>NZ_JBGFGK010000027.1:0-309458 GCF_041224615.1 Allomuricauda sp. XS_ASV26 | reverse complement strand
CCATGGCGACGGGGCCCACCCCTTTCCATTCCGAACAGGGAAGTTAAGCCCGTTTGCGCCGATGGTACTGCCACACCAGGTGGGAGAGTAGGTCGCCGCCTTCCTTGAAGCCCTTTACGTAAGTGAAGGGCTTTTTTGTTTATAATAATGAAGGAATTAATGAATTAACAGGAGACAAACGAATAACTGCCTCCCATGGCTCCAATCAAATTTTCAATAGTACTTGCGCCCGTTCCCAATCGTCCTAAGCCAACATATAGTATTTCCTTATAAACGTCACATGCCAAATTAGCCAAAGCTTCCTTTATTATTTCATCCATTCCTGTTGTATTCATCAGTATTAAAGCTTCAGATGCCAATGCATATAATTTAACTAGGGTTAGACTATAGGTTGCTACAATTCCAACAGGCATTGTGCCTACACCCATCATGGTCATTCCTAGATTCATTTTAGAGACAAGTTTGGAATACTCATCAAGTACTGTTTCTAAGTTTTTTAATTGTGCGTAAGTGGTATTGGTTCCACCTCCGGTCTGATCGGGTAGAATTCCATAAAGTTCTCCTGTCCCCGTATTGATTTGCCAATAGGAGCGATTTTCTAAAGTTATGTCGAATAACTTCATAGTGCTACCTCCAAATATTTGGCGTGAGAAATAATGTAAATCTTTGGGTTTGAGTTCGGGAAGTTGTCCATCAAATGTATTTTGGTCTATATTCAGTGCTAAGGTCTTATCGCCAAGCTCTGAAAGTGTACTTTTCTCAAACACTTTGCCTTCCAAAATAGCAAGTTGTGCTGTCTTGTTCAAGGTTTTTATAAAATGGCCGGTTCCGGTACGTGTCACCGTGATATAATCAGAGGTTGGAAAATAATCAAAAGAGGTGTTGGAGTTTCCTGAATGATACCCGGGCTTAAATTTGATCAAAGACGTACGAAAGCCCCGTGGATAGGTAACGCCTTCTTCAGAAAAACAATTACGCAATGGTTGGACCATACTTAATAATATGGAAGGGTAACTTTGGGTTCCTTTGTTCAGTTCTACAATGGCCGTTTCCATGTTGCCATCCTGATACGCTTCAAACCATCCTTTATTGCTCAATAATGTTTGCAAATATTCGGTTAGTTGTATGGAAAGGGTCGGGGCCTCTCGTTCAAAAGACATTACGGCACCACCAAGGATCAGTTCATGAACTTCATCTATCATTTTACGGGTAAGCTTTGTAGGTTGGCCGTAAAAGTCCAGATGTGGTTCGTAACCTGCCAATACCCTTTTTATAGGTTGCATTCCCCTGTGACTTAGGGTAAGGTAAAGTCCTACCATACGGTTTCCCAATAAGTGATCGCTTTTTTCGGGGAACCGAAAAGGGTGTAGGGTGTTATATGAGGTATTTTTTATAGTTATGTCTACGACATGATCACCTGTTTCATCAAAGGAGGTGTAGGTAAGAATGTAGGCAGGAAATTCCAAACCATCAACAATGTGTTTTATTTCAACAATAGTACGCTCTTGATCATTGGCGGCTATTTCAATAAATTCCATGTTCTGCCGTAGGTAACTGTAAACTGTGCCCTGTGGTTTTACATTTAGGAATATTGCAGGGGGACCGTTTTCATAAATCGGGGTAAATGCAGGGTCAAATTCATCGTTGTTATCGCCGTCCGTGGCGTAAAGGATAAGATCAACATCCAATTGTTTCGCTTTAAGCAGAGCGGTATAGATATTGGATCCCGTAGCCTGTAAAATAAGATGCGCCGTTGGATATGCTTCACGGATGGCGGCCTCTGTTTTTTCTAAGAACATTTTAATTTGTTCACCGGCATATTCCGCAGGCATGCTTGAGGAAGTGTCATAAAGTAATAGGATTTTGGGGGATATGGTATTTTGTTTCATCCAGGCCGATACAGGTTTGCCATTATCGGTAACGGAAAAGTTGTTTATGGAAAGACCTTCGACGATTGCCCCAGAAGCGTCCATGGGACTTAGTTCGAGCCGTACTTTTGGAAATGCTTGAGGCAGCAACTTAGCTTCAAAGCTGTGGATTTTTTCAATGGCACCTGCTTCTTCTGACTCTGGTAAACTAGATGGACTATAGGTTTCAAAAATCCGCTCTCCTTCCATAGTGATAGGCTCTCCCATAACAGAGCGTTCCTCTGCAGTCCCATGTTCTTCATTTAGGCATTGGACGGCAAAACAGGGGGTAAAGTGGGCAATTTGGGACACGGTTTGGGTTGCTTGATCTGCTAAAGTCATATTGTTGAGAAATTGGACCTGTATTTGGTTTCCCAAAAGTTCGGACAACTTCCATGTTCCCGATAGCAATTCAGTTTCGTTCCAATGATCCAGAGCTCTACGGCAAGATAGGGTTAAGGTGACTTCCTCATTCTCAAAAGGTCTCATTTCTACGGCATCATAAAAATGGTTTTCGGTGTTGGTGGGGTGTAGGTTTCCAAATGATACCTCTGGGTCAAATACATGTGCATACTTTTCTTCTTCCCCATCCTTAAAAGCGACCGAGGGAACGGCATCTGCATGAAACCTGAAGTTTACAATACTGTCCCTAATAAATTTTGGGTGGATTGTGTTGAGCAGTTTATTGGAGAGGTTATTGGCTTGTTCCAGCAGGTCGGGAATAACATCCACACCTCCCTGCGGAGCGGATATACCCAATGCCTTGTACCATTTTTTTATTTTACCTTCCGAAACAGGAGGATTAAATGCTGGCATGTATTTTCGGAAAACTATTGCTTTTGCCTCTTCCAATGAAATACTGGTTTTCTCCATTATCACGCGAGCTTCGTATCCAGCATCCACTAACATGTCCTTTAAGATCTCTGCTTTTTCCCTTGGGGTTGCCAAACCACAGCGTAGTGCCATTACTGTTCCATAAATGGAACCATAGGGCGCATGGTGCAGAAAATCGCTTTGCCAAGGTAAAACCTGAAAACTATCCCTTACGAAATCTGTCATGGCCTTGGGGTCTTTGGAGGCTACAAGAGTCTTGCGTCTGCCCATAAAATGGTCCGGGCTCTGTTCTAAGGCTTTTATCATATCTTGCCAGACTCCAAATGGCGGCCTACCCAAATCTTCACTACTGCAGCTTTGAAGTAGTAACGGAGACAAAAAAACTCCGGTTCCCCCTAAAACCAATTGTCTAAAAAATTCCCGCCGGGATCGATCGTCCAAACCTGTCGTGCCTTGATTTTTCATTTGTTATTGACGTTCTAATTCTCTCAGTTTTTCCAATTTTAATTCCTGTACTATTTGGTCAAGGGATTCCCTAGTGAGTTCGTTAAGTTTTATATCCACTGCAAATCTTTCGTTATAGAACATGGATGCATTGAGTCTGTCCTCTTCCAAATAGGACACCTTGGCTTTTAAACCGTTTACGGTTTCCGTTTTGGTACTTCCCCAAGCACCTTTGTCGTTAATATTTAATGTGCTCGAAGCTCTGTAAGGAGCAACACCATTGGCACCCTTTTCACCGGCACCGTCTATGATCATGATTCGAATTCTTGTATTTCCCTGACTATAATTCGCCGTGCACGACCCAACACCAGGGAGTAGGTTAATGGTAGATGATGTTAAAGGAAGTCCCAACATGGTCTCCGGCAACCAAGAGGCAAATTGTTCTTTGGTGAGAGGTGTTTTGTTCAAGAGGGAATTCTTGTTTTCTTCAAAAGATTTTGATGGTGTATTGGATACCACAGTCTGGGTGGGTTCTTGTTCTTGTTTTTTACGGTTGTTTGTGTTGCAGGCAACCAAACAAAATACAGTTTGGATAATGAGTACTGTTCTTATGGTCTTCATAATGGTTTTAGCTAAAAAAATATTGGAGATGTACTTTATCGGTTTTAGTTGCTGCATTTGTAAAGGTTGCTGAGTTTCGCGATTTCAACGGTCTTAGAAAGCATAAATTCTGGGGTGAACATTTTGCCTACAAAATCGACCATGCTTGAAATTTCTTTCTGGGACCCTTTCTTGCCTTGAGTAAAGGTTTTAATATCTAATTGTTCATTGGCATTTTCAAACTTCTTATAAAGTTCAAGGTGCGGAAATTCATTCATGATTTTATCATCAAACTTTTTCCCATGATCTTTTTCCCATAATTTTTTTAAATAGTCTTTTTGCTCAGCAGATAGGCTTTCAAAAGATTTATCTTGCTGTTCTAGCACGGCAATGACATACTGTTCATAAGCTGCGTAGCTTGTAGCTTTTTTACTGGCATGTTCGTAAGCTTTCAATAGTATTTCATTGTCACTAAGTGACCCAAAAAAATAATTTTTTATTCTCTGTTCATACCCAAGAATAACTTCTCTCTGTTCATTTTCATCTAAGCTTTCATCGGAAAGCCCATAAAACTCTGTGGGACAATAATTAATGTTGCCCCCGGTCAAGAGTAAGAGTCCCTCAATGCCCAACCACTCTTTTTTTTCGCAGGCATTGCCGGCCAATTCAACTCTTCGGTCTGCATAGGCCAATGCTTCGGCATAGGCGCCCATTACCTGCAGACATTTACCGGTATAGGACTCGTTTTCAAATTCTTTTAATGCTTGGCTTAGGTTTTCTATAAGTGCTTTAAAAGCTGGGTCATCGGTCTTCTTCAGTAATTTGTCGACCATTTGTCCCATGGATTGGTTGTCGGCTTGGGTTTCTGCTCCGCCTTGGGCTTCCTCTACAAAATCCATGGCGGTCTCCATTACATCGCCCATATCGAATTCTTGGGCTTGCAGATGGGTAGTGGATATGATTAGGAATACTATATAAAACACTATATTTTTCATACTAATATTTTTATGGGTTGGATGAGATATAATCCGCTTTTGCCAATACGAAGTCTTCTTGGATCAGTTCGGTGCATACCATGCTGAAATTGTCCTTTTTCTTTTTGGCGGATTCGAACTGCATTTCCATGAACATGGTATTGTTGCCAATGGGCAGGCCTGTTGTGGGTATGCTTTCTGCCTGTCCCATGCCTCCCAAGAACCCCACTGGGGCCTCATCGGTGAGCCAAATTTTTGAGATGCCTTCCTTGCTTGTGATTTGATACCCCTGACACGTATATCCGAGTATGGTTTTGTTCCCGATCGGCGTGACCTGCACGTCATCAGCGTTTGACTTTTGCTCCATTTTCTTGGCCATTTTTTCCATCATTTTTTTTCCTACGGGCATTTTCATGGCCGATTTACGTTCACCGTCATCCATGAACATTACAACTATTTTATTCTCCATGTCCATTATGGAAATACTGTTGGTGGTTCCCTGCTCTTGCCAGTTGCCAAAATACCTTTGGTCCGGTTCCATCCAATACTGAATTTCGGTTTCGTCCTTACGCGTGGTTATTTTCATTGTGGCCTTATATGAAAAGGTGTAGATGTCAGGTACTCCATTCAGGTCCTTTCCCCCGAATAAACCGGCCATTTTTTGCTCCATCGCTTTGTTCTTGGCATCAGTTTGTTTTTTGGTAGGCGTATTTTTCTCTGTTTCACCAATGCTCTTAGGGGTCTTTTTGCCTTTTTTTCCTTGGGTAATGGAATCGATGGCGCGGTCCGTTCCTTTTGAGACTTCTTTATCGGTTCGTTCCAAAACGGTGCGCTCTGCAGCGTCTTTGGCTTTCTTCTTTAGTTTTTTAAAAAATTGGGCATTTGATTGACCCATGATTAAAAAACATATCAGTGTTGAAATAAGTGTTCTTGCTTTCATGGTTTGTTTATTTAATTGTGAATTTGTACATCATATTTTTTTCGTTGGCATGGGGAACTTCGGAAATCAGCACGTAGTTTCCCGGTGATAGGTCAGCATCAAAATATCCGTGTTTCCCAGAAGGCAGATTGTTCATTCCGCCCAAAAAAGTGAATCCCTTTGGGGCAGGGGTGCGCAATCCTCTTGGATTCATCCAGTTCATCCAATGTACCAGGGAATCCAATGATGCCGTTGTATCATATTTAACCAGATTAACATCGTGTCCCAAAAAATGTTCATGGGTCGATTGGTCCCTAAATGTGACCTTGAATACCTGTTTGCCCTTTGGAATATTGTCTGCGACCAAGATGCCTGCTTTGCTTGAAATTTCAATAGCAACCGTTTCTATTGGCGGCGCCAGGTCGGTGTTTGGTCCTGTAACGATAATTTCTTTGTACATACCGTGCGAAGTATGCCACGTGCCGTCGGCCATTTTCACATAACATTCCATTATATAAAGCCCAGGCTCAAGATAGATAGTACTTATTGCAGTTTTATTGGATGAAATAAGGCCTGTGCCGCCCATATATTTAATTTCTTGGAACCATGCAGGCAGTTTTCCGAAAGCGGTAACTGCGCTTTCCATATCATTATTCATTATAAGTTTCATTCCTTCTTCGAAAGGAGGCAGTACTTCGTTTTTGGTATTTCTGGCATTCTTTCCTTCGGGATATAGATCCATTAATATAAAGTGGACTTCAGTGGACTCGTTGGTGTATTTAAAAGTGTTCCAGCCCGAATTAAGGGTGTCTTTTACTATAAAGTCCATTCCAATGCTCTTTACATGGACCACACCAGGTTGAGTAACGGACCGTGATAGGTCGATACTTTTTTCTTTTCTGTCCAGGTTCTTTTTTTGGCGTTTGCAGGATAGAAGGACAACTATCAAAGTCAGTAGGATGCATAGTGTTCTCATAACAAGGGAAATTCGGTTTTTTGTATATTGAAATTCTGTATTGTTATTGGCCATACACGGGTCAAAACAGAATGGGAGAACTCTGACCAAAGCTAATCAGTGATCATCATTTTTAAAGGCTGTTGCTAGGCACTGAGGTATGGATTGTATTTTCTGTGGAAAGTATTATGTAGTTGGCAAAAAAAAGTCTCAGAGCACTGAGGAATACCATAAAAAGCACCTTTCTATCGAACTATGTGCCCAATCCTACTGAATATGTAATGGTTACGATGAATGTTGCCTTATTGATTATCTTTATTAGGACTTAAGAATTCCAATAATGATCACGGCAATAATTGTAGATGATGAGTACAATGCAATAAAAAACCTGGCTTGGGAAATAGAGAGGTTTTGTGATGATGTAAAAGTACTCGATACTTTTACCGATCCCATGGAAGCTATTTCTGCAATAAACTATTTGAAACCAGACTGTGTTTTCTTGGATATTGAAATGCCGGAAATGGATGGTTTCGAGTTGTTGAACACCCTAAAATATCGGAATTTTGACCTTATTATAACCACGGCATACGATAATTATGCGATCAAGGCCTTTCGCCAGCATGCAATAGATTATCTTTTAAAACCGGTTGACTCCGACGATCTTAAAGAAGCAGTAAAAAGGATAAGAGGCAACAAAGGGCAGAATATGTTGGGAGCAGAGCTCAAAAGTGTTTTTAACGAATGGGCAGATCAGAAATCAAAAAAAATGGCCTTGCCCATGGCAGGGAAAACACTGTATGTAGATCCTGCGGAAATTCTCTATTGTAGAGCGGACGGCAATTATACCGAAGTCTTTTTTGGAAATGGAAAAAAAGAGGTTTTGAGCAAAAGAATCAAAGACTTCGAAAAAATGTTGGGCTCCAGTTTTTTTAGGGTGCACAACTCCTACCTGACCAAACTAAGTGCTATTAAAGAATTTGTAAATCAGGACGGGCAGTACTTAATTCTAGAAGATGGGACCAATGTTCCGGTTTCCAGGTCAAAAAAAGGCGAACTGCTCAAAATATTAAACGGATAAAGCTACATTGGAACAGGGCTACTTAGAATATTTTTTTAACCATCCATTTCAGAACGGCTTCCTGGTATTCACCATTGGAGCACTTTTTTTGCTCACCGTCTATCATTTTATATTGTTCTTTCAGCAAAAGGATAAAATTTACTTGCTGTACAGTGGCTATACCTTTTTTGTGATTCTTTCACAACTACGTCATTTGGAAGAGGGTTTTATTTATCAATTAATTGTTCCGATCAAGGATGTGGTTTGGTTTCCTGTGGTGTCAACAGAAATATATTATGGCATTTACGTGCTCTTTGCGTTGAAGTTTCTGAACATTAAGACACACTTTCCAAAGTGGAACAAGTATATGATCAAAGCTTTAAAACTCATCATGGTTTATTGTTTTATTGTTTTTGTGGTACATCTATTTAATGGGAATAATCAGCTGATAATGAACGGTTATTTTGTTTTTACCTTAATGATGAGCCTACTTGGAATTGTCTGCTATGTTCCATTTTTCAAAGTAAAAAGCCCTTTAAAATATTACATTATTGTAGGATCGTTCTTTCTGTTCTTTTTTTCTGTCCTATCACTTTTGATTTATTTGAAACAAATAGAAAAAGGTTTTCCCATTGAACCATCATATAGTATACTGTATGTTGGGTTTTTGTTGGAAAACACCTTGTTTTCGTTGGGATTGGGTCACAAACAAAAGTTGATTCTCGATGATAGGAACAGGTCTCAACAATTATTGATCGACCAACTCAAGGAAAATGAAAACCTTCAAATCAAGGTCCAGGACCAGTTGAAGGAAAATATGAAGGCTATGGAAATTAAGGCAGAGGCGGAGCGGTTAAAAGGACTCCAGACCCAATATGACAAAGAATTGGCCGAGTTAAAATTATTGGCATTAAGAAGCCAAATGAACCCACATTTTATATTTAATTCTTTGAATTCCATTAAGCGTTACATTATTGATAATGATAAGGAAAAGGCTGTTTACTACATGAACAAGTTCGCCAAGTTGATACGTAGAATTTTAGCCTCTACCATGGAAAAGGAATCTAGCTTGGCCGATGAACTGGAGACCATGGAACTTTATGTGAATATCGAAAATCTCAGGTTCAACAATGAAATCGAGTTCGCGATTACGTGTGGGCCGGATATAAATCCGGCAGGAATCAAAATACCATCACTACTTTTGCAGCCCTTTATTGAGAATGCCATATGGCATGGACTATCCCCTAAAAGGAGCAATAAGCAAATGTCCATTGAACTTTTAAAACATGGAGGCTCCATTATTCGGATAAAGGTAATGGATAATGGAATTGGTTTGCGTAGGTCAAAGCAGATCAAAGAACGCAAGGTCCATAAAAATAATTCCGTAGGGATAACCCTTTCTACGGAAAGATTGGAACATTTTTCAAAACAGTATCAAAGTAAGGGAGCCATTAACATCATAGATTTAGAAGAAACGAGCAAGGAATTGTCGGGTACACAAGTAGTAATCGACCTTCCTTATTTGTAAAGGGGTTTGCAATACGTAAAAACTCCCCAGTACATCCTGGAGAGTTTGTTTATTTAGTTGATCTATGTGTTCTTAAACCCTGGGAAGATCGCCCTCTCCCTTAAGTGGTAAGCCGGAGCTTCCCATTAAAAAGGTATCCACATGGTGGGCAGCTTCCCTACCTTCGGAAATGGCCCAAACAATCAAAGATTGGCCACGACGCTGATCCCCGGCAACAAATACGCCTGGCACATTGGTTTTGTAATTGGCCGCAGATGCTTTTATGTTGGTCCGTGGGTCAATTTCTAGCCCTAATTGATCGGCAATGGTAGTTTCGGAGCCGGTAAAACCTAACGCCAATAATACCAAATCACATTTCCATTCCTTTTCCGTTCCTTCAACTTCTTTGAGAGTGGGACGTTTTCCGGGTTGCTTGATCCACTCAACTTCTGCAGTGACCAAGCTAGTTAGTTTACCGGTCTTATCCGCATTAAACTTTTTTGTGGAAATACTGAATACACGTTCCGCACCCTCTTTGTGCGAGGTGCTGGTTCGCAATCGCATTGGCCAAAATGGCCATGGCTGACCTTCGGGACGGTCAACGGTGCCTTTTGGCATAATTTCAAAATTGATGACGTCTGTGGCGCCTTGTCGTATAGAAGTTCCAATACAATCGGAACCTGTGTCTCCACCACCAATTACGATTACTTTTTTGCCTTTGGCGGAAATATCTTCATCTTTAAACGGAATGCCATCGACCCTGCGATTGTTCTGTGGCAAAAAGTCCATGGCCTGCACCACTCCTTTAGCATCGGAACCGGGAATGGGCAAGTTTCTTCTCACTGTCGCTCCACCACAGAGCACCAAAGAATCATACTCTTGTTGTAGCTCTGTTGCTGTAATATCGACGCCAACATGGATTCCTGTTTTAAATTCGATACCTTCTTTTTCCATTACCTCCAAACGGCGATCGATTACATTTTTCTCCATCTTAAAGTCTGGGATTCCGTAACGGAGCAGTCCTCCGATTTTTTCATCGCGCTCAAAAACCGTAACCGTATGGCCTGCGCGGTTCAATTGTTGAGCTGCGGCCAATCCAGCCGGTCCAGATCCGATAACGGCCACTTTTTTACCAGTTCTTGTTAGTGGTGGTTTTGGTTGTATCCATCCGTTTTTAAAAGCGGTCTCCACAATGTTTTTTTCAATGTTCTCAATGGATACGGGCGGTTCGTTAATCCCAAGAACGCATGCTTCCTCGCAGGGTGCGGGGCATAGCCTTCCAGTAAACTCAGGAAAATTATTCGTGGAATGCAGGATTTCCGCAGCTTTTTGCCATTTGCCTTGATAAACAGCGTCGTTAAAATCCGGAATCAGATTCCCTAGTGGGCATCCACTGTGGCAAAACGGGATACCGCAGTCCATGCAGCGGGCTCCTTGGTCTTTTAGTTCGTTTTCCTTTAATGGTTTTGTAAACTCCTTATAGTTTTTGATACGCTCTTTCACAGGAACGTATGTTTCATCCTTTCTGTCAAACTCCAAAAATCCTGTAATCTTTCCCATGTCTAAAATTATAAGGTTTGCATTTTTTCTTCTTCCAATCTAATGAGTGCTTGACGGTATTCTTCTGGGAATACTTTAATGAATTTGGGAAGGCATTTTTCCCAATTTTCCAAAATTCGTTGCCCCAACGGGCTCAAGGTGGCATTATAGTGGTTTTCTATCAGGTCTTTTAATTGTTGAACGTCCTTATCCTCATCAACAGGAAGCAGGTTCAAATGGTCGCCGTTGCAGTTTCGGCTAAATGTATTATCGGGATCGTATACGTAGGCGATTCCGCCACTCATACCTGCTCCGAAATTTCTTCCTACGGAACCAAGTATAACGGCAACACCGCCCGTCATGTATTCACAACCATGATCTCCAATACCTTCAACTACCGCTTGTGCACCGGAGTTTCGAACACAAAAACGTTCTCCGGCCTTACCGTTTATATATGCTTCACCAGATGTGGCCCCATAGAGCGTTACGTTACCGGTTATAATATTGTCCTCTGGTTTTATGGTTGATTTAAATGGCACCTTAATGACCAATTTGGCGCCCGAAAGCCCTTTTCCAAGGTAATCGTTGGTGTTTCCGTTAACTACCATGGTAAGGCCTTTTGTGGCAAAAGCACCAAAACTCTGTCCGGCAGAGCCTGTGAAATTGAGTTTTAATGTATTTTCTGGCAATCCGTCTGCACCATATATTTTTGATATTTCGTTACTAATGATTGCTCCAACGGCCCTGTCCGTATTGCAGATCGGAAAATCCAAAGAGGTTTTTTCCTTTCTGAACAAGGCAGGGTGTGCCTTGCCGATAATTTCAAATTCTATGGATTTGTCTATATCATGATGCTGTTTTTCGGTGTTATGGAACTTAGTTCCTTCGGGTACATCCATCTGATAAAGAATTGGGGTAAGGTCTATACCAGCAGCTTTATAGTGTTCAATGGCTTTTTTTCTGTCCAGTTTTTGTACTTGTCCTACCATTTCATTCAAGGTTCTAAACCCTAGTTTTGCCATAATCTCTCGCAGTTCTTGCGCCACGAAGTACATGTAGTTCACCACATGTTCGGGTTTTCCCTTGAACTTTTTACGCAGTTCTGGATTTTGGGTAGCTATTCCCACAGGGCAAGTGTTCAAATGGCAGACCCGCATCATTACACATCCCGAGGCGACCAATGGTGCTGTTGCGAAGCCAAATTCTTCGGCCCCTAAAAGGCATGCAATGGCAACATCCCGGCCTGTTTTTAATTGCCCGTCGCATTCCAGGGTGACCCGATTTCTCAGGTCGTTCATTACCAATGTTTGTTGCGCTTCTGCAATGCCAAGCTCCCAAGGCAGGCCGGCATGTTTTAGAGAGGTCAGTGGCGATGCACCGGTGCCTCCATCAAAACCTGAGATCAAAATTACATCTGCCTTGGCTTTTGCGACACCTGCCGCTACGGTCCCCACGCCAACTTCTGAAACTAATTTTACATTTATTCTTGCTTCCCTGTTCGCAGATTTTAGATCATAGATCAGTTGAGACAAATCCTCTATGGAATAAATATCGTGATGGGGCGGTGGCGAGATCAACCCAACATACGGGGTCGAGTTTCTTGTTTTCGCAATGGCCGGGTTTACCTTAGGGCCGGGCAGTTGACCGCCTTCTCCTGGTTTTGCCCCTTGGGCCATTTTAATCTGAATTTCTTGTGCGCTGGTCAAGTAGTTGGAGGTTACCCCGAATCTTCCTGAGGCTACCTGTTTTATCGCACTGTTTTTCCAATCCCCGGTTTGACTTTTATAGAAACGAGCCGAATCCTCTCCTCCTTCACCTGAATTGCTCTTTCCTCCAATTCGGTTCATGGCAACCGCAAGATTTTCGTGGGCCTCCTTGCTGATACTACCGTAGGACATTGCTCCTGTTTTGAACCTTTTTACAATTTCTGTCCAAGGTTCAACCTCCTCAATGGGAATCGGGTCATAGTTCGAAAACTCGAACAGTCCACGGATGGTCATTAGGTGTTTGGATTGCTCATTTACCAATTTGGAATACTCTTTATAAGTTTCCGGCTCGTTATTGCGTACCGATTTTTGAAGCATGGCTACACTTAATGGATTGAACATGTGCTTTTCACCATTTCTTCTCCATCGATACTCTCCGCCGACCTCTATATCGAGATTGGCCGCTACTTCCTTAGATTGGAACGCCTTGTTATGGCGTTTGGTAATTTCTTTTTCAATTTCGTAAAGTCCTATTCCTTGGATACGGGTAGGGGTGTTGGGGAAATATTTGTCCACCACTTTCGTATTTATTCCAATGCATTCGAACAATTGGGATCCTCTGTAAGAATTCAAGGTGGAAATCCCAATTTTGTTCATCACCTTTAAGATACCTTTCCCTATCGCCTTATTGTAATTTTTGATGGCCTCGTCAAAAGTATAATCGGTGATATTGTTTTCTTCTATTTGCTCTCCAATTATCTCATTTACCAAATATGGGTTGATGGCGCTTGCCCCAAAACCGAACAACAAAGCAAAATGATGTACTTCTCTTGGTTCAGCAGATTCTATAATTATGCTCAATTTTGATCGCTTGCCCAATCTTACCAATCCGCTGTTTACAAAGGAACAGGCCAAAAGAGCGGGAATGGGGGCCATTTCCGTACTGATCATTCTATCGGATAGAATAATAATATTGGCTCCTTCGTCTATGGCATTGGTAGCTTGTTTAAGAATGGACTCCAATCCTTCCTCCAAGCCGTTGTGGCCCTTATTGATCTCGTACAGCATAGAGATCGAGACCACTTTGTAATCCGGGCTGGCATCGTAGTTCTTTATTTTATCCAGGTCTTCTTTTGAAATTACCGGGTTTTGTATTTTAAGCTTTCTGCAGTGCAGTTCGGAAAATTCAAAAATATTATGGTCGCTGCCCAGTGTTAAACTTATGTCGGTGATCAATTCTTCTCGGATACCGTCCAAAGGAGGGTTGGTGACCTGGGCGAACAATTGTTTAAAATAGTTGTAGATCAATTGTGGTCTCTCGGACAAAACAGCAATTGGGGTATCGGAACCCATGGAACCTATGGGCTCCTTGCCGTTTTGAGCCATGGGCATTATTATGGTATTAATATCTTCTTTGGTATATCCAAAAGCAGTTCTTCTGGTTTGTAATGGAAATTCTCCAAAGAAAACAGGGCAGTCGTTATAAGGTATGTCCCTCAAATGGACCAGATTGTCCGTGAGCCATTTCTTATAAGGATGTTTTTTGGCAATGGCTTCTTTGATTTCCTCGTCGTTGATAATTCTGCCTTCCTCCATATTTACCAAGAACATTTTGCCCGGTTCCAATCTTCCATGGAATTCTATGTCCTCTGGTTCCAGTTCCACGACACCGGTTTCCGAAGACATGATCACATAACCCTGTTTGGTCACGGAATAGCGGGATGGCCGAAGACCGTTACGGTCCAAAACGGCACCAATGTAGTTGCCATCGGTAAAAGGTATGGATGCGGGTCCGTCCCAAGGTTCCATTAAGCAGGAGTTGTATTCGTAAAACGCTCTTTTAGATTCGGACATATCCGGGTTTTTTTCCCATGCTTCGGGTACGAGCATCATCATTACTTCCGGGAGTGAACGGCCGGTCATCAGCAATAACTCGACGACCATGTCCATGCTGGCGGAGTCGGACTTTGCAGGTAGGACCACAGGAAGGATATTTTTAATATCGTCCCCGAACCAATCGCTCTGCATTAGTTCCTCACGAGAACGCATGCGAGAGACATTGCCTCTTAGGGTATTGATTTCTCCATTGTGACACATATACCTAAATGGTTGTGCCAAATCCCACATTGGAAATGTGTTGGTGCTAAAACGTTGATGGACCAAAGCCAAACGGGTAACAACTCTCGGGTCCAATAGATCTTCGTAATATCTACTGATGTCCTTTGGTACCAAAAGCCCTTTAAATATGATGATCTTGGTGGAAAGGCTGGGTAGATAGAAAAAATCACTTTGAGAGAGTTTGCTATCGATAACCTTGTGTTCCGTTATTTTTCGGGCAATAAAAAGTTTAAGGTTAAACTGGAAATCGTCCGGGGCGTCTCCCTTTCCGATAAAAACCTGCATTACAAAAGGCTCGGTCTCTGCTGCAATTCGTCCAGGAACCGATCGGTTAACAGGTACGCTTCTCCATCCCAATAGTTCAAGCCCTTGCTTTTTTATGTTCTCTTCGAGAACTTTTATACAAAAGTCCCGTTGATTCTCTTTTTGAGGCAAAAACACGTTTCCAACGGCATAATCCCCTGCATCTGGCAATTCAAAATCACAAACATCCTGAAAAAAAGCATGGGGTATATCGATCAATATTCCAGCACCATCGCCTGTTTTTCCGTCGGAACTTACAGCTCCGCGGTGTTCCAGCTTATCCAAAATTTCAAGAGCTTTATGGATAATGTCGTTGGATCTTATTCCTTTTAGGCTGCAAATAAAACCGGCACCGCAGTTGTCGTGTTCAAATTCGGGAAGGTACAATCCTTGTTTTTTCAATCTCATCATTAACGAATTTTCTCAAAAATATCGAAAAAGATGAGAAAATATCAACAGAAATTGGATATCTATTGATAAAAATCAGTTTAAGAAGTGAAAGTGTGCAAAATGTGTAATATGGGAATATTTCTGTTCATAAATTATCATTCTGACAATTTAAGGGGCATCCATATCTTTTATCCCTGTAAATTGAGGTGTCTAAAAGGGTAAATACTACGCTATATGGGTATCTGCATTCAATTTAAAAGGGATAGGGGCAGGTAAAAATGGGGTGTATATTTACACACCCCCTAAATGAAAGGGGGTGCGTAAGTATCAATCTTTTAAAATACTTCTGGAAATTACAATTTTTTGAATTTCGGAAGTACCTTCGTAAATCTGTGTTATTTTGGCGTCCCGCATTAATCGTTCTACATGATATTCTTTCACAAAGCCATTGCCTCCATAGATTTGTACGGCTTCTACGGCTGTTTCCATAGCAACTTCTGAAGCGTATAGTTTGGCCATGGCTCCGGACAAGGTATAATCATTGCCGGTATCCTTATCGCAGGCGGCTTGGTACACCAAGTGGCGCGCTGCTTGTATTTTAGTGTGCATATCCGCCAACTTGAATGCAATTGCTTGGTGGTTGGAAATTTCCGTTCCAAAAGCTTTTCGTTCCTTGGAATATTTTAATGCCAATTCGTATGCTCCGGCTGCTATTCCCAAGGCTTGGGCCGCAATACCTATTCTTCCACCGGCCAACGTCTTCATGGCAAACTTAAACCCAAAGCCATCTTCGCCTATACGGTTTTCTTTTGGGACTTTAACATCATTGAACATTAAGGAGTGGGTATCGCTTCCGCGAATACCAAGTTTATTTTCTTTGGGGCCAATATCGAAGCCTTCGGCTCCTTTTTCAACAATCAATGCGTTTATCCCACGGTGCCCTTTCTCTCTGTCGGTTTGCGCGATAACCAAGTACACTTCGGCCTGGCTCCCGTTTGTGATCCAGTTTTTGGTTCCATTTAATAGGTAGTGATCACCTTTGTCCAATGCCGTTGTTTTTTGTGAAGTGGCATCGCTACCCGCTTCTGGTTCGGACAGGCAAAATGCACCGATAATTTCACCGGATGCCAATTTGGTGAGGTATTTTTCCTTCTGCTCTTCTGTTCCATAGGTTTCCAGGCCCCAGCAGACCAAAGAATTGTTTACAGATACCATTACCGAAGCAGAAGCATCGATTTTGGATAGTTCTTCCATTGCCAATACGTAGGATAAGGTGTCCAGTCCGCTTCCTCCATATTTTTCGTTGACCATCATTCCCAGAAATCCAAGTTCCCCCATTTTTCTTACTAGTTCGCTTGGAAATTTTTGGGCCTCATCGCGCTCAATAACTCCGGGTAAGAGCTCATTCTGGGCAAAATCTCTTGCCGCCTGTTGTATCATCAACTGTTCTTCGGAAAGTGTGAAATCCATAAAACTGAAAGATTTTTAAAAATTACATACAAATATAGTTTTAGAATATTAATTTTCTATGGAAAAGGATGAATAAATGAGAATGATTGAATTTTTAACGATTCTTTTATTTGTCATTATTTTCCTTTCACATATTTTTATATCCTTAAGATTATGCGGAAATATTCATTTTGAATATCTTTAGCAATTCAGATAACTACTCTAAAAAATTATTCCTTAATTAAACCAATCTTCACATGGAAACCCTTTTAGTTGTCATTTTTGTAATTGGATATTTGGCAATTACCCTAGAACATAATTTAAAAATAGATAAACTTATTCCGGCTTTGGCGATGATGGCCATTTTATGGGCCATGATGGCTTTTGGTATCGATGGTTTCAACACTTGGTTCGATTCCGGAAACCACGCTTTGCTCGAAAATTTCGGTGCTTTTGGCCACGAAGAGAAAATGGAGCTCATGGAGGAGACCTTGTTGCACCATCTTGGCAAGACCGCAGAAATATTGGTATTCCTTATCGGTGCAATGACCATTGTAGAAATTATTGATTATTTTGACGGCTTCTCCACCATAAAATCCTTTGTAAAAACAAGGAGCAAAAAGAAGATTCTTTGGATTTTCTCCTTCTTGGCGTTTATACTTTCTGCGATTATCGATAACCTTACCGCAACTATCGTATTAATTTCGATTCTTCAAAAAATAGTTAAGGACAGGGAAGTAAGACTTTGGTACGCAGGTCTGATCATTATTGCTGCAAACGCAGGTGGGGCATGGTCTCCAATTGGTGATGTTACCACGACCATGTTATGGATCGGTGACAAAGTTTCTACCGCAATGTTGATCGAACATTTGTTGATTCCTTCTTTGGTGTGCATGCTTATCCCTTCTTTTATTGCATCCTTCCTTCCCGCTTTCAAGGGGGAGATCGAGATGGAAGAAGACACCGGGGCAAAATCAAAGTTTGGACCTACCATGCTGTACCTAGGCCTGGCAGCTATTGTTTTTGTTCCGATTTTTAAAACCCTTACCCATTTGCCACCGTATGTGGGGATGATGTTGTCCTTGGCCGTGGTAGCAACGTTTGCCGAAATTTACAGCAATTCCAAAATTGCTATTTCGTCTGTGGATCATGAAAGTGATGCGGCAGCACACCATAGCCCGGTACATAGTGCATTGACCAAAATCGAATTGCCGAGTATACTTTTCTTTCTTGGTATTTTAATGGCGGTGGCCGCTTTGGAATCCCTGGGTCTGCTTTTTAATTTTGCGGAAGGTCTTAAACAGGGCATGCCATTATTGGGAACTGAGATGGCAGGTACTCAAGTGTCGGATTTAGTGGTAATATTATTAGGTATAGGTTCTGCAATTATAGATAATGTACCGCTTGTTGCGGCAAGTTTGGGAATGTTCTCCGAGCCAATGGATGACCAGCTTTGGCATTTTATAGCTTACTCTGCCGGAACAGGGGGAAGTATGCTAATTATTGGCTCCGCTGCAGGGGTTGTGGCCATGGGAATGGAGAAAATAGATTTCTTCTGGTATCTTAAGAAAATATCTTGGTTGGCCTTTGTTGGATTTATCGCTGGAGCAATTTGTTACATGTTTATGCGATATTTGTTCTAAAAAATACTTTAGTTCAAAAATCTCCGTTATAATTGCAACTTAAATTGGGGATTTTATATGAATATTTTTCAAGAAGTAACGGAAGGCACTGAGGCAGCTGCTTCAATTTCCGAGGAAAAGACCTTGTCCGTAATCGATCTTATTGTAAATGGAGGCACAGGAAGCATCATAATTATTATGGTCCTTTTTGTGCTTCTTTTTGTAGCTATGTACATTTATTTTGAACGCATCTTTGCCATTAAGGCAGCGTCCAAAATAGATAAGAACTTCATGAACCAGATTCGCGACCACGTGATGAATGGTAAATTGGAGGCTGCAAAACTATTATGTGCCCAAACGGATTCTCCAGTGGCCCGCCTTACGGAAAAAGGTGTGTCCCGCATTGGAAAACCATTGGACGACATTAATACGGCCATAGAAAATGCTGGCACACTGGAGGTGTACAAGTTGGAAAAGAATGTTAGCGTGTTGGCCACAGTGGCCGGAGCGGCACCAATGATCGGATTTTTGGGAACTGTAATCGGTATGATTTTGGCTTTCCACGAAATGGCAAGTAGTGGCGGGCAGGCCGAAATGGGTTCCTTGGCATCGGGCATCTATACTGCAATGACCACTACGGTGGCGGGACTTGTTGTTGGAATTATAGCTTACATCGGGTATAACCACCTTGTGAACAGGACAGATAAGGTTGTTCATCAGATGGAGGCCAATGCGGTAGAGTTCTTGGATCTTTTGAACGAACCTATATAAATCCTGGGCTATGAAACTGAAGGGAAGAAACAAAATTAGCCCTGAATTCAGCATGTCATCCATGACGGACATTGTGTTCCTGTTATTGGTGTTCTTTATGCTGACTTCCAATGCACCCAATGCATTGGATTTGCTATTGCCAAAGGCGAAGGGAAAATCGACGAACACTCAGAATGTTTCTGTTACCATTGATAAGGACCTGAAATATTTTGTAAACAACGAGCAGATCAACAAGGAATACATTGAAATTGAATTAAAAAAAGCACTAGAAGGTCAAGAAAAGCCAACAATTATCCTAAGGGCAGAAGAAAACGTCGCCATAAAAGAGGCGGTCAACGTTATGGACATTGCCAATAGGAACAGTTATAAGGTTATCTTGGCGGTGCGGCCTAAATAATGTCGTTCTTAGATACGAGACACAAGAAAAAATCTTTTACGCTTACCACTCTTTTGTTAAGCGCATTGCTGCTATTGCTTTTTTATATTGGATTGACCTATCTCGACCCGCCCATTGAAAATGGAATTGCCGTTAATTTCGGTACCATGGAATATGGTAGTGGAGAGGTGCAACCTACAGAAAGGGTGAAGTCCGAACCGAGAGAAGTGGAGAGCCAACCGGAGCCACAGGAGTTTACTGAACCTGCCGAGCCGGAAGAGACTGTTGTTGAAGAAGCTCCTGTTGAAGAGGTGTTGACCAGCGACGATGCGGAAACCATTAAACTAAGGCAAGAGCAAGAGGCTAAACGCAAAGCGGAAGAAGAGGCTCAAAAAGCCAAGGCCGAAGCGGAGCGGATCGCCCGCGAAAAGAGAGAGGCCGAAGAACGGAAGCGCCAGGAACAAGAGGCCAAAAAGAAAAGTGTGGATGCCTTGATCGGCGGAATCGGAAAATCCGCTGGTACGGCCACGGGCAGCGAAGGGGACGATGATCGTGCCGGAGACAAGGGCCAGCCCGATGGCGATCCATATGCAACATCCTATTATGGTTCTCCTGGAACCGGAACCGGAGGGTATGGTTTAAGTGGCAGGGCATTGGCCGATAATGGTAAAGTTCGTCAAGAATGTAATGAAGAGGGGCGTGTGGTAGTTCGTATTGTGGTAGATAGGTCGGGTAAAGTGATCAAGGCAGAACCAGGTGTTAAGGGAACAACGAACAATGCTCCCTGCCTTTTGGAGCCTGCCCGTAAAACTGCAATGCTCCACCGTTGGAACCCGGATTCCAATGCACCTGCGCAACAAATAGGATTTGTGGTAGTCAATTTTAAATTAGGCCAATAGTGACTTATAAAGAAACGTTGGACTGGATGTTCGCCCAGCTTCCGATGTACCAGCAGAAAGGTGCTGCGGCCATGAACGCAAAATTGGATAACATAATCCACTTTTGTAGTGTACTGGGCCATCCCGAAAAAAAATTTAAAAGTATACATGTTGCCGGGACCAATGGTAAAGGTTCCAGTAGCCATATGTTGGCTTCAATACTACAGGAAGCTGGGTATAAAGTAGGACTTTATACATCCCCTCATCTTAAAGATTTTCGAGAGCGCATCAAAATAAATGGAGAAGTTACAAGTAAGGAATTTGTAAAAGGATTTATCTCACGGCACCAACCTTTTTTGGAATATCATAAACTCTCTTTTTTTGAAATGACAGTGGGTATGGCTTTTGATTACTTTGCCCAAGAACAAGTTGATATTGCCGTAATCGAGGTCGGATTGGGAGGCAGGTTGGATTCCACCAATATCATTACACCCGAAGTGTCCTTGATTACTAATATAGGTATGGATCATACCCAATTTTTGGGGGATACTTTGGAAAAGATAGCCTTGGAAAAGGCGGGTATCATTAAACCAAATGTGCCAGTAGTAATTAGTGAGACGCAACCAGAAACGAAAATGATTTTCACCCTTATTGCCCATCAGCTAAAATGCAGCATCGTTTTTGCCGATTCCGTGCCCAATGAGGGATATGAAACCGATCTGCTCGGTGAATATCAACAAAAGAATATCAATGGGGTTGTAACAACCATTCGCCAATTGAAAGGTTTTGATGTCCCGGAACATGCAATAGTTGTTGGTCTTAAAAAAGTGGTGGCGAATACAGGACTTTTAGGTAGATGGCAGGTTTTACAGGAAGACCCAATAGTGGTTTGCGATACTGCGCATAACAAGGAAGGACTAAGTTTGGTGCTCCAACAAATCAAAAAACAAACCTATAAACAGCTTCACATTGTTCTTGGTTTTGTGAACGATAAGGATGTGAAATCTGTATTGGGACTATTTCCAAAGGATGCCAAGTACTATTTTGTAAGGCCCTCAATACCAAGAGGAATGGATGTAGGGGTTCTTTTCGAATTGGCAACTGAACAAGGGCTAATAGGTGAAAAATTTGCATCTGTAGAAGAGGGGCGCCAAAAGGCCTTGCAAATGGCCGAGGTGCAAGATATGGTATATATAGGGGGCAGTACCTTTGTGGTTGCAGAGGTAGTTTAGCTGGTATTACAGTCCCAAATTGTTCAAAAAAGTGGACTTATAGCTTTCCCCGATAGGAATTCTCATATCATTTATTACAATTCGATTTCGTTGTATCGTTTTAATGCAACCTATGTTGACGACAAACGATTTGTGTGCCCTCACAAATTGATGGGAAGGAAGTTTGTCTAGGATTTCCTTAAAGCTCATTAAGGTAAGTATGGCTTTGTTGGTGTCTCGCACATGAATTTTCAGGTAATCCTTTAATCCTTGAATGTACTCAATATCATCCAAGTTTATTTTTATGCTCTCGTACTCCGCTTTTACAAAAATATATCCGGGGTTAGCTGATTTGGATTCTCCGTGGGAAGGGAAAACATTGTCGTTTAAACTAACCGGAGATTTTCTGTATGCCAAAACTTCTTTTGCTCTTGAAATGGCTTTTATAAATCTATGGTAGGGGATAGGTTTTACCAAATAATCGATTGCGTTAAGATTGAAACCTTCAACGGCGTACTGTGAATATGCTGTGGTAAAAATAAACAGCGGGGTGTTGTCCAGTGAATTTATAAAATCTATTCCGTTTATTTGTGGCATTTCAATATCACAAAAGATCAAATCGATCTTTTTTTCCTTGATAACGGAGATGGCCTCCAATGGATTGGTAAAGGTTTCTTCCAACTCAATAAAATCCATTTTTTGGCAATATTCTTTCAAAACGTCAATCGCCAAGGGCTCATCATCAATAATAATACATTTCATAACTGGGGATTTTTTACAGCTGCAATATTAAATCTACCAAATACATTTCTCCAGTATTGGTAATTTTAAGCTCGTGGGAGTTTGGATACAACAATTTTAAACGGTTCTTAATGTTCTCCAATCCAACACCAGAGTTTTTGTTGTGTCCTCTATGTGCACCTATTTTGTTTTCTACCTTAAAATGGATTGTTTTTTCTTCAATGAGAAGAATAATGTTTACATAGGTTCTACCTTTAAAGTCGGTCCCATATTTAAATGCATTTTCAATAAATGATATAAATAATAATGGGGGAACTTTTTTGCCTTTGTCCTCACCTGATATTTTCAGCTTAACATTGGCACTGTCCGATAGTCTTAATCTTTGTAACTGTACATAGTTCTTAATGTACTCCAATTCCTTGTTCAGCGGAACCATATCGTTATCAGCTTCATACAGCATGTACCTCATCAATTCGGAAAGGGAAATTATTGCATCGGATGTCCTATTTGAGTTTTTTACGGAAAGGGAGTAAATGGCATTTAGGGAGTTGAACAAAAAGTGGGGGTTTAACTGGGTCTTCAAAAATTGAAGCTCCGAGCTTACTTTTTCATTTTCCACTTTTTTTCTCAAATCTTCGTTCTTTCTCCATTCTATATATAGGCGCAGTAACCCGCTAACTATGATCGGTGCGCTTAAATTGATCAAGGTAAAGATGTGTCCCATAAATCTCCATGGTCGTCCAGGACCTCTTAGGGGCAAAGATTGATTTATATCCGGCCTAGGGAAAAATGGTGGGTTGTTCGGTCTAGGTGTAAAACCCAAGTGCACGATCAGACCGGCCACTACGATTAAAGATATGCACGTTATTAGATAGATCAATGTCCTTTTTTTTAACAACAATTGAGGGACCAGAACAAAATAGTTGAAATAAAAGAGAACAATGGTAAGGACCAGGCGAATCGGTAAATTGGGAGGTAGTTGCCTTAATTGAAAGAAGAAAGGGAATAGAAAAAAGCCATAAACAAGGGCCCAAAGAAATAGATGGATAAAAAATAATCGAATATGTCTTTTTTCGTAGACCATTAGATAGTAAGACTAATCCAATTTAAAAAGGTTTAATTGTGTTAGTTCTTCTTTTTTAATAATGGGTTGTGTGCCGGCATTAATTTTATCCATCACCAATGTGGCGACCTTTAGTGCGTCTTTTGCTGATCGGAAAGGAACCTTGCCCTGAACGGAAGGCATAAACTCCTGCTGTACCAAAAGTTTTTTCCCGCTAAATATTTGATAACCAAAACCACCATCCACCTTAATGGCCTTTTTGGAAAGCACAGCAGCTTCATTTTTGGTTTTGCTTGTAAGTTTGGTCGTACCAAAAAACAAAAGCCCTAAAATCAACAAAACGGAAAATAAGTTCGGAATCTTTTTCATGGTTTTAAATAAATTTGATTGGGGCCAAGTTTCTGACCTCTTGACCCCAATCGACACAAACTAGAACTGATTAAAAATTAATCTTCATCATCATATTCCTCAAAAGGATAAAATTCATCCAGATCATCCAGATATAGTGAACCGGTGCGTCCCATCCCAATAAAGGCCCTAGAGGAATTGGAGAATACTATGGCATCTTGTCTACTAGATCCCTCAAAGTTGGTTTTCTCTTCCCATGTGTCGGAAGATGGGTCATATTGCCAAACGGAATTGGTGGACCCATTTTGTTCGCCACAGGCAATATATCCATATCCATTGAGTTCAAACCCAAGTGCATTACTGCGTTCCACATTGTAGTCGTCCTCTTCGTCCAGATCTAATTTTTTGGTCCAAGATTCATCTGTAGGGTCGAATGCCCAAAAATCATCAAGGTATATTCCGTTGGAAACGCCGGTGCCAAGGTAAACGGTGCCATTAATGGTAAATGTGGTCGCCGCTCTTCGTTTGTTGCCTCCAAACCCTTCTAATTCTGTCCAAGTATCGGTGCTCGGGTCATATTTCCAGAAGTCTTTCATGTCATTCTCCCCATCGTAGCCTGTACCAAAGTATCCGTAGCCATTGGCGCTAAATGCTACAGCGTTTCTTCTAACAATGTCTGGTAGCGATGCTGTTTGGGTCCAGGTATTGCTGGAAGGATCGTAGGAGTAAAAATCGCCCAATTCGTTTACACCGTCATATCCAGAGCCTATATAGCCTGTTCCATTAAGTTCAAAGCCAACGGCCGCATTTCTTTCTGATCCCGGAAAATCAGCTTTTTGGGACCAATAGTCGCCCTCCATGTTATAGGCCCAGAACGAGTTTAAATAATCGTCCCCATCATATCCGGTGCCCATGTAACCGATATTGTCGATTACGAAACCAGCTACGCTGCTTCTTGGTGTTCCGTCGAATACCGAGCGATCCACCCAGTTCCCTAATTCTTCGTCTTCTTCATCTGTTGAACATGCATTGATAAAAATTAAAGGGATTGCGATAAAGAACACAAACTTTACTATTTCGATTGTTTTTCTCATGTGTTACAATTGAATTTTTTCCCAAAGTTAAATTGGACTTCTTGTCGATCGTAACGGAATATATAAATACATGGATTTAACATATGAATTAGTGGAATTGATCTACGAACGGGATTCTCGGGTTCATCGTATTTATTGGATCCTTCGTCATAAAAAAGCAAAGGTTGGTCTATTCCCATTCCGCCCTCTTTAAACTCAGCCTACATTTGGATCAAACAAATAATTATGGGAAAGGTTTTTTGCTCTTTGAGCCTATCGATATTTGTATTGTGGTCTTGTAGTTCTGAAAATTATAATGCATCAGATTTTTTGGCCGGAGAAGAATTTACCGATAGCAATATTCGTGTTGCCCTGATCGATACGATCACCGTGGAAATTTCCACAATGAAGTTTGATAGTATTGTTACCAGCGAGTCCAGTAGGGTGCTGGTGGGTAAATATAACGACCCCGAATTTGGAGTGGTCAAGTCTTCTGCTTACATGGGATTGATGCCATCTTCGTATGTAATAGATTCCGATGCGGAATATGATAGTATTGCTTTGTATATGAAGTATGACTCGTACTACTATAGCGATACGCTGCGGACCAATACGTTGCACGTAAAGCGATTGTCCGCTACCTTAAAACCGTCAGAAGGGGATTATCTTTATAATACCAGTGAAGCCGAATATTTTGAAGATGATATTGGTGCATTGACCTTTATGCCCCGACCAATGGATGGTGACTCCTTGGAAATAAAACTCTCTGATGCATTGGGGGTAGATCTTTTTGAAAAGTTCCAGGAAAAGGAGATAACCACATCCGATCAATTTAAGGATTACTTTAAGGGAATTGCACTTATTCCCGGCCAAACGGACAATGGTTCTGTGATAGGATTTACAAAATCTTCGGAATCTATTTTTGTACGCTTGTACTTTAGTGAGGCAGAAGAAACCGAAAGGGTGCAAAGCTATTTGGACCTGAATATGGATGTGACATCTTCTCCTGTTCCATTTTTTAATCGCATCGAGTCGGAAAACCCCAACACAAACCTCGAGACATTATCAGATCAAGAAGTCAATCTCGATTCTAAGGATTCAGGCGGACTTAGTTATATCCAATCGGGTGTGGGCATTGCCACCCGGGTAGAGTTCCCACATATAAAGAACCTATACGACATAAAAGGTCAGGGGACAATTTTGGATGCAGTACTCAAAATCAGGCCTTTATCGGGATCGTTTACCGATAATCTTATTCTAAAGGACTCTTTGTCCGTATACGTAGTTAATCAAAACAACGATTTAATTTCTCAATTGCTTGTAGAGGAAATCGCTCCCGTACAAGGTATTCTAAATCGGGACAATGAGGAGTTCAACGATATTTATTACGAATTTTCTTTGGGAAGCTATATCGAAGAGCTGTTCACAGAAGAAATGGAAACGGAAGAAGCATTGATCTTGTTGCCGGATAATTATAATTCCACGGTAGACCGATTTATACTAAATGGCTCTGGCAATACAGGGTATAGCACGGTAATGGAGCTAACATTTGCGATTTATGATGAAGAAGACGATTAAATATTTATCCATAATAGCTATATGTTTTATGACTGGTTTGGCAAATGCTCAATCAGAAGGGCTTACCAGTTCACCCTATTCCTTATATGGATTAGGAGTGATCAATCAAACAAGTATTGGAAAAACCAATGGAATGGGGTATGCCGGTATTGGATTGCGTTCAGAGACTGAAATCAATAATCTTAACCCATCCAATTTTGCACTAATACCACAAAACTCCTTCTTTTACGATATTGGGGTGGTCGGTGAACTGAACAGTTATAGCAATGCCAGTTATAGCGAATCCAAGAGTACTTTGAATTTTTCCAATTTGGCCTTTGCTTTTAGAATTGCTGATCGATTGGGAGCGGGTGTCTCCTTAGTTCCCTATACTGATGTTGGCTACACTTTGGTAGGCCTAGAAACGAACATCGAAGGATCCAACGAAACATTTAATAGTAATGTAACCGGATTGGGGGGGCTCAACGACCTAAGTATAAACCTTGGGTATGGCCTATCGGAGGCTTTTAGGCTTGGTATAAAGGCATCTTTCCTATTTGGCAATATCGAAGAAACCGAGGGTTTTGCCATAAGTAATAGTTATTTCCAATTGGATGAGGTTACCAATTACAGTGGAGTTAGGCTGGGTATCGGTGCACAGTACGATGTTTTTAAGGACTTTACTGTAGGGGGTACCGTTCAATTGCCGGTCTCCCTTAAAGGAAATGTAACGCGATCGGTGTATAAAACACTGGACGATGTAGAAATTCAGGTCGAAGATGAAGAGGGCGATTCGGTTTCAGATTTTAAACTTCCATTGGAACTTGGCTTTGGTTTAAGTACAAAACTCATTAAGTCCTTCACCTTGTCGGCCGATTACAAACATAACTTTTGGGATTCCACCGACCAGTCCGAAAATGTGGGGACTTATATTGATCAGGATATATATGCCATTGGACTGGAATATTTAAAAAATGAGAGAGGTTTTAAGTATTGGGATCGTGTTCGGTACCGAGGGGGGTTCAATTATGATAATGGATATCTCGCCATCAACGATAATAAAATTGATGGATATGCGATTACAGCTGGCCTGGGCCTTCCGGTAGGGCGTACGAGCAATTCTATGTTGAATATATCCTATTCCTATGGCAGTAAGGGGCAAATTCAAAATATTTTGGTCAAAGAAAATTACCATACCATAACAATTAATTTTAGTTTGGAGGATCTGTGGTTTAGAGATAGAAAAATCAATTGATCCAAAAAGGTGGATTCTTTTTTTATTTTTTCTTTTTGAAAATGAAAAACTATTATATATTTGCACTCCCATTTAGGAAAATGAATGGGCGCTTAGCTCAGTTGGTTCAGAGCACCTCGTTTACACCGAGGGGGTCGGGGGTTCGAATCCCTCAGCGCCCACAATAAAAAAGCCTCCAAAATTGGAGGCTTTTTTATTTTTAAATGTTGATGGATTCCCCGATACCGGGCAGTAGCAGCTTCTTGCCCTTGCTTTCAAAGTGTTCCACTGCTGTTGTTTTGTCAATTTTTATAGGCGGGAATGTATCGTAATGATAGCCTAGAACTTGGTTGTGGCCAACTAGTCTTTCGTCATGATGCCGAAAATATAATCAAGGGATTTTATAATTGTTCTTTCGTGTTGGTTTTGATCAAACTTCAATTACTGCCCATTCTCCGGATATTGATGAATAGAATGAAGTATTTTCAATATTGATTAAAGCAAGACAGCGGACTCAATTAAAATTGGAGAGGCTAGCCGGAAATACATTCAATAAGATAAATGAAAGTAAATATTTAGTTGACCGACCAATGTCTAAATCGGATTGGTCAAAAAGCTTGCAAATGAATAAATTTCTGAAAATATTTAAAAAGGTAGTTTTATATACATTTTCTGTTCTAATACTTCTTTCAGTTGCGGGATACACTTACCTATATGTACTTCCAAAAGGACCTGAAATCACAGTTGCCAATAAAATTAATGAAGGAATAGACACTTTTGTTATGCAGGCTTTTAAAGATAGTGGGAAAAAATCCATTAAGGTATGGACCTACAAACCTGAAAGTTGGAACAACCAAGACAAAATTGTTTTTGTTATGCACGGTGGTGGTCGAAATGCAGATGATTATCTAAATGCATGGATTGAGTTGGCAAATAAGAATAACTTATTTATTGTAGCGCCTGAATTTGAGAACAAGTTTTCAAAATATACGACAAACGACTACCAAGAGGGAAACTTATTTACTTTTTTTGGAACTAAAAACCCAAAAACTGAATGGGCGTATTCAGTCGTTGAGAACATATTCGACCATATTAAATCTGTAAATAATATTACGAATGAGCAGTACGATATTTTTGGTCATTCAGCTGGCGGACAATTTGTGCATAGAATGGTGATGGTAATGCCCGAATCCAGAATTGGAACAGCGGTTGCTGCAAATTCTGGATTTTACAGCTTTCCGGACCAGTTCCTTGACTATCCGTATGGATTGAAAAATATAGGAACAGATTTGCCGAAAGCCTACAAAAAAAGATTGATCATTCTATTAGGGGAATTGGATAATGATCCTAGTTTAGGAACTTTTAGAACAACAGATCTGGCAATGGAACAAGGAGCGCATAGGTTGGAACGTGGTACAACTTTTTTTAATGCGAACAAGGAATTAGGAGATAAGAACAAATGGGAGTTTAATTGGACAATGGACACAGTGAAAAATGTAGGCCACGACTATAAAAAAATGTCAGAAAATGCAATTGAGTGGATAAAAAACCGCCCCCATTAATATATTTCATTCATTTCCCCCAAGTTTTTATTTTTTAGTTGATGTAAGAATCCCCCATGGTTTGCCTGTACTACTCCTTGAGCCAAATACATCATTTAAAACCTTTGACCGATAGTTGTACAGTATTGTCGCCACTATTCAAATAATTGTTTTTAAACAATGTTGATTTTATTTTTAAATGTTGATGGATTCCCCGATACCGGGCAATAGCAGCTTCTTACCCTTGCTTTCAAAGTGTTCCACTGCTGTTGTTTTGTCAATTTTTATAGGCGGGAATGTATCGTAATGATAGCCCAATACCTGGTCACAGCCAACAAAATCACTTGCAATCGCTGCATCTTCATAACCCATGGTAAAATTATCGCCAATTGGCAGTACCGCAATATCCAACTTGGGACAGGTCAATGGGATTAACTCCATATCCTTTGTCAATGCCGTGTCCCCGGCAATATAAATGCAATTGGATTCATCATAAATTACAAAACCACCGGGATTGCCTCCATTGCTTCCATCGGGCAATACACTGGAATGGATGGCATTTACATATTTTGCGGTCCCAAAATCAAACGAATATTTACCCCCGTGATTCATTGGGTGGCCTTGTATTCCCTTTTCCCCAAACCAAGAAATAATCTCAAAATTGGAGACCAAGGTTGCATCTGGATTGTTTTTTAAAATCGCCTCAACATCCAGAACATGGTCTTGATGGCCGTGTGTAACAAATACGTAATCCATCTTAAGAGTTTCAACGTCAATGTCGGACGCAAGCTCGTTACCGGTGATAAAGGGGTCGAACAAAATTTTCTTGTTGTTGATCTCTACCAATAAAGTGGCATGGCCCAAATAGGTTATTTTCATAGTGTAATGTTTATATCAGATTTTAAACGTAGCTGTAATAAGAAGTGTTTTTTTGATGCATAAATTTAGTAAGAACGCACGGCATTATCAATTCCGCTTATTTTTTTGAATCCGAAAATATGGAATGCAGAAAAAGGGATTACCTTTGCAGCATGATTGCCACAATTTGCAGAAAAGCCCATTTTAATGCAGCCCATAGGCTCCATAACCCTAATTGGAGCGATGAGAAGAACATAGAAGTGTTCGGAAAATGCAACAGCCCAAGTTACCATGGTCATAATTTTGATCTTGAGGTGAGAATTAAGGGCGAGGTTGATCCCGACACCGGGTTTGTAATGGATCTAGCGGAACTGGGAACATTGATCAAGGAAGAGGTCGAGGAACGTTTTGATCACAAGAACTTGAACGAGGACTGTCCTGAGTTCGCAAACCTATTGCCAACTACAGAATACTTTGTGAAAGTAATCTACGATATTCTAAAACCTAAATTAAAAGAGGGACAATTATTGCATATTACTTTGCACGAGACATCAAAGAACTCTGCGGAGTATGGAGATTGGGATTAATTTCCGATATTGCAGCCCGTTTCCAATAGGGGATATTAGCTCAGTTGGTTTAGAGCGCTGCCTTGACAGGGCAGAGGTCACTGGTTCGAATCCAGTATATCCCACTTTTCTTTTCTATTTACAGAATATCCAAAACCCGTTCTAAGGCCATACCGCGAGAGCCTTTTATCAGTAAATTGCCTTTTTCTAAAGGATTTTTCAAAAGGTGTTCTTTTAAATCATCAAACGAATTGAACTTGTTCAAGGTCGTATTGGTGCCAAAAAAGTTGGTGCCTACCAAATAAATATGGTCAAAATGTAGTTTCGCGGCCAAATCAACGATGGCCTGGTGCTCCTCTTTGGCAGTACTGCCCAGTTCGAACATATCGCCGATAATTATGGTTTTTGGATGATTTGGCATGGAGTCAAAATTTTCCAAAGCGGCTTTCATGCTTGTAGGGTTTGCATTGTAAGCGTCCAAGACAATGGAAAACCCATCTTTATCAAGTATTTGGGAACGGTTGTTCTGCGGTCTATATGATGCTATGGCCGATTTAATATCATCCAATGGAACGCTAAAATACTTGCCCATTAGAATGGCAGCGCAGCAATTGGTAAAATTGTATTTGCCTACCAGCTGTGTGTTTACTCTTTTTCCTTCAAACTCCAAGGATACATAAGGATCGGCCCCTAAAAACACGATGTTGTAAAATTGATGGTCTTGGGTGCTGAACCCGATTTTTTTTGTGTAAGCGTTCAGTTTTTCTTTTTGGATTCCATCATCGGCATTAAAAAAAACATGTTTGTCGTTGCCTATAAGATAATCGTATAGTTCGCTCTTGCCCTGAATTACACCTTCGACACCCCCAAACCCTTCAAGATGGGCCTTGCCAAAATTGGTGATGTACCCAAAATCTGGTTGGGCAATAGAGCTCAAAGCTGCAATTTCTTTTTTATGGTTGGCGCCCATTTCCACAATGGCAATTTCAGTGTCCTCTTTAATGGATAGCAAGGTCAATGGCACCCCGATATGGTTATTAAGGTTGCCCACCGTAGCGATGGTCCTGTATTTCTTGGAAAGCACGACATTAATGAGCTCCTTGGTCGTGGTCTTTCCATTACTACCGGTCAGAGAAATAATTCTGGCATTGGAATATTGTCTGTGAAAAGTGGCCAATTGCTGCAAGGTGGTCAGTACATCTTTGCAAACTACAAATCGGTCTGAAGTTTTGTAGGATGGATCATCAATAATTGCATAGGCCGCACCTTTTTCCAACGCATCTTGGGCAAAGGCATTTCCATTAAAATTGGGGCCTTTAAGAGCAAAAAACAAACCGTTTTTCTTGATTTTACGTGTATCCGTCGAAATTGTAGGGTGCGCTAAAAAGAGCGCGTGCAATTCTGTTATAGTCATAAATCGAAGATAAAAAAAAGCCCCGACCTTTTGGCCGGGGCTTTTAAAATACTCAAGAAGTTATTTATCTCGCCTTTTTATGGCGTACTGTTTTCTTTGATTTGGATTTTGATCCCACTCTGGACATGGCACATCTAAATCCGATATCGTCCGTTGCCATGTATTGTGGCAAATATCTACGTTGTGCCGGGTCTAACCAGAATGCACGGTCTCTCCAGGATCCACCTTTGTACACTCGAACTTCGTTATTGATCAAAGAAGTTCTGTAGTTGGATTCGTCGTACTGGCGAACAAGCTCCCCGTCTTCGTTGCGCTCCACTTTGTGCTGCGGAGAGTCATACATCTTTTGGTTATCCTCTTCGTCGCTAAAACGGCTGAAGAATCTAGAGGAACCTGGGTCCCCATCCCTAAATCCACGGTTATCACTTTTATCAAAATTGGTTCTTAAATAAGTTTCCTCTTCTGTTACCGCAACTTCTTTGATCTCTCCTGGCAGGTTGATGGCTACGATTTTTCCATTAGGGAGTGTATCGTACACAATTTTATCCTCTAGGATTTCAACTTTACCATCTTCGCCGATTGCTTTTTTCATGAAAACGTTTCCACGATAGTAGTTAAAGTCACTGATTTCATCATCGACAATGGGGCGGTAAACATCGGCAACCCATTCGTTAACGTTTCCGGCCATATCGTAAAGTCCAAAATCGTTGGGTTTATAGGATTTAACCTGTCCCGTAATATCGGCACCATCATCGGACCATCCGGCAATCCCGCCGTAATCACCTTTACCTTGTTTAAAGTTGGCTAGCTGGTCACCACGTCCTACACGTTGTCCATTTCTGGTGTAATCGCCGTCCCATGGATACTTTTTTCTACCTCTGTAGTTATTGTATTCCCTTGATCCAACAAGTGCCTGTGCGGCATATTCCCACTCTGTTTCGGTAGGTAGTCGGTACTCGGGCATAATTACCCCACTGCTTCTTTTTGCAAAAGTGTTTATGGAGTCTCTTTTTTGTTTCCCTTGAAGTGAATCTATTTGCCCACCATATACGGATTCTGGATTGTTAAGGTAAGCTTCGGTGCTAAAAGTACCTTGAATGTCACCATTCAAAACTTTGTACTTGGCGTCCTCCGCCAAATATCCTTCGCGCTCCAACATAACCTCGTTTACCCGATCGGTCCTCCACTCGGCATATTGTGTGGCCTGTACCCAGTTTACACCTACTACGGGGTATTCTGCATACGCGGGATGTCTTAAGTAGTTGTTGGTCATGGTTTCGTTAAAGCCCAAACGGTTTCTCCATACCAAAGTATCGGGTAGGGCACCTTGATAAATGTTGGCATAATTTGGGTTTTCAGGAGGATATACTTCCTTCAAATAATCCAAATATTCCAGGTACATTACGTTGGTCACCTCTGTTTCGTCCATATAAAAGGACTGCACATGCTGTTGGGTCGGCGTATTGTTCCAATCGTGCATTACATCGTCCTGAACTTTACCTTTGGTAAATGTTCCACCCTCTATAAATACTGTTCCAGGAGGAGTTTCCTGCTCTTTGAAGTCCGAATTGTATTGAAATCCCCCTTCTTTGGCATTGATTTTCCAACCAGTGGCTCTGGAGACGTTCTTGGATGAAGAAGAGTTTTTACAACTTGAAAAACTTCCCATCACTACGGCGCAAGAAAGTACAACTTTGATTAAGTGTTTTTTCATAATTTGGGCTTGAGTACTTTAAAACTCAGGGTTCATACCCTCAGTAACTTCGATTTGTTTTGATTTTTAAAATCTTTCGATGGCATTAAAACGGCGATTTTGCCATTATATTTTGTGCACATCAAATATTTATCGCAATGCCATGATCGGCACCTGCTACATTTCTGTAACGGAGAAGGAACCGAATTAGTATGATTGCCTTTGTTTTTAACGAATTCGCTCCCATATAAATTTTACAGGAATCTCCATACCTTTAAAAAAAACACCGTTGGTTACAAGAATTTGTGGAATTAAGCGTTTACATGTAATAATCCAATAGGTTTAAATTTAGACCGTGAACTTTACTAAACGCTAAATACTTAGAATGAAAAAGTTACTCGCATTAGTAGCAATGCTTGCCATAGCCCCATGGATGAGCGCACAACAGGAAAGAGCGATTACAACGGCAGTGCCATTTTTGACCATTGCTGCCGATGCAAGGGCATCTGGTATGGGCGATATGGGGGTAGCTACATCTTTTGATGCCTATTCACAACAATGGAACCCCGCCAAATATGCATTTGCCGATCAAAAATCGGGTGTGGGCATTAGTTATACGCCCTATCTGGAGACTATTGTAAACGATGTCTCCCTTTTAAATGCCAACTACTATAATAAGCTGAACGATAGAAGTGCTTTCGCCTTTGGACTTCGCTATTTTGGGTTGGGGGAAATTGAATTAAGACAGACCATTGATCAAGATGCTACCTTGGTGAAACCTAATGAGTTTGCATTGGATGGGTCCTACTCCCTTAAACTTAGCCAAACTTTTTCCATGGCGGTCGGGGGGCGCTTTATTAGTTCCAATCTTAGGTTCCAAGATGGTGCGCAGGATTCTCAGGCAGCAAATGCATTTGCAGTGGATATAGCCGGTTTTTTTAGGTCAAGGGAAATTGCCTACAGTAATTTTGATGGCCGATGGAGAGCAGGATTCAATATTTCAAATATTGGGGGTTCACTACAATACGATGAGGGCGGACAGGAAAACTTTTTGCCTACCAACCTTAAATTCGGAGGTGGATTTGACTTTATTTTTGATGCGGACAATGTATTGGCCATCAATACGGAGTTCAATAAATTATTGGTGCCCACCCCACGGGATTTCAATGGGGACGGCGATATTACTATTGAAGATAATGACGAGTATCAAAACATCAGTTTCTTTAACGGTATCTTCGAATCTTTTGGAGATGCACCAGATGGTTTTAGTGAGGAATTGAAAGAGGTGACCTGGGCACTCGGAGCGGAATATCGTTTCCGGGAAGCTTTTATGCTCCGAAGTGGTTACTTTAACGAGAGTGAGGAAAAAGGCTCTAGAAAATTCTTTACTCTGGGTGCCGGATTCAAATTTAAATCGGCCCAAATAGATCTTTCTTACCTCTTTTCGACCTCACAGGTTAGAAACCCATTGGAAAACACCTTGCGATTTTCGTTATCGTTCGATTTTGGAGAGGAGTTCTTCAACGATTGATCACAAACAGAAACACCATAATAAAAACCTGTCCCTTGGGCAGGTTTTCTTATTTTTGGAATACATCACCATCAAAAGATATGGAGAAAAAGAAGATTGATTTTGAACTGCTCATTTACGAGAATGAAAACGAGCTGTCACAAAACGACAAAAAATTGTTAGAAAAGGCCAAAGAGGCTATGCAGAATGCTTATGCGCCATATTCCAAGTTCAAGGTAGGTGCCGCAGTACTTTTAGAAAACGGGGAGGTTGTCCAAGGGAACAACCAAGAAAACGCTTCGTACCCTTCCGGTCTATGTGCCGAGCGGGTCGCCGTTTTCCACGCAGGTGCCATATATCCCGGGGTCACCATTCTAGCTGTCGCCATTGTAGCATCATCATCTTTGCACGAGGTTACCGTTCCAGCGGCGCCATGTGGCAATTGCCGACAATCCATGATCGAGTACGAACAAAAGCAAAAATCACCAATTTCAATAATACTTGGGGTGCCCAACGGGCCTGTTTATAAATGTGCTTCCATGTCCGATATTTTGCCTTTGGCGTTCAATAGTTCATTTTTGAGCGATTCTTAATTCAATTCTTTTTCCAAAAACAGATATATATGTATTTTTGCTCTTCCCTAGTGCAGGGCGAATCCATTTAATATCACAGTCGATGAAAAAAATCACCAAAGAAGTTTACCTTAAATGGTATGAGGACATGTTATTCTGGAGAAAGTTCGAGGATAAACTGGCCGCTGTATATATACAACAAAAAGTAAGAGGGTTTTTGCACCTCTACAATGGTCAAGAAGCGGTGCTGGCCGGTGCATTGCACGCAATGGACCTGGAAAAGGACCGTATGATCACGGCCTACCGGAATCACGTTCAACCGATTGGTATGGGTGTTGATCCAAGAAGGGTGATGGCAGAACTCTATGGAAAAGTAACCGGTACCTCCAAAGGAATGGGCGGGTCAATGCATATCTTTTCCAAAGAACATCGTTTTTACGGTGGACATGGTATCGTAGGGGGGCAAATCCCTTTAGGTGCCGGGTTGGCCTTTGGTGACAAATATTTTAAAAGAGATTCGGTAACTTTATGTTATATGGGAGATGGTGCCGTTCGACAAGGTTCGCTCCATGAGGCATTTAACTTGGCCATGTTGTGGCAACTGCCCGTTGTTTTTATATGTGAGAACAATGGCTACGCCATGGGAACATCAGTTGCAAGAACATCTTATTCCACGGATATCTGGAAATTGGGTCTTGGGTACGAAATGCCATGTGGCCCTGTAGATGGTATGGATCCTGCAATTGTGGCCAAAGAAATGGATAAGGCCATTGAACGTGCAAGAACAGGGGGAGGCCCAACTTTCCTGGAAATGAAAACCTACCGATATCGAGGACATTCCATGTCCGATGCACAGCATTATAGAACTAAAGAAGAAGTAGAAGAGTATAAAAAGATAGATCCGATTACTCAAGTAAAAGATGTAATTCTGGAGAAAGGATATGCATCCGAGGACGACCTTAAACAAATAGATAAAAAAGTCAAGGACTTGGTAAAGGAGTGTGAAAAATTCGCGGAAGAGTCGGATTTTCCACCAAAAGAACAATTGTACGATACTGTTTACGAGCAAGAAGACTATCCATTTTTACAACATAAATTATAATTAGATGGCAGAAGTAATCAACATGCCTAGATTGAGCGACACCATGGAGGAAGGTACCGTGGCAAAATGGCTCAAGAACGTAGGGGACAAAGTCGAAGAGGGAGATATTTTGGCCGAAATCGAAACGGACAAGGCCACAATGGAGTTTGAATCCTTTCATGAGGGAACTTTGCTTCATATCGGAATAGCGGAAGGTGATGGGGCCCCGGTTGATTCACTTTTGGCAATTATCGGTGAAGAGGGAGAAGATATTTCCGCGCTTTTGAACGGCAATACAAGTGACTCGGCACAACAGGAAGAAACTTCGGTATCAGCTGAAGAAAAACCAGAAGCTCCGGCGGAATCCGTAGATGTTCCTGAAGGAGTCGAAATTGTTACCATGCCTCGGTTGAGCGATACTATGGAAGAAGGTACCGTGGCCAGTTGGTTGAAAAGTGTTGGGGACGAAGTCGAGGAAGGAGATATTTTGGCCGAAATCGAAACGGATAAGGCCACAATGGAGTTTGAATCTTTCTATTCGGGTACACTTCTTCATATCGGTATTCAAGAAGGAGAAGGAGCGCCAGTGGATTCTTTATTGGCCATAATTGGTCCAAAAGGCACGGATGTGGACGCAGTTCTTAAATCACAAGCATCCGGAGGATCTTCAAAAAGTGCACCAAAACAAGAAGCGCCCAAAAGCGAGGCTACAAAAACCGAAGAATCATCAAACAAAGTAGAGACACCTTCTGCAAAAGATGGTCAGCGTATTTTTGCATCGCCATTGGCAAAAAAAATAGCCGAAGAAAAAGGTGTTGATCTTTCTCAGGTAAAAGGAACCGGAGACGGTGGTAGAATTGTAAAAAAGGATATAGAGAACTTTAAGCCATCGCAAACGGCGCCAGCTGCTGAGAAAGCCGGGGAGCCTGTCACAGCAGTTGCCCCAGTGAGTATTCCTGTTGGTGAAGAAAGCGTTGAGGAGGTAAAAAACTCTACAATGCGCAAGGTAATAGCCAAACGATTGGGAGAGTCCAAATTCTCCGCTCCGCATTACTATCTTACCATTGAAGTGGACATGGACAATGCAAAAGCATCCCGTTCACAGATCAATGGTTTGCCGGACACAAAAGTATCTTTCAACGATATGGTGTTGAAAGCCTGTGCCATGGCACTTAAAAAACACCCACAAGTAAATACGTCTTGGAACGGTGACACCACGATCTATAAGCATCATGTGCACATGGGCGTTGCGGTGGCAGTGGACGAAGGCCTTGTTGTTCCCGTAATTAAGTTTGCCGACCAGTTGAGTTTGACCCAACTTGGTTCTGCTGTGAAAGATTTGGCAGGAAGAGCTAGAAGCAAGAAAATAAAGCCGGACGAAATGGAAGGCAGTACCTTTACTGTTTCCAATTTGGGAATGTTCGGTATTCTGGAGTTCACATCAATTATAAACCAACCTAATTCGGCAATCTTGTCGGTGGGTGCCATTGTAGATAAACCAGTGGTTAAAAATGGTGAAATAGTTGTGGGCAGCACCATGAAAATCACGTTGGCCTGTGATCATAGGACCGTCGATGGGGCAACAGGGGCCCAGTTCCTTCAAACTTTGAGGGCATATTTAGAGAATCCTGTTACCATGCTTGCCTAAAAATAGTAGGGACTCTTCCCTTAACTTATATATATAAAAGCATCCTTTTAAGGATGCTTTTTTTATCTTTAAAAAATTTCAAAAAACGAAATTATGAAGATTGTTATCTGTGCTTTGGCAACCCTGTTTGCAATGAATTGTGGGTCCACTCAAGTGGTGGAAACCTCAAAAAATGAATCTCCGGCTCGGCCGGTTTCCGAAGAAGCCTTTACTAACGCCGAACGTGTAGGGGAGATGATGAACTATTTGGCATCCAATGATATGAAAGGAAGAGATTCCGGGAGCGAGGGCATTGAAATGGCCGCAGTTTACATAGAGAATTATTTTACATCATATAGGCTTGCTCCGTATTTTACATCCTATCGGGATACGCTATCAAACTTTAAGAAACCTTCCTATAATATTGTTGGGGTAATCGAGGGAACCGACCCGGAATTGAAGGATGAGTATATTCTTATCGGTGCACATTACGATCATATAGGCATTATTGATCCCGAAAATGGTGATAACATCGCCAATGGAGCTAATGACAATGCTTCTGGGACCATATCCGTTTTGGAGTTGGCACGCTATTTTGGTACACACAAAACCAATAAACGAAGTTTGATCTTTGCCTTGTTCAGTGCAGAGGAAAAAGGACTTTTGGGGTCAAAGCACTTGGCAAAAAAACTAAAAGAAGAGGACTTGAACCTCTATACCATGCTCAATTTTGAAATGACCGGGGTTCCTATGAACCAAAAGGATTATACCGTGTACATAACAGGGTACGAAATGTCAAATTTGGCAGAGGTAAGTAATACATATGCTAAGGAAAAATTGGTTGGTTTTTTACCGACTGCAAAAGAGTTCAGTCTATTTCAACGTTCGGACAATTATCCTTTTTATCAAGAATTTGGAGTTCCCTCACATACCTTCTGCTCTTTTGATTTTACCAATTATGCATTTTATCACAAGGTAGGGGACGAAGCATCGTTGATGGATTTTGAACATATGGCTACTTTGGTGAACAAGACCATTCCTGTAATCGAGGGTATAGCCAACTCCTCTTTCCAAGAGATTAAATTGGCCGAGTAACCGTACTTCGGTTTCTATAGTTAATGGGCAATTATTTTTAAACGGCGGAGAGGTTGTTTGTTGACCTAAAAATGCATCAAAAGTATTCCTGCTGTTGTGGGAATCAAAATAAATAAAGTAAAATGGCAAACATTATTATTACGGGGACAAGCAGGGGAATTGGATTTGAGTTGGTTAAACTTTTTGCCAAAGAGGGACACCAAGTGTTGGCACTCTCACGGAATGTGCAACCAGTTCAGCGTTTGGATTTGTCCAATGTCCATTGTTTTTCGTTTGATTTGGGTAACCCGAACGATTTTAAAAAAGTAGAAGCATTTCTAGAACAATGGAACGGGGTGGATGTGCTGATCAACAATGCGGGAAGTTTATTGAACAAACCCTTTTCGGAGACCACTATCGAGGAGTTTGAGGGAGTTTACAAAGTAAACGTATTTGGGGTGGCGGAGATGATCCGGACTGTTCGTCATAAAATGGGGAAAGAGGGCCATGTGGTCACTGTAAGTTCCATGGGCGGGGTACAGGGCAGCATGAAGTTTCCGGGACTATCCGCATACAGTTCGAGCAAAGGCGCCGTAATTACTTTGACCGAACTTTTGGCAGAGGAATATAAGGAGACAGGCCCAAGTTTTAATGTGTTGGCTTTGGGGGCTGTGCAAACTGAAATGTTGGAAGAGGCATTTCCCGGTTATCAAGCTCCCGTAACAGCTCTGGAAATGGCAACTTACATTAAAGATTTTGCGCTTACGGGCCATAAACTCTACAATGGAAAGTTGTTACAGGTGAGTAACAGTACCCCGTAGGTTTTACAAAGTTCGTTGTACGGATAAACTTGTAACTTTATTCCTGTGAACCATACCCTTCAAAAATACCTGCCTGAACTTGCAGTTGCTCCTTGTTTTGAGCTAATAAAAAAGCACAGTGTCCATCTAAAAATAGTGGATCATAGGGTCACAAGGCATGGGGATTACCGTAGATTGCCCAATGGGATGCATCAAATTACGGTAAACGCTTCATTGAATAAATACCGATTCCTGATTACGCTCGTCCACGAAATAGCGCATTTGGTGGCCTTTGAGACCTACGGTCGTCGAATAAAACCGCACGGGGAAGAATGGAAACGTACCTTTCAACTTTTAATGGTTCCATTTATTCGTCCAGAGGTATTTCCATCTCAACTACTGCCCATAATTGCGAATCACTTTAAAAACCCGAAAGCGAGCAGTAGTACGGACGCTCGATTATCCATCGCTCTCAAGGCTTTTGATGATGAGGAACGTAAAAACAGTTATGTGTACGAGTTGTCCGAAGGAAGTATTTTTAGACTATACAATGGTAAGTTGTTCAAAAAAGGAAATAAAAAAGTAAAACGCTACCAATGTGTGGAGTTATCAACAGGCAGATTATATTTGTTCCAACCCAACGCTGAGGTTGAGCTGGTCAAGGATGCAAGTGGATAACAAGCCTTAAATATAAAAACAGCAACATGAACAAGAATTATTACGCAGTTTTAATGGCCGGAGGTGTAGGGTCAAGGTTTTGGCCGGTAAGCACAACATCCAATCCAAAACAGTTCCACGATATGTTAGGGACAGGGAAAACATTGATCCAAAAAACGTTTGATCGTTTAAACCGATTTATCCCAACGGAAAACATATTGATCTTGACCAATGAGAGATATAATGATCTTGTTTTGGAACAATTACCAAAGGTAAAACAAGAACAGGTGGTCCTGGAGCCGGCCATGCGCAATACTGCCCCATGTATCTTGTATGCTTCCCTTAAAATCCAAAAAATGAATCCAAATGCGTTGATGATTGTGGCCCCTAGTGATCATTGGATAGAGGATGAGGAAGCATTTGAAAAAGATGTGATCGCTTGTTTTGATAAATGTGAAAAAGAGACGGCTCTTTGCACGCTTGGCATTCAGCCAACGTTTCCGAATACGGGCTTTGGCTACATCGAATTTAAAAAAGGAAGTGACGAGCAACTCAAAAATGTGTCTCAATTCAGGGAAAAGCCGGATTATGAAACCGCCAAGGAGTTTTTGGCTCAGGGCAACTTTCTTTGGAATGCAGGTATTTTTATGTGGAGCGTAGAAACCATTGTGGATGCATTTAAAAAATACCAGCCAAGTCAGTACAAACTATTTGGAGAGGGGATTTCTTGCTACAACACCAAAGAGGAGAGAACCTTTATCAAAGAAAATTATGCCAAGGCAGAAAACATATCCATTGATTATGCTATCTTGGAACAATCCAAGGCCATTTATACACTGCCAGCGACCTTCGACTGGAACGACCTGGGAACTTGGGGCGCTCTGTACGAAAAATTGGAAAAGGACGATGCCGATAATGCAGTGGTCAACGCTCAAGTGGTATTGAACAATGCCAAAGGCAATATGATAAGGTCGCCAAAAGGAAAAGTAGTCGTGGTAGATGGACTGGAAGATTATATTATTGTGGATAAAGAAGAGGTGCTACTAATTTATCCAAAGGACAAACAACAGGATATTAAAAAGGTATTGAGCCAAGTAAAGGATAAATTTGGCGATCAGTTTGCGTAACATATGAACGAGAATCAAAAAAATGTAACAGCACCTTCCGGGCAGGATAGTGGAGACGAAGTAAGAAAAGACCTAAAAGGGCTTTTGGGGAGTGTTCGGAAATTCCTTTCGGAACTTTTGGAAATACGATCCAATACCGATGCTGTTGCCACCAAGGAATCCATAAATGCGGATATACCCTTTAAAGGGCATACCTCCTGGATTTTGGTGTGTTCCATATTTATTGCATCCATCGGGTTAAACGCGAACTCGACAGCTGTGGTGATCGGGGCTATGTTGATCTCCCCACTAATGGGTCCCATTTTGGGAATGGGTATGTCCTTGGCCATCAACGATATTGACACGTTGAGGCGATCCCTAAAGAATTTTACGGTAATGGTGGTGCTCAGTGTTATCACCGCCTTTTTGTTTTTTTACCTTTTTCCGTTAAGGGATGAATCCTCGGAACTTTTAGCGAGGACCAAGCCGGATATCCGTGATGTGCTCATTGCGTTTTTTGGTGGTCTTGCCCTTGTTATTGCAAGGGCCAAAAAAGGGACCATTGCCAGTGTTATCTTCGGTGTGGCCATTGCAACGGCTCTTATGCCGCCACTTTGCACAGTTGGATTTGGTTTGGCCATTGGTAAACCTTGGTATGCGGCTGGGGCCATGTACTTGTTCATAATCAATACAATTTTTATTGGCCTGGCGACATTTTTGGTCATCAAGTACCTGCGTTTTCCTATGGTGCGATATGCCAATTCGCAACGAAGGAGGATGATTGCACGTTTGGCCTCCATTACGGGTATTTTGGTTATGATTCCGGCTGGATTTACATTTTATCAAGTATTTCAGGAATCACTGTTTAAAAAACAGGCACAAGAATTTTTGCAGGATACGGTAGAGATGTACCAGTTCAACGGTTCCGGAAGGTATGTGGATAATTTGACCAAATTGGAATATGTAGATGATGGAGAATCCCTGGTAGAAGTTGTTTTTATGGGTGATGAATTGATTCCTGATAACGTTATCAATACATGGAGAACACAGAAAAATCAATTTTCAAGATTAAAGAATGCCGAACTGCACATTATTCAGGGAGGTAGGGACGATTCCGAGGAAAAATTCAACTATGTGAGTGAATTGTATGAGAAGAACAAAGCTGAATTGCTGAACAAAGATGAACAGATTAGATTGCTTGAAGAAGAACTGGCAACGTTGACCAAAAACGTTGGAAAACAAATCCCATTTCGAGAAATTAGTGCCGAGGCCAAGGCCAATTATGAAAATATTGATGCGCTAGGGTTTTCGTACCTCATTACAACCGATTTTAACAAACTGGATACCGTCCCCGTATTTGAAGTAAAATGGAAAGACGGGCTACGAACCGATCAAAAGCAAACAGATGCCAAAAAAATGTTGTCCTGGCTAAAACTTCGTTTACAGGATAGCACATTGGTGATCAAACAAGTCAATTAAATGTCCGATGTTTGAAGTTGGAATCAATTCCGTTCTTCGATATACATTTGTCTTACTTTTTTGAAAAGCTCGGAGGAATAGACAAAATCGGTAACGGATTGGTTGTCGGTTTTAAAGATTTCTTTATTGGTGCCTTCCCATTCTTTGATTCCATTCTTTAAAAAAATGATTTTTTCCCCAATTTCCATAACCGAGTTCATATCGTGGGTGTTTATCACCGTGGTAATATTGTATTCTTGGGTAATTTCTTGAATCAGGTTATCGATTAAGATGGCCGTTTTTGGGTCGAGACCGGAATTTGGTTCATCGCAAAACAAATATTTTGGATTCATCACGATCGCCCTGGCAATGGCCACCCTTTTTTGCATTCCACCGGAAATTTCGGCGGGATATCTTTTATGGGCATCGATCAAGTTGACGCGTTTCAGGACAAAATCTACCCTGTCTTGCTTTTCCGACTGTGATTGGTTGGTGAACATATCCAAGGGAAACATAACATTGCCCTCTACTGTCATCGAATCAAAAAGGGCACTGCCTTGAAAAACCATGCCCATTTCTTGGCGCAAGTTTCGCCGTTCTTTGGTAGATAGTTCGGAGTAGTATTGCCCATTGTAGCAAATTTGCCCTTCATCGGGCTCAAATAGACCAAGTAAACATTTTATAAAAACTGTTTTTCCCGAGCCACTTTGCCCAATGATCAAGTTTGTTTTTCCTGTTTCGAACTCGGTGGAGATTCCTTTAAGAACGTGGTTGTCCCCGAACGATTTATGAATGTTTTCTACTTGTATCATCAGCCCAGTAACAATTGAGTTAGAACATAGTTTGATATAATGATCACCACACTGGTCCAAACAAAGGATGTGGTGCTAGCCTTTCCAACTTCCAAGGCACCACCTTTCATGTAAAAACCGTGGTAAGATGGCACTGTGGCGATCACAAAGGCGAACACGATCGATTTTATAAAGGCATAGGTAACATGGTAAGAATCAAAATCCATTTGTAGCCCTTGTATAAAATCACCGCTGGGTGCAAAACCACCAAATACGGCCGCTACCCATCCGCCCAAAATACCGACAAACATGGAAATAGCCACTGCAAAAGGGTACATCATGGTTGCTATTATCTTGGGGAAAACAAGGTAGTTCAACGAGTTGATTCCCATAACCTCAAGAGCGTCTATCTGCTCGGTTACCCGCATGGTACCAATACTGGATGTAATGTACGAACCCACTTTTCCTGCCATGATGATGGAGGTGAAAGTCGGGGCAAATTCCAAGATGACCGATTGCCTCGTTGCAAACCCGATCAGACTTTTTGGCAGAAGGGGATTGTTCAAGTTCAGTGCAGTTTGGATAGTGACCACGCCCCCGATAAAAAAAGATATAAATATGATGATGCCCATAGCACCAAAAATTAGCTCGTCGATTTCCTTGAGGATCAAGGTCTTCATTATGCGCCACTTGGTAGGTTTTTTAAATACTTCCCAAATCATGATGAAGTATTTTCCAATCGCTTCTAGGTATTTCATGCGTTTTATGGACTTGAGTTGATAAAAATAAGAATATTGTTAAGCATTTAACCTTGATTTAAATTTTTAAAAGGGAGAAATCTATAGTTTTGCCCAAATTCTGAATAAATACCAATCATGAGAACAACCAACCTTATCGTTTCTGTTTTAGCATTCTGTACTATCGGCCTTACTTACGGCCAACGCAGAAAAAAGAATGTTGTGGAAGAAAAGCCCAAAGTTATTGCCCAATCGCCAAAATTGGTACTGGGTATTGTGGTCGATCAAATGCGGTACGATTATTTGACCCGCTTTTGGGGTCAGTATGGCGAAGGCGGTTTTAAACGATTGGTTAACGAAGGTTTTAATTGCAAGAACAATCATTTTAATTATGCGCCAACCAGCACCGGACCAGGACATGCTTCGGTGTACACGGGAACTACACCTGCCATGCACGGTATTATCGGGAACGATTGGTTCGATAAAACAACGGGTGAGGATGTGTACTGCGCCGGTGACGATGCCTATACTTCTGTAGGAACCACTTCGGGTGTAGGGAAAATGTCCCCGCATAGAATGTTGACCTCAACCATAACCGATCAATTGCGATTGCACACACAAATGCGGGGAAAGGTAATTGGTGTTGCCGTTAAGGACAGAGGTGCAGTGTTGCCAGCGGGACATGCCGCCAATGCGGCCTATTGGTTTGAAGGTGGAGCAACCGGTAACTGGATCAGCAGTTCCTATTATATGGAGGAGTTGCCACAATGGGTCTTGGATTTTAATGCTTCGGATAAGGTTGAAGAGTACAAAAAGCCCTGGACTACCCTAAAACCTATAGAAACTTACGTTGAGAGCGGATTGGATGTCAATAATTATGAAGGATTGCAAAAAGGGGAGACTACCAATGCTTTTCCACATGACCTTCCTGCAATTTGGGAAGACAACGGTCAGTTTGATTTATTGCGAAGAAGTCCTTTTGGAAACAGTATTACGGCAGATTTTGCACTGGCGGCTTTGGAAGGCGAAGCTTTGGGAGTGGACTCCATAACCGATTTCTTGGCCATTAGCTTTTCCAGTACCGACTATGTAGGTCATTTTTTTGGGGTAAATTCCAAAGAAATAGAAGATACCTACATTAGATTGGATAGAGATTTAGAGCGTATTCTATCCGAATTGGACAACAAGGTGGGTAAAGGTGAGTACACGGTTTTTTTGACAGCCGATCATGCTGCAATTCATGTTCCTTCTTATTTAATGGATTCGAACATTCCATCCGGGTATTTGGATATGCAAGGTATGAAAGCCCAATTCAACGAGTTTCTTCAGTATAAATATGGCACAACGGATGTTGTAAAAAACATTAGCAATTATCAGGTTTTTTTGGATCATAAGATTTTGACCAATCTGGACATCGATGTAGAGCAAGCGCAAAAAGATATTGCCATGGAAATGTTGTCCTATCCAGGGATTGGTCAAGTGTACACCGGATACCAAATGTGGCAAAACGAGTACGTAGAGGGAATTCCATATATACTACAGAACGGATACAACCAAAAACGCTCAGGTGATGTTCTTTTGGTACCAGAAGTGGGTTATATATCTTACAATAGAACCGGTTCCACCCATGGTTCACCGCAAATATATGATACACATGTGCCCTTATTGCTTTATGGGAAAGGTATAAAACAAGGGAGTACGGTAAACCGTACGGAGATCCCGGATATTGCGCCCACAATTGCTGCTCTATTAGGCGTTGCTTTCCCTAGCGGAACCACGGGGCGACCCATTGGAGAGGTTTTGGAGTAATCTAATTGGATTAATTTTATGTCTCTAGTTGTCATAAAAAAAGGAGGGGAAACATAGGAGTGTTGTAACGGTTAAACAACCGATGATCAAATAATCATATATGCTTAAGTTTTTTATTCCTTCCATTTGAAAAATGCCATACAGGACTAAAAAGCCTATGAGGAGCACTAAGATGGAACTAAACAAAAAGATATTGTTAATGGGGCCATTTAAACCGAAAATAAAGATGGCAATAATTCCTAGTATAATTATAAAACTAATGGAAAGACCACAGAGAATCCCGTACTTTTTGTCTTGAATAAAGCCAATTAGAGCAATCAATGAAAGAGTTGTGGTAAGAATAAATCCTTTTGCAGTCCATATGGTTTCCAAGGTACTTTGCGACCAAGGGCTCCAAGCATTGCCATATGCTGTGATAAATATTGCACCCAAAGACAATAAAGAAAATACAATTACCAAGAAAATAAAAGATGCTATCATAAGTTTGGAGTATTTTTTAGTTGAATTTTGGGGCATTTTAGCACTAATTAGTAAGGTTTATAATGAGGGATTTAAATTGTTTTTAAACAAGTAAACTCTCTGTTGAATTCATTTCCAATAGGTTACTCCGCAAATATAGTTTTACTTTAAGTAGCTTAGTTGTGCTAATTGATGAAACAGGGTTTTCAATTGAGGAAAGCTAGGAAGGAATTGATTTTTTGTCAATAAACAGATGTACAATAAAGGTAAGGTACACCATGTGTTTAGAGTTAAGCCCTACTTTTAAGAATGACTTTTAGGTCTTAACTCATGATTTTTAATGGCTGGTTATGTTGTTTTTATAAGGATATAATGAATTCAAATTTTGGATTTGATTCCTTTCCAACGATATTTTCGAATGAACTTGCCTTCTTTCTTGGTCACATATTTGGACGTTTGTCCTAAATAGGATTGTATAAAACCCAATATTGCGAATAAATACAACGATGGACTTTTAGCTTGCCATGCCATTTTTAAGGCGGCAATTTTGGTAAGCACAAGACCGTATCGCATTTTGTACATGGCAATACCTTTGGCTCTGTAGTTTTTGGAAGAATATCCATGACCGGTAGGGCGTAGGTGTTTTACCAGAAGATCGGGAAGTGTCAAGGTTTCAAAATCGTGAAATTTGGCCAAAAGAATATCCACTGTGTCCCAGCCTATACCCGCTCGCAAGCCTCCTATTTTGTTAAAGCAGGCTTTGTGATAGAGTTTGATCGGGCCTCGGATATGGTTTTTGTCCGCGATGTTCTCATAGACCCATTTGTGTTCTTTTTTGATGAAAAGGAGTCCTGAGCACATTCCTAGTTTCCAATTGGCCTGAAATTGATTCACAATGACTTCAAAATAATTGTTTGGGAGAACAATATCTGCATCAAATTTGCCAATGAGGTCATATTCCGAAGCATGTTCCAAGCCAAAATTAAAAGTGTCCACAACCTTTTTCCCGGGGATATGTTCATCCGAAGAAAAACGCTTTACTACTTTTATCCAGTTATGTTGTTGGGCAAAACCTTGGGCTATCAAGAACGTATCGTCCGTAGAATTATCGTCCACCACAATGAGCTCATTGGGCAAACAGGTCTGCTTTGCAAATGAGTTTAAGCACTCTTTTAAATGGGCAGCCTCATTATGGGCGGGAACAACAATACTTATTTTCATGGGCTATGTTCTTCTATAATCGTGGGTATAATCCAAAGTTGCATTAAGGTCGTTCGGCGCACACAATATAGTATCGGTCGGTGAAGTATCTAAGAATCGGTCTAATCCCAATTTTTTTGGTAGGGTTTGTCCATTTGGCAGCGTCTTTAATGTGCCAACCCGATTTTTCCAACAGCCAATCAAACTGCCAATCTTCAAACTCATGATAATGCCTGTCCCATGGGTCGGTTTTACTGCGATACGCAGGGGAGAACCATAATCGCATGGGTATGCTTGCAATCAATTTTTTGGCTTTGATTTCCCTTAGAACATTAAAAGGAGCCACTAAATGTTCAAATATTTCAAAAGCGGTCACTACATCCGCATCCGATTGGACAACCCGGCTAAAGTCCACATCCAAATCTTCACCTTTTGTATTTTCCACCTGAAACCCGTTGGCCCTCATTATCTCCGAAAAAGGATTATCCACCCCCAGGTCTAAAATTGATTCGGCAGGGTCAACGTGTTTTTGCAAAAACTCGAGGGTATGCCTGTAACGTTTATTGGGAAAGTTGTTTTCGTACATGGGCTAAAATTCCAAAAAACAAATAACAATTCCCAAATTACTTTTACGTTAGATCGATTTTGTGATGAGATCAATACCGGTAAACAATGGCATTGATGTTCATTCCGGCACCAACACTGGCAAACATGATAACATCCCCTTTTTGTAGATCATGCCCTGGGAGATTGCCCTGAAGGACCATGTCGTATAAAGTGGGAATGGTGGCCACGGAACTGTTTCCCAATTCGTGAATGCTCATGGGCATAATATTCTCTGGAACACCCTTGCCATAACTTTTGTAAAAGCGCTTAATTATGGCTTCGTCCATTTTTTCGTTGGCCTGATGGATGAAGATTTTTTTTACGCTGTCAATATCCATGCCGCTCTTTTCCAGACATTCGGCCATAGCCTTGGGTACATTGATGCAGGCAAATTCGTAAATTTTACGCCCCTGCATTTTTATAAATCTAGTGTTCTGGTTCTGCTCTGGATTGTTGGACTTGTCAAAATTTAGGTAGTAAGCCTCCTCATTGGCATATGTTTCCGATGCGTGGGCAAGAATTTCCCCCGTAGGAGCATTGGCTTCAAGAATGGCGGCTCCTGCACCATCGGCAAAGATCATGCTGTCGCGGTCGTGTGGATCGATAACCCTGGAAAGCGTTTCGCCCCCAATAACCAAACATTTTTTGGCCATTCCACTTTTGATGAAGGCGGTTGCCTGAATTATTCCTTCAACCCAACCGGGACAACCATAAATAAGATCGTAGGCAACACATTTGGGGTTTTTAATGCGTAAAAGATGTTTTACCCTCGAAGCCAAGCTTGGCAACATATCACTTTGGGTCTTGCCAGCAGTAAGATCTCCAAAATTATGGGCAAAAATAATGTAGTCCAGTTCTTCCTTGTCGATTCCTGCATTTTGGACCGCTTTTTCTGCGGCCAAAAAACCAATATCGGAGGTTTTTAATTCCGGTTTTGCATAACGCCTTGCCTTAATTCCGGTTATGGCCTTGAATTTTTCTACGATAACCGTATTGGGCTGTTCAAATTTAGAACCGTCCGTTTCTAAAAATGCATGTTCCAAAAATGCTTCGTTTGTAGTAATGATGGAGGGGATGTAACTTCCTGTTCCGGATATGCCTATTTTCATGCTGAGGATAATTTGATCTAAGATACATCATTGTATGTTTTTTATTATGCATGCATAATAAATCTTACAATGCCCAGTCCCGTTCTGGAACTTTATTGGAATCAAAAAAGCCCTGAAGGAATAACGTCCTCAGGGCTATATATCAATGCTCATCGAGGTTTTTAAGCCTCCATGTATTCTTCAATCGGTGCACAAGTACAAATTAAATTACGATCCCCAAAAGCTTCATCGGTTCTTCTAATACTAGGCCAAAACTTATTTTCGGCAACATAGGTCAACGGATAGGCGGCTTTTTCTCTGGAATAGGGAAAATCCCAAGAATCGTTGGTTAGCATACCAAGCGTGTGGGGTGCATTTTTTAGTACGTTGTTGGGCTCTCCAGCTGTGGCTTCGTCGATTTCTTGCCTTATGGAAAGCATGGCGTCGCAGAATTTATCGAGTTCTGCCAGGCTTTCACTTTCTGTTGGCTCTATCATTAAAGTGCCGGCCACAGGGAACGATACCGTTGGGGCATGGAAGCCATAATCTATCAATCGCTTTGCGATATCGGTAACTTCTATGCCATTGGCTTTAAACGGACGACAATCCACGATCATCTCATGTGCAGCTCGGCCCCGTTCACCGGCATAAAGAACATCGAATTTTCCTTTTAATCGGTCCTTTATGTAGTTGGCATTCAAAATAGCAGCTTTAGTAGCATTGGTCAAACCTTCGGTTCCCAACATTTTAATATACCCATAGGAGATCAAACATACCAATGAGCTGCCCCATGGGGCAGCGGATATGGCGGTAATAGCATCTTTTCCACCCGTTTTAACCACGGGATTGGACGGTAAGAACGGTTTTAATTGTTCAGCTACGCAAATTGGCCCAACTCCGGGCCCGCCGCCACCGTGTGGAATGGCAAATGTTTTGTGTAAGTTTAAGTGGCATACATCTGCACCTATGGTGGCCGGATTGGTCAAGCCTACTTGAGCGTTCATGTTGGCACCATCCATGTAAACTTGACCACCGTGGTCGTGTATCAGTTTGGTGATCTGTTTTATGGATGATTCAAAAACCCCATGGGTGGAAGGGTAGGTTACCATTAAGGCTGCAAGGTTTTCGGCATGTTTAACCACTTTTTCCTCCAAGTCGGTTACATCAATATTTCCTTGGTCATCTGTTTTGGTCACCACCACTTTCATTCCGGCCATTACGGCAGAAGCAGGGTTGGTGCCATGTGCGGACGCCGGAATAATACAGATATTACGGTGTCCTTCGCCACGGGATTCGTGGTAAGCGCGTATGACCATTAAGCCGGCATACTCACCTTGGGCTCCCGAGTTAGGTTGTAGTGATGTGGCAGCGAAACCTGTAATAACGTTCAGTTGCTCCTCCAAGGATTGAAGAACTTCTTGATAGCCTTGTGTCTGATCGAGTGGGACAAAGGGATGGATATTGCCCCATTGTGGCCAACTTAATGGTAGCATTTCCGAAGCAGCATTGAGCTTCATAGTGCAGCTACCCAAGGAAATCATGGAGTGGTTCAGTGCCAAATCCTTACGCTCCAATTTTTTGATGTAGCGCATCAACTCGGTTTCTGAATGATAGGAGTTGAAGACTTCATGCTCCATAAATGGAGCTTTTCTTTGAAGGCCGGCCGGAATGGCATCGTCCAATTCTAAGTCTTTTAAAGACTTTTCCTGTAAATTGTGTGATTCAAGGAAACAAGATATCAATGTGTTCAAATCCGATTCCGAAACGGATTCATTCATTGAAATGGACACAGTTTCCCCATCTACATAAAATAGGTTGATGCCTTTCTTCTCGGCAAGCTCTTTAAGGCGCTTTGTGTTTTTGACTTTTACTTGTACAGTGTCAAAATAGGAAGAGTTTACTTGGTCAAACCCATAAGCTTCCAGACTTTTGGCCAGTTTTTTAGTATAGCCGTGTACTTTTTCCGCGATGTATTTTAATCCATCCGGTCCGTGATAAACGGCGTACATCCCGGCCATTACGGCCAATAGTACTTGGGCGGTACAAATATTGGAGGTGGCCTTGTCCCTTTTTATATGTTGTTCCCTTGTTTGTAATGCCATACGCAAGGCACGGTTACCATCAGTATCTTTGGTAACACCGATTATACGGCCCGGAATACTTCTCTTATATTCTTCTTTGGTGGCAAAAAAAGCAGCGTGCGGTCCTCCGTAACCCAAGGGGATACCAAAGCGTTGTGTAGTTCCCACCACGGCATCTACGCCCCATTCTCCGGGAGGGGTCAGCATAACCAAACTTAGAATATCGGCGGCAACGGCCACTTTTATATCCTTGGCTTTTGCATTTTCCACAAAGGATGCATAATCATGGACCTGACCGTATTTTCCGGGATACTGTAACATAGCACCATAAAAATCATCGGAAAATTGAAAAGTTTCATGGTTGCCCACTACCAATTCTATACCTAAAGGTATAGCCCGCGTTTTGAGCAAGCTCAATGTTTGCGGTAAAATCTCTTCGGATACAAAGAACTTGCTTACTTGTTCTTTTTTTTGGGGACGACTGCGCAATTCAAACAACATGGTCATCGCTTCGGCCGCAGCGGTACTTTCGTCCAAAAGCGAGGCATTGGCAATTTCCATGCCGGTTAGGTCGGAAACCATGGTCTGGAAGTTAAGCAATGCTTCCAGTCTTCCTTGGGCAATCTCGGCCTGATAAGGCGTGTAAGCGGTGTACCACCCCGGGTTTTCCAATATATTTCGTTTGATCACCGATGGTGTCAAGGTTTCATGGTATCCCAGCCCGATATAACTTTTAAAAACCTTGTTCTTTTCGGCCAGTTGGTGAAGGTGGCTCAGGAATTCGTGTTCACTTATCCCTTCGGGAAGATCAAGTGTTTTTTTTAATTTGATGTCATCGGGGATAGTCTCATAAATGAGTTGATCCATACTATTGACCCCAATAGTTTCGAGCATGTGGGGCAAGTCCTTTTCTGTAATGCCAATGTGCCTGGCAGCAAAAACCTCTGTGTTCATGTTCAATCCAATAAAGTGCACAAAATTAGGGATAAATTCGATGAAAATGGTCAATTTTGAATATCACGGGAACAAAGTTGTTAACCACAAATTAACCTTGAGTGAAATAGAAGCGACAATGATTTGATGCGAACCTTAAAAGCTATATTCGACTTTTATCTCGATGCCAGTATCCATGTGGCCGTTTCGGTTATTTCTATGGCCGGGGCAACATTTTATTTGATGGGCAGCTCTACCGATATATATCTTTTGGGCTTTATTTTTTTTAGTGTGATAGTTTGTTACAACTTTATAAAATATGGGGTAGAGGCCTATAAGTATATAATCGTATCCAATGCTTACCACAAGCTTATCCAGGTTTTTAGTTTTTTGTCGTTCGGTATGGCCATTCTTTTTCTGATGCGATTGGATGCCAAAATATGGGGGGCAACCATTTGTCTTGCGGTATTGTCCGTACTTTATGCAGTTCCTTTATTGCCCAGGGCCAGGAACTTAAGGAATTTAGCTGGTCTTAAAGTGTATATTGTGGCCTTTGTTTGGGCCGGATTCACGGTCTTGCTGCCGGTTTTGGATGCCGATATGCCCTTGGATTGGGATTTTGCAGTTACATTTATCCAGAGGATGCTTTTGGTCTTGATTCTTATTCTACCGTTTGAAATCCGCGATTTACAATGGGATCACAAGAGTTTGAGAACCTTACCACAACTATTGGGTGAACGCAATACCCGGCGCTTGGGAACTATATTGTCCTTAGTTTTCTTTATGATCACATTTTTAAAGGACAACCTGAAAAGCGAGGAAATAGCCCTCAGACTGATCCTGGTCGCAATATTGATTTTTGTTTTGCAGATGGGTAAAAAAATGCGTTCCAAGTATTTTGTAATATTCTGGATAGAAGCGATTCCTATTTTTTGGTTGGGTCTGCTTTGGCTTTCGGAAAGATACGGTTAGGCATTCTTTTTTTCCAGGTCCCTTTTCATTTTTTCCTTGTCTTCTTCGGACAATACAGTAAGTCCGGCCCTATCGCAAAGCGAGGTCAATTCGTTGTTCTTCTTGGAATATCCTTTGCATACTTTGCAGGTAAACAGGTGAAAGCGCAACTTGATAATATCCCAAAAACTTGCTTCCTTGTATTGGGATTTATCGCAGATGCCCTGTGCTTCCTCACATGAAATCTTCATAGCTAAAACCAATTTTCGTTTAAACAACCCATTAATGCAGTTCTTGCCCTATGGATCATTACCCATAAGTTGGACGGATTTATACCCAATTCATTACAAACATCTTCCGTGCTCATGCCCTGTATGGTTTTCATGCTAAAAACCAATGCTTGTTTTTGGGGTAATTTGGATATACAATCTTGTAGTGCATCACCCAATTCCTCGTTCTCAAGTACATTGTCGCCGTCTTTACTGTAAGGGTCGGCTACCTGCTGTTCCAGCCAATCACCTTCAGCATCGGTATCGGAACTATAATTTATACGTACTTCTGCTTTGCCTTTTTTTGAATTGATTTTTCGGTAGTGGTCTATAACCTTTCGTTTTAGGATGGACACCAACCAAGTTCGCTCGGCAGCATCGCCCTTGTAGTTTTTAGCTGAATTAAGACCTGCAAAAAAGGTCTCCTGAACCAAATCCTTTGCAATTTCTGTGTCGCTTACACGGGATACTGCATAGTTAAAGAGGTAATCCGCATATTGATCTACCCAAGTGTCCGGTTGAAGTTTATGTTTGGTCATATTCCTATCGAATAACCAAAAGTAATGGTTTTTGGCGTTTTAACATAGGTTTTGAGGCAGGTTAGACGTATGAATTGCTCCTACCTAACACATTGTTTGTGGTTTAACAACAATTTAGTTCTATAAAAAAAAGGAAAATTGAGTTTATTTGAATTGGGTCAGGATGTTTTTTACCTGTTCCGATTTTAGCGGTTTGATCAAATAATCGGTAATGGCATCGTTTCTTTTGGCCTTGCGGATGTCTTTAGGGTCAATGGAAGAGGATACAAGATATACCTGTATGGGTTTGTTCAGCTTTGGCAGTAGATCTGCGAATTCATCCATAAACTGGAACCCATCCATTACAGGCATGTTGATGTCCAGAAAAATAATATCGGGCAGTGCATCCTTATCATTTTTATTGTTGATGATATATTCGAGTGCTTGGGCGCCGTCGGTAAAAACTTGGGTAGATTTTACCGTAGGGATGTTTCTTATGGTCACCTTCATGGTAAATTGATAGATATCATCGTCGTCGACTATACATACATTGATAGGTTTCATGGGGGTCAATGATTTAGGTTAACAAAAAAGGATGTGCCGATGCCCGGTTCGCTCTCGGCCCAAATTTTTCCGCCCATGGCGTCTATTTGTGCCTTGGTCAGAAAAAGGCCCACGCCTTTGGCGTCCTTGTTACGATGGAACACCTTGCTAAATCCAAACAATTTATGTCCGTTTTTTTTAAGGTCGATGCCCAGTCCGTTGTCCCGAAATTCCAGTTGGGTCCTTCCATTTTCTATTTTGGACTTCACCAATATTTTAGGTTTTCTATTCTCGTCCCTATACTTTAACGAATTGCTGATCAGATTCAGGAAAATGCTCTCCAAATAAATTTTATTGTACATGGCGCTTTCGACTTCGGAAAAATCATGTTCAATAATTGCTTCGGTCTTCAGTATTTGGGCGGCGAGCATATCCTCTGTCTTCTGGAGGATAGATTCAAAAATGGTCTCTTCGAGGGCAACGTTGGTCTTGTTTTTTATTACCAAGGACTCTACTAGTGTGTCCAAAGTCCAAGTTAAATGATTGGTAACAGATTCCATTTTTTCTATGAGCTCCTCCCGCAGGTCACTGTCGTCCTCCGTCTTGTAAATATTGATTAGGGAACTTAGGTTGCTCACCGGCGATCGCAGATTATGCGATGTTATATGGTTGAATTCGGCCAGTTGCTTATTCTGGATTTTTAGCTTATTTGCGGATTCCTTTAAACTTTTATTGGTTTCCAAAATCCGATGGGCACTCTGTTTTTGTTCGGTAATATCCCGAATGGCCAAGGAGACCAACAGTCCCTCGGAGGTTACAAGAGGACTAAGGGTAACCTGTATGGGTATTTGAAAACCAGCTTTGTTTTGTACATAGAAATCGAGATCAGCGGGCAGTCCTGTATGTTTTGGGTCTTTAAAAAATATGTTGGCGTGGTACTCCATGGTATCCCACAAACGATTGGGTACGAGCATGGAAACATGTTGGTCTACAAGTTCGGTTGCCTTGTACCCGAACATTTTTTCCGCTTGTTTATTGGCCAATTGTATCAGACCTTTTGTGTCTACAATGATCATTGTGTCCGGTGCGGAATCCAATAGGCCCCGGAACTTAATTTCGGACATACGTTGTTCGGTAATGTCCTGTGTGATCCCAACCATTTTTAGAACATTTCCTGCTCTGTCCGTTACCACCTCGCCATAAAGTTCAACAGTTCTTACCGCTCCACTATCGTAAACAATACGGTGCATGAACTTTCTGAATTTTTTTTCTGCAATAAATTCCTCTGCATGGGCGCGGAACATATCCCTGTCGCCGGGGTGAATGGCTTCAACCACATTCTCAAAACCAAGGGGAGTGCCCACCTCCATGTCAAAGATCCGGTACATGTTGTCGGACCAAGTAAGGTGGTCGTTCACTACATCCCATTCCCAATATCCTATTTTTGCCAGTTCTTCGGCAAAGGTCAATTGCTGGTTTTTTTGAATTACCTCTTGAGCTTTGTTGAATTGATCGGTAATATCTTGGCATGTGCCCAGCATTTCAATGGTTTGCCCATGGGCCACATTGACAATTCCAGTGGATTTAATGGTTTTTACGGAACCATCTTGTAACCGGATACGATAGTTAAGGTCTTCGTAAACCCCTGTTTCTGCTGCTTCACCTATCTTTCGTTCCACAAAAGGTCGGTCATCTTCATGTACATAGTTTAAATACACTTCATAACTTAAGTCTGCGTCTTTTGGGTGTCCGTAGATGTCGTATAAGTTATCGGACCATTGTACTTCGTTGGTAAGTGCGTTCCATTTCCAGTTGCCGATTTTGGCCATCTTTTCGGCAAGGTTGAGCTGCTGGTTCTTAAATATAAGTTCTTGTTCCTTTATGGTTTGTTCGGTAATATCTTGACACGTGCCCAGAATTTCCTGGACCATTCCTTTGCTGTCCGTTATAGCCTGCCCAACGGTATTAATGGTTTTTAGGGTTCCATCTTTTAACTGGATACGATAAACAATGGGCTCAAAATTTCTTGTAGCTACAGCGTTTTCCATATTTGCCTTAACGGCTTCTCTGTCTTCATGGAAAATGGTGTTCAAAAATACTTCGGTATCAACTTTGATGTTTTTGTCAACTCCTGATATTTCATATAAGTTATCCGACCAATAGGCTGTGTCGGTATCTAAACACCAGCGCCAGTGCCCAATTTTTGCGATTTTTTCGGCGTTGTTGAGTTGTTGGTTCTTTTTTATTAATTCTTGTTTCTGATGCACAAATTCCGTTATATCCTGAGAGGTGCCGATTATCTGATCTATTTCTCCCTGTTCATTAACAATGATCTCTCCTAAGACTTTAAAATGGTGTGTACTGCCATCTTTGTGTTTTATTCTGTGGGTGAAGGGTTCAAATATCTTGGTTTCGTTGCATTTGTCTATATGCTCCAAGATCTTTTTTCTATCCTCTCCGGGAATGTGTTTTAAATATTTTTCCAAGGTCATTGGAACACCGATTTTAAGGTCGGCTATCCTGTACATATTTTCGGACCAAGTGAATTTTTGGGATACCGGATCTATTCTCCAATGGCCTATATGGGCCATTTTTTCGGCAAAACCTAGGAGCTGGTTCTTTCGGGTCAAATCGAATTTTATTCTTTTTCGCTCCGTAATATCCTGTAGAACGCCAATGATTTTAACACAATTACCATTCCTGAACTCTGGATATCCTATATTCCGTACATATCGCTGATTTCCTTTGGCGGTTATCATTTCCACATCCAGATCAAAAGGTTCTCCATGTTCCTTTGCCCGGTGTAATGCCTGTATGGCTTGTTCCCTGCAATTTCCCTCCTTGAAAAAATATTTGATATTTTCCAGTGTTGGCACAAAATCGCTTGGCACTTCCGTAATTTCTCGGGTAACTCCGCTCCAATATATTGTATTGGATGCAACGCTAAGTTCATATATGCCGACCTTTGCGATCTTTAAGGTTTTTTCGAACAAATCCCTTGTGCTGATATCTTCAATATCCCAATGCTTCATTTTAAAGGTTGATTACATTTAGGGGGAACATAGCATTATTGTTTAGGACATTTGTTTTGCCCGTTTCATTTGTATTTGGTAAACCGTTAAGTTATAGAACAATATAACTCTAATTTATGATATCAATCAAGATTGACTTTAAAATCAATTGGTTTTCAACAAACCTGCCCGTTCGAGCAATGCATCAATGTTGGGTTCGGCTCCCCTGAACTTTTTGTAAAGGTCCATTGGGTTTTCTGTGCCTCCTTTCGAGAGGACATGTTCTTTGAACTTATCGGCCACCGTAGTATTGAAAATTCCATTTTCCTTAAAATGGGCAAAGGCGTCGGCATCCAAGACCTCGGCCCACTTATAACTATAGTAGCCGGATGAATACCCGCCTTGGAAGATGTGTGAAAATGATGTGCTCATACATGTTTCCGGTGTTTCAGGGAACAGGTTGGTGCTTTTAAAGGCCCCTGTTTCGTATGCTTTAACGTTGTTGATGTTATATGGATCTTTTCCATGCCATGCCATATCTAAAAGGCCAAAGCTCAATTGGCGTACCGTAGCCATGCCTTCTTGGAAAGTTGCCGATTCCTTTATCTTTTCAACCAGTTCCATGGGAATCATTTCCCCACTTTCGTAGTGATGGGCAAAAAGTTCCAGAGCCTCTTTTTCGTAGCACCAGTTTTCCATTACTTGACTTGGCAGTTCCACAAAATCCCAGTATACGGAAGTGCCGGATAAACTAGGGTAAGTGGTGTTGGCCAACATCCCGTGCAGGGCATGTCCAAACTCATGGAAAAGCGTGGTCACTTCGTTAAAAGTGAGCAAGGAAGGTTTTGAGGCTGTTGGTTTGGTAAAATTACATACGTTTGCTATGTGTGGTCTACTATTTTTACCGTTCAAGGTGTATTGTGGCTTAAAAGATGTCATCCATGCACCGCCACGTTTACCCGGTCTTGGATGGAAGTCGGCATAGAAGAGCGATAAAAAATTATCGTTCTCGTAAACCTCGAAGGTTTTTACCTCTTCGTGGTATTTGTCCACTGTGTCAACCTCTTTAAAAGTGAGTCCAAACAGTTTTTCAGCCACTTTGAAAACGCCGTTGATCACGTTCTCCAGTTTAAAATAGGGTTTTAGTTTTTCATCGTCCAGATCAAAGAGTTTCTGCTTCAATTTTTCGGAATAATAGGCGCTGTCCCATTTTTCAAGCCGATCAATATTATCCAACTCTTTGGCATACGCTTCCAATTCAGCAAACTCGCGATCGGCGGCTGGTTTGGCTTTCTCTAAAAGTTCGTTCAGGAAGTCAAGTACTTTTTCGGGGGTCTCCGCCATGCGCTCTTCCAGAACAAAATCTGCATGGGTTTTATAACCGAGCAAATTGGCACGCTCAAAGCGCAGGTTTACGATTTTTTTTACATTTTCTTGATTGTCCAGCTCGTCATTATGAAACCCTTTGCTGCCAAAAGCCAAAGAAAGTTCTCTGCGCAATTCCCTGTTCTTGGCGTATTTCATAAACGGGATATAGCTCGGATAGTCCAAGGTAATCAGCCAGCCTTGCCTGCCTTTGGATTCTGCTAGTTGCGCTGCTGCCTCTTTGGTGCCTTCGGGAAGGCCATCCACATCTTTTTCATCCGTTAGCAACATTTCATATTTGTTAGTCTCGGCCAGCACGTTTTCGCCAAACGTGAGCTTTAATTTAGAGAGTTCCGCATCGATTTCTCGTAGGCGTTTTTTTTCTTTTTCTTTTAAGTTGGCACCATTTCGGCTGAAATTCTTGTATTTCTTTTCAAGAAGGGTTTGCTGCTCCGTGGTAAGGTCTAAAGAATCGCGTTGTTCGTAAACAGTTTTAATTCTTTTGAACAGGTCCTCGTTTAAAGTGATGTCGTTGCTGAATTCCGATAATAGTGGGGAGACTTCCTGTGCGATTTTTTGGATTTCTTCGTTGGTTTCCGCTGAATTTAGATTGAAAAAAACACTCGAGATACGGTCCAATTGTTGTCCGGAAAAATCCAAGGCCTCCAACGTATTTCCAAATGTTGGGGGTTCAGGGTTGTTGACTATGGCATCAATCTCCTTTTTGGTGTCTTCGATAGCCTGAAGAAAAGCAGGCTTAAAATGTTCGTTTTTTATTTTGGAAAAAGGAGCTTCGTTAAAAGGTTCCAATAATGGGTTGTTCATATATTTCTTAGTGTTTGTACTAAATCACTTTAGTGGCATTAAAAAGTTTTCTTGACCTCTTCGGCTCCTTTGATCACTTTTTCTTTTAGTCCTTCTTTGTAGGAAATAATATTGTCCATAATCTCACTATTGGAGCTCCCAATAATCTGGGCGGCAAGGATTCCGGCATTTTTGGCACCGTTAAGGGCTACTGTGGCCACGGGAACACCTCCTGGCATTTGTAAAATAGATAACACTGAATCCCAACCATCTATAGAATTGCTACTTTTAACGGGAACCCCTATCACCGGAAGTGGCGATAAGGATGCTACCATTCCGGGCAAGTGCGCTGCACCTCCTGCACCCGCAATAATGGCCGAATACCCATTGATGTGGGCATTTTTGCTAAAACTGAACAATTTTTCGGGAGTTCTGTGGGCCGAAACAATGTCCACATCCACATTAATTCCCAATTCTTTTAAAATATCGATGGCGTCTTTCATAACGGGAAGGTCACTTGTGCTTCCCATGATCACGGCTACTTTGCTCATATCTTATTTGCTTATCACTTTAATGGTTTCCTTTACCTGCTGGGCCACTTCTCTGGCTATGGCCATATTCTTGTCCACGATGGTTACATGGCCCATTTTACGGAACGGACGTGTTTGCTTTTTGCCATAAATGTGTGGGGTAACCCCGTCCATTTCCAATATTTTGTCGATATTCTCGTAAACCACATTCCCGGTATGGCCCTCGGCACCGACCAAATTAACCATAATTCCGGCCACTTTACTATCGGTTTTTCCTAAAGGCATGCCCAAAATGGCACGAATATGCTGTTCGAACTGATTGGTGTACGAGGCCTCAATGCTGTAATGGCCACTGTTATGAGGTCTTGGAGCAGACTCGTTTACCATAATCTGATCATCCTTGGTCTGGAACATTTCCACTGCCAATAACCCTACGTGTTTCATGTGCTCGGAAACCTTTAAGGCCACTTCTTGGGCCTTCTTGGCTACGGCATCGTCAATTCGTGCTGGACAGATAACATATTCCACCTGATTGGCTTCTGGGTGAAACTCCATTTCCACAACAGGGTATGTTTTAACTTCACCTTTAGTGTTTCGCGCAACTACAACGGCCAGCTCGTTTTTAAAATCGATCATTTTTTCGGCAATGCACTCAACATTGGGCAGCTCTTTAAGGTCCTCTATTTTACGGACCACCTTAACGCCCTGTCCGTCGTAACCAAATTGGGCGCTTTTCCATACGAATGGAAAGGAAAGTCCTCCATTGTGAATGCTGTCCTCAATTTCTGAAGTATAGGCAAATCGGGTGAATGGGGCAGTAGGTATGTTGTGATCGGTATAGAACAACTTTTGCACGGCCTTGTTCTGGATGGTTCTTAGAGTTTTGGTCGGGGGATAAACCTGGATTCCTTCGTGCTCTAATTTTTCGAGTGCATCTATATTTACGTTCTCGATCTCTATGGTAAGTACATCTACATCTTTTCCAAATGCCAAAACAGCATCATAATCCATCAGGCTGCCCTGAATAAATTCGTTACAGGCTATTTTGCAAGGGGCTTCGGCCGAAGCATCCATCACTTTGGTCTGTATGTCCCATTTCCTGGTTTCGTAAAGCATCATTTTGCCCAGTTGTCCACCACCTAAAATTCCCAGTTTAAAGTCGGAAGAGAAAATTTGCATTGATTTGTGAATTGAATGTGAGCAAAAATACGTGAAATCCACGAGGGTATAAAAGTTGAACGGGCCTAGCAGCTTTAAAAATACTATCTTTGCCAACCTGTTGATAACTTGAACACATTGATTAAGCTCCACGACAAGTATTTTAAGCCGTATATAAAGGAAGAGCAAATCCTTGCTGCCATAGATAAAATGGCCAAAGAGATTGCCGAGGATTATAAGGACGAAGTGCCTTTGTTTGTTGGTGTGCTCAATGGGGCCTTTATGTTCGTTTCCGATTTTCTAAAAGCATATCAACATCCTTGCGAGGTATCTTTTGTTCGGTTAAGCTCTTATCAAGGTTTAACATCAACAGGTATTGTGGAGACGCTTTTGGATATTCCGGAAGAGATGGAGGGGAAAAGTGTGATCATTTTGGAAGATGTTGTGGATACAGGCCGCACCCTAAAACAATTGGTCCATTTATTCTCCAATACCAATGTAAAGGAATTTAAGATCGGTACGCTTTTTTATAAGTCCGATGTGTACAATGGTGAATATGCCATCGACTATGTAGGCCTGGAAATTCCCGATGATTTTATTGTAGGGTATGGGCTGGATTATAATGAACTGGGCCGAAACCTAAGAGAAGTTTACCAATTAAATCAAACAGATATGATTAACCTAGTGCTTTTTGGAAAGCCAGGAGCTGGAAAAGGTACCCAAGCAGGGTTCCTTAAGGAAAAGTATAATTTGAAGCACATTTCCACAGGAGATGTTTTTCGCTATAACATTAAAAATGGGACCGAGCTTGGTAAATTGGCCAAGTCTTTTATTGATAAAGGCGATTTGGTTCCGGATGAGGTAACTATTGATATGTTGAAGGACGAAGTTGAAAAAAATCCGGAAGCAGCAGGTTTTATTTTTGATGGATTTCCCCGCACGGCGGCCCAAGCAGAAGCATTGGACAATTTCTTGGAGTCCAAGGACATGAAGGTGAACGCTACCATTGCATTGGAAGCTGAGGACGACATTTTGGTACAACGCCTTTTGGAGCGGGGCAAGAGTAGTGGTCGCTCTGATGATCAGGACGAAAGCAAGATCCGTAACCGTTTTGATGAGTACAACGAAAAAACCGCTCCCTTGAAAGCCTATTATGAAAAACAAGGGAAGTTCCACTCCGTAAACGGGATAGGTGGCATTGATGAGATTACCGGGCGTTTGAGCAAAGTGATCGATTCCCTATAATTAGTTTTTTTTGAAAAGATATTGGATTTATGACCGAGGGTAATTTTGTGGATTATGTAAAAGTGCACGTCACTTCTGGTAACGGAGGCAAAGGCTCTGCACATTTACGTCGCGAAAAGTATGTGGCCAAGGGAGGCCCCGATGGTGGTGATGGCGGTAGAGGAGGTCATGTGATCATAAAGGGGAACAAAAATCTATGGACTTTGGTCCATTTTAAGTTTAAAAAGCATTTTAAGGCAGGTCACGGTGAGCACGGAAGCAAAAGCCGAAGCACAGGAGCCGATGGCGAAGATGTGTACTTGGAGGTGCCTTTGGGCACAGTGGTACGAAATACTGAAACCAACGAAATACTCTTTGAGATAACCGAGGACGGTGAGGAAAAAATTGTTCTCGAAGGCGGTATGGGAGGTCGTGGCAACTGGCACTTTAAAAGTGCCACGAACCAAACTCCAAGATATGCCCAACCCGGGATAAGCGGTAAGGAAGATCACCTTACCTTGGAACTTAAAGTTTTGGCGGATGTTGGTCTGGTTGGTTTTCCCAATGCAGGTAAATCCACATTGCTTTCCGCGATGACCTCTGCAAAACCTAAAATTGCCAATTACGAGTTTACTACCCTAAAACCCAATTTGGGCATTGTGGAGTATCGGGATTTTCAAAGTTTTGTAATGGCCGATATTCCAGGGATTATTGAAGGCGCCGCCGAAGGCAAGGGGTTGGGGCATTATTTTTTGCGCCACATTGAGCGCAATGCCACACTTTTGTTTTTGATCCCCGCCGATAGTAAAGACATTAGTCAAGAGTATAATATCCTTTTGGATGAGTTAAGGAGGTACAATCCCGAATTGTTGGATAAGCAACGCCTAGTGGCCATTTCCAAATGTGATATGTTGGACGATGAGCTTATCGAAGAAATAAACGAGGATATGAAAGAAGATTTTAAGGATGTTCCATACATGTTTATTTCTTCTGTGAGCGGACTCGGTATTCAGCAACTTAAGGACAGACTTTGGAAGTTATTGAACGATTAATCGTCAATATTCACTTTCTCGATCAATTTATTGGTTAAATTTAAGTGGATCCAAAGATTTATCATGCGCAAATTTCTTTCTTTACTATCGGTCTTCATATTGTTCTCCTGTAGTGCTGTAAGGGTGAACTACGATTATGATAAAACGGTCGACTTTTTAAGTTACTCTACCTATAATTATTATCCGGATATGCAGTCTGGCCTGAGCCAATTGGACGAAAGGCGTCTTCTAAGTGCACTGGATTCAACTTTACAGGCCCGTGGCTACCGATTGGCCGAAGAACCCGAACTCTTTTTCAATATAATAAGCGATGAATACAGAGGTGCGCCGAACAATAATGTTGGTGTCGGTATCGGGGGGACAGGGAGAAATGTTGGTGGTGGTATTTCTGTTGGACTGCCATTGGGAGGCCCAACTTTACAAAGGAGTATTCAGTTTGATCTAGTAGATGCCCAGCGAGATGCACTTGTCTGGCAGGCTAGGGCAGAGAGCGGACTTCGGGATAATGCATCGCCCAGTGTACGGGAAGCTAAACTTAAAGCTGTGGTAAAAAAGGTGTTCTCCAAATTTCCACCACAGCCCAAATAGTTCTTAAAATCAACTGTTTACAGGATTATTGGCGCACATACATAGTACATTTACCGTTCACTTGCCCCAAATTACCACTTGTCATAAAATACTTCTCGTAAGAAGTGTTGTCCATTACTTTCGCTTTAGAAATAAAATCTAAAAAGCAGAACAGTCATGATAGCACTAGCTAAATTTATTATCTCAATTTTAGTAAGCATAATTTTATAATCCGTTTAATCGGGGTAAAAACTCATCAATATGAAAAAACTGAGCACACAACAAAAAATAGTATTTGCCATGGGTATCCTTGGGGTGTTGATAGGAATCTATGGAAAGTTCAATTCCTGGGAACATGCAATGTATTTTCCATTCTTCTATTCTGGCTCCGCCATGATGTGGATTGCATTTTTGCCACAGAGAAAATCCTGTTGCAGTCTTTTTAAAAGGAAAGCGGCGCAAAAATCGTAGTAGAGTCTGTGCCGAGTAAGTTTAATGTAAATTTGGGCAGTAGATGCCCTAGCGAATGGAATTAAGTTCAAAGAAAAGGAATATTGCGTTTTGGACGCTTCAATTGTTAGGATGGGTTTTTATTAACTCTATTGGAGCATTGATTCCCCAAAAAATTAGTTTCGAGATGGTCGTGTTTTCGATTGTTGTTGGAACTTTTATAGGTGTGTTTTCAACCGCTATTTTGCGCTGGTACCTTAAAAGGAACGTTCATTTTGATTCCTTTGGAGGCAAAGAAGTCATTAAAATTATTTTGTCCACATTGGTGGCCTCTGCAATATTTGGACTCCTTAATGTCCTTTTTGGGTATATATATGTGGAATTTGGGCCGGAGCTCACGGAGTCGGAAATCCATATGTTCGAAGGCTATGATAAAGTAATGGTCCAAGTGTTGAATTCGCTCTTTTTGGTCGGGGCATGGACGATTACCTATTTGGTGATCAAATTGCTTTTAAAGGTGAACCAAAACCGCATTGAACGGTTGGAGCTCAACACTACTTTAAAGCAAGCTCAATTAAATACGCTAAAAGGTCAGATAAATCCACATTTTATGTTCAATAGCCTCAACAATATCCGTGGGCTTATGTTGGAAGATGTGGAAAAATCCAGGGAGATGCTCACTAAACTTTCTGAAATTATCCGCTACTCCTTGACCAAAAACAATGTAAACGACATCCCGGTACACGAAGAACTGGAGGTAGTGGACAATTATATCGATCTATCCAAGATTCAGTTCGAAGATCGTTTGGAGTATGTAAAACAAATTGAGGAAGATACGTTCGATCTTAGAATCCCTCCGATGGTCATTCAATTGTTGATAGAAAATGCGGTAAAGCATGGCATTTCCAATCTAAAAAATGGAGGGCGGGTGCTCTTGTCCATTTATAAAAAGGACGGCGACTTGTTCATTATTGTTCGGAATACCGGGAAACTCAACTTTTCCAAGGGCTCCACCAAATTGGGGTTGAAGAACATAGAACAGCGCCTTAAATTGTTGTACGCCGATAAAGCTTCCTTTAAATTAGAGGAAATATCCGATGAAGTAGTGGCAGAAATTAAAATACCATTGGCATGAAGATAAAGGCGGTAATCGTAGAAGATTCCAGATTGGCTAGGAACGAGCTAAAGGAGCTTTTAAAACTCCACGATGATCTAGAGCTAGTAGGTGAAGCGGAAAATGTGGACGATGGGGTGGCGCTGATAGAATCCGAGTCGCCGGATTTGTTGTTTTTGGACATTAACATGCCAGAGAAAGATGGTTTTGATCTATTGGAAATGTTGGATGAGGTTCCTATTACTGTTTTTACCACGGCTTATGACGAGTATGCTATAAAATCCTTTGAATACAATGCGTTGGACTACTTACTGAAACCTGTTAGCAGTAAGCGTTTCGATATGGCCTTGGAAAAGGTACGTGAAAAAATGGTGACCAAGGAGGAGATTGCTTCCAACGTTAAGGTTTTGACAGAGACCAGTCAAATTTTTATTAAAGATGGGGAAGCCTGTTGGTTGGTTAAAATAGGGGATATTACCCTATTCGAAATTGTTGGGAACTATACCAGGGTGCATTTTGAGGATAAAAAACCATTACTATATAAATCCTTGAACCAGGTTGAGGAAAAATTGCCCCAAGATTCTTTTTTTAGAGCCAATCGCCAACAGATTGTCAACACCAACTATATTGAAAATGTAGTGCCATGGTTCAACGGGAAGTTAAAACTTACCATGAAAAATGGGGAAGAGGTGGAAGTTTCCCGCAGGCAATCTTATATTTTCAAGGATAAAATGAGTCTTTAATTTACAACGATTTTAGCAGTCCGCCATCAATTGGGATATTGGTTCCCGTAATAAAAGCCGCCTGTTCCGATGCCAAGAAGGCAACCAAATAGCCATATTCCTTTGGGTCGCCAATCCGTTTTACAGGTACTTGCTCTTCCATGTTGGAGCGCACTTCATTTGGGGAAACACCCAATTTTTCTGCTTTTTTAGAGTTCAGCTGGGCAATTCGGTCAGTATCAAAATAACCTGTTAGCGTACTGTTCACGGTAATGCCATCTTTGGCTACATCGTACGCCAAACTTTTGGCCCAGGTAACCACTGCGGCCCGTATCGTGTTGGAAAGTGCCAAATAGTTCAAGGGCTCCTTTACCGATATGGATGCTATATTGATGATCCGCCCCCATTGTTGCTCCTGCATATGCTTTAGGGCAAGTTCCGTGGTGAATACCACCGATTTGAACAGCAAGTCGAACGCGTTCTGATAATCATCCACTTTCTTTTCCAATGCACCTCCGCCTTCGGGTCCTTGTGTATTGTTGACCAGGATATCCACGGTATTGGTCTCGAAGAAGGCTGATATTTTTACCTTGTAGGCCTCAAAATCTGTAAAATCCACCGAAAGGAATTGGTGCTGTTGCCCTTGGGAGCTGTCCATTTCCATAATGAGCTCCTGCATCCGCCCTGCGCTACGTGCCATAAGGGTCACACTGGCGCCACTAGCTGCAAGTTGTTTTGCTATGGCTTCGCCGATCCCTTTGCTGCTGCCTCCAATTAGGGCTTTTTTTCCCTTTAATGATATATTCATGATTATCGGTACTCTTCTCTTACAGGACTAAAAATATCCATCAATTTACATGGTGTCAAGGCTTTTCCGCTATGGGGAATGTTGGATGGAATTACTACAACATCACCGGGCTTGTACACTCCTTTTTCTCCATTCAGGGTGAATTCGAAAGTACCTTCCACTACGTGCATAATCTGTTCGTGGTCGTGCTGGTGTTCGGGTACTTCCGCATCTTGTTCCACATCCCAAAACACCCAGCTCATCCGCTCTCCGTGCACTAATTTACCGTGGTAACCAGGCATAATTTCTTTAGGTTCTATATCCGAAAGGTTCATTGTTCTCTGTTTTGGTCACAAGATAAAGATTTATATAAAGCCATATGGTTTGTAATGCTGCTAGCATTGGCTATTTTTGAGCTCTAATTTGAAGTGATGCAGGTACATTTTATTGGTTTGGGCGAAATAAACATGTTGAATTTGGCCGTGGCCTTGTACAAAAAAGGGGCAATTGTAACCGGCAGTGAAGAAACATTCAACGATTCCCTCGCATCGGGTGTAAAAGAGCGGGGTCAGATTGCCCAGAAAGCAGGTTGGTTTACCGATAAAATCCATGATCGGTTGGACGCAGTGGTATTCGGTCCTAATGTAAAACCTGATAATCCAGAGTTGCTCAAGGCAAAGGAACTCAATTTAAATATACTGACCTGTTCCCAATTTTTGTTCGAGCAGACCAAACTTAAAACTAGGGTGGTTATAGCGGGGACCAATAACAGTGCAACGGTTGCTGCCATGGTTTTTCATGCTTGCGTCTACAACGAAATTGAGGTTGACTATGTCTTGTCCAAACCCACTGAAATTCGTTTGACAGACGAGAACGATTTTGTGATCATCGATGGTGGAAGTGTAATCGTGGAAGGAGGTTACCAACTCCAATCCATTCGCCCGAACATAGCTTTATTGAGCGATATTTATTATGATGAAACTTCGGTGCAACCAGATTTTGATAACAATGCCGAGACGTACGCTAAGTTTGTGGACAGTGTTGTAAAAGGTGGTAGCATTACCTATAATGAGGAGGATGTCGAGGTTAAAAAGCGGGTCGAAGCATCTGAAAACCCTATCCGAAAATTTCCATATTCAACCCCGGCATACCAAGTAATGGATGGTGAAGTGTTTGTGGATACCCCGGATGGTGAAATGCCCTTGAAAATTTCTGGACAGGAAAAACTAAGATGTATGGCAGGGGCCAAGTGGATATGTCAACAAATGGGTATTGATGAGGTCGAGTTTTACGAGGCCATGGCAACTTTTGGATAAGATTCTCAAACCCCAAATTGTCGCAAATGATGGTCCAGATGTTTATATTGCATTTGTCCCCATTGCTCTGGGGTAAACGAGCCAAAAACCGGATGTGGATCCCATTCTTTCTTATCTTTTTCTTGATGGAAATCATTGATCAACCCTATCAATTTATCTTTTTCCTTGCCAAAATCTTTGGACTCGGTTACTTTTAAACCTTTGGCCGTTGGAAGGTTTTGTCTCCATGGTTTATCGTTGTACAGGCTTTTTTTGAAAAACTTCCCCATAAGTTTCAGCATTATGTTGGGTCGGTTATTGGGATTGTATCTTTTTAACGAAATTTTTAGTGGGTATTGACAGTGGTTCAGCATCTGACCCACTTCCATTTTGCCCCATTGCCTTTCGGAAGAATTCGATAGGTTATCGATACGTTCCAATATTTCTTTGTGGGCCTCGGGACTAAAAAGCGATTTCATTTTTGAATTCTTTATGCCTAAGGTACATAAAATTATTCTTCTATCTTTAGGCCATGCATATAAAACAGACCTACTTTTTTCAAGAAAATAAGGCAGGCCAAATTATCCCCTTGGGGAAACAAATAAATCCCTGTACATCAATAAGAAAAGGGATTTTACCATTGCTGATGATATTGTTTTTGGTGTTTGGCTGTGATTCTGAAGAAAATGAAACCCCCGGGACCTTACCACCGGACGAAACCAATGAAGAGTTGGATACAACACCGCCAACTGTCACTATTTCCAATTTGGTGGCCACTGTCGAAGTCACAACCACTTTTAATGTCACCGTTGAGGACAAGTCCGATGTAGTTTCTACTAAGGTTTTGATCAATGGACAAGAAATATACATGAGCGATCAAAAATCTTTTTCTTTTGATGTGGACCCCTTTGATTACCCTTCCGGGGAGAATACCCTTACTTTGGTTTCCCGGGATGGAGAAGACAACAGCGTTGAACAAAGTGAAACTTTTGAGCTGAGAAAACTTCTGGTAAGTATAGCGGCACCCTTGGTGGCCGATAGCCAGCAAGTGCTATTTTCGGTCAATTCTTTAGAAGGTGAGCTACTTGCGTTTATTGAAACTGAACGGAAAGTCGAGAACGTAAAACTTTATGCAGATGATAGCTTCGCCCCACAGCCAATAGTGGTGACTTCTTATATTTTGGAACCACAGTCTACAAGAAAAGCGACGATAAATTCCATTGCGAACATAGAACCAGGTACAAATTTGATTGATTTTCAAGTTACCGGAGGAGTACTTACAGAGCACACCTATAATGGCGGACCATATGGCACTCCTGTTACTATTGGGGTATCGGGTGTTCCAACAAGTAAACTGGCAAATTCACTTTGGACCATCGGAAAAGATCATAGTGCAAAAGCTGTAAACATTGTGGAGGAATCCGAAGGGTTTACTGCACAATTGCCATTCAGGTCGCAAAAACAAACCATTGATAAAGCATTTATCTATACTTCCAATTTTTCATTCCTTAGCAATGATCAGATTAATGTTGGGGATTATCAATATGTATTTATGGAAGACCCGTCGAGTTCGTCACTCTCTTATTCCGAATTTAAAACACCTCAAAGCATTGAAAATATTAGTATTCCGAGCTCAGTGACCTCATATGCTTTGAGCGTGGTCGGATTTCAGGATGCTGAAGCTTATTCCAACAATGCGTACCACTACATTTATGATACTAAGTTCTCCGATAATCTTACCAATAAAATAGAGGTACCGGTTATTTCGGAATTTGGTGTGGTAAGGAACACGGTTACCATGCAGCTTAATAACTCTAAACGATATGAATCTTCCACCTTGGGCTTAAAAAATATAACCGAAATACCGAATTGGAGCGCTCAACGGAATGGAACAACTCTTTCGCTGGCCGGCGAATTCGATACGTTTACCCTTTCCATTCTAACAACGCACGATCCCAACGCAGGACTTAAGTGGTCCTTTACAAATGAGCCGGAAGAAACTTTTGTATTACCGTTTGAATCTTTTGAATTTCCCGATGATTTTTTGACCTATGCCACCTCGCAAAACTTAAATCTATCAAGCTTGCATTCCAATAGCATTTTCTTCATATCCTTGTTCGATTCTTCGGAAGAATTGGAATATGAGGAGCTACTGTTCAATATATATACCTATAATCGCCTTGGTGATGTTAGGGAGTTATCCATCAATCTATAAGGATTTTGGGAAAAGAGGGGACCGAACTGCTTAAGTAAAGGCATTTGACCTAATCAGACCAAATTTTGATTTGATCGGTGGAACAGCTTTATCTTGAGATGTTTAATTTAAAAATCACATAAAATTATTCTTCTATCTTTAGGCCATGCAAGATAAACCAGCTTCTTTTTCCATTAAAAATTGGGCGGACGATGATCGACCCAGAGAAAAATTGGTGCAAAAAGGAAGCTCAGTATTGTCCGATGCAGAATTGATCGCTATTTTAATCGGATCGGGCAGTAGGGAGGAAAGCGCCGTGGAGCTGGCCAAACGGATATTGGCTTCGGTCGACCATAACCTTAACGAACTTGGGAAGCTCTCCGTAAACCAATTAATGCGATTTAAAGGTATTGGGGAAGCCAAGGCGGTTTCCATTGCCGCGGCTTTGGAAGTAGGTCGACGAAGGAGAACGGAAGATACCGCCAAGATTACAAAAATTAAAAGTAGTTACGATGCATACGAGCTGCTCTACCCTTGGATCGGCGAGTTGCCGCACGAGGAGTTTTGGATAGTGTACCTGAATAATTCGAATAAGGTGCTCCATAAATGCCAGTTGAGCAAGGGAGGGATAACCGGAACTTTGGTGGATGTTAGGTTGGTGCTCAAACTAGCTTTGGAACTGGGTGCCGTCGGATTGATTTTGGCACACAACCATCCATCGGGTACGTTAAGGCCGAGTGAGGCAGACAAACAACTTACCGACAAGTTGAAGATAGCTTCGGAATCTCTGGACATTAAAATATTAGATCATTTGATATTGGCCAGACAAGACTATCTTAGTTTTGCGGACAAAGGAATATTATAGCCCATGTTATTGATATTTACCCATAAGGTAACCAACCGATTAACGTATACTGCCAAACAGATTTTTGAAAGGATCTTGGGAGTGGAGATAGGTTTTACCACAAAGGTGGAAGACTTTATAAAGCATAACGGCCCCAAGATGACCTATTCCAAACAACCGTTGCAAAATGAGTTTTTTATTCGAAGCAACGACCTTTTGTTCGAACAGGGCATTAATGATCTGGATATAAAGGTCGCCGATTGGGACGACATACCTTGTTTTTTCTCGGCGGGAGATAAAAGCACGGTACCTTTCGATATTTTTTCCGCAAGTTTTTTTCTATTGAGTAGGTATGAAGAGTATTTGCCTCATGTAAAGGATAGTGTGGGCAGATTTCCTGTAAAGGAAAGTATTGCTTATCAAAACAATTTTTTAGAACTGCCAGTGGTAGATCTATGGGCATATAAGCTGTTCAAAGCTTTGAAAGAGCGTTTTCCCGAATTGGAAAATAAGGAAAATGGGTATCGGTTTACATCGATCATTAATGTTACCACCTCCCATGCCTACGCCCTTAGAGGGCCATCAAGAACCATTGGAGGGCTCTTATTGGATTTGGGCAATTTCAAGTTCAGAAATGTTTGGGAGCGTATTTCCGTTGTATTGGGCATCAAAAAAGATCCTTACGATAAATTTTTGGAACTGGTGGAGATACACAAAAGGTTTCCGATCGAGACCATGTTCTTTTTTCAATTCGCCAAGCATTCGGCCCACGATAAGAACATATCCACAAACAATAACAAGTTCCGTTACCTAATAAAATCCGTAGCGGATTATAGTGCAGTCTCCCTTAGTACCTCTTTTGTATCCTCGTTGGACAAGAATGTGCTTAAAGAAGAAAAGAAGCAGTTGGGCAATTTGATCAATAGGCCCATCAACTATGCCAGGCTCCGCTATAACAAAGTCAACGTTCCGGCCACATACCGTAACTTGGTAGAAACAGAATTTACAGACGATTTTTCTATGGGCTATACACACGAAATAGGTTTTAGGGCGGGCACTTGCACCCCTTTTTATTTTTACGATATAAACACCGAGGTGAGGCAGCCCATTAAAATACACCCCTTCGCCATGCACGATTATGCTTTGCTCAAGTTCAAGAAAAAGGAAGAGGTGTTTGAAAAAATGGACAATTTGTACCGAATGGTAAAACAGGTCAAGGGAGAATTTGTGCTTGTGTTTTCCAACGAACTACTGGGCGGAAAACAACAATGGGATTGGATGGAACTGTATCAAGCCATGTTAAAGCGCTATTATGTTTGAACATAAAGTAACCGATATTTTTTTTGATCTAGATCACACACTATGGGATTTTGAGAGGAATTCGGCCCTTACATTTGCCAAAATTCTTGACCATCATAAAGTAGAAGTGGATTTAAATGGGTTTTTGGAAATTTATGCCCCCATCAACCTACAAATGTGGGCCTTGTATCGTAAAAATGATATAAGTAAATCGGAGTTGCGATACCAACGGTTGAAAAAAACTTTTGATGTTCTGAACATATCCATTTCCGATGATATGATCAATGCACTGGCCCACGATTATATTGCGCATTTGTCATCGTTTACCCATCTATTGCCCAATACGCTGCCCGTTCTGGAATATTTATTTCCAAAATACAGATTGCACATTATTACCAATGGGTTTCAGGAAGTGCAGAACAAAAAGTTGAAAGGGAGCAGCATACACCATTTTTTTGAGAAAGTAATAGATTCGGAGATGGCAGGGGTTAAAAAACCGAATCCGCATATTTTTAAGTTGGCTTTGGACCTGGCCGAGGTAAGACCAGAAAATTCACTTATGGTTGGGGATAGCTTGGAAGCCGATATTTTGGGGGCAAAGGCCATGGGGATGCAAGTGCTTCACTACAATTTTCATAATGATCCAAATCACGGTGAATGTAGAATGATTAACGATCTTATTGAAATAAAAAGCATATTATAGAGTTATCTAAAAAGTGGCATGCCCATTTTTTGGCTATGAAAAAATTACGCTATTTACTTGCTTTGGTAACGCTGTTTGCTTTCCAGTTCACCTTGGTTTCTTGTACCGAAGAACAAAACTTTGATCAGATCGAGGATTTAAGTCTTACCCCGACCTTGTCCACAGGCATTTTTTATCTGGAATCGGACGAAGCTTCTATAAATCAAGCAGGTCCTTTTAATTCGTTTTATTTTCAGGAAGTAAATTTTGATGCTTTTAATGAAGAGTACGTCTCGGAACGTTTGTTGGAAGGGACAATTCTTTACGAATTGGAAAATACAACAAGCAAACAACTACGGGTTACCATCGATTTTTTAAGTGAAGATGGTCAGGTTTTGGACACAGAAGTTTTTAACGTCCCGGCCAATACAACAGATATAATAACCAGAGATGTGTATTACGGGCCCGGAGGCAAAAGTTTGGATATTCTTATCAATACTTCGGGTTTACGGATATCCGGTAATAATTTAAGTGATAGTACCAGTGTATCTTCCAACGAGAATCCAAAGGTTATTTTACGTTCTGGGGCGGAATTTGAATTTGAGCTGCTATGAGAATGGTATGCAAGATTGTTTTGGCCGTTGTTTTTTGTTGTGCAACTACTTTTGCCCAAAACAAGCAGTTGTTGTACGACTTTTATGAGATTCCCCAATCTTTAATGATAAACCCAGGGGTAAAGACCTCGCATAAATGGCATGTAGGAGTTCCGGTAATATCGGGCATATCGGTTCAGGGAGCTAGCAGTGGGGTAACCGTAAACGATCTTTTTGCCAATGACGGTGTTGATTTCACTACAAAGGTCCAAGAGCGATTGCTTGATGTAATGGGCAATAGGGACGATTTTGGTTCAACAAGCCAGATAGAGGGGTTTACCATTGGTTTTCGAGGAAAAAACAGGCCGGACGATTATTATTCCTTTGGAATGTACGGGGAAATGGATGTTATCTCTTATTGGCCCAAAGATCTAGCTATATTGGCCTTTGAAGGCAATGGAGGCAACAATATTGGCCGAAATTTTGATCTGGGTGATTTAAATGTTCGAGGAGAAATGGTCAATGTTTTTCATTTTGGTATCAACAGAAAAGTGAACCCCGATCTTACCATGGGAATCAGGGGCAAGCTCTATTCGAGTATTTTTCAGTTTCAATCCATAAAAAACTCAGGGTCGTTTGTAACCACTCAAGGAACCAACAATATTTTTGAAAGTGCCATTAATGCAGACATGCAGCTTCAAACGGCCGGTGTAAAAGGGTTTTATGATATTGTGGACGAAGATTCTGGAACAACAAGAAAAGATGTGGAGCGGTTGTTTTCTAAACGTGTTTTATTGGGGGGCAATCTTGGTCTCGGACTGGATTTTGGGTTCAGTCACCAACTAAATCAACAGACGACCATCACTGGCAGCATATTGGATTTAGGATTTATTTATAACGCCAAAGATGTTTGGAACTATACCTTTAGCGGAAGTACCGTTACCGATGGCATTTCGGTCATTCTTCCGGATGATATAAACAATCTGGACAATGATTTATGGCAAGACCTGATCGATGAGATAGACGAAGCATTGCCACATGGGGAAAACCAGGAAGCATATATTTCATGGAGGCCTGTAAAACTGTACGGATCTATCCGTTACGATTTTGGAGAAGGGGGAAACCCACTGTCCGATAATTGTGGGTGTGCCGTAAATCCCGGAGGAGGAATAAATCGGGATTATTACAGGAACAGCTTGGGTGGACAATTGTTCATGATCAAAAGACCTAAAGGTATTCAACCGGCGTTAACGGGTTTTTACCAGAGAAGGCTCGGAAGGGCGATTACCTTAAAAGCAACATATACGATGGACAAATATTCCTATACAAATGTTGGACTGGGCACTAGTCTTCAAATGGGGCCGGTAAATTTTTATGTCTTGGCGGACAATCTACTCAGTTATTCCAATTTGGCCGACAGTCACTATGCTTCTTTACAGTTCGGATTTAATATTATATCTTGGAACGATAATTGAGTATACCATCTATATGAAAACAAAAGTATTGTACATATTGCTATTTGCAATGGGGGTGAGCGGAGCTGTAAATGCTCAACTGAACAATTATAAATATATTATTGTTCCCAAGAAATTTGAAGCCTACAAAACAGTAAACAAGTACCAGACCAGTACGTTGGTCAAATATTATTTTGAGCAAAACGGGTTCGATGCCGTATATGATGACGCTCTGCCTCCGGACTTGGCAAATGAAAGATGTTTAGGTCTGGTGGCCGATATCGAAGATAGCTCTTCCTTGTTTGCAACAAAATTGAATATTACCTTAAAAGATTGCAATAATGTTGAAGTATTCCGATCTATGGAGGGCAAGAGTAGAATCAAAGAATTCAATGAATCCTACAAGGATGCTATCCAAAAAGCCTTCGTTTCCTTTTCTGGGATGAATTATAGCTATGTTCCAAAAACAAAAGTGAAGGTGCAGGACGAAGCTCCGGTAACCATAAGTTTTAAGGACGATGTTAAAACCGTGGAAGAAGAGCCGGCAAAGTATGTAGTTGAGCAAAAATCCACAATGGATGAGCAAGTTTATAAGGCCATAGAGCCAAAGCCAAGTAATATCACCAGGGCAGTAGTGGAGAAAACAGAACTTCCGGACCCATCTAGTGTTTTGTATGCACAGGCCATAGGAAATGGGTATCAGCTAGTGGACAGTAGTCCTAAAGTGGTGCTAAAACTGGAAGAAACATCCATGGACAATGTTTTTATGACCAGTTATAACGGAAACAACGCATTGGTTTTTAAGAAAAATGATAAATGGATATTGGAGTATTCGGATAATGGGGAGAAAATCCAAAAAGAATTGAACATCAAGTTTTAATAATCATACTTGTTCTTCCACCTTTTCTTTAAAAAATCCTTCATGGCATTTTCCCTGGGATTATTGCCAGGCTTATAAAAGGTAGTGCCTTTTATTTCGTCTGGTAGAAATTCAAAATCCACAAAGTTGTTTTCGTGGTTATGGGCATAGTCATAACCCTTGCCATAGCCAAGGTCTTTCATTAATTTGGTCGGGGCATTGCGAATGGCCATGGGCACGGATAGGTCACCGGTTTTGCGAACCGTTTGTTGTGCTTCGTTGATGGCCATATAGCTGGCATTACTTTTGGCCGAACTTGCCAAGTAAACCGCACATTGTCCTAAAATAAGTCTCGCTTCTGGGTAACCAATGGTTGTAACGGACTGGAACGTGGTATTGGCAAGTACCAAGGCGGTCGGATTGGCGTTTCCTATATCCTCCGATGCTAGTATTACCATTCTACGGGCAATAAATTTAACGTCCTCCCCACCTTCGATCATTCGGGCCAACCAATATACGGCGGCATTTGGGTCGCTCCCACGAATACTTTTAATAAAGGCCGAAATTATATCGTAATGCTGTTCACCGGTCTTGTCGTAAAGCACGGTGTTTTTTTGCACTTTGTTTTGCACTAATTCGTTGGTGATGACTATTTTGTCGCTGGCTTCGGAATTTATGATCAATTCAAAAATGTTCAGCAATTTTCTGCCATCACCTCCCGACAATCGTAGGAGGGCTTCGGTTTCCTTTAGGATTATTTCTTTTTTGGCAAGTTGAGCATCAGTTTTTATGGCACGTTCCAACAAGGCGATAAGGTCGTCCTTGCCAAATGGGTTCAATACGTAAACCTGGCACCGTGATAAAAGTGCAGGAATTACTTCAAAGCTTGGGTTTTCCGTGGTCGCACCAATCAAAGTGACCCAGCCTTTTTCAACCGCTCCAAGCAACGAATCTTGTTGCGATTTGCTAAACCGATGGATTTCATCAATAAAAAGAATCGGATTTTTGGACGTAAAAAGTCCACCGCTCTGTTTGGCTTTGTCTATAACTTCCCTAACATCCTTAACACCGCTACTGATAGCGCTCAATGTGTAAAATGGCCTTTGGCTTTCTGTTGCAATAATATTGGCCAAGGTGGTTTTTCCCGTTCCGGGAGGTCCCCAAAAAATCAAAGAAGGAATAACGCCGTTTTTTATCTGGTTGGTCAATGCTCCTTGCTTGCCCACCAAATGCTGTTGACTTATATAATCTTCTAACGTTTTAGGACGTATGCGTTCTGCCAAAGGTTCGTTCATGGCGTAAAAATAAAATATTTTTGATGGTCTTTCATCAATGGATTTTATGGTATGCCTGACAATTTGTATAATTTTAGGATTGTGGCGGGATGTTTGATTTTGTGGTAATATGAGTGCGGATACATTTAAATTTTCAAATTCGGTGGTTTTTGTACCCTTGTTTGCCGTTCTGGCCATTTGGGTGGTTTTTTGGGTCGAGGTCAAATTTGGCATCAACCTTAACGAGTATGGGGTATACCCCCGTAGGCTATCCGGGTTAAAGGGTGTAGTGTTCAGTCCTTTTATCCATGGGTCCATTACGCATTTGTACAACAATACCATCCCGTTGGCGGTCTTAACGGCTTTCTTGTTTTATTTTTATAATAGTGCCGCACTACGGGTATTGCTTTTGGGGACGCTTGTCTCGGGTATTATCACGTGGGCGATTGCTAGACCATCGTACCATATTGGTGCAAGCGGGGTGATTTATTTATTGGCCAGTTTTATCTTTTTTAAGGGCATTTTGGCCAAAAATTATCGTTTGGTTGCACTTTCTTTAGTGGTTGTTTTTATCTATGGCAGTATGATCTGGTATATTTTCCCGGTAAAGGATGGTATTTCGTGGGAAGGGCACTTGGCAGGTTTTGTAACTGGTTTGCTCTTTGCCTTTTTTACCAAAGTACCTGTTCCCGAAGTTCGAAAGTACGATTGGGAAAAGGACGATTACAACGAGAAGGACGACCCATTTCTACAACATTTTGATGAAAACGGCAATTTTATAGCATCATCTGAGGAAGATGAACCTGTCCAAAAAGTGGAAATCAAATACCACTACAAAGAGTCCGATAAGGATTGATGCTTACGTATTTCGCTGCCTTACTACTTCGTAAAGGAAAACGCCACAGGCAACAGACACATTTAGCGAGCCAATTTTGCCCATTAAAGGTAGTTTTGCCCTATGGTCCAATATGTTGAGAGTGGAAGGGGAGATACCTTTTTCCTCTGAGCCCATAATTATGGCCGTAGGTTGGTTAAAATCCAAACTATAGATCTCATGTTCAGCTTTTTCCGTGGCTCCGGTGACAACAACCCCCGAGGACTGTAGGTAAAAAATAGCGTCCTTTAAGTGATCTACTTTGGCAATGGGAATGTTAAAAGCTGCCCCGGCAGATGTTTTAATCGCATTCTCGTTCAGAGGGGCGGACCCGGAGGTAGGTACTATGATCGCATGAACACCGGTACATTCTGCAGTACGGATTATTGCTCCAAAATTGCGTACATCGGTTACTTGATCCAATAATAGGAAGAGCGGTAATTTTTCGGTTGCCATTACGGCTTCTGCAACAGATTCAAAATCTTGGAATGCTATTTGGGAAATTTTGGCCACGGCTCCCTGGTGATTGCCATGTGCCAATTTGTCCAATTTTTGAAGAGGGACATAAGAATGACTTATTTTGCTTCTTCTTATGTCCTCCTCCAATTGTGTAAAAAGATCACCCTGTAATCCTTTTTGTAGATAAACTTTGTTTATTGGGGTTCCGGAATGAATCGCTTCTTGGATCGCCCGTATGCCGTAAATGGTGTGGTCAGATTTCAATAGTGATCGATCAGATTTAATAAAGATTGTTAAAAAGTATCAAAAGACCTTGGTCCGTATCTAAATCGATGTCTTTTTTTCTGAAGCTTTTTGCATCAAATCCTGCAATGTTATCCTCTAAAAACTTAAAAAGTTTGTTCTTTTTAGTGGGTAGTTTTACAATTTTATCCGATCCTTCCATTTGCACATAATATCCAATAAATGGTGTAAATCTACTGGGTATAGGGTTTACCATGGAATTTTCAGCTTCTTTGCCTTCAAAAAACTTAACATCGTATTGTTTGTACAAAGATGCCTTTTCTCCGGCAGATAAAAGAATAAGATAGCCATTTTGTACCTCTCCTTTTTTATCGAAGAATTGGTTGTAGATATACTTTTTGCCGCTATTGGAGATGATATAGATATCGTTACTTTTTATAAGTGCCTGATAGTCTTCTTCTTCCAACTGGGTCTTTTTTACTTCCAATTCATCGGAAAAGGCATTGTACCTAAAATAAACGTTGTCCAAAAGTTCGTCTTTACTGTAAACTTTTCCATTGGTGAATTTTTCGTTTTCGTAAGCGGAACCTTCTTGGGCGCCTATATAGAAAGACTGTGTTGTACCATTGTTTTTTACATCCCGCATTAGCTGGTCCATTGCAGGAGTTCTTCTCTGAAAATAATTGGCCAATGGGCTTCCTTCTACTTGCGGGTTGCCAAGTGCGGCACGAACCGATGCATCGTTAGTGTCCAAAACCTGCCCAAAAGCAAGACAGGTTGTGCTTAAAAAAAGAATAAGTGCTATAGGTTTCATAAGGCGTCTATTTTTTGAAAAAACAGTTTTAAGTCGTTCTCGTCGTTTAAATCGGTTTTTTCGGTTTTTAAGATTTCGTTTATTGTTTTTCTTTGATCCGGTGTAAATAGTTTCAAAAATTTTCCTTTTCGGGTATCGACCTCATCGATTCGGTTTACCCCTTTCTTTTGAAAATAATATTCTGAAAAATGGGTAAATCTGCTCGGTGTACTTTGTACCATGGAATTTACGGCTGATCTTCCTTCGGTGAACTTTACGGATAGTTTGTGGTAGAGCTTGTATTTTTCACCTTCCCAAATGGTTGCCAAGTAGCCGTTTTTAGTTTCTTTTTTCCTGTTGATAAAGGTGGAGAACTTCATCATTTTGCTACCATAGAGCACTTCTATTTTTTTGTCGGGTAAAAAAGATTTTAACGGTTTGTCCTCTTGGGCACTTTCCTTTATTTCGAACTCGTTGTTGAACGCATTGTAGCGAACCATAAATTCGCCTGTAAATTCACCATCATAAAAAACTTTGCTTCGGACAAAGTTTTTGGTGTAGTACGGAGAGCCCAAAATATTGGAGTTTTCATTAAAGGAACTTTTCTTGTTTCTTAGCTCCATCATTACCAGGTTCAATTGGGGACTTCCTCCTCTTGCTGCGTCGAACATTCCCTGTTCAGTGGTGGGAGCGGAGGACAGTTGTGCAAATCCGTTAAAAGTTAATGCGATAAATACGGTAAAAATTGAATATTTCATTAATTAGGGTTTAGTATGTCATTCGATATCAGTTCGTTCTTTGATTTATGTGGAATTCTAAAATAAGATAATTTGGGATTATAACTTATTTTTATTAATAGTTTTCCCATATAATGATTTATGATTGTGTAATTATGTGCTTTTCGTTTTTAAAGGGTTTATTGGGTTGAAGTAATCTTAAATTAGTAGGGGAAAGGTATTAAAGGAACAAAGGCCACCTGTAAGGGTGACCTTTGAAGTAATTAGGAACTATATTCAAAAAAAATTATTCACAAACTTTTAGTTCAATTTCTAGGGTGTAAATTTCTAGACTATTTTCAAATGGTCCTTCACTGGCGGCTCGTTTTCCATTTGGATCGATGATTTCGAAGGTATTTTCACTATCATATTCACCACTTGTATAAACTAGAGTTAAGGATGTAGCACCATCTGGAACTGTAAATGTTCCGGATGCATCAGTGCCTGTTTCGACCCTGAAGGGAGACCCTGGAACTTCCTCGCCGTCCAAAGTGACGGTCAGGAAGCCACCGTTCCAGCCATCACCCCAATCGTCTTTCATGTTAATTGTATATTCTCCTGGATAAGGGGCGTCGGCATTCAACTGAACGCACTCAGAAGTCGATATACTGAAGAAGTACTCGGTATCATTCTCATCGGTGGTAACAATTCTGCCATCCATTGTAATTATTTCATACCTTAATTTAAAGTCGTCTCCAACAGAAAGGTCGGATAGTTCCAAGTCTTCACCTAAAAGTTCTTCGATGGTATAAGAAATGTCCAGAGTTCTAACACTATCTGCTAAATCGAGGTCTGCAATGGTGTAAGTTTCAAAAAGCTCCTCTTCTTCTGAAAGATTCACATTGTCGTCACCAATGGTCAAGTCCCTGAAAGTCCTGTAAATGTTCAATGTTTCCAATAAACTAACTTCTTCGGTTCCGTCTTTAATACTTATAGATGCTTCATAATCCTCGATTACTCCACCTTCGGATAGATCTATTTCGTCGCTTGTGGTTACTTCATAATCGAAAGCAATACCATCATCGATCAATAGGGAATACAAGAAAGGTGAGCTAAAGAACGAGCCTCCTGTTACCGTAACGGCTGCATCACTGGCTTTAAAAGACCTACCATCGGTGAAGAATAGTTCAAGATTCATAATGATTCTATCTCCAGGTAGAACTTCGGTCAATGGAATGTTCAAAGTGGTCAAAGCCTCTTCCATGGTGAATGAAAAGCTGGTGCTTGGCAATCCTCTGTCACCTACTGTAAAAGCAGATGCCGGAATAGTGCTATAGGCAACACCGGATACACTGACATCGTTGTCGTCCTTATTGTTGTCCACATAGTCAACGGTAAGGTCAACACGGTCGATAAGTTCGCCTTCGGTTTCGTCTTGTTCTTCAACCGTAACAGAAAAAGAGTTTTCCGTCCTGAACATATCAAACGCTTCATCTTCGTCATCTGGAACTGTTTCCAGGGTTCTTAATACGGCTCCGGAGGTGTAGGTTTCCAAAACCTGATCCACTACTTTTTCGTCGGTATCACAAGAGAAATTGAGCGCGAGTAGGGAAATACAAATTAGATATAAACTGATTTTTTTCATCGTTATTTTTTTTAGTTAGCAGGTGGAAATGCTGGAGATGCAGGGTTTGTATCCCAGAATACTTGGCTCGCAACACCTGATTTCTGTACTATAAACTGATTGTTACTAGCAGCATTTGCAGGGTAGAAGAAAGATCGGATGAATGCTCCTGGATCTGGCTCTATGTTTGGCTCAAGGTTATCAGGGAATCCTGTTCTTCTGTAAAAGTTATAGGCATCATGGCCGTTTCCTTTTAATGCAGTAAAGAATTGTTCCGCCAATACGTTCCACTTGTCGGTTCCCTCTGCTTCATCGAAAGCCGCTCCTCTGTTCAAAACAAAGTCGTTGATCTCGAGTGCGGTTGGGCCAACAGAAAGGTCGGCATCTGGGTCTAAGCTACCAAAGGATTGAACCTTGGCGATAGATTTTTCGATACCGGAAATCATAAATGGTCTTGCTGCCTCTGGGCTTGTTGCCATGGCCAACTCAGCTCTCCAAAAGTCAACCGTAGAGGCCAAAAGCATTGGTGTAACACCTGCCCCTTGTCCACCTGTAACTAATGAAATTTCGGAGAACGAACTGTCATCATACTTACCTGCTTGTGGGTAAACACCAGGAGAAGTCCTTAAAAGACCATCTGGTGGAATACCTTCATCGTTACCGTGATTTCTTCCCCAGTAGCCATTAGGCAAAGAACAGTATGGGTATCCTCCATTTACATAATGTGCAGGAGCACTTGTAAGAGAACATGCCAAGGTTTCTTCGTTAGGGGCTACACCTGGAGCACCAGGTACAGTTTCGCTCTGACGATAGAAGTAATATCTGATCCTAGGGTCACCTGTGGTATCCATCATATCCATCAACCAAATGGAAGCATAGTCGCCACCACCTTCGTTGGAGTAGTTTTGCGAATAGTTTGGATGCCTTGTATCTGGTTGTACCTGGTTGGCGCCCCACTGGAATTGTAGGTCATCTTCTGTACTTTGAATGTAATTTCCACTACTGATTATTGAGTTGAATGCAGCTGTGTTGCCTAGATTTAGGTGTAACCTTAATTTTAAAGTGTTACAGGCCTTGATCCATTGGCTGGCATCCCCGTCATAAAAGAAATCGTATTGAGGCAATGCAGATGGTGTCGCATTGAAGCTAGAAATTGCTTGGTCTACCAAGGCCAATGCAGCTGCATAAATATCTGCTCCGCCATCAACTTGTGGATTAAGGATCTCTGGAGCTGCGATGGCCTCTGTATAAGGTACATCTCCAAAATAATCCACCAAAAGGGTAATCGTGTAAGCCTCTATGAATTGGCCCATTCCAATATGGTAGGTCAATTCAGCTTCTTCGGCCAGAACATTCATGTCGCGAATGTTCTTTATTACCTCTTGATACGCTCTTTCCCAAGCTGTATCGAAAGATGATGGAGAATAGTTGTTCTGGTAATTTCTACCATTCATATTCTCTATTCTTGTCACCTCTGCACCATTCTCGCCAAGTTCCTCCACTACACGAGCAAAAGTTTCTTGAAGGGCGTTCAAATAGAAATCCGGATTCGCCTGACTCGGGGTGAGTTCATTAGGGTTTTCACTAATGTCCAATTCTACTGTCTCACACGAGAAGAGCAATGTGGCGGTCATTAGAGCAAAACCAAAGTATTTTGTTATTTTTTTCATGATTCAATTTTTTTCTAATTAAAATGATGCTTTAACGCTCAAACCGTATCTTCTAGAACTAGGTCCATTTAGGTAATCAAAACCAGCACCGTTACCAACACCTACACCCGCAACGTTTGGATCAAAGTTTGTTCCATCGGGCATGTTGATGGCTTTATACCATAGGTTCTGTCCTGATACCGTGAAGCTCAAGCTTCCGAAAGGAGTTTTGTCCAAAAATTTACTTGGTAGGGCATAAGTTAATCCCAACTCCTGAAGTCTGATGGTCGAAGCATCGTAAATACCTAATTCATCCGGTCCAAATAGAACGTTGTTGAAGTAGAACGTTGAGTTGTTGATCTGTCTGGTGTTAGGAGTGCCGTCCGCTAATACACCCGGAAGGATGTACGTGTTCAAACGATCTTCTGTATCCGTGGTCAGACCTCTACCCAAAAGGGTCGAAACAGTACGACTGTATATGTCCCCGCCGTGGGTGTAGTTTACCAAGAAATTCAAAGAGAAATTTTTAAATCTCAATGTGTTTGCCACGTTAAATTGCCAGTCCGGGTTTGGATTGCCAATTACAAAAGTACCTTCCTCAACTACATAATCACCAGCAGAATTTACCAAATACTCTCCGCTTTCGGTCCTGCCGATTCTACTACCAACGATTACACCTAATTGTTCTCCTACGATGGCTGCATTACCCAGGTTACTGAACCCGGCATATACAACAATATCGGTATCAAGACCAAGGTCGGTAACTTCGGAGTCGTAAGTTGTCCAGTTGGCATTGATGTTCCAGTTGAACCCATCGCCATCGTTACGGAAGATATCCGCTCCCAAGTCAATTTCCCAACCATCGGATTTGATCTCACCAATGTTTGTTTGTGTGGAAGTATAACCTGTAGATGGATCAAGTGGTCTATCGATGATCAAATCTTCGGTTGTTCTACTGTAGTAAGATACATCTAGCGTTAAACGACTGTTAAAGAACCTTGATTCCATACCTACTTCGATCTCAGATAAAAGCTCGGGCTTCAAATTTGGGTTACCCAAAAGATTTGCACTTGTGTTGCCCACTACATCAACACCAGATCCATCTTGGAATGACTGGGTGTTCAGGTTTAGCGTGGACGCCACTGGATATCCTGTCGGGAAGTTTGCCGAAGTTCCGTAACCAGCTCTAAGTTTAAGGTAATTAACTCCTCCTGGTGTTTGTAACCCTGGGAATATTTTGGTAGGGATCACAGAAAGACTCGCGGATGGATAGAATATAGAACGATTTTCTCTTGCTAGGTTGGATACCCAATCGTTCCTTCCTGCCAAGGTTAAGTACACCATTCTGTCATAATCGAAATCCAACTGGCCATATGCGCCTGCAATATTCCTCTCTTGGAAGAACTGAATCTCATCTTGAAGTGCAAAGTTGAAGTGTCTAAGAACGCCAAATACCTGCTGACCTGTACTGCCTACACCGTTCTGGTCAAAAACCTCTCTTCTGGTAGTCGCACCGGTGTTGAAGCTAAATCCTACTTTTTCGGATAGCTCATATTGACCTGTAAGTATAAGGTTGTGGTCGTGGATGGTATTGGTGTTGTTCCATGTGTCCAACACACCACTTTGAGTGGCAACACTACCACCTACACCACCTTTGTTCTGGTAGTTGGTGTTGTTCTCGCTATAGTTGTCCAAACCGAATCTATAAGTAAGATTCAAATTGTCGTTTATGTTATAGGACAAGGCTGCATTACCAAAAACACGGTTGGTAACCTGTTGGTTTTTGGAGTTCTTAACAGTCCACAATGGGTGTTGTATACTATTATTTTGACGATAGTAAACGCTGGAACCATCAATTGGGTTCTCGAAAGGCAATCCTTGGATATCTACACTTCGGGGAGTGTAGAACAAATTTGCGAATATGGAAGAACCTGTACCGAATACACTGTTACCTGTACTTGCAGCAACAGGAGGTGTCTCAAAATCCGTTTTGGCATAGTTCAATGTTCCGGAAACTGTGAACTTGTTGGATAATTCTGCTCTACCTCCCAAACCTATCGTATGTCTTTTAAGCTGGTTTCCAGGGGTAAAACCTTGATCGTCCAGATGTCCAAAGTTAGCGTTGTAGGATACTTTTCCGTCGGTAGAAGCTCCTCGAACGTTAACAGAGTTAGTTTGAACTACTCCGGTTCTAAAGAATTTTTCAACGCTATCATAAGGTTTCCAATCGTAACGAGCGCCTTGAAATTCTGGAAAGGCTGCTTGGATTGCAGATGTAGAAGTTGAATAAGGGTGAGCCAATGTTCCATTGTCATCAATTGAGGGTTGAGCTCCCCATCCAGCGATTCCGCCTCTATCAAAACTTGGTCCCCAGTTACTAAAGAACCATCCAAAGTTTTGGTCGAATCCGTTACCGTACTGATCTTGGTAATCCGGCAACGAAGCAATCTCGTTGAAGAAAATAGAGCTGGAAACGGTAATCTCATTTTTCTTGGCCGCAGTTCCAGCAGCACCGTTTTTAGTGGTAATCAAGATTACCCCATTACGCCCTGCCGTACCATATAATGTTGCTGCAGCAAGACCTTTAAGTACGTTTACACTTTCAATGTTGTTCGGGTCCAAATCCAAGAAACGGCTGGAACCATTGTTACCATCCACGAAATCTCCTTGTTCGTTGGTTCCGCTATCGAAAGGTACACCATCAACAATGAACAATGGCTGGTTACTTCCACTAAATGTGCTTAAACCACGAATAATAATACTTGTACCAGATCCTGAAAGACCACTTTGGGAAGTAATGTTTACCCCGGAGGCCTTACCTGTCAGAATACGTCCGACATCACCCTCGGCACGCTGCTCCAATTGCTCGTTTCCTACTTCGGAAACCGCATAACCTAGAGCCTGCTTTTCTTTCTTGATACCTTGTGCGGTAACAATAACTTCCTCGAGCGCTTGAGTATCCGCCTCCATCTGAACGTTTATTACGCTGGATGCGCCAACAGTTCTGGTTGCGGGTCTCTGGCCAATGTAGGTAAAGAGAAGTGTTTGGCCTTCACTTGCGCTGATGGCATAGTTCCCATCAAAATCCGTTTGGGTACCCGTGGAGGTCCCTTCAACGACAATGTTGACCCCAGGCAGCGGGAGGCCATCGCCATCCGTAACCGTACCTGTAATCGTCTTGTCCTGCGCATAGGATATATGCACAACAAACGCCAATAATAGCGTTAACAATCCATTAAGTTTTGTTCTCATTGTTAAATTATTTGAATTAGCTGATCGCTAAAATCTTAATTTCATGTTAATAATCCAAAATAATTTTATAAAATATTTAAGAATATGGATTTAATTTAGATAACAATAAAATCATTGAGTATGATTAATAGATGTATAAAAATTAAGTCAAATGATTATATAATGCATAATAAACATGATTTAACATAAAAGAGGGGTGGTATATTTAAATCAACTGTATTTTGATTAGATTGAAGTAAAATCAAAAATAATGTTAACGAAATATGTTATAGAAATGTTAACATAAACAGATTTGAAATTTATCGTATACCTTAATATATATAAGTGGTAAAAAAACAAATGAAAACACTTTGTTTGGTGGTGATATTTTGCTGTTGTGGTTCCATGTTGACTCTATTGGTTTAATGGGCACACAACTTTTTTCTGTTAAGATGAAAATTAAATCGGTATGGATTTGAATTATTGGGAATTATCATTACATTTGCAGCCCTCAAAAAGAGGGTTATTTAGTTTTTAAAAGAAATTTAATGCCAACAATTTCACAATTAGTACGAAAAGGAAGGGCCACAATTACCAAGAAGAGTAAATCGGCTGCTTTGGATTCGTGTCCTCAAAGAAGAGGGGTTTGTACGCGTGTTTACACTACTACACCAAAAAAACCTAACTCTGCAATGCGTAAAGTTGCAAGGGTGAGGTTAACTAACGGTAAAGAGGTCAACGCATACATCCCCGGAGAAGGCCACAACCTCCAGGAGCACTCGATAGTATTGGTTAGAGGTGGGAGAGTAAAGGATTTGCCTGGTGTGCGTTATCATATCGTTAGAGGTGCGCTGGATACTGCAGGTGTTGCAGGTAGAACTCAGCGACGATCTAAGTATGGTGCAAAGCGCCCTAAAAATTAATCATTTTTAAGAAGAAGCGATGAGAAAAAAGCAGGCAAAAAAGAGACCATTATTACCAGATCCAAAATTTAACGATCAACTTGTTACACGTTTTGTTAACATGATGATGTGGGATGGTAAGAAATCAATTGCATTTAAAATATTTTATGATGCCATTGAGATAGTCGATGAAAAGAATACGGACGAGGAAAAAACAGGATTGGAGCTTTGGAAAGATGCTCTTTCCAATGTAATGCCGCACGTTGAGGTTAGAAGTAGAAGAGTGGGTGGTGCTACATTTCAGATTCCAATGCAAATTCGTCCAGATAGAAAAATCTCAACTGCTATGAAGTGGTTGATCAGTTTTTCTAGAAAACGTAATGAAAAATCTATGGCCCAAAAATTAGCGGCCGAGATTTTGGCAGCGGCCAAAGAAGAAGGTGCTGCAGTGAAAAAGAGAGTAGATACACACAAAATGGCCGAGGCCAATAAAGCATTCTCGCACTTTAGATTCTAATCAATACAATGGGAAGAGATTTAAAATATACAAGGAACATAGGTATTGCGGCACACATTGACGCAGGTAAGACGACGACTACAGAGCGTATTCTTTTCTATACAGGTGTGAGTCACAAAATCGGAGAGGTGCACGATGGTGCAGCTACCATGGACTGGATGGAGCAAGAGCAGGAGCGGGGTATTACCATTACTTCTGCAGCTACGACTTGTACTTGGAAGTTTCCAATGGAGAATGCGCAGACTTTGCCAGATACAAAAGATTATCACTTTAATATTATAGATACTCCCGGGCACGTGGACTTTACCGTTGAGGTGAACCGTTCTTTACGTGTGTTGGATGGTTTGGTTTTCTTGTTCAGTGCTGTTGATGGTGTTGAGCCTCAGTCGGAAACCAACTGGAGATTGGCTGATAATTACAAAGTGCCCCGTATTGGATTCGTAAACAAAATGGACCGTCAAGGTTCCAACTTTTTGAATGTGTGCAAGCAGGTTCGAGAAATGTTAGGTTCGAATGCTGTACCAATTGTATTGCCAATTGGCGAGGAAGCGGATTTTAAAGGTATCGTGGATTTGGCCAAGAACAGAGCTGTTGTTTGGCACGAGGATAACTTCGGTTCTACCTTTGATGTAGTTGATATTCCAGCAGAAATGCAGGAAGAGGTAAGAGAGTATAGAGCTGCCCTTATTGAGGCTGTTGCGGAGTATGATGAGGAGTTGATGGAGAAATTCTTCGAAGATGAGGATTCTATCACAGAGGAGGAAGTGCATGCTGCATTGCGTGCCGCTGTAATGGATAGGGCTATCATTCCTATGGTTTGTGGTTCTTCGTTTAAAAACAAAGGTGTTCAGTTCTTGTTGGATGCTGTTTGTCGTTACTTGCCATCGCCATTGGACAAGGATGATATCGTTGGTGTAAATCCGGATACAGGTAAAGAAGTTACAAGAAAGCCGGATCCAAAAGAGCCTTTTGCTGCGCTTGCATTTAAAATTGCTACCGATCCTTTTGTTGGTCGTTTGGCATTCTTTAGAGCGTATTCAGGTCGTTTGGATGCAGGTTCTTATATATTGAACAACCGTTCAGGTAAAAAAGAGCGTATTTCCCGTATTTACCAAATGCACTCCAATAAACAAAACTCGATCGATTATATCGAAGCAGGGGATATTGGTGCGGCTGTTGGTTTCAAAGATATTAAGACAGGAGATACTATGTCGGCCGAGAATGCTCCGATAGTATTGGAGAGTATGGATTTCCCTGATCCCGTAATCGGTATCGCGGTGGAGCCAAAAACAAAGGCTGATGTTGATAAATTGGGTATGGCCTTGGCTAAATTGGCCGAAGAAGATCCAACATTCCAGGTAAAAACAGATGAGGCTTCAGGTCAGACCATTATTTCTGGAATGGGCGAGCTTCACTTGGATATTATTTGTGACCGTCTTAAACGTGAGTTCAAGGTGGATGTGAATCAAGGCCAACCTCAAGTAGAGTACAAAGAGGCTATTACTGGAACGGCCGATCATAGAGAGACATATAAGAAACAAACAGGTGGTCGTGGTAAATTTGCGGATATCGTATTTACTATGGAACCTGCCGAGGAAGGAAAATCTGGACTTGAGTTTGTGAACGAAATTAAAGGTGGTAACATTCCTAAGGAATTTGTGCCATCGGTTGAAAAAGGATTCAAAGAGGCTATGAAAAATGGTCCTTTGGCCGGTTTCGAAATGGATTCTATGAAAATTACCCTGAAAGATGGTTCGTTCCACCCAGTGGATTCTGATCAGCTTTCTTTTGAATTGGCTGCCAAATTGGGTTATAAGGAGGCTGCTAAGAAAGCAAAAGCGGTAATAATGGAGCCAATCATGAAATTGGAGGTGTTGACACCAGAAGAGAACATGGGTGATATTGTTGGGGACTTGAACCGTAGAAGGGGTCAAGTGAACAACATGTCCGACAGGGCCGGTGCCAAGGTTATCAAAGCTGAAGTGCCACTGTCCGAAATGTTCGGGTATGTAACTTCTTTGAGAACATTGTCCTCTGGTAGAGCGACATCAACAATGGAATTTTCACACTATGCCGATACCCCTTCCAATATTGCAGAGGAAGTTGTAAAAGCAGCTAAAGGAGTAACCGCTTAATTTTTCAGCAAGATGAGTCAAAAAATTAGAATAAAATTGAAATCTTACGATCACAATTTGGTGGACAAATCTGCTGAAAAGATCGTGAAGACAGTAAAAACAACAGGGGCTGTGGTAACCGGACCAATTCCATTGCCAACACGCAAGAAGATATTTACAGTTTTGCGTTCCCCTCACGTTAATAAAAAATCGAGAGAGCAGTTCCAATTAAGTTCATACAAAAGACTATTGGATATATATAGCTCTTCATCAAAAACCATCGATGCACTTATGAAGCTCGAGCTTCCAAGTGGTGTCGAGGTTGAGATCAAAGTCTGATAATGTTTCTGCCTCGAGCAGAAACGACATGTCCCGAACGACGGTTCGGGAAAAACGGAGAAAGAAAAAAATCTGGGTCAGAACAGAATGTTTTTCTTGACCCAATTTTTTTGCCAAATAATTGGCGAGATTTTAAATAAGTAAGTAATTATTAATTAATTAAATATGTCTGGGTTAATAGGTAGAAAAATCGGTATGACCAGCATTTTCGACGAGAATGGAAAAAATATTCCATGTACCGTGCTAGAAGCTGGGCCATGCGTGGTTACCCAAGTCAGAACCGAAGAGGTGGACGGGTACAAGGCCCTTCAATTAGGTTTCGATGACAAGGCAGAAAAACGTGCTAACAAGGCCGAAACAGGTCACTACAAGAAAGCAGGTACTTCTCCTAAGAAAAAAGTCGTTGAGTTCCAAGGATTTGAAGGTGAATACAAATTAGGTGATACTGTTGGTGTCGATCTATTTGTGGAAGGTGAATTTGTGGATGTAATCGGTACATCCAAAGGAAAAGGATTCCAAGGTGTTGTAAAACGTCATGGTTTTGGTGGAGTTGGACAAGCGACACACGGTCAGCACAATAGATTGAGGGCTCCAGGTTCCATCGGTGCGGCATCTTACCCTTCTAAAGTTGTTAAAGGTCTTCGTATGGCCGGTAGAATGGGTGGTGAAAGAGTGACAGTTCAAAACTTGAGAGTATTGAAAGTGGTTCCTGAGAAAAATCTTTTGGTTGTCAAAGGATGTGTTCCAGGTCATAAGAATGCTTACGTAACAATTGAGAAGTAATGAAGGTTGCAGTATTAGATATCAACGGAAAAGAAACAGGTAGAAAGGTAGAGCTTTCTGACGATGTTTTCGCGATAGAGCCTAACGAGCACGCTATTTATTTGGATGTTAAGCAGTACTTGGCCCATCAAAGGCAAGGAACGCACAAAGCCAAGGAGAGAGCTGAAATCGCTGGTAGTACCAGAAAGATCAAAAAACAAAAAGGTACCGGTACCGCAAGGGCGGGCAGTATCAAATCACCTGTTTTTAGGGGTGGTGGTAGGATTTTTGGACCAAGACCAAAGGATTATACCCAAAAGTTGAACAAGAACATGAAGCGATTGGCCAGAAAATCGGCTTTGAGCATGAAGTCTAAAGAGCAATCCTTGGTGGTTGTGGAGGACTTCAGTTTTGAGGCTCCAAAGACCAAGGACTTCGTTAATTTCTTGTCTTCCTTGGGGATAGAAAAGAAAAAGTCCCTTATAGTGTTGGGCGATACAAATAATAACGTATATTTGTCGTCGCGTAATTTGGAGCGCTCTGAAGTCGTAACAGGCTCAGAATTAAACACTTACAAAATAGTTAATGCAACTAGTTTGGTGTTGACCGAAAGCGCTTTGGAAGGAATTGAATCGAACCTAAAGAAATAAGAGAATCATGAGTGTGTTGATAAAACCGATAATTACGGAGAAAATGACCGCTGACAGCGAGCTTTTCAATCGCTATGGTTTCTATGTTGATCCGAAAGCTAACAAGTTGGAGATCAAGGAAGCTGTAGAAGCTACTTATGGTGTTTCTGTTGAAAAGGTAAGAACCATGATCTATAGTCCAACGCGTAAGAGTCGTTATACAAAAACCGGAATTCAGCACGGTAAGACAAATGTTAGGAAAAAGGCAATTGTTGATGTGGCTGAAGGCGATATTATTGATTTTTACAGTAATCTATAAAGACGAGAAATGTCAGTTAGAAAATTAAAACCGATAACCCCTGGGCAGCGTTTTAGAGTAGTAAACGGATTTGACGCGATTACTACTGATAAGCCGGAGAAAAGCTTGCTTGCTCCGTTAAAAAAGTCAGGTGGTAGGAACAGTCAAGGAAAAATGACCATGCGTCACAGAGGTGGTGGTCATAAGAGAAGATATCGAATCATCGATTTCAAAAGGGATAAGCAAGGTGTAGAGGCCACTGTGGTGTCTATACAATATGATCCCAACAGAACTGCGTTTATCGCCTTGGTAGAATACAAGGATGGAGAGAAAAGGTATGTAGTGGCGCAAAATGGTATGCAGGTTGGGCAAAAAATCCAATCTGGTACCGGATCTGCACCCGAAATAGGAAATGCACTTCCTTTGAGTGAGGTTCCTTTGGGTACTATTGTCTCTTGTATAGAGTTAAGGCCTGGTCAAGGAGCTATTATGGCTCGTAGCGCAGGTACATTTGCTCAGTTGATGGCAAAAGACGGTAAGTTTGTAACCCTTAAATTGCCTTCGGGGGAAACTAGAATGGTGTTGGCTACTTGTTTGGCTACCATCGGTGCAGTTTCCAACTCCGACCACCAATTGCTTGTATCCGGTAAAGCAGGTAGAAGCAGATGGTTGGGTAGAAGACCAAGAACCAGACCAGTAGCTATGAACCCTGTGGATCACCCAATGGGAGGTGGTGAAGGTAGAGCTTCAGGAGGTCATCCAAGATCTAAGAACGGTATTCCTGCAAAAGGATTTAGAACTCGTTCCAAGACCAAGGACACCAATAGATATATCATAGAACGTAGAAAGAAATAAAAGAAAAGTAAATGGCACGTTCGTTAAAAAAAGGACCATACGTTCATTTTAGTCTGGAGAAAAAAGTCCAGGCCAATATAGAATCAGGTAAGAAATCAGTTATCAAAACGTGGTCTAGGGCCTCTATGATAACGCCGGACTTTGTTGGGCAGACCATCGCGGTGCATAATGGGAGACAATTTGTTCCTGTATTTGTAACCGAGAACATGGTGGGTCACAAATTAGGGGAATTTTCACCTACAAGATCATTTAGAGGTCATGCAGGGGCTAAAAACAAAGGTAAAAAGTAAGTAAGCTATGGGAGTTCGTAAAAGACAAATGGCCGAAAGGTTAAAAGAAGAAAAAAAGCAACTTGCTATTGCAAAGCTTAACAATTGCCCAACTTCTCCAAGAAAAATGCGTTTGGTCGCTGACTTGGTAAGAGGTAAGCAAATTGAGATGGCCTTGGCAACCTTAAGGTTTAACCCTAAAGAGGCATCCAGGAAATTGGAAAAGCTTTTACTTTCTGCGATTGCAAACTGGGAAGCTAAAAATGAAGGTGCCGATATCGAAGCTGCGGATCTTTATATTAAAGAGATCCGTGTAGATGGGGGAACCATGTTGAAGCGATTGAGACCAGCTCCGCAAGGTAGGGCACATAGAATTAGAAAGCGTTCCAATCATGTAACCATGATCTTGGAGGCCAATAACAACGTTCAAAGCTAGAAGAATAATATGGGACAGAAGACCAATCCAATAGGAAATCGCTTAGGAATTATCAGAGGATGGGAATCCAACTGGTACGGAGGAAATGATTATGGCGATAAACTGGCTGAAGACGATAAGATCAGAAAATACCTTTATGCGCGTTTGGCCAAAGCCAGTGTATCAAGGATTATAATTGAGAGAACCTTAAAATTGATCACGATTACCATTACCACGTCCAGACCTGGTATCATAATCGGTAAAGGTGGTCAAGAGGTAGATAAACTTAAGGAAGAGCTTAAGAAGATCACCAATAAGGAAGTTCAGATCAATATACATGAAATAAAGAGACCTGAGCTTGATGCAAATTTGGTCGCTGCCAGTGTTGCAAGACAGATCGAGAGCAGAATTTCATACAGGAGAGCCATTAAAATGGCGATCGCCGCAGCAATGCGTATGAATGCCGAAGGTATCAAGATTCAGATTTCCGGACGATTGAACGGTGCAGAAATGGCACGTTCCGAGTCCTACAAAGAAGGAAGAATTCCATTGTCTACTTTCCGTGCAGATGTGGACTACGCTTTGCACGAAGCTCATACTACTTATGGTAGATTGGGTATCAAAGTTTGGATCATGAAAGGAGAGGTGTATGGAAAAAGAGAGCTTTCACCACTTGTAGGATTGAGCAAAAGTCAAGGAAAAGGCGGCAAGGATAACAAGAAATCCCGTCGTAGAAAGTAATTAAGATAAAGTAAGGTAAAATGTTACAGCCAAAAAGAACAAAATTTCGTAAGGCCCAGAAAGGGCGTATGAAGGGTAACTCCCAGAGAGGGCACCAACTTTCCAATGGAATGTTCGGTATCAAGTCCATGGATTCACACTTCATTACTTCCCGTCAGATAGAGGCTGCGCGTATCGCTGCGACAAGATACATGAAGAGACAAGGTCAGTTATGGATCAAAATATTCCCGGACAAGCCCATCACCAAAAAACCTCTTGAGGTTCGTATGGGTAAAGGTAAAGGTGCTCCGGAATATTGGGTAGCCGTGGTAAAGCCGGGTAGAATCATGTTCGAGGTTGCCGGTGTACCAAAGGAGATTGCCCAGGAAGCCTTAAGGCTTGCGGCACAAAAACTTCCGGTGAAGACCAAGTTTGTTGTAGCAAGGGATTATTCCGCCTAATTTTTAATTGAGAAGAAAGATGAGACAATCAGAAATAAAAGAACTTTCAATTGAAGAGCTAAAGGAGAGATTGGCCGAGTTCAAAAAACAACACGCCGATCTTAAGATGGCCCATGCCGTTACGCCTTTGGAAAATCCTTTACAGATCAGGAAGACTAGAAGGACGGTAGCAAGACTTGCAACTGAATTAACTAAAAGGGAATTACAATAATCGGTTCTGCCTTATGGAAAACAGAAATTTAAGAAAAGAAAGAATAGGCGTTGTTACCAGCAACAAAATGGAGAAATCGATAGTGGTTTCTGAGGTAAAAAGAGTGAAGCACCCCATGTACGGGAAGTTCGTTCTGAAGACCAAAAAATATGTTGCGCACGACGAGAAGAACGATTGCAACGAAGGTGATACCGTTAAAATAATGGAAACACGACCATTGAGCAAAACAAAATGCTGGAGGTTGGTAGAAATCCTAGAAAGAGCTAAATAATTATGGTACAGCAAGAATCAAGATTAAGAGTTGCGGACAATACAGGTGCAAAAGAAGTTTTGACCATCCGCGTACTAGGAGGAACAAAAAGAAGATATGCTTCTTTGGGTGACAAAATTGTTGTTACCGTAAAAGAAGCCACTCCAAACGGTACTGTAAAAAAAGGTTCTGTTTCTACAGCAGTTGTTGTTAGAACCAAGAAAGAAGTGAGAAGGCCTGACGGTTCTTACATCCGTTTCGATGACAATGCATGTGTGTTGTTGAACCCGACAGGGGAGATGAGAGGAACTCGTGTGTTCGGTCCTGTTGCAAGAGAGTTGAGGGACAGACAATTCATGAAGATTGTTTCATTGGCGCCTGAAGTGCTATAACAGAAATATCAGAAAGATGAAGTTGAAAATAAAAACAGGGGATACGGTAAAAGTCATTGCGGGAGACCACAAAGGCAGCGAAGGTAAAGTACTTAAAGTAGACCGTGAAAAGAACAAGGCTATCGTAGAAGGCATCAACGAGGTGTCCAAGCACGAAAAGCCAAGTGCGAACAACCCTCAAGGAGGCATAACAAAAAAGGAGGCCCCTATACACATTTCCAATCTTTCCTTGATCGACCCAAAATCTGGCGAGGCAACTCGTGTTGGGTACGAAGTAAGGGACGGGAAAAAAGTAAGGTTTTCCAAAAAATCCAATGAAGTAATTTAGTCATGAGTTACATTCCAAGATTAAAGCAAGAATACAAGGAGCGCGTGATCAAGGCGCTGACCGAAGAATTTGGTTACAAAAATGTAATGCAAGTTCCCAAGTTGCAGAAAATAGTAGTTAGCCGAGGAGTAGGTGCTGCTGTTTCCGATAAAAAACTAATCGATCACGCTGTGGACGAGTTGACCAATATTACAGGTCAGAAAGCGGTTGCGACCCTATCCAAAAAGGATGTGGCTACCTTTAAATTAAGAAAAGGTATGCCAATCGGGGCCAAAGTAACCCTTAGAGGAGAACGCATGTACGAATTTTTGGATAGATTGATCACAAGTGCCCTTCCAAGGGTGCGTGATTTCTCAGGAGTTAAAGCCACTGGTTTCGACGGTAGAGGTAACTACAATTTGGGAGTTACCGAGCAAATCATCTTTCCAGAAATCAATATCGACAGAATTAACAGGATCAATGGGATGGACATCACGTTTGTGACCTCCGCTGAAACTGATAAAGAAGCAAAATCATTGTTAACCGAACTGGGAGTACCCTTTAAAAAGAACTAGAATGGCCAAGGAATCAATGAAAGCCCGCGAGAGAAAAAGGGCTAAAATGGTAGAAAAATACGCCGAGAAAAGAAAGGCTCTAAAAGAAGCGGGAGATTATGAGGCTTTGCAAAAGTTGCCAAAGAATGCTTCTCCTGTTCGTATGAGAAACCGTTGTAAACTAACTGGTAGACCACGTGGTTACATGAGAAACTTCGGTATATCTAGGGTTATGTTCAGGGAAATGGCCAATAAAGGTCTAATTCCAGGAGTTAAAAAGGCAAGTTGGTAATTTAGATAAAGAAAAGAAATGCTTACAGATCCAATTTCAGATTATTTGACCAGATTGAGAAATGCCAACAAGGCAGGTCATAGGGTTGTAGATATCCCAGGTTCCAATCTAAAGAGACAGATTACCAAAATATTGTTCGATCAAGGATATATTTTGAGCTATAAGTTCGAGGACAATAAAGTACAAGGGAACATTAAAATAGCCCTTAAGTACGACAAGTTGACCAAAGAACCCATCATAAAAAAATTGCAGAGGGTAAGTAAGCCCGGTCTGCGCAAGTATTCAGGCTCTAACGATTTACCTAGAGTTCTGAACGGATTGGGAATTGCCATTGTGTCAACATCACATGGTGTTATGACAAGCAAGCAGGCCCAACAGGAGAACGTAGGTGGTGAAGTATTGTGCTACGTATATTAATTGAGAAAAGAGAAGAAAAATGTCTAGAATAGGTAACAGTCCAGTAAACATTCCTGATGGAGTCACTGTAGAAGTGAAAGATTCCACGGTTACTGTAAAAGGTAAAATGGGTGAGCTTACACAAGAATTTTCGGGAATCGACATCAAAGTCGAGGACGGAAGTATTGTTTTAGAAAGAGCCTCCGACGACAAAGATCATAAATCAAAACATGGTTTATACCGAGCTCTTATCAATAATATGGTAGAAGGTGTTTCCAATGGATGGACCAAGGAATTGGAACTAGTAGGCGTTGGTTACAGAGCCAGCAACCAAGGACAAAAATTGGATTTGGCACTCGGATTCTCTCATAACATTGTTCTGGACATTGCTCCCGAAGTAAAGATCGAGACCATCTCCGAAAAAGGGAAAAACCCTATTGTAAAACTAACATCTCACGACAAGCAATTGGTAGGTCAGGTGGCCGCCAAGATCAGATCTTTCCGTAAGCCAGAACCTTACAAAGGAAAAGGAGTGAAGTTTGTAGGTGAGCAATTAAGAAGAAAAGCAGGTAAATCAGCTTAATAATTAAGACTATGGGATTATCTAAGACTGAAAGAAAATTACGCATCCGAAGAAGAATACGAAAAGTGTCCTTCGGAACTGAAGCAAGACCAAGGTTGTCTGTATTCAGAAGCAATAAAGAAATATACGCCCAGTTGATTGACGACAATAAAGGTGTAACTTTGGCGGCAGCTTCATCCAGGGATAAAGATGTCGATGCCAAGGGAACCAAGTCCGAAGTAGCGACCAACGTGGGTAAGGCCATAGCCGAAAAGGCTCTTAAGCTAGGTGTTGAAACTGTTGCTTTTGATAGGGGAGGAAACCTATATCACGGAAGAGTAAAATCATTGGCTGAAGGAGCTAGGGAAGCCGGACTAAAATTTTAATAAACTATGTACCAGAATTACAAAAACGTAGAAACAGTAAAGCCGGGTGGACTGGAGTTGAAAGACCGTTTGGTTGGAGTACAAAGGGTTACCAAGGTAACAAAAGGTGGTAGAGCCTTTGGTTTTTCAGCAATTGTTGTGGTTGGTGATGAAAACGGAGTAGTAGGACATGGTTTGGGTAAATCCAAAGAAGTAGCAACGGCAATCGCCAAAGCTATCGAGGATGCCAAAAAGAACTTGGTTCGTATTCCATTGAACAAAGGCACGCTGCCTCACGAGCAAAAAGGAAAGTTCGGTGGAGCTAGAGTATTCATTAAGCCTGCATCGCACGGTACCGGGGTAATTGCCGGTGGAGCTGTAAGGGCCGTATTGGAAGCTGTAGGTGTACAGGACGTACTTTCTAAATCCCAAGGTTCTTCCAACCCGCACAACGTTGTAAAAGCTACTTTTGATGCATTGTTGCAACTAAGAAGTGCGGATACCGTTGCAAAACAGAGGGGAATTTCTTTGGAAAAAGTCTTTAAAGGATAAATAGAGGATATTATGTCAAAGATTAAAGTTACACAAATAAAGAGCGGCATCAAAAAGCCACAGAACCAAAAAAGAACTTTGGAGGCTCTTGGACTAAAGAAAATCGGACAGGTGGTTGAGCACGAAGCAACTCCTAGTATCCTTGGAATGGTAAATAAGGTAAAACACTTGGTTTCCACAGAGGAAGCTTAAAATATAAAGGCACATGGATTTGAATAATCTTAAACCAGCGGATGGCGCTGTGCACAAAGAAGGAAAACGTGTAGGACGTGGAGAAGGTTCCGGTAAAGGAGGAACTGCAACACGTGGGCACAAAGGAGCCAAGTCTAGATCGGGGTATTCCAAAAAGATTGGTTTCGAAGGTGGTCAGATGCCATTGCAAAGACGTGTACCCAAGTTTGGTTTCACCAACATCAACAGAAAAGAGTACACAGGGATCAATTTGGGCAAACTACAAGAATTGGTGGACAAAGGAACCATTAAAGATGTTGTTACCTTGGACATTCTTGTGGAGAACGGATTGGCACACAAAAACGATTTGGTAAAGATATTGGGCGATGGTGAATTAAAAGCAGCGCTAAAAGTATCTGTACATAAATTTACTGCTTCCGCTAAAGCTGCTATCGAGTCGGCAGGAGGTGAAGCAATAAGTTTATAAGAATTATAGCATGAAGAAATTTATTGAGACCATATCAAATATCTGGAAGATAGAAGAACTAAGACAACGCATTATCCTAACATTGGGTTTATTGTTGGTGTACCGATTCGGTGCGCAAGTTGTACTTCCCGGTATTGATACCGCCCAGTTGGCCCAATTATCCTCGAACACTGAAAATGGTATCTTGGGTATTCTGAATGCTTTTACGGGTGGTGCTTTTGCGAATGCTTCGGTGTTCGCTTTGGGTATTATGCCCTACATCTCCGCTTCCATTGTGGTGCAGTTGATGGGAATAGCGATTCCCTACCTTCAAAAACTACAAAAGGAAGGAGAAAGTGGTAGAAAAACCATAAACCAGATTACCCGTTGGTTAACTATCGGTATCTGTATTGTCCAAGCCCCTGCCTATTTGTACGGTCTTGGCGCCCTAGGTGTACCGGACAGTGCTTTTGTTTTGGGTAAAGGCTTGGATTTTATCGTTCCAGCTGTTATTATATTGGTAACAGGGTGTGTGTTTGCCATGTGGTTGGGTGAGAAAATCACCGACAAGGGAATCGGAAACGGTATCTCCTTGTTGATTATGGTCGGTATCATTGCAACATTGCCACAAGCGTTTGCACAGGAATTCGTATCAAGAACAACCAACAATACCGGTGGAATCATGTTTATGTTGATAGAGGTGATTGTTTGGTTCTTGGTTATCTTGGCCAGTGTGTATTTAACAATGGCTGTAAGGCAGATTCCGGTACAGTACGCAAGAAGAACAGCTTCTGGAGGATACGAAAAGAACGTGATGGGAGCACGTCAGTACATTCCACTTAAGTTGAATGCATCTGGAGTAATGCCCATTATCTTTGCACAGGCAATTATGTTCGCGCCAAGTTTAATTGGTAGAACATTTAACGATACCGCAGCAGGACAATGGATGGAGGTTCAATTTGCCGATATATTCGGATTGGCCTACAACATACTGTTTGCAGTGTTGATCATAATATTTACCTACTTCTACACAGCGATTACCGTGCCTACGAACAAAATGGCCGATGATCTGAAAAGAAGTGGTGGTTTTATCCCGGGCATTCGTCCAGGGAAAGAAACCGGAAACTATTTGGACAAGATAATGTCCTTGATTACATTTCCTGGTTCCATCTTTTTGGCACTTTTGGCAGTGTTGCCGGCAGTAGTGGTAAAGTTGATGGATGTACAGGCAGGTTGGGCATTGTTTTATGGAGGTACATCACTGTTGATTATGGTAGGTGTAGCTATTGATACGGTACAGCAAGTAAATTCTTATTTGTTGAACAGACATTACGATGGCTTAATGAAAACCGGTAAAAACAGAAAAGTAGCATAATTTATGGCAAAGCAGCCAGCAATAGAACAAGACGGGACTATTATTGAAGCATTGTCCAATGCAATGTTCAGGGTAGAATTGGAAAACGGGCACGTGGTAACGGCGCACATCTCCGGAAAAATGCGGATGCACTATATTAAGTTGCTTCCCGGGGATAAGGTAAAGTTGGAAATGAGTCCATACGATTTAACAAAAGCAAGAATTACGTATAGATACTAGTTACATGAAAGTAAGAGCATCAATAAAGAAGAGAAGTGCCGACTGCAAGATTGTTCGCAGAAAGGGCAGATTGTATGTAATCAACAAAAAGAATCCTAGATTTAAACAAAGACAAGGGTAATTATGGCAAGAATTGCAGGGGTAGATATACCTAAACAAAAGCGTGGCGTTATTTCGCTTACCTATATCTTCGGGGTAGGTAAAAGCAGGGCGAAGGAAATTTTGGCGGCGGCCCAAGTAAGTGAAGATACCAAGGTTTCAGATTGGACCGACGATGAAATCGGAAAAATCAGGGAAGCTGTTGGTGCCTACACTATAGAAGGAGAACTTCGTTCAGAGACCCAAATGAACATCAAGCGTTTGATGGACATCGGTTGTTACCGTGGAATTCGTCACAGATCCGGATTGCCATTGAGAGGTCAACGTACCAAAAACAACTCTAGGACCAGAAAAGGAAAAAGAAAAACAGTTGCCAACAAGAAAAAAGCAACTAAATAATATATAGTCATTAGTATTTAGACGTTAGAAGAATCTGTTTGAAATGTAAAAGTCTAGGATTCCAATAACCAAAAAGCTAACACTAGAAACTAAAAAATATGGCAAAGGCAAGTACCAAAACAGCAAAGAAGCGCAAGGTAGTAGTAGAATCTACAGGAGAGGCGCATGTTGTTGCATCTTTCAACAACATCATTATTTCACTTACCAATAAGAAAGGTGATGTTATATCATGGTCATCCGCAGGTAAAATGGGTTTCCGAGGCTCTAAAAAGAACACTCCATACGCAGCACAGGTTGCAGCAGAAGATTGTGCCAAGGTTGCTCACGAAGCAGGACTGAGAAAAGTGAAGGTTTATGTAAAAGGACCAGGTAACGGTAGAGAATCAGCTATACGTTCCATTCACAATGCAGGAATCGAAGTAACAGAGATCGTAGATGTTACTCCATTGCCGCACAACGGATGTAGACCACCGAAAAGAAGAAGAGTTTAATTATCAATTATATTGTTTAACGGGCCCCCTAAAAAGGGTCTTCACCCCGAAGGTGCAGTTAGATTATCGAAGGATAAGCCTTAATTCATAATCGCACTTTCAAATAAATAGAAGATGGCAAGATACACAGGACCAAAAACAAAAATCGCTAGAAAATTTGGAGAAGCGATTTTCGGAGACGATAAGTCGTTCGAAAAGAAAAATTATCCTCCAGGACAACACGGTAACAACAGACGTCGTGGTAAGAAATCTGAATACGCAATCCAGTTAATGGAAAAGCAAAAAGCAAAATACACATACGGTATTTTGGAAAAGCAATTCCGTAACCTGTTTGCCGAGGCGAAAAGAAAAGAAGGAGTAACCGGTGAGGTATTGCTTCAATTGTGCGAGTCTCGTTTGGACAACGTAGTTTTCAGAATGGGAATTTCACCATCAAGAAGAGGCGCGCGCCAATTGGTTTCGCACCGTCACATTACCGTAAACGGAAATGTTGTTAACATTCCATCCTATTCACTAAAAGCAGGAGATGTTGTTGGTGTTAGGGAAAAATCTAAATCAGTACAGTCCATCGTAGATTCTTTGGCTAACAATAGCAGTGTTTACGAATGGATCACTTGGAACTCTGAAAAGAAAGAAGGTACTTACGTTGCTGTTCCAGAAAGACTTCAGATCCCTGAGAATATCAAGGAGCAACTGATAGTCGAATTATACTCTAAATAAGAATTCAACATTAATCCAATTATGGCATTACTTAATTTTCAGAAGCCCGATAAAGTTATAATGATCGATTCAACAGATTTCGAGGGGAAATTCGAATTTCGTCCTTTGGAACCTGGATATGGATTAACAGTTGGGAATGCGCTGAGAAGGGTTTTGCTTTCCTCTTTGGAAGGTTTTGCCATCACTTCTGTGCGCATAGATGGAGTTGAACATGAATTTTCTGTTATACCAGGCGTTGTTGAAGACGTTACAGAAATTATACTGAACCTAAAACAAGTTAGGTTCAAAAGACAGATTGATGATGTTGAGAGCGAAACCGTATCCATTTCCGTTAGCGGAAAGGAGCAAATGACCGCTGGTGACTTCCAAAAGTTCATCTCCGGATATCAAGTCCTTAACCCGGACTTGGTTATTTGCAACATGGATCCGAAAGTGAGCATCAACATGGAGATCGTTATAGAAAAAGGCCGTGGTTATGTTCCAGCGGAAGAAAACAAAAAATCCAATGCCCCTCTGGGCACAATTTCAGTGGATTCTGTTTACACTCCGATAAAGAATGTAAAATACAGCATCGAAAACTATAGGGTAGAGCAAAAGACCGATTACGAAAAATTGGTTTTTGAAATCATTACCGATGGTTCTATCCACCCAAAAGATGCATTGACCGAGGCCGCCAAAGTTTTGATTCACCACTTTATGCTGTTCTCCGATGAGCGCATCACCCTTGAGGCCGATGAAATTGCCCAGACAGAGACTTATGATGAGGAATCATTGCACATGCGCCAATTGTTGAAGACCAAATTAGTGGACATGGATTTGTCCGTAAGGGCTCTGAACTGTCTTAAAGCTGCCGAGGTGGATACTTTGGGGGATTTGGTATCATTCAATAAAAACGATTTGATGAAGTTCAGAAACTTCGGTAAAAAATCATTGACCGAATTGGAAGAATTGGTCATCAATAAAGGCCTACAATTTGGTATGGACCTTTCCAAATACAAATTAGATAAAGATTAACAATCATATTTTGCTCTCCTCATACAAAAGGATTTGGTAGCAAGATGATAACTTAGAACAATGAGACACGGAAAGAAGTTTAATCATTTAGGTAGAACTGCCGCACACAGAAAGGCAATGTTGGCCAACATGGGCTGTTCCCTAATAGAACATAAAAGAATCAACACAACGGTTGCAAAAGCCAAAGCGTTGAAAAGGTTTATCGAGCCTTTGATCACCAAAGCCAAGACCGAGAACAACCAGACTACCGAAAAAGGTACACACAACAGAAGGGTTGTTTTCAGTAACTTGAGAAGTAAAGAGGCTGTAACCGAATTGTTCGGTACAGTTGCTGAGAAAGTTGGCGACAGACCTGGAGGTTACACTAGAATTATCAAGTTAGGCAACCGATTGGGAGATAATGCCGATATGGCAATGATCGAGCTGGTAGATTTCAACGAGCTGTACAATGCAGGTAAACCTAAGAAGAAATCGACCAGAAGAAGCAGAAGAGGTGGTGGAGCTAAAAAAGCTGAAGCACCGGCCCCGGCAGCTGAAACAAAAACTGACGATTCTGAAGAATAAGAAGAATGTTATTAACTATTGTATTTTAGGAAAAAGGATAAGTGAAAACTTATCCTTTTTTTATGTTTTTTTGTCATAACTGAAACTAGAGCACGAAATGAAGTATCACACAAAGAAAAAAGCGTTGATTTTGTTGGCCGATGGAACCATTTTTTATGGAAAGGCAGTCGGAGGTAGAGAAGGTACCGCAGTAGGAGAAGTATGTTTCAACACCGGGATGACCGGTTATCAAGAGATTTTTACCGATCCATCCTATTACGGTCAATTAATGGTGACCACTAACGCGCACATTGGCAATTACGGAGCCCATTTGGACGAAGTGGAATCGGATTCTGTTAAGATTGCAGGTCTGATCTGTAAAAATTTCAGTTACGAATATTCAAGACCAGATGCCACTATGAGCCTTTTGGATTTCTTGGACAACAACAACCTTTTGGCCATCTCCGATGTAGATACCCGTGCTTTGGTAAGCTACATTAGGGACAATGGAGCCATGAACGCATTGATTTCCACTAGAGTTGACGAAATCGAAGCTCTAAAAGAAGAGTTGAAGCAAGTGCCAAGCATGGAAGGTCTGGAACTATCTTCCAAAGTATCCACAAAAGAACCATATTTCTATGGAGATGAAAATGCGGATATTAAAATTTCCGCTTTGGATATCGGAATCAAAAAGAATATCTTAAGAAACCTGGCAAAAAGAGGAGCGTACATTAAAGTCTTCCCATACAACACGTCGTATTCGGAAATGAAGGAATGGAACCCCGATGGATATTTTATATCCAACGGACCAGGTGACCCAGAGCCTTTGACAGATGCCGTTGCAGCAACCAAAGAAATGATCGCTTCCGACAAACCATTGTTCGGAATTTGTTTGGGGCACCAAGTATTGGCATTGGCCAACGGAGTATCCACCTATAAAATGCACAATGGCCACAGGGGAATCAACCACCCGATACTAAATTTAATGACCGGTAAGGGTGAGATCACTTCCCAAAACCATGGATTTGCCGTGAACAGGGAAGAGACAGAGGCCAACGCCGAACTGGAGATTACACATACCCATTTGAACGACCAGACGGTGGCAGGAATAAAAATGAAGAACAAAGATGTTTTCTCGGTACAATATCACCCAGAAGCAAGCCCAGGTCCACACGATGCAGATTATTTGTTCGACCAGTTCTTTGATTTGATCAAGGCTAGGAAAAACTAAAACGATATAGTTTTATTTTTAAGTAAATATGTGCGTTTTGTGAGGATTATCATGGAATTAAAAACAGCACCTTTTGTATCTTAGCCCAATAATCACAACTAAAAATATAGTAGTAAAATGAGCATCATTATCAACATTCATGCAAGACAGATATTGGATTCCAGAGGGAACCCGACAGTAGAAGTAGATGTCGTAACAGAAAATGGAATTATGGGAAGGGCGGCAGTGCCTTCTGGAGCCTCTACCGGAGAGCATGAAGCCGTTGAGTTGCGCGATGGTGGCAGTTCCTTTATGGGTAAAGGAGTAGGTAATGCAGTAAACAATGTAAATACCCTGATAGCCGAAGAATTGATCGGTACTTCTGTTTTTGAACAGAATTACATCGACCAGACGATGATCGAGCTGGATGGCACGCCGAACAAATCAAAATTGGGAGCAAATGCCATACTAGGGGTTTCCTTGGCAGTGGCCAAAGCAGCAGCCAATGAATTGGGTATGCCGTTGTACCGTTACGTGGGCGGCGTAAGTGCCAACACACTTCCAGTTCCAATGATGAACATTATAAATGGAGGTTCGCACTCCGATGCTCCCATTGCGTTCCAAGAGTTTATGGTGATGCCCGTTAAAGCCAAGGATTTTAGCCATGCCATGCAAATGGGGACAGAGATCTTCCATAACCTTAAAAAAGTATTGCATGATCGTAATTTGAGTACTGCAGTGGGAGATGAAGGAGGGTTCGCCCCAACCTTGGAAGGTGGTACCGAAGATGCTTTGGATACTATCGGAAAAGCGGTGGAAAAAGCAGGCTACAAATTGGGTGATGAGATCATGATCGCATTGGATTGCGCATCTGCGGAATTCTACGTGGACGGCAAATACGATTATACCAAGTTCGAAGGAGATAAAGGAATGGTCAGAACATCCGAAGAGCAGGCCCAATACTTGGCCGACCTTTGCGAAAAATATCCAATAATTTCCATAGAAGACGGAATGGACGAGAACGATTGGGACGGTTGGAAGATGCTGACCGACAAAATCGGTGATAAGGTACAATTGGTAGGCGATGATCTATTCGTGACCAACGTTGAGCGTTTGTCCCGTGGTATCGAGAACGGTATTGCCAATTCTATTTTGATCAAAGTAAATCAAATTGGTACATTAACGGAAACCATTGCAGCCGTAAATATGGCCAAGAATGCAGGGTATACTTCCGTAATGTCCCATAGATCTGGTGAAACCGAAGACAATACCATTGCTGATTTGGCAGTAGCTTTGAACACAGGTCAGATCAAGACCGGTTCCGCTTCTCGAAGTGATCGTATGGCCAAATACAACCAGCTGTTGAGAATTGAAGAAGAGTTGGGAGATGTGGCCTACTATCCACAAGAAAAAGCATTCAAAGTAAAATAATCATAATGATTACTTAGCATTAAAAAAGCCTTTTCCGTTTCGGAAAGGCTTTTTTTTGTTTCAGTAACAAACTTTGGTTAAATTAAGGGTGCACTAAACTACCTTTCAAATTCTTCTCTACATGAACAACTTTCTTTTTGTCGCCGCCGAAAACGATGCTTTGGAAAACTGTAAAGCCGGGGGAATGGGCGATGTGGTTCGCGATGTACCGAGACAAATTTCGGAGCGTGGCGATAAAGTGCACGTGGTTGTTCCGGCCTATTCCAGACTACATCATGGGGGATTGCCACGGACTACCCTGAATTTTTCATTGCGGGGCATGGCCTACACTGCGGAGTTGTACGAAGTAAAACCTAAAAAAGAATTTCCCAATATATTTCATTATGTGCTCCATCATCCTGAGATAGAAGCTGGAGATATTGCACACATCTACCACAACGACCCAGAAGAGCCATTTTACACCGATGCCATTAAATACATTATATTTTGTACTGCGGTTGCAGAAGCCATAAAGCAGGGTGCCTTTGGCGATGTGGACATTGTACATTTACACGATTGGCATTCCAGTCTGCTTTTGTTCTTAAGGGAATATCACACAGAGTATACGAATTTAAAGGACATACGCATAGTGTATAGCATCCACAATTTGGCAATACAGGGAATTCGTCCGTTCGATGGTAATTATTCTTCGGTAAAAAACTGGTTCCCCAGTGTACCGTTGGATTATCAAAAGTTGATGGATTACCGATATCAGGATTGCATTAACCTTATGGCCGTAGGTATTCGATTTGCAGATGCTGTCCATACCGTTTCACCATCCTATAAAGAAGATGTGCTACTGCCAAGTTCCCCACCGGAGTTTATTGGTGGCGAAGGGTTGGAAAAAGACCTACAGAAAGCGGATCAAGAAGGACGTTTGTTCGGTATTTTAAACGGATGTAATTATAAGAACATCAACAAGGAGAAGAAAGGAAATATTTATCGGAATACGGTAAAGGCTTTATTTAGATGGTTGCAAGAGGAATCCAAAAAATACAAGGCCGATTTTTTGGCACACACCGGGGAGAAAATAATGGCATATGTGGACGAAAACCCTAAGTTCATCGCTTCGAGTGTGGCACGGTTGACCGAGCAAAAGTTTTACTTTTTTATGCGATCTCCCGAAGCATTTGTAGAAATTTTGAAACGATTGGAGAAAGTCGACGGAATTTTTATGCTGTTAGGAACGGGTGCACCGGAATACGAAGAGCTTTTTAGAAAATTGAGCTACGAGCACAAAAACTTTATTTTCACCAATGGTCAGTCGGAAAAGTTGATCGATTCCATTTATTTGGAATCGGACCTGTATTTCATGCCCAGTCTGTTTGAACCTTGTGGAATTAGCCAGATGTTGGCCATGCGGAACGGAAATCCATGCCTTGTACACCATACCGGGGGGCTAAAGGATACCGTTGAACACATGAAAACCGGTTTTGCCTTTGATGGGGAAAGCTACGACGAGAAAATTTCCAGCATGATCCAGACTCTGGATGAGGCACTAAATGTGTTCGAAAACGACAAACCTACCTGGAAAAAAATCCAATCCGCTGCGCGTAGAAAACGTTTTACATGGAAGAAATCAGCGGACGAGTATTACAAACTGCTCTATAAATTGGATTAGGTTATTTTTCCTATATCATTTTAGCGTTAATATCAGCACAAAAAGGGTCTGTAAATTGTTAATGGCAGTGCTTTTTCGTAATTTTCGCAATCAATTTTTACTAATCTATTAAAATATAAAATGTCGGATAAAGCTATACTCGAATATGGGGGAGAAAGGTATGAATTCCCTGTGATCAAAGGTACTGAAGATGAATTGGCCATAGATATTAAAACCTTGAGGGCCGCAACAGGAATGGTGACGATAGACCCCGGATATAAAAATACGGGCTCGTGCGAAAGTGCCATTACTTTTTTGGATGGCGAGCAAGGTATTTTAAGATATCGTGGATATTCCATTGAAGATTTAGCAGAGAAAGCCGACTTTTTGGAAGTAGCCTACCTATTAATATTTGGTGAACTGCCTAATAAAGAACAATTGGAGAAATTCCATAGCGATATCAAGGAAGAGTCCCAAGTTGATGAAGAAATGAAGAAAATCTTGGATGGCTTTCCAAAATCGGCTCACCCAATGGGGGTGTTATCCTCATTGACCAGTGCTTTGGTGGCGTTCAATCCATCTTGCGTAGATGTATCCTCGGAATCCGCCATGTACAATTCCATAGTTCGTATTTTGGCCAAGTTCCCAGTGTTGGTCGCTTGGGCCATGCGCAAGAAAAAAGGTCTTCCGTTGGATTATGGAGACGATACCTTGGGGTATGTTGAGAACATCCATAAAATGATGTTCAAAAGACCTAATCAAGAGTATAAAAGAGACCCTATTGCCATTGATGCCCTAGACAAACTTTTGATTTTACACGCTGATCACGAGCAAAACTGTTCAACTTCTACAGTTCGTATTGTGGGTTCTTCGCACGCTGGATTGTTCGCATCGCTGTCCGCAGGCATTTCTGCACTTTGGGGACCATTGCACGGAGGGGCCAACCAAGCGGTTTTGGAAATGCTCGAGGCTATTGAGGCCGATGGAGGCGATACTAAAAAATATATGGCCAAAGCCAAGGATAAGGACGATCCCTTCCGTTTGATGGGCTTTGGACACCGTGTATACAAAAACTTTGACCCAAGGGCCAAGATCATTAAAAAATCCGCAGACGAAGTGTTGGGCAATCTAGGAATCGAAGATCCTATTTTGGACATTGCCAAAGGTCTGGAAAAAGAAGCATTGGAAGATCAGTACTTTGTGGATAGAAAATTATATCCAAACGTGGATTTTTATTCCGGTATCATTTATCGGGCGTTGGGCATACCTACAGAAATGTTTACCGTAATGTTCGCGTTGGGCAGACTGCCCGGCTGGATAGCACAATGGAGAGAAATGCGTTTGAGAAAAGAGCCCATCGGAAGGCCAAGACAGGTATACATAGGAGAAAACCTAAGAAGTTTTGTTCCTTTGGAAAAAAGGTAAGATTTGGGACAATACAAAAATTAAAAGGGGCGGTTTCGCCCCTTTTTATATGGGGTAAACCTTTAAACTACAACATGCCTGCGGCATTATGGTTCAACGATTTGTCCCTTTCGTAGCAAATTCGCATAATTTCCAAATGATAATATTTCTGTAGGTCGGATATATCTTTATTGGCAATAATGTGCTTGGATTTTTCAAAGGATTGATGGATATATTCATGCGCATCCACCGTGCTTAGATTCTTTAAGGTAGCGTCCATGGATCTCCCAAACTTTTTTATAGAAGCATCTATTTTAGAAATTGAACTATCCAACTGAAGCTCATATAATTTTTGAATATGCCCATGTAGTTCTGTGGGTAGATCAGCATCTGTAATACAATCGTTGTATTTGATGGAGGATTGTCCTCCAAAAGGTAGATCGGCATCAGGTTTGGAAGATAAACGGACATCATTCATTTTTTGGAACGCATGCATACTTCCCATAACAATAAATAAGGTAGCTAAAATAGCCGATGTAAGTAGTAGTTTTTTCATAAGTAGGAAAAATCTTAATGCAAATGTAGTCAATATAATTTATTGAAAAACTGATAATTGTTAGTTTTTTGGTTTCAAAGCTATTTTTAAGCATTTGATAAACAATTTCGTATAGAATAACATCATTTTGTTGATTTAATATTTCTACCGTGTATTCAGTAAAGAATTTTTGATTTTGTCAGGGTAAAAAAATCAAGTAAAACACTAGATTTGCCCTCATACTCTAAAGGACACTACTTTAGGGTGGTCATCTATGATTTTTGACCCATAAAAAACCTTATATGATTAAACTAAACGTGGTCAACGAGACCAGTGCACTAAAAGAGGTTATACTGGGAACGGCACAAAGCAATGGACCTGTACCCACTATTGATGAAGCCTACGATCCAAAATCAATTGAACATATCAAAGCGGGCACTTACCCCAAAGAAGAGGATATGATCAAAGAAATGGAGGCCTTTGCCCAGGTTTTTGCCAAGTACGGGGTAAAGGTATATCGACCGGAAGTCCTCCAAGATTGCAACCAAATTTTTGCAAGGGATATTGCTTTTGTAATAGAGGACAAATTGTTCCATGCCAATATTTTGCCCGATCGAGAGCAGGAATTTGAGGCCATACATAATGTGCTGGATATAATTGACCCCAATAAAATAATTAGGCCGCCGGAAGAGGTGCATATTGAAGGTGGTGACGTAATGCCGTGGAACGATCATATTTTTATTGGAACCTACACAGGCCCGGACTATGCTAGCTATATTACGGCACGAACAAATATTGAGGCAGTTGAGTTTATTCGCGATATGTTTCCACATAAGACCGTAAAATCTTTCGAACTGCGTAAATCCAATACCGATCCCAAGGAAAATGCCCTGCATCTGGATTGTTGTTTTCAACCTGTTGGTAAGGACAAAGCTATTTTGCACAAAAACGGTTTTTTGGTAGAGGAAGAATATCAATATTTGGTTGATTTTTTTGGTCCAGAAAACATTTTTGAGATAGATAAAGAGGAAATGTACCAAATGTTCAGTAATGTTTTCTCCATATCGCCAGAGGTAGTGGTATCCGAAAGAAGCTTTACCAGACTCAACAATTGGCTACGTGACCATGGTTTTACCGTGGAAGAAATTCCCTATGCCGAGATTGCCAAACAGGAGGGGCTGTTACGTTGTAGCACCATGCCTTTGGTAAGAGCGTAAATTAGTAGAATAATCCCTTTTGCGGGGAACAACAAAAAACTTCATGCAATTGAGAAATCAGATTACCAATACCATTCTTATGGTTCGTCCCGTTAATTTTAGGATGAACGAACAAACAGCGGTCAACAATTATTTTCAAGAAGACCCGGATTTAAAAAAAGCCGAAATCAACCTAAAGGCACAACAGGAGTTTGATCAATTTGTAAAGGTGCTTCGGGAGCAGGGCGTAAATGTATTGACCATAGATGATAATATGGAGCAGGATACACCAGACTCTATTTTTCCAAATAACTGGGTGTCCTTTCACGATAACGGAACAGTATGTGTATATCCGATGTTTGCCGAAAACCGAAGAAGAGAACGTAGAGAGGATATATTTGAGTTGTTGGAACAGAACGGATTTGTGATCAACAATGTTATGGATTATACATCTGCCGAGGAAGAGGGCGTGTATTTGGAAGGCACTGGGAGCATACTAATGGACCGCATAAATCAAAAGGCCTATTGTGCTTTGTCCGAGCGAGCCCACGAAGAGCTATTTATAGAATTTTGCGAAGATTTTGATTGTTTTCCCGTGATTTTTCATGCGAACCAAACTGTGGACAACAAGCGATTGCCCATTTATCACACCAATGTAATGATGGCCATGGCGGAGACCTTTGCCGTAATCTGTTTGGATTGTATCGATGACAAGAAAGAAAGAAAAAGTGTCGTGGAACACCTAAAGATGGATGGAAAGGAAATCATTAAGATCACCGAAGAACAGATGTACCATTTTGCAGGGAACATGCTCCAAGTTGTGGGCTCCAACGACCGACGATTTATGGTAATGAGTACCCAGGCGTACAAGAGCCTGACCACACAACAGATCAATGCTATCGAAAAGCATTGTGGCATTGTACACAGTTCCCTTGATACCATTGAGACTTGCGGAGGAGGCAGTGCACGTTGTATGATGGCCGAAGTTTTTTTGCCAAAGGCATAGTGCCTGAGTTTCATTTCCAGATGGTTCCTGGGCGGCATCGAAAATGTATAGTGTCATTTCGAACCGACTGAAAGCAGAGTGAGAAATCTAAGAAACTACTAAGATTTCTCAATCACTGCTTTCGCATCTCATTTCGAAATGACACCTTATCATGATGAACTAGAAGGTATATAAAGTTAAGAGATAAAAACATGGAAGTCCCTTTATCCCAAATTTGTAGTTTGGAAACTCAGAACTCTTAACCCAAAACTCATAACTAATCTTCCTCTTCAACCGTAAAACCACGAATGGCCTGGTTGGGTTCCATAATATTGTAACCTTTCCAAAACTCGGGATTGTAACGGGGCATATAGGTGGCTCGCACTGTTTTATCCTCTTTGTAAGATGTGAATTCGGATTTGGAAATATTATCTTGCTCGAACACTACGAGTTCATATTTGGTGGTCATGTTCATACGGAAATCAATGTTCAACTTTAATTCGTTTTGCTTACGGCGGCCTTTTACGTGTTTGTTTTTTTCCACGACTTTTAACGGACGGTCAACGCCAAAATATCTACCATCGGATAAATCCATAAACTGAAGATCGTATTTGCCAGTGGGCAATTTAGCAAAGCGCATGGTTCCCTTGTACATGGTTTTGCGGTAGGTAATACCCAGCAACCTAAAATTGCGGAGGCGTTTTGTATTGGTAAAGTCGAGCCGCATAATGGCATAATCCTCAATGTTGATGAATAGGCGACCTTTAAAGTCCGCGCTGCTCCGTTTGGGCCAAAAGTCTATCACGTAGACCCCTGCATTGTCTATTTCTGCATAACCCGCCAGTTGAAATTCGTAGCGGTTGGGTTTTTCCACAAAGTCCAGCTTGGTATCCTCTTTGTAATACAATTGACTCAACATTTCCTCAAACTGCCAGCGTTGGCTGTCCACCAATCCAGAAACACTGTCTTTTTTTACCTGAGCTTTCACTTTTTCAACTTGCTCCATCCGTTCGTCGTCCATAGTGTCCAAAATGGAATCCACTTGGATTTTTTCACTGAAAATGCCCGATTTAATTTTAAGATAGGATCCCGGTTTTACATTCTGTTTAAATATATCCTCCATGTGTTCGGCCAGATCTTCAAAGGAACCCACATCTTTTTTATCGTAAAGATCGGCCGCTTTTATTATGTTGAGTTTGTACTCCGTATCGTTTTTGTATAGATCTCCAAAACTTTCTGTGTAATGTGAAGCATGTTGTGGAATGGCCCTGGCTATACTGTCCATAAGCTCTTTGTTCAACTCTTTTATGGTGGATTTCTCAAAACCAAAATCCACTTTTTGCATGTTGGCCAGTTCCGATTTCCTAAGGAAGAAGCGTTGTTTAATGGTTTCCTTGTTCACGTTTTTGGGAATGTTCTCGATCATTTTTTGAATAATGTCGTCCACCTCCAGTTCCTTGTCGAAAACATAGACTCCGCTAAGTTCAATGGCCCTGGCATTTAATGTGATCACACTGTCTTGCATTTGCTCTAGGGCGAAACCTTTTTTTTCATACCCCATCGAGGTAATATAGATCGAATCGGGCCTGGAAATGCCATCCTCCAAAACAAAACTGAACCTGCCTTCTTCGTTCGTTATAACCCCGTTATATTCTCCATATTGAACAGTGGCATAGGGAATTCCTTTTTGGGTCTTGGCATCCACCAAACGAGAACTAATGGTCTGTGCCATTGATGTAAACCCTGTAAAAATGCTAAAAATAGAAAGGTAGTAAATGGGTTTTATGGACATATTGTGATGTATGGTTTCATTAAAAATAGACGCCTCTTGGATGGAAAAGGTTGCCTGCTTGTTAGACGAGCCGAAATGAATTTTGTGACAAAGTGCCAAAAATTCCGCGAATAGTAGTGGCACTTAGTAGTATTTTAACAATGTATGTGTTTAAAGTTAGGTGTAGGGAGATAGGGGCAATGGAGAAAGATTTATGGTTTTTGATAAGGATTGTTCCTATTATAGAACCATCTATATTTTCTCGTTCATGGATGGATCCCTGAGCGTAGTCGAACGGACAGCAGTATGGTTTGATCATTGCTCTCGAACTTGAAACCTCTTAATTTTCTTTAGTTTGAAATGAGATTAATTGTTGTGTTTCTTTTGGTGAAAAGTACGTTGAGCAACATTTAAGGTTAAACATTGGGGTCAATCAGTTTTTGCAATATTCTTTATCATATTCCCAAAAATGAAGAGGTGAAAGGGTAGTACGGAATACCAATACAGGCGACCCAATAATCCTTTCGGTCGGAACGTGGCAGTTTGGTACAGAATGTTGTCCTTGATCCTAAATTCTAGCCATGCTTCCCCAGGGGTTCGCATTTCTGCAAACAGGAGCAAACGCTTGTTTTTTTTGTCGGCTAAAAGCACTCTCCAAAAATCCAGAGCATCACCGGGAAAAATTTTATCAAGATGGGTTCGTCCACGTCGTAGCCCTGGACCTCCGACCAATTTATCCAAAAAACCACGGATTTTCCACAGCCAATTGCCATAATACCACCCATTTTCACCACCAATTCGCCAAATGTTGTCCAAAACAGCTCCTTCGTTTGTAATTTTAATGGATTTTTTATCTTGTAGCACCCCGAATTTAGGCACTTGGATATAATTTTCGAGATCTTCCTGTATTTGCCCGCTCGCTATGCTGTCCTTCCAACTACTTATTACCAGATTCTGTTCAATTTTCTTAAAGGCCAGATCAATGGCTTCTTCATAAGTGTGGGTTTTTAATCCCAGCATTTGCTGTAATCGATTGTCCTTTGCCACGACTTCCATTTTCATGCTATCCACAAGATTTGTGGCCAATTTGTACGAAGTAGAGGTAACAAAATAAAGCCAATAGGAGGATAGTTTAGGTGTCATTACCGGAACGGTGAATATCCAGTTTTTAAAGCCACGGACCTTTGCATAGCGTTGGAGCATATCCTTGTAAGTAAGAACATCTGGCCCGCCAATATCAAAAGATTGGTCGTAGGTTTGCTTATTGCCCAATACCATGGTCAGAAATTGGATCACATCGCGAATGGCTATGGGCTGTGTTTTGGTAAGCACCCATTTGGGCGTGATCATGACCGGCAGTTTTTCGCAGAGATCTCGAATAATCTCAAAAGAGGAACTGCCCGAGCCTACAATGATCCCGGCTCGGAGCACGGTAAGTTTAAAATTGCCCCGATATAGTATGTCCTCCACATTTTTCCTGGAACTTAAATGTTTGGAGAGTTCTTCGTTATTTACGATCCCGCTCAGGTAGATCACCTGTTCGCACTGGGTTTTTTCAATAATTTTATTGAAGTTTTTAGCGGCCTGGGCCTCCTTTTCATCAAAATCGGTAACAGAGGAGGTCATGGAGTGTATCAGGTAATAGGCCGCATCAATATCGGGGGGTATTTTTTGTTCTTCAGGGATGTCCAGAAAATCTATCTCAACTACTTGGATTCGGGAGCGTATCTTACTATCTACCGAAAGTCTTTTTTCATCCCGAACGGCACATACCACTTCGTGGCCCATGTCCAAAAGTTGGGGCAATAGACGCATACCGATATACCCATTGGCACCTGTCAGTACTATTTTCATAGGTCTTCGAGATTTGTAGGTAGGTTTTCCGCACGATGATCCATTAACTTCTTAAAATAACGTTGGATAGCTTTGGTATCGGCACGCACCTTTACAAAATAATGGTCCATATAAATGGAATATATGCCAATATCCCCTTTGTACATATTTAATTTGTAATAGGGAATTACCAGCCCGTAGGTTTCCAATCGGGAGCGAAACCGCACGATTATGCCGTTAGGTCGCATTTCTACATTGCACGTATTGGTATTGTTGTCCAAAACAAACAAATTATAAATATCTACACTGGCTTCTGTTACGTGTAGTTTTGGCGATCCAATGCCCCCCATGGCAAAACGATCTTTTAATGGGTAGGGCTTACCAACGGCATCGTTTATTTTTTGAATGATTTTTTTGTCGTTGTACGAAACGTTCAGTAGCATGTTTAAAGGTTTTGTCCAAATCGGATCAGGTTGCCGTCAATGTCCAATATAGAAAATTCTCGAACTCCCCAAGGTTTGTCTTCTAGACTGCCATTGGGGTGGATAACTTTGGAATTTTGCATTTCGAGGTAGAGCCCGTCCACATTTTCAACATAGATGTAACAACTGGTGTTTTCTGGAAATATCTTGTTGTTGCATTTCCAAAAATGGATTTCCACTTTGTCCCTGCCAATTACGGCATAGTTTTCATCAATCCAGCCAGATTTATCAAACCCCAATTTCTCTTTGTAAAAAGTCACGGTTTTATGGATGTCCATTGAGGCCAAAACCGGGGCGGCATGTTGAAGATGATCCATAGATAGTTTTTCTTAAAAATACGATTTATAAGTGGTCAACACCAATCCATATGACGGAAAAAGCCCAAAAAAATGCGTAGTTTTGCGCCCTTAAATGCCTTTTTAAATGAGTTTGCAGAACGATTTGACCCAAAACGTGATCGAGGCGGTAAAACAACTGTACCAAGTTGAGCTGCCAACAGTGGAGTTTCAACCTACCCGGAAGGATTTTGAAGGAGATATTACCGTAGTGGTATTCCCAATGTTGCGCTACGTTAAGGGTAATCCTGTGCAGATTGGAACAAAGATCGGTGAATACTTGGTAGAGCAGGTCGACGAGGTATCCAAATGCAATGTGGTCCAAGGTTTTTTGAATATCGTTATCGAAGAAAGCTACTATTTAAACTTCTTCAATTCCATTTTGGGCGAGGTGGATTTTGGTTATGTAACATCTCGGTCCGATGATGCGGTAATGGTGGAGTATTCGTCCCCGAACACCAACAAACCATTACACTTGGGGCATATTCGGAACAACTTATTGGGGTATTCCGTGGCAGAGATTCTAAAAGCCTCGGGCAAAAAGGTCTATAAAACCCAGATCATTAACGATCGGGGAATACATATTTGCAAAAGTATGCTGGCCTGGCAGAAGTTTGGTGAAGGAGAAACGCCGGAGTCTTCAGGTTTAAAGGGCGATCACTTGGTCGGAAAGTACTATGTTGCTTTTGATAAGGCCTATAAAGAAGAAATTACCGGTCTGGTAGATAAGGGCATATCCAAGGAAAGAGCAGAGAAAGAAGCGCCAATATTGCTCGAAGCCCAGGAAATGCTTCGTAAATGGGAAGCTGGCGATGATGAGGTAGTACATCTTTGGAAAAAAATGAACGGTTGGGTGTACGATGGTTTCGATATTACCTACAAAAATTTGGGGGTTGATTTTGATACCCTGTACTACGAGAGCGATACCTATTTGTTGGGGCGTGATGTGGTAAAGGATGGATTGGAACGTGGTATTTTCTTTAGAAAAGAGGATGGCAGTGTTTGGATAGATCTTACCGATGAAGGCCTGGATGAGAAAATTGTGTTGCGTTCGGATGGTACCGCGGTATACATGACCCAGGATATTGGCACCGCCATTCAACGGGTAACCGATTTTCCGGATATCAACGGAATGGTCTACACAGTGGGAAACGAACAAGATTATCATTTTAAGGTCTTGTTCCTTATTCTTAAAAAGTTGGGTTATGCATGGGCAGAACAACTGTACCATTTAAGTTATGGTATGGTAGATCTGCCAAGTGGCAAAATGAAGAGCAGGGAAGGAACCGTTGTGGATGCCGATGACCTTATCAAAAATATGGAAGATACCGCAGCATCCATTTCACAAGAATTGGGCAAGCTCGACGGTTATACCGAAGAAGAAAAAAAACAATTGTACCGAACCATAGGTTTGGGGGCACTTAAATACTATATATTAAAAGTAGATCCCAAAAAACGTATTCTTTTTAACCCGGAGGAATCCGTGGATTTTCAAGGAAACACGGGGCCGTTTATCCAGTACACCTATGCAAGGATACAATCCATTTTGCGCAAGGCTGATTTTGATCTCTCGACTGCGCTCGACATAACAATGGATTTGCACGAAAAGGAGAAGGAACTATTGAAACAGCTGCAATTGTTCCCTGAAACGGTACAGTTGGCGGCAGAAAACTATAGTCCAGCACTAATTGCCAACTATACCTACGAACTGGTCAAGGAATTCAACTCGTTTTATCAACAAGTTTCCATTTTAGGTGAAACGGACGAACAAAAGAAAACCTTTAGGGTATTGTTGTCCAAGAAGGTGGGCGAGGTGATTCAATCTGCCTTCCGCCTGTTGGGTATCGATGTGCCCGAGAGAATGTAGCAACTTACTTTTGCCGGAACGACATCTTTTGTTATTTTGAGTAGCTAACCTTAGCGTATTCGATGGTTTTATAAAAGTGCTTTAGGTATTTTTTGCGAATTATTTGAGTGCTCACAAATTTGCGTAGGCCGTTTAGGGCGCAATCGAAAAATCTCGATTTAAAAACTAACCCTAAAACTCACATTGGGCGTAATACCCAAAGAAAAATTTTCAATGGTTTCAATTTCATTGTCCTCGTTTACTCGATAGTATTTGTTCAGGGTGTTTCTTCGGTTGGTAATATTTAAAATGGAGAGTCCTGCATTGGCACGGATGGCCCTGCTTATCGAAAAATTATAGATAGCGGATGCATCGGCCCTAAAATATTCCGGTAGACGGCTATTGTTTGGCGATTGAAAATTGATTCTGGGCGGAAAGAATTCTTCATCAAGTCCTTCGTCCCCCTCAACAGGTTCCGTATAAGGCTTACCGGTTCGGTAATTGATACCCATACTCAGTTTTAGATTTTTGTAGGTGTAGGTGCTCGCAAATGTGACCGTGTGCCGAATATCCAAGTTGTTTGGGAAACGTTTGGGTACAATCGAATCGAACGTGTAGTCGTTTTTGTTGTACGCATAGCTCAACCATGTACTATAATTGTCCCCTTTTTTGTTGATAAGAAACTCTAGTCCCTTAACCTTGTAACTCCCAATTTCTCCGGAAAACTGATAGGGGTTCTGAAATCCTTGGGTACTTGTACTGATACCATCCACATTTTTGATAAACCCTTCAATACCGATATAAAAATTGTTCCTTTCGTAATTGAGTCCAACAGAACCTTGCTTGCTCTTGGTTACCGGCAGTGTATCATCGTTGGATAGGATCCATCGTCGTTTTTCGATACCCAAAAAGTTTTGCTCCAAATCTATCACCTGATTTGTGGCCTGGCTTTTAAATTCGCCCAATATTTCGGCTCTTACATAATTGGCCAGCTTAAAATTTAAATTGAGTCGTGGCTCTATTAGTAATTTTTTAAAAGTGTCCAGATTTTCCACAAAATTGAACCGTGCTCCCACTTTTCCAACAAACGTGTTGTCGGGCGAACTGTAATTCAGCTGGGAATAAGGGGCATGTGTTCGGATAACCCCTTTAATTTCGCTATTAAAATCCGGTTGATTGATTATGGTGGCATTTGTGATCCCCGTTTCAATATATTGGTAACCGTTGTTCCAACTAAATTGATCGTTGATTATATAGTTGGTATCGAACTTTAGTGCGTTTTCGGTGACCTGATTGTTCTGGAACAATTGCTGTACCCGATTGGCGAACACATTTTGTGCATCCAAATTATATTTGGAGTAATATAGATTGAGGTGGGAGGTAAACCTATCCGTCCATTGGCTTTGCAATTGCCCTCCAACGGAAATATTGTCTTGTTTTAATAGGCTAACATTGGTTTCGTTGGCATCGATATTGGTCTCTTCGAATTTTAAGTTGTTTTTAATATGAATGGCACTCAGTCTGATTTTGTGCGCGTTATTGAGGTCATAAAGAATTTTTCCTGAAAAATCGTAAAAGAAAAAATCTTCGTCCCTAGCAAATTCATCATCTACCGTATTGTTGTTTTGCAGGGTAATTTCACTATCCTGAAAGGCTCTGTTGATGAACTGTTTGTAGGTGGGAGTGCTCAAAAAATCGGTTGCAGAGCGACGTGCTGAGAACTGTATTCCCAAATTGGGTGCAATGGGAACTTCTGCGTAAACATCGCCACTGATCAAATTAAAGCCTGCACCACCTTTCCAGGTTTCGGTTATGGTATTGCTGGTTTCCATTTGGATCACACTGCTTACCCCATCGCCAAAATTGGATGGTGTTCCGTTTTTGTAGATGGTGACCTTATCTGTCTGGTATGGGTTGAAGGCTGAAATCAACCCAAAAAAGTGCCCTGATTGATACATTTTTATACCATTCCAAAGAATAAGGTTCTGGTCGTTCGTGCCACCTCGGACATTGATATCGGAAACGGTTTCGTCGATACTTTTTATGCCTGGCAAAGCTTGAACGGTTTGCAGGATATCGGGTTCGATCAGGCCGGGTAGAATACCGAATTCGGCAGTGTTCAAGGTTATGCTCGCATCATTTTCTTTAATAATTCCAGAAGTAAGATATTTATAAACGAATACTTCATCTAGTTGCTCATAATATTGGGCCAATAATATTTTGGGGCAATCACCTTGCTGCAAGAGCTTTTCTATGGGAACATATTTGGTGATATAGCCAAGGTATCTAATCTTAAGGGAACTGTTTCTGGGGATGTTTCTCAATATAAAAGAACCGTCCGAATCGGTTATTTTGGCGATTTTGGTCCCTAAAACTTCCACAGTGGCACCTATTACCGTATTCTCGGCAAAATTATCCAAGACCACGCCACAAAGATCCACTCGGTCGTTTTTGGTGATGGCGTAGTATCTATCATTCAATTTTTCCGTGTCGATATGGAAAGTACTTTCGATAAATGTTAGGATTTGCCCTAGCGTATTTAAGTTCTCGGGAATAGTAATATTGAGCCCTTCCAAATCCTTGTCAATGTAAGAAAACTTTACGTCGAATCTATTTTCCAAGGTTTTTAAATACGGGATAAGGCCAACGGAAGTCGGTTGTTTTTCCTGTGCATTAACATGGCAAAACAGAAAAAACAGTAAACCTAAGATGAGCCCAAAATGCTTATTGTAGTTTGTTCCCAGCATAAAAAAGTACGTTGTCTCCGTCTATTTTAAATCTTGTTTTGGAGGGTGTGCTTATACTTTTTAACGCCATATTTAGGTCTGTGTTGTTAAAAGACCCTGTAAATAAGAGGTTTGTGTCGATGTCTTTTGTGCTAACTTTAATGTTGAACTGCCTTTCCAGCTCGGCGAAGACGTAGGTAAGAGGAATGCTTTCAAAACTACTTTCGTTGTTCATCCAAGATGGAACAGTGCCTTCTGGGGTACCCGTGTTCACTATTTTACCGTTGACCACCATAAAAGCGCTACCTGCAGGTAGCTTGGTAACTTGTTCGTTATGGGTTACGCTGACCAACCCTTCGAAACAGGTTACCTCAAAAAAGCCATCTCTATTTTCCACATTGAACTGGGTTCCCAAAACAGCAACAGCTCCATGTTTTGTGGAAACAGTAAACTTTTTTCCTTTGGCAACCTTAAAAAAAGCTTCGCCTTCCAGTTCAATATTTCTGTTTTTGTCCCAATTCTTTTTACTGTAAGATATTCTGGATTCTGCGTTAAGGAAAACCTCTGAATTATCGGGCAGAACAACTTCGGAGCGTTCGGCGAATTCAGTTCTTACGCTTTCGTTAATTGTGCTGATATAAAAATACGAACCAGCAATCAAAACAGCGATAACCGCTGCCACTCTTAGAAATTTCTTGAACGGGTTAAGGGTAATGACCTTGGGAGTATTGTAAATTTGTTCATCTTTTAAGCGTTGCAAAGCAAGATCAGCATCAAATTCGGGTGCTGTTAACTTCTCGGAAGCGATTTTGAGCTTTTGGTACGAAGCATACTCCGGAGAACTCTCAAATTCCCTGAGTTCTTCACCGGAAAGCTCTCCACTAAGCCATTTTGCCAAATAATTTTCCTGCATGGTTTCTATGCTTTACTCTAGTTAAACAACTGATATAAAAAATACCCTACCTCTTAATTAATAAATTAAATGCCGTCGATATGTTCGCGCAAACTTTTAAGGGCCAAATGCATGCGTTTTTCGATTGCTTTTACGCTCACACCTTCCAATTCGGCAATTTCTGCATATTTTTTTCCATCCACGCGGTTCAATAAAAATGTAGTGCGTTGGTTTTCCGGAAGGGCGTTCAATGCATTGTCCAATTTTTCCTTGTATTCTTTTTCTTCCATCAAGAACTCAGGGGATTCATTGGTGCGGTCGTTAACCAGGCTGCCGGCATGTTTTAACCTTACCTTTTCTGCTTTTATTACATTCAAATACAAATTGTTGGCAACGGTGTAAACGTAAGATTTAGCCTTGTCGGGGCTAACTTTGGCGCAGTTCTGCCAAAGTTTCACAAAAGCCTCTTGTACGGCATCGTGGGCCTTTTCCTCATTTCCGAACTTGTAGAAAATAAAATTAAAGACAGTCCTGGAGTGTGTCTTAAAAACTTCACTAAAAATATGGTCTTCACAAACATTGTCCATAAACCCGAATTTGTTTACCCCTCCAAATATATTTGAAAAATTTTAAGGAAAAGTAGGGTTTTTTTTTAGAGTGTTGTTTCAATATTGAATTATAACCCCAAAAGTTCAGTTATTATGAAAAAGTTGATTAGCAATATATTGCGCGCAGCATTGGTTGTACTTGTTTTCAGTATGTCGGCATGCCAAGAAGAATATGAAGAAGTTGGCGGCGGCAACGAAGAACAAACTATAGCTGCTAACTCCTCAACGGCCATCTTGATCCAAAACACATCTTCCAATGATGGCTCCTACGACAATATCGTGGACGGTGCAAGCTGTTTTGCCGTTCAATTTCCGTATACCGTAAATGTAAATGGTGTAGAGGTCACCATAGATTCCAAGGAAGACCTTGAGGTTGTCGAAGAAATTTTTGATGAGCTTGATAGCGATCAGGACATTCTTGATATTATTTTTCCCATTGTGATTACCCTGTCGGATTTTAGTGAAATCAATATCGAAAGCCAAGATCAGTTGGAAGCGTTGGCCAGGGAATGTCTGGAAGGTGGTGACGACGACGATATCGAATGTATCGATTTCGTCTACCCGATCATTATGTTCAAATTTGATTTGCAAAACCAGGTCACCGGAGAATTTCAAGTGGAGAACGACAAAGAAATGAGAAGGTTTTTTGCTGATCTGGAGGACAATGAACTCATTAGTATCGAGTTTCCGATTACCCTTAAAAAATATGATGGAACAGAAGTTGTGATCAATGGCAACAGCGAATTGGCGGCCGCTCTGGAAATGGCCAAAAACGAGTGCGATGAAGATGACGACGATGATTATAACGATGATGATTTTACAGTAGAAGAATTGGACGAGCTATTGGTGGAGTGTCCATTACAGGTAAGGCAAGTGATCCGTAACGAAGTGGATAATACAGGCCAGTATATTGAGCGGTTGTTGACATTTAATGCGGATGGCACTGTGTATTTCTCAACTTCCACAACAGATCAGGTTGTGGGTACATGGAGTACGAGCAATACAGATCAAGGCGTACAGCTTGATTTAAATTTTCAAGACTTCCCGGATTTTACTTCCGAATGGTACGTTTACGAACTGGAAGAAGGAGTCATCAAACTATATAAAGATGGCGGTAACAAAATCGTGCTCAAAAGGTTTTGTGAAGACGATGGCAACATAAATAGGGAAGCATTTCTAAATCTACTTTTGGAATGTGAGTGGATCATAAAAGAGGTGGAGAACCAAGGAGAGGATGTAGAAAGGTTGCTAGGGTACGAGTTCCAGTTTACGGCCGATGGAAGCGTATCTCTGGGCAATGGCGTTACAACCATGCAGGGAACTTGGCAAGTTGGATTCAATAGCGAATACAAACTATCCTTGATGATTTCGATCGGGGACGAGCCAGGAGTAAGTTTTGAGTGGCCAATCAGGGAAATGCTGGAAACCCGCTTGGAGTTCGAAATTGAAGAGACTGACCACGAAATGGTACTCCTACGGGTATGTGACGATAGTGCCAATGATGGAGATGTGGCCGAAATTAGAAACATAGCCATGGGCGGAACCTGGAATGTAGCTTTGTATCAAGAAGGGGAAACGGATCTGACCGTTACTTATGCCGAAATGGATTTTAACTTTTCCGCCGATCACCAAGTAGAAGTGTCCATAAATGCCGATCCTATAGCCGAAGGACTATGGAGAATAGTTAGGGATTCCGAAGAAGGCTTAAAATTTTACCTCAACTTTGATTTCGAGTACGATTTGGGAGAATTGACCGAAGATTGGAAAGTTATTTCCATTACTTCAACCAGAATAGAACTAAAAGATGAGAGCGACGATGGTACAGTAGAAACCCTGGTTTTTGAAAAACCATAAGATTATCCCCAATCTTTTTTCCAAAAGAAGGACGGCTCACCCCAAAGCCGTCCTTTTTCTTTTATATTATTATTAAATTTGTGCCTCCTTTAAAACAAAGAACACATGTTCGATAATTTAAGTGAAAAATTAGATAAGGCATTACATGTCCTAAAGGGACACGGTCAGATTACGGAAATAAATGTTGCGGAGACCCTCAAAGAAGTCCGCAGGGCTTTGTTGGACGCCGATGTCAACTTTAAGATAGCAAAGGAATTTACCAATACCGTCAAGGAAAAAGCAATGGGTCAAAATGTATTGACCACGCTTCAGCCAGGGCAACTTATGGTAAAGTTGGTAAAGGACGAGCTCACCGAACTAATGGGCGGAGATGCAGAGGAAATGGATCTTTCCGGAAACCCATCCGTAATTTTAATGTCCGGTCTGCAAGGTTCCGGTAAAACCACTTTTTCTGGAAAACTTGCCAATTATCTTAAAAACAAGAAAACCAAGAAGCCCCTTTTGGTAGCTTGTGATGTATATCGTCCGGCGGCGATAGATCAGTTGCACGTAGTGGGCGATCAAATTGGCGTGGAGGTGTATTCCGATCGCGATAACAATGACCCTGTGGCCATTGCCAAGGCAGGTATTGCACACGCCAAGAGCGTCGGGTGCAATGTGGTGATCATAGATACCGCAGGTCGATTGGCCGTGGACGAGCAGATGATGACGGAGATATCCAACATCCATAAAGCCATTCAACCCCAAGAAACATTGTTCGTAGTGGATTCCATGACGGGTCAGGATGCCGTAAATACAGCTAAGGCATTCAACGATGTGTTGAATTTTGATGGAGTTATCCTAACCAAGCTCGATGGTGATACCAGAGGTGGTGCCGCCATATCCATTAAATCCGTGGTGGACAAGCCCATCAAGTTCATCGGTACTGGTGAAAAAATGGAAGCTATCGATGTGTTCCACCCATCACGTATGGCCGACCGTATCCTTGGTATGGGAGATGTGGTCTCCTTGGTGGAACGTGCCCAAGAGCAGTTCGATGAAGAACAGGCACGCAAGATCCAAAAGAAAATTGCCAAAAATAAGTTTGGGTTCGACGATTTCTTGAGTCAGATCCAACAAATCAAGAAAATGGGGAACATGAAAGACCTTATGGGAATGATCCCAGGTGCCGGCAAAGCATTAAAAGGCCTTGATATTGACGATGACGCCTTTAAACATATCGAAGCCATCATTCATTCCATGACCCCCGATGAGCGATCCACACCTTCCAAACTGAATGCCAGTAGAAAAAAACGTATAGCCGCAGGTAGTGGTACTTCAATTCAAGAAGTAAACCAATTGCTAAAACAGTTCGATCAAATGAGCAAAATGATGAAGATGATGCAAGGCGGTGGAGGCAAAAAAATGATGCAGATGATGCAGAACATGCGCTAACCCCAATCAAAAGATAAAACCAACACAATCCATGAAAATCCTTGACGGAAAAAAAGTATCCAACCAGATAAAAGAAGAAATCACCGTTGAGGTGGCCAAAATGAAACAGCAAGGGGAAAAAGTCCCTCATTTGGCAGCCGTTTTGGTGGGTAACGATGGTGCTAGCCTAACCTATGTAGGGAGCAAGGTAAGATCCTGCAAAAAAATAGGTTTCGAATCCACATTGATACATTTGCCAGAAGAAACCACCGAAGAAGAATTGCTAAAGCAAGTATATCAATTGAACAATGATCCAAATATCGACGGTTACATTGTGCAACTACCACTGCCCAAACATATTGATGAGGAAAAAGTTCTTATGGCCGTAGATCCGGATAAAGATGTGGATGGTTTTCATCCCACCAATTTTGGGAAAATGGCCTTGGACATGGAAACTTTTGTTTCGGCTACCCCATTCGGAATTATGGAGTTGTTGAAACGTTATCAGGTAGAAACCGAAGGCAAACATACCGTTGTAATCGGTAGAAGCCACATTGTAGGTAGGCCGATCAGTATTTTGATGAGCCAAAAAGGAAGTCCCGGAAATTCCACCGTAACCTTGGCCCACAGCAGGACCAAAAACCTAAAAGAGCTCACTCTACAGGCCGATATTGTAATTTCTGCCTTGGGCGTTCCAAAGTTTCTTAAGGCCGATATGGTAAAAGAGGGGGTTACCATTATCGACGTAGGGATTACCCGTGTTCCAGATAATACATACGAAAAAGGGTACTACATTACGGGAGATGTAGATTTTGAAAATGTCAGTAAAAAAGCATCCTACATTACCCCGGTACCCGGTGGCGTAGGTCCTATGACCATTGCAATGTTATTGAAAAACACATTGTTGGCAAGAGAGCGCCACAACGCCAAATAGGTCAGTCTGCGTTTTCCTGTTCTAATTGTAAAGCAGTTTGTTGCTCTTCCTCGGGGTTTATGATCTGAAAATCCGTATCGTCTTCATCATTGGTGCAACTGGACACGGCCATACCGGAAAAGATCAAGGTGATCAAGAGTAGAATTGTCTTCATAATTGTAGGATTTGGGCAAGGCATAAGGGCCTAATCATTGCATTTATAACGAATTACCTTGTAAATTCTTGTTTTTATCCCCAAATAATCGATAACTTACTTCTTGCAAAACCAATAATATGGCTCAATCGGTACGGAATAAAGCGGCATGGGTGGTCTTCGTTTTATTGGCCATTGGTATTGGTCTATACCCATTAATTTACCTATTTGCAACGGAGGAGTTTGGTATCTTAATGAACAAATCGGATGAGTTGCTGTCCAGTACTTTATGGAATTTCGCCTTTTATGGACATATCAGTTTTGGAGGTTTGGCTTTGATGATCGGTTGGTTGCAATTTGTAAAAAAAATAAGGACCAAACGATTGCTGGTACATCGCAATGTAGGTAAGGTTTATATAGTCTCGGCAGTGGCAAGCGGTCTATGTGGTGTTTATCTTGGTTTTTTTGCTACAGGAGGTATAGTTTCTTCAATAGGGTTTATTTGTTTGGGCGTTATTTGGTTGTTTACGACCATAAGGGCCTATATTGCAGTTAAAAACAAAGATCTATCGCTACACCAAGGATTGATGATTTACAGCTACGCGGCATGTTTTGCTGCGGTCACTCTACGGATTTGGTTGCCTATCCTGACCTTGATTTTTGGAGAATTTGTATTGGCCTACAAAATAGTGGCTTGGTTGTGCTGGGTGCCCAATATGATCTTTGCTCATTTGTGGGTTCGCAAAAAAGGGTTGAACCTGGTATAGCTTATTTTGCAAACAATTGTCCCATATCCTTAAAGGCTTTAAATTCAAGGGCATTACCGGCAGGATCTAAAAAGAACATGGTGGCCTGTTCCCCGGGCTCACCCTTAAATCTAATGTAGGGCTCTATTACAAATTCGATTCCTTTTTTGATCAAACCTTTGGAAAATGTCTCAAAGGTATCCCAGGGCAATACAACACCGTAGTGGGGTACAGGAACATTTTTCCCATCTACTGGGTTGGTGTGGGTCTTTTCGTCCGATTTAGGCTTGTAATGAATTACAAATTGGTGACCAAAAAAGTTGAAATCTACCCAATGTTCGGCACTTCGACCCTCTTCGCAACCAAGAACATCTCGGTAAAAAGTGCGGCATTCTTCCAAATTATGAACAGGTACGGCAACGTGAAAGGGTGTTATGCTTTGCATGGTCTCTATTTTTTATGAAAAATAGAACAACTTTTTTAACCCTCCAAAAATGAAATGATCTGGTCGTTTATATTGTCTTGGTGCATCGAATGGCCAAGCCCTTCTGTGCTTATCAATTTGCTGTTTTTCCATTTTTCACTTACCGATACCGATGCATTGTAGGGTGCTATCTTGTCTAGTTTATCATGAAAAAGCAAACCTTTTTTACTGATGGACTGGGCAAATTCCGCTGTAGAAAATTGGTCGATTTTAAACCCAAAACGATTTTCGATATAATTGTCCAGATTCTTCATTACCCTATTGTTCAATTTTAACAAATCTTGAAAATGGTCGATAAAATCCTGGATATGGGAAGGGGCTCCAATCGTGATTATCTTTTCAACGGAATCTTTGGGATTTTTATATTGGTTGTAAACAATGGTCATCCCGCCCATGGAGTGGCCGATAAGGTGCTTAGGGTCGTGTTTTAGCACCATGTAGTTTACCACTTCTTCATATAGTGGTACGTATAGATGTTTCCCGGAGGAGTACCCATGCGAAGGAGCATCAAAAGCAATGATATTAAAATCGGCTTCCCTTAATTTTTTGATTAGGTTGCGCCATCTATAGGTGTTGCTCTCCCATCCATGTACCAGCAAAACGGTTTCTTTGTTTCCGGGCCAATGGTAGGTCTGTATTTGATGTCCCACAACTTTTTCAATAGTAAACTTGGCGCCGTTCAAAAAATCGGCCTGTTCCGGTTTAACCCTTCCCTTTCTTACTGTGCTGAACGTATGAAAGGCACTTTGGGCCGCTTTTTTCGGAGCTATCCATGTATAGGCATTGTAGTACTGCCCATAGACCAATGGAATTATTTTGTTAAGTGCTTTTTTCATTTGGGGACAAGGATTTTGGGTCTATTCCCAACCCACCATCAAATATTTTATTTTAGCTTCATCGGGTATCTGTACCGCTTCAATATTGGAAGATGAGAAACGAAGGCCCTCGGGCAGTTCTTCTTTATCAATGGTAAAATAAAGGTTGCTTCCTTTTGGAAAAACAACAATACTGTTCAATGTGGTCACAATTTTTTTGATATCGTAACTGTTTTGGATGTCCTTGAAGGTACTTTGCAAGCTTACACCTTTGTCTGAAACATACCTTGGGTCCATGATCCTTACGTTTTCAATGGTAGGGATACTATCGGAATTCGCCTTTAGGGTTAAAAGGTGTTTGCCGCCTTTTTCGTAAACCTCCATTTTTTTTGGTGATACCCCCAGGTTGATCTGTGTAGAATCGGCTACGACCGAATCTTGCACAAAAACAGTTTTTATGTCTGGAACTCTGGTAGTTTGGGTCAGCGGGCCTACACTGGTTTCGGTAATTAAAAACGTGGTGTCCTTTTTACAGGATTGTATTGCTGCAATGCCGCAAATTAGGGTCAATATGCTAATTGTTCTTTTCATTTGAATTATTATCGAATCACTTTTTTTAATACGCCCAAAACCCCCCGGATAAATGTTGCACTGGTCAAAACTTTGACCACAGGGTTCATTCTGGTGCTTCTTCGTGTTGAGGTTGTTCTGCGGGAAGTTTGTTTTATTTCTTTTTCTTTCTCTGCCTCCTTTTCAGCTTTTTCAATTTTTTCACTCAGGATTTCGTAAGCACTTTCCCTATCGATTTCCTCATTGTATTTTTTTATCAATTTGGAGGCGTCCAAAACCTCTTTGATCTCGGAATCGCTTAACACATCCATTCGACTCATAGGAGCACGCATCATGGTTGCTGCCAGTGGAGTGGGGCGTCCTTTTTCGTCCAAAGCGGAGATCAAGGCTTCCCCGGTTCCTAAAGAGGTAAGTACCTCGGCTGTGTTGTAAAACTCGGAAATGGGATAGTTCTGCGCCGTGAGCTTTATGGCTTTTCGGTCCTTGGCCGTAAAAGCACGTAGGGCATGTTGCACCTTTAATCCTAATTGTGCCAGTACGTCGTCCGGCACGTCGGTCGGGTTTTGGGTTACAAAATACAACCCTATTCCTTTGGAGCGAATTAGTTTCACAATACTTTCAATTTGATCTAAAAGCGCTTTGCTGGCATTGTCAAAAATAAGGTGTGCCTCGTCTATGAACAATATCAATTCGGGTCGGTCGCTATCGCCTTGCTCTGGGAAGGTGGCATAAATTTCCGCCAAAAGGCTCAACATAAAGGTTGAGAAGAGTTTGGGACGGTCCTGAATATCGGTCAAACGGATTATATTGATAAATCCTCGTCCGTTTTCATCAATACGGACCAAATCGTCCACTTCGAACGATTTTTCCCCGAAAAACAAATCGGCTCCCTGTTGTTCGAGCTCGATGATCTTTCTTAAAATAGTCCCTGTGGAACTTGTGGATATACGGCCATAAGCCGATTGAAACTCTTTTTTGCCCTCACCAGTTGCATATTGCAGTACCTTTTTAAAATCATTTAGGTCGAGCAAGGGTAATTTATTATCGTCACAATATTTAAATACTACGGCAACAATACCTTCTTGGGTTACTGTCAAATCCAAAATACGGGATAAAAGTACAGGGCCAAATTCGGAAACAGTGGCGCGTAGGCGTACCCCATCTTGTTCGGATAGCGACATGATCTCTACAGGAAAACCTTTGGGTTCGAATGGAAGCCCGATCTTTTCGTGCCGTTCATCAATTTTAGGATGGCCGGGGCTTGGTTGGGCGATACCGCTCAAATCTCCTTTTAGATCCATGAGCAAAACCGGGATTCCTTTGTCGGATAAATTCTCTGCAAGCACTTGTAGGGTCTTCGTCTTACCGGTTCCCGTTGCACCTGCGATGAGTCCGTGACGGTTCATCATTTTTAAAGGAATCTTTATATGTGCATCGGTGATGGTTTCACCATCCAACATACCGGCACCCATGGTAATGTAATCGCCTTTCATGGCGTATCCCTGTGCTATATGTTCAAAGAATTTTTCTTTATTGCCCATCGCTGTTCAATTTGCGATAAAAATAGGGTAATTTTAGGCAATACTAAAAACGAGATCATGAAACCTTTTCAGTACACCATCTTGGCAATTTTGTTGAGCGGCTTTGTTGCAACCACTTATGCACAGGAAACCACCGAACTTATTTTCCATAATTCGCACGAACCTAAAAAACAGAAAGCTCCCTTTAGCGATGTGGTTGAAGCTGGCAATATGTATTTTTTGGCCGGGCAGATTGGAATGGACCATACAACGCGTACCCTTGTTGATGGCGGTATCCAGGCCGAGACCAAACAAGCTATTGAAAATATAAAAGCGGTCCTTGAGGAGCACAATTTGACTTTGGACAATGTGGTGAAATGTACCGTGATCTTGGCAGATATTGATGATTTTGCGGCTTTTAACGAAATTTATGTCCAGTATTTTACCAAAAAGCCTGCTCGGACCACTTTTGCCGCGAAGGGCATTGCTGCCAACGGACAGATAGAAATCGATGTTATTGCCGTAAAATAGGTGAAACCGCCCAAGAGGACTATCTTTGCGGCATGGTAAAAGAAAATGTAATGGAATTGGTGGAGAAAGGTGCCATGTTGCCGCTCATGGAAGAATTCTATACCATTCAGGGTGAAGGATATCATAAAGGTACGGCCGCTTATTTTATAAGGGTGGGAGGTTGTGATGTGGGTTGTCATTGGTGCGATGTAAAGGAGAGCTGGAACGCGGAAACACATCCTCCTACACACATCGATAGCATAATCGCAAACGCCGAAAAGTACTCCGATACCATTGTGATTACAGGAGGTGAGCCCCTGACTTGGGATATGGGACCATTGACCCATGGCCTAAAGGCCAAAAACATGAAGACACATATCGAGACTTCCGGGGCTTATCCTTTAACAGGGGTTTGGGATTGGATTTGTCTTTCGCCAAAAAAAAATAAGCTCCCTGTTGGGGATATTTCCAAAAAAGCACACGAACTAAAGGTAATTGTGTACAATAAACACGACTTTATATTTGCGGAAGAGCAAGCGGCACAAGTTGGGGAGAACTGTATTTTGTATTTACAGCCCGAGTGGAGCGTTAGGGATAAAATGGTGCCACAAATTGTGGATTATGTAATGAAGAACCCTAAATGGAAAGTATCTTTGCAGACCCACAAATATTTAAATATCCCTTAATTTTCTGGCAATTTATCGACCACCGTACTTTTGAAGGTCCAAAATGCATTCGGCATCAAAATCGGGAATAGTGGCCAATCCTTTGGAGGCGTTTTTCTCCATCTGTTTGAGCATGGAGCTCCCGAATTCCAATTCAGAACGCATTAAACAGCCTTCAACATTACAATGGTTGGTGCCTTCCTGATTCCCGTCTTCATTTTCCGTGGTTTCTTCGTGGTCGTTTACAGATTGTGTGGACAAGTTTACCAAACCGAACAAATGGCCAAATTCATGTAGTAAGGTAGCAGTCTCCACATCGGCTATGGTTACGAACGAGCTGCGGTTTGCAATATCCTCCACGGTGGATTGATAAATGACCATGGATGTATTTCGGTAGACGGCGCCAAGAGTGACCAATCCTTCATCTTCATCATCACTATCGGATGGTGCGTCGGCAAAATAGATATATACCGCAATGGCATTTTCGCTGTTGTACTGGGTCCTGTTTTTTTCCTCCAGGTCTACAACTTCATCTAGGGTAAGGGTTTCTTCGGATGGTGTGGAAAGTGAGGTAAACTTGAATTCTATATTCTCCTTAAAGGTTCTTTCCAATAAAAAGTCTTCAAAATTGGAAATGGCCTCAAATGTAGGCTCAAAACCGGCAACATACGCAATTTCAATTATAAGCTTGTCAAAATTTTCGTTGGATAATAGGTCTCTTGCCGACGCGCCCGTGGTCAATAGGTTCCCAGCTTTAAGATTGGTACTGGATTCGCTAGTGGTGTTTTCGTCCGAACTCTTGGAGCAGCTCGTTAATAATCCAACACAGAATAGGGCACAAAGAGCAATTTTTTTCATAACAAGAGAATTAGTATATCAACGTTCTAAATGGGAAACTATTACTTTTTTAACGTTAGTTTGGCCAAATAATCGTAGTGTTCCCCAGATAGTACAAGTTCACAATTAAGATTATTCGATTCACAGGCATTTTTTAGGGTATTGAAGTCTATATAGACCCAATCAAACTCATCGGTTTCCATTCCTTTATATTCCATCTTAAATTTTACTTCGCCATAGTAATCGCCATTGTCCGGAATCCAATAACCACCGTCATCATCCTGTTCGAACATGTAAATAATGTCGCTGGAATCGACCAAAACCTGACCATTGGGCATCAATAATGAGGCCAAATGCTTTAAAAAGTGACTTAAATTTTTCAATTTTCCGGCCAAACCGATTCCGTTCATCAACAATAGCAAGGTGTCGAAACGGGTATCGCTATACTCCAATATGCTGCCTAAAACCACAGATTTTATGCCACGCTCCTCGCATACCGCTATACATCCTTTGGAATTGTCCAAGGCTGTAACATCCAATCCCTTTTCTTGAAGATACAGGGAGTGGCTTCCGGCACCTGCACCAATATCCAGGACCTTTCCCCGTGCCAACTCAAGGGCCTTTTGTTCTATTTTGGGCATTTTATGGAAGCTGCGGAACAAATAGGGGACAGGGATAACATCCTCTTCATCTAAAGATGAAAAGGTTTTAATGTCTTCCGTATATAGGCCTTTTTGATAATCTAATACCGCCTTTCCAAAAGCATCTGCCATTTTGGGTGTTTTGTTTTTGCAAAGGTGGGACTTTAATTGCATTGAAAGGTTTAAAATGGATAAGTTTGTGCACTATGGACGAAATACTTAAGGAGTTGGCGCAACGGGCAAAGGAAAAACATGCCGAGAACAAAAAATTCTTTGCTAAACTAAAAAAGCGTCCTCCCAAAAACCTTGATTATACAATGCAGGATTTGCACGAGAGCGAATTCGAGCGTACCGACTGCCTTAATTGTGCCAATTGTTGCAAAACCACGGGTCCATTGTTTACCACTGCGGATATCGAGAGGATAGCAAAACATTTTAGGATGAAACCTTCACAATTCATAGATGAGTTTTTACGAATGGATGAAGAGAACGATTATGTGCTGCAATCCGTACCCTGTACGTTTTTGGGTGCCGATAATTATTGCTCCATTTACGACGTTCGGCCCAAGGCATGTCGTGAGTTTCCGCATACGGACCGAAAAAAGTTCCAACAGATTGCCCATTTGACCCTGAAGAATGTGGCCATTTGCCCTGCGGCCTTCAATATTGTGGAGGAAATGAAAAAATCCATAAAATTTTGATGATTTGTTATATTTGAAGGAATGGAACAGATAATTTCTTATTTTGAAACGATTCCTTCGTGGCACCGAAGCCTAATTTTGGTAGGAGGAATCACTTTTTTTTGGATTTTGGAGGGTATTGTGCCCTTGTTCAACGCGCCTTACAAAAAATGGCGTCATTCAGTGCCCAACTTCTTTTTTACGTTCACAACGATAATAGTGAACTTTCCTTTAGCGTTCTTGCTCCTAAAATCTTCGGACTGGGCTGTGGAGAATGGGTTCGGGATCATTAATTGGTTGCCCGAAATGCCGTTGTGGCTATATGTGCTTTTAGGGGTAATGCTTCTGGATTTGATCGGGGCATATGCGGCCCATTGGGTGGAGCACAAAGTAAAACCTTTATGGATGGTACATTTGGTGCACCATTCCGACCACAATGTGGATACCACTACCGCCAACAGGCATCATCCTTTGGAAAGTTTAATACGCTACGCTTTTACTTTGGCAGGTGTTTTAATCGTTGGTGCGCCCATAGGAATAATAATGCTGTACCAGAGTCTGTCGGTAATTTTTTCTCAATTTAACCATGCGAACATCGGATTGCCAAAAAAAGTGGACAATGCTATCAGTTGGTTCATTGTAAGTCCGGACATGCACAAAGTGCATCATCACTACAAGTTGCCCTATACCGATTCCAATTACGGGAATATCTTTTCTATTTGGGACCGGTTGTTCGGTACCTATATGTATTTGGATGCAGAGGATATTGTTTACGGCGTGGATACATTTCCGGATGAAAAGGAGAACAGCAGCATTAAAGGCTTGCTAAAACAACCTTTCCATAAATATCGAAGGCCTACAACAGATGGGTAGTAAAGAATCGATCTTTAGATTTCGATTGCTCAAGAATGCCAAGATGTTATTCTTGTTTTTAAGCAGAATCCATTATCTATCTACATCATCATTGGAACTGATGATTTAAAATTCCGTAACAATCACTACCTTACTTTCCCAATCCAAACCTTTCTGAAATGAAAAACAGTTTTGTTGCGGCCTTACTTTTTGCCGCATTTGCCATCACTTTTAATGTCAACTCCCAAGAAATATATTTTCCAGAACGCTACGCAACGTGGAAAACAGCTGAGAATGGTCAATTTAAATTTGACAAAGCTACTTTGAAAAAGGCGGTCGATTATGCCAAATCCAACGAATATTCCGGGTCCAGGGATTTGCGGGTCGCTATTTTGGAAGGGTTCAAGAGAGAGCCTTTTCATCAAATTTTGGGTCCGACCAAAAAACGTGGGGGACCTGCCGGATTGATTATGAAGAACGGCTATGTTTTGGCATCGTGGGGCGATACCAAACGTGTTGATATGACTTTTAGTGTTACCAAGAGCTTTTTGTCCACCGTTGCTGGTCTTGCCGAAGATCACGGATTGATCAACGACACCAAGGATAAAGTTGGCGACTATATCTGGGACGGCACTTTTGATGGCGAGCATAATTCTAAAATTACTTGGGAACACCTATTACAACAAAATTCCGATTGGTCGGGCGAGCTGTGGGGAGGAAAGGACTGGGCGGACCGTCCACCTAGCAAAGGAGGTCTTGACGATTGGAAGTACCGAACCCTTAACGAACCAGGAACCGTAATGGAATATAACGATGTTCGTGTGAACGTACTTGCCTATTCGCTCACCCATGTGTGGAGAAAACCTGTTCCCATGGTGCTCAAAGAAGAGGTGATGGATAAAATTGGAGCAACTACATCCTGGCGATGGTTCGGTTACGAAAATGCTTGGACCGTTATCGATGGTATTAAAATGAAATCCGTTACGGGAGGTGGACACTCAGGTGCAGGGCTTTTTATTTCTACCGAGGATATGGCCCGTTTTGGAATCCTATTCTTGAACAACGGGAAATGGCAAGATGAACAGATTATCAGTGAGGATTGGATCAAGAAAGCGACTATGCCTTCCGTGCCCAATGTGAATTATGGCTACATGTGGTGGTTAAACCTACAGGGTGACCGCCATTGGGATAGTGTTCCTGAACATGTGTTCTACGCTGCCGGTTTTGGGGGCAATTTTATTGTGGTTGACCAAAAAAGTGGTTTGGTGATCGTGACCCGTTGGCTGGAACCTTCAAAAATAGGGGAGTTTGTTAAGCAGGTTTACGGGGCTTTTTAAGTTTGAATGCCATTTCGTACTATACGGACTTATTCTTTTATTTTGAAGTTGCTGGACGCTTCACTCAATCGAAATGATCTAGGTGGTGTATCAGTCCTTTCGAACGATATGAGAAATCTTAACTTATGCAGAAACATTCTCTTTTGAAGGCGTAAACGGCTCCAACACCTTCAATGCCTTCTCCACACTTGTTATTTTATCAAAAACCAACAATAACCGGAGTCCATTTCGGGTCTGTTTTTCCTTGAGTTTTACCAATTGCGGATGTGTTTGAGCGTATTGTAATACTTTAGTGAATGTAGGACTTTGGTAAAAACTGGATTGTTGGTCGGCAATAAAGTAACCAATAAACTTGCCTTTTTTCATGATCACTTTTTCCAGTCCTATATGGGTGGCGATCCATTTTATACGAACAGAGTTCATCAAATCCACGGCAGGTTCCGGTAACTCCCCAAAACGATCTACTAGTTGTGCCTCGAATTTTTGTAGGCCTACTTCGTCCTCTACACTGTTTAGTTGGGTGTAAAGGTTCAGTCGTTCGGTTATATTGTTTATGTAATCATCAGGGAAGAGCAATTCAAAATCGGTATCGAGCTGCATCTCTTTTACATATACTTTTTCTTTGTCGCCCTCTACTTCTTCATACAATTCTTTGAACTCATTCTCCTTAAGTTCATCTATGGCTTCCGACAATATTTTTTGATAGGTCTCGAAACCGATCTCATTTATGAAACCACTTTGCTCGCCTCCTAAAAGATCGCCCGCTCCTCGTATTTCCAAATCTTTCATGGCTATGTTAAAACCACTGCCCAAGTCGGTAAATTGTTCCAAAGCTTCGATTCGTTTCCTTGCTTCGGGGGTCATAACCTCGTAAGGCGGTGTAATAAAGTAACAGAAGGCTTTTTTGTTGCTTCTGCCTACGCGCCCGCGCATTTGGTGTAGATCGCTCAACCCAAAATTATTGGCATTATGAATAAAAATGGTGTTGGCGTTGGTTACGTCCAATCCACTTTCTATAATCGTGGTGGACACCAATACATCGAACTCGCCGTTCATGAACGAAAGCATTAAGGATTCCAATTTTTTGCCTTCCATTTGACCATGTCCGATACCAATTTTTGCATCGGGTACCAAACGTTGGAGCATTCCGGCAACTTCTTTAATGTTCTCTATGCGGTTATGGATAAAAAATACTTGTCCGCCCCTTTGGATCTCGTAGGATACCGCATCGCGTATAACCTCTTCGTTTAAACGAATAACCTGACTTTCGATGGGGTAGCGGTTGGGCGGTGGCGTATTGATCACGGATAGGTCCCGAGCGGCCATCAAACTAAATTGAAGTGTTCTCGGAATAGGAGTGGCGGTTAATGTAAGCACATCCACATTTTCTTTTATGGAACGTAGCTTCTCTTTTACAGCAACCCCGAATTTTTGTTCCTCGTCCACGATCAACAATCCCAGATCTTTGAACTGCACGTTCTTGTTCACAAGTTGATGGGTGCCTATAATGATATCTATTTTGCCCTCGGCCAAACGTTCCAAGACATCCTTTTTCTCCTTAGCGGTACGGAAGCGGTTGAGGTAATCGACCGATACGGGCATTTCTTTTAGGCGCTCCTTAAAGGTTCTGCTATGTTGAAAGGCCAAAATGGTAGTAGGTACCAAAACGGCGACCTGTTTGCCATTGTCCACGGCCTTGAATGCGGCACGAATGGCAACTTCGGTTTTTCCAAAACCTACATCACCACAGATCAAACGGTCCATGGGGCGTTCGCTTTCCATGTCCTTTTTTACATCTTGGGTGCTCTTTTCTTGGTCAGGGGTGTCTTCGTAAATAAAGGATGCCTCCAGTTCGTGCTGCAGATAGCTGTCCGGGGCATATTGGAACCCTTTTTCGAGTCTACGTTTAGCATAAACCTTAATAAGGTCGAAAGCAATTTTCTTAACCCTTGCCTTGGTCTTTTGTTTCAGTTTTTTCCAGGCAGCAGAACCCAGTTTGAATATTTTTGGTGGTGCACCGTCCTTACCGTTGTACTTGGATATTTTGTGCAATGAGTGAATACTCACATATAAAATATCACGATCGCCATAAATAAGTTTAATGGCTTCCTGCTTTTTGCCCTCTACATCAATTTTTTGCAATCCTCCAAACTTGCCGATACCATGGTCAATATGGGTCACGTAATCCCCAATTTCGAGTTTGTTGAGCTCTTTTAAAGTAATGGCCTGTTTTTTTGCATAGCCATTTTTTAAATGGAACTTATGGTAACGCTCAAAAATTTGATGATCCGTGTAGCAGGCTATTTTCAGGTCTTGATCAATAAAACCTTGGTAGAGCGGGAATATTATGGTTTGATAATGGACGGTTTGGTCCACTTCATCAAAAATATCGTGAAAACGTTTGGCCTGTTGTTCCGTGGAACAGAAAATATAATTGCTGTAACCCCCATCCCGATTATCGTTGAGGTTTTCGATCAGCAGATCAAACTTTTTATTGAAGGAGGGTTGAGGTTTGGTATTGAATTGGATTATCGAAGCTGTCGTCTCGAGCGTAGCCGAACTAAGTTCTTTTGTCTGGTTCTCGACCGCACCCGAACTTACGGAAGAATTGCCTATCTCAACACATAAATAATCCTCCAATTGTGCTTTTAATAAAATCGAATCTGCAAAAAGTTCTTTAGGTTTTGCGTGTTTGATCTCTTGGCTCAATTTGGCGAAACTTTCCTCCGCTTTTTCAAAAAGAGAATCGATTCGGTCGTAGATCAGTGCTAGGTTTTTGGCAAATACCACTGTGCTTGCCGAAACATATTTTAAAAAGCTTTCGCGTATCTCTTCGGTAAATTTGTTCTCTACATTGGGGATGATCGTGATTTTCTTCACTTTGTCCGTGGAGAGTTGTGTTTCTACATCAAAAGTTCGAATACTGTCCACTTCATCGCCAAAAAACTCTATACGATAAGGTTCGTCGTGCGAGAAGGAGAACACATCCACAATTCCGCCACGAACGGAAAATTCTCCCGGTTCGGTAACAAAGTCCACTCGTTTAAACTGATATTCAAAAAGGACTTCGTTCAAGAAATCCAAAGAGATTTCGTCACCAATTTTAATCTTTTGAGTGTTTTTGTCGAGTTCCTTTCGCGTAACCACTTTCTCAAATAGTGCATCGGGGTAGGTAACGATCACCGCAGGTTTTTTTCTGGAATTGATACGGTTTAGGACTTCGGCACGCAAAAGTACGTTGGCATTATCGGTTTCTTCTATTTGATATGGCCTACGATAGCTTCCGGGGTAGAAAAGCACATCTTTTTCACCGATGAGCTGTTCCAGATCGTTTAAATAATAGGCGGCTTCTTCCTTGTCGTTCAAAATTAGGAGAAAAGGTAGGTCTGCCGATTTGAACGTGTCGGTTATCATAAAAGAAAGCGATGAGCCCACAAGCCCTTTTACATTGATTTTTTGTGATCTTGCAGAAGAGTTGCTTTGAGATTGGGCAATGGCGCTCCTCAGTTTCCCAAGTGCGGGAGACTGTTCGTATAATTGGGAAATCGGGGTTTTGGTCAATCCAAAAAACTTTGCGGCAAAGATAAATCGTGAAATCTTTTACAAGAAATGTTTTTTTGGATAAAATTTCAATTCAAAAAACTAATCATAGATCAAATACTTTGCCCTGATCTTTTTGAATTCTTTCAGATCATTCTGCCAAGTCGCCCGGATTTCTTCATTGGTCATACCTTCTTCAATCTGTTGTTGGAGCAAAGGCGTGCCGGCATGTTTGGTAAACCCATTGGTTAAAAAGAACTTTGATTTATCCAAGGTGTTGTTGTAGGCATCAATGATCCACTCCATGCTTACTTTGTTCATCCTTGGCGTTTTGGATAGATCATTGCCGTAGCAGGTCTTGCCTTCTTCTTTAGGATATTTGGAGCCAAAATTAGGCTTGGGAACATAACTGAAATCATAGGCCGTACTATCCATAAAGGATGCCCCATAGCGCTGAAATTGGGATTCGGTGCCCCTGCCTGCATTCACATTGGTGCCCTCAAAAAGTCCCAAGCTGGGGTATAATGTAATCGATGTATCGTTGGGCAAATTCGGGGAAGGTCGGATAGGCAAATGGTACTCCGAATCGTGTGTGTAATTTTCGAGTTCTATAACTGTTAAGTCGGCTTTTACACCGTTTTCCATCCATTTTTCACCGTTCAGCATTAAGGCATATTCGCCCATCGTCATCCCGTACACCAACGGTATAGTGTTCATTCCCAAATATCCTGTGTGCTCCTTCATCATGGTGGGGCCATCCACATAATGTCCATTGGGGTTGGGCCTATCCAACACAATTATAGGTTTGTTGTTTTCGGCACAAGCCTCCATTACCAATTCCAGTGTGGCAATGTAGGTGTAAAACCTGACCCCGACATCCTGAATGTCAAAAACCACAACATCGAGCTCTTCGAGTAGCTCTTTGGAAGGTTTTTTATTTTTGCCATAAAGGGAAATTAAAGGCAGTCCCGTTCGCGTATCCATACCGTCCTTCACGTGCTCTCCCGCATCTGCGGTACCTCGAAAACCGTGTTCCGGGGCAAATACTTTTTTAATATCGACACCTAAAGAAATTAAAGAGTCCACCAAATGGGTGTAGCCTTTTTCTTTGAAAATAACGCTTGTTGGGTTGGCTACAATTCCTACTGATTTTTCTTTTAAAAGGGGGGCATAGGCCTCGGTTCGGTTGGCGGCCACTTTTATGGACGGGGGAGTGGCTGTTTGTGCCTTGGTATCGGAATTGTCTTCTTTTTGTTGACCCTTGCATGCGGAAAGCATTAAAAACAACAATAAAAATGTACTTTTGAATCTAGATAAAATGGGCATTCGTTGAATTTAGAATTATTTATAGCCAAACGCCTTGTTACAGGGAAGGAGCATAAAATTAGTATTTCCGCCCCGATTATAAAAATTGCCATTGCGGCAATTGCCATCGGTGTTGTTATGATGTTGATTGCCATAGCGACAGGTGTGGGCCTTAAAAACAAGGTTCGAGAAAAGGTTGCAGCCTTTAACGGACATATCCAAATTTCCAATTTTGATAATAACAACTCCGAGGTTTCCTTGAAACCAATTTCCATTGATCAGGACTTTTATCCAGAGTTTTTGAACGTTGAGGGTATAAAGCACGTACAGGCCGTAGCCACCAAAGGAGGAATTATTAGAACTGCAGATACTTTTGAAGGGATGTTGGCAAAAGGGGTTGGGAGCGATTATGATTGGAGTACGTTCAAGGAATATCTGGTGGACGGTAGGTTGCCCGATTATAGCGATGAGTTGAACGAAGAGGTGTTGATCTCCAAATTAATGGCCAATAGGTTGCAACTAAAGACCGGTGATAGCTTTTTTTCCTTTTTTCTGAGGGATGGGGACGCCTCCAAGCCACCGAATAATAGACGGTTCGATATTGTGGGTATTTATGACAGTGGTTTCGAGGAGTTTGATGAAACCTACGTATTCGTGGATATCCGACATATCCAACGGATGAACAAATGGGAGGAAAATCAAATTGGAAACTTTGAGGTATTTATTGAGGATTTCGACCAACTTGAAGAAAAAAGTAACGAAATATATAACAAAACAATCTCTGTTTTGGATACCCAAAATATAAAGAACAAGTATTTCCGAATTTTTGAATGGATCGGACTTTTTGATTTCAATATTGCTTTGATTATTGGGATTATGATCATTGTGGGCGGTATAAATATGATTACCGCTTTACTGGTTTTGATTTTGGAACGTACCCAAATGATAGGAATTCTTAAAGCGTTGGGGTCGGCGAACTGGAGCATTCGAAAGGTATTTTTATATAACGCAGCCTATTTGATTGCCATTGGGCTATTTTGGGGAAACCTTATCGGATTGGGTGTTATTTTTCTTCAGGACAGGTATCGAATGTTCAAATTTCCAAACCCGCAAGAATATTATATTGAGTACATTCCCGTACATATGGATCTGTCCACAATTATATTTTTGAATATTGGGGTCATGGTACTTTGTTTGTTAATGCTTTTGATTCCATCGTATATTATCACAAAGATTACACCTGTAAAAGCCATCCAGTTCGAATAACCAAGAATTAAGAAGATGATTCAGCTAAAAAACAATACAAGCGAAATAAGCATAGATAAAGGAGAGTTGGTCGGTTACAAGGTTAACGGATTTGAATTTATCCATCAAAAAGGAAGCCCGGGCTGGAGTAGTTCGGATACCGAAATGTTCCCTGTTATCGGGCCAGTTAACAAAGCCGGTTTTAGGGTTCAAACCCCAAAAGGCCCTGCTGTACAGGACCAACATGGTCATCTACGTCAAATGGAATACGAACTGGCAAACCATTCGGATACTACAGTCGTTTACGAAAAAAAGTATAAAGCGGGCACTGAAGTTTTCAATGCCAAGTTCCCGGAAAAATCCACTGAAGAAGCGTTGATCTGGCCATATGATTTCAAGTTTAAAAAATCGTTTGTGTTGCACGAGGATTCGTTGGAAATCAGTTTTAGAATTACCGGCGAGCAAGGAATGCCCTTTATGTTGGGGTATCATCCAACTTTTAAGTTGTATTCCAGTGCACCCACCATTGTGACCAAAAACAGGGAAATAACATTGGACGAAGTTTTGGCTGTTGGGAGTAGGGCACTGCAGGTAGCGGATTGTACCTCCATCACACTAAAGGATGAAAAGGAGATTACCATCGAGACCAAAGGTTTTGGGAATTTTATGTGCTGGACGGAAGTTCGGAATATGGTATGTATCGAGCCGATTTCGTTCTATCCTTACGCCGTGGAACAGTCCCATCTGCACAACGGATTTCAACTATTGGAAGACGAAGCTGTTTTTAATGTACTGTTAAAACCAAAAGCGTAACCTAACTGAATTTCAGCTGCAGTTCTTCCACTACTGATTCGGTTTTCAAGTTCTGTTGTTTTTTTTGCAACACCACAGGAGGTGATTGTCTTACATCACAATCTTTTATGGAACAACGCTCGCAAGTAACGCCAACATTGTAGGTTTTTATTTTGGGATCATCCAAAAACTTTACTTTCTTTTTGAGTTCTGTATTGATCAATAGTCCAAGACTTACACTCCTATATTCGTCTTTTTTAAATGGATCTGCCGTAGCACTGGAAAAAATAAGATAGGATAAACCGTCGTTTGGGTAATGCGAGATCTGAACATCCATGAGGTGCTCGGCCGATGTTTTTGAAATTTCCTGCAACACCCGGATAGAGACCCAACGGCGACAATATTTTTCGTTGGATTCGTTTCCGTGTGGTGAATGGTGGTGGGTAAGGTGCAATTCTTTGGTAATATGGAATCGATTGCTTCCTTCTTTATGCCCTAACCGAAGAAAGAATAGGTTTTCCAGCTGGTAATCGTTGGGCAAGATGTTCGTCAGTCTCTGGTAAAGTGATTCCGGTGACGCATTAAAACTGTTCTTGATTTCGGTGAGAAACGATTTGTCGAATTTTGGTTGGGCTAAAAAGGTCTCCAGATTTTGTTTGATCAAGTGCCTCGGGATGACCAGAGCTCCAGCAAAATAAGAAGCGTAAAAATTATTGAGCACTTGATCAAAATTGTTGAATTTGATCCAGGTAAATGTGTACAGTCGTTCTTCGATGTTTAAATAATTGTACCCGATTTCTTTGGCATAGATAAAAGCCCGTTGTGCCTCATCGATATGGTCCGCTACCAAAAGTGTTTTTGTTTTGGGGATAAAAATAGACCGTAGGTTGTCCAGTTCCTTATATCGGGTCAGTTCGTCATTATTAATGGAATAGCCATATTCCTCCACCAATATTTCTTCTAGTTCCGTTGATGTTGGTGACTTTTTAGAATTGACCTGATACGCTTTGGTAAAATTCTCTGCCGCCTCCTCCAATTCGGGGAAAAAGTTATTGCTGGCCTCTTGGAAAGAACGCAAGGAGGCCAAGTAAAAGCTTTCCTTGCCAAAGTTGTAGTGTTTGGCAATCTCAATAATGGTGCTGATAAAAGCGTTTACCTTGGTAGGGGCGTTGGCTACAATGTCAATAAGGTCACTTTCCTTGATCCCGAACAGTTCCAAGGGAAGTTCTTTCAAAACTTTGGACTTTAGCAATTCGCCGACCGGAGCTAGATTTTTGTCCAACTTAAGGGAAACCATATTATCGTAGGGAACTTCCAATTTTTCCGCCAGAAGGGCAATTTTATCCGTTTTGGGATACTTTTTTCCTTTTTCGATTTCGTTGAGGTAAGATTTGGAGAGTCCGGATAGTTTGGACAAACCAAACAACGAAAGTTTTCTTTTGGACCGTATCTGCTTGAGCTTTAGCCCAAAAATCAGTTTAATATATTCTTCTTCCATTTTTCTCAATCAAAGATAACTCTTTTTGCGAATATGATAAAAAAAGCGAATAAATAGAAATTAGCGAACGTTCGCTTGTTTTTTTCAAACGTTTGCGTTAACCTTGTTTCATAAATTTAAAAGTACTATGGAACAAGCAGTTATGACCAATACCAAATTGCAATTTGCAAAAGAGGTGAAGAACTACTACCCAGAACTGTTGACAAATCGGACTTTTGATTTTTTGATCGCATTGCATCAAAAGTTCAATAGATCAAGGTTGCAGTTGCTGGACGAACGAACTAAGCGGCAAGCACAATTTGATGCAGGTACTTTTCCGGATTTCCCCAAAGAAACGGAACAGACAAGAACCGTAGATTGGAAGGTAAAAGGAATTCCAGAAGACTTACAGGACAGAAGAGTTGAGATTACCGGGCCGGTGGACCGGAAAATGGTGATCAACGCTTTGAACTCCGGCGCCAAGACCTTTATGGCCGATTTTGAGGACAGCAATGCCCCGACTTGGTATAATTGTATGCAAGGCCAGCAGAACTTAATAGATGCAAATAAACGCACCATTACCTATTATGATTCAAAAAAAGGTAAAAACTATAAGTTGAACGAGGAGGTAGCCGTTCTTTTGGTGAGGCCCCGTGGACTGCATTTGAACGAGAGACATATCTTGATCGATGGGGAGGAGGCTTCGGGCAGTTTGGTCGATTTTGGTTTGTATGTGTTCCACAACACGGAGATATTGCGCAACCGGAAATCCGCTCCATATTTCTACTTGCCCAAGTTGGAACATTACTTGGAGGCCAGATGGTGGAACGAGGTAATGACATTTGCTGAAGAATACCTGAACGTTCCGGTAGGAACCTTCAAGGCAACGGTTTTGATCGAGACCATAACGGCCAGTTTTCAATTGGACGAGATCATTTACGAGCTGAAAAACCATATTGTAGGTCTTAATTGTGGCCGATGGGATTATATTTTTTCCTACATCAAAAAATTTAAGAATCATCCCGAATTTATTTTGCCGGACAGAGATCAGGTGACCATGACAGTGCCCTTTATGGATGCCTATTCAAAACTGGTGATACAGCGTTGCCATAAAAGAGGTATTCATGCAATGGGCGGTATGGCAGCACAAATACCTATCAACAACAACCCCATTGCCAATGAAAAGGCACTTGAAAAAGTACGATTGGATAAGGAAAGAGAGGTTAAAAACGGGCACGATGGCACATGGGTGGCGCATCCCGGGTTGGTGAAAATTGCCAAGGATATCTTCGATGCGCACATGCCCAGTGCAAATCAACACGATGTGCTCCGGGAAGAGGATTCAATAGCAGCTTCCGATCTACTTGCCATTCCTAAAGGTACAGTTACCGAAAAAGGGGTCCGTAAGAATATTTCCGTTGGCATACTGTACATGGAGTCTTGGTTGCGGGGCAACGGGTGTGTGGCCATCAATAACTTAATGGAAGATGCGGCAACGGCCGAAATCTCCAGGACACAATTGTGGCAATGGCTAAAATTTACGGTTAGGTTGGATGATGGTAGAAAACTAACCGAAGCTCTCTATACAAAACTGTTGGAAGAAGAAATCGCAAAAATCCGACACTTGGTAGGTGAGGGCAATTTGCACAATACCAAATTTGATGAAGCCATCAAATTGTTCGATAAGCTGGTGAGGGCAGATAAGTTTGAAGAATTTCTGACCACCAAGGCCTATCGTGAGATATAACTTAAACAAAGCGTATTAATCAAAAAAAATCCCAAGAATGCGCGAACATTACCTGGGATTCAAGTCAAATTTCGAATTATAAAATTATGGAAAAAAAGGAGAAAATTCAAGCATTGGTAACAGATTGGACCGTTAACCCGCGATGGAAAGGTGTGGAACGCCCGTATACCGCAGAAGAAGTTATAAAGCTTCGGGGGTCTTATGAGATAGACCATTCCATTGCACGTTTAGGTGCCGAAAAGCTATGGAAAAAATTGAATACCCAAGATTTTGTTGCAGGTCTGGGCGCATTGACCGGTAACCAGGCCATACAGGAAGTCGAGGCCGGACTGGATGCCATTTATTTGAGCGGATGGCAAGTAGCGGCAGATGCCAATCTGGCCGGGGAAATGTATCCCGATCAATCATTGTATCCGGCCAATAGCGTGCCCATGGTGGTTAAACGGATCAATAATGCCCTTTTGCGCGCCGATCAAATTCAAACGGTAAATGAAATCGAGGCGAAAAAAGATTATTTGGTGCCTATCGTGGCCGATGCAGAAGCAGGTTTTGGAGGTAACCTCAATGCCTATGAATTGATGAAATCCATGATAGAGAACGGAGCCTCCGGAGTGCATTTTGAAGACCAGTTAAGTTCTGCCAAAAAATGTGGGCACTTGGGGGGAAAGGTTCTGGTACCGACCCAAGAAGCCATAAATAAGTTAATTGCAGCTCGATTGGCTGCCGATGTAATGGGTGTACCATCAATAATTATTGCTCGTACCGATGCTGATGCGGCAAATCTGTTGACCAGTGATATTGATGACAGAGATCATAAATTTTTAACGGGCGAAAGATCTCCAGAAGGCTTCTTTTATGTGAACAATGGTCTAGATCAGGGTATCGACCGTGGACTGAGCTATGCTCCATTCGCCGATTTGATTTGGTTGGAAACTTCGAACCCCGACTTGGAACAAGCACGAAAATTTGCTGAGGCCATCCACAGTAAATATCCGGATAAAATGTTGGCCTATAATTGTTCGCCATCCTTTAATTGGGCTGCAAAACTATCCGTTAAGGAAATGGAAGGTTTTAGAGAGGAACTCGCCGCTTTGGGCTACAAGTTCCAATTTATTACACTTGCCGGTTTCCATGCCCTCAACACCAGTATGTTCGAACTTTCAAAATCCTATAAAGAAAGGGGTATGGCCGGTTATTCAGAATTGCAAGAACGTGAGTTTGCTTTGCAAAAAGACGGCTTTAAAGCGGTAAAACACCAAGGTTTTGTGGGTACGTCCTATTTTGATATGGTGCAAAACGTGGTTACTTCGGGAAAAGCGAGCACCATGGCCATGAAAGATAGTACGGAAACTGCTCAGTTTAAATAATACTTTACTTTAACTTGTTGTAGTTATTTGTGTTTTAAAGTGCCCCCGATTTTGGGGGCATTTTTATGTGGCGACGTTAAATATTTGGGTGGTCGGCTCTTTTAAAAGGTATTGTGTAAGTATGCTTTCCGTTTCCACCGTATGTTTTTGAGGAGTGATAAAAGCCGTTAGATCCTCTAAAGAAGAAATTTCAATGTCCGTATCAATAAATCCAAAGCCCTTGTACACACCATCGGCTATTAGGATTATGGCGTTTTCATTGGGTTCTCTTCCTTTTTCTTTGATAACCCTCACTTCGGAAGCGAGCATTTTCATGTGTTGTATTGCTTCCTGCGCTTTTCCGTTATAATCGGCAACGGATTCTTCTCCCTTGCAAATGCCTTGGCATGTGGTAATTTGATGATGGGAACAGGCCGATGTGGTCTGTTGTAGATGACAGTATTTTGGACACAACGAAAAGCTTTTGCATATCTCCTCGAGATACGCTCTGCAATCCGTTTGGTTATGAAAGATCTTCAATGGGTCGGGCACCCCTTTAATAGTGTTGAAAGCCAGGTGTGTTATTCCGTTCCGGTCCTCATAAGAGAATATGGCGTACTGCTTTCCCATTCTTTTTTGGGCACGGTTATAGGGTGGGAATAGCCGTTTGATCTCCGCAGATTCCATTAAAAGAGCTACCAGTTCACTCCCCGCGAGTTTAAAATCAATGTTGGCCGTCTCGCTGCACATTTGAATTTCTTTTCGGCTTTTGTCGTAAAAATGTCCCAACACCCGTTTTTTTAGGTTAATGGCCTTTCCCACATAAATAATCTCCCCTTTTTGGTTCATAAAATAGTAGATGCCCGGTTTCTGGGGAATACGGTCAAATACCGATTTGGGCAAATGGGGCGGAAGGGTAGCTTCTTGGCTTCGGGCGTTCAAAAACTTTTTGAACACCGTTTCCGAATCCGGTTTGGCCAAGAGTTGTTCAAATAGAAGAACCGTAGCGTGTGCATCTCCTCGCGCACGGTGCCGGTCCGTCAATGGAATCTCGATGGCGGAGCATAATTTGCCCAAACTGTATGAATTTAGACCTGGAATCAACTTTCTGGACAAACGTACCGTGCAGAGCTTTTTTCTAGTAAAATCGATACCAATCTGCCGAAACTCTTCCTTGATCACCCCGTAATCAAAATTAACGGAGTGCGCCACAAAAATACAGCCCTCCGTAATACTCATTATATTTTCGGAAATCTCAAGGAAAGTTGGAGCATTTTGTACCATTTGATCATCGATTCCCGTGAGCCCGGTAATAAAATAGGGGATGGGGCTTTGCGGGTTCACCAAAGAAGTGAATTCATCCACAATTTGATTTCCATCATATTTAAAAATGGATATTTCGGTGATCTTGTTGCCCTTGACTCCGTTTCCCGTTGTCTCTATGTCGATTATGGTGTACAAATTACTGATTCTAATAAAAGAATGAAATTATGGATAAACTCAGCAGCTTCCAAAAACTAGGTTCACTGTATTAAAATTGCGCACGGTACTGTGTTGGTGTACAATGTTTGTATGTTTTAAACTTTCGGTTGAAATTGGCAATATTGTTAAACCCGCATTGTTCGGCTATGGTCCCGATCGACAGCTCAGGTTGTTTAAGCATCAGTTTACAGGCATTCTCGATTCGTATCTCGATCAAAAATTGAAAAAATGTCTTGTTGGTTCGTTTTTTAAAATATCTGCAAAAAGCATTCTTCGTCATGTTGGCCCTTTCAGCAATTTCCTCCAAGGTGATGTTCTCACCATATTTCTCCATGGCATAGTCATAAACTTTGCCCATTCGTTTTCCCTCGTCGTCCGAAAAACTTTTTCTGTAGATAAAAGAAGAAAGCGGAACGGTTTTGGACTTGTTGATATAATGTATAATCAATAATAGTGAGGAGATCTGTTCCACTTTGCTTTGTTTGGACAGTGAATCGAACAGGGGGATTATTTTAGTTTTTTGAGTCAAGACCATCATACCAAACTCCGCTTTTTTAAAGAAATTTTGGGTGGACGATAGATCTGCCAGTTGAAAAAAGTCTTTGCCAAAGGCATCTTGATTAAAAAAAAGGGTGTGCATTAAGGACTCCTCTTTGTGCCGGGCATCACTTCGGAACACATGAGGAATGTAACTGCCGATTACAAGAATGTCCCCAGCTTTGTAATCGTTTATACGGTCGCCTACGATCAATGTACCTGAACCTTTTTCCACATAACTGATCTGGATTTCTCCATGTTGGTGCAATTGGTCATAAAAAACATGTTCCCTATCTATTTGATAAACGAGAGCTTCATTTTTTGGTTTTGGGATTTTAAAGGGTAAGACCTTCATGGGTGAGCTTAAATTGATTTAATTACAAGTTTGATGTCAAAAATAGGGTAATATAGTATCAAAATATGCTAATAATACTATAAACTACCTTTCCGGTCTCTTTGTAATTTTAAATCATATAATTTTAGAAACTATGGTAAAATGGGAAGGCGTAATGCCTGCGGTAACAACAAAGTTTACAAAAGAGGATGCTTTGGATCTTGTAATGTTCCAAAAAAATATTCAAGCACAAATCGAAGCTGGTGTACACGGGATTATTTTAGGGGGCACTTTAGGTGAGGCAAGTACATTGGAGCAAGAGGAAAAGGAAATCCTGATCAGGAAATGTGTAGAACTAACGGAAGGAAAAATTCCTGTGATCATGAATGTGGCAGAGCAAAGCACAAAAGGGGCTATTGCAGCAGCTCAAAGGGCCGAAAAATCAGGTGCAGATGGATTGATGCTTTTGCCACCGATGCGTTACAAATCCACCGATAGGGAAACCGTGACTTACTTTAAAGCGGTGGCCAACAGTACTTCCCTACCTATTATGTTGTACAATAACCCAGTGGATTATAAAATAGAGGTAACTTTGGATATGTTGGAGGAGTTGATCGAATGTGAGAATATAAAAGCCATAAAAGAATCGACCCGGGATATTACCAATGTTATCCGGATACAAAATAGATTTGCGGATAGAATAAAGGTGTTCACGGGAGTGGATACCCTTGGAATGGAAAGCTTGGTTATTGGAGCAGTAGGGTGGGTTGCTGGATTGGTTTGTGCTTTTCCAGCAGAAACCGTGGCCATTTACGAGTTGGTGAAGGCCAACAGAATTCAAGAAGCGCTTAAAATTTATAGATGGTTTATGCCGCTATTGGAGTTGGATATTAGCCCTCAATTGGTTCAAAACATAAAGCTGGCCGAGGTGGCCACAGGCATTGGTACGGAACATGTTCGGGCTCCTCGCTTGCCTTTAGAGGGAGCGGAAAGGGCAAGAGTGCTAAATGTGATTGAAACGGCAATGAGAAACAGACCGGAACTACCGGATTATAAAAATATAAATAGCATAATATGATTACAGGTAAAAACTGTATAGGAGGGCAGTTTAAAGCAGATGGCAATGTTGAATTTAGAACCGTAGATCCCAAAAAAAATATTCAAAACCCTACAGTGCACATCGAGGCGACTTCGGATGAAATAGAAGCGGCCGTGGCGAAGGCATGGTTGGCTTTTAAAATATACAGAAAGATGCCCGGAAAGATGCGAGCAGAGTTTCTTAATGCGATTGCAGATGAGATTTTGGCATTGGACAAGGTTTTGGTGGATACCTATATATTGGAGTCAGGTTTGCCGGAAGGACGTGCCATTGGTGAAAGGGGGAGGACCGTTTTTCAATTACGCTCTTTTGCCGAATTGATTGCAAACGATGACTGGCGTGAGAATACTTTCGATGCTGCACAGCCGGACAGGAAACCTATGCCAAAGGATGATCTTCGAAAAACCATGATACCATTGGGGCCAGTTGCCGTTTTTGGGGCCAGTAATTTTCCCTTGGCATACTCAACGGCAGGCGGGGATACAGCAAGTGCCCTTGCAGCAGGATGTCCAGTTGTGGTAAAGGCGCATCCCATGCACGCTGGTACCAACGAACTAGTGGCTCTGGCCATTGTAAAGGCCGCCGAAAAAACAGGAATGCCACAAGGCGTTTTTTCCAGTATAAATGGAGGTGTGCAAGCTGGAGTGGATTTGGTTACGAACCCTAAAATAAAGGCCGTTGGGTTTACCGGAAGTATTGGTGGAGGTAGGGCACTTTTCGATTTGGGAACAAAACGTGAAGAACCCATACCGGTTTTCGCAGAAATGGGAAGCATCAATCCGGTGATCATTTCGGCAAGAGCCGTTTCCAAACGGGGAAACGAACTGGCCAAGACCTATGCAGGTTCCATCACCTTGGGAACTGGGCAATTTTGCACAAATCCAGGACTTTTGCTGACTATTAAAACTGCCGATACCGAGCAATTTGTTCAAAATTTGGCAAAGGAGACCATTGCTATTGCACCACAAAGTATGTTGCATCCGAATATTAAAAAAGGATACCTGAAAAAAGGAGAAGATGTGCTGTCGCAGGATGGAGTCGAAGTAGTTGCCAAATATGAAGGGGAGCTAAATCCCAACGATGCCGCATCTGTAATTGCCTCCGTTTCTGGCGAAGCCTTTTTAAAGAACCCTAAAATGCACCAAGAAGTTTTTGGGCCATTCAGTATGGTGGTCCAGTGTAAAAACGAAGCAGAGCTTATCCAGATTATCGATGGATTGGAAGGCCAGCTCACAGGCACTTTGATCGCAGAAAAAGATGACGATTTAAACCTTGTGGAGATAGTGGATTCCCTTCAAAACAGAGTTGGAAGAATAATTTACAACGGAGTTCCAACAGGAGTGGAAGTATGTCCGTCCATGCAACATGGAGGGCCATATCCCGCATCTACCGACTCCAGATTTACCGCGGTTGGAACCCATTCCATAAAACGATGGGTAAGACCGATTAGCTATCAATCGTTTCCCATGGAATTGTTGCCGGACCATTTAAAAAAATAGCTAGTGGCGAGAAAAACATTTTTTTGTGTAGATGCCCATACTTGCGGAAACCCGGTAAGGGTAGTTGCCGGTGGAGCCCCAAATTTACAGGGTAAGAACATGAGCGAGAAGCGGCAACATTTTTTAAAGGATTTCGATTGGATTCGAAGGGGGTTGATGTTCGAACCCCGTGGCCATGATATGATGAGTGGCAGTATCTTGCTCGAACCGCACGATCCGGCAAACGATTTTGCTATACTGTTTATTGAAACCTCCGGTTGTTTGCCCATGTGCGGGCACGGAACCATAGGCACCATTACCGTAGCCTTGGAAGAAGGGCTCATTGAACCTAAAGTTCCGGGAAAAATCCGAATGGAAGCACCGGCTGGTTTGGTGGAAATCGAATACAGGCAAACCGGAAAAAAAGTGGATTGGGTTCGTTTGGTCAATGTAAAATCGTACCTAGCGGAAGAAAACCTGACCGTAGAATGTCCTGAGCTTGGCGAGTTGATTTTTGATGTGGCCTACGGCGGAAATTATTATGCAATAGTAGATCCACAGAAAAACTTTGAAGGAGTACATAATTTTACCGCAGGTCAAATTATACATTTTTCCCAACTAGTAAGAAAGCGCATCAATGAGAAATATCCGAATATATTTATACATCCGGAAGATAGTACCATTAGGGATGTGAGCCATATGCTTTGGACCGGTGACCCCATAGACCCAACATCTTCTGGAAGAAATGCCGTTTTTTACGGGGATAAAGCAATCGATCGCTCCCCATGCGGCACAGGCACTTCGGCCCGTATGGCACAATTATATGCCAAGGGCAAGTTGAAGATTGGTGAACCTTATATCCACGAAAGTTTTATTGGTAGTAAGTTTGTTGGAATTGTAGAAAAGGAATCGGTCTTGGCGGATAAAAAAGCCATTATACCCAGTATTCAAGGTTGGGCGCAGGTTACAGGGTACAATACTATTGTTATCGATGATGATGATCCCTACGCACACGGGTTTCAAGTGATATAAAAATCAAGAGATATGGAAAACAAATCAATGCATTTTTTGGGAAATAGAACCATGTGGATGGTCGCACTTCTATTTTCGCTTCAAGCTATGGCACAGAATAGTGATTTGGCGGATAGGATCGATGAGTTTAGGGCAGATACCAGGGCATTGAACCATATCTACATCATGGAAGAATCCGAAGAGTATTATGAGCGCTTCAACAAATTTTATGATAATTGGCATAATCGATTGGAGAAAATGGATTTCTCCACTTTGAACCAACAGGAAAAAGTGGATTATATCCTTTTAAAAAACTCCGTGACCAAAGCGGACTATTTTCTTGACCAGGAATACAAAAAATATTTAGAAGTGGCACATGTGGTAGATTTTACTGCCCCATTGCTTTCTTTTATTCAAGCGAGACGAAGAGGAAAAAGGCCGGATGCCAAGAATTTGGCAAAAATCATGCAAGATGCGACCAAAGTTTTGGACAATGCAATGCGGCCATCAAACAGTAAACCTTTTAAAGATTGGCAAACTGCGGATAAAGCATCATCCATTGTAATTTCCTTTCAAAAAGGATTAAAAAATGCTTTTGATTTCTATTATAGGTACGACCCGGATTTTACATGGTGGGTGGATAGGCCCTATAACTTATTGTATGATAAATTGACGGTCTATGCGGAATTCCTAAAAGAAAATTATTCGAAGAATAGCATTAAGGACGATGGTAGTGGTATTGTGGGCAAACCTATTGGTATAGATGCACTGCAAGAAAGCTTGGAGATGGAGTTTATTCCTTACACGCCAGAGGAACTCATTAAAGTGGCCCAAACCAAATATGAATGGTGCAAGCAAGAAATGATCAAAGCCTCTCGAGAGTTGGGTTATGGAGATGATTGGAAAGCGGCGCTAGAGCATGTAAAAAACACCTATGTTCCCGAAGGAGAGCAGCCAGAGGCCATTATGGAACTTTATAAGCAATCGGTCGATTTTATTGAGGAGCGCGATTTAATCACATTGCCCGAACTGGCCAAAGAAACATGGGGAATGGAAATGATGAGCCCGGAAAGGCAAAAGGTAAGCCCTTTCTTTTTGGGGGGAAGGGATATCATCATATCATACCCAACGCAGGAAATGGACCATGATTACAAAATGATGAGCATGCGTGGCAATAATCCCAATTTCTCGAGAGCCGTTGTCCATCACGAGTTGTTGCCAGGGCATAACCTCCAGTATTTTATGACCAGTCGCCATAAACCTTATCGAAATGCATTTTACACTCCATTTTGGACCGAAGGATGGGCCTTGTATTGGGAAATAATTCTTTGGAACAAAGGGTTTCCTCAGACACCTGAACAAAAAATGGGGATGTTGTTCTGGAGAATTCACCGCTGTGCACGGATCATATTTTCGCTCAAGTTCCATATGGGGGAAATGACACCACAGGAATGTATCGATATGTTGGTGGATGAGGTTGGTCACGAATACGCCAATGCCGAAGGCGAAGTCCGACGTTCCTTTACCACCAGTTATCCACCCTTGTATCAATTGGCCTATATGATGGGAGGCCTGCAATTTTATGCCCTTCGAAATGAACTTTTGGCAGAAGGTTGGTCAGAGAAGGAATTCCACGACCGGGTGATGCACGAAGGCAGAATGCCCATCGAAATGTTAAGAAGCCTGTTATTGGATTTGCCATTAAATAAAAACCACAAAACCAGTTGGAAGTTTTCTACGGCATTCAATTAATGTGGAAATAGGTTTTCGGGTTGTATTTTTCAATTTGCACTTTTTATAGGTAAATGACTTTCGGATAAAACGCTGCGGGTTGTTGCATAGGCTTTGGGATTGACCAATATCATTTTATTGCACTTTATTGGGGGCTATCTTTGGGAAAAGCGAGGAACCCATGAAAACCATACTGATCCCTACCGATTTTTCTAAAAATGCACTGCATGCACTACAGTATGCCCAAGAGCTGTACAAATGTGAGCGCAGTTGTTTTTTTGTGCTGCATGCCTTTGCCGAAGAGGTATATGGAGAGTACAATACGGCAAACAAAGACGGAATTGATAAAATTAAAGAAGAGAAAAAGCAGGTCGTTGAGCGAAAACTGGATGAATTGATCGATTCTGTTATAGGGGAACCGCCCAACCCGCTGCATAATTTTGAAACTGTAGCCTGTTTTGATAACCTGGTCGATGGTGTCAATGATTTTGTGGATGAAATGAATATCGATTTGGTGATCATGGGAACCAAAGGGGAAACCAGTGATCATAAAACAACGTTCGGTAGTTATACCATAGAAATATTCAAGTATGTAAAATGTCCTGTTTTGGCCGTGCCAGAGGGTTTTGAATACAAACAACCAAAAGCGATTCTTTTCCCGACCGATTATTTACTGCCTTATAAACGTAGGGAACTTAAATTATTGGGAGACCTGGCCGGCAAGTTTAAATCCAAAGTGCATTGTTTGTACATCACCGATTTTGATGAGCTCAGTCCCCGACAAGCGGACAACAAGCTGTTCTTGGAAGAGACTCTCACTAAGCCCTATCTGTATTTTGAAACAGCCCCCATTAAAAACAAGGCAGAAGTTATACTCGAAAAAATAGCGGAAAAAGAGGCGGGCATGTTGGTTATGATGAATTCAAGACATTCTTTTTTTGAAGACATGCTGTATAGATCAACGGTGGACCTGCTCGGCTTAAAGATCAAGATACCGTTTATGGTAATGCAGAATTTAAAAAGATGAACAAGATGAAAAAGAAGCGGATTGTACTGCCAACGGATTTTTCCAAAAACTCTTGGAACGCCATAGCTTATGCTTTAAAAACCTTTAAGGGCGTTCCTTGCGATTTCTTTCTCCTTAACTCCTACCAAGTAGGTGCATCAGGACTGTCCACTAAAATGGCAGGGGCCAACGATACGCGATTGTATAACTTGATGAAAGAACAATCCGAACGTGAGCTCAACCAAGAGTTGAAAAAAATTCAGGAAATCGATACCGATCCAGAACATCGGTTTATTCTACGGTCAGTTGCCGGTACCTTGGTAAATGCCGTGGGAAAAACAGTTTACAAGGAAGAAATAGATTATGTGGTGATGGGAACCAAGGGGTCTTCAGGATTAAAGGAAGTATTTATGGGAAGTAACACCTACAAAGTGATCAAGGATATCGATTTTTGTCCCATAATTGCGGTTCCGGACGATTATCGACCTGATGGTAAAATGGATGCCATTCTCTTGGCCACCGGGTACGAGCACCTGTTCGAAAACTATGAACTGAAACCGGTTTTGAGCTTGGCAGAGCATTTCAATGCCAAATTATGGATTGCCCACGTAGGACGTATGGATAACCTAACGCCAGAACAAAAAGCCTCCAAATTGGCACTGGAAAAACGGTTGACAAATGTTGAATATGAATTTTTTGAGATTGAAAAAGAGGACTCCGTAAACCGAACCATACAAAAGGTCGTTGACATGGATAGGGCTCTGGACATGGTAGTAATGATCAATCAGGACCATACTTTTTTTGAGCGACTGACCCGTGAGCCTGTGATTAAAAAAGTAACCTTTAATACCACAGTGCCATTTTTGGTGATTCATTTATTTGAATAATGGATACGGTTTATTTATAAGAAGGACTTGGCAAGCTGAACCAGTTCTGCTTTTTGGAGTACTCCTGATTTCCTCCAGAGTTGTTTACCGTTTTTAAAGAAAATCAGGGTTGGAACCCCTCTTACCTGATACGTATTGGCCAGACTTTGATTTTTGTCCACATCGATCTTTACAATTTTTAGATCATCGCCCATTTCATCTTTTACCTGTTTTAAAATAGGAGCCAACATTTTACAGGGACCGCACCATTCGGCAGAAAAATCGATCAGTGTTAACTGCTCACTGTTGATCAATGTTGCAAAATTTCCTTTCATTGTTTTTAGAATTGATATCGCAAGGTATAAAAACCCCATTTTTTTCTAAGTGACCTAGGTCACCTTTGCTTTACCCATTATAGTGAAGGTCGGCAAAAGTGAGTAGATTACTTTTTCTATCTTTAAGCACAGCACATTTGAAAATTCTTTGAACCTTTATGAACAAGAAAATATTTGGAAGTATTCTGGTAGTGGTGATTCTATCCTGTAAGACAGAGAAAAAAGAGCAAGAAACCAACATATGGCGCACTAAAAAGGAAGCAATGGAAAATGCGGTTCACAATCAATTACTGGAAGTCGAAAAGGAGCAAGGGTGGGAATTGCTGTTCGATGGAGAGACCTTGGATGGATGGCATTTGTACAATGATCCAACGGCTGATTCGGTTTGGGAAGTAGAAGATGGGACATTGCATAGCAACACAAAGAACGAATCTTTATCCGCAGGCGATCTGGTTACCGATACATCATATTCGAACTATGAGCTTTTGTTGGAATGGAAGGTCGTCGGAAATGGAAACAGCGGTATTTTTATAAACGTACAGGAACTGCCAGATGTCCCCACGGCATGGCAGAGTGGTCCAGAATATCAAATTTTGGGTGCCGACCACATGGATTACGATGTTCCAGTTAAACGCCCCGGATGTCTGTATGCATTTTCACCACAACAAAATAAGGTAGAAGTAAAACAAGGAGACTGGAACAGGACAAGAATAAAACAAGTCGATGGCAAAATTGAGTTTTATTTGAACGGTATTCTTACAGCAGAGGAAGACTTGGGTTCGGACGAGTGGAGAGAAAAGATAAAAGGCACCCATTTATCCAAATATCCGGAATTCGGAAAAACTACCGAAGGCAAGATTTCTCTGCAATATTGGTATTTTGAGACTTGGTTCAGGAATATTAAAATTAGGGAGCTGTAGTTCGAAAGATTCCCCATTAAATTTATTTAACCTGGTTTTTCCAGCTAAGATAGGGCAAGAAAAAACCTGTAAACTTTCATTTACAGGTTTCACGTTCAAATCAAACTTGCTCCTACTTATTAAGAACAATCGGTTATGCCAGAACTTTTTCGGGCATGTTTTTTTCAAGCTCGGTTTTGCTTTTAGATGGTATAACTTTCTTTTTTGAGTTTGAGGACCACCCCAAGTTTTTTTGATAACTGTAGAAGGCTCCATTTTTTAAAGGGTCCATAACAATGATATAGATCCACTCGTTATCGATTAATGATTTTAGGTTGTTGTTTTGGTTAATAATCGCTCTTACCGTATCCAAAGGTGCCTGTATTACAACGGATAGTCGAAGGGGAGCGTGGAATGGGGTTTCCTTGGAAATGTATAGCGATTCCCACGGAAGACCTATTTTAAGATCGCCCCCATTCCCCTGGACCACTCCAAATTTACCTGTAATGTTGTGCGTTACCTTGGTTCCGCCACCAAATGTGTTGTTGTCCACTGTAGAAAAGTAGTAGTGGTTATTGATCCATTGGGTAACTACCATAGGACCTTGCATTATGGTTTCCAGTATTTTACCATCTTTGTCCGTTTTCCAATCATAGGAATGCAAAAAAGAACGCCCATCCAAGGACAAGTTTTGCGTAGTGGCCCTTGGTGCTATTATAAAGCTTGCATTTTTTGCCAATCCCCATTCTGGTCTGGTTTCGCCCCAGTTGCTCGCATTGATCTGGGCGCGATAAATACTTCCGGTGTTAATGCCCAGCCTTTCCTGGGTTGCTGTTTCTTGAATCTTGCGCAAGTCTTTCCGTAGTATACTTATCTGTTGTTTATGAGAATTCGGTATTGTGGAATCAAAAAGTACGATTTGATCCGTAGTGGTATTGTGTTCGCCCCCTACAAAGTAGGTTCTTTCAGGTATTTTAATCAGAAACTTGTCCTTCAGGATTTGCCGAACTTCGGGTTCATTGGCCAGCTTGGCAAGCAAACGGGCATTATGCCTTCCCGGACTAGCGGCACATGCACCACAATCCAGACTGGAACCATATGGGTTATTTGCTGAATGACTCCCATGTCCTATAAAAAGAATAAGCGGCGCAAATTGTTTCCATCCCATTAGTTCAAAGGCCGATTTAACCAGCATTGCTTTTTCCTCCGCTGAGATATTCAATTCTGATGATGAGTTACAACCTTTGTTTTCCAAATGTGGCTCACAAGCGGATTCGTAGGATGCCTCGTTGGTTTTGGACATGTTGTACATTGCTCCGGGCACCATTGTTTTTAAAAACATCTGCAGTCCATAGAAAAACCCGGAACCTTCGACAAAGCCAAAGCTCGAGGGCAACATGTTTTTCATTCTTTTTAGAAAATAGTTCCAAAACCTTTGCTTTTCAATTTGTAGATCCAGGGTTCTTCTCTGCTCATTCTTATTTTTTTGTGCCGATTCGGACACGGCATAGCTGGAATCTAAAATCGGTGGGCACGATTTATGGGATAGACCGTCTTTCGGATTCTCATAATCCATGGCAATGCCAAAGAACCCTGCGTATCCAAAGGTTTCGTAGTTTCCTGTGGACTCTACATGTCTTCGGATCATTTCCGAGCGAGTATCGATACAGAAAACAAATTGGGCGTCAGGGACACTTTTTCGGTTTGCTTCTTTTGCTGTCCAAGTGGAGGCTTTTTCTAGCTTCTGCATTAATCGTTTTTGCCAACTTTTTTCCCATGCTTTCAGCCAAATATATTTAAGTTGTTGTACCTCGGAATTGTCTTTGTCCTTTGTTGTTTTTGGGAGGATATCTACCTGTAGTAATTTTGCCGTCCATAGTCGCACGGCCAAGTAATCTTGAAGATGTATAGGGCAAGCATCTTGCCAGGCATGCGGCTGGAGGTTTCTGTGTTTAATGTAACCTGCCCAACCTGGTAATGCCGCTAAATGATGTGTAAAGATAGATTGTATTTCTTCATTTGTGCATCCCTCGGTAAGTTGTGATAGTGCCTGCTCGCTTAAAGATGGAATGCTGGCTAAAAATGGTTTGCCCGATTCGGCATCAAAAGGAACCAGCTGTCTCCATGCCATATAAAATCCACGATCCTTACCTGGCATTTCCCATTCGGCCAAACCTTCATCCAAAAAAGTTGATAGCCACTTAACCATAATTCTATCCAGCTGGTGGTTCTGATTTTTGATTTCCAATATTGATTCGCAACCCATTATTTCCAGGCAACCTGCCGGTGTAGTATTGAAACCATGTTCTTTTAAAAGTGGAACCAATTCGTTTTTTTTAATTTCTCCGTTATCCCATGCTTTGCGAAACATTGTTGCACTCGGATACACTTTGGCATCTAAAAGTGATTTTATTTTGTCCACCGCCTCGGAAAAGTTTAGATCTTGTAGGTCGTTCAAAGGATTGGATGTTACGAAAGAATACAGGGGCCAGGTATTACCAATAACCTTGGAAGCTTCCTCTATTTGATATATAAGGTTTGTGGATTTCATTGGATTTTGGATTTGTACATTAAAATGGTTCGGTTTTTCGGTTGTGAAAGGTTGAGCAATTTGACATATAACCACGGAATCTTGCGATAGAACCCCAACTTCATGAAGAAAAACCCAATGAGGAAAACTATGCCAAAAACAACTTGTGCGGGGGATAGGGGAGTGGGGGCGGCCACCAATGGCAAGTCCGACATTAGAGTGGTAACACCATTATAAAATAGGGAGTACGTCCCAATGCCCGAGATAAAAAGTAGGGGAGGCAATAAAATTTTCTGAATTCCGGATAGTGGACTCTGTTTCACGATATTGTAGGTCACCTGGCCTACCGTTATGGAAACTATCAGTATGAGGAAAATACTACTATCCAGTTGTACATTTTTCCCCGTAAACAAAACAAAGGTATATGCTCCAAGTACACTGGACAGCAGAACAACAGGAGCTTGGAACCATTTCATTCTGATTTTCGGACGGGTACTTGGTCTTGTTTTCTCAATCTCCTCTCCCGAAGCAAGAAAAAGGTATGCCTTATAAAACCCGTGCAGAATAAGGTGGGCTATTGCCGCATTAAAAAACCCGAGCCCACATTGCATGATCATAAAACCCATTTGGGCAATGGTAGAACATGCCAAACGTTGTTTAACATTAACCTGGATCAGCTTTGTAAATTGGGCTAGGATTGCCGTGAGGCCGCCTATGACCAGTAGGATCTCCAGTGTATTGGAAGCATATAATAATGGTGCGAACAAGGTTAACAATATTCCGGAGCCGTTTACAAATCCTGCGTGCATCAATGCAGATGCAGGCGTAGGGGCCGTCATAGCGGATAATAACCATTTATGGAATGGAAATAATGCGGATTGGATCAGTGCAGCAGTTATTATGCACAATGCGGAGATTATTTTTATAAAACCTGGTGTGGCACTAACTTGGGCAACCCATTCAGTTATCGTGATGGTATTGTTGTACGATGCAGGTAGAAGAAGGCCTATACTTAAAAAACCGGTCCCAATAACAAAATTACGTCGACTAAACCTTTTAGCTTCCCTTGCATCACCCCATTGGGATTGCATTCCGATTAACCTGGACATTATTGTTCCCATAAGTAGCCAAAACACAATAAATAGAATGAGATGGTCGGAGATTACGAAGAGCATCACCGTTATGGTAAAAGCAAGACCTAACCCCATGAATGTGTTTTTTTGGTCTTCATCCTTAAAGTAGGATAGCGCATACTTGCCAATAATGGCACTAAAAAATGTGAACGTAGTCCACAGTAAGGCTGTAAACCCGTTTATTCTAAAAATGCCGTACCATTTCCACTCTGGAATATCCGGATATAAAATTAAAATAGGGATGAGGTTGGCCAAAAAGGCCAACCAAAATAATATATGTATAGCTCCAGAAAAGTGCTTTTTTATGGAAGATGTTTTAGATGTACTGGTCAATGTAGTCATAGTCTCTGTGGCTCTTGATATATTATCCGTTATCTTGTTTTTTACCGGTAATGTTGCGGCGCACCCCACTTTGCAGATTGGCCAACAACACTACGGCAAGAATAAAGCTGCATAGGAGTATTTTATCCAGGAATAGAGATCCTTCTAAATAAGAAAGCGCTATAAACCCTAATAGTAGAAGGAGGCCCAATAGTGTTGTTGTGTTTTTTTTTGATAGTTCCATTGAAAATGAATTTTTATTGAACTTTTTGAATGTTGAAAAGAATGAGTCAATCTTCGAGCGATATTTGTAATATGCCATTTATGCTCAGGTTTTTACCTTGGCTCCTGGCTTCGGCTACAATTTTTTTAGCTATTTTCTTTTCTTCTACCAGCTCGTCTATCCGACTGTCCAACAAATTGGTTTTCCGATGATGGTCACCTTCCCAAATTTTTAATCTTTGGATTTTGTGAAAATTGATTTTTTCATTGATCAAAGAAGTAATCACGTCCGATGCTTCGGTCGGGGTGAATTTTCCATCCACCAGTTGGATGTTTTTTGTTTCGGTCAAGATCTTGGCGACTTGCTTTGTTTCCATGTGTATGTTGTTTTACTGTGATTTTGATTGCAAAGATTATCCATATTAATCATTAATTTTTATTTATATTTATAATAACAAGCATTAAAAATATTTATGAACTATACATTGCATCAACTTCAGATATTTCTTAAAATAACTGAATTACAGAGTATTACAAAGGCTTCTGAAGAGTTGCACTTAACCCAGCCAGCAGTGTCAATTCAGCTAAAAAATTTTCAGGATCAGTTTCCAATTCCATTGACCGAAGTGGTCGGACGACGACTTTTTATCACGGATTTTGGAAAGGAAATTGCCGTTGCTGCAGAAAAGATCGTTAATCAGGTCCAGGAGATTAATTACCGTACCATGGCCTATCAAGGTAAGTTATCGGGGCGGTTAAAAATATCCGTCGTATCCACTGGGAAGTACGTAATGCCATATTTTATGTCAGAGTTTATGAGCGAACATAACGGTATCGATCTAATTATGGATGTAACCAACAAGACCAAAGTAATCCGAAGTTTGGAACTGAACGAAGTGGATTTTGCGTTGGTGTCCGTTTTGCCCGAAAAACTGAATGTTGAGCGCGTTGAACTAATGCCGAACAAGTTATTTTATGTGAGCCATTATAAAAGGGAATTGCCCAAAAACCCTAGTAAAACAAAATTGTTCGAGAAAATCCCATTAATTTATCGAGAACCAGGTTCGGCTACCCGAAATGCCATGGAAAGCTTTGTGGCGAAAAACAGCTTTCGAGTAAACAAGAAATTAGAATTAACCTCTAACGAAGCTGTTAAACAGGCAGTTATATCTGGGTTGGGTTGTTCCATTATGCCATTGATCGGTATAAAAAATGAATTGTTGAACAAAGATTTAAAAATTGTTCATTTAAAAGGGCTTCCGATTACGACCACGTGGAATTTGATATGGTTAAAGTCCAAAAACCTTTCTCCGGCAGCCGTTGCCTTTTTAGATTATTTAGAAGTAAAAAAGAAAGAAATAATTAAGGAAAAGTTTAATTGGATCGATAATTTTTGAATGGTTCAAAACAAAAAAAGCCGCCTAAGCGGCAGCTTTTATCAGTGGAGCCGGAGGCACCAGAACCTACCTTTGGAATCCCTTTATTTATTGGGCTTTCGGGTCCATTTTAATTTTATGCTCACCGAATAGGTTACTTTATGATTAAACATTTGATTATCAATTAAATGTGATATAAGATGATCGAATTCATATGGTCTAAATGTTGGTTCTTTTAAATGCTGTCTATTTAAACAGTATAAATAATCTGTTCAATACTAAGCTTTGGCTGGAAGTGCGATTATACAGTGTTTCCCCTCTAGTCAATTTTTTCAAATAAGGATTTGGAAAGATGAGTATCTCGTAAAATTACTGTTTTAGCGGTAATATTTAGCCATTGCACTAGTTTAACTAGAGAACTTGATATTAATAGGTGATATTACTGCTATAACGGTAATTACAATCAAATTAATTGGTTTCAACAACTATTTAATTGATGAAATACGTATATTTACTGTTTAAACGGTAAAAATGTCGGATTTTAATTTAGGTTTGATGGTTAAAAACCATCGCAAGAAAGCAAGGCTGACACAGCTTGAACTGGCCAATTTGGCCGGTATAGGTAAGACAACCGTCTTTGATATCGAAAAAAATAAGGAGACTGTTGGTTGGAGCAACATCCTTGCCGTGCTCCAGGTATTGAACATAGAAGTGGAATTTAAAAGCCCATTGACTGAAAACGTATGAGAAAGGCAGTGGTATATACCCATGGAAAAAGGGCGGGTGTTTTAACGGAAATCTCTCCTCAGGAGTATATGTTTACATATGATGATGATTACAGTGGTCAGGCGATTTCATTGACCATGCCCGTTGATCAAAAGGAATTCAGTTTTAATGGGTTCCCTCCCTTTTTTGAAGGATTGTTGCCTGAAGGTATTATGTTGGAAGGACTACTTAAGATTTCCAAAATTGACCACAATGATTATTTCTCCCAATTAATGGCCACTGGTGCTGATTTGGTAGGTGCAGTAACCGTAAAACCTATGGAAGATGAATAGGTGTCCTATCACATATGAACCTTGCGGTATGGCAAAATATAGTGAGAAAGGTCTCAAAATGATTGCTGCCAAGTTGACCGGTTTAAATGATTTGCCCTATACAGCCTCGGAATTGAGGAGAGAGGCGGCAAACAGGGCAAAGAAATTATCCATACAGGGAGTACAGCCTAAATTAAGTGCGAATATTTCCGTGGTCGAACAAGAGTTTAAAGTAGTGGATCAATTCGGAACCTACATCATAAAACCCCAAAATGATATTTTTCCGGAATTACCGGAGAATGAGGACCTGACCATGCGGATGGCCAAGGTCCTTGGTATCAATGTGCCCTTTCATGGAATGGTTTATGGCAAGGATGGAAGTCTGTCCTATTTTATCAAGCGTTTTGACAGATATGGTAAAGGGAAAAAATATGCAACGGAAGATTTTGCTCAATTGACTGGAAATACCAGAGATACCAAGTATCGTTTTAGTATGGAGAAATTGGTACCCGTTATTGAGGAATTTTGTACGTTTCCTGTGGTTGAGAAAGTGGAATTCTTCAAGAGAATAGTTTTTTGTTTTGTGACTGGAAATGAGGATATGCACCTTAAAAACTTTTCCCTAATTACAAAGAATGGTAAAACGACGCTGGCACCTGCATACGATTTGTTGAACTCCTCCATTGCGATCAAAAACCCTGAAGAAGAGATTGCATTGACCCTGAAAGGAAAAAAAAGTAATTTAAAAGCATCGGACTTTACGGATTATTATGCGAAGGAGCGATTGCAATTGAACGAAAAAACTATAGAAACTATACTTCAGGACATGTTTAAGGCAAAACAGAAATGGAAGGATTTAATATCGATTTCTTTTCTTTCCGATGACATGAAAGAAAAGTATTCCAAAATACTTGAGCATCGGTTGAAGATGTTTTAACGATTCATTTATTGGTGTCTTAAGATCAAATCGATGTACTTTCGAATGAAGTGTTTGTTCCATATATACAACCTGATATTGTCATTTCATGATTGGATAATCGGATTTTTTCCGATTATGTATACTTTTTGTAACAACTGTATGGAGGGTGATAACAAGTGTACATCAGCAAGGATGTATTTAATGTAATGGACAATGAAGGTCGGTTTCCTTTTATCCCAAATTGCTGCTTTGTATCAATAACATCCACATGGCTTTTTTTGCGGTTTTTATTGCCATTGGGTTGATTTCAGTTCCAAAGATTTTTGTTCGAAGGACGTTTTCGGAGCTTTCCAAAGAATATCTTGGGGAAAGCCATAACAATCACATAGGTTACAGGTAAACCGATTTTATAGATTGTAACCTAATCACAGTTCTAATGTCCTATTTTGACAATCGTTCTATATTAAGTCCTATCATGCTTCATTTATCTATTTGTTTAAGAAGAACACCTGTCATTGACAGGCTGGCAGCTTTGGGCTCAACCCTATGGCTATTTTTCCCGATCGAAAATGTATTGTCTGGAACTTAAGTAGAGAACCGATAAGTCAATGTTTTAATGGTTACATCTGTTTTTAGAAGTATTGTTTTTGAAGAAGAGTCATAAAGTTTTAGGAAAAAATTATTAATCAAATTATCTTAACGTCCCTATAATAGCGGATGGAAAAGTACTTTTGTTAACATGGATATCATACAGCTCATTGCGGCTTTTAATTTTTTGATGGCTACCGGCTTTATCTGGTACAACAAGCGTAAGCTAGACCCGGCAATTTATGTTTTCTCATTTTTTTTATTGGGAAAAGGACTCACATTGCTAAGTAATGATTTGATTATAGGAGAATCCTTTCCTGATAGCATTTGGATTTATGGACTGGGAGTCTTGATGAATTCCTTTCTTTTTTTTTATGCCCCATTCCTGTATTTCTTTTCGGAACACATAACCAAAGGTGAAGTTTCCATTAAACGACATAGAATTCATTTTATCCCATTCATCATATTTTCATTGCTCAGCATCGCTGTTGTTTTTTATTTGTTTATAGATCGTTCAGGTGCTGGCTTTAAGTTGATGGCGAACCTTAGGAACACCTTTGAGAGTCTGTATTTTATTCAGGTAATCGGGTACACATTGGCTAGCCTGTGGATTTTTGGCAAGTACCAGGCTACTTCCAAAAAAAGCAGGGAGGTCTCCAAATGGATAAAGTTGATATTGATTATTTTTTTGATGGTATGGCTATTGTTCCTGGTCAATTCGACCATGCTTGCTTCCCATGTGCTTTCTCAGCTCAGCCTTATTTTGGGGATGTTGCTATTGATTGTATTGGCAAATATTACCCTATTCATGCTTTTTTCAAATCCTGAATATTTTTATAACACACTGGTGCCAAAAGTTGTAAAAACTTATTCCAGTGATGTAGTAACAAGAAAGAAATACGAGGATTTGTGCCGTATCGTCCAAGAAAAGGAGCTCTATAAAATTCCTGATTTAAAAATCGGGGATTTGTCCGATGCCATAGGGGAGTCTACACGGAACACTTCGGCAATTATCAACACCTATTATGAAGGAAATTATTACGATTTTATAAATGCTTACCGTATCGAAGAGGCCAAAAACCTTTTGGAGAATACTGATCAGGACGTTACCATATTATCGATTTTGTACGAAGCTGGGTTCAACAGTAAGTCCGTTTTCAATACAGTGTTTAAAAATATGGTGGGGGAAACACCGTCTTCGTATAGAAAAACCCATTTAGCGGCGAAGTATGGATAGTAGGGATTTTGGTACAACTCTTATGGTGTTTTGACCATCTAATTCCAATCACTCCAATGGCCGTCCATCTCGGTCCATTTCATATGTATTCTTTATAATCGAACTATACTGATTTTCAAACCCCAGGTTTAATTATAGCTTCAATGATGGAGCTGTATGCTAGATTTATGCTGTTCTATTTTGCTTCCTAACCCCTTGCCTAACTTTACATTTTTGGTATATCCAATCCTTGGGATGTTAAGTTTAGTTAAAGTGCAGTACTGATTTTTGATCGTACCTGTATTCGGTCTCTATTGCCCCATTTACCTATTTATTTCACATTCAGTTCTGGTAGGACCCAACATTCAGATTGATGCAGTTAAGGCTGCGGTCATTGATTTTTCTTTTCTGGGAAAAAAAAGATTCCAGATGCAACCCTTTTGATTTTTGGTTGTCACTGAGTGTGATTTTGCCTGATATGGGAATATGAATTAATAGTAATTGCATTGGAAACCGAAATCCGTTTTATACACAAAGAACTTGTTGAGGGCAGTAAATCAGGCAATCGTGAAGCTCAATACAAATTATATAACCTTTATGTGGGAGCCATGTTCAATATAGGGATGCGAATGTTATACTCGAAGGAGGATGCCGAAGATGTGGTACAGGAAAGCTTTGTGGATGCATTTACGAACCTTGGGAAATTTAAATATGACAGCAGTTTCGGCTATTGGTTAAAACGGATCGTCATCAATAATTGCATCAATCATTTAAAAAGACAAAAAGTGGAAACAACCCCTTTCAAGAATCATGAATTCTACCTGCATAAGGTTGAAGACCCTGAGGAAGTGAACATGGATGTCAATCAGATAAAGGTGGGAATCGGTTTGCTACCGAAAGGATACAAACAGATCATTGTGCTATATCTGATAGAGGGATATACCCATGACGAAATTGCCGGGTTTTTATCGATATCCCCATCGACATCAAAATCACAATATCACAGAGCCAAAAAAAAGCTTCTCCACATTTTAAAAGACTTATGATGGAACACTTTGAAAATTTTATAAGAAAGCATCGCCAATCGTTCGATGACCATCATCTCGATACAGAACGGCTTTGGTCCAAAATTGAACAATCGTTGCATGAAAAAGAGGTTAAGAAGATTTCGTATTGGAGAAATCCAAGTTATCAAATTGCAGCGAGCTTTTTGTTGTTGATCGGAATCTTGATTAGTGGGTTTTTGATCTATGATATCAAGCGAGAAGGACCATTCATTGCTGCTCCCATGGAGCAGGAACTGACAAAGATAAACTTACACTACACCGCAACAATTAATCATTATAGAAAACGGCTTGAACAGCACCCGGGTCTGTCGAGGAACGACAAGGAGGACTTTTTGAGATTTCTCAATAGGCTGGATCTGGAATATAATGAATTGGAGGCAGAGCTGTATAACAACGTCAATAATGAAAGGGTGCTGGAGGCACTTGTACAAAACCAGAAAATACGGATCGAACTCATTGAGAATTTCTTAAGTCAGATTAAGAGGTCCACTAAAGAAAAAGAAAACTATGAAGGCTATAGTCTATAACCTATGGGTATTGTCCATACTGCTTTTTTGTCATTTGGCATATGGACAGAAAGCGAGTACTAAACAATGGGAGAAATCGTTCACCGTACCCAAATCACAACGACTCTTTCTGGAAAACCAGCATGGGGATATCCTTGTACGGGGATGGGAGAGAAATGAAGCTTTAATCAAGGTGAGCATCTCCATCGATAGTAAGAATGGGAGTAGGCCTAGAACCCTACTTGATCAGGTGGAAATAAAGGAAGAGCAGATACCTGAAGGGGTAAAGATTATTTCATCGGTCCAAGAAGTTAAAAAGGGATTTTGGGATAAATACATTAGCTCCGGAAATAGAAACGCTATGGATATTATCCATTTGAAGATAGATTATGAGGTCTATGTTCCCAAAGACTTGGCATTGGATATCCAGAATAGGTTTGGAGACCTGATTGTTGATGGATGGAACGGAGAGTTGGCCGCAGTGATAGGGCACGGTGATATTTGGGTCAACAATCACCTGGAACAAGCTTGGTTCACCCTTGAGTATGGGACCTTAAAGACCAAGTCCTTGGGACAATCAATTGTGAAAGTAGCCAACGGTGAAGTCGATATGGACAATGTGGAAGCTCTGGAATTGCACAGTGAAGGCTCGGAAATCAAACTCGGGCAAATATCCAGATTGATCATGACCTCTGACAAGGATGAGGTCAAGATGGACAAGGTGGGTGCCCTTAAAATAAAGTCTAAATTTTCAAGAATGACGGTGGATACCCTCTCCCATACAATGGCAGTGTCCATGAAATTGTCTGAGTTAAAGGTAAAGCGGGTCAGCGATCCGGAATTACAAATATCGATTGATCAAGAGTCATCGGACATTCACCTCAATGTTTCTGGAGTTTCATTTGGGTTCAAAGCAATATTGACCGAAGGTCTTTTGCGGATTCCAAAATCCTTCAAGAATATTCAGAGCGAGGTTTTGGATGAAAAGAAGAGAATACGTGAAGTCCATGCGGTTTATGGCACTCCCCATACTGGAAGGATGTCCATTAAGGGAGACAAGGGTATTGTCATTCTTTCAGAAAACTGATTTCACTTAAAGCATATGAGATATCAAGAACAATCAAACAATATTTGGATTAATAAATCCAAAGTGTTGCTACCTATCCATTAAAATCGAACAGTATGATACATCAAAAAGCAATTTATTTAAGCATTCTTGTAGTGATGTGCCAAGGGCTCATCGCACAAAATGAAGAAGATTACATCGAATTCAATGACCGTTACAATGTGGTACATGGTGTCTATATGGGCCTTACGACCCACTACGGTGAAATTGATAATGAAAACTCCTATATGATGGGGTTGAAGGCAGCATATGTTGCGGATAAAAAACTTGAAATGGGATTGATAGCAGTCATCTTTTATTCGGAACAGGATGAATTTGGTTTGGATGCCAATGAATTTGATGTCTATGGGGGATATGGAGGGCTGCATTTCGAGCCCATTCTTTTCAGACATTCCAAGTTCAGCCTATCGTTTCCACTATTGATAGGGGGCGGTACCGTGGGGTACGGCAAGGATGATTTTGCTGGACGGGATGCCACCTATGCTGGAGATGACAAAAATTGGCCTACTTTTTTTATAGCGGAACCAGGGGTCAATGTACTTTTTAATTTTTCCAGATACCTCCAATTGGAAATAGGGGGGAGATATCGCCTCTCAAGTAAGTTTGATATGCTTCCTGGCAGTCCAGTTGACCTCAATGGCTACTCTTTTGGTATTGGAGTTAAAGTTGGAGTGTTCAATCTGGGGAGGAACCGGTATAAAAACAATTTATAATTCAAAGTCAATGATCAAGAATCAATCAAATAAAACAGGCGGTCCATTTCAACAACCTATAAGAACGGAACATGTCTATCAACAAGACAACATAGTATATGTAAAAGAGGAACTGGTTCTACCGGATGTTCAAGTAGTGCAGGAACAATGGTCCCCGATCAATTTTTATTGGAAGTCCGATTTCGAATTAAAAGAGAATTTAATTAACCATTTTAAAATTTAATACAAATGAGAAAAAGAATAATTTATGTATGGAGTGTTGTAGTACTTGCCTTTGGGATAAGTTCCTGTGATGAAGAAACCTTGGAGGCTTCCGAGCAAGTATCGGAAAAAGCATATTCATTTACTGGTTTCAACGGTATAAATGTAACAAGCGCATTTAAGGTCTTTATCACTTTTACAGATGCGGAGGAAGAAAGAATAGTGGTCGAAGCAAGCGATAATTTACAAGATAAGATGATCGTGGAACAGGACGGAGGTATTTTGAATTTTGACCTGGAGAAAAATACGGGTATCAGGGGTGATATCGTGTTGAATGTGCACATTACTACACCAAACCTTGATCTTTTGAATGTTTCAGGGGTGTCAGAAGTGATGTTTGAGAACACGCTCCTGACCGAATCGTTTGAAATGAATGTATCCGATTCCGGTAATGTTCAGGGACCGATTGATGTCGAATCCATGAGGCTGGATCTTCAAGGGACGTCGGACGTGAATTTATATGGACAAGTCAATACCCTACAGGCAAAGCTAAATACCAGTAGCGATCTTAAGGATTATGATCTTCAGGTGGAGAACCTAGAGATAGAACTGGAAGGTTTAAGTGAAACGTATGTAACGGTCAATGGTTCATTACGTGTCAAAGCATCAGGAACAAGTAGAATGAATTATAAGGGCGATCCGGACATCGTACAAAAAAGTGTATCAGGCTTGGCCAAGGTAATTAAGAACGATTAATCGCGGGAATGCATGGATGGCATTGGATATTTTCTTACTAAAACTTATCGTTTTCAAGATTGTTAAACATCGTTAAAATAGGGTTCTGATTTGTGCACATACGTCCAATAGGACGATTGGAAGCACTTGTAACCCTAGTTTTACATTCATAATCATTAATCCACCAAGTAAAATATCAATAGACTCCACCATCATGAAAAAAAGAGTATTACGTTTGGTTTCGATATGGTTTATGGTCCCGATCGGTTTATGTTGGGGTCAAAAGACCGTTTCAGTAGATAGGAAAGCTTGGTTGGAGGATCTGGAATTTTTGGAACAAAGTGTTGCCAAGATATTTCCGGATTTTGAATCCGCCCCAGAATCTGAGCTTTTTTTACAGGAACTTGGTAGATTAAGAGGTGATTTGGATTCCCTTTCTCGAAAGGAGATTGTATATGGCATTCAAAAGGCCTTAGCTTTCCTAAAGGATGAAGGATGTAATATCCTGCCTTTTCAAGAGGTTTTGGAAACAAAGATTTTGCCTGTTTCCTTATATCCCTTCCAAGATGGCTGGTATATCTGTGATGCAAAGAACAAAGCACTGGTCGGACAACGTGTATTGGGTATGGACGGAAGATCCATCGATGATGTTTATGAAATGATGATGCCGTATTTGAGCGCAGACAATGAACATTATCAAGAGCGATTGTTTGCAGTTTATGGCATCCTCCCGGATTTGTTGAGAAGCGCTGGTGTGGCAGGCCCTGATTCAGGTGTGGAACTGCAACTGTCGGGAAATCGGAATGTTTTCATAGAAGCTGGCCCATTGTCTCAATATACCAGTCTGAATAGAGGATTGCCCAATGATGGCTATTTTCAGTTGAAACAAAAGAATCATGAAAATGAGAATTACTGGTTGGAGTATGTCCCGAACAGTGAAGCCATGTATATCCAATTTCAGCAAATCTCCAATAATGGGGAAGGGCCTTCATTCAAAAAGTTTGTTGGCTTCATAGCGGAAGGGATAAAAACGGGAAAGGCAAAAAAAATCATATTGGATTTGAGATATGGCGGTGGAGGCAATGGGTTCAAGCTAAAGCCATTTACTGATATGCTTCGTGATTCGGAACAAATTAATCAGGATGGGAACCTGATCGTACTTACGAGCAGAGCCACGAGAGGAACCTTGTTGGAACTTGCCTCCATTTTAACTTTGAACACCCAAGCGGTCATAATTGGTGAGCCTACGGGTGAGGGGCCCAATACCGTTGGGGATATTAAAATCGTTCAAATGCCCAATTCAAAGATCAATGTGTCAGTGACAAAGGTTTTTTGGCCCACCAGCTGGGATTTCGATAAACGCACTACTTTAGAGCCCCATGTCGAAGTGGGATTTACTTCTCAAAATTTTTATAAAAATGAAGACCCATGGTTGGAAGCTGCAATGTCATATGTAGGGGGGCGGCAATTATCAATCAAGGATGCGGGTCTTAAGGAAAAGTTATCAGGAACCTATAATGTTCAGGGAAGGAAGATCACCATAGGTGTGGATGAAGGTCGGTTCAAAATGCAAATGGATAGAAAAATGAAGAGCTTTTTTGAATTGGAAGCTGGCCTACTCGATGGCGGTGAAGGTATTTTGGAAACCACTATACACGGGGTCAACCTATATTATCAAAAGGACGATTCGGATAATGTTGAGCTGCAATACCTTGATTGGATGGGTACAAAGCTTGATATCGGAACTAAATAGAATAACATCAACATCAAAAAACTATCGGTCATGTATTATTTCTTTCCCAAGAACCTGGTCCATTAACTAAGAGCAGGGTCATCCTTTGAATTAGGATAACGTAAACACACTAATGAAGAACTCCAATCTACGGGTTTTATCCAGATACTTTAGTAGGTGCTATCTATCGCTATAGCATCATGTGATAGACATTGGTTTATGTGAAAGGCAGATGGATTAGAGAGTTTAGTAATCGTCCTTACCGCTGCATTTATTGTTTTGTTGATTATATGATCAAGCAGGTGTTATAATAATGTACTGAAAATGAACATTTGGCAAATTTTTATTCTTTTACTTTCTTTTCAACTGGGATTATTGGCTCTGGGCCTTTTCTTTCTAAAAAAACATGGTTTCCCATATAGCAATAGGATTCTTTCACTTTTTCTTGTATTATCTGGTTATGGCATTGTGTCCATATCGCTTCCCGCGAACTACAGCTCTTATACATCACTTATCAGGTATGATATGGTGGCGATTACTTTTTATGGCCCACTATTTTTCTTTTACATCAGGAATATAACGACCATGGAGAGGGTAACCATTGATGATGTGAGACACTTTTTTCCCGTATTTTTTGTGTTGGTATTCTACAGCATCCAAACCGTACTTAAAACGAGTCCATGGACAGAAATGATCGATGACAAATTTCTTGGAACAGGAATAAAGGTGCTGCTATCCTTATTGATGTTGGGCTATGCTTATGGCGTCCAATTGAAGTTGGTCAAACAAGTTTGTTTTGATGCACCCACCCTCAAATGGCTTTATACGTTGAATGGTTTATTTGTTCTTTTTGCAACTACCTTATTGGTTACAGAATGGTTACTCGTGCTCAATACGAAACCATTCATCGTTCATATATTCTTGTTCTTGGGCATGTTGCCATTACTGGTTTTATGGACGTATTTCAGTATTGCCATATCTGGTTCGATGTCGAAAAGGATTTTATGTTCATCCCAAGGTGGAATGGAGCCCAAAAATTCCAGCTTGCCCGCAAGTTTTGCCCACGAATTACAGGTTGAGCTCAAGGCTATGATGGAAACAAAAAAGCCTTACTTGGATGCCGACCTGCAATTGGATGACATTGCTCAGATGATGAACATATCTCGACATCATGCCTCTCAATTGATCAACGACTATTGCCATCAAAATTTTCATCAATTTGTAAACCGATATCGGGTAGAAGATGCTAAATCTTTATTGTTAGATCCAAACAGGGATTTCGGCATCGAGGAAGTAGCTTTCCAAAGTGGGTTTAATAATAGGGTTTCATTTTATCGGACGTTTAAAAAATTTGAGGGAGTGTCCCCAACAGAATTCCGAAATGAGTTGTTGATCGCTAAGAAATAACCCGGAATGCCCAGAATGGATATTATCCCGTCCCGATTTTTTGTCCCTGTATGGAATTCAAATGCAATAAGTCGTTCACAGTTTGTGAAATTTTAATTTCCACATACCATGGTTTTACCTTCCTTTTATTGAATTATAGCCAGCAAGATCCGCTTTCCCAATAGTTGTTTTGTGTAGGGCTTATAGGCGTTATTTTTACTGCTAATTATCCTGCTGTTTCCTTAAATGCTTGGGTTTTTTCATCCATGTTACAATGTATAAAATGTTGTGTTACAGTTTATAAGGATTTACCAAAATCCCTTCCCAATCCCTTTTTTTTGATTCCACAATTGCAAAAGGGCTGGACTGGGAATACATCACATTTTATAAAGGAACAAATTACATCCATAAAGCACTGTTCTCATTTATTGAATGATTTTTTGATTAGTCACCATAGATGATTTCCCTGGTCCTCCCTTCTCAATTAAACTAATTCAAAATTAATGTTAACAAAAACGAGATTTATGAAATTTAGAATTCGATGCTATGTGGCCATCGCAGCATTCTTCTTATGTCTAGGGCTGCAAGCACAGGAAAAAACGGTGTCAGGTCTAGTGACCGATACCTCAAATCAGCCCCTGCCAGGGGTTTCCGTGGTCGTTGTAGGGACCACCACGGGTACACAGACCGATTTTGACGGTAACTATTCCATTGCGGTAAGTACGGGTGATGTACTGCGCTTTAGTTATCTAGGGCAGCGGACCGTCGAAAGAACGGTAGGGGCTTCCATCACAATTAATGTACAAATGGAAGAGGATGCCCAGGCCCTAGAAGAGGTAATCGTAACGGCCTATGGCACCAGTACCAAGGAAGCCTTTACGGGTTCCGCCAGTGTTGTTGGGGCCGAGGAACTGTCCATTAGGAACGTGACTTCCCCGGTAGCGGCCATCGAAGGTCGTGCGACAGGGGTACAGTTCACTTCGGCACAAGGTCCAGGGACTTCCCCTGGCATTGTTATCCGTGGTGTAGGGACCCTGAACGGAGACACCGATCCCTTATACATCGTGGACGGGGTACAGTACGAAGGGGAACTTAATACGATCAATCAAGAAGATATTGAATCCTTTACCATTCTCAAGGATGCAGCTTCAACGTCCCTATACGGTTCAAGGGCTGCCAATGGGGTTGTAATCATTACCACAAAGAGTGGTAGAAGAGGGGGTATTCAAGTTAATGCCTCCATGCAATATGGGTTGGTGGATACTTCCGTTCCGTTCTACCCTGAACTATCCCCCGGAGATTATTACGAGACCATGTGGGAAGCCTTGAAAAATTCAAGTGCCGGTGGTGGTGATCCTGCTTTTGCCTCGGCGAACATTTACAATGCCTTGGGATATAATCCGTTCAATGTACCCAATGATCAAATTGTCGGTACGGATGGTCAATTGAATCCCAATGCCAATGTGATTTACAACAGCCTTGATTGGTACGATGTATTGTCGAGGACAGGCGTACGTCAAAATTACAACGTGAATGTTTCAGGTGGTGGGGACGACCACAAAGTGTTCTTCTCCGCTTCTTATCTGGATGAGGAAAGTTATGTAGTGACTTCAGGTTTTGACCGTTTGACCACACGTTTGAACGCAGAGTTCGACGTAAACGATAAATTGACCATTGGAGGTAGCGCCAATTTAGCAATCACCGAAGCTGTGGCACCACGATCTGCAGGAGCAAATAGTATTGCCAACCCATTTGGTTTTGCCAAGAATATCGGTTCCATATATCCCGTTTATGTGAACGACTTACAAGGGAATATTGTACGGGACGCCAATGGGAATCGCGTATTTGACAGTGGTGAGGGCTTCCCAGAGTATAATATCGGTTCCAGACCCATCAGTCAGGGACGTCATGCGCTTCAGGAACTATTACTGAACGATATGCGAAATAGAGACAACACCTATGGTTTCCGATTCTTTGCCGAACAAGAGATTATCGATGGCTTAAGCCTTCGATTGAACTACGGTAGAGATATCAATGAGGGCCTGACAAAGCAGTACGAAAATGCATTGATAGGGGATGCCCAACCTGATGGTCGATATAGGGAAGTACGAAGTAGGAGACAGGTGGAGAACTTCAACCAAATCCTTACCTATAACAAGAGCTTTGGAGATCACAACCTCGACATAACAGCAGGTCACGAAAGCTTTGACAGGACCTTCTCTTCAAACAACGGCATGTCTATTTTACAGGCAGCCAGTGGCATCTATGAATTCGATAATTTTTCCAGTATTGTAGCACTTGGAGGGTCCACCACGCGTAAAAGTATTGAAGGCTATTTCTCTAGGGTCAACTATAACTATAAGAACAAGTACTATATCAGTGGATCCGTTCGACGTGATGGTTCCTCGGTATTCGATGCCGATACCCGTTGGGGTACCTTCTATTCCGTTGGTGGTTCTTGGAGAATTGATCAAGAAAGTTTCTTGCAGGATTCCAGTGTGATCAACCAATTGAAATTAAGGGCTTCTTACGGTGAAGTAGGCAACGATGATCTTTTGGACTTCTTTTTGTCACAGGCCAGATTTTCCCTCACCTCCAACGCAGGTGACCCTGCCATCATATACACGGACATAGGTAACCCCAATCTACAGTGGGAGACCATCGAGAACTTTGATGTTGCCTTAGAGTTCACCTTGTTCAACAACTTCTTGGACGGTTCCGTGGAATACTATAAGAGAAATTCCTCCGATCTATTGTACAATCTGCCCATAGCACCAAGTAATGGTCTGAACGAGGTTCCCGTGAACGTTGGGGATATGTTCAACTCCGGTTGGGAGATGGCATTGACGGCCAACTTGTTCGACAAGTCTGATTTTCGATGGAACGTAACCTTGCAGGCCTCGACCTTCAAGAACGAAATCACCAGCTTGCCTTCTCCATTTGTGGAAGACGAACAACGATGGGATGTGGGACGTTCAAGGTTTGATTTCTACTTATTGCGAACCGCGGGTGTTGATCCAGAAACCGGGGACCAATTGTTCCTTCAGTATGAATTGGACGACAACGGAAACAGTGTTCCCGTGTTGGATGCCAATGGTGACATCGCCACGACCAGCGACTGGCAGGATACCGAGCGTGCCTATACAGGTGAGAGCTCCATCCCTGACCTATTGGGATCTATTGCCAACAGCATCAGCTACAAAGGATTCTCATTTGATTTCTTGATCAACTACGGTATCGGCGGTAGCGTGTTGGACAATGGATACGCTGCCATGATGCACAGCGGTAATTATGGTAGCTCCTTGCACCCTGACATTTTGAGGGCATGGAGACAACCTGGTGACATCACCGATGTTCCAAGAATGGAAAACGGTAACCCTAACTTGGTGAGAAGACAATCCGAACGTTTCCTGACGGATGCCTCATTCTGGGCACTGCGCAATGTGAACTTCGGCTACACCTTTGACAGCAAGATCGCCAACCAACTTGGCCTTGACCAGTTAAGGATTTCCCTTACCGGTGAAAACCTATACACCCAGAGCGAGCGAAAAGGACTCAACCCACAGTTCAACCTAGCAGGTACAGGGGAAGGGAATGATTTTAATCCTGCAAGAATTATTTCATTGGGATTGAACGTAACTTTTTAAAAAAAATCAAATGATGTTAAGAAAAATTAATATACTGTTACTGGCCTTCCTAGGGATCGCCATAACTTCATGCGACGACGACTTTTTGGAAACAACGCCAACGGATGCCATTTCTGCCTCCGATGCGTTAGCCAATGAAGACAACATGCAGCTGATATTGAACGGGCTGCACCGTGGACTGTTCTCACAATCACAGGCCATATTCCCTGGGGGTGATGATTCAAGGGCGAACAATCACTATTGGGTGCCACTGGGTGATAATCTTACAGGTGGGTTGATACATTCTGCCAATGCCAATAATCTGGGGTGGAGAACGGAGATGCAGTGGAACTCCCATACCGATCAAACGTCATTGACCTGCGAGTTGTTGTGGTACCACAGGTACAACATCATCTTGGGGGCCAACCTCCTCATCAACAGGGGAACCGACGGTACTTTAGTGGAATCTCCACAGTTGAACGAGATTTTGGGACAGGCCTACACCTATAGGGCTTATGCCTATCTTTCTTTGGTGCAGCACTACGCCAAAGGATATTTGATCGGGAATCCGGCTAGCGATCCAGGTGTGCCATTGTTGTTCTCTTCGGAGTCTCCCTTTACCAGTCAGCCAAGATCTACCGTTCAGGAAATCTACGACCAGATCGAGACAGATCTAGCTACTGCCATAGAGCGCTTTGAAGAAGGTTCGGGAAGACCAAGCGGCGGACCTGAAACCAAGTCCCAATTGAATATTGATGTGGCCTACGGTCTATTTGCACGTACGGCACTTTCAAAAGGTGACTGGCAAACAGCTGCCGACGCCGCCGTTATGGCCCGCCAGAACTATCCATTGATGGGCGAGGACGATTGGAAGTCAGGTTTCAACTCCAATAATCTTTCCGAGGTCATCTGGGGTAGCAATGTGATTACAGCGGAGACCACTTATTTTAGATCATATTTTTACTTGACCACAAATACCTTCAACGGTAGCCAGATCAGGAACAACCCAAAGATTGCCGATAGAAGATTGGTGGATGCCATCCCTGAAACGGATTACAGAAAGGATGTATTCCTTTCAGATGCGCCGAACACCAATAGTTCCGCAGCTAACAACCAAGGAGGGCTTGATCCCAATACCGGTCTGCCAAGGGACCCCAATTATGCGAATGACCTAGAGGGCTATTTTGCAAAAAGAGCTGAGATCAATGCAACTTACGGTATCAATAATGCCTTTAACCAGCATCCGTATATGCACTTTAAGTTGAAGAATGCCAATCCCGGTTCGACGGACCCTGACGATATTATTTATATGCGTGCTTCTGAAATGTACCTTATAGAAGCAGAGGCCAAGGCGATGATGAACGACATCCCTGGTGCACAGGAAGCTTTAAGACCACTGGGCGAAGAACGTGACAGTGCTTACGACGTAACCATCTACAACACCCAAGAGTCCATGATGGAGCACATCAAGTTCCAGAGAAGATTGGAACTTTGGGGCGAAGGTTTTGGTTACACCGACCACATCAGATGGGATGAGGGCATCGACCATGCTGCCAATGGTGGTTCAGGGGCCTCTCCCGTGCTCTATCAAGAGGCGTACCAAGTGGAACGTCCATCGGTGAACGATGATTGGATATTCAAAATTCCACAGGCTGAGTTGGATGCCAATCCGAATTTGTCGCCGTCCGATCAAAATTGATAACAATTCATTTTATACCCTATTGGTTTCTACATTAGTGTTGGAAGAAACTAATTCAAGTGTTTAGTTTGTTAGCGAACCCTCCATCCCTGTATGGAGGGTTTTTTTATTGGTTGCTACACTTTGCAGGCATTCGGTTTAACAAGACATCAGCTCTCATGAATTGTCTTTTCTTGGCGGGCAGCTTGTTAAATAACATTAAACTAGGTCCGGATTTCGGTAATTGCAGAAATCAGGTCGATTCCGTGCGGATTTCATAATAGGTTTGTTCAAAACAATGAGGTCAACAGTTTCCTCCTAACAAATTGGTCGTTCATTCTAAAATTGACCTACCGTTTCGTGGTCTGACAAATCCCAATTTATATGAAGAGAACCATCGTATTGCTTTTACTGTTCCTACTGGTGTTCGAGTGGTCTGCGGCCCAAAGGGATTCCGTACTGGTATGTGATGTGAAATTTAAAACATCAAAGTATGACAATGGCCATGCCGGAAGTGGATTTTTGGTAAAATACCATAACAAGGTGTTTGTCTGTACTGCAAAACATGTGCTGTTTTTCGCAAAAACCGATCTCATGAAAACCATAAGCCTTGGAGATGATTTGGTGTCATGGTCCTTTGTGTCAAAGAAGAATCCTAATGTGAAGGTCTCTGCAGGGGAATTAATCAATGAGGATAAGACGGAGCTTTTGGTCATGCCGCCCAAAGGAGATTGGTTGGTCTTTGCGACCAATGCTGAAATCCCGCGAGGTATCCACCTTTTTGATGTGAGAGCTGATACATTGGAAATTGGGGAGCGTCTTTACTTTATGGGCTATCCGTATGGAAGCAAGTCCCCAATAAAAGTGGAGGGAAGATTCCAAGGGTATACGCAAACAGGAAATTTAAGTCTGGATGTACCGACAGGCACCTATGGTGGCTGCAGTGGAGGTCCTGTTTTTGATCAGCATGGGCTACTGGTTGGGTTGGTCTCCATGGGATATGTAGACCAAGAAACTAATGCCATGGTGTTTGAGCCTGCATCCACAGATTACTTCAAGAGTATAGTCCGGATGTAAGACGAAACCCTTGGTTACGATTTTATGATACGGAGGGTAATCTTACAATTCATCCCCGTGCCAGGTTCGCCCAAATGAAATTTGGGTATGGCGAGGACGGCAGTATGTCAGGAAGGAAGTGTTTTAATCAAAACGATAAAGAGATTAACAATGAATCTTAAGACTATAATAATAAAGGGATTATGGGGCATTTTTGCATTTTTATGTATCGGGGTGAGCTTATATCCGATCAAGTATTTCATTGGGGCCAAAAATGTTGGTTTGCTGGCGACGAAATCGCCGGAATTGTTGTTGGACAGCCTTTGGAACACTGGATTTTATGGCCATATCGTTTTTGGTGGAATCGCATTACTTGTGGGATGGGCACAGTTTAGCAAACGGTTTCGGACAAAAAGAATCAAGCTCCACAGAATATTGGGAAAGGTGTATAGTGTTTCATCCGTGATCAGTGCGTTGTGTGGTATTGGTATTGCCTTTTCGGCTACCGGCGGGGGTGTAGCACAAATGGGATTCATCTCACTGGGGATTATTTGGTTCGCGACAACTATTGTTGCTTATCGATACATCAAGAAAGGTGATGTGATAAAGCACCAAACCTTCATGTTCTACAGTTATGCAGCTTGCTTTGCAGCGGTTACTTTGCGCGTATGGTTGCCCATATTATTGGTGTTCATGGATGACTTTATGGTCGCTTATCGGATAGTTGCTTGGTTGTGTTGGGTACCCAATCTTTTGTTTGCATGGTATATGATTCATTCGATGGCCAGAAAAAGAACAATTCATGGCATTTGAATTAAAATGAAAATGACACGATGGGGGATTGGAACATAGGGAAATCCAAAAAGAAGTCATGGGAATTGGAAAAAAATCAGCACTTTATTTTTCTCAACCTATGCCGGAGAATGAATTTTACCCTAATATGACGGGTCAAGGTAATTTATACTTTACCATGACGCCACATGGTTCAGAGAATGGGGATGTTTATGTTTCCAGATTGGTAAATGGAGCATATACTGCACCAAAACCAATGAGGTCATCCATAAATTCAGAGGCCAATGAAGGGGGTGTCCATGTAGCGCCGGATGAAACCTATATAATTTTCGCTAGTTTCGACAGGAGAGAATATTTAGGTAAATCTGATTTGTATATTAGTCTTAAAATGGAAGATGATACTTGGTCCCAGCCTATCTGGACGGGACGGGAAATGAAAGCGGAAGGTTTTGACGGCAGTCCGTCCATGACCCGGGATGGAAGGTTCCTTATAGAATTTGCAGTGTATGTATGATCAGGGCTTCTATTCCATTGAGCTGAGACGCTATCAATAGTACTTATGATGGATTTAATTACAATCGTTGGTTCTGGTTTTGGGTTGGTGGCCATTTTTTTGGCCCTGTTCTTCCTTTTTCAAAAGAAGTTCCAAAATGATGGTTATTTATATTTATATGGAAGCCTTATCGTTTTGGGGCTTGAATTGTTGTACAAAGTGTTGATTCTAAGTAGAGCCATATTTGATATACCTTGGGTATATATTCCTGGGCGCCTCCACAACCTATTGGTGTACCCCTTGTTATTGCTGTTCTTTAGTTCTATTACGAATCTCAATCCACGTTTCAGGCGTTGGTATCGATTTGTTTTATATGGGTTTGGTTTGTATGCCCTTTATGTATTCCTTCATGTCTTGACCATTCCATCCCAAAGTAAAATGGAAATGCTTCAGTTGTTCTATCAGGATAAAAGGCCAGGACCGTATAATTATTGGAGAAACCCCATAAGTTTACTCAAATCCACTTTGATTCCTTTGGCCTTTTTGAGTGTTATAGGGATTCAATTTTATAGGTTCCGTAAAGGCACTTCGGATAGGCCATCCGTACGCTTGTTAAACCTTTTGTCCCTAATTATTATCGTCTATTTCCTGTTCAATCAGTTTTCCAACCCCATCTATAGGATGGTTCATGACGTATCGGGTTATTCCATGGTCGAATGGCCGGTCGATATTGGCTTTTTATCTTTCTTGATACTGCTTTTCTCCATTTTGGCCCTTATGGTCAATACGGGAAGTGTATTGTTTCCAACGGCCAAATATTCCCGAAGCTCATTGTCAAGCGCTTCCTATAGGGTAATTGTCGATAAGGCTAAACGGATAATTGAGGATGATTTATTATATAAAAAGGAAAGTCTCAGCTTATCCGAACTTTCCGCATTGATCGGTACCAATCCAAAATACCTTTCGCAGTCCATAAATGCCAAACTCGATTGTAATTTTGTGGATTTTGTAAATGGCTACAGGGTGGAGGAGGCAAAGCGATTGATGTTAAATCCGGCCAACAGATCATTTACCCTGGAAGCTATTGGTAGCTTGGCAGGCTTCACATCCAAATCCGGTTTTTTTAGAGCTTTTAAAAAGGCGACCGGGATGACCCCGAACCAATTTTTGACCTCACGAACTGGTATCAATTCTTGAATTGGGTCTTGATAGGGGGGCTTAAAGTAAAATAGCTGTTGTTTTGTTCCGAATTTCGTGTACTCAACTATAAAATTGAAGTTACATGAAAAGATTTTTTTTAACAACCATAATGGGTCTCCTATTGTTTTCTACTACCAAGGGAATGACAAAAGAGGCTGTGTTTGTACCGACCGTTTATTATTATTCCACGGTTGCATTTGTGGAAACTCCTTTGAACTATCTAAAAGGGAGCATTCCATTGACTGAAGAAGAGGCACTCCAACGCAATCATTATCGCTTTTCGTACGATGCATTGCACCGATTGGTTTCAGTAGCTTTTTATAATGGCCAAAACTCAAGAAACCCAAATCATACGGCCAACCTTTTCACCTTGGCACACCGTATGGAATTCACCTATGAGCCGGACGAAGAGAAAATAACCTTTTATGGTACCAATGGGGAGCAAATCAAGGTGTTGGGCGACTGTAGGGAATTTGTCTATTCCTTGGATGATAAGGGGTATAGGAAATCCTTGATATTCATAGATGGAGCTGGCCAACAAGTTGAAAACGATTGGGGGATTGTTAGGTATGAGTGGAACTATTTGGCGGATGGAAGTGTCATCGAAAACCGTTTCAATAGGAAAGGGGAGTCGGTTGCAATTCGGCCGGGCTTTGAATTTTACAGGTTAAGGCTGTACTTCAATCCTTTAGGTCATATAGCTCTGATGCAAAATATTGATAGCGATGGGAATCTTGTAGAAAACAGTTCAGGAGCATCCCAAGACCGGATTACGACCAATGCGAATGGGAATTTTGTAAAATGGGAGGTGTTGGATAACGACTCTGCCTTGGAAAAGGGGAACGGACCTGATGTGGCCATTGGTATCCAAGAGTTTAATGAATATGGTTATGAAGTCGCCTTGGAACATCGGGATGAGCATAACAAACTCATTTATAACAACTATGGAATCTGTAAAAGTAAAACGAGTTTTGACCGATTTGGGAACATCATCGAAAGAAGATTTTATGACGAGGAAAACAACCCTTCCCGACATACCAAGGCTGGTTACCATATGTTGAAGATCCAATGGGATACTTCGGGCAATCAAAGGGATTCCTTATCCTATTATGATATGGATGGTACTCCAATCGAACACCGGACACGGGGTTATCATAAAGTAAGGTATAGCTATAATGGGGATGATTTTCTTGAGCAGATCAGTTATCTGGACAGAAATGGGCATCTGGTCAATAGAAAGGACAATGGTGCTGCCTATATCAAATATGCGTACGATGCAAAGGGGCAGCGGTCAGGAGTTGCTTTGTATGATGTGGATGGGAATGTAATTCGCTAGTAAGATGAAGAAAGTGCAAGGATTTTTTGTATGGACCGTTGTTCTCTTAATCTATAATCCGGTCATGGGACAGGATACCCTTAAAAGGCAACTGGATGATATATTGGAAGGATATAGTGCGAAGAGCCAGTTTAGTGGAGCTGTATTGGTGGCGAAGAAAGGAACGGTATTGTATGAGAATGCTTTCGGAATGGCTGACTGGGAAAACCAGGTGTCGAATAAAGTAGATACCAAGTTTTTAATTGGATCAGCAACAAAGTCATTCACGGCCATTGCCATAATGCAGGCCAGCGAGGATGGATTGTTGGAAGTGCATGAGCCGCTCTCTACTTACATTCCTGAACTGAACCAGGAGCTTGGACTATTGACGTTACATTTTTTAATGAAAAACTCTTCGGGATTGCCTGTTCACCTCAATCGGATCACGGAGCTGGAACATCGGGATATTTCAAGCCAAGAACTTATTTCGTTGTACAATTCCGTTCCGCTTTCCTTTGTTCCTGGAACACGATACGAATACTCCAACCTCAATTATCAATTGGCGGCCTTGGTCTTGGAGCGGGTTACCCAAACTCCCTATAAGGACTATTTGGAAAATCATATTTTCAAACCTCTAAAAATGAAACATACGGGAGTTGAGCGAACCCATTCAAAATCAACGGACAAGGCGTTGGGTCACGATTTGGTATCAGGAAAGTTTATCAGGGCCGATGAAAATTATATGGCCTATGCCAAAGGGGGAGGTGATATGTATTCCAATGTCAGTGATATATTCAAATGGGATAGAGCCCTATATGCTACTGTCTTGGTGGACGCAAACAGTAAACAACAACTGTTTGATGGTACTCCCGGCACCTTTGGTGGCTATGGCTATGGTTTTAAGGTAAAGTCATATGATCGAAATGAAGGCAGGGATGGCCCAGGTAAACTTGTCCGGCATGGAGGTTCCATGTACGGATATATCTGTAACATCCATCGGTATTTGAATGACGAGGTCTTGATTGTTGTTTTGGGGAACATAAGACCCTATCCTACTATGGAGATCACGGTTGCCATTGAAGAAGTACTTCGATCAAAGGGATTTTTTTAGATGGTACATTTAACCGTTTGGGCTTATGGTTGCCCCAAAAGAAAACAATTAGAACCATGTGACTTGGACGGGGATACTTTTCCTAGCTGATAAGGATCTTTTCGAAAATAGAAGATTTTGACCAAGGACCCACAGATTTTTTAGTGTGTTTATACTATGCACTCTACCTATCCTGTGTTGTAATCATGGGTATTGTAGCCTTTTTTCAAGGGGGGGACCGTTTATTACAATAGGAGTTTGATCCCCCTAATGGGTTTGTTATCCCGTTTTCGTCTCGCATTGATTGATATCTTTTGTACCTATAATTATGGAATTTGTAGACTATGGGAAATGGAATTGATCCATGTTTTCTTAGAGTAATGTTACAAACGATAAAATAGGATGTTACGTATTATAATTGTTTACCAAAGCGGTGGAAGAATGTGCTTCTTTTGTACAAGATATTGTTAAGGGATGGGCAGAGATTTACATCCTCTTTCATTAAGAGACATTTATTTTATCCATTAATTTTGTTCTCATTGATTGATTTTTTGAATTAGCCCTTGGATGGTACGCTCTAGCCCACCCTTTTTATTGACCTCATATTATATGGCCCAAAAATGTTGGTTTGCAGAGATGAGGCCATATACATTGTGTTGCGTTCCAAAATGAATTTACTTGAAGCTATTTTTGGCATTGAGACCAGCGTATGGAAAGAGCTATTGTTTTACTATTATTTCTGTTGCTCAACACCGTAGGTGCAATGGCACAGGGTGTAAGCTTGAATTGGGTAAAGGTTAGACTGAATATTAACCGATTTAATCACCATTACCTCCAATGATACCGATTCTAAAATAGGTGCGGAATTACTTTCTTATGGTATAATGACACTGGATTACAGAAAGGAAAGATTTTATTTTCAGAGGGATTCCCATGTAAAGGATACTTCCAATTCCGAATTTGGTTTTACCGCTACGGTCGAGGGTGAAAAAGCAGTCATCCGATTTGTTTCGGACGAGTCACTGAAAGATAAAATCCATCATGGTGATGAAATCTTGGAAGTAAATGGAATACCTGTGGGGTTATGTGGATTTCTTGCCAGTAAAAAGGATAGGGAACGTTCGGATACCCTTGAATTAAAGCTCAAATCCCGTAACGGGACCGACACTTTTAAAATCACCTTGAAAAGCTTATGAGGATTGATTAATATCGTTTTTCGGCAAAATAACAAGGCACCAATAGCGTATAACCTAATACGGATTTTCTTCCATATTCTTGGATTTCAATGATAATTGAACCTTGCTATCAATATTGTAATTGTTTTCAAAGTCCTATTTGTTATTATAAACTAGGCTTACTGAAGTCATTTACCCTTTACTTTTCATGTAACAAATGTTGGACTTCAACCGCGGTTAAAGGATTAATGTCTAAACGAATTGCCCCTAGTGATGATTTTAACGACGTACTCGAGGCAGGGGTCAAAACCTTGCTTCCATTCCTTTGAACTGGGTTGTATATAAATTTCAGGTGCAATCCAATTACGTTCATCGTAGGGAACCGGGCTTTGCCAAAATGATTTCGAGGCATACGCTTTCAATCCTGAATGCGGTAAACTAATTTCATTGTCATCACCAACATGGCTTGGTTTACCTCCGCTAGGTTCTCCAATAAAGGTGGTCTCCGTATATTGGTCCAGTTGGGTTGACAATAACATTGCCGCAGAAAAGGTCATATTGCCAATTATGGTAAATAATTTACCGGGTTCATTGATCTTATCTGATTTTATGATACTTCTCAAAAAATCTTTGTTCAATTTTCCGCTTCCTCCCAGATTGAACCTTAAATCCAGAACAAGGGCTTTGACCTCATTATAGTCGATAAATCTTAACAGATCTTCTCCAAATTCGTGGAATGACTTTTCTTTTTCGTTACCAATTTCATTTATTTGGCAATACACGATTTGTGAATCGGATAAATATGTGAACCAATATTTGTTATCCAGCCTGGATAAAAACAAGGGTGGATTGATGGACTCATCCATGGATACCCATCCCTCATTTGTTTTTCTGGTCAAGAAACTATCTGGTGAAAAAGCTTGATGTACAACCGACATCCTGGTTTCATTGCCGTATTGATCAAGGTAACCGATAACGGATTTGTTATGATCGGTAGCCAATCCAAATGCCATCAAAATTTCAGGCAATGTGGCATAAAATAAACTGGACCTTCTTTTCATTATTTTATTCTCCGCTATGGCCACAGTGGATGCCATTTCCAGTATTTTTTCAATGGGAATGCCATTAATGGATGTAATTTTCTTACCGAGTAAACTCTTATATGAAGGTAATGTCTGTTTGATAAAGATTCCATCACTGAACTCATAAAGTTCAATTGGTATTTGATGAAACTGATTTTTACCAGAAAATGGAGGCATAATATACGAATGGCCAATGCCAATTTCGTTCATCACCTTCATTAACCTTACAATGACCTCATAATCCTTCAATTGCGCTACTCGATCGATCAATGTTTCAAAATCGGTATCCCATTTTGATTTTGGATAATAATCATACAACCTATAGTGGGTCAGCTCAACTTGACTTTTTAAGAATTGTATGTCTTCATTCCATTGGTCCAATCTTGCAATGGTACCCGTGGTGTCAGGTATGACGAGTTTCTTAAAGGATGCCAAACTCCGCAGTGGGTCTAACTCCTTGTCCGATAACAGTCGATTCTCTCTATTGTTCAATCCATGGCCAATCGCTAATTTTAAATGGATGAGTGCCTTGTCCATGTCTCCTAGGAAAGCATAATTTACTCCAATAGTGTAATTGGATTCTGCTAGATCGCTACCGCACTCAATGGCCCTCTTCAAGGATTCAATTGATTCCTTGTAATTATCCCGATGCTTTTCAATTAAGCCCAATCTATACCAATAGATGCCATTATAAGGATTTTCACTGGTGATCTTGGTATAAAGATCAAAGGCCTTTTCCCATTTATGGTCATGAAAAAAATAATTTGCGTGGGATATGGTATCAGGTGATTGGGCGTTGAGGTCAACACTAGACCATACCATTATGATCATAACTTTGATCCAATTGTGATAACTTTTCATTTTTTGAATAGTGTATTTTGATGCTCTTGGGGAGATCGGAGGTTTTCCAACCATGTTGAGTACTTAGAAGCCCTAGTCCATTGAAGTGAAAATCTGTTTTAAACGGATGATACATTCAATGGGAATCGATAAATCAGAGGATGGCTTTAGTGAAAAACAAATAGGTTTTATTTGTAGTCTTCAACCATCCTCACAGAGTTATCGAGCAGGAAAATTGTAACGCAAATTACTTTCCTAGAAATCCATAGAAAATATCTTGTTCCAATGTTTTTAAGTGGTTCTTCTTTTTAATGAGAAGTTTTCCGTCGTTCACGGAAGCGTCTAGACCAGCTGGATGTAAATAGGTTTCTATGGGAAACTTTGCAGTTCCATGGATATATGTATCAAAAAAAGAAGATTGATCTTCCCCACTCAGATCAGACAATAATTGACACACTTCATCCATATCATATTGTTCTTCTGACCCCCCATATTTTTGGTAAAATGCCCTCATCAACATATCCAAACTTTTGGTGTTGTTCGTCGCGTTGCGAATTAAGATATCTTGTGCCATCCCTACAAACATTCCACCTCCATATACCAAGCCCCAATGATCGTGTTTGGCCTCACCTTCCGACATCGCCAATGTGCCAACCCCATCATCATCAATATATCGCTTGTAAAAGAAATCCGAGAGCACGTTCAGATAACTTTCATCATCTAAAATACCAATATGATATAAGGACTTCACCGTGTAATAATTTGTAACCCCCTCTTTGAACCATTCCAAATTGTCTGAGTTTGGAGAGAAAGACTTGCCATTCCAAAGATGGAAGAATTCGTGTGCAAAAATGAATCTGGAAATCAATTTTGAAAATTCATCCCCATCTTTCTCCACCAAGACACTGATATTGTTTCCCAATGCTTCACCATCAGTGGTATCCCAGGCATTGACCACTACCACAGATCGTAATGTTCCTTTTAGGTTGGGAGGGTTTGGGTTGCCGCCCATAAGATTGACGTAGTAATTTAAAACTCCGTTGGCAATTTCCTTATATTCTTCCTCTTGCTCCATGGTTTCTTTGGTGCCCAACGCAAAGATCAATTCAAAGTCCTTTCTTTTGATTTTGATTTCTTTGTGGGTACCCAAGAACATAACAGATTGTAAAAGATCGTCTATGCCTTTCATTGCATACCTATTCGATTCTTTGCCATCGACTTCCCATGGAGTTGTTGCTTTCCAGGGTTTGGGTAAATCAAATTTTACCGAGATATCGTTCCGTTGGGTCCCATTGAGCATGAATAACGACCGGCCTGTATAAAAGACGCCATGTTCCGTTGCATATGCGGCTCCATCAATGCCTCCACTCCATGTATAATTTGGATGTGTAAGATGAACGTTGTAGGTAACCGTTATTGGTGAGGTATGGTCTCCATCAAGTTTCCACTTAGGACCTTGTAATTGTACAATGTTTACTTTATTCTTATGTTGGTCATACGCACTTATATCATGTAAAAAATGACCCCAACTGTTTTCAAAAGCACGGGCACTGCCATCCATATATAGAATACTATCTTGTGGTATGAATTTCATGTGGATCTGAGCCACATTGGGTTCGTTTTCTGTAATGGTGATTTTGTAAGTGATTTTGTTTTGGTCAATATCAAACTCATTTGCGTTAGAACCGATACTGGAAAAGGCCATAGGGATTAGCCATAGGCTTGGCTTTTTTAATAAATTGAATAACATACTTCGTTTTTTGATGATGATGAATAATTTTTGTACAAGCCCCGCAGTTCAACTTGTTTGGGTCACACAGAGGGGATGCACTGATTTTTGATACATAGTCGTAACTTTAAAATTAAGCTATTAGTTTAAGCCTTTGGTAAAACCTGGTAAACTGTAACATTGTAAACAATGGATTGTAACATGGTCTATGGAATTTTAGGGTTTCATATTAAACAGCTTAAGTACGTATGGCATCAAAGTCACTGAATAATAAAAGACTAAATTCTAGGTGTTTGAAGGCATTCCAAATGCTATGAAGATGACAATTATCCTTTTCATGTGCCAATTTTTGAATGTTCAGTTTCACGTCAAATGGTTTCTAACTTATTTGTATAATCATAAAAACGGACAAAACGTTGCCTTTGCAACAACCAGTTTTCAAATAAGGGTCTTATTTTTTCTTCATCATTTTTTTGACAATGCTGATGGGTATGTCCCCATGCTCCAATACCTTATGATGAAAGGTTTTAAAATCAAAGTCAGTGTTTGATTTTGCATCTTGGAGAAGTCCCAAAAATACTTTTGCACCGTACTTATAGGTAATTACTTGTGCCGGCCAACGTTTCATTCTGTTGATTTCCCGAACACCAATATCATCTTGGTCTTTAATGTGTTCTTTCCAAAATGCAAGGGCTTTGTCATCGGACCAACCATAGTAGTTTAATGCAACATCAAGGCAAACCCTAACGGATCTGATCAGATCCCATTCCCATTTGCCGTACTCGTCATATATGGTTTTAAATATACCCAATTCATTACCCAAATATTCTACATATGCACCCCAGCCTTCGGCATATCCGGGATACCAAAAAAGTTGTTGTATTCGGGTTCTTTCAATAATGTTGTTGACATTGATTTGATAATGGTGCCCCGGTATGCCCTCATGGACATAAAACCATCCCAGTTGCCTTTTATTGAATGGTTTATCGAAAATATTGTAGAAAAAAGTGTTGTTGCTGTAATAAGCAGGAACTTGTGCCATATTTTGGTTGCTGCCTCTAGCGATATTAACCTCTGGTATTTCTGAGATATACGGAAAAATATTCTTTGAGCGTATACCAACCTCTTCCTTGATTTTTTCAAATGCTTTTTGAATGTCTTCGGGGTTTTCAAAATAAAAAGCCTTGTCTACTAAATATTCTTGAAATTCCTCCTTGGACAATCCTGAAGCTTCCTGTAACCTTGTCATGTTGAACTTCACCATTGCTATCTCTTCCAATCCAAAACTGAATAGTTCTTTCGGTTTCACCTCGGCATCCACCCGACGTTTTAAGAGATAGCTATACCAATTTTTCCCGTTGGGGATGGTGTAAATACTTTTGGTATCGTCCAAATCAACTTCTTTCCAACCTTGCTCCAGGCGAATTCTTTCGAGATTTAGACGGGCTTCATAATTAATAATCTCATAATTGATCCATTGATGATCTGTTAGTTTGGAACTATCAATATTTTTTATTTTTTCAAGCATCTCTTGAAAAAAGGCCTCTTGTTTTGTTAGCTCCTTTCCATTGGAAATATCTTGGAGCAAATTCACATAATTGATCTGCAAATCAGGTATGTCCATGGCTTCAAAAGCATTCAAGAATTCTTTCTCTATGGTTTCAAAATCCTGCTTTTGGGAAAAAGTCAGTGTAGGTAACATAAAAAGTATCCATAAAAAACCTGTCCTCATTGTATTCATTTTAAAACTTTGATATTCAAAACCACCTGCATCCAATATCTTGGATTCCAAAGGCAATCAGTAAGTTTCCCATTAGCATTATAAGTTTCTCTATATACTTCTCATGGTTTCTGGGCCACAGTAATCACCGGGGTACAAGGGATGAACAATTCAGTGATGCGCTTCAAATAGTACATAAATTTGATTTTAAGATTGTTGAGGCAGTTTATAGGTGCCGTTTTCAATTTCGGCCATTATTTCTTTCAATCTTGAATGGAATTGTTCTGGGGCACCTTTAATTGCTTTGCCAATATCCTTTAAGGAAGCCTTTTTATTCCCTAAAAAGTATAGACTGATGCCCCTATTAAGTTGAAGGAACCATGTGTCAGGGTTTTTATTTAAGGCTATATTACAGTAATCCAAGGCATCTTGATAGAATCCGTTTTGAAGCAAGAACTGACTAAATCCGTTAGCTTCATAAGCCGTGACATCTAGATTTTTGGCCTCAGAAATTATGTTTTCCATTTCTTGGGCCTTGTTCAATTTTTTTAACAACTGTATCTTGGTTGAAAGATTGGTCAAGTTCTTATCGGCGGCAAAACCGTTATACCCACCATTGATCGATCTGTTTACCCACTGCAAAGCCTCATCCAGATTGGTGTTATGGTTCAAGCACCACAAGGCAGCATCGTTCCATGCCTGCCAGTGATAGGTATTTATGCCACGTAATTCGCTTCGTAAACTTTCAACAACAGTTTTGTTCAAATCTACTTCAACCTTAAATGGAATACGTTTTTTGCCCCACTCCAACCCAATGATCAACGAATTTTCAGTCCTGTCCAAAAATTCATAATCCAACTGCTCGGAGATTGCACATGTTTTGGGATTTACGGTTACCTGTAGGCTTATATCGTTATCCATATCCAAATAATAGCTTCCCCATTGATCATGATTGTGAGCAAAAAGCAGTGTATAGGTATCATTTTTTGGAATGATATGAAATCCATATTTACCTGCTTTTAAAGGTTGTCCCTCGATCATTACGTCCGTGGAAAATGTAATGGTGGTGGCCATATTGGCGCCGGCCCGCCATGCAATGGGGTTTCCTTCTTGTGGAACCACATCATTCCAAACATCCCTGTTTCGTAATGCAGGACTTCCATAATCCAATGTAATTTCCGTTACACCCAATCTTTGGATTTCTTGTACCCTAGGGCTTGCTTGTGGCATAGTTAAGGTATGGAATTGAGCAGTTATGTTTTGGATTAAAAAAACTGCTGTCAGAGCTATGAATAGTTTTCTCATTTTCGTTTTGATTAAAGTGTTTTTCTAAGTTGTTTAATTTTATATGTCTTATGAAGAAAGGTTCAAAAACCATTTTGTTCTTCTCTTGGTTTGTATCTCATTTAAACCAATCCAACCACTTTGCCTTTTATGTCTAAAACGGTATTCCACTGCATTTATACGTATGGTAGTGGCCATTATGATGCAACCTTTGTACTATCCAAATTTTATTTGCCAGTTTTTATGAAAATTTCATTTTGGTCTATTCATAATGACTTACTGGACATGAAAAGAAGAGTGCGCATGTAGCCAACAAATACTTAAGTCTCATTGGTCTATTGTTTAAGGTTATTTCGCATCCAGTCAATGCTTTCCCTGGCTATTTCGGTATTGTAGTTTTCACTTGCATACGATAGCATATTTCCGCTGGAAAGGGTCTGGACATTATGTTGCATGGAATCAAATTTCACAAAGCCATGATCTGCGTTTTCTATCAAGACAAAGGTACCCTTACCAACATTCTTATTGACCAAATCAACAATTCGCTGCGCACCTTTTTCATCGATTGCCTGAATATCAAATTCGCCGTGCATGGCCAGGACATTGGTTTTGACCATAGACCAGCTTTTTGTGATGTCAACATCGACAAGTCCTTGCCAAAATTTGAAATCACGGCCAATGTATTGGTTCCTTTTAAAGTCTTCCAGGTTGAATTGTGATGCGTATTCTTTTTTCTCCGACATTTCCTTTCCTGATAATTTGTGGACCAGCAAATCGTCATTGAACTTTAGATTGACCTTATTGTTCTCTTTGATTTGTGCTTCGGAAACCCCAAAATGCTTGGGCTGAATGGTATAGAGGTCAACCATATAATCGTACCAATTTTTTCCAACGGTTCCATAGGTAATTATCCCTCGTGGTGATTTTACGTCGGTTAGCAGTGGAGCTATCACCCCTCCCATGGAGTGTCCGAACATGAAAATATTATCAGTGTCCACTGCTTGTTTTTTCAATAGATCGGCATATCCCTGCTTAAATGCCATCAATTCTTCTTCAAAACCAATTTCTGAGCATGGCCGCTCGCTTTTACTGTCACCTACCCCTGGTTTTTCGACCCTGTATACAGCAAAACCTGCATTTACCCAATCGAGCAATAACTTTTTCATTGGGCCATCGTCAGATACTGTTTCTACTGAACCGCAGGTATAGCCCTGAAGAAAATAGATCACAGGTGGCTTCTCTTTGTGTTTGGGTGTCACAAAAATGCTTCTTAAGGTATTTCCTTCGTAAACTACCTCACCATAGGAAACAATGCCGTTTTCAAAACTCTCCTTTGGCCTTCCAAGTAGACGGGTAGAATTGTTCCGCTTTTTACCGCCTGACCAATATTCCACTTCTACAAGATCTCCTTCGTATAACTCCCCAGCAACATCCAAAACGTCTTGTACACCATTTATCGACCTGCCGTTTAGTTGGGTAAGCACATTGCCCTGTTCCACGCCCAAATTTGAAAAAGTAGAATTGGGCATTACAGCTGTGATATAGATTCCCGAACTGACTTTAAGCTTGTGTTGGGCGGCAATACTATCGTTCAAAGTTTGCATCATTACCCCTAAAAGTCCCTTTCTTTGTAGTGTTTGGGCATGGATGGAGTGCAATCCCAAAATGGAAACAAAAAGAAAGGTCCAAACGAAAAATAAACGACACATATGGTTTGCTTTTATTGATTTATTTTGGAACTAAACTTACTCGTTTATGGGTGCCGGGTCGTCCGAATAGCTGCAAATACATAAATTAGTACCAACTTTTAAGAGACTTTAACAGGAGGCTCCGAGAAAAGAGGGTTGTAAAGGATGTGACAGCACTAAAATTTTGTGATATGATTTTACGAAAAAGAAGGAGATGCCTCTACGCCCACTTTTTTGAATACAGCATTAAAATGGATTTATTGTTAAATCCCGATTTATAGGGTATCGTTTATTTGAACTTTGATAAAGCTTGCTATGTACTTTACGAGTTTTCCTTAGGGCCATATTTTTCTGCCATGTTAATCAATGGCAGCTAAGTAATATGTAGCCTAAAATCATCGTCTTAGAAGTCAGTGAACAACATCAATCCATCCAATAGATTCTTATCATCAAAATGCTTATGTGCAAATTGATTGAACCAATATCATTATATGTATGTGGAATTAAATTTTATGTCTTCAAAACGAGAATCATTACTTTATAAGCTCTCCTTAAAACCGAACTGTTTAAAAGTAGAATAATCATCTTAACTAAACGACAATATGAGAAAGAGCAAATTTCACCTCACTTATCATTATGGACGATTACAATAGGGAAGTACTGCACGTCGAAGTGGAATTTCCCCTTCACAAGCAATCGGTGGTGCGGTCGCGAACTACTGGATAAAACGAAGGGGTAAGTCCAAACACATACGTTTGGACATCGGTCCTGAATTTATTGCAAAGCTCATCTCACAATAGAGGGACATACATAGAATACAGTTCAAATATATACAACCGGAAAACGAATCCAGAATGCAGTCGTGGAATGGATAAATGGCACTTTTGGGAGAGATACCCTTCACAGGTTCAACATTGATGATGTATTAGTGTAATATGCAATTCTATGCTATGGGAAATCTACAATTAAGTATTGAGGATACTATAATTATACCTTTTCTTTTCTTAATGGAATAAATACTTTCCATACCTGTACGGTGACATGATGGATGTGAGTAAATGACTTAGGCATAGTGCGTATCTATAAAAATGGGATTTAAATTTCATCTCCTCAATTCCTAATTCCGTAGCAGGATATGTAAATAATAAGGGAATATTGAAGTTTAAAAATATCAAGTGGTTAATAGGTTGGTTGTATTTGTCCTGCTGTTTCTGTACTGTCAATTGTTGATTGGTCAGGAGCTTACCTCCAGTAGGAACCGATTTCGTTATGAAATTCAATCACATTCCAAGCGCATTAAAGTGGATGGATTGCATGATAGTGATGAATGGGAAGAATTCGATATGATACATGAACTCTACAATCACAATCCCATAGATAAAGGATTGTCAACGAAAGAGACTAGGATAAAAATGACCTATAATCACCAAATGTTGTTTATTGGCGCTTGGATTTATGATAATGGTGATCGCGTCGTTCAGTCACTGCAAAGGGACTCCGATAATGCACATTGGAACAGTGATTCCTTTTCAGTAGTAATAGACCCAATCAATAGCAAGCAGCATGGTGTATTGTTCGGTGTCAATGCCGGTGGCGCCGAAATAGATGGCACTCTTTCTGTAGAATCATCCCAAACCTTGTATTCAGAAACATGGGATGAAAAATGGTATTCCGCAGTGGGTCATTATAAAGATCATTGGTTTGTTGAGATAGCCATCCCCTTCAATAGTCTAAGGTACACTAAGGATAATGATCAATGGGGCATTAACTTTATTCGAACGGATAAGACGGCGAATTTTTATTATACATGGACCGAATTTCCAGTAAACTTCAATGCCATAGATCTTAATTATATGGGTACCTTGTCATGGTCAAAACCTCCAGAAGTAAAAGCAAAGCGATTTTTTGTGAAACCTTATGTTACTGGGATTTACAACGAAGGTAGAGTGGAGGGGGCAAGTGTGGACACCGACCTGGAAATAGGTGGGGATGTTAAAGTTCCCATCACCCGTTCGTTATATGCTGACCTTTCGATCAATCCAGACTTTTCCAATGCAGATGTGGATCAGGAAATTGTCAATATCTCTAGGTTTGATATTTCCCTACCGGAGCGCAGGGACTTTTTTCTGGAGAACAATGATGTCTTTTCCAATTTTGGAAACGAGAATATCAGACCTTTTTTTTCCCGTAGAATCGGTTTGGCCAACGGGGAAAGGGTACCTATTGTTTATGGGGGGAAATTGACAGGTAATCTTGGTAAGAACCTGCGGGTGGGTCTGATGGACATACGGACAGCCTCTACAGAAACTATGGGCGCTGTACAAAATACAATTGGGTCCTTTCACTATAGGGTGTTGAAACGTTCTTCAATCAAGGGTCTATATATAAATCGGAATATATTGGATGAAAGTGGCTCGGACCGCGATAGCCGTAACCTGGGAGGCGAGTTCTCTTTTATTTCCGATAATGGGAAGCTGAACAATGTAGTTATGTTCCATACAAGTCAAACAAAAGGGCTGCCTTCGGGGCATTTCCTTGGCATGGAAGGTAGCTACAGTTCTAGAGGTTTCGGGGCAGGTTGGGTATTTAACCAAGTAAATGATTCCTTTAGGGCTGATTTGGGCTTTGTCCCAAGGACCTTTGTCTATAATGCAGAAGAAGGGCGATTGATCAGACAGGGATACACCCAGATAAATCCTTGGATGAAGTTTACTTTTTTTCCGAAATCGGGTGTGCTCAATACCCATAGTATTCGGACATGGCACCACATCTATTACTTTAACCGAAATCCCAATGAGCGACAGTATAACCTAGCCTATGATGCATTTTTTAAGAATACAGGTTCATTTACGGTCTCATTGAATCATTCGGATATAGACCTGATGTATCCCACAAATTTTTTGGGTGAGAATTACGACAACCTACCCGCGGACAATTATACCCATTGGAGAACTAATCTTTCTTATAATTCAGATATTAGACGTCGTTTGAGTTATGCTCTAGGGATAAACATGGGTACATTCTATAATGGAAACAGATTGATCGTTACCTCTTCGACCAATCTTCGTTTTGGATATTGGGCAAATTTTGGGATTTCGTATGATATGAACAACATTGATTTGCCTAAGAACTATGGCAAGACCTTGCTCCATTTGATAAGATTCAATGGATCTATCAGTTTTTCCAATAAACTATTTCTCAATAGCGCGGTACAGTATAATTCGTTCAATAGGAATTTTAGTATATTTTCCAAGTTGCAATGGCGTTTTTCACCATTGTCCGATATTTTTCTCATCTACAACCAGAACAATGAAACCGATGATTTTACCCTGAGCCATAGGGCCCTGATGATAAAGGTTACATACCGGTTTGGGATTTAAGCATGGGAAACCAGGTTGTCCATGCCCAATAACTGTTCCTCATATTCGGTAGGGCTCATACCGGTAACTTTTTTAAATGCGGCATAAAAAGTTGAAGGAGTATTAAAGCCAACGGAATAAGCAAGGCCTTCAATTTTATGATGTCCCTCTTCGCGCTCCGGTAGCTTGTCTATAACCTCTTGTATGCGCAAATGATTGATGAATTCTGAAAAGGTTTTTTCATATTCCGCCTTTATAGATCGGGAAACCAAATAAGAGGGGAATCCCAATTCCTTGGAAAATTTGTCTAATGTGAGCGAAGGCACGCGGTATATTTTATCTCTATTAATGGCTAATCTTACTTTTTCCAATACCTTGGGGTCTCCTTTTTTGCGAACCTGTTTTTTGGGAAATAGCATGGGGTTTTTCAAGGACACAATAAATAAGGTATAAAATAAAAGAGAGGATAAACCGGAAGCAATGGTATAGTTCAAAAGCTCATTAGTATAATATTGGAAAAGGTAAATCGAACAAAAAAGAGTTACCGTTGTCAACAATACCATGTTCCATCTCACCAAGACATTTTCCATACCCTGTCCGCCCTTGAGTAGAAGAGCCCAAGAAACCAATAGGTATATGGACATAAGATAGGTCGTATACATATAAAGTTCCACAGCAAAGTCCTTTCCCAGTACCGTAATTGCCATAAAGCCAAATACTGCGGGAAGAAAATGAAGGTATTCGCGCGCATGTAAACTGTTAAGGTCCATTTTTTGGGCATTCTTGACATAAAGCCAGGTTAATGGGCCAATACAAGCCAGTCCTAGATAACTGATAGCCATCCCCAATTCTGGAAGGTTCAGTGAAAAACAGAAAAATGACTTGGAACAACGTACCGCCAATGACACGAATAGGAGGGCCAACAAGGTTTGTTTCAATTTATTTTCTTTTCTGACATAGTAAAAATAAATGGCTAACAGCAATCCCCCTGGAATAGCAATTCCGGATAAAAATGAGAGTATCAACAAAAGATCCATGATAAAAAAGTCTCTTGATTTAAGAATTCAACATAAAACTGGATTTCATTCAACCTAGTTTTGCTTTATGTAATGAGTATGGTAAAAAGGAATTCGTTACAGAAATAATTGTTAAAAAATTAAAGTTACTAATTGAAATGAAAACTTACCTGTTTTACGCCGTTTGTCTTTTGGTTTTTTGTAAGGGTATGGCCCAAGAAAAAGATTATGCTGATGTCACCTCTACAATAGATGGTACCATTGATGCTTTGTACAATGTAATATCCGGAGAGAAGGGCGAAGAGCGCGATTGGGACCTGATGCGATATATTTATCATCCTAACGGTCGACTAGTTGCCACTAGGCAAAATCCGGATGGTACAGTGGGTGCTGTTTTTTTGACGCCGGAAGGTTATATTGAAAGTTCAGGGCGATGGCTGTTCGAAAATGGTTTTTTTGAAGAAGAGATACATCGTGAAGTTGCGGTATTCGGGAATATTGCTCAAGTATTCAGCACGTATCAGTGTTTTAAAAGCAAAAGCGATACCGAACCTTTTATGAGGGGTATCAATAGTATACAACTGATTAATCAAGGCAACAGATGGAGGGTGGTCAATATATTCTGGCTGCAAGAAACAGAGGATAACCCGATACCCCAGGTCTATCTGCCAAAACAACAATAAACATAACGGACAATATAAGTTTAGATGAAGAAACATGAATGGCGGAAACAGGAGCGATCGCTCTACCTACCGAAAAAAGGACCGGAACTGATTGATGTTCCATCACAAGTCTTCCTGACGATAAGCGATAAAGGAAGTCCAAAAGATCCAAAATTCGCCCATGCGGTAAAAGCACTTTATTCCATTTCATATGCTATTAAAATGACCCTTAAGAAATCCGATGACCGACCAGCAGATTATTATGATTACACGGTTTATCCCCTCGAGGGTATTTGGAGCCATATGAATATGACCAATACGTGTTCGGCAGGTGGCCGGTATAAGGATAATTTAGTTTATGAGCTTATGATTCGACAACCTGGATTTATAACACAACAGCGTTTTATGTCCTTGTTGACCGATTTGGTTCAGCGTAATGACAATGAATATCTGAGTAAGGTCGGATACCAGGTCATACGTGACGGCAAGTCGGTACAGATGATGCATGTAGGGCCTTTTGAAAGGGAAACAGAAACGTTGGAACAAATGGAAATCTACGCCTCGAACCATCAATTGAAAAGGGTTACGGATAGCCATCGGGAAATTTATCTGACGGATTTTAATAAAACAGCACCTGAAAACTTGAAGACTGTGCTACGGTTTTCCGTTGAGGAAGACTTGTGAGCGAGAGGAAAGAATAAGTAGAAACTGACAACTGACCCTTCACGATATAAAATAGTGGTTATATGAAGTTGATTCAAATAATTGTCTTAGCATGCTTCTCCAATGCATATCTCTTTACCGGAATTGGTCAGGAAAGTGGGATGCCAGTAAATTTCAAAGGGAAGCAAAGGTCTATTTATGAAACTGAAATGGCCTTTCAACAAATGATACGGGAGTCAGGTGTCCAGACAGCTTTTTTATCTTATGCAGATGATCAGGCAGTATTGAATAGAAATGGGGTACTTGTGGAAGGAAAGGAAGCCATAGCAAAATTTTATGGCACCTCACTTTATGAAGAAGCAAAAGTGAAATGGGTTCCCAAGCAAATAGTAATGGCTAAATCTGGTGATTTGGCATATAGTTATGGTGCCTATATCTGGTGGCTTCCCGATTCTTCGGGAAAATTGATCGAGTATCCTGGGATTTATATGACCATTTGGAAACTTCAACCAAATGGAAATTGGAAATATGTTTGGGATTGAAGTAATTTATATTTCTATAAATGATTGGCTCGATCAATATGAATTGCCGTTGCCTAAAAAGCGTATGGTTGATGATTTGATAATAATGGGCGTTCCAAAATTTTGGAAATGCCCATTATTTTTTGATATATGTGAGCATAGCTAAAGAACCATGTTTTTATAGTAATCCAAATCCAAACCGACAATATAAAAATTCAGTGATCCATTATTACTGGAGGATTGGATGGATTTAAATTTGGCATAACTGGACATTGCCGTTTCTTGAATCCCGGCTAAACGACGTCCCGTTGTAAATATCAAATAGTTATTATCAGGAGTTACATAGGGACTCCCATCAATTTGGTCACTATTGATATTTTCCCCCATATTGATGGGGTCTGTCCATACATTGTTTCCTTTGTTGAAGCTTATGTACAGATCACTGTTGCCAAATCCATCGGGCTCGTCCACACGAACGAAAATGATAAACGATTTATCCTGTGCCACAAAGGCATCTGCCTCTCGTCGTTCTGAATTGATGTTTTTTGGAAGGGCAATCGGCTCTTGATATTTTCCATGCTGGAATCGTGAGAAATACAAATCGGAGTTACCTGTTTTGTCGGAATTGAAAAAGAGCGTTCCATCTTTTGTCATGACAGGATAGAATTCGTTGCCCTTTGATGCTATTGGCGCGCCTATTGGCTGTGGATCATGCCATTGGCCGTCTTTTCGTTGAGAGGTCCAAATATTAAAATTGAATCCTTCAGGTTTTCCTTCGTAGTGTTGGAAGGTGGAGAAAAACATGGTCTCGCCATCAGGGGAAATCTGTACATCAGCGATGGGGGTATCGCTCATTACAAAAGGTACGAACTCCGGCTCTGAAAAAGTGTTGCCATTAAATACTTGGAATGCGATTCCGGTAACTCCTAATTTTTGGGAGGTAGCGGAATAATAAATGGTCCTAACATCAGGACTGAAAGAGGTGTTGAACTTGTCCAATGATGTGGATACGGTTTCAGGGAAAAACTTGATAGGGGAGCGTAGGTTTGTATCCAATGTATACGCGGGCATTTTCGTCCAGTTCTCATAGTCTTTGAATGTTGATTTTACCGTACAACCCATAATTGCAAGGGCCAGAAGGTAGAAAGGTGTTTTTCTCATTTTAATATGTGAATTTAAGGTTTGTTTAATCTTGATGCAATCAGCTCATTTCGTAATACCATATTCCATCGAAATATGCTATGGCTGATTTGATCATATGCCGATACTGTTTTCCAGCGGTCCTGGTCCAACAATAATATATTGACCCTTTTTCCTCCTTCTATGGTCATGATGAGGTCAAGTAAACGAAAGATTTTGACATTTTCGGAGGTTGCTGATTTTAAAATTTGTTTAGGACTGAGTCTTAATTTATACCAGTGCTTTTCGGTATGGTCAAAGAATAGTGCCATGGAGTTGGTGATCCGCAGACCATTGGACACCCTAAAACTTTGATTATTGTCAGTGCGACAAAATATCAGTGATAGTATAATAACGGGCATTAAAAAGGGTGTAGACTGTGATGAAGCCATTACAGGATACCAGTGGTGCAACAGGTTTTTGGTGTTTGCGCTGGCGGCAACTTTCTGGGACCTAGCAAGATTGCGATATGGTTTCATGGCCATGTATACTCAAGTTGAATTCGTCTTTGTGCACATTAATTCGCCACACATACACCAATTATACGATGTATCGTTATAAGTAATATCCTGAATTTTGAAAATAACATATTGTTACAGGATTTCTGTCTGGTTTTCAGTCCCATTTTATCGGGTTGATAAGTAAGTAGTCGATTTTGTAAGCAAGTTTATCTTGTTCTTGATGTATTCGGAAATGGAAGTATAGGAACTATTGAATCGTTTTAGTTAGTACTCTTGTTCAAGAAAAAGGGTTTCTAATGCCGTGAATTAGCCTAAGATTCCCTTGATCATTTTGCTATTTCCTTGTGACAGGGTGTCAACATGAAAAATAAAAAACCAAAATTCTGGGTAGGATAACTTCAATATAGGTAAGGGACAAGTTAAAATCTATGACTTAATCATTGAGGAAATTTTACACGATTGAAAATCATTGTTTTAAATTTAAAATCTTGGAGGTATTCCCATTAAGCACACTGAAAGCAAAAAACAATTTTTGAACACATATTTTATATGCCTAACTATCAATAAAAATAATTGAGGTGCTTAAAAAATAGGACAGTAACTATTGGCAACAAAATTGTTTATGTCCTTTTCATTGGTTCTTACTATAGAGAGCTAATTAAATTATTCAGTCTTGATTCCAATGGTAAAACTTAGAAGTAATAGACTTGTTATTATTATTACCATTATTGTTGAATTCAATAAAATTGGAGATTGAACTTTTGAACTATCAAAATGAAATTTAGGTAATTTCGCTACCATTTCCTTGGTAAAAGCCTCTTCCTGGAAAACCAAAGGAAGAAAAAAATCCCTCCATTGGTCAGTGAAATGTAAAACACTTTCCCGATATGAATTATAATGGGCCGTGGAAGTATTGGAGATGTGATTCAAATTGTTTTGCAACAATATGGATGGGGATAAAAAGCTAAGTTTATGTACCCATTCCTGTTGCTTTTTGAGTGATTGGTCGTACTCGGTTAGGAGAGGCCCCATCTTTTCTAACATTAAATTTTTTGAAGCAAAATATCTTTGCCACCATCCATAAGCCGTACTTTCATCAGCTTCACGGGTTACCAGTTCTGGGTGACTTCTTAAGTAATCATCTAAAATCTTATCTTGTTCTTTATCTACTGTGGCTTGTAGGCTACGCATCTCATTGATAAGCATAGTTCTTGATGGCGTAGGATATAATACATTGGCCGATTGACCGACAAGTGATGGTATGGCCAATACAACAATCACCCAGCAGCCCAATAAAACAATAGCGTTAGTAGAGCTTGAAGCGCCTCTGAGATTAAGTAAATAAGCCAATACAAACCAAAAGGCCAAATACAAGCACACTTGCAACATAAAAATTAAAACAAGTTTATTGATGGACACTTTAAATAGTATAAACATAATGAATAGGCTTGTCAATAATAGAATTACGATGATGGCAAACCTGACCAATACTTTTTGAAGCAACCATAAACGAAGACTCAGTGGGCTGGTAGCAATAAGCTTGAACGAACCTTGTTCTTTCTCACTACTAAGGATATTGTAACTAAAACTAATTATTACCAAGGGCAACAAATAAACCAAAACAAATGAGAGGTCAAAATTTCCCAAAAGTAAACTCACAGGACTTGCTAACTCTGTAAAGGCAATACTAAAATTATCATCAGTTAATGTAGGTTTGACATAATGGTTGAACATATCGCTCTGACCCGTAGCAACAAAACTTAAATGACTCGGGTTAAATGGAGTGACCCGTGGGTTCAAATCACCAGCGGCCGTTGGAAGGCTTGGATATTGCCAACTGGCCAAGTTTATTCCATGTCCGGCAGAAAGAGAGTCTAAATGTGCCATCATCAACGCATCGGAAGCTTTCATTTGGTTGATGGCCGCTGCAATACTGTTTTGTCTTTGAACAACTCTATTTTGACCATTCCAGCCTGCATACAAACACAATGACAACAATAAAACCGTGATAAATGAAAGCCAATAATTTCTTTTAATGGTGCGAAATTCTGTAAGTATATTAAGCCGTAACATAAGGATTCAAATAGGTTTAGTGAAAAAGAAAAGTGCACAAAAAGAGACCATTAACCAAGTAAATAGGGCAACCATACTCATTTTATTTTGATATAAAATTTCGGATAAAGTAGGAGGACTATACACAAACTCTGGCATTTCCTTCCATAACGATCGGTCGGCCTTGTATGCCCAATCACCATATTTGGAATTCGCTGCAAAATTACTGTTTAGCTTGTCTTGTAGCAGCATTCTATACTTCTCGGCCGCATCCGAAAAATCCCAGTGTGAGTTATAATCGGTCCGGGCCAACGACATGGACAAAAAACGAGTCGGGAGAAAAGGGGAAAAAAAGGTGAACGAGTTATAAATCTCATTATGTGTGCCGTATACTTTCTTTAATTCGTTATAATGCCTATAGTAGATTTGAGCTTCATGTTCCTCTCCCTTCTGCATCCGAAATCCATCATAATTAAAAGGTAATTCTTCAAGACTTTTTACATTGTATTTCCGTAAAGTTTCTTGTTCTAATATTTTAGCAGCTTCACTCCAAGGGTTATGACCATCCAGACCTTTTGATTTATCCAGTGCGATTGCTTCGTCAAAAGATTGTTTGGTTGGATAAGGATACTTTAATTCTGCCAAGTTAGTGGCTGCCTTTGGGATGGCCAAACTGCTCAAAATCCAAAAAACTAAAAGGCTTACCAATGAAATCCCCGAGTTTTTGGAGAGCGAGGAAGCGATAAGGGAAACACTCGTGAAAACAGCGTAATAGATTAAATATATGAGTAGCATAAACAATAAGTGCAACATGCTAAAGCTACCAAAATCACTAAGTGAGCCAAGTAAAATTCCGGCAATCGAAAAGACCACCAATGTAAGTGAAGCAATAGGGGTAAAAACACCGAGCCATTTTCCTATGACAAGTAAACGAGGGTTAATTCCTTGGCTTATGATAAGTCTGAGTGTACCGCGTTCTTTTTCTTTTGTAAAAATATCATGCCCTAGAAGTATGAGCAGTAATGGCATAATGAAAAGCAGTATAAAATCCGGTGTTAGTTCACCAAACCTGGCTAACCCGGTTTTATCCGTCGCCGCAGCATATTGGGCCTCATTTCTTTTGTGGGCCTCCAAAAAAATGGAGATCCCTACATACTTGTCAACGCCTTGATCTATCAACGAAAGGGGATACTTGGGTTTAAATGCATAGGTTCCGTAATGAGCTGCACTGTGAGGGTTTTTATCGGCTTGATGCTCCCAAACATGACGTTCGTTACTTTTCGCGATATTGTGCTGTTCCTGAACGGTTTTGTAATAACCAGTACTGACCAAGAAGGCCATTATTGTTAAAATGAGCACAATAAAGCCAGCTACCCTATACTGCCCGGTTCTAAGGAGTTGCTTTATTTCTTTTTTTACAAGTATTAAAATCTTAATTGTGGTAGCTTTAATTCATGTGGGCCAGATAGAGCTTTTCAAGATTGGTGTGGTTAATATCTGTTGAAGAGAGTTCGTCAACCAGACTACCGGATTTCATGATACCTATTTTGGTACCTGTTTCTTTGGCCCTAAACAAATCGTGTGTGGCCATAAGGGTTGCTGTACCCTGTTTTTTTAACTTTAGTAGCAATTCTGAAAATTCATTGCTAGCCTTCGGGTCTAAACCCGATGTAGGCTCGTCAAGCAAAAGTACCTTCGCTTTTTTGGCCAGTGCTATGGCTATTCCTACTTTTTGACGCATTCCTTTTGAGTAACCTTTGATTCTTTGCATGTGGGCACTCTCCTGAAGGCCAACTTCATTCAGAAACATAATGAGATCGTCTTTTTCGTATTTTTTTCCTGATATGCCAACAAAATACTGTAGGTTTTCCAGTCCGGACAATTCGGCGTAAAGGTTCAGGTTTTCAGGAATGTAAGCAATTTTCTCTTTTGTTTTTACGGGATGCTTTGCGACTTCTACACCTTCAATTAATGCACATCCCGAAGTGGGCTTTACAAAATCCAGAAAGAGGTTGATTGTAGTGGACTTCCCAGCTCCGTTCGCTCCTAAAAGACAATAAATGTCCCCAGTATTTACGGTAAGGTTAAGTTGATCAAGAGCTGTATGCTCCCCATATTTTTTGGTTAGGTTTTTTGCTTGTAGCATCATAGTGGTTTAATTATTGTTACTAAGTTACGATGGACGAGCTATCTCTATTTCTTTAAGTAACCCATTAATAGGTCGTTGAATTCTTTTGGTTTCTCCCAAAACATTGCATGGCTCGTTATTGCAACAGTATTAAAAAACGGTGCTTCCTTGTTTAACCATAAACTTGCTTTTCCATACCATGAATCCCTTAAAAAGAAAGCTGATCTAGATGGAGTTTCAGTGTTTTTGACCACATCTATATAATCCGCCGCTAAACCATCAATATATAAGCTCAATGCAACATGGTTTGGTGTTTTCAACATATCGTTTACCATCCATTTTTTATCATTATCACTCACGGGGTTTTGCAACATCCAGTTCACTGTGCCAGCGGCATCCCTGGTTCTTGAGCGGGTTAATCCCAATAGACTTGAACGGTAGTCATCAAAGTTTCCGTATACCCATTCGAAATCCATGTCGCCTACCCATTTAGGGGTTTCATCTATAAAAAAGACTTGTTTAATATTCCCTGTTCCAAATTGCTTTAGATACTCGAACATGGTAATACAGCCACTGGACCATCCGACCAATACCACATTTTTTAGCTTTAATAGTTTTATAAATTCCGCAAGGTCTTGTGCATGTACATCATAGGAATTCCCAACTGATGTTTTTTGAGATTCCCCTTGGCCCCTTGGGTCAAAAGTTATAAATCGGTACTGTTTGGAGAAATATTCCTTTTGTTTGGAAAAAAAACGCGTGGTCATCGTCCAGCCAGGAATAAAAATGATTGGATTTCCTGAGCCTTCATCCTCGTAATAAAGCGTTACATTTTGGTCGGGAAGCTTAAGGTAATTTTCACGCTGAGCATTAGCGCCCAAAGAAAAAAATAATAGTATGTAAAACGGTAAATTTCTAAAAGACATCGAAAATTAATTTTGGGATAGACTCTTTATAATTGATTTGAAGGTAATTATGCCTTTTGACCAATTTACCAAACCCTTCAGGTGTGATCTCCGGTTTTTCCGGACCTATCAATGTTGCTATATCGCCAACCTTTACCATAGTATTGGCACCCAATGAGATATTTGTATGATTGGCATTTACATTGATAACAGAATATAAGGCTCCATTTAGAAGTACTTTAGCGCCGTTTTCAGCGCCACTATCGTAGCCGTCTCCCCAGCCAATGGGCAGTGTGGCAATCCATTCGTCTTTAGTTACTTTATAAAACCTTGAAAAACCAATGGTATCTCCAGCCGATAGTTTTTCAAGACGCATTACACGTGACTTTAAACGATACGTAGGCATTAGTGGCCATTTTTTTGACGCATCCATATTGGCCAATGGGTATGAACCATGAATTAAAATACCTGGTCGTACCATATCTTGATGTGAACTAGGTAAGTCTATCAGCGAAAAAGAAGGTGCCAAATGTGTTTTTCCCACATTGACACCTTCTCTTGACAACTCTTGAATTAATTCATTAAAAATTCTGATCTGCTCTTTGGCAAAGTCCTTTGGTGTGGTCAACGTAGAAAAAGTATACTTAATATTTAAGCCTAAACTACCAGACGCAGCGGTTGCCAACTCAAAGGCTTGGTTGAAAGGAATTCCCATTCTCCCTAAGCCAGTATCAATATAAAGCGCTGTACTTATTTGCTTTTTTGAGTTATTGGATAAGCTTTTGATTTTTTGTAATGCATGTGCGGAAAAAATACTCAGAACAATGTCATTTTCAACTAGGTCTTGACCTAAGCTTTCATCAAAATCACCCATAAGCAGTATGTTTTTTTTGATTCCAGCTTTTCTTAAAGCCAAAGCTCTATCGGCTTTAACCAATGCAAAGCCTTCTATATGGACACTAGTGTCCAATATTTTGGCCACTTCAACATCCCCAAGACCATAAGCATTGTTTTTGATGACAGCCAAAACAGGTTTTTGGTTGGCCATTGTGCTAATTATTTCAGCGTTTTTATGGTAGGCCTTTCTTGATAGCTCCAACCAGAAATCAGCACTATTCTCTTTGGGTAAATCAAATTTACTCCTAGCGGTCGATCCCCACAATGAGGAAGGTAGCGCGACTACACTAGCTGTTATAGCTGCATATTCCATGAATTTTCTTCTACTTGTATCCATAAGCATTACTTTGTTATTTCTAAAAATTATACCCTACCGTAAACAAGACTCTTCTTGGAGGTTGTGGTAACCAGTAGTATCCAAATGAATTAAAATAGGTGCGCTCATCGGTTAAATTTTCAATATTCATACGTAGTTGAATTTTTTTGGTTTCGTACCCTAGAGCCAAAGACATTTTTGTGTTTGCGGGATGTAGCTGTGCATCGGAGTTTGCTTTATCCCCAAAATATTGCGCTTGATGAAAAATACCATATCCTAAGGACAATCCTTTAAGTTTATTGGTAAAGGCATAGTTTGACCATAAACCGATACTATGGTTGGGTGCATTTTCCAGTTCGTTACCCTCTTCAAAAACGATGTCATCCAAAATCTCGGTTTGTAAATACGTGTAGTTTCCTTGAACGCTTAATTCATCAGTAATCCTACCACTAAAATCCAATTCTATTCCTCGGCTTCTTTGTGCTTTGGATATGTATAAGATATGGCCATCTATAGACACCTCGGAAGGATCATATGAGAGTCCACTTTCATCGGCCAGTTCAGTAAGAATAAAGCTGGGTTGATTTTCTTTTCTTAATTCAAAGGCAGCCAAAGTAACCCCTAACCTTTCATTAAAGAAATTGGCTTTAACACCTCCTTCAAATTGTTTTCCTAGGGTTGGGTCCAAAAATTCTTCCGGTTTGTATCGATGCCTCCCATTTACCTCAAAACTTTCTGCATAAGAAGCATAGAGTGAAACGTTTGGCTTTAATTTGTATAACAGTCCAAGTCTTGGGATGACTGGTTTATCGACCTCGTTTTTATAATCTGCCGGTCTTTCCGATTCCCTGTCGTAATTCCTATCTCTTTTGTACCAGTTGAATCGTAATCCCATCAGTACATGTAATCTATCGTCCATGAGCATTAATTGATCTTGAAGGTTAAACCCTGTACGTGATAGCGTATCTTTATAAGGGTTTGGGTCTGTGTTCAACTCAAATAGATTATTAATGATTGTCGGGTCCGGATTATCAAAAGACCCTATAGCATTTGGAAATCTTTGGTAGGTAATTCTATCGGTAGAGAAAGTGTAATCAAAACCTGCAAGCGCGTTATGTTTTACCGATCCTGTATTAAACTCATAATTAACTTCCAACAAGTTGGCAAAGTTTACCAAATCATTAAAAGTTGCCGAATTTCCAAATTCGATAACGCGCTCATTTAGCAAAAGATCCTGCCCTCCATTCACTACTTCTACATCCAATCTGGCTAAAGAAGGATGATTTTCAGGGTCGGTCGAATCTATCCCAAAAGAGCTAAGGGGAACGACATCTCCAGGGCTATAAACCCAATTCTGCCAAAGACCTCTATTCAATCTAGGTACAGATTGGTACTGATTGGTAAGCCGTAACTGTAAATTAGGGGTCAACTTATATTGAAGCGTTGATACCAAGCTTGTTTCCGTGAATTCATTTCTACTAGCTGGATTGCCATAGAACCTATTGTACGGCACGCTTCTAGCTTCTTCCAGCGTAACACTTGGCACAAAAATACCTGAATCTTCTACGCTGCTATCGTCCCTAAGCAAGCCTTCGACAGTCCACGAGAAATTATTGTTTGGCTTATAAGAAAATGAAGGTGCCAACATAATATACTCATTACTGACATGGTCACGATAACTATCGGCCTTTTCATAGGTTGCATTCACACGCATAGCCAAAGAACCACTTGCATTGAGCACTTTGTTAAAGTCCAAAGAAGGCCTTACCAAGCCCCATGAGCCAGTTGTGTACTTTACTTGAACAAAATCAAAATCCTTTGGTTTTTTGGTCACAAAATTTACTACGCCCCCTGGGGAAACATCGCCATACAATACCGAGGCTGGACCTTTTAATATCTGTACTTCTTCTATGTGATCGGAAAAATGATTTCCTTCATTGGAAATAAGTAATCCATTTCTACGGTAGTTGGCATCATTTAGTAAAAATCCTCTAGCAGAAATTTCCAGTCTACGGGAACCGTTTCCCCAAGCTGCGGTATTTTGTATGCCGCTTACGTTTCTAAAAACTTCTCTTAAATTAATTATTTGCTGTTGTTTAAGCACGTGCCGATCAACCACCTGGACTGCCATTGGTATATCAATCAATTCCATATTGGAACGGGTTGCTGACACTATTTTTTTGCGCTGGCCCAAAACCACAATGTCATCCAGTAGGTTAAGTGATTCTTCAAGGACAAAATTGGCCGTACTTGTTTCTCCAGCTGAAACCGTTATCTTTTGACGTAAGGTTTTATATCCCAACATACTAACAGTAATTACGTACTCCCCGGGCTCTAATGAGTTAAGGCTATAGGTTCCGTCTTCATCGGTAACAGTACCTGTTTGATTATCAATCGACAAGTTTGCCAGATATATAGGGTGAGAGCTTTGATCGGTAACTTTTCCAGTGATTTTTCCTGTGTCCTGGGCAAATAAGTAATTATTACTGAAAAGTATTAATAGGAGTATTATAGATTTTTTCATTTATAGTTTGGTTGTTTATTGGTAGACCTATCTCTATTTTTTGATGTTATTCTCAAAAGACTTTGAACATATATGCCATACCCGTTGTTATCTGGGTACAACCGTAAGACCAATGAGATTTCAATAGCGTTATCTACTATGCTGCTCCTTATAAGAGGAGAGAATATTTTTTTTATTGATTTGAAAGTATTTATATGAATGGGTGTACCTGCCGCCTTATATCATAAGACATGTAAAGACTAATGATAGATTTATTTCTTCGAAAATGTAGAAGTGTAAACTATAAAAAATGAGGAGGAGGTCTAGAGAACAGTTTCTCTTTTTTCAGTGATTTTTTTGAAACAAAATCATAATTCTTCTCTACTACAAAAGTTGAATGTGTAAAGTATGTTTGTACATTGTATTCTGAAGTGCCATTAATTTGCGGCACCGAGTTGGCAACCGCTATAAATTCACAAACTTGACACTCCAAAACGTTGTCATCTTCATGAACAAAAACATGAAAACTTACCACTTTTAAAGAGAGGTAAGCAGCTATGAATAAATATGCTATATAAGTATTGAACTTATTTTTGGTCATGGGAAGCTAAGTTAAGTAATAGTGAACATATTTGATATGAAATCTCAAAAATTAAGTTTTGTTCTTTTTGTGTGGTTATGCCGGGTAAACTGACCATGGCAAATGGACTGCACAGATTTGATATATCCTTGGGTTAAACTTATCTTTCAATTTTCTTTTTGAAAAGTATTTCTCCATCTACTTTTGCGAGATTGTAATCTCCTTTCTTTAGTCGTGTTACAGAGGTTTTTGAAATGCCATATGCAACTAACAAATTATAGATAAATTCTTCTTCCTGGGAATTGTCTGTCAGATGGAATCAAGACCCGGACATAGTCCAGCTTTTCCGTTCTTGTCGCAGCGCTTGTCTTCAAGGTAAAATAAGACTGTAAAGGAATTTGACATATTATGGGTATCGATTTAGTGCCTTTTAAATTGAATTTAATTGAGTTCAAGTGAAACCAAATAAAATAAAAAAACCTGTAAATCAGTTATTTACAGGTTTAATGTGTTGTTTTGATGGTGTTTTAGTGGAGCCGGAGGGATTCGAACCCTCGTCCAAACAAGCAATAACCATGCTTTCTACATGCTTAGTATCTGCTTAATTTTCGATGCATACCTGACCAGATACGGCCTAATACACACTTAGCTTCTTAAGATTTTAGAGGTACCGCCAAAGCGAGCGGACACCCTTGTGTTGACTTTTTTGGTGCTCCTAAACGAATCGCCGTCAACAAGGGCTATTCAGGAACATCTCGCTTCCCTACCTTGTAGGGACGAGGCACATCTTACTATAATTCAGATTATGCGGCAAGAGCGTAATTATTTTCGCCAATTAAAAGTGTGAAACATGAGATTTACGAGCTGTATCCCAGCGCTCGGCATGCTTACATCGCCATTGGTCTTGCTGTCAAAACCGGTCGGCCCCATAATGAGTTAGGTAAGCTTTGCTTACCGTAAACGAATTATGCCCTGAGCGCAGTCGAAGGGCCTAAACGTAAACTCACTTTTTTATCAAAGAACTTTATCTTCACTTGGTATTTCGACCGCCATCTGTGAAGGCTCTGTCGAAAAATGGGCGTTACCCAAACATTGCTTCGCAATATTTTGGTCGGGCTATCGGCTTTATCTTTTTCTACCACTTGGCTACGCTCAAAATTGCAGAAAAAGGATGCCGCCTCTATCCCTAACGCGGTCGGCAAAGGTAAATCATATCCATCAAACAATAAAAAGTTTGCTTACCCTGCCATTTACCCTTATTTTGGTCAACAATTATACCAAATTTTATATGAAGTTCGGAATCATCAGGGAGCGCAAAAATCCGCCCGATCTAAGGGTGGTCCTATCGCCAGGGGAATGTCAAAATGTCCTTTCCAAATTTCCAAAAGCCGAAATTTTAGTGGAATCGTCCCCAATTCGGGTGTTTTCCGATCAAGAATATAGCAATAAAGGACTCCAAGTGGTTCAAAACCTTGAAGAATGCGAGGTCCTGCTCGGCGTAAAAGAGGTTCCCATTAACGCTTTGATACCCAACAAAAAGTATTTCTTCTTTTCCCATACCATAAAAAAGCAGCCTTACAATAGAGATTTGCTACGAGCCATATTGGAAAAGAACATAGAACTCTACGATCACGAGGTGATCACCAATACAAAGGGAGCAAGATTGGTAGCTTTTGGCAGATACGCCGGGATTGTGGGTGCCTACAATGGGTTTAGGGCTTTTGGGCTTAAACACGATCTTTACCAATTGCCCAAGGCCGAGACACTTGTGGACCAACAGGCTTTGATCAACGAACTCAAAAAAATACAACTTCCCCAAATTAAAATATTGCTCACAGGAAAGGGAAGAGTCGGCAATGGTGCCAAGGAAATGCTCCATGCCATGGGATTGCATCAGGTTGGGGTGACCGAGTATTTAAAAGATGATTTTGAATACCCGGTCTATTGTCAGATAGATGCTTCGGAATACAATAAACGTAAAGATGGGGTACGGGGGAACAAAGCTGACTTTTTTGAGAACCCAGAGGCCTATGAGTCCAACTTTTTCCGTTTTGCCAAGGTGACCGATTTTTATATTGCCGGACATTTTTATGGAGATGGAGCGCCTTATCTGTACACTCGGGAAGATGCCAAACACCCCGATTTCAAAATAAAGGTAGTAGCCGATATCAGTTGCGATATAGATGGTCCTGTGGCCTCCACCATCCGTCCATCCACCATAGCGGACCCTGTATATGGCTATGATCCTATTGGTGAGAATGAAACCGATTATAAAAATAAGGATGCCATAGCAGTTATGGCGGTTGACAATTTACCGTGCGAACTGCCCCGGGATGCCAGCGTAGGATTCGGGGAGGCATTTTCAAATTACGTTATCCCGGCCTTTTTTAACAAAGATGCACAAGGCATACTCGATAGGGCGCGTATGACCCAAAATGGCAAGTTGACCGAAAGGTTTGCCTACCTACAAGATTACGTGGACGGTAAAGAATAACCATTGCCCGAAAATATGATCTGTTTTGAGTGATAATGTATTGTTTTTTAGTATCTTGTATGTTCTTATTCTTGAAGATAATGAAATTTAGTTGGGTGTTTTCTGGAGATGACAATCCAGTAATGAAAAGAACCTATATCGAACTGGAGTACAGTCTAAGACCTAAAATCATGAGGTTTCTGTTGTCCAGATTGGATGTGGATACCGATTTTGCCCAATTTTGTTTCGATGTGGATGTGGACAAAAACTGGGTTTCCATATCAGACAAGACTCCAAAAGAATATTTTTTGATCATATCGCCCGGTTTTAACCAGGAAATAAATGGGTCGTCATTTTCTTCAGTAGCCTAGTAATTGCTTCATTTGGAGCAAATCGCCCAATTCGTTGTGCCGTTCAGCGCTATAAATCACAATTAATAAATTTTTAAGGGTTAAAAAAGGGGGTAAACGTAAATTCCTTATTAGGTTTGTAGGCTTAAAAAAACGGTATTTTGCACATAGACCTTATTATAGCGGCGCTCTGGAGCCTTTCGCCATTCGGTGAGGCCAAGGTGGGCATTCCTTATGGAATGTACCAGGGGGTCAACGAATATCTTGTGTTCGTAGTGTGCTTTGGGGCCAATGTTTTGGTTTTCCCTTTAATGATGTTTTTCTTGGAGTACATCAACCGTCATTTGATCAAATGGCGTTTTTATAAAAAATCGGCTGTATATGTGGGGCAAAGAGCCAAAAAAGGATCGGGGAATAAGATTCAACGATTTGGCTTTTTAGGCATCGTTCTTTTTGTAATGATTCCTCTGCCCGGAACCGGAGTTTATGCGGGGAGTATTGCCGCTTACTTGTTCAAAATGAAAAAAAGAGAAGCATTTGCAGCCAACACGATTGGTATTTTCTTTTCATCGGTAATTATTTGGGTAGCTACCTTAATGTCTTTAAAAGGCGTATAAAAGGAAGCTCCGGTATTTTTAGATTTTTGCCCCCGGATTATTTTTCTATTTATTTACTTTGCGATCAAACTCTAACATTATTTATAACCTAATGATACTATTATGGCTTCCGGTTTTTTTGCAGTTTTAGACGATATTTCCGCACTTATGGACGATGTAGCTTCTATGAGCAAGATCGCCACTAAGAAAACTGCGGGTATTTTGGGCGATGATTTGGCCGTCAACGCAGAAAAAGCCACAGGATTTTTATCCAGCAGGGAAATTCCCGTTTTATGGGCCATCACCAAAGGGTCCTTTGTGAATAAACTGATTATTTTGCCCATAGCCTTTTTATTAAGTGCTTATCTACCCACGGCAATAACGGTTATTCTTGTGTTGGGAGGTGTTTTTTTGGCGTACGAAGGGGCAGAAAAAGTGTACGAATACATCTTTCATAGAAAGGATAATGCCGATGGGGATGATCCGATCGAAATTCCGGAAGAAGATTTGCCCGAATTGGAGAAGAAGAAAATCAAGCAGGCCATAGTAACGGATTTTATTCTTTCCATAGAGATAGTGATCATAGCATTGAGTACTGTGGTGAACGAAACCTTAACAATTCAAATTGCCACGGTATCTGTAGTTGCATTATTGGCTACCGTAGGGGTTTATGGCATTGTGGCATTGATTGTTCGTATGGACGATTACGGTTACCGACTTATCAATTTAAACGAAGAAACCGATAGTTTTTCTGATAAAGTCGGAATGGTTTTGGTCAATGCACTGCCTAAAATAATCAAAGCGCTTTCTGTGGTGGGAACACTGGCCTTATTATTGGTTTCAGGTGGTATTTTTAGCCATAATGTAGAATTATTTCATCACTTGTTCCCGGGATTGCCTTCTTTGGTAAAAGATTTTATACTAGGGTTGGGTATCGGTTTTGTGGCGGTACTGTTGTTGCAGTTGATCAACAAATTGTTCAAACATAAGTCGTAAACAAGTCGTTTATATGAACCCGGCCGAAGATTATATCATTAATCAAAAAGAACCTTTCAGAAGCATTTTATTGCACTTAAAAGCTGTAATCGAGTCTGTTGTTCCTGATGTAGATATGAGATACAAATGGAGCATTCCTTGTTTTTATTCTGGTAAAAGGCCCATTTGCTATTTAAATGTGTCCCAAAAAAAGAAGTACGTGGACATTGCGTTCTGGAATTCGGCCCATCTCACATTGCATTTGGATAAAATGGTCGTCGAAAACCGAAAGGTGGTCAAGTCCCTTCGCTATTTTACTTTGGAAGAAATTGATCAAGAGGTATTGGTAGAAGTTTTACAGGAATGTTATTCCCTCAAAAGCAAAGGGTTTTACAAAAAATAGATTTAGGAAGGTGCAAGATCTTCTCTAGAAGTGTTCAGTTTAAATAAAGCGATCCAGAGAGCCACTAGCCCCAAAATCAACCAAAGCAAATCCACCAAGAAGATATGTTGATATCCGTTTTGATAGGCCGCCCACATCCAATTGCCCGTTGTAATTCCATTTGCAATCGGTACCAATAAGCCTAAAACCCCACCAGATATCAAAGTCCATTTGTTGGTGAAGGCAATATCCTTTTTAAGGATGAAGAACACTGTTACCACCAACCAAATTGTAAAATACGTTTGGTATAGAAAACCCATGTCCACTGTGGGCGCAAACTTTACAATAATAAATTCCAAAGCGGTAACGGGCAACATGGTAAGGCAAATGGCCATAAACCAATTGGCTACTTGTTGGTTGAACTTTCTACGTTTTTCGGGAATGTTCTTTTTGTCGCGGGCCACCAACCAGATCATAATCCCGGAGAGGATCACAAAGCAAGATACCAACCCTAAAATAAAGGAAACCACTCGTAGCCCGTAGCCTGCGTAATCACCAAAGTGGAGACGGAACATCATATTTTTTACACCATCCAAGTATGAGGTTGGGGCAATCGGTACTTTTTCCTGAGCAATGGAACCATCGGCAATTTTGTAAATACGATATCCTAAACCATTCAGTTTGGTGTCGTAACCCAGGTATCCGCTAATGGCAGCGTGCATGTTTTGGTCACCGTAGTTAAAAATGTGTGTTTCCGTAACTCGAAAATCGCCCCATTCTTCTTTCATTTCTCGAACATATTGGTCTAAGTTAATGGCATTTTTCAATTTTTGATTTTGGAATTCGTAAACGGGATGGTTGTACTCAAGATCTTCAAACAATTGGTTTTGATCACCATTATACAACCCCATTACAATGGGGAGCATTAAAATACCTTTTAATAAAAAGAAGGCTCCGGTTACGGCATATACAAATTGAAATGGAAATCCAATCACACCAAGGGCAGTGTGGGCATCCGTCCACATGGTTTTGAGTTTGGCCCATGGCCTGAAGGTGTAAAAGTTGGAAACTATCTTGTTCCAATGTACCAAGATACCGGTAATGATGGCAAAAAGGAAAAAGAAGGCCACAAGCCCCGCCAATGTTCTGCCATAAGGGTAGGGAATTTGATCTAAAAAGTGAAGGCGGTACAAAAATTCTCCCAAATGGTAATTGCTTGCATAATCCGCCGTTTTGGTTTTGGTTTCAGGATCTAAATAGAAAAATACCGGTGCTTTGGCATCTTCCGAAGCCAAGGAATCCTTGGAAGCTCCCAAGTTGACGGAAATACTTCTTTCGTTGTAATAATGCCTCAGTTCCACTTCACGGCCGAATAAATCGTACTCTTTGGATAAATCGTTGAGATGGCCATCCACACTGCCGGGCAATGCATCTTCCTGACTCACGGAATGTCCGTGCTGCCAATTGGCAATTTCATCCCTGAAAAAAGAGAAAGAGCCTGTAAAGAAAATAACATAGAGCGCTACACTGATCACAATACCGCTTACGGTATGTGTGTGGAACAAAATATTGTAAATGCGGTTTCCCATGGTTTAAACAAGTGGGTTGGTTTGGTTTCCAAAATAAAATATGACAAAGAGCACAAGGCTGATAAATAGGTAAATACCCCATATCTTCCAGCCATTTTTGCCCAAAAAGGCAATAACCATCAAAATGGCCCAAAGGATAAAGGCGGTAAAAGTGCTGGTAATAATAACTGCCACATGGTTGAACCAACTGGCCAGGGCCAAATGGAACAATACGGCCACAACAAGACCGCCCAAAATGGCAGCGGATATTTTGGCTAATCGTTGCCATGGCGAAGGGGTCAAATATTTTTTGTTGGCAGGCATAGGTTAAAACAATAAGGTTTCAAAAAGGAAGGAGCATAAAAAAAAGATGCCTAAAAAACGGTGGTTCAACAAGCGTAACGGCGCCAAGAGAATCACTAAACTGGCAACTGTCATCAATATGATGAAAAAAGTAAACGTACCCGAGCCTAGTCCCCAATAAAAGCAGCTAAGCCCCAATGAGAAAACCATTAGGGCCAAACCGGCTATTTGTGCTATTTTTCTATTTTCGCCAATCCATTTCTCAATGCCTAACTTGCCTATGGAGGCCATCTTTTTGGAAGTGCCGTAAAACAGGTAAAACGTTATAAAAGTAAGAAGGGAAATTCCTGTGGCCATACTTAGGGTTTTATGCAATAAGTGGCACAATGCCAAATAAATTCATAACCGTCTCCATTGTAGGTGCCAGGAATTTCTTCCTTGGTCGTGGTCTCCACAATGTACTTGGTGTTCCAGGGCAATGCAAAGGAAACCTCTCCATTATCGTCCGTGAACAAGGTTTTGGACCATAGGTCGGAAACATAGACTTTAAGTTCGTTTTTGGCAATGGGCTTACCTTTGTACAATACTTGAAGCTTGATTACCTCTCCATCGTTCTCCAACTGCTTTATCACAATTCCATCGGGATTGGCGGTTTTGGTATCGCCATCGGTTCCTACCAAAATCTTTGCTGTTGAATGATAGTGGGTCTTAAAAATCCCAAAATCGTATTGGGTATAATCGATCACATTAATCTCATTATTGTTCAAAGCGATGGTGTACACACCTTTCTGAGATGGTGTAAAGCTCGCTAAATAATGGTCCTCTTTGGCTACTGTGCTCAATGGGGTCTTTGTGCCATCGGGAGCTATTGCCCAAAGGGTAAACTTGGAAACCAGCGGAAAGGCTTCTCCTTCCACTTTTTCAATAACACCATAGGTGTATTCTCCATAATGTACACGGATTTCATGTGCCTGGCCCAAGGCCCCTGTACCGTTTGTTTCGATCCATAGGTAGTGAGCTGAGGCCGATAGTACGGGCAGGGTAATGAGCAATAATGTTGCTATGAGTTTTTTCATTTGGTTCTCTTAGAATTTATAAGTGAAATTGGCAGAAAGACTTCTTAAGTTTTGGGGGCTGATGGTTGACCAACCTTTGTAGTAGTCTTTGTTGGCAATGTTGTCCAGTTTCAAAGTAATTCTGAAATCTCTGGCATCGTAAAAGGCGGATGCATTAAAAATGGTGTACTCGTCAATTGCAAACGTACCATTGGATCTATTAAAGATTTTGTTCTCGCTGGCGTAGTTACCTCCAAATCCAAGTCCAAAGTTTTCCAAAGTACCTTGGGTAAATCTGTAACTTGCCCATAAGTTGGCCAAGTTCATTGGTCCGGCGCTCTCGGGTCTAAATCCTATAAAGCTGGCATCACCCTCTACCAGTTCACTATCATTGTAACTATAGCCGGCAACAATGTTCAATCCTTCTATGGGAGATGCTATAATACTTGCCTCAAAACCTTTACTGGTCTGTTCGCCATCTTGGGTGTAAAAGTAGTTGTTGGCATCGGTATCGATTCGTTGCGCCACATCGGTCACGGTAATATCGTAATAGCTCAAAGTGGCAGAAAGCTTATCGTGGAACAAATTTAATTTTGTTCCTACCTCAAACTGATCTGCCTGTTCTGGATTTAATGCCCGTACCGCTTGGTTCCCGTTCGATAATTCGGTAACAGGGGCCACATTACTAAAGCCGTTCATGTAGTTGGCAAATAGGGAAACCTTGTTTAAAATAGGTTGATATACCAAACCAAATTTTGGGGAAAACGCGGTTTGATTGTATCCATCGTTAGAAAAACGGTCCACACGTAAACTGGCCATTGCGGACAATTCCGGCAGTAGGTTGATTACGTTTGAGGCATAGGCACTGAAAACTTCTTGCACCGCCTCACTGAATTGCGCTCCTGGATTGGCCAAGGTGGCGATACCGGCATCCGCTCCTGCTTGTGTCAGAACACCAGAGTCGTACAAGCCGGTGCCCATAGGTGTTCCAAAGTAATTGTGCAGGGCAGGGGCAGCAGTTTGGAACTCATCGGTGTTTCTTCCAACATAGGCAAACCCTTGATTTCCATAACCTGTACTGTTGTTTATAGTTCTTGTTTTGAGGTAATCCAAGCCCACTACCAAGCGGTTTCGCATGGTTCCAATATTAAAATCCCCAATAAAGTTCTGTTGAATATCGGTCCCCAATGTCTCAGAGTTTTGTTTACTGGTGTAGCGCGCCAAGATAATGCCGTCCTCAAGGGGTGTTCCGGAAACCGCTTCAGCGGTCGAGGTAACTTCATATAAATATGAGTAATAGCCATCAGACTTTGAGTTGGATCGCGATATAACGGTCTGGGAAGTCCATGAATCATTTAAAATGTAGTTCATCTGACCTTGTAGACTGTATGTTGGGGTATCGATATATAAATCGTTGCTAGTGTACGAACGTTTAAAGTCGTAACCCAATTCATCCAAATTGGTCACGCGTAAAGGTGAACCGCGATCTAGGAAAAGCATGGTTTGGTTAGTGCTTCTGCCGTTATAAAATTCGGTATTGATGTTGAAAGAGAGTCTATCACTTGCCTGAAATGCCAATGAAGGGGCAAAAAAGAAGGATTTTCTAAACCCAGCGTCCTGGTAGCTGTTCTGTGTGTGGTATGCCGTGTTCACACGAAGAGCAATATTGTTTTGGGAGCCCAAGGTCGTATTTACATCGGCGCTTACCCTATTAAGGCCATAACTGCCAGAAGTGTAGGAGATGTTTCCTCCAAATCCATAATAAGGTTTTTTAGTGTTGATGTTGATCAAACCTCCATAGGAAATTAAACTGCTCCCGTACAGAGTTCCCGATGGACCCTTGATTACTTCGATGGATTCTATATTGGCCGGATCCGGACTTCCGTTGGTCAAGCTGGGCAATCCGTTGATCATAGTAGGTTGAACGGCAAAACCACGAAGGGAGAAATAACCTGCACCATCGTTGCCCCTACCTGTAGACTCCCAAAGTTTGTCGATTCCGGGTGCGTTTTTAAGGGCGTCATCAAAATTGGTGACCACTTGGTCTTGCAACAATTCGGTTGAAATGGAATTGTACACCTGTGGATTTTCAATATCCTTTAATGGCATTTTGGAAACATAAACACTTGCCTTTCGAGAAAATTTGTTCACTTGACTCCCTTCGACAACAACTTCATTCAGTTGTTCTTGGCGTTCTACTAGAGTAATGGTCTGCACGTTTGTGGTTTGATCGGCGTAAACACGAACAGTTTTGTTCTGTGTACCAAAACCTACCATAGAAAACGTTAAAGTATAAGCGCCAGGGGCTAGGTCGGGTATTTCATAGTTGCCAGAATAATTGGTGTTTGTCCCTAAACTAGTGTTAGAAACGGCAATATTGACATTGGCCAAAGGGTTGTTGCTTTGGTCTGTTACTTTTCCTGAGATGTTACCTGATTGAGCTTGTGCCAAGGAATAAAAAGCCAAGCTTAGTATGAGGAGTAGATGTTTCATTTTTTATTTATAATTGGTCTAAATAAATTTGCAGTGCAAATGTATATTCCGTTGCTAAATCAAACAAAGAATATTTAGACTAATTACAAATAGTAAACATAGGATTTAGATAGATATCTGATAAACAAATGCTTACAGTTAAAATTTTAACATTTAAACATGGAGTTATAATGAATTGATTGTATTTCGGATAGCAGTCAAATCCGTCAACAACTTTTCCAACAAACTTAAATCCAGCATATTGGCGCCATCACTTTTGGCATTCGCGGGATCAAAATGGGTCTCCATAAAAAGACCATCCACACCTGCTGCGATTCCAGCACGTGCCATTGTTCCAATCAAAGCGGGCCTACCGCCCGTAACTCCCGATGATTGATTGGGCTGTTGTAGGGAATGGGTAACATCCAGCACAACAGGAGCGTATTGTTTCATGGTGGGAACTCCGCGAAAATCCACGATCATGTCCTGATACCCGAACATGGTTCCCCGATCGGTGATCCAAACTTGTTCGTTATCAGAATCGGTCACCTTTTTTACAGCATGCTGCATGCTTTCAGGACTCATAAATTGCCCTTTTTTTAAGTTAACGACCTTGCCGGTTTCCGCGGCTGCCACGACCAGGTCTGTCTGCCTAACCAGAAATGCCGGAATTTGAAGAACATCAACATATTCTGCCGCCATGTGGGCATCGGAAATTTCATGGATGTCGGTAATGGTAGGTACTTTAAAAGTTTCTGAAACTTTTTTTAAAATTTTCAAGGCCTTTTCATCACCAATTCCAGTAAAAGAATCGATACGGCTCCGGTTCGCTTTTTTAAAACTCCCTTTAAACACGTATGGAATGCTCAGCTTGTCCGTTATGGCTACAACTTTTTCTGCAATTCGCATGGCCATATCCTCGCCTTCTATGGCACAGGGGCCCGCCAACAAGAAAAAATTATCGCTTTCCGTATGTTTTATCTGTGGAATTTTGGTGATGTCCATTTCTTAAAGTTTGCACAAATATAGTATTAAACCACGGTATCCTTTTTAGATTTATGAGGATAAAACATAAGCCATGAATTATAAATATCTGTTGCTCGCCCTCTGTTTATTCCCTGTACTATCCACTGCGCAGTGGCAGGAGCGCGGCAGTACTTTTGATTTGGCCCATTTGGAACGTCATCAGTTTAAATTTAATCTATTGAGTCCCGGCTTTACCTATGAGTTTGGGTTGTTTAAAAATCAGAGTGTCTCCACCAATTTGGGTTTGGCCCTGGCGACTTATGAGGAAGGTTACGTGTTTGGTTTGGCCTCCAATAACCGCTATCGCTACTATCATAATTTTAATAGGAGGGATAGGATGGGAAAAAATACATCAGGAAACTCAGGAAATTACATTGCCGCGGCCCAGGCCATTTTTTTTTCGCAATTGCGGATTGCAACGGATGTGGAGGGACCGGACGATTTTAACCTTGGATTTTATGGCATGGTCTACGGTATCCAGCGTACTTACGAAAAAGGGTTCAATTTTAATCTGGAACTGGGAGCGGGATATTATAAAGGTGATGGTGTGCTAAATGGTTATGGCCCACTGTTCAATTTTACTTTTGGATGGGTGGCGACCAAAAGAAAGAAAAAAGACCCTTATTTTGATTAAATAACACCATTACAACATACTATTTTAATAAAGTTGGGGTTATAGTACTACCAAATTAACCTACAATGCGTCGCTTCTTTATTTTGGGATTCCTGTTCTCAGGTGTTTTTATGTATGCCCAATATGGTAAAAATTGCGAAATCCGTCAATTTAAACTCAATGCCTTCAACCCTGGTATTGAGTACGAAATGGCATTGGGTGTCAACAGTACTTTGGATATTAGGGTAGCATACCAAGCCGCTCTGGAACCTGCGAGTTCCAAACCCATAGAAGATTTTGATTTTTTCCCGGCCATAACGGTCCAAAACAGATATTATCACAATTTTAATGGAAGAGAGCGCCGCAGAAGATCTATTTATGGAAACTCTGGGAATTATATTGCACCGAGTGTTGCTGTTTTTTCTCCCGGGGATCGAGTGGTAGAAGATCGGTTAGTAGATGGGATACATGGCTATGGCGGTGTGGTCTACGGGGTTCAGCGTAGTTACGATTCGGGATTTAGTTTCTCTGTAGATGCCGGTGCCGGTTATTATGTAGGCCCGTTCAAGGGTGCTATACAGCCGGTTATCAACTTAAGTATTGGTTGGATTATTAGCGAAAAACGTTGGTGTGTTGGTTTGTAGGTTCGGAACTCTCACTAAATCAATAAGATAAAAATAACATTAAGGTGTGCTGACAAGAAAAAAATAGCAGTATCTTTGCGGGCTTAAAATTTAGGTTATGTCCAAAATCAAGAACATTGCAATCATTGCACACGTAGACCACGGCAAGACAACCTTGGTCGATAAAATAATGTACCACTGCCAGTTGTTCCGAGAAAACGAGAACAAAGGCGACCTTATATTGGACAATAATGACCTCGAACGGGAACGTGGGATCACCATTGTATCCAAAAACGTTTCCGTTGTTTATAAAGACACAAAAATCAATATTATAGATACCCCTGGTCACGCCGATTTCGGTGGGGAAGTAGAGCGTGTATTAAACATGGCCGATGGGGTTTTGTTGTTGGTCGATGCTTTTGAGGGACCAATGCCACAAACGCGTTTTGTGCTTCAAAAGGCTATCGATCTTGGATTAAAGCCTTGTGTGGTTATCAATAAAGTGGATAAAGAAAACTGTACCCCGGACGAAGTACACGAGAAAGTGTTCGATTTGATGTTTGAACTGGGCGCAGAGGAGTGGCAGCTAGATTTTCCCACGGTTTATGGTTCTGCCAAAAACAACTGGATGGGAGAGGATTGGCAAAAGCCAACCGAAAATATCGAGCCACTTTTGGATATGGTAATCGAGCACGTGCCAGAATTTAAACCAGAGGAAGGTACTACCCAAATGTTGATCACATCGTTGGATTTCTCCTCATTTACAGGACGAATTGCTATTGGTAGATTACAAAGGGGAACACTTCGTGAAGGGCAACAAGTTTCTTTGGTAAAAAGAGATGGTTCCATCGTTAAAACAAGAATAAAGGAACTTTACACTTTTGAAGGTCTTGGGAGGTTGAGAGTTGAAGAGGTCGTGGCAGGCGATATTTGTGCCATTGTAGGTATGGAAGGTTTTGAGATCGGTGATACCGTTGCCGATATCGAAAGCCCCGAAAAACTAAAGACCATTGCGATCGATGAGCCAACAATGAGCATGCTTTTTACGATTAACGATAGCCCGTTTTTTGGTAAAGATGGAAAGTTTGTTACTTCAAGGCACATTAAAGAGCGTTTGGAAAAAGAATTGGAAAAAAACTTGGCGCTTCGTGTTCAAGAAACCGACAGTGCCGATAAATTCCTGGTTTTCGGACGTGGAGTATTGCATCTTTCGGTATTGATAGAAACCATGCGTAGGGAAGGTTATGAGCTTCAAATTGGACAGCCACAGGTAATCATCAAAGAAATTGATGGTGTAAAATGCGAGCCAGTAGAGCACTTGACCATCGATTTGCCAGAAGAAGTATCCGGAAAGGCTGTAGAAATGGTGTCCATCCGAAAAGGAGAGATGACCAGTATGGAAGCAAGAGGTTCCCGAATGGTCTGTGAATTTATAATTCCATCAAGGGGAATCATTGGACTAAGAAACCAATTGTTGACCGCAACGGCCGGAGAGGCTATTATGGCGCACCGGTTCTTTGAATATCAACCACTAAAAGGCGATATCGCACAACGATTGAACGGATCTTTGGTTTCCATGGAAAATGGAACGGCGATTCCTTATTCCATCGATAAACTTCAAGAAAGGGGTAAATTCTTTATTGATCCAGGAGAGGATATCTACGAAGGACAGGTCATTGGGGAAAACTCCCGTCAAGATGATATGACAGTAAATGTGACCAAGACCAAAAAGCTTTCGAACGTCCGTTCTGCCGGAGCAGATGAAAAAGCCAAAATTGTACCGGCCATTAAGTTTTCTTTGGAAGAAGCGCTCGAATATATTCAAAAGGACGAATACGTGGAGGTTACTCCCAACCATTTAAGAATTCGAAAAATCTATCTTAAGGAAGTAGATAGAAAAAGAAATAAATTATAAAATGGAAAAGCCCCTTTAAAAAAGGGGCTTTTTTAATTGGTTTAATAAAGGCAGTTATTTTTTAAAGATATATCGGGTAATAAAAATACCTTGTCCATCACCTTTTCCTCCTTCACTTTCAACACCGCTAACAACAAAGGCCAATTCCCATCCGTTGGCGATCATATCGTTGATCATGGAAGTGATCATAGCGTCGTTGGCCGCAATATTCTGAAAACGGATACCGCCAACATTGTAAAAGTTCAACAATTTGGTCTCTTCGAAATTTTTAACACGGATTTCGTTTCTTTTGGACTTGTTTCTCGTGTTATCGTCCTCTGTTTGTACACTGGTAAATTCTTTATAATCCTTGTCCTCAAGAGCGTTGATTATTCTTGATCTACCAAGCCCGTTGGGCACTATGGATTCAACGCTGGTAATTACTTTGTACTGTTGTGCGTTTACGCTAAATGCAGTGGTCAAAGCGATTACTGCGGCAAATAAGATTTTTTTCATGTTTAAATTTTGATGATTAATATGCTATAAATAAAGATATACGACGAAACGAAAGGAATATTGTTTCTTTGTATTTAAAAAAACTAACAAATTTTGAACGGAACAGTTTATAAATCGACCGGAAGTTGGTACACCGTAAAGTCCAATGAAGGCAACTTTTACGAATGCCGTATAAAGGGCAAGTTCCGTACACAAGGGATTAAGAGCACTAATCCAGTTGCCGTTGGCGACCATGTCAGTTTTGAACTGGAAACTATTGGTGACGAGACGATCGGTATAATTTCCAAAATTGGCAATCGTAAAAACTACATAGTCCGCAAGTCCGTTAAGCTTTCCAAACAAACACATATTATTGCATCCAATTTAGATCAGGTATTCCTATTGGTTACTTTGAACAACCCTCCCACCTTTACCAGTTTTATAGATCGATTTTTGGTGACCGCAGAAGCTTATGAAATTCCGGTAGTGCTACTTTTTAATAAAATGGATGTTTACCAAGAAGAAGAAAGGTTTGAGGTGGATTATTTAATGGATCTATATAAGAAAATCGGGTATAAGTGCATTAAAATTGAAGCAAAACAAGGTAAGAACGTTGATTTGGTAAAAGAAATAATGAAAGGGAAAACCAGTATGTTCGCCGGTCATTCCGGGGTAGGAAAGTCTACATTGGTAAATGCGTTGGAACCTGGAATGCAACTAAAAACTGCCGAAATTTCTGAGCAGCACATGCAAGGCCAACATACCACCACTTTTGCCGAAATGTACGACCTGTCTTTCGATGCACGGATAATCGACACCCCCGGGATTAAAGGTTTTGGTATCGTGGATATGGACAAGCACGAGATCGGAGACTATTTTCCCGAGTTTTTTGCGTTAAAATCGGAGTGTAAATTTAATAACTGTTTACATTTGGACGAACCCAAATGTGCCGTAAAAAAAGCTCTGGAGAACAATGAAATTGCAGCAAGTCGCTATCGGAGCTATGTGCAAATGCTCACTGGGGAAGAAGATAATCCATACAGGGAAAGATAAATGAGAACAGTACTACAGAGAGTATCAAAGGCAAGTGTTGCCGTCGATGGCAAAATGATATCATCCATCGGAAACGGGCTTTTGATCTTACTGGGCATCGAGGATGCCGATACAAAAGAAGATATAGACTGGTTGACCAATAAAGTTTTAAACCTTCGCATTTTTAACGACGAGAACGGGGTGATGAACCGCTCCGTATTGGATACTGATGGCGATATTATAGTAGTTAGTCAGTTTACATTGCATGCGTCTACCAAAAAAGGAAATCGACCATCGTACATAAAAGCCGCAAAACCCGATGTTGCCATTCCTGTGTACGAGAGTTTTGTTCAGGTATTGGAGCAAAAATTCGGAAAGAAGGTTGGAACCGGAATTTTTGGCGCCGATATGAAAGTGGAGTTGCTCAATGATGGTCCGGTTACCATTATTGTGGACACAAAAAATAGAGAATAATTTTTTTATGTTGAAAAAAATCTCTTTTTTGTAAGAAATTATTCACCACCATCTTTAAACAAACCAACCTCTCCTAACCAACCAATGCACTTTTACTTATTTATCCTATTTGCCTTATTCTTTGATAGTTCATATTCACAGGATTATCGAGTAAGTTCGATTTCCAAAACAATGCAACAAAACGCAGATGCCGTAGTTCGTTTGGATAAAATGGATGTGATTGTTGAGGCAAAGGACCGAATGATCGTGAACCAGAAGAGAGTGGTTACTGTACTTAACAAAGAAGGCAATAAACATGTTAACGCCTATGCCTTTTACGAAAAAAAGGATAAGGTATCACATTTAGAAGCAGTAATTTATAATGCACAAGGCGAAGAGGTAAAGAAAATAAAGAAAAGAGATTTTTTAGATCAAAGTGCAATTGGGGGCGGCACATTGTATGCCGATTCGCGTGTGTTGGTTTTGCAATATACGCCAACCCAATATCCCTATACAGTGGAGTTCTCCAAAGAATATTCTACCCCAAATACTGCCTTTGTACCAAACTGGCCCTTTTTGGAAGATTACCGGTTGAGTACAGAAAGCAGTCAGTTTTCTTTTCGTGTTGAATGTGGTATACCTTTTAGGACCAAAGAAGACAATTTAGACGAGTATCAAATCAAAAAATCGAAGACAACGAACGGTGTTGTGTATATAGCCAATAATTTGAATGCTATGGAGGAAGAGCCTCTTTCGCCTAGCTTTCAGGATTTTGCCCCACATGTTAAGATAGCACTGAACGAGTTTCATTTAGAGGGGGTCGATGGAAGGGGAGCTACTTGGCAAGAACTGGGAAAATGGATGTCAGATGAGCTTTTAGAAGGAAAAGACGATTTGGATGAAGGTACTGTACAATATGTGCAAAACTTGGTAAGAGGGGTCAACGATCCTTTGGAAAAAATAAAAATAGTTTATCACTATGTACAAGAAAATACAAGGTACATAAGTGTGCAGCTGGGGATTGGAGGATGGATGCCCATAAATGCATCCACAGTGAATCGAGTAAAATATGGAGATTGCAAAGGACTTGTCAATTATACCATGGCCTTGCTGAGGGCAGCTGGAGTGGAATCTTATTATACAGTGGTACATGCCGGTAATAAGATTAGGGATATGGATAGAGATTTTCCATCCATGCAGGGCAATCACGTTATATTGAATGTACCGTTGGAAAATAATGAAGTATGGTTGGAATGCACAAGTCAGATTGCACCCGTTAACCATTTGGGCACTTTTACGGATAATAGGAATGTATTAAAAATTAAACCCGAAGGAGGCGAATTGGTCCGTACGAATGTAAACCCAGATGAGGATAATTATCAACTTACCAAAGCCTATTTTGAGATTGCCGACGAAACTAACATAATAGGAAAGGTAAAGATTGTTTCAAGAGGTACACAATACGATCAAAAGTATTGGATAACCAAAAACACCAGGTCGAAAGAAGAAGAATTTTATAAAACGTACTGGAACTACGTGCAAAATTTAAATTTGGGCACCGTTACCTATGGTAACGATATTGATAATATCGAATTTTCAGAAGATATTGAATTCTCAGCCAATAATTACTTGTCTTCAGCAGGGGATAAATTATTGTTGATTCCCAATGTTTCCAACAGAAATTTAAATGTACCGGTCAGGGTTCGAAATAGAAAAAGAGCATTGGTCGTAAAAAGAGGGTTTTTGGATGAGGATGAGTTTACTATCCGTTTGCCCAAGGGGTATATGCTGGAAACTGGTATTCTGCCTATAAAGGTAGAATCAAAGTACGGGTCGTACTCAGTTTTTATAGAAACGCTCGAACCAGGGACCATACGTTACAAAAGGCGACTTTTGGTGAAGTCCGGTAAATACCCGAAAGAAGAATATAGTCAGTACCGTGATTTTAGGAAAAAAGTCGCGAGATATGACAATATGAAAGTTGTTTTAATCAAAAAAGAGTTATGAGGATAACACTATTGCTCTCATTATTGTTGGTACACTTATCAGTAAGCGCTAAAGATGTAAAATTTGGAAAAGTATCCAAAGAGGATGTGTCGGCTACCCGACATATCGATTACCCGGAGGCAAATGCGGCAATTCTGCACAAAAGCGAATGGATATGGTACGATTATCAATATGACATCGGATGGACAGTTACCAGAGAAGTTCATTTTCGAATAAAAATTTACAAAAAGGATGGTTTTGATTGGGCTACTTTACAAATACCCCTTTACGCTGGAAGAGGAGGTGAAGAGACCATTTCGGGCATCAAAGGGTTTACTTTTAATATTGAAGGCGGGAAACTCGTTAGTAAAAAGCTCAAGAACGATGGGGTCTTTGAAGAAAAAGTCAATAAATACAGAAACAAAACTTCCATTACCATGCCAGAGGTAAAGGAAGGAAGTGTTTTGGATATTGAATATAAAATAAAGTCGCCGATGTTCTGGAATATAGATGAATTCAAATTTCAGTATGATATTCCCTTGGATCATGCAGAAGTTCGTTTGGATGTACCGGAATATTTTATTTTCAAAAAACACAGCAAAGGTTTTCAGACCATTCAATTTGCCGAATCCAAAAAGAATAGATCCATGAACATTGCATACCGAAGTTCCGATAATATGGGTTTGGTGGGCAGGTCGACCCACAATAATGGCACTTTGAGCTTTATGGAGAACATTTATACAATGGAGGTGTCGAATATACCGGCCATGTTGGAAGAAAAGTATACCAATAACATCGATAACTATAAGACTTCTGTAAAGTTCGAATTGGCATCTACCCATTTCCCCAATCAACCTTATGAAAATTATAGCTTAACATGGGAGGGGGTGGCCAAATCCATTTATTCTTATGACGATTTTGGGGCAGAGTTGAACAAGAAGGGATATTTTAAAGATGATTTAGATCCATTGCTCAATGGCCTATCCTCCAATATCGAAAAGGCGATGACCATTTTTCAGTTTGTAAAAACAAAAATGAACTGGGATAATTACTACGGAGTAACTTGTAGTGATCAGGGTATTCGCAAAGCCTACAAAGAAGGGAAGGGTAACGTTGCGGAGATAAATCTTATGTTAACGGCAATGTTCAGATACGCAGGATTGGATGCCCATCCCGTGTTGGTGAGTACAAGATCGCATGGAATACCGCTCTTCCCGACCAGTGATGGATTCAATTACGTAATTACCGGTCTTCAACTAGAAAATGGTTTAGTCCTTTTTGATGCTACAGAAAAGAATACTGTACCCAACATACTGCCCATGAGGGCCTTGAATTGGTTTGGTAGGCTTATCCGAGAAGATGGAAGTTCAAAACAAGTGGATTTAATGCCCAAAACAAAATCCGTGGATGCCATAATGATGAGTGTTGTGCTTAATGATGATGGCTCCATTGAAGGAGAATACCAGGAACAATATTCTGCAAACAGTGCATTGTTGTTCAGGAACAATTTCGTTGCTGGCACGGAAGAAAAATATTTGGATGATTTGGAAAAAAAATATGGAGATATCGAAATCTCGAATTTTAATTTGCAAAACCAAGGTAACCTCTCCAAGCCCGTAGTACAAGCGTTCAATTTTGTTAAAGAAGATGCTTTCGATGAAATTTCCGGGAAACTGTACATATCACCTTTATTTTACCTAACAACTACGGTCAATCCTTTTAAAACCGAAAAAAGAGAGTTTCCCGTAGACTTTGGTTACCCATGGAAAGATCAATATATGATCAATATTGCCATTCCGGATGGATATGCTGTAGAATCGGTTCCAGAGTCTATTGCAGTTGGCTTACCAGATAATTTAGGTCGGTTCAAATACTTTGTGTCTGCGGCGAATAACAAAATCAATGTAAGGGTGGATATTGAGCTCAATACTTCGCTGATCTCTTCCAATTATTATGCTCAGTTAAAGGAGTTTTATAATCAGATAATTAAGAAAGAATTGGAAAAGGTGGTTCTTGTAAAAACATAAGATAATGGTATGTAAAAAGTATACTGTATAATCCTAAGCAAATTTTTGGGAGATCTTGGTGAATACTTGGACCCATGTACCGGAGAACACATTGTTTTTGGACAACAAAGTGCAGAGGCAAGAGTAAATATTGGTAGGGCATTAAAAAAAAGTTGCACCGAACAATGAAATTTAAAATTTATATTCTGTTTTTACTATCTCTACAAGTGGTAACCGCCAAAGAGATAACATTTGGTAAAGTATCCAAGGAGGAAGTGTTGGCCACTCAGCATAAACGCTATCCAGATGCTAAGGCCGCTATACTGTATAAAAGTGAGTTGGTACACTTTGATTTTCATGCTGAAACCGGTTGGCAGCTTATAACAGAAGTTCAATATAGGATTAAGATTTATAGGAAAGCAGGGTTGAGTTGGGCTACCCTGCACAAGTCTTTTTTAACAAATAGCGAGCATAAACAAAATATCTATCAGATCAAAGGATTCACGTTTAATATCGTGGACGGTAATGTGGTTAGGACCAAATTGGAAAATGAGGGTGTTTTCATCGAAAGAGTGAATGATGATCAAAGTAAGTTGGCCATTTCAATGCCCAATGTAAAAGAAGGCAGTGTTGTAGACGTCGCATTTAAAATAAAATCACACGCATATTGGAATATCGATGAGTTTTGGTTGCAATTTGATATTCCAGTGGATTTTGCATTGGTACAATTAAAAATCCCAGAGTACTTCGTTTATAAACAATACAATAGAGGTTTTTATCCAGTTGAAATGGAACAATCACAGCGGAATAAGTCGCTAAAGGTAGTTCAACAGGCGGATTACAGTTTCAAAACCCCGACGAATGTTGCTTTGGGAAAGGAAACCATAAATTATATCGAGAACATTTTTACGTTCACATTATCAAATCTTCCCGGATTGGTCGCGGAGTCAGAGGTAGTTAACATAAATGATTATAGAGCAGCCATTAAGTTTGAATTGGGGTCCACTAGGTTTCCAAATGAAACATATAAAAACTATAGTTTAACCTGGGGAGATGTTGCTAAAACCATTTATGATAACGATAGATTTGGTAAGGAATTAAATCGTCACGACTATTTTAAAGGAGATTTAAAAAAACTACTCCGAGATGCATCCTCGGAAATGGAAAGGGCCATGGTTATATATGACTTTGTAAAGTCACAAATGAATTGGAACTACGGGTTTGGTATATTGTGCAACAGTAAGGGGATTGCAGAAGTGTACAACGAAAAGAAAGGAAATGTCGCCGATATAAACCTTATGCTTACCTCGATGTTCAGGTATGCAGGTCTCAAAGCAGACCCTGTTTTGATTAGTTCCAAAACAAACGGAATCCCTTTTTTTCCTACGGTTGGCACTTTTAATTATGTGGTTGTAGGGCTTCAAATGGGGGCGGATTTAATGTTGTTCGATGCAACAGAGAAATATGGCTATCCAGATTTCATTCCATTGCGCGCAGTAAATTGGGTCGGAAGACTTATTCGTGAGGACGGTACAACTGCTCAAATAGATTTAAAACCAAAGTTTAGGTCCCTCAATGCTGAATTAATTACCGTATCCTTTAACAAGGATGGCTCAATCACGGGCAAATATCGGTATCATAGCACAGGATACTTCGCCTTCTATTTAAGAAAGGGTAATAGCGGGAACCCAAGCGACTCCTATCGGGTCAATATGGAAAAAAAATTCTCTGATATGGAAATCACAAACTTTCAGGTCTTAAACCACAATAACCCATCCCAACCATTGGAGCAAACCTATGGGTATACCAAAAAATCTGCATTTGAAACAATTGGCCGCAAGATTGTTTTTACTCCATTTTTCAATTCAGGGTTAAATTATAATCCATATAAGGCAGAGGAAAGAAATTTGCCCATAGAGAAAGTTTTTACGCAATCCTTTAAAAAAATGGCAACCATAAAAGTACCCGATGGCTATGCGGTTGAATCGTTTCCGGAGCCTGTATCCATAGTATTGCCCAAAAATATGGGAAGCTATAAATATGAGGTCTGGATAGAGGAGGATATAATAAAAATCAATTCCGAAATTAATTGGAATACAACGGTCATACCTCCAGAATTCTATTCGGACGTAAAAGGCTTTTATGATCAAATAGGTAAATGGAATTCCGGTAAATTAATTTTCACTAAACAATAAACTTATATATGAGAAAAATAATTTTGATTCTCTTAATGTTGAGCTGTATGCCGGTTATTGGTCAAGGTCAGGAATTTGGGGAGCTTTCAGGTTTTGAGTCTAATTTCAGAACCTATTATAAAGATAGCACCGCACATGCCGTATACCTCTACGAAAAAGGTAGGAACTATTTTCAGGTAAGAAGAAACTATGTTTGGTTGATAACGGAATACCATGCAAAAATAAAGATATTGGACGAAGAAGGGTTTTCGGAGGCCGACATATCCATACCTTATTATCATTCAGAGAAAAAGACCGAAACAGTAAGTAAGGTCAAGGCCATAAACCATGTTAAGGGTACAAAACATAACGTTATGCCCAGTACTATTTTTGATGTTCAAGTGAGTGAACATTGGTCAGAGAAACGATTTACATTTTCCAATGTCCAAGAAGGATCGGTACTCGAATACTCTTACGAACTGGAATCTCCATTTTTATACAACATGAAAGGTTGGGAATTCCAGGGGCATATTCCCAAAATATATTCCGAGTACAATGCGAAAATACCGGGCAACTATAAATATAATAGGTCGCTATTGGGTAAATTGGAGCTAGATGTTAACGACGCTACTATTCAGTCAAATTGTTTTAGTGTTCCCGGAATGTCGGTACAGGCCGATTGTGAAGTGTTAAAATATGTAATGAAGGATGTGCCTGCATTCAAGGAAGATGAAGAATACATGTTGGCTCCGTCAAATTACAGATCTAGATTGGAATTTGAGCTTGCAGAATATGAAAGTTTCCAAGGTAGGGTAGAAAGGTTTACCAAATCATGGAAAGATGTAGATCGAGAGTTTAGAACAGACCGCGACATCGGAGGGCAGCTCCGCAAAAAAAATTATTTTGAAAGAAATCTACCTTTGGAGATAATTACGGGAAAAGAAAGTGATTTAACAAGAGCGATAAAATTGTACAGATTTGTAAAAGCCCACTATAACTGGAACGGGAAATTTGGCATTTTTAGGAATAACAATGTAAAAAAGGCATTCGAAGAAGGTGTAGGAAACGTGGCTGAAATAAACATCACCTTGATCAATTTACTGAACGCATCGGGGATAGATACAGATCTTGCTCTCATATCGACCAGAATGCATGGGTTGCCCAAAAAATCACATCCAGTCATGTCTGATTTTAATTATGTAGTTGCCAAAACTGAAATTGATGGAGAAACATACTTGCTGGATGCTACAGAAAAGGAAATGCCATTTGGAATGCTGCCTTATCGTTGTCTAAACTACTATGGCCGAGTTATGGATTTAGATGGTGATAGTTACTGGATGGATATTGAACCAGAAAAATTGAACGGCAGAACGGTTAGGGTAAATCTCGAATTGGATCTGATGAATAGCTCAGTGAAAGGTAAGTTCGATGAGATCTCTAAAGGATATGATGCCTACTTGAAACGCAAAAAGATTGCGGAATTATCGCAAGAAGATTATCTGGCAGCAATTGAAAACGAGTACATAGACGGATTTTTTATTAATCAATATAAAGTTGATGAAGAACAATCGGATGAGAAGAATTGGGTGGAACATTTTACTTTTCAATTGGAGGATTTGGAATTTTCCAAAACAATATATTTCAACCCATTTATAATTCGTTTTTTTAAAGACAATCCTTTTAGAGCGGAAACCCGAAGCTATCCGGTAGATTTCGGTTATCAAAGAAAATTCAATTATATGGCCAATATCGAGGTTCCGGTTGGGTATACAATTAAAGAGTTGCCCAAACCGGTAAACTTGGCCTTGCCAGATGGTAGTGGTGTCCTGCAATATAATACTACCGAGTTGAACGGAAAGATCATGGTGGTATTTTCTTTGCAATTGAGATCTACACAATATTCCAATGTGGGCTACGACTATTTAAAAAAACTTTTTAGTAGTGCAGTGGCTAACCAAAATCAAAGTTATATAGTTTTAGAAAAGGTATAAACAGTAGTGATTACCTTTGCTTTTAAACTTAAAATTTTTGAAGGTGAACATAGAAAACGCACAAAAGGCCGTTGATGAGTGGATTAAAAATCATGGGGTCCGTTACTTTAACGAACTGACCAACATGGCCCAGCTTACCGAAGAGGTTGGCGAAGTGGCCCGTATTATTGCCAGAAGATATGGTGAACAGAGCGAAAAAGAATCCGATAAAGCAAAAGATCTGGGCGAAGAACTTGCCGATGTTGTTTTTGTGGTACTCTGCTTGGCCAACCAAACCGGAATCGATTTACAAGAGGCATTCGATAAAAAATTGGATTTAAAGACCAAACGGGATCACGACCGTCATCAAAATAACAAAAAGCTTAAATAAAGTTCCGGTTATAAAGGGACTTTAGGGCTGTTTTTTCTAGTTTTGACAATTCATACAAACCCTAACGAATTGAAACTCCAACTTTCTTCTCCTAACAATACAAAAATTGAAAAAGACATAGCAATCACTGGTTCTAAGAGTGAAACAAACCGTTCGTTATTGTTGCAGGCGCTTTTTCCGAATATTAAAATAGCCAATCTTTCCAACTCGGACGATGGGGAAGTTATGCAAAAGGGTTTGGCCAAGTCCAATGGAGTGGTGGATATTCACCATGCAGGTACCGCCATGCGTTTTTTAACCGCCTATTTTGCATCGCAACAAGGCAAACAAGTGGTGCTCACGGGTTCGCATCGAATGCAAGAACGACCTATAAAAGTGTTGGTGGAAGCATTGCAAGCACTTGGGGCAGATATTCAATACGAAAAGGAAACGGGTTATCCCCCGCTGAAGATTTCTGGTAAAAAGCTCGAAAAAAACCGTGTATCCCTGCCTGCAAATATTAGCAGCCAATATATTTCCGCATTACTTTTAATTGCACCTAGCTTGGAGAATGGTTTGGAACTGGAACTGATCGGCAAGATTACATCTGTTCCTTATATAAAAATGACATTGGCCCTGTTGGAACAGATAGGCGTCCAAACTTCCTTTGTGGCGAACACCATAAAAGTCGCCCCAAAAACTGAGGTAGTGGATACTACTTTGGTGGTAGAATCCGATTGGAGTTCGGCCAGCTATTTTTACAGTATTGTGGCCATGTGCGATGTAGGTTCGGCAATAACACTGTCATCGTACAAACAAAACTCTTTACAGGGCGATAGCGTTTTGGCAAAAATCTATAAGGATTTTGGTGTGGAGACCATATTCAAGGACAATACCATTGTACTCAAGAAAACATCAAAAGATATTGCCGACCATTTAACCTACGATCTTTCCAACGCCCCGGATATTGCTCAGACGATTGCCGTTAGCTGTTTGGGATTGGGTATTGGTTGCCATTTAACGGGATTACATACCTTGCCTATTAAGGAAACCGACCGGTTGGCTGCTCTGCAAAAAGAGTTGGGCAAGTTTGGCGCCAAGGTGGATATTGATTCCGAAAGCCTGACCTTACAAGCTCAAAATCAGCTTGCAGAAGGAGTTTTCGTGGATACCTACAATGATCATCGAATGGCGATGGCCTTTGGCCCATTAGCACTGAAAGTTGACTTTGTGGTCAACGATGCCGAAGTGGTTTCCAAATCCTATCCCGATTTTTGGAACGACCTAAAAACCCTTGGGTTCGCAGTCCAAGAATTGTAAATCACATTTAATCATCAAATTACTTGACATCCCCTATCACGAGGTTGTATATTTGCACTTCTTAAAAAAAATCGAAAAAAAGTCCACATGAAATTATCGAACTTCAATTTTGAATTGCCAAAAGAATTGTTGGCAGAATATCCCGCGGAACATCGTGACGAATCCAAACTAATGGTAGTTCATAGGGATACAGGAAAAATTGAGCATAAAATGTTCAAAGACATCGTAGATTATTTTGATGAAGACGATGTAATGGTCTTGAACAATACCAAGGTGTTTCCTGCGAGACTTTTTGGAAACAAGGAAAAAACCGGTGCTAGGATAGAAGTGTTCTTGCTTAGGGAACTTAACCAAGAGCAACGACTTTGGGATGTTTTGGTAGATCCGGCAAGAAAGATTAGGATCGGTAACAAGCTTTATTTTGGCGATGATGAAAGTTTGGTGGCAGAAGTGATCGATAATACAACATCGAGAGGAAGAACATTGCGTTTTCTTTACGATGGTTCTTATACCGATTTTAGAAGAAAGCTTAGGGAGCTTGGAGAAACTCCGTTGCCCAAATACATTAAAAGAGAGGTAACACCAGAAGACGAGGAACGTTACCAGACCATTTACGCCAAGCACGAGGGAGCTGTAGCAGCACCGACCGCAGGGCTTCACTTTTCCAAACACTTATTAAAGCGTTTGGAGATCAAAGGTATTCAGTTTGCAGAGGTCACTTTGCACGTAGGACTGGGAACATTTAACCCAGTAGAGGTAGAGGACTTGTCCAAACACAAAATGGATAGCGAAGAATTGGTGATCGATGAAAAAGCAACAGAAGTAGTAAATAACGCAAAAGCCAACAAGCGAAAAGTATGTGCCGTAGGTACAACCGTTATGCGCGGCTTGGAAAGTGCTGTTTCTTCAGAGCATACATTGAATACGTTTGAAGGATGGACCAATAAGTTCATATTTCCTCCGTACGATTTTAGCATAGCCAATTGTATGATCACCAATTTCCACTTGCCAAAATCCACATTAATGATGATGGTTTCCGCATTTGCCGGTCACGATCTTATAAAGAAAGCGTACAAGCAGGCAATTTTGGAAGGATATCGTTTCTACTCCTATGGAGATGCGATGTTGATTCTATAAAAACGGAAAATCATAGAAGAAAAATCCCGTTGACCTTAAAGTGAACGGGATTTTTTTCTTCCTTATCTTTAGATAGTGGAAAACAAAAAGAAGGATATACGCGCATTGACCAAAGAGCAGCTCCGAAACTTTTTTGTGGAGCAGGGAGACAAGGCATTTCGTGGAAACCAAGTGTACGAATGGTTGTGGCAAAAGTCGGCCCACGATTTTGATGCCATGACCAATATTTCCAAGGAAACCCGACAAATGTTGGAAGATAACTTTGTTATCAATCATATTCGGGTAGATCAAATGCAGCGAAGTTCAGACGGAACCATTAAAAATGCCGTTCGTTTGCATGATGGCTTAATAGTGGAATCCGTTTTGATTCCCACGGAAACCCGGACCACAGCCTGTGTGTCCAGTCAGGTTGGATGCAGTTTGGATTGTAAATTCTGTGCAACGGCCCGTTTAAAACGTATGCGGAATTTAAATCCGGATGAGATATATGATCAGGTAGTGGCCATAGACAACGAGAGCAGATTGTATTTTGATCGTCCGTTGAGCAATATAGTTTTTATGGGTATGGGAGAACCGTTGATGAACTATAACAATGTGCTAAAGGCCATAGAAAAAATTACTTCCCCGGAAGGGTTGGGCATGTCCCCCAAGCGTATTGTGGTCTCTACCTCCGGAGTGCCTAAGATGATCAGGAAAATGGCCGACGAAGAAGTCAAATTTGGTCTGGCAGTTTCATTGCACTCCGCTATCGACGAGGTCCGAACTTCCATTATGCCCTTTAATGCCACATTTCCACTTAAAGAACTCAGGGAGGCATTGGAGTATTGGTACAGCAAGACCAAGAATAGAATTACCTACGAATATGTGGTCTGGAAAGGAATCAACGATACCCAGAAGGCAGCAGATGCACTGGTCAAGTTTTGCAAGTTTGCACCATCCAAGGTCAACATAATCGAGTACAACCCCATTGATGATGGTGACTTTCAACAAGCACCCAATAGTGCCATTGACATGTACAAGAATACCTTGGAGCAAAACGGCATCACGGTTACCATACGTAGGTCGCGAGGCAAGGATATCGATGCCGCTTGCGGTCAATTGGCCAACAAAAGCTAGAGTTTAATTTTTGATTGGCCATCCACATTGGTAGGTAAAACAACGATACTTTTAGAACTCTATCTTAAAACTTCGATTTAGTTCTAACAACTCTCGCATTTTCCCTACTTTTAGGGTTTTAAAACCAAACACCACACCGCTACGTTGAAAATCGTTTCGCAGATACGGGAACCCATAGAAAATGAGATGCAGCTTTTTGAGGAAAAGTTCCTCAAATCCATGTCTTCCAAGGTTGCATTGTTTAATAGGATTACCTACTATATTGTTAACCGCAAGGGCAAACAAATGCGCCCAATGTTCGTGTTCCTTACCGCCAAATTATTGAATGGGGAAGTCAACGAACGTACATACACAGGAGCTTCCATAATTGAGTTGATACACACTGCAAGCCTGGTCCACGACGATGTGGTGGACGACAGTAACAAACGCCGGGGCTTTTTTTCCATCAATGCCCTGTGGAAAAACAAGATTGCTGTTCTGGTCGGGGATTTTCTTTTCTCTAAGGGTTTGTTGGTATCTCTGGAAAACAAGGATTACGATTTACTACACATTATTTCCAATGCCGTTCGCGATATGAGCGAAGGGGAACTGCTCCAGATAGAAAAAGCGAGACTTTTGGATATTACCGAAGAGGTTTACTACGACATTATCCGCCAAAAAACAGCCACTCTTATTGCCGCTTGTTGCAGTATGGGGGCATGTTCGGTGAGACCGGATTCGGATGAGGTGGAAGCCTTTCGGAAGTTCGGGGAGCTTTGTGGAATGGCCTTCCAAATTAAGGACGACCTTTTTGACTACGGTGCCGAGAAAATTGGAAAGCCTACGGGTATCGATATAAAGGAACAAAAAATGACACTGCCATTGATCTATGCATTGAACCATAGTGATAAGGAAAGTAAAAAATGGTTGATCAATTCCATCAAAAAACACAACAAGAACAAAAAACGTGTAAAAGAGGTTATAGAGTACGTTAAGGAAAAAGGCGGCCTCGAATATGCAGTTACCAAAATGTTGGAGTTTAAGGATGAAGCGTTGGCCATTTTGGACAATTACCCCGATTCCGAATACAAAAGTGCCCTCACCCTAATGGTAAATTACGTGGTAGACCGTAAAAAATAGGTATTTATAAGGCTGGTTATCAATTAAATGTCGAAAATTTTTATTTTTCGGGCAACCATTTACGTTTATATCCCGTCTATTTAAATAGAAGCACTTTTGTAAACCATTTTTTTTGAAAATCATCTCGCTACATAACAACGAAAAGCAACTGATTAAAAAATCGATCAAGGGGGATCAGCAGGCTCAAAAATTGTTGTACGAGAAGTTCTCGCCCAAAATGCTCGGGGTGTGCAGACAATATATCAAGGACCTTCATTTTGCGGAAGATGTTATGGTAAATGGTTTTGTCAAGATGTTCAACCATCTCGGCTCTTACCAATATAAAGGTAGTTTTGAAGGCTGGGTCAGGAGCATTATGGTAAGGGAAAGTATTTCCTTTCTACGTAAAAAACAGTTTGTTGTTTACGATGATGATGCGGTCGAAGTGAGGGAAGAGGTGTTAGGACCCATATCCGATGGACTGTTGGATATGGAGTATGTGCAACACTTGATTGATGGTCTTCCAGAGGGATACAAAGCCGTTTTCTTGCTGTATGCCGTTGAAGGATATGGACATAAGGAAATAGCGGAGATGTTGGCAATTAGCGAAGGAACTTCAAAATCGCAACTTTTCAAGGCCAGAAAAATGCTTCAAGAAAATTTAAGTTTAAAAGGAATGTCGCCCAATTCAAAAACGGCGAACAAAAAATAAGGGATATGGCTAAACTTGAAAAACATATCAAACAAAAGCTCGAGGAGCGAACCATTGTCCCATCGAATGGGGCTTGGGACAAGATTGCATCGCAATTGGAACAACCCGTGCCAAAGAAAAGGAATACATGGTTTATGTACGCGGTGGCCGCCAGTGTTGTAGGGGTTGTTTTGGTGTCTGCGTTCTTTTTTACCAAGGACAATGGCCCAACAGAGCAAATGAAAATGGTAGGAACCGAAATCAAAAATGAGAAGGTAATTGAGGCGGAAGAAATAAAGGCAAAAGAAAATAACCAAATAGACGTTGCGGAGACTAAGTCGAAAGTAACTAAAATGCAAAAACTGGTAGAAACACCATTGCCCAATGTAAATCCAAATACTGCAATCGCCACAAAGGACAATAGACAACCTTTAAAGGACGACATGATCCTAAACCCAGATAAGTTGATCGCACAAAAAGTGGAAGAAGTAGTGGCACAAGTGGAGCTCATGGAAAGTGTACGGCAAGATGTTTCCGATGCCGAAGTCGATTCCTTGCTGCGTGCCGCACAGCGACAGATTTTAACCGACAAACTATTTTCAGAGAGCGGGACTGTGGATGCCATGTCCTTGTTGGCCGAAGTGGAGGATGAGTTGGACGAATCTTTCCGTGACCAGATCTTTGATGCACTAAAATCCGGTTACCTAAAATTGCGTACTGCCGTGGCGGACCGAAACCAATAAAGTTATTCATCAATCAAAATAAACCTTTCAATACTTCCTGTCCTTAACAATGGACAGGAGGGAAGGAGGGTTACAAATCAAAACAATCATGAAAACAATTACATTTTATTCAGCAATCTTGCTCCTGTTCCTGGTTTCTCAATCTCTTTTTGCACAAGAAGATTATCAAAAGAAAATCGAAACGCTCAAGCTGGAAAAACAACGTATAATCGATCAGGAAAAAGAAGCCCTAAAGATTGAGGTACGGGACATAAACCAACGATTGGAAGATGGTGAAATTACCGAAAATGAAGCCAAAATACTTAAGGAGGAAGTGGCAAAGCAAAGAGCTCTGAACATTGAGAACAGGGTCGCGATTATAGAGAACAAGATCGCTTTACTGGAGCGCAACAAAGGAGATGTACTTACCTTGTCCGAATCCGATACCATTTATGGTGATAGAATGCGCATTGGATTGCTCATTGATGGAAAACCGGCGGTAACTTTTAATTCCCGCCAAAGAAAAAGAGACTTAAAATACGATAGGCGAACCTACTCGGATTTTGTTATGGCCATCGGTTTTAACAATGCTTTGATAGAGGGGCAGTCCCTGTCCGATTCTCCTTATAAAATTGGTGGAAGCCGTTTTTTTGAGATGGGCTGGCAATGGCGGACACGTGTGTTCCGGAATACCAATTGGCTACGTGTTAACTACGGTTTTTCGTTTCAGTTCAATGGTTTAAAGCCGGACGACAATCAGGTTTTTGTGCAAGACGGAGATCAGACCGTATTACAAGAGTTCGAGTATGATCTGGATAAATCCAAGTTAAGAATGGACAACCTTGTTTTTCCTGTTCATTTTGAGGTGGGCCCCTCTCGATTGCATAAAAAAGAACGTACCATACGATATTCCATTCGCGATCAATTTAGAGTGGGATTCGGTGGCTATGGTGGATTTAATCTGGGAACACGCCAAAAATTAAAATACAATAGGGACGGGGAAAATGTAAAGGATAAACTAAAAAGGGACTACAACACAAGCGACCTAATTTATGGTGTGAGCGGATATTTGGGCGTAGACGGTGTACTGCTTTATATAAAATACGACCTAAATCCCATTTTTAAGGATGCAGAAATAAAACAGAACAATATCTCACTGGGCCTTCGGTTCGATATCTAATCGTTTTGGTTTTACACAACGGTCGGGTTTACCCGGCCGTTTTTTTATAAGGACAACGCTTGTTCCATCTCTGGGGTAAACTCCTCCTTGTAATATACTTTTTTACAGTGCGAACACTCTGCGAACCTAATTGTATTAAGGGTAAAAAGTGGAATCCAGAACAAATGGGCATAGTTCGGTTGGGCAACAGCGGTCAATGTCCCGGTTTGATGGCAATAGGGACACGTAACATTTCTAAGGACTTTAGTTGCTTTTTTACCAGTTCTAGTACCAAAAAAAAGGATCATTATATTCTAATGTTACAGTTGTTCAAAGGTAGAGTTTTCCTATTTGAATAAAGAAAAATCATTTTCGTTTTTAAATATGATTTACCTTCGCCCACATTTTTAAAGCATTGAGCACTTACCACAGTTTGGATGATTGGTTGTCCTGGATGGACGACATCTCCAGTAAGGATTATGTGATAATCGATAATTTTTTTCGGGAGGAACTCTATTCCGGGATAAAATCTTTTTTTCTGGGAAAGCTCCCTAATTTTAAGGAGGCTGGAATAGGTGCCCATTCCGATTTTCAGGTAGATGCCAAGGTACGAGGTGACTTTACCTACTGGCTGGATAGAAAGCGCGATGTCCAATTGCAGAACTATTGGGATGTTCTGGATGAAACCATTTTAATATTTAACCGCTATTGCTACCTGAGTTTATCAGGGTACGAATTTCATTTGGCACATTACCCATCGGGAGGGCATTACGATAAGCATTTAGATCAGTTCGAAAACCGGAACAACCGCATGATCTCTATGATCGTTTATTTAAATGATGATTGGATAGATGGTGATGGCGGTGAATTGGAAATTTTTGAAAAGAACGGTACTAGTTTTCTGGTACAGCCAATTGGCGCACGTTGCGTAATGTTTAAAAGCGCTGTGGTGCCCCATGCTGTGTTAAAAGCCCACAAAAGTAGGTTCAGTTTAACGGGATGGCTATTGTACCAACCTTCTTCAGTGGGAACATTGTTCGTTTGATCAGTTCGTTTTGTTGGGTATTTGTTTAATTAGCGCCTCGTTTTGCGCTGTAGAAGCACCGTAGGACATAACCATGGTGCCTTTGGTGCCATCGTTGGCCTCAATCGTAAAAACTAGGGATTCATCGCTAGGATTCGTCATACCTTCAAATCGATAAGAATCAATTATCTTTAGTTCGTTGGGCTGATATTCTTTTTTGGAATATAATGCTTTAATGCACGATTCATCTGCTTCAAAATCCTCTTTGAAACCTTCCTCCGTTAATGTGTTCACGGCTTGTGAAAGGGTGTCGAAACTGTGTTTGTTCATTTGGGTTGTTATTTTAAACGGTTTATAAAATTCAATGTCATTTCTTTTACCTGGTTCCAATCAGTGTACTCATGATCTTTTGTGGTGTCCACGGAGCCGCCCTCTTTTTTTGCAATGGAGCGCATGATCAATTTTTTAAAATAATTGTACTGGGTATATCTCAACGCTCCTGCAATATGCCATACGGTCTTTGCGTTCCAGTGGGTCTCTTCCAAGAATTCTTGCGCCACCTTTGCAACTTCTTCATGCTCCTCTTTAATGTTGGAGGCGATGGCCATTGAAACGGAGAAAAACACTGAAGGCTTTTTGTTCAAGGTGTCAATATGTTGTTCCACATAATTTTTGATGAGCGTATTATAATTATTGATATGGATGGAACTTCCGATCAATACCACATCAAAACTATCGGGAGATGGAGGCTCTTCCACTGCATTGGCAATGGTTACCTGCATACCGTTCTCCTGAAGGACCTCCTCCATAAAACGGGCTATTTTCCGAGTTTGGCCTTCTACAGTGCCATAGATAATTAAAACTTTCATGTAAAATAAGGTGTTGGTTAAACAACCTTAAATACAAAGAATAATTTCAATATTTCCAATGAGCTTAGTCAGTTTGCCCTATTGATGATCATAGATTTCCACCTACTACCGGAAGCGTTAGCTCTGTGCCGTCCAGATCTATGGTCAATTTGGTTCCGGGCTCCGGCCATAGGGTGAACTCCTTGTCACTTGAGAAAATCATCAGGCCGATCTGTTGTCCTTTTGGAATTATTTGGTCGTCCGGCATCAAATCAAATTCCACTTCATAAAATTTGTTGGGGACCAAAGGTTCACTTTTCGTCAACGAGCTATGGTTTTGTGGGTCTGCCCATCCTCTTGTAATTATATTGTCCGTTATTTTGGTGTTCAAAGCATCGGTCCAAGGCAGAGCAACCAACCAAACGGATAAATTGGCAGCAGGCTTACTACTGGCCATTTTAATCTTGACTTTGGGAACACCGGAAATATGGGTGTCCTCTGATAAAGGCGGGGTAATATAGAGCAACCGGTGTTCTGTGGTCTCAGCTTTGGCCAAACTGGAACCTGAAAAAGAATAATTGTCCACCAAGGTTTCCGTTCCTTGTTTTTTGGGTTTGGTGGTGGTCAATTTACCTTTTCCCGGAGCTCCTGCTGTCAAATAAAATTTGATGTTTTCGGCCTTGGGATTGGGATAGTCCTCATAAGGTGTAGGGTTATCTTTTTTATCGTTTTCGCGAACGATCCATGCCTTAGGATCGTTTTCCACTCCATTTTCTACCCCATAAAGATATCTAGTAAACCAGCGGTTCATCATGGAGATAGGTGGTGGTCCACCGTGCCCGTTCTGATGATAATAGATTTGGACGGGCAGTCCCATTTCTTTGGCTTTTTTGTAAATGCGATAACTGTGTTCGGGCATTACGTTCCAATCGTTGAAACCGTGGGACATTAGCAGGGCTGCTTTCATGGAACCCATTTGGTTTAAATAATCCCTTCCTGCCCAAAAATCGTTGTAATCTCCGGTAATTCGGTCAAATCCATTCTTCATTTCGGTATCCCGAACCACTTTGTTGTTCCGCTCCCTTTTTGATTCGTCACCGCTATGTATAAAATCATAAAGGACATCAATATCTTCACCCAAATACCCTCCCGGCGATCGGACCAGGCCATTGGATCGGTAATAATGGTAGTACGAAGTGTTGGGCGCTATGGGAATTATGGCTTCCAACCCATCAACCCCCGTGGTCGCAGCAGCTAGAGGAATGGTTCCGTTGTACGAGGTGCCCGTCATACCTACTTTTCCAGTGGACCAATAGGCCTTAACCTCTTGGTTGCCCTCGCGCTCGGTATAGCCTTTGGCCTTGCCGCACAACCATTCGATAACCGCTTTTGGAGCCAAGGATTCGTTTTGGCCACCAACGGTTGGAGCACCATCGGAAAGACCTGTTCCTGGAGAGGATGAGTGTACCACGATAAAACCTCTGGGTACCCATGTTTGGATTTGTGAGTTGGAGATGATTGGACGTTCGCCCAAACGTGTAACATTGGGATGTTTTCTTGGTTTACCAGGTGTGCCCAGCTCGTGTTTTACGTCCCAAAAAATACCTTTGTCCAGTCCTGCTGTTCCAGCGTAATACGGGCTCGATTCGTAGATTACGGGCAGTTGTAGACCTTCTGTCTCGGTCTGTTCGGGCCGTGTAACGCCCACATGCATGCGGTCTAATTTACCATCCCCGTCCGAATCAAAGCTGGTTTCGACCCAAAGATCATGACGGATCCATTTACTAGGGTCCGAAAAAGCTTGGACTACCTGTGCTTCACCATTTTCGATGATAGGTCTGGCTTTTTCTTCCATTTGTCCTGTTGCAAATTGGATGGAGAGAAATAGCAAGGCGGTGAGTATCCAAAAGTTTTGTGTTTTGTTCAGCATCATAATCCTCTATAATTTTATTTCTGTACTATCGTGTACCGATAATATCGGTATTGTAAGAATTTGCTTCTAATATACTAAATCTTACATAGGCAGTCGAATTTCGAAATATGGAAAATATTGTTTTTATTACCTTTAACAGCTATTTTTAAGAGAATACTTTGATTTCAAAAACGACCATAGACCAAGTATATGAAACCGCCCGACTGGAGGAGGTAATCGGTGATTTTGTGCAATTGAAAAAATCAGGTTCCAATTTTAAGGGATTGAGCCCTTTTACGGATGAACGCACTCCAAGTTTTATGGTTTCCCCGGTTAAGCAGATATGGAAGGATTTTAGTAGTGGAAAAGGGGGGAATGTGGTGGCCTTTTTAATGGAGCATGAACATTTTACCTACCCCGAAGCCATAAAATATTTGGCAAAAAAGTACAATATTGAAGTAGAGGAAACTGAACAGACCGATGAGCAGAAAGAGCAGGCCAATGAACGCGAGAGTATGTATTTGGTCTCCGAGTATGCCCAAAAGTATTTTACAAAGACCCTATGGGATTCCGAGCCTGGAAAGGCGATTGGCCTAACCTATTTTAAAGAACGGGGGTTTACCGATGATACTATTAAAAAGTTTGGTCTTGGTTATAGTTTGGACGAATGGGAGGCTTTTACCAGAACAGCATTGGGGAAGGGGTACAAGTTGGAATTTCTGGAGAAGACAGGCCTTACCATTGTAAAGGAACAGGCTGGGGGCGAAAATAAAACATTCGATAGGTTCAAGGGCAGGGTAATGTTTCCTATCCATTCTATGAGTGGTCGGGTTTTGGGCTTTGGTGGGAGAATACTTTCCAACGATAAAAAAGCCGCCAAATACCTGAATTCCCCTGAAAGCGAAATCTACCACAAGAGCAAGGTGCTTTATGGGATTTATTATGCCAAACAGGCCATTGCCAAAGAGGACAACTGTTTTTTGGTGGAAGGGTACACGGATGTCATCCAGATGTATCAAAGTGGTGTGGAGAATGTGGTCTCCTCTAGCGGAACCGCCCTTACTCCCGAACAGATTCGTCTTATAAACCGGTTGACCAAGAATATCACTGTACTGTTTGACGGTGATGCCGCGGGTCTACGTGCATCGCTGCGTGGAATCGACCTGATTCTGGAACAGGGAATGAACGTGAAAATCTGTACGTTTCCGGAAGGCGAGGATCCCGATAGCTTTGCCAAGAACAATACTTACGAGGATTTAGTACAATACTTGAGTGAGAATGCCAAGGATTTTATTCAGTTCAAAACTTCATTGCTCGCAGAAGAAGCCGCAAGCGACCCTATAAAACGTGCAGATACGGTTAGGGATATTGTTAATAGTATTAGTAAAATCCCGGACCGAATTCGGCAAGAAATTTATGTGCAGGAATGCGCAAAAATTATGCAGGTTTCGGAAGATGTGCTTTATAATGCTTTGGCCCAGATTGATAAAAAACTGCAAACCGATACAGCCAAAAAAGTAAAGCAGGAACAAAAGGCCTTTGAAGTTGTGAAGACTGATCGGGTGGTGGAAAAGGTGGATGTGCAGTATGAACTGGAGCGAAAAATAATTGAAGTACTGCTGTTATATGGAAATCAAAAACAAGAATTTGAGGATTTAGTGCTCAAGGAGAACGAAGAAGGTGAACTCGTGCTCGAACCTGAGGTCATACAGGCGAAAGTATATGAAAAAGTATTTTTAGATCTTCAGGATGATGAAATTGAGCTTTCCAACGAACAGTTCAAGACCATTTATTATAAATTGATTGAAAAACTGAACGAGGATACCGATTTTTCTGTTAGTACATTTTTGTCCGAACTAGATCAAGAAACAGTATCGCAAGTGTCTTCCATTTTAATGGAAGAAGAGCAATATGTACTTCACGACTGGGAGCGAAGGGATATTTATCCGAAAGGGAAAAATATTGGGGTGGCCCAGTTGGTTGGAGAAACTATTTTGACCTTACGTTGTAATTTGATCAAAAATCGAATACAAAAGCTACAGGAAAAGACCCAGGACCAGCAAGGGGACAATACCGAGGTTTTGGAAGAAATAGTAAACTATCTCCAACTAAATAAGTTGTTGAACGCTAAGTTGAACCGAGTTCTTTCGTAAAATATTAAATCCCTTCCAATACAAGATTGAAAGGGATTTACCACAATAGTTGGTTTGGTTGGGTATTCCTAATATAATTCCAGTGCCTTTGCCTGTTGCAGTAAGTCCACCAAATTGTCCACATTCAGCTTTTTCATCAGCCTTGCCTTGTAGGTGCTTACTGTTTTTTCGTTTAGATTTAGGCCTTCGGCCACTTCCTTGTTTCTTTTTCCGCTGGCCAGTAGTTTTAGAACTTCTACTTCTCTGGACGATAGTTTTCTAAAGAACCTACGCGGTTTTTGGGTACTTTCGTCAAAAGCAAGACGTTGTGCCAGTTCATTTGTGATGAACATGTTCCCCTCGCTCACTTTTTTTACTGCAGATACAATGTAATCCAAGTCGGCAGTTTTGGAAAGGTAACCAAAAGCACCAGCCCTGATCGTGCTCAGAGCGTAAACATCTTCGGATTGCCCGCTGTACATCAAAGTTTTAATGTCGGGGAACTCCATTTTCATTTTTCTAAGGGTAGCAATTCCATTGATTTCGGGAATGTCCATTTCCAAAATCACTACATCGGGGGTTAAGTTTTTCAATGTATTAAAAAGCTCCTCGGTAGTTGAAACATCAGCAATAATCTCTATGTCTGTGCTGGATTCAAGTACCTTTTTGATACCAAGCCTTACAACAGGATGGTTATCAGCTATCAATACTTTTATCATTTTGTTAGGTTTAATTTAATGAATGGTTAGTGGCTAAATACCTACAATAACTAGCAGGCAAGATAACAATTAATTCATGTAAAACTGTAATTTTTTTCTTAAAACCACAGAAAAACTATGGTTTTTTTCGTCTTAAACTGGGGTTTTTGGGTTAAAGTGTTATTTTAAGTTAGTTGGAATATCGCAGATGGGAATGGGAATCATCTTGTGTTTGTTGGCGGTATTGAATTTTTTATAGATTAGAAAAACTTCTTTTTTCCTGCCAGAAAAATCATCGGCTTTTTTTCCTTTATCATCCATTTCCATGGCCCATTCCAGTTCGGGGTAAGATGCTCCGATTTGATCCTCATCTGTTCTGCTGTCGCCCCAGAGCCCGTCAGTTGGAGCTGCGTCCATAATATCTTGGTTTACCCCAAGAACCCTTCCTATTTCATAAACCTCTGTTTTTAAAAGATCGGCAATTGGGCTTAGGTCCACACCTCCATCACCATATTTTGTGTAAAACCCTATACCAAAGTCTTCGACCTTGTTTCCGGTACCAGCAACCAGATAGCCCTCAAGAGCTGCAAAATAGTAAAGGGAGGTCATCCGCAGGCGTGCGCGCGTATTGGCTAGTGACATAAATCGCTCTTCTTCGTTTTCCACTTTTGGAAAGGAATCCACGAGGCTATCGAACACGGGGGTAAGGTCGACCGCTTGACGGGAAACATTGGAAAAATTTTCCATCAGCCAATCTATATGTCTGTCTGCACGGGTCACTTGGTTTTTGCCTTGGTGAATGGGCATTTCCAAACACAAAAGGTCGAGACCTGTTTTTGCGCAAAGGGTCGAAGTTACAGCGGAGTCTATTCCTCCGGAAACACCGATTACAAAACCTTTGCATTTTGCATTTAAAGCATACTCCTTTAGCCACTTGACTATATGGTCGATTACCTTTTCTGTTTGCATGTTCTACTATTTAGATTCAATAAATTACCTTTGTGCCCTGTAAATTTAAACCCTGTGCCCTTAAAAATGAAGTGCTTGTTGAAATACTTTGGAAATACCTTTTATAAAAGCTTTTCTGTATTGGTGGTTTTTCTGTTTGCAGCATGTGCCGAAACGGATAAAACCGAAGAGGAAATCGAGAAAATTACGATAGATTTAAAGGTTTCCAGGTTTGACCAAGAATTTGCAAGGGCGTCCGAGACCGATATCCCTAAATTAAAAACAAAGTATCCATATTTGTTCCCCGAACAGTTTACGGACAGTGTTTGGGTGGCCAAACTAACGGATACCCTTCAGGTGGAATTATCGAACGAAGTTGAAAAGGCATTTCCCGATTTCGATAAGGAATCGGAAGAACTTGAATCCCTTTTTAAACATATAAAATATTATTTTCCGGGAATTCGAGTGCCCCACGTGGTAACCTTAACTTCGGATGTGAGATATGAAAATAGGATCATCTTAACAGATTCCCTGTTGTTGATAGGACTGGACAATTATCTCGGGGAAGACCATCATTTTTATGAAGGGATACAGCGGTATATTGCATCAAATCTGGATAAAAAGTATTTAGTGTCGGATGTATCCAGCGCATTTTCCAAAAAAGTACTTACGTATCCACGTAATAGAACATTACTTTCCCGAATGGTATACTACGGTAAAGAACTATACTTAAAGGATAAACTGATCCCGTTTGCAACTGATGCCCAAAAGATTGGATATTCCGATGAGGAAATGGAGTGGGCCGGCGCAAACGAAGAGCAAATGTGGAAATATTTTGTTGAGCGAGAATTATTGTACAGTACAGATGCAGGTCTGGATAGAAAGTTTTTAGATCCCGCTCCATTTTCCAAATTTGGATTGGAACTGGACAATGAGTCACCACCAAGATTGGGGCGATATATGGGCTGGCAGATTGTTAGGGCATATATGGAAAAAACCGGTGAAGATCTAAAACAGTTATTGGATAAGCCGGCAGATGAAATTTTAAAACAATCAAATTACAAACCAAAAAGATAAATGGCAGTAAAACATACTTCGGAGATTACATTGAAGGTTGGGCTGGACGAGAACAGAGTGCCCGAGGAGTTAAAATGGTCGGCACAAGATGGTGGAATTAACGAAGAAGAGGCCAAAGCCATGTTGTTGTCCGTTTGGGACAGTAAAAATCAAGAATCCCTAAAAATCGACCTGTGGACCAAGGATATGCCCGTAGATGAGATGAAGGTATTTTTTCATCAAACTTTGGAAACAATGGCCGATACTTTTTATAAGGCTACCCAAGATGAAAAAATGACGGCCACCATGAAGGATTTCTGCGACTATTTTGCGGAAAAATTGGAATTGAAAAAGGACCGTTAGTCCAAGGGAGCGTTTACACGGTCAAATTTTGCTTTGTCCTCGCCGGTTAGGGAAAGTGAATTTTCAATTTTTTGCTTGGTAGGATGGAGCAATGCTAGGTAAAAAACCACCAGGGCCCCAATGATCAAATAGATCAGGTTTTGTGTGTGGATAAAGACTACAATTCCGAGGATAGCAGCCCCTTCCAATAAGGCATATTTTATGATCGAGGCGGTTTGGAACCTTGCCAGCTTGGTGCGTAGATCTATGCTGTCCGGTAAATTGCGTGTCATTTTCTTGAAAACCAAGTCACCAAAAAAGATACTGCCAATAGCGCCCAAGGGTACTAACGCCAAAAAAAAGTCATCTGTACTGGAAATATCGAATATCGCATTATCAGTGTTGAAGTAAAAAAGTGTTCCTAAAACAATGGGCGTTGCTGAAATGCCCAAGTGCAATAATGACATTATCTTAATAAATCCTGCAGGGGAGAATCGTGTATCGTTGGATAGCATTTTTGTGGTTTAGGTGGTCTAAAGTACGGAATTGTGTGTTTGCTTTGCTAACTATTTTTATTAATCCAGTACTTTGTAAAACATATTTGCACTGAGATATATCAAGATAGAGACGGTCAGATTAACAAGTTGTGTATTGGGGATATAGAATAGGTGTTGTGTAATGGCCGAGTTGGTGCAGAAGAAGTCAGCTCTTGTTTTGAAAAAAATCTTGATTGATCCCGTCAATAAAATCCAAAAGCTCTTCTCGTCCCATTCGGTTGGAGGATGAAGTGGTAAAATGTGGGGGTGCTTCTTCCCATACGCCATCCAATAACTTTTGAAGATAGGCTGCGGTCTGTTTTTTTATTGCATTGGGCTTAAGTTTGTCCGCTTTGGTAAAAATTATGGCGAATGGAATCTGATTAATGCCGAGCCACTCCATAAACTCCAAATCCACCGGTTGTGGATCATGGCGAACATCTACTAAAACAAAGGCACAAACCAACTGCTTTCTTTTTTGAAAATACTCGGTAATGTATTTCTGAAAGGTTTTTTTGTCTTTTTTCGAGACTCTTGCATATCCATAACCCGGCAAATCTACAAGAAACCAATTGTTGTTGATCTTAAAATGATTGATGAGTTGGGTTTTTCCAGGCCTTCCGGATGTTTTTGCCAAAGCCTTCCGCTCTACCAACATATTGATCAGCGATGATTTGCCAACATTGGACCGTCCTATGAACGCATATTCTGGTATGGGTTCATTGGGGCATTTGGCAACATTGGAGTTGCTCATTACAAATTCTGCCGATGTAATTTTCATGTTTAGAAGTTACGCTTTTTGAGCCAAGCCTCAAGAATACGGTTAAACTCATTGGGGTGCTCCATCATGGGGGCATGGCCACACTTTTCTATCCAATATAGGTCCGAGTCTGGCAACAATTCGTGGAACTCTGTGGCTACGTTGGGCGGGGTTACGGTATCGTTTTCTCCCCAAATAATACAGGTTGGGGTGTTCATGTGCGGTAAATCTTTCGACATATTGTGTCGAATGGCACTTTTGGCAATGGCCAATGTTTTTACCAGTTTCATTCTATCGTTTACCGTGGCAAAAACCTCGTCCACGATTTCTTTGGTGGCTACTTTTGGGTCATAGAAAACATCTTCTGCCTTCTTTTTTATGAATTCGTAGTCGCCACGCTTTGGGTATCCGTCCCCCATGGCACTTTCGTAAAGTCCCGAACTACCTGTAATTACAAGTGCCTTTACCATTTCGGGGTACATTTTGGTGTGTAGGAGTCCAATATGTCCGCCCAAGGAATTCCCAAGTAATATTACATCTTTTAAGCCTTTGTGTTCAATAAAGCCTTCTAAAAAGGTAGCAAAGTTCTTTACCGTAGTCTTTAATAAAGGCATATCGTAAATGGGCAGTTCCGGGATAAGGACCTTGTATCCCATGGAGGGGAAATATTCGGAAACCCCTTGGAAATTGCTCAGGCCTCCCATTAAACCATGTAATATAATCATAGGAGTACCTTCTCCTTTTTCTATATACCGGTATTTGCCATCATCGATTAAATGCTCCTCCATCAATAGTTAGTTGGTAGTAAGAGCGGCAAATATAGGAATTTCATATCACAAAGATTTTAGGATTTTGTCATATCTAAAATAACTTTTCTTAATCCAGTGGTTCTTCTTCTAAAAAGAGGACCATGTTGCTCTTCTGATTTTTTCTCCTAGTTTTGCTGCTTTTTTCTTAAAAGTGGAGAATTTATTAACAAAAGTGGTGTTAAGTGGAGAAATGTGGAAATAAAATCTATATATTTGAGTTGTATTAACTAACCAATTGATTTCTAGTGACCCATATCATAGGACAACATGATTGCAAAGCAGACTCCAAGGGAAGGGTTTTATTGCCCATTTCTTTGAAGAATCAGCTTTTGCCTGTTCTAAAAGATGGGTTTGTGATAAAAAGATCGGTTTTTCAGCAATGTCTGGAATTGTATCCCAAAGCGGAGTTTGATGTTTTGATGCAGAAAGTGATGAAGAAAAGCAAGATCAATCGCAAATACGATGCGTTTGTCCGAAATTTTGTTGCCGGAATGAAAGAGGTGAGCATAGATGGTGATTCGGGAAGGCTGCAAATCCCAAAAAATTTGGTGGAGTTTGCTGCAATCGAAAAAGAAGTGGTTCTAAATGCGGTTTTTGATAAAATCGAGATCTGGAACAAGGATATGTACGAAAAAGTCTTGGCAGAAGGGGAGAAGGATTATGCCGATCTGGCCGAGGAGATTTTTGATGATGATGAGTAGTGCATATCACAATCCGGTTTTGTTAAAGGAATCGGTGGACGGATTGAATATTAAAGAAGATGGAGTGTATGTGGATGTTACCTTCGGGGGCGGCGGTCACTCCAAAGAAATTTTGAAAAGATTGGGGGAAAGTGGAAAGTTGTTCGCTTTTGATCAAGATGAAGATGCGCTCCAAAATGCGCTGGAAGATGGTAGGTTCCAGTTGATCAATCAAAACTTTCGCTATCTCAAACAATTTTTAAAGTTCTATGGCATTCGGAAAGTTGATGGAATCTTGGCGGATTTTGGGGTTTCCTCCCATCAGTTCGATGAGGCCGAACGTGGTTTTTCCATTCGGTTCAACGCAGATTTGGATATGCGAATGGACAAAAGCAACCAATTATCGGCCCATCAGGTGGTCAATGCCTATTCCCAAGAAGATTTAGCATCGGTTCTTTTTCAGTATGGTGAATTGCGAAATGCAAATACCTTGGCCAAAACTATTGTTGCGTCCCGGTCGGAAGAGCCTATCAAAACAACGGATGACCTTAAAAGGGTGCTCAAACGATTTTTGCCCAAGATGAAAGAGAACAAGATTTTGGCACAGATCTATCAAGCTATCAGGATAGAGGTGAACCAAGAAATTGAGGTGCTCAAGGAATTTTTGGAGCAAGTTCCCGAAGTGCTTGTCCAGGGTGGTCGGTTGAGCTTGATCAGTTATCACTCTTTGGAAGACCGGTTGGCAAAACGATTTATACGGGCAGGCAAATTCGATGGAGAGCCGGAGAAGGATTTTTACGGGAACATCAATGTCCCGTTAAAAAAAGTAGGGGGATTGATAAAGCCATCAGCAGAAGAAGTAAAGGTCAATAATAGGGCAAGAAGTGCAAAACTCCGCATTGCGGAACGCATATAGTAGATTCCCGCGAAGATGGGAATAACAAAACGAACACAAAATGAGAAAAGGATTGCTGGGCATATTAAAAGGAAAATTTTTGGTGAGCGGAGATGCTCCCAAGAATTGGATGTTCCTGTTGTTTGCCTCGTTTTTGGCAGCAATGATGATTTCCAGTAGTCATAATGCCGATAAAAAAGTATTGGAGATTGCTCAATTGAACGAGGAGGTCCGTAAACTTAAAAGTGAGTTTTTTGAAGCTCGTTCCAGTGTGCAACAGTTAAAATTGGAATCAACGTTGCGCGAGGTTGTAGCGGAAAAAGGTTTGGTGCCTTCTAAAAATCCACCAAAAAAAATTAAAGTTAAATCATCGGAATAGTGGCCATCACCGAAAAAAATATAATGAACAGATTGTACCTCGTAGCAACGGGGCTTGTTGTTTTGGCCATAGCAGTGGTGGTGAAATTGGTGGATATCCAAATGGTGCAGGGCGAAAAATACAAGGAATTGGCGCTCAGCAAAACCGAGAAGATGTTCACTATTGAACCAAATCGGGGCAATCTTTATTCAGAAGATGGTAGTCTGTTGGCGGCATCGGTTCCAAAATATGAAATCAGGTTCGATGCCAAGACCGTATCACAAGAAAATTTTGAGAACCACGTAGGTGCCTTGTCAGATTCTTTGGGCAAATTGTTCGATCGTCCATCTTCGTATTACAGACAATTGTTCCGTAAGGCCAGGGCCAATGGCAATAGGTATAAACTGGTGGCTCGTAATGTTGGTTATTTGGATTATGTTAGGATCAAACAATTCCCGCTCTTTAACCTGGGACCCTATAAAGGAGGTTTTGTGGAAACGCATCGTGTTGTGCGCGAATATCCTTTGGGTAAAATGGCCGCCCGTAGCATTGGTTACGAACGTGTTGACGAAAACGGTTACTATACCCGCGTAGGCCTCGATGGGGCATTTGGCGAAACCTATTTAAGAGGTAAAGAAGGCAAACGCTTAAAACAAAAAATAGCTAAAGGGCAGTGGAAACCCGTTGGTTTGGATAATATTGTGGAGCCACAGGATGGATTGGATGTGGTTTCCACAATCGATGTCAATATTCAAGATATAGCGCATCACGAACTATTAAAGCAACTGGAAAAATACAAGGCCGATCATGGCTGCGTAGTGGTGATGGAGACCCAAACAGGGGAAATCAAGGCGATTTCCAACTTGGGTAGAACTTCTGAAGGAAAATATTACGAGAAATTGAATTATGCCGTTGGCGAGTCACATGAACCAGGCTCTACATTCAAATTGATGTCCCTTGTCGCTGCTATGGAAGATAAGGTGGTGGATACCAGTTCTGTCATCGATACGGAAAAAGGAAGGTATCGAATTTATGATGGTGTGGTTAAAGATTCCAGATGGGGCGGGTATGGAAAAATTACCGTATCCAGAGCATTCGCCGTATCCTCCAACACGGCATTCGCAAAAATCATTAATGAAAATTATAAAGAAGAGCCCGAAAAGTTTGTAAACCGCCTAATGAACATGGGGCTTCACAAAAAGTTGGATCTACCCATTATAGGGGAGGGCGACCCGGTTATCCGTTATCCCGGTGACAAAGGATGGTCGGGGATATCTTTGGGATGGATGTCCCATGGTTACGAAGTATCGTTGACACCCATTCAAACATTGGCTTTTTACAATGCCATTGCCAATGATGGAGAATATGTGAAACCTCGTTTGATCCAAGAAGTAAAGGACGGCAACAAAGTGGTTAAGCGTTTTGATAAACAAGTGCTCAACTCCTCCATCTGTTCCAAAGAAACTGTGAAAAAAGCGCAACAATTATTAAAGGATGTGGTGGAGAAAGATTACGGGACAGGCCATAAATTATACTCCAAGAATTTTTCTATGGCCGGTAAAACAGGTACCACGCAGAAAAATTACGTAGATAAAAACCCGGACAAGTTGGCTTATATCTCATCGTTTGCGGGTTATTTTCCGGCAGACAACCCCAAATATTCCTGCATTGTCGTGATTCACGAACCAGATAAGGAAGAAGGGTATTATGGAGCCGATGTATCCGGTCCGGTATTTAAGTCCATGGCCCAGAAGATCCATGCCATTTCGCCCATGGTAGACGAAGTGTACGGTGGGAGTTTTAAAGATTCCGATTTGGACAAGGACTACCAACAATATTTTGCACAAGTACAAAAAAAACACAGCACCTTGCCCAATGTAAGGGGTATGAGTGGAATGGATGCCGTTTCCCTTTTGGAGAACCTTGGTATTCAGGTTGAGGTGCATGGAAATGGAAAGGTGAAGAAACAATCTGTTGATCAAGGCACCCGTCTTGATCAAGTAAAGAAAATAATATTGGAGCTTTCATGAAGTTATTGAAGGACATATTATATGGGGTAAGTCTTTCCGCAGTGAGCGGGGATACCGGTGTCATGGTGAACCAAATCCACTTCGATTCCAGAAAAGTGGAAATGGACGATGTGTTCGTGGCCATTCGAGGTACGGTCACAGATGGGCATGAATACATCCAAAAGGCTATAGATTTAGGTGCTAGGGCCATTGTCTGTGAAGAACTGCCGGAACTTGTTGTGAACGGTGTCACTTATCTTCAGGTGAACGATTGCAATAGTGCATTGGCGGTAATAGCATCCAATTTTTACGAAAACCCCTCCAAAAACCTAAAACTTATTGGGGTAACCGGCACCAACGGAAAAACAACGGTAACGACCCTGCTGTACAATCTGTTTAAAAAAGCAGGATTCAAGGTCGGGCTTATTTCCACGATTAAAGTGCTGGTGGATGATATCGAGCATAAGGCTACGCATACCACTCCCGATGTAATAACAATCAACGATTATTTGTCCAAAATGAACGATGTTGGTGTGGAGTATTGTTTTATGGAGGTGAGTTCTCACGGTATTCATCAAAAAAGGGCAGAGGGACTTTATTTTGAAGGTGCCATCTTTACCAACCTTTCCCATGATCATCTGGATTACCATAAAACATTTGCCGAATATCGGGATACCAAGAAAAAATTGTTCGATGGGTTGCCAAAAACGGCCTTCGCGCTGGTAAATATCGACGATAAAAACGGGCCTGTTATGTTGCAGAACACCAAGGCAAAAAAATACACTTACGCATTAAAATCCTTCGCCGATTACAGGGCGCAAATTTTGGAGAAACAGTTCAATGGTCAATTGTTGAAAGTTGATGAGAACGAACTATGGTCCAAACTTATTGGAGATTTTAACGCATACAATCTGTTGGCCATCTATGCCACCGCGGATATACTAGGTCTAGAAAAAATGGAGATCCTTAGGTTGATGAGCGAGCTGGAAAATGTGGATGGAAGGTTTCAATATTATATATCAAAAGAGCGAATAACGGCAATAGTTGATTATGCCCATACGCCGGATGCACTCAAAAATGTGTTGGTTACTATCAATGCCTTGAGGACTGGAAATGAAAACGTCATCACCGTAGTGGGGTGTGGTGGTGACCGTGACAAGTCAAAGCGTCCGGTTATGGGTCATATCGCTTCAGAAATGAGCGACCAAGCCATATTTACCTCCGATAATCCACGAACGGAATCCCCTAAAACCATTATAGAAGAAATGGAAACGGGTGTGGAACCTCAAAATACCAGAAAGGTGTTGTCCATTGAAAACAGGAGGCAGGCCATAAATACAGCTTGTAAATTGGCAATGGCCAACGATATAATCCTTGTGGCCGGAAAAGGCCACGAGACCTATCAGGAAACCAATGGTGTCCGGGTAGATTTTGATGATTTTAAAGAAGTGAAAGAAGCTCTTATGAGCCTAAAAAAATAATGTAGTCCATGTTATACTACTTGTTCGAATTTTTAGAGAAACAATACCAACTGCCGGGAGCAGGACTTTTTCAGTTCCTCACCTTTAGGGCTGCCATGTCCGTATTGTTATCGCTATTGATCGCCATGGTCTACGGAAAGCGGATCATCCTCCTGCTTCAAAAAAAACAGATAGGGGAAAGCATTCGGGATTTGGGTCTGGAAGGACAAAAACAAAAAGCTGGAACACCCACAATGGGAGGATTGATCATTATTATGTCCACCTTGTTGCCGGTAATTCTTTTTGCCGATATCAAGAATGTTTATGTGATTCTACTGATTGTGACCACCATATGGATGGGGATAATCGGTTTTATAGATGACTATATAAAAACCTTTAAAAAGGACAAACAGGGATTAAAGGGGCGCTTTAAAGTAATGGGGCAAGTTGTTTTAGGGTTGATTGTTGGCTTGACTCTGTATTTCCATCCCGAGGTTACCATTAAGGAGAAAGATACCACAACCATAACCGAGAATTTTCGGGTAGAAAATGTTTTTGGTGAAGAGACCAAGTCTGTACGGACCAATGTGCCCTTTTTTAAGAACAACGAGTTGGATTACGCAGATTTTATTTCTTGGATGGGAGAGGGAGCGGAAGATTATGCCTGGCTCATATTTATCCCGGTAGTGATCTTGATTGTAACAGCCGTGTCCAACGGAGCCAATTTAACCGATGGGATTGATGGTCTGGCCGCTGGTTCGTCCGCTATTATTGTGTTGACCCTGGGAATTTTTGCTTGGGTATCGGGGAACATTGAATTTTCCGATTATCTAGACATCTTTTACTTGCCCAGAGTGGGGGAATTGGTAGTTTTTATCGCGGCTTTTGTTGGCGCCCTGGTAGGTTTTCTATGGTACAATGCTTATCCGGCCCAGGTTTTTATGGGGGACACAGGAAGTTTAACCATAGGGGGAGTCATTGCAGTAATCGCCATTATAGTTAGAAAGGAATTATTGATACCGATTTTGTGCGGAATCTTCTTCGCGGAATCACTGTCGGTAATGTTACAGGTTGGGTACTTTAAGCATACCAAGAAAAAGTATGGCGAAGGTAGGCGAATATTCTTAATGGCGCCATTGCACCATCATTATCAGAAAAAATCCTACCACGAGAGTAAAATAGTGACCCGTTTTTGGATTGTTGGAATTTTGTTGGCCATAATTACCATAGTTACGCTAAAAATCAGATAATGGGTCGTTTGGTGATACTCGGTGGAGGAGAAAGTGGCGTAGGTACGGCCATATTGGGAAAAAAAGAAGGATTTGAGGTCTTTGTATCCGACAAAGGCGAAATAAAGGATAAGTACAAAAAAGTTCTTGAACATTTTGAGATTGAATGGGAATCGGGAAAGCATACCGAATCCAAAATATTGAATGCCGATGTAGTGATGAAAAGCCCGGGGATACCGGACACGGTGCCGTTGGTAAAGTTACTCCTTGAAAAAGGTGTGCCAGTTATTTCGGAAATAGAATTTGCATCACAGTACACAGGTGCGAACCTAATCGGGATTACCGGAAGCAACGGAAAAACCACTACCACGATGTTAACCTATCATCTATTGAAAAATGAAGGGTTGCATGTAGGTATGGCCGGAAATATTGGAGATAGTTATGCTAAAATGGTGTCCGAGGAGGACTACGATCATTATGTATTGGAAATAAGCAGCTTCCAGTTGGATGGTATTGTGGATTTTAAGCCCCATATAGCCATGATCACCAATATAACACCCGATCATTTGGATCGATATGAGTATAAATTCGAAAACTATATCGCTTCCAAGTTCAGAATAGCCATGAATCAAGATGAAAATGATTACCTGATCTACGATGCCGATGATGAAGTAATCCTTGATTGGTTAAAAAAACACCCAGTTAAATCCAAATTGTTGCCCTTTTCTGTAAAAAGAAAACTGGACGAGGGAGCTTGGTTAGAAAACAAAAAGATAAAAATGAAATTAGAACATAAAACCTTGGAGATGAACGAAGATATTTTGGCCTTGGAAGGTCAGCACAACGTAAAAAATACCATGGCGGCCAGTATGGCGGCTATGTTGGTAAAAGTTAGAAAAGAAACTATTCGCCAAAGTATCCAGTCGTTTCAGGGAGTACCCCACAGATTGGAGAAGGTACTTAAGATAAACCATGTGGAATACATTAACGATTCCAAAGCGACCAATGTAAATGCTACATTTTACGCTTTGGACGGTATAAAACGACCTATTGTTTGGATTGCAGGCGGTGTGGACAAAGGCAATGACTATTCCGAGCTTATGCCATTGGTGAGGGAAAAAGTAAAGGCCGTTGTTTGTTTGGGAGTGGACAACTCCAAGTTAAAAGATGCTTTTGGGAATGTAATCGATTTGGTGGTCGAGACCTTTTCCATGGAAGAAGCCGTAAAAGTGGCCTATAAGATTGCAGAACGTGGAGATGCCGTTTTGTTGTCCCCAGCTTGCGCAAGTTTTGACCTGTTTTCCAATTATGAGGATAGGGGAGATCAATTTAAAAACGCAGTAAAAAAGTTGTAAAAAGTGTTGAGAGTATTCAAAAATCTGAAAGGTGATAAAGCCATTTGGGGTGTTGTGGCCCTATTGGCGCTTTTCTCATTTTTGCCAGTGTACAGCGCCAGTACCAATTTGGTTTATGTTAATGGAGACGGAACAACCTTGGGTCACCTGGTAAAGCATGCTGTATTACTGTTTTTGGGTTTTGGGATAATCTATGCCGTACACAGAATTCCTACCCATTACTTTAAAGGGCTGTCCATAATAGCTATGCCTATTGTTATTCTGCTTCTGATCTATACTTTGACCGTGGAAACCCGCATAGGTGGGGTAACGGCCAACCGTTGGATAAAAATTCCGTTGGTGGGGGTCAATTTTCAAACATCCACCTTGGCGGCAGTAGTCTTAATGATTTGGATCGCCAGATACCTGACCAAGATCAAAGACGTAAAGATAACTTTTAAGGAAAGTATTCTGCCACTCTGGTTGCCGGTAGCTTTAGTAGTGCTATTGATTTTGCCAGAAAATTTCTCAACCGCAGCCATTATAAGTTTTATGGCTCTGGTTCTGTGCTTTTTGGGCGGATATCCCCTAAAGTATTTGTTTGCCATGGTAGCCACAGGGATTGTATTTGCAGGAATGTTCTTGTTCGTACTGTTCAAGGCGCCCGAAGTATTGCCGCAACGTGCCGGAACCTGGAAATCGAGGATAGAGACCTTTATCCATCCGGAACAAGCGGACAAGGACGATCTGCACCAGTTGACATTGGCTCAGATTGCCGTGGCGGAAGGGGGCATTGTAGGAAAGGGAGCGGGCAAGAGTGTGATGAAAAACTTATTGTCGCAGAGTACTTCCGATTTCATTTTTGCCATTATTATCGAAGAATATGGTTTGCTCGGCGGCGGAGCGTTGCTGTTTTTTTATCTACTGCTGCTTTTTCGCATTCTGGTAGTCGCACATTCGTCCAAAACAGTTTTTTCGAAATTACTGGTGATTGGGGTGGGTCTGCCTATTGTGTTCCAGGCATTCATCAATATGGCGGTGGTGGTCCAGTTGTTCCCTGTTACCGGTCAGCCGTTACCGTTGATCAGTATGGGAGGAACATCTATTTGGATGACTTGTATGGCGATAGGAATAGTTTTGAGCGCAAGCAATAAAAAGGAAAATTTGGAGGAGCAATCCCAAGGCATAGAAGATACAAACCCTTTAGAAGTATTAAGTGGGCAATTATAGATTTATACTATCTGGAGGAGGAACAGGTGGACATATATATCCTGCAGTGGCCATTGCGAACGAGCTAAAGAGGAGGTACCCGGATGCCAAGTTTTTGTTCGTGGGGGCAAAGGATAAAATGGAAATGGAAAAAGTGCCACAGGCCGGATATGAAATAAAAGGATTGTGGATTAGTGGAATACAACGGAAACTGACATTTAAAAATCTCATGTTTCCATTTAAACTGATGAGTAGTTTGTTAGGAGCGCGCAAAATAATAAAAGAGTTCAAGCCACATGTTGCTATAGGAACAGGTGGGTTTGCTAGTGGCCCTTTGTTGCGAATGGCCGAAAGTTCTGGCGTTCCATGCGTGTTGCAGGAACAGAATTCTTTTGCAGGTATCACCAACAAACTATTGGCGGGCAAAGCAGAGAAAATTTGTGTAGCCTATGATGGGATGGAACGTTTTTTTCCGAAAGAGAAAATAGTGAAGACCGGAAACCCCATCAGAACGGATTTGATAGAACTAAAGGAAAATAAACAAGAAGCAGCTAATTTTTTTGGATTAGATGACAATAGAAAAACTGTTCTGGTTTTGGGTGGTAGCCTAGGGGCAAGAAGAATTAACCAGTTGATCGAAAAAGAGTTGGGATTTTTTCAAAAAAACCAGTTACAGGTACTTTGGCAATGTGGAAAACTGTATTTCGATGATTACGAAAAACATAACTCCGAAGCCGTCAAAGTATCGGCTTTTGTCAACCGGATGGATTTAGCCTATTCAATAGCCGATGTAATTATATCTAGGGCAGGAGCGGGCTCTGTGTCAGAGCTTTGTCTGGTAGGTAAACCGGTGATATTTATACCTTCTCCAAATGTGGCAGAGGACCATCAGACCCAGAATGCCAAAGCACTGGTCGCAAAGGAAGCTGCCATGTTGATCAAGGAAAATCAGTTGGATGCTGTATTTGAAGACAAGTTTTCCGAATTGCTGAAGTCCGAAAGCATACAAGAACGGTTGGGGACAAACATTAAAAAAATGGCAATGCCAAAGGCTACGGAACATATTGTGGACGAAATTGAAAAGTTGTTGAAGTGAATTTGAAGGATATACATAGCGTTTATTTTATCGGTATCGGTGGAATCGGAATGTCCGCTCTTGCCCGTTATTTCAATTTTATAGGGAAAGAAGTGGCCGGCTATGATAAAACCCCAACCCCAATAACTGAAGGTTTGGAATCCTTAGGTATCTCGGTTCATTTTGAGGACAATGTGGATTTGATCGCGGATACGTTCAAGCACCCACAAACTTTGGTGGTGTATACTCCCGCAGTTTCAACTTCACATTCTGAATATCAGTTTTATAAAAACAACGGCTTTGATATAAAAAAGCGTTCTGAAGTGCTTGGGATTATAACCAAGGACTCATTCTGTTTAGCAGTGGCCGGGACACATGGTAAAACAACCACGACTTGTATTTTGGCGCATTTGCTCAAGGAGTGTAACTTGCCGATGACTGCATTTTTAGGGGGGATTTCGGAAGACTTCGATAGCAATTTTGTGCTGGATGGCACTGAATACTCTGTTGTTGAAGCCGATGAGTTTGATCGTTCATTTTTACGTTTGACACCGACGGTCGCATGCATCACATCTATGGATGCTGACCATTTGGATATTTATGGTAGCAAAGAAGAGTTGGAACGATCGTTTCATGAGTTCATTGGAAAAATCAAACCAGAAGGAAAGTTATTTGTGAGAAAGGGGTTGCCTTTGGTGGGAACCACTTTTGGGATAGAAGATGGAGCCGATTATTGCATTAAAAATATCGAAATTGAACAAGGAGCCTACATATTTGACATTGTGACGCCCTCGGAAGTAATCAAGAGAGTAACGTTCAACAAGCCGGGAAGACATAATCTGCTCAATGGATTGGCCGCTTTTGCAATGGCGGAACAAACCGGTTGCTCCTCGCATGCCCTTGCAAAGGCTTTAGGAACATTTAAAGGGGTTCAGCGTAGATTCTCGTATCAGATAAATACCAAGGATTTTGTTTTTATAGATGATTATGCACATCACCCGACCGAAATCAATGCAGTGCATCAAGCCGTCCGAGAAATGCATGCAGGAGAACAGGTCACTGTAATTTTCCAACCACATTTATTTTCAAGAACACAGGATTTTGCCGATAATTTCGCAGATAGTCTTTCGGATTTTGACCATGTCATTTTACTGGACATCTATCCGGCCAGGGAAGAACCCATTGAGGGAGTATCATCGGAATGGCTGTTGGAAAAAATAAAGAACCCCAATAAAAAGCTGATTTCCAAATCGGAATTGGTAGGGGAGGCAAGTAACTGCAAATCAAGAGTACTCGTAACTCTTGGAGCAGGGGATATTGGACTTGAGGTTCCAAAAATTAAAAAAGCATTGGGCTATGCGCATTAATTGGGATTACATAAAACTTACATTTTTGTCCGTGGCCGTAGTTGCACTCTATGGCTTTGCCGGACAAAGAAATCAACAGAAAAAAGTCGAAAATGTGACCGTGAAATTTGTTGGTGAAAGCAATTTGTATTTAACTGAGGATGCGGTTAATAAATTGTTAATACAAAATTACGGACCACTAAAAAATACGCCCAAAGAACAGTTAGTTTTGAATACCATAGAGGAGATTCTTTTATCCAACGATATGGTCAAAAATGCCCAGGTGTATCTTACTGTAAATGGGGAGCTTGTATCCAAGATTGTTCAGCGTAAGCCAATTGGTAGAATAGAGGGTGTCTCCAAGTTTTATTTGGATGATCAGGGCAAACGCATGCCGCTGTCAAAGTATCATTCGGCCAGGGTACCAATAATTACAGGAAAAATTACGGGAAAAACCCTCGAGGATGCCTACGTGATATTGGATTATATCAATCAAGATGATTTTCTGAGAAAGAACGTCATCGGGATACATATTGAGGAAGAAGGAAATTATCAGCTCAGATTTCGCATGGAAAATTTTGTTGTGAATTTGGGAGGAGTGGACAATTTGAACAAGAAGTTCAAAAATTTTATGGCCTTTTATGCAAAGGCGGCCAAGGACAATTCCTTGGAGGATTATGCAACAGTTAGTTTGGAATTCAACAATCAAGTGGTTTGCACCAAAATTTAAATTATGGAACAGGGTAATTATTCAGTTGGGTTGGATATTGGAACTACCAAGATCGTAGCGATCATTGGTAGGGAAAATGAGTATGGAAAGATTGAAATATTGGGTATAGGGCGCTCCAAAAGTTTGGGCGTTCACCGCGGTGTGGTCAATAATATAACACAGACCATATCGTCTATTCAGCAAGCTGTTGAACAAGCGGAGCTCAATTCCGGTTTAAAGATCGGTTCCGTTGTGGTTGGTATTGCAGGTCAACATATCCGGAGTTTGCACCACAGTGATTATATCACAAGACCAAATTCTGAAGAAGTTATAGATCACGTGGATTTGGATAAACTGTGCAACCAAGTGTATAAGTTGGTCATGCTGCCGGGCGAGGAAATCATTCACGTGTTGCCGCAAGAATATAAAGTGGATGGTCAATCCGAAATCAAAGAGCCTGTGGGAATGTACGGTGGGCGCTTGGAAGCTAATTTTCATGTAGTGGTGGGGCAAGTATCATCCATTAAAAACATTGGACGGTGCATTAAAAGTGCAGGTTTGGACCTAGGCAACATCACTTTGGAGCCTTTGGCATCTGCAGATGCCGTTCTTAGTCAAGAAGAAAAAGAAGCCGGTGTTGCTTTGATCGATATAGGAGGCGGAACAACAGACCTTGCCATTTTTAAGGATGGCATTATCCGTCATACCTCTGTTATCCCATTTGGAGGGAACGTAATTACGGATGACATTAAAGAAGGTTGCTCGATAATCGAAAAGCAGGCCGAGCTATTGAAGATAAAATTCGGTTCCGCATGGCCCGGCGAGAACAAGGATAACGAAATAGTTTCCATTCCAGGGTTAAGAGGTCGGGAACCCAAGGAAATTACTTTAAAGAATCTTTCCAAGATCATTCATGCCCGCGTGGTGGAAATCGTGGAACAGGTGTACGTGGAGATCAAAAACTATGGCCACGAAGAACAAAAGAAAAAATTGATAGCAGGTATTGTATTGACCGGTGGAGGCAGCCAATTAAAGCACCTTAAGCAATTGGTCGAATACATTACCGGAATGGATACCAGAATAGGATACCCCAATGAGCACCTTGCAGGGGACTCGGACGAAGAAGTAGCCAGTCCACTATATGCCACGGCGGTAGGATTACTGATGAATTCTTTGGAAGCAAAAAAGAAGAATCAGGAGGTGCGCCAAGAGGAAGTACACCAAGAAGAAGAAATTTTGGTAGGCCAAGAAAACGATTTGGGAGCACAGGCGAACAAAGCTACGGTGACCCAAACGGAGAGAAAATCCATTTTTGACAAATGGTCTGAAAAGTTGAAGGACTTTTTGGATAATGCAGAATAATAACCCCAGTAGAGAAACACGACTGTCATGAGTAAGAACACTGAGTTTGACAACATCGCTTTTGATTTGCCCAAGAACAAAAGCAACGTAATTAAAGTTATTGGCGTGGGCGGTGGCGGAAGCAATGCCATCAACCACATGTTCCAGGCCGGAATCAACGGTGTGGACTTCGTAATCTGTAACACCGATGCACAAGCATTGCAAAACAGTTCCGTACCCAATAAAATCCAGTTAGGGGTATCCCTTACGGAAGGGCTGGGAGCTGGTGCCAATCCAGAAATAGGCGAGCAAGCCGCATTGGAAAGTATGGAGGACCTTAAGGCCATGTTGGACAATAACACAAAAATGGCCTTTATCACCGCAGGAATGGGTGGAGGTACAGGTACCGGAGCTGCTCCTGTTATTGCCAAGTTGGCCAAAGAAATGGATGTTCTTACGGTAGGTATAGTTACCATGCCGTTCCAGTTCGAAGGGGCCATGCGTAATAAGCAAGCGCAAATGGGGATAGAGAAATTGCGCGCAAATGTAGATTCTTTAATAGTCATCAATAACAATAAGCTAAGAGAAGTATACGGAAATCTTGGGTTTAAGGCCGGTTTCTCTAAAGCAGACGAAGTTTTGGCCACGGCGGCAAGGGGTATCGCAGAGGTAATTACGCACCACTATACACAAAATATCGACCTTAGGGATGCCAAGACCGTTCTTTCCAACAGTGGTACGGCCATAATGGGGTCGGCTGCAGCCTCCGGTTCTGCAAGGGCCACCGAAGCCATTATGAAAGCTTTGGATTCGCCATTGCTGAACGATAACAAAATCAATGGTGCAAAAAATGTACTGCTGTTAATAGTTTCCGGCACGCAGGAAATTACAATAGACGAAATCGGGGAAATCAATGACCACATCCAGATTGAAGCCGGACATGGAGCCAACATAATTATGGGGGTAGGAGAAGATGAGAACTTGGGAGAGGCAATTGCTGTTACCGTGATCGCTACAGGCTTTAATGTAGATCAACAAGATAATATTGTTAACACCGAGTCCAAAAAAGTATTCTATACCTTGGAGGATGAGCAAACCGCAGAACAGGATTTAACTCCCGAATCCACTTCGGTGCACGAAGTGAATGTGGAGAATACGGTAACTCCAGAACCAACTCCCGAACCAGGGCCAAAAGTGGTGAAGCATACATTGGAAATGGAAGAGGAGCCCAAAATAGTCCCTCAAAAAATACAATTAAGAGACCCGGACTTGATACCGACCACTAGCTATATCAGAAACTTTAATGTTTTTTACGAAGAAGTGGTCGCAGAGAATGTGGAGGACGACTTTGTAATTATCGAGGCCAAAAATGTAATCAACAATATAAACGTTGTTGATGCGGAAGAGGTGTCAACAAAAAGCAATGAAGACCAATTTACCTTGAGTTTTGATATGCCATTGAACAATGAGGTAGAAGAAGAAGAAAAAGGGCATACCATAACGTTTAACCTAGATGATGATGGCTTAGGTGATGTGGAAGTAAACGACTACGTAGAAGTTAAGCCCGTTTTGGAATACAAGAAAGAAGGGGAGACCCGTTACGACTTGCAAGAGTATATGGAGTTGGAGGAAAAACTGACCGGAGCGAAGTCAAAAGCAGAGACCCACGAACCAAAAATGGTCGAAAACGAAATTGTATTCGAGAAAAAGACCATTAGGGTAGAAGAAAAAGATCAAGGAGCCGGTAAAAACGAGGAAACTACGGCCAATTTAGATCCGATGAACAGTTCCATCAGCGATATCCTAAAAGATAGGGCAGATGAGCGTAGGCGAAAGTTGAAAAACTTTAATTACAAGTTTCAAAACAATAGGAATAGCATAGACGATATTGAAAAGGAGCCCGCTTATAAGCGCCAGGGTGTCGATTTGAACGATGTTCCCAGAGAACAGAAAGTATCAAGGACTACCTTGGGCGAAGATAGCAACGATGATCTACAGTTGCGTTCCAATAATTCTTTTTTGCACGATAATGTTGATTAGTAGTGTTTAAATTAACTTCCATTTTTGTGGAAGGCATAAACCCGAAAGTAGACGTACTTTCGGGTTTATTTTTTATCTTCGCGATCTAAATCGGAATAGATGGGTTTGCAAGAAAAGGTAATGACAGAAATGAAAGCCGCAATGAAGGCCAAGGATACCGTTGCCCTAGAATCTTTGCGTGCTGTTAAATCGGCAATCTTGTTGGCCAAGACCGATAAAGGTGCGGGAGCAGAGTTATCGGAAGAGGACGAAATCAAATTGGTTCAAAAGTTGGTTAAGCAACGTAAGGATAGTGCGGCCATTTACAAGGAACAGGGCCGCGAGGATTTAGCAGAGCCCGAATTGGCGCAAGTGGCCGTAATTGAAAAGTTTTTGCCCGAGCAGCTTACAGAAGAAGAAATTGAAAAAGTAGTGGTGCAAACCATCGATGCCGTTGGAGCTTCCGGTATGCAAGATATGGGAAAAGTAATGGGAATTGTTTCCAAAGAATTGGCCGGACAGGCGGATGGAAAGACCATTTCTGCAATTGTCAAGGCTAAATTGAGTTCATAGATTATAAATGGCCCAGTAGTTCAACTGGATAGAACATCAGATTTCGGCTCTGAGGGTTGGGGGTTCGAATCCTCCCTGGGTCACTTTTTAAGTTTTAAACAAAAACCAAAACCTTGCATATTTTATTGGTATGCAAGGTTTTGACTTTTTTAAACTGTATTTGATATGGTTTGATTTGATCTTTTTTTGCTTGTAATTCGGTTAGTAAGATTTTTATTGATGGTGTTAACTGAATTAATTTGTAATTAACAGTATTACAAATGTTTGGCATTTGATTTTCGTAGTTTAAAATCGTTGGATTTAACACAAATCCTATGAGAACATGATCAATATTTTCCATTAGTTTTTGGATAAGTATAGCAAGGAGCGGTGGCGGAATGGTAAATATTTATGCCCGTATCACGGTCGATTCACAAAGGATTAACATGAGTTTGAAGTATACTATCCCGATAGTAATTTGGGATAGAAAAGGGTCGAGGGATTCGGGACATACCAAAGAGGCAAGGGAAATCTATACCTATCTAGTGTACAGAACTTTTCCGTTGCTACCGAGAATTATGGTATCTGCAGTGGCCAAGGTCTTGCCTATCGACCATCCAACAATCTTTCGATGGAACAGACCCTTGATCTCCGTCAGTTGCATCCATACCTTACCGGTCCTAAGATAGGTTATGTGGGATAACCCGCTATGGTGACGTTAGTTTTTAGTCTTCCGGATTTAGCTTTTCAATGAATTGAGCATCGACCCAAAATATATCTACATTTCGATCTTCTTCTGGGCCTACATTTCTATTGAAGAAAAGATATTTACCATCTGGTGTGACACTAGCTGAAGCTTCCCATGCTTGTGTATTTATCTTACTGCCCAAATTAACAGGCTCTCCCCATGTATTATCTTTTTGTCGAAAGCTTATGTAAATGTCTGAATCTCCAAACCCATTTTCCCTGTAACTATCAAATATAATATAGGACTCATCTGGTGCAATGAAGGGATGGAAACTTTTTCCGGTATTGATTTTATTATTAAGCAATTTAGGTTCTTCATATTTGCCTTCTATTATCCTTGAATATCGAATATCACCAGTAATGTCTTCCTTGAATTCATCAAAAAAATAGGTCCCCTTAGAAGAAGCCGTAAGCCGCATAATTCGTAAACTATCAAAGGGAGATCCTAAGCTTTTAACTCCCGACCATTCACCATTGCTGCGACGATTCATATACCGCTTCCCTAAATGCATGGTCTTTCCATCTGGCGCAACGAAGGGTTGTCCTTGACGAGAAGAAATGACTGTTTTCTCCCATTTATCGCCTTCACATTTGTAAACAACGAATTCCTGTTTTTTAGTGCTATCAACCCCGACTTCTCTTAGGAAATAAAATTCGTTCATATCTGGAGTAAAGACACCGCCATATTCCCATCCGCTCGTTGTAACCATACCTGGGGCGAAAGGTATAGGTGTTGATCCGGGAGGATTTTGTCCGAGTAAGGAATTTTCATTTGTAGAAAACTCATTTTCGCCAGTTTTCTTTTTCTCAGTTTTGCAAGCAATTATCACGATCGCCAGTGTTAAAACGCATAATTTAACTATATAATTTATTAATTTCATTTATAAAGTCTATCTCTCAATGTATAAATATTCTCCTGCAGCTTTGGCCATTTGTTTATAGTCATGGCCTACATTTGGTATTTCTACAAGTTTCCAGCTAAAATTTATCTTTGTTTTATTTGCAAATGTTTTGCTGAACTTATAAAAGTTTCTGCCTCTATCAATTCTACCAACTCCTTGCTTATCTACTGTTTTTGACCGTAACATTCTACCTCTTGTTTCAGTCTTATTATCTAATTCTCCAAGAAATAATATTAAATTCTTTTTAAAAGAATTTTTTAACCATTTCGTGCTAATTCCTGTGTTTTTAATTCCAAAAGGAAATTTTGTTTCATGATCAGGAAATGTATATGTGCCAGCATTCGAAGCTAGAATTTTATCGGCTTTTGAATTTGGATACAATAATGCAAATCGATGTAATATTTGACCTCCTGCAGAATGCCCAAACATATCATATGTTTTCTGATTAGACTTTGTAATTCTTTTTACTAATTTGAATATTCTATCGAAATCAGTAAAAATCCAATCTTTCTTATTTTCATTAAAATTAAACTTTATAACATCTTCATTTATATGCACCTGATTTGTGCCTTTCTTAAAAGAAACACCTCTTGAAAAATCTAAATCTTTTACAGTTCCGGCAAGGTGATAATTTCCATAATCATAAGTTTTCTCTGGATAAGAAAGCGCTATAATTAAAACATTATACTTTTCTGATATTTCAATCCAAGAATCCCTATAATCGTTTGCATTTCTACCAGCACCAGGAAGAACTATTAAATGCTTTGAATTTTTAGTAAACTTTTTAGGTTGATGATAAAAAACAGTAATTGAATCTTTTTCATGGTTTTCATTTCCTTTAACCCTAAAAAAGCCAGAGCCTTCATTAATTGAAATATTTTGTGCGAACGCTAATTGTGTTACTAAAGTGCAAACAATTAGCATAAAAATTTTGTGTTTCATTATACTATTGGTTTGTTGAGAGTGTTAGATATCATGAAGGTTAAAAAACTATGCAATAGAAATAAAAGTTTCCACCTCTGCATTCTTTCCATCAAAGTATTTTTTACCATGTACAGTAACATCCGCTCGATACGCTCTTTTTAATTTTTTATTTGTCCAAATCTCTGACCATGTTTTTAAAATTGCTTCGGGCATTTTTCCTTTTGATGTAAACTTTTCACTATTTCCTACTAAAATTTCTCGTCCTACAAAATCATTAGGGATATCATCTAAACTACTTACAGGAAATCCAATAATCAACGTGTACCTCATATAATCGCTTTCATAATCTGTATAAACAGCGTAAATATCTTCGTTTACTTTATTTGGTACTTGTGCTACTATGTTTTCGTTCCAAAACCTGTTCCAAAGCGCTTCAACATCTTGTATAGATTGTCCGTTTTCATTAGTTGTTTGGGTAGAAATTCCTATTATTTTAAAATTATTCATTTACTTTTTATTTTCTAATTATAAACTCTAATAATTTCTCCTTGTCCTTTTCCTTCCACACTTCTAACATAGCCACTTACAGCTTGCTTCATTGAAATTGGTAAATGCCCAGGAAAGTAATCTTTATATTTTTCATAAGCATCTTCAACCAGACCAAGTGAAACCGTATTTATTCTAATACCATTTTCTATTTCCAACGCCACAGCTTTAGTAAAACTATGTATAGCACCATTAACCATAGCGGCACTTGTTGTTTTTAATACAGGGTCATCAGCTAAAACACCTGTTGATAATGTTATAGACCCATTGGCATTTAAATAATCCTTACCAATGCGAACAAGATTAACTTGTCCCATTAGTTTACTCTTAATACCAATGTAGTAATCGTCTTCGGTCAGATTATTAAAATCGTCCCATTTAGCCTCACCAGCAATACAAATTATAGCGTCTACTTTACCAACAGTTTCAAACATTTTTTTTATAGATGTGCTATTAGTAATATCTACAATATAATCGCCTTTGGTTCTACTAGCAATTAACACATTATGCTTCTGCTTAAAATGTTCTGAGATTACTTTACCTATAGTTCCGTAACCACCAATTATTACTATTTTCATGTGATACTATTTAAAATTTATGTTCGAAATGAAATCCTAGAATGCTAAAATCCTCTTTATAATAGAATTTATGGGATCTTGAATTACTTACATAAGTATTTAAACCAATACATGTATATTCATTTTTTAATGCCCATTCTTTTATTTGACTTATTAAATACTTTCCTAATCCATTGGATTGAATTTTAGAATCAACAACCACATTGTCTAACTCCAAATGCTTACCGCTATACATACGAATTGTTGTCCAACCACCAGAGATTGCTACTAATTTGGCTTCACTAAATATTGCAAAACAATTATAGTTAGGAATCTTAACCACTTCATTTAAGGTATCCTCTAAAAAACTGACATCCTTATTTGGGTTTAATTGATGTACTAATTGTAACACATCCTTTTTATAATCTATTGGATTTATAAGTTTGAATTCTATATTTTCCATTGGCAATTTACCTTATGAATATTAAAAATTCATAGCCTATTTGTATTTGACATTAGTAATATTCAAGACCTACTATCTTTTGAAGATGAACGGTTAATTTACTATAACGAATTAATTATTTTATCTCTGCACTTCCCAAACCTTTATGGTTTTGTCTTTACTTGGTGTAGCTACAAATTTTCCGTTTGAGTTAACATCCACACCTAACCCTATGTCGTTATTATGAGCAGATAGTGTTTGTAAAACACGCTCTTTTTCAACATCCCAAAGCGTTGCAACTATGGGTTTTGTAAAACCAGTAAATTTAAAATGGTACTCTAAAAACTCTCCTATCGCTTTTTTGTCTGTTCCACCAGCCATCACGCGGTTATTATCAATAAAAACTACCGAATGAATGGCTTGATTGTCACCTTTTAAAGTATGTAAAAGTTCTCAGTTTTTTGTATCCCAAATTTTTACAGTTTTATCATCCCCAGCACTAGCTAAAAACTTTCCATTAGGGCTAAAATCCATAGATAATGGCACTTTCGAATGCCCTAAAATTGTTTTAACTAATTTACCTGATTGGGTATTATAGACTCTAATGGCATTATCGCTTCCTGAAGCTAACAACAACTTGCCTGAAGGATGAAATATTACCTCCCAAATATTGTGGTTAGCATCTTTAAACTCGTGGATTAACTCACCAGTTTCTACACTCCAAACAGAAACTTTATCGTCATTGCCACCAGCAGCAATTAGTTCTCCATTTGGGCTGTATGTTATAGACCATAATGTACCTTCATTTCCTTCTAAAACACGAATTAAATTTCCTGTTTGTACATCCCAAACTCTAGCTTTACCGTCATAAGAACCTGTACAAACTGTTTTTCCGTTTGGGCTAAAATCAACTGAAGGTGTTCCATATTCGTGTGGTAAATCATGTAATACTTCTCCTGTAATTCTATTCCAAATTTTAGCATTCTTTTCAAGTCCGCCACTAATCATTAGGCTATCATTTGGTCCGAACTTTACCTCCCATACTTCGTTGGTATGATGTGTATAGGTCTTAATCAATCTAATGTCATTGCCTTCAACTAATGTAGGTTGCTTAAATAATTGGAAATAAATAATAGTAACTAAAACTATTATTGCTGTGGATAAACTCCATTTTTTTAGTTGTTTCTTTTTCATCTTAACTCTTAGATTGTAACTTTTGAATCATACGTTTTGCTGACTCTAAATTTGGATCTAATGCTATCGCTTTTTTATAGGCTGTTAAGGCTTTTTCTAGTTGTTTGTTTACAACATAGGCTTCACCTAAACTATCCCAAGTATTTGCATCTTCAGGAAAAGACATGATATTCGCTTTAAAAATTAAAATGGCATCCTCTGTTTTACTTTCTTGTAACAAAGCATAACCAACCTGATTTAAAACCGATTGTTTATTTCTTTTTACCGTGTTATTTAGAGCTTCTAAATATGCTGTTGCAAACGCATTTTTTTTGGACGTTTTAATATTGGGTTCTACGCCAATTCCTTCCCAATTAGATTTTGTAACTGGATGGATTGCTTCTATATATGGGATTGAAATTGAAAACTGATTGTTAATAGTAATACGTTTAGTTCTATTGGCACCACCTTTGGTAACTTCCCCAACAACTATTGCTTTGTTATAATGCTTTAAACTATATGCAAATGCTTCAGCTGCAGAAAAAGTGCTCTTACTTGTTAAAATGTAAAGTGGTTTGTTAACCATTTTTGATTCTTTATTTGTGTTTAATGTATAAAGTTGTGTTTCGGCATTTGTTTTGCGCTCATAAAAATTGCTTAACAAAACAGGATTATCTTTAAAAAAATAGCTCGATAATAATTGAACCATACTTGGCACACCTCCTTTATTATTGCGCAAATCAATAATAATGGCATTGGTGTTGTTTAAAAAACTCATTGCAGCAGTAGCAGTTTCTTCTGCGTATTTTGTGTCAGCAAATAGGCGAAGATTTAAATAACCTATGTTACCGTGCAATATTTTAGTTTCCATAAAGCCAAAATTAATTTCAGCCATTTTTTTCGCCATCATTTGTTCTTTTTTCAGACGAATATCTTCTGAAGCTAACTGCTTATTTTTAGCTACTTGTTTGGGTTTATAGCTCAGTTTAAGATGCAAATCTTTACTAATATTTTGAAGGTCTTTTGTTAAGATTTTAGAAAATTCTGTTGGATTGTTTATTGCCTTATACTTTTTTGATTTTAGGTTAACATTCAAAACCTCAATCATTTTGTTGACTTTTTCTAGATTTACATAAGTAGTTTTTAAGTGTGATTGAATTGTAGTAACAATATTTTGCTTTTCATCTTGACTTAATACATAGTTCGCTTCCTGTGCTGAAATAGTTTGAAACCACAAACAGAATACAGTGATTACTATCAATTTAAAATAAAGCTTCATGACATTTTGAGTTTAAAATAATCTGAAGCAAACGTATTTCGGGACTTTTATTTCATAAACTATTTTTCACCAACACACACGCTTTAACCATAAAATACTCCATTGAACACACAGGCCTATTTTACGCATGAAAAGATACTGTTGACGACACCTTTTGGTGTGTTGGCGCAAATTCTAACATCATAAAGACAATTATCATTAATTTCCACTCATGATTGCCTTTTTAAAAAAATACAAAGCATTTACAATAGGGTTACTTTTATTTAGGTTAATTGTAGTGTGTTTATCCTACTTTGAAATTATTCATATCGACAATTCGGAAGTTTTAGCAAATACTTTAAGTTTCATTTTTGGTTGGCTAATCACATCTTTACCTATTCACTTTTTTCCTTTCTTAAAACAACATAAAACAATAAGCGTAAAACTTTTATTCTTAATTGTCTTATTTATTCTGGTAATGGCGAACGATAATCAATCACAAATAATTGATAATCCTTTAACTTTTGCTGGTTTAATTGTTATAGCTCTTGTTTTTTTTTCAATTATTGCTCCTTCTTTTTTTAAAAAATATGCCCTTATTATTATTGGATATTACGTTTTAAGCTTAAGCTACCTCTATTATATAAGAGTTTATATAAATGATCTAAATCGTTATTTACAGCAAGAAAAAGAGCTGAAAATTATATTATTTGTACCGCTTTTTGTGTTACTAATAGGTTGGATTTATCAGCAATGGAAATGGATGAAATCGGTGGAATCTAAAAAAGCTAAAGCAGAATTAGCCTTATTGAAAAGTCAAATTAGTCCGCACTTCTTTTTTAATACTTTAAATAATTTATACGGATTAACTATTGAAAAATCTGATGATGCACCCAATGTGGTTTTAAAATTATCAGATATGATGCGTTATACCATTTATATGGGACAAGAAGAAAAAGTATTCTTAAAAGACGACATAACGTATTTAAAAAACTACATTGATTTACATAAAATTAGACACCATAAATCTGTAGATGTTAGGTTTAAAAACAATAGTGACCCTACAATTAAAATTGCACCTTTGTTACTAATTCTTCCACTTGAAAACGCTTTTAAACACGGTATAGAACATTTAGCTGAAGAGGCTTATATTCATATAGATATAAAAACCGATAGCGGGATTTTATATTTTACAATTGAAAATAATTTTGATTCGAGTATTACAACTAAAAAAGCTGGTATTGGATTGGATAATTTAAAACAACGTTTAAAATTATTGTACCCAAATAAGCATAATCTTCAAATTGAGGTTAAAGAAAACAATTATAAACTCTCGCTTAAAATACACACAATATGATTCAATATATAATTATAGATGACGAACCTATTGCACACCGTATTATTGAAAACTATTGCGATGATTTACCACACCTACAAAAAAAAGGAAATTGTTACAATGCTTTTGAAGCTATGCAGTTTTTAAACGAACATGCTGTAGATTTACTTTTTTTAGACATTAATATGCCCAAATTATCAGGCTTTGATTTTTTAAAAACACTAGCTAATCCACCAAAAATTATTGTAACTACAGCTTATAAAGAATTTGCTTTAGAAGGCTACGAACTCAATATTTCAGATTATTTATTAAAACCATTTAGTTTTGAACGTTTTATAAAAGCGGTAAATAAAACTATAACTAGTACTAAACCACAATCCGATTTAACCGAAACCTCAACCACCAAAAATGTTAGTTTTTTTGTAAAAACCGATAAACAACAGCATCAAATTCATTCTGAAAATCTTTTATTTATTGAAGCTTATGGGCATTACACAAAAATACATTTAACAGATAAGATGATTTTAAGCAATTATAAAATATCAGCTTTAGAAACATTATTGCCTTCTGATCACTTTTTACGTGTACATAAATCATTCATCGTTTCCAAGGATAAAATAAAGTATATTGAAGGTAATCGAATTATAATCGATACATATAAAGTTCCAATTGGGCAGACTTATAAGAGTAAGGTGAGTATACTTTTAAGTTCTTAAACTTTCGATTACGCAACCTTGGTGTTATTTTAACAAATCTAAAATTAGTTTATTGGTTTCTTCTGTTTTTTCTTGTTGAATCCAAAGTCCACATCCTAAACCAAACACATCTAAATTTGGTGTAAATCTTCAACTAAAAATGGACGGGACTTGGTCTAAAGTTAAGTGATGGTTCTGTTATACCCCAATAAAACACATTCAAAACACAACGCCAAATCTATAAAATACTGTTTAACAGATTATTTTATTTTAATTAACCCTAAATAATAGCGTTAGAAAAAAGAGACCTTTTTGGTGAGTATATTTTAACCTAAAAAATATACGTCAACTTCTCGTAATTAATTGATTTAGGGTTGAATATAAATGTGACCTTCTTCTTTTTTATAACTTTATCCCGTTAAACCCGAGCAAAATAGAACTAAAAAATGAGTATAGACCCAAATAAAAATCTTTCTGAATTAGGATTGGAACTTCCGAGGGTGTCAATACCTGGTGGAAATTATGTTTCCGTAAATATCCGAGAAAATATAGCTTATGTCGCAATCCAATTTCCCATTCTAAACGAAGAATATTTACACCAAGGTAGATTGGGGAATGAAATAACAACTGAACAAGGATATAAAGCAATGGAGTTGTGTGCTTTGAATGTGCTCGCGCAGATGGACAAAATAGTTGGGTTTGACCAAATAATCGGACTGAATCATATCGATGCTTATTTTCAGTCGAGCAATAAATGGGACGAATCACCTAAAGTGATTGATGGAGCGTCTGATTTATTTGTAAAAGTGCTTGAAGAAAAAGGTAAGCATTCTCGCTCGATTTTCGGAGTTGAAAAATTACCGCGAAATTTTAGCGTTGGCCTAACCGCTTCATTTACGATAGAAAAAAATGAAAAATACTTACAATAACGACGATGAGCATTAGAACCGTTCTTGCTTGCTCTGGAAATCTCCTCGGAATTCAGTTTGGTACGGTTGTATCGAGAAAACCTTAAAAGTGCACATATCAAAAAGTGACTTCATGAGCTAAATCCGTTAAAATTACTAGCACGGTATTAAGCTCAACAAAGTGACCCAATTGGTAAATATGTATAAATCTATTTTTAGTCATTATTTTAAAAAGCTCATGAGCCAAAGTTTTACTTGTTACTTGTTGAAATACAGGTTAGGAGTCGTCACGAAATTGTAAATAGAAACCGATCAATGTGTCCATGGACGAAATAGGTTATGCAGCTGGCTTTAATAACTTATCTAGTTTATAATCTGATCTTTAAAAAAAATATGCTTACACCAAAGGAATACAAAGTGAACTATAAATAGAAAGCGGGTCATCACCATCATTATTCTTATGGTACTAAAAAGGCTAAGAACGCCGGACGTAGCATAATAAATTCGTAGGATAAAATCGAGCACCTTCTATTACGACAAAAAAACTTGAACCTCAAGTCTCAACTACTAATTGTTTAACTGCGCAGTTTTTGTTCGTAATAGCTTATATATCAAATCTTTTTTTCTAATCTTGAAAGGAACACCTTTATTTTTAGACAAAATCTTCAATACTAACAAGCAACCATAAAAATTCCAGAATTTATGAAGTATCGAATAATGGTTTTTCTGTTTTTAACAGGTGTTTTAGTTCAAGGGCAATCCATAGATTATAATACCAAAAAAGGGTATGCAGCTCATGGATATGATGTGGTCGCCTATTTTGATGGTATCGCGACCATGGGCAAAGACCAATTTACCGCCATGTTTGATGGGGTAAATTATAAGTTTGTCAGCGAGGCAAATCTGGAAAAGTTTGTTATACAACCCAATAGTTATGTACCACAGTATGGGGGTTATTGTGCCTATGCTGTCGCAGTAAATTCAAAAAAGGTTAATGTAGATCCCGAAACTTTTGAGATAAGAGGTGGAAAACTTTATCTATTCTTCAACAAAGGAAAGAACAATACCCTCCAATTTTGGTTGAACCAATCACCGAATTCCCTTATATCGAAAGCGGATATAAACTGGGAGAATATCAAGAATTGAATATCTTTAAGGGCATGAGATTTCTGAGAGTGGACAACCTTTTGTATCCTATCGCTGGATGAGTTGCTTTGTTCGCATATAAATACGTAAATAATTAAACAATAACTATGTTCAAATCAACCTTGGATACATTGGAACAGTTTAAACAGGTTCTTTTGGAACTGCCTAAAGATTGTTACTCCCGATCATGTAATATATTGTCCAATGCCAGTATAGGTCAGCATACAAGACATGTGATCGAGCTTTACCTTTGTTTGATCAAGGGGTATGATCAAGCAGATGTGTCCTACGATAGAAGAAAAAGAGACCGTAAAATTGAAAAAGACCTATCGTTTGCCATTGAGAAATTGGCTTTTATACAAATGCATTTAAAAAAGCCCAACAAGGCCATTCAGATCAGTTATGAACTTAATGGTGAAATACTTACATTGGATACCAATTACCACCGGGAAGTTATGTACAACTTGGAACACACCATTCATCATCAAGCGTTGATCAAAATTGGGATATGTCATTTTTCGGACCAGAAAGTGCCCGAAACTTTTGGAGTTGCTCCTTCCACCTTACAATTTAGAAAAGAATGTGCACAGTAAGTTTTATATCGTCCGGTGGACAACGTTTTATTACATCGAACAGGGACGAGCATGTTGATCGTCCTATGGCATTGCGGCCACAAGAAGAAACCATAGGTTCGGTGAAGGTACTTTTTCCAAAAGATCCCAAGGCGGGGGGTACCTGGTTCGCCATAAATGAAAATGGTTCGGTAGCTGTGCTGCTGAACGGTGGTTTTGTGGGTCACCCGCCCAATGGAAAATATGAAAGGAGCAGGGGACTGGTGCTTTTGGATATTGTTGTTTCTGACAATCCCTTAGCTTTGTTGCAAGAAATTGACCTATTGAGAATAGAACCCTTTACATTGGTGTTGTACACAGCCGAATTGCTGGAGTTTCGCTGGGACGGCCATCAAAAATACTTTAGGCCGTTGAACAAGGATAAAAATTACATATGGTCATCATCAACACTTTACCAAGATAAGGTAATCGAACACAGGCAAACGTTGTTTAAAAAGTTTGTTAAAGGCAACTCCTTCATAACTTCTCAAGATGTGGTCGATTTTCACTCGAACAATCATGACGATTTTGAGAACGGATTTATAATCAATAGGGCATCCGGCTTAAAAACCTTTAGTGTAACACAGGCCATATTGAACAAAGAGAGCGATGTTGTAATGCATCATTTCGACCTGCTCAACAAAGTTGATTATGAAGTGCCTTTTTCCACCGGTCAACTGATCAATTAAAACTATATGGGTCCATTAAAGCTCATTTGGCATAAAATCACACATTGGGAATATTGGCCTTTCTGGTTGATTTATTATCCGATGTTTCCAGTTTGGCTTTATTATTCGATAAAAGCACGTTCTTTATTCTTTTTTAATGCCGCCAATCCAGGCATGAAGAATGGGGGAATGGCCATGATATCCAAAATGGATATTTACAATATGATTCCTGCCCAATACATACCAAGAACAATATTTGTAAAAAATGACGAGACGGCCGACCAGGCATTGGAACGGGTTTTAAATTCCGGGATCGCATTTCCATTTATAGCCAAGCCCGATATTGGAATGAAGGCGTTTGGCGTGGAAAAAATCCATAATAAGGATGAATTTCAAAAATATGTAAAATGGAGTCCCTCCCATTTTTTGGTTCAGGAATTTGTTCCGTTCCAGAAGGAAGTTGGTGTTTTTTATGTTCGAAAACCCGGAGAGGCCAAAGGCAAGATTACTGGGGTCGTGTCCAAAGAATTTTTGTCGGTTACGGGTGATGGTAAAAGTACCTTATTGCAGTTGATAAAGAGTAATCCGAGGAGCCATTTTCAATTAAAGGTGCTAAAACAAAAGTTTGGTGATCAGTTAAACAATGTTCTCCCCTTGGGAAAAGAATTTGTTCTGGTGCCCTACGGCAGTCACACCCGAGGAGCCAAATTTGTGGACATCTGTCATTTGATCAATGCGGATTTGAACAATACCATAAATGAGGTATGCACACAAATGAGCGGCTTTTATTATGGTCGACTGGATGTTCTTTGCAATACCTTTGAGGAACTTTGTATAGGAGAAAAATTCAGTATTATCGAAATAAATGGGGCAGGCGGGGAGGCGACCCATATTTACGACCCCAAACATTCGCTGTTCTGGGCTTGGCGCGAAGTGGCCCGCCATTGGAACCATTTATGCGAAATAAGCATTTTAAATTATAAGCAAGGCCATTCATATCTGAGCTTCAGGGATGGTAGAACCATGCTCAAAGAGTCCGGAGCTCTTCAATCTCGGTTAAAAGTAGTTTAGCAGGGTTTATAAAATGCCACTGATAAAACTTTCCATGGCCTTTGGTTTTGATATGGGCGCGAATCGTTTTACAGGTTTTCCGTTTTTGTCTATTACAAACTTGGTAAAGTTCCATTTGACCTTACCTCCCAACAATCCTCTTAATTCCGATTTTAAATATTTAAAGATCGGGTGTGTGTCGTTGCCGTTCACATCGATTTTGGCAAACATTGGAAAACTGACCCCGTAGTTTATTTGGCAAAACTCCTTGATGTCATTGGCGTCTCCCGGTTCTTGGTTTCCAAACTGATTGCATGGAAACCCCAAAACCACCAATCCTTGGTCCTTATATTTTGTATAGAGGTCTTCCAGGCCCTCGTATTGCGGAGTCAATCCACACTTACTTGCAGTATTCACCACAATAATGGTTTTGCCTTTATAGGTTTTCATGGATTCTGTAGTACCGTCCAATCGTTCTGCTTCAAAATTGTAAAACTCCATGGTTATTTGTTTTTGTCTTTAAGGTGTTCAAATACTTTCGTGGACCAAAGGGCCCATAGAATTAAAACGGGCTGAAAAAACAACCGAACAAATCTCTTTAGATCGGTGTCCAGTCCAAATGCGTCAATGGCATTGGTGTATTGAGAAATGTTTCCGGGAAAAATCAAAACATAGAAAAAGGCAAGCGCAATGCCCACTTTTGCTTTGTATTTGGTCAATAAAACCATGGATAACCCCAATAAAATTTCTATCACACCAGAAGCTACCACTATAAAATCCATAAAAGCTTCGCTTGTGGGCAACCATCGGGGCACTTGGGCCTGAAACTCTTCCCTTTGAAAAGTGAGATGAGCTATTCCGGCCATCATCATTAAAAGGCCAAGGATGACCCTAAATACATTTTGCATCGTACTTAAATTCATTTAAAAACTTTTTATGTGTTGGTTTAAAGGTACTTATGTTAGGTTAAAAGCACTTTTGCAAAAGCTTTAAATGTTGACGCAAATCAACTTCTTTATGGTGTTGTGGACTTTAATTTTTGTCCAATACTTTTCATGATAATGGGCGCATGGATCCTAGAGTTTTCTATAAACCATTTATGGGTTTCCATTCCTCCGCAGATCACACCCGCTAAAAAAAGACCTTCAACATTGGTTTCCATCGTTTCAGGATCGTAGGTCGGCAATCGTTTGGGGTCACTGGAGAGTGTTATGCCAAGTTTCTCCAAAAAGGCGAAGTTGGGCATGTATCCGGTTAACGCAAGAACAAAATCATTTTCCAACGTTAAATCGCCTTCTGGGGTATTTAGTACAATTTCCGTTGGTTTTATCTCCTTGACCGTGGAGTTGTAATATGCTTTTATGCTGCCTTCTTCGATTCGGTTGATAATATCCGGACGTACCCAATATTTAACTCTTGAACCTACTTCTGGGCCACGGATAATCAAGGATACATCGGCGCCTTTTCGCCAACATTCCAATGCAGCATCTATTGCGGAGTTACTTGCGCCTACCACCGCCAGTTTTTGACTGGCATAATAATGGGGGTCGTTGTAATAATGTGAGACTTTGGATAAATCTTCTCCAGGAACATTCATTTTGTTGGGTAAGTCGTAAAATCCGGTCGCTACGACCACATTTTTTGCCCGATAGTCATTTTTGTCAGTCTTCACCACAAAAAAATCACCGTGCTTTATGGTATCCGTTACTTTTTCAAATAGATGGATGTCGAGTTGGTTGGAGGTCACAATTCTTCGATAGTACTCCAATGCTTCGTTGCGTTTGGGTTTGGCCTCTTTGCTGATAAAGGGAATGTCGTCTATTTCCAATTTTTCCGAAGAAGAAAAAAACTGCATGTTCACAGGATAATTGAAAAGTGAGTTTACAATAGTCCCTTTTTCTATTATGATATAGGATAAACCCTGTTTTTTGGCCTCGAGGCCGCATGCAATTCCAATAGGGCCACCTCCGATGATGATGACATCAAATTCCTGCATTACGCTGTTTCTGCTTTTAGTTTTTTAATGGTTTCGGCAGGGTTATCGCTTTTAAATACAAAACTTCCGGCAACCAACACATCGGCACCGGCATCTACCAGTTTTTTGGCATTGTTGGCATTGACACCGCCGTCGATTTCAATTAAAGTGGCGGCATTTTTCTTAAGGATCAATTCCTTTAGGTCCGCTACTTTCTGATAGGTGTTTTCTATAAAGGATTGGCCTCCAAAACCGGGATTGACACTCATTACAATGACCAAATCGATATCCTGAATGGTATCTTCCAATAATTTTACGGAAGTATGTGGGTTAATCGCCACACCGGCTTTCATACCTTCCGCTTTTATGGCTTGCAGTGTTCTGTGCAGATGGGGACAGGCCTCGTAGTGGACGGATAAATTATGAACCCCAAGATCCGCAAAAGTCTTGATATATCTGTCTGGATCTACAATCATTAAATGTGTGTCCAACGGCTTTTTTGCATATTTGGCAATCGCTTGCACCACTGGCATACCAAAGGAGATGTTGGGCACAAAAACACCGTCCATAACGTCCAAATGGAACCAGTCGGCATCGCTTTGGTTGACCATTTCGATTTCTTGCTGAAGATTGGCAAAGTCGGATGCCAATAACGAGGGGGCGATCATTGATTTGTTCATGTTACAAAGTTAGCCAATTACGGCCATCCATAAACGAAAAAAACTCCGGTAATCAGCCGGAGTTTATTCATCAATCAAAAAACGAACAGTCATGATAAACTGTTATATCTTACTAAAATACAACTTTCCTGCCAAAAATCAAATTTAAGGATAGTTTAACTGTACTTTAGTTGGTGACTTTGGGTGTTTTACCCTAAATATGTCTTTAAAATCTTACTTCTTGACGTGTGCTTCAACCTTCTAATCGCCTTTTCTTTAATTTGACGAACTCGCTCACGGGTCAAATCAAAAGTTTCTCCGATTTCTTCCAACGTCATGGAATGTTGGCCGGCCAATCCAAAGTAAAGTCTTATTACATCAGCTTCTCGAGGAGTAAGGGTTTCCAGGGCACGTTCAATTTCGGTACGTAACGAATCGTGCAAAAGTTCCTTATCAGGGTTTGGAGATTCGCCACTACGCAACACATCGTAAAGGTTGGAATCCTCGCCGTCGATCAAAGGCGCATCCATTGATACGTGACGGCCTGAGTTCTTTAAGGATTGTTTCACATCTTCCACGGTCATGTCCAATTCTTTGGCAATTTCCTCAGCAGATGGTGGACGCTCGTGCGCTTGCTCCAAGAAAGCAAAAGTTTTATTTATCTTATTGATGGAGCCGATCTTGTTCAATGGCAAACGAACAATACGTGATTGTTCTGCCAAAGCTTGCAAAATGGATTGGCGGATCCACCAAACAGCGTATGAAATAAATTTAAATCCACGGGTTTCATCAAAACGTTGCGCTGCTTTGATAAGTCCCAAATTGCCTTCATTGATCAAATCGGGCAGTGTTAACCCTTGGTTTTGGTATTGCTTTGCAACCGATACCACGAACCTTAGGTTGGCTTTAGTTAATTTTTCCAATGCTACCTGGTCGCCGGCTTTAATGCGTTGTGCCAACTCTACTTCTTCATCGGCGGTAATCAAATCAACCTTACCGATTTCTTGTAGATACTTGTCCAACGATGCGGTTTCCCTATTGGTAACCTGTTTTGTAATCTTTAACTGTCTCATCTAAAATTTCCCTTCATATTAAGTTTGTGAGCCGGAGCTCATTAGGTTATACGTTCAAAAAGTAAAAAAGTTACATTTTGGCAGCACTTTTTTAAAAAAACCTCATTTTTACGTATTGGGACCGCAAGTTTTCCATTGCGCTCGAAGGGACAGTGTTGGACGCTGACAATTCCTCAAAAAACAAAACCCCAAGGCGAGTGCCTTAGGGTTAGTTTATCGGATAAAGATAGGATTTACCTAATCTCTTCTTGGCTTTCTATCTCTGTTGCCGCCTCTACGATCACCGCCTCTACGATCACCACCCTTGCGATCACCGTCGGTTCTTGGTGGACGCTCTTTGTAACCTTCCGGTTTTGGCAACAAGGCCTTTCTTGATACTTTTTCCTTCTTGGTCCTTGGATCTAGACCGAAGTATTTTACATCAAAAACATCACCCATGTTCACTACATCGGATACGTTTTCGGTGCGTTCCCATGCCAATTCGGATACGTGAAGCAGTACTTCGTTGCCCGGTGCTTCTGTGTATTCCACCACTGCTCCGAAGTCAAGCATTTTTATCACTTTAACCTCATAAACACTTCCAACTTCTGGTTTGAACATCAAGGCATCGATTTTTGCCAATACGGCATCGATACCATTTTGATCGGTTCCCAAGATTTCCACAATACCTTCTTCGGTATCGGGGTCTTCGTTGATTACGATGGTAGTGTTGGTTGTTTTCTGAAGCTCTTGGATAACTTCTCCACCTTTGCCGATCAATGCTCCAATATATTCGCCAGGAATAATTCTGGTAACAATTTTTGGAGCGTAGGATTTAACTTCGGGTCTTGGCTCGGCAATTGTTTCGGTTAGTTTGCCCAAGATATGCATTCTTCCGTCTTTGGCCTGCATCAAAGCTTTTACCAAGATTTCGTAAGAAAGTCCTTTTACTTTAATATCCATTTGGCAAGCAGTGATACCATCCGCAGTACCTGTTACTTTAAAGTCCATGTCTCCCAAGTGGTCTTCATCTCCCAAGATATCGGATAGTACGGCATATTTACCGGTTTCTGTATCGGTGATCAATCCCATGGCGATACCGGAAACAGGTTTTTTCAACTGAACACCTGCGTCCATCAACGCCATGGTACCCGAACATACGGTTGCCATTGATGATGAGCCATTGGATTCCAATACTTCGGAAACAACACGAACGGTATATGGGCAGTCCTCTGGAATCATTCCTTTAAGTGCACGTTGTGCCAAGTTACCGTGTCCAACCTCTCTACGGGAAGTACCACGGATTGGTCGTGCTTCGCCAGTTGAGAAAGGAGGGAAGTTGTAGTGCAAATAGAATGTTTCTTCACCTTCGTAAGATGGCATATCTATTTGGTTGGCCTCTCTGGAAGTACCTAAGGTAACCGTTGCCAATGCCTGTGTTTCTCCTCGTGTAAAGATGGCTGAACCATGTACGGATGGCAGATAGTCTGTTTCGCACCAGATCGGTCTAACATCTGTTGTTTTACGTCCGTCCAATCGAAGCCCTTCGTTCAAAGTAAGGTTTCTAACGGCTTCTTTTTCGGTTTTATGGTAGTATTTGGAAACCAAGTCGCCAATTTCTTCCAACTCTTCTTCGGAGAAAGATGCTTTTATTTCTTCTTTAATGGCAGCAAAGGCTTCACCGCGCTCATGCTTGGAAGAACCTGCTTTGGCCACTTCATACACCTTATCGTAGGCCATGTCGTGGATTTTCTTCTGAAGCGCTTCGTCCTCGGCTTCTGGCTCGTACTCGCGAACTTCTTTTTTACCGAAAGCCTCGGCCAATTTTTCCTGAGCTACACATTGTACTTTAATGGCTTCGTGTGCAAATTTGATGGCTTCTACCATTTCCTCTTCGGAAATCTCGTCCATTTCACCTTCTACCATCATAACAGAATCTGCAGAAGCACCGATCATCATATCAATGTCGGATTCTTTCAATTGCTCCCTTGTTGGGTTGATGATGAACTCACCGTTTACCCTACCTACTCGAACCTCCGAAATAGCACATTCGAATGGGAAATCCGAAAGTTGAATGGCGGCTGATGCTGCCAAACCGGCCATTGCATCGGGCATAACGTCTTCGTCGTGAGACATCAATTGGATCATTACCTGTGTTTCGGAATGGTAGTCTTTTGGGAACAATGGTCTCAATACCCTGTCCACCAAGCGCATCGTCAATACCTCACCGTCACTTGGTCTTGCTTCTCTTTTAAAGAAACCGCCAGGGTAGCGCCCTGCGGCAGCAAATTTTTCGCGGTAATCCACGGTTAGGGGCAAAAAGTCGACATCTGCGGCTTTATAGTTGGAAACAACTGTACACAATAGCATACATTTGCCGGATTGTACAACTACAGAACCGTGGGCCTGTTTTGCCAATTTTCCGGTTTCGATAGAAATCTCTCTACCGTCACCAAGGTCTATGACCTCTTTGAATGTTTTTGGAATCATAAAATTAATCTTACCCGAATATTATTCCGGGTCGTTAAACATTTGGTCTACCGCCTTCCGGGCGGTCGGGTTGTGTTGTTGTTGTGTGTGCCTTTGGCACTTGACCAATGAAAAACTATTTGTAGCTTTTTGTGTTTGCCCGATTTCCCGGGACTTTTTGGTTGTTGAGAATCGATTCAACAAAAACAAAGGGGAAGCCAATGCCTCCCCTTGTATTTTTATTTTCTAATACCTAGTTCTTTGATCAAGGTACGGTATTTTGCAATATCTTTTTTCTTTAGGTAATCCAAAAGACTACGTCTTTTACCTACCAATGCCACCAACGAACGTTCGGTGTTAAAATCCTTATGGTTCCTTTTAAGGTGACCTGTCAAATGGTTGATTCGGTGCGTGAACAATGCAATTTGTCCTTCCGTTGAACCTGTGTTGCTCTCTGAGCCGCCGTATTTTTTAAAAATCTCGGCTTTAACTTCTTTCGTTAAATACATTCCAATATTATTTAAATGATTTTTATGTATTGATTGACCTTCAATCAGCGTGCAAAGATAGGCTCTTTTTTTTAATCTACGAATTTTAACATAAAATTAAACCTTTTGCTGTCATTCAAGTCAAAGAGGCAAACCTATTAAATTCAAGTATTATGAGAAAGGAACTAAAAATGAAGTTTAAAGGAATTGCTCCGATCCTTCTGGGAAGTTTAATGTTGACCTATGTTTCGTGCAGTACAGAATCCTCGGTTGAAGAAAATCTAACCAGTACGGAAGTAATTTCCTCGACAGAGCTAAAATACAGTGATGAAACTGAAATGGTTTCAGAGGAACTTATGGCCATTGCCGAAGATGTCTATACTGCAGATGAAATCGGAAGTACGTCAAAAATGAATTATGCTTCTGGTTATATGCCAAATTGTGTTGTAGTATCCGTAGTTCTAACGCAGAATACAAAAGAAGTCGTCCTGGATTTTGGCGAAGGTTGCGAACTATCTACCGGAAATACTGTTAGTGGAACGGTTAATTTAAGTTACTCTTTGGACTTGGAGGCCGCGTCCAATACCATTGAGATGACTTTGGACGGTTTTACTTTCAATGAAGTGGCAATCGATGGGGAGGCGCAAATTCTTAGGGTAAGAAGTAATGAAAATGGAAATCCACAAGGCACCTCGAACGGATTTTTTGAAGCAACTTGGCCTAGCGGGGAAACAGCTTCGTTTACCGGGACCAGAACTCGGGAGTGGATAGAGGGGTATGGATCCGGTTTTTGGGGTGACAATGTTTTTTTGATTACTGGAAAGCGAACTTATATCGGTATAGCAGGAAACGAGTTTGTGAAGGAAGTTACCACGCCATTGAGAAGAGAGTTGTCGTGTCGATTTATTGTGAGCGGAGTATTGGAAATATCCCGACTTGGCAATTCGGTAAGTTTGGATTTTGGGGATGGCAGTTGTGATGCCAAGGGAACTCTAACATATTCTGATGGTGCGGAAGAGGAAGTGGTCTTGCGCCGATTTAGAAATTGATGGAGTGATATATTATAAAGAAAAAGCCCCGATAATCGGGGCTTTTTTTAATTTCTTATGGGTTGATTGGTGATCAAATCAATGTATAAGTTGATTTTTTTCTTTAAATCCCTTCGATGGGTAATGAAATCCAAGAAACCATGTTCTTTCAGGAATTCGGAGGTTTGGAATCCTTCGGGAAGGTCTTTCCCCGTAGTATCCTTGACCACTCGAGGTCCTGCAAACCCGATCAGTGCTCCTGGCTCTGCAATATTTATATCGCCCAACATGGCATAGGAAGCTGTTGTACCTCCCGTTGTAGGGTCTGTACATAACGATATGTAAGGTATTTTAGCTTCGGCCAATTGGGCCAATTTTGCCGATGTCTTTGCTAATTGCATCAAGGATAGGGCTGCTTCCATCATACGTGCCCCTCCAGATTTGGAAATCATCACAAATGGGATTTTTTTCCTTTTGGCGACATCGATGGCACGCGATATTTTTTCACCAACAACACTGCCCATGGAGCCTCCAATAAAACTAAAATCCATACAGGCCACAACGATGTCCTTTCCTTGCGATTTTCCAACCGCAGTTCTAACGGCATCTTTTAAACCTGTTTTGCTTTGGGCTGCTTTAAGCCTGTCGGAGTATTTTTTGGTATCCACAAACTTTAAGGGGTCTTTGGAGGTCATTTTTGTGTCGAGCTCACTGAACTTGTTGTCATCAAAAAGTATTTCAAAGTACTCCTTGCTACCTATCCTCACGTGATAGTCATCTTCCGGACTTACGTAAAAGTTTTTGGCAAGATCTTCTGCTTCTACGATCTTTCCGGTAGGGGATTTGTACCAAAGCCCTTTGGGAGTGTCTTTTTTCTCCTCGGTGGCTGTTTGTATTCCTTTTTCCTTTCTTTTAAACCAAGACGACATGGAATCAATATTTAGTTAAACTAAGGTTTATAAGGTGTTAATGTTGTTTAGGTCTTCGAAGGCCTTTTTTAAGCGTTCGCTAAAGGTTTTTTCTCCTTCTCTGAGCCAAACTCGAGGGTCGTAGTACTTTTTGTTGGGTTGGTCGTCACCGTCTGGATTTCCGATCTGGGCCTGAAGGTATGCTGATTTACCTTGGATGTAATCCCTTACCCCTTCCAAGAAAGCGTATTGTAAATCGGTGTCGATGTTCATTTTAATAACACCGTAACCAATAGCTTCCCTGATTTCTTCAACTGTTGAACCAGAACCTCCGTGGAATACAAAATCGATATGGTTGTGTTTCACGCCATATTTTTCTGTGATGAATTCTTGGGAGTTCTTAAGGATTTTAGGTGTCAATTTTACGTTTCCGGGCTTGTATACACCGTGTACGTTCCCAAAAGCAGCTGCAATGGTAAATCTTGGGCTTACTTTGGAAAGTTCTTCATAGGCATAGGCTACTTCCTCTGGCTGTGTGTACAATTTAGAGTCGTCCACATCGGTATTGTCAACACCATCTTCTTCACCCCCGGTAATGCCCAATTCTATCTCCAAGGTCATGTCCATTTTGCTCATTCGCTCCAAATATCCTTTACAGATTTCGATGTTTTCCTCGATGGGTTCTTCGGAAAGGTCGATCATGTGTGAACTGAACAAAGATTTTCCTGTTTCTTTATAATGTGCTTCGCTGGCATCCAAAAGGCCATCTATCCAAGGCAACAATTTTTTGGCACAGTGGTCTGTATGCAGAATCACGGTTGCACCGTAGGCCTCTGCCAATTGATGAACGTGTTTTGCTCCGGCCACTGCTCCAAGAATGGCTGCTTTTTGACCTTCGTTGGAAAGTCCTTTGCCTGCGTTGAACTGGGCGCCTCCGTTTGAGAATTGAATGATTACGGGTGAGTTCAACGCTGCTGCAGTTTCCATTACGGCATTGATGCTATCCGATCCGATTACATTGACCGCTGGTAGGGCATATCCATTTTCTTTGGCGTGATCGAATATTGCTTGAACTTCGTCACCGGTAGCAACACCGGGCTTAATATTGTGGGACATATTATTAGTGGTTTCGAGTTAAATAGGAAACAAAAGTAATAAATTATTTGCTCTAGAAAGGATAATTGATTCCGATGTTGAAGACGGCTCTTTTAAAGTTATAACCATCGAACCAGCGATCGGATCCAACTTTGGCGGGATTGTAGGTCTTAAAACCTACATCCAGCCTAAATACGAAGTAGGTGAAATCGTAACGAAGCCCGAGACCAGTTCCCAGGGCCAAGTCGCCCAATGATGAAAAACCATTGAATGTGGCATCGGGGTTGGTTTCGTTATCGAAAACGTTCCATATGTTCCCTGCATCTGCAAAAAGAGCGCCTTTTACGTCGCCGGCGATCGGGAATCTATATTCCAGGTTAAATGCCAGCTTGAGATTGGCCTCGTTGAAGTCGTTGATGTTGTCGGTTTTTCCAGGGCCCAGTTCGTAAGCGTTCCAAGCCCTATTGTCGTTGGAACCTCCTGCAAAATAACTGCGAACAAAGGGCACGTTGTCCGAATTACCGTAGGGAATGGCCAGTCCTGTAAAACTTCTGAACGCGATTACCTGGGATTCTCCAATTTTCCAGTGTCGTATATAATCGAACTCGGTTTTGGCATATTGTGAAAAGGGTACCCCGAAAACTAGGCTCTGACCCTCTTCGTTTTTATTAAAAGGGATTACGTTGGTGAGCATGGACAGCATAGCACCGGCACTCTCCAATTTGATTCGGTATTGATAAAAGTCAAGGTCGTTTATTCCGGATTTACTGTTTTTGGTATGTGTAAAATTGGAAGCGAAAATGAGGTTGTTCTCTGTTAATCTCCTTCTTCTTTCCTCAATACTGTTTACGGTTTGAAAATCATCTTCGGTTACGGTAAGTGTCCCATTCAATACATCTTGGGCAAAATTATTGGCACCCGTGGGGATATCAAGTCGTGGTTCATCTCCTTCATTTTCCACCGCACTAAAATATTCGGAATATTGGGGGTCGTCCTGAAAATCATCCGCGATATCGTCCAAATTGGAAAAAGTGTTTCGGTACACATTATAGAAGTTGTCTGTGTTAACGTTGCGTACAAATTCGACATTCAGCAGTTCGATGTTGTTTTTAAGACGATCGGACGGGGACCAATTATAGGATAAAATGGAATTTAGGGATTGTTTGTCCAAGCCAATGTTCCGCTGGAAGTTGGTACCTACCGATAAACGACTTTGCGGCAGCATATAATAGGGTATGATCTTTTCGGTGTTCAACGGGAACCAAATACGGGGAAATGTTATGTTGATGTCCCCGCCAAGTTCAGATGTAAAGGTTTCGTTGGATAGGGAGGCATCACTTAGCAGGCCTATGGACCCTCTTGCAGAAACGTTCAATGTTTCGGCACCTCCAAAAACATTTCGGGTAATTACCGAAGCACTAAAAGCGGTTCCTACTTGTTGGATGTTGGAGTGGGTTACATCAAAATTTAGGTTGAGCGAATATTTTGGTTTGGCAGCAAGGTATATGTTGGATTCCAGTTGTGTTTGAGTGGAATCTGGTATAAACCCAATATTGGGATATTTAAAGGTATTGAGGTTGGTGATCTGGCGATAGGTCCTTATCCTGTCGAGATCACGATACACACTGTCTTTTTTAAAGAATATGGCATCGGTAAGCGCTTTTGGCTTGTACCTGAGCTTTCCGCTATAGTAAATATTATAGTTTGCGTAGGTCAGGCTTTTAAGGGTGTCGGTGGTGCCGTTTATGTCATAGTCTGCATAAATGTTTATTTTTTTATGTCGTGCTACTTTATAGGGAGTGCCCACATCGGTGCTGTCCGCGGAGCTTCTAAATTTATTGATGTTGAGCAGCACGTCCATTAGTTGGTCATCTGCAGTAACAGTGGTATCCCTTAAAACATCGTAGTTAATGGAACTTTCCTGAAAATTATATACCCCCGAATTACGAAAAAGAGTGGTAAGCCGTTCCCGCTCCAATGTAAATTTGTTCAGATCAAATCGTTCTCCTGGTTTGATCAAACTTTTGTTGGCGGTCTTTAGGTAGATGGAATCCAGTTCCGGTGAAGTAATATTTTTTTGGACCGTATCTACGATGTAGGGTTTGTTCAATGTTATGTGGTACGATATCGAAGCTTTCTTGTTTTTTACATCGACTATTTCGTAATTCCCCTCGTTGTTAAAATACCCTTTACTGTTGTAAAATGCTTTAAGTCTCCTAATGGACTTGTTGGTTTCCGCTGTATCGATAATTACCGGAGGTTCGCCAATTCTTTTTAGGAATTCACTGGCTCCAGAGACCATAAAAGATTCGCGTAATCGATTTACCTGTTTCTCGGAAAGTAGTTTGTTTAGGCGTTTCTCCCTTTTTTCTTTTCGGTTAAGCCAATCCTGGAAAGAAGAGTCTGGATTTTCCTTTGCCAGATTATAGAGATTCAATTTTAAAGGGTAGCCCAGTACGCTGCTGTTGGGTTTCTGGGAAATTAGGCCCTTTATTTCACTGTTGTTTACTTTTTCATCATCAACAAAAATGGAGTTTTTGGTGAGCAATAATTCATCCTCCCCAACTTTTTTTAAGGTATTGCAACCCGAAATGCATAGCAAAAGAAACAATAATCCTATTTTTGCCCAGTTGCAGATTAGACCTAAAGAACCCCTCATAGACGCCAAAAATACACGATTTAGATGGTTACAAAAAACCAAATTAAACTAGTTGTTAGCTTAAAGCAAAAAAAGTACCGATCTCAACATGGACTCTTTGTTGTTGAAGGGGAAAAAGTTGTAAATGAGTTGCTGGAAGCGGGAATACGGCCGTTCAAAATTTTTGTGGACAAAGCCGATCAGATCCAAAAATTCGGGGATGCGGAATTGGTATCCAAAAGGGATTTAAAGCAAATGAGCAGTTTGGTACATCCCAATGGTGTACTCGGTGTTTTTTATATGATTGAATTTGGGACTGATGACCTGCAAGATTGGGTAGTGGTTTTGGATGCTGTTCGTGACCCGGGCAATTTGGGCACCATTATCCGGTTGTGCGATTGGTTTGGAATACAGCAATTGGTTTGTTCCAAGGATACGGTGGATTGCTATAATCCCAAGGTTTTGCAAGCGACCATGGGGTCAGTTGCCAGGGTAAATATTGTCTACACAGATTTGATAGGGTATTTTAAAAATACATCACTTCCTGTTTATGGGGCTTTTATGGACGGCGATTCTGTTTATGGGCTTGATCTTCCAAAAAAAGGAATATTGGTAATGGGCAACGAAGCCAATGGCATTTCCGATGAAGTGGATGAGTATATTACTTCCAAAATAGCCATTCCTCAATTTGGAGCTGCCAGTGCCGAAAGCTTAAATGTTGCCACGGCAACAGGTATCTTGCTAAACGAAATTAGAAGGCGATAAATGGTTTACTCGAAAGTAAAATTGATGAAAATCCCTCGGGTGCGCATGGCATTTATATTTCCTGTCCATGGGCTGTTCGGGTCATTGTCCGGTACCAATTCGTCGGTCAGGGCAAAAACTCCTCTGATGGATGGAGTGAACTTAAAATATTCTGTATAAAAATCGATGCCGAAGCCAACTTCGTACCCGTAAACATTTTGTTTCATCCGAAACTGACCGGTGCTGTTGTCGTCCAAACTATCTTCGTTGCTCCCCAGGTTGATGGATGTGTACACGCCACCAACAATAAAAGGCCTCCAATTGCCAATTCTACGTGTGCTGGCTTTTAACAGAAAGGGAAAGCGAATATAGGTCGAGCGCACTTCGCGAATTGCTTCTGCTTGCGTGGAAAATCCGGGAAATCCTAGTGTTCTTGAAGTGTAGAGCAAACCTGGCTCAAAACGGGCGTCAAGAAACTCGTTTATTCTCAGCTCGCCGATCAAACCTACATTAAAGCCTAAAGTTTTATCCACCAATATGTCCCGGCCAACATCCTCTTTGTACTCAAATTGAAAATCGTACTGATTAAAACCAAGGTAGTAGCCCCAGTTCAAAAATTTCTTATCCTCGTTTTGCAGGTTCAAGATAGGGTCGCCACCAAATTGGGCAACAACATTGGTACCGGACAAAACTATCAGTCCAAAAAGGATAAGGAGATTTTTCATTAATCTATTTTGATGCGACATAAATGGATGCTACACCCATGGTCTGTGGTTTGTTCTCTACTCCTATAAACCCGATTTTTCTCAAAATATTGTTGAAAGCCTCGCCATGTGGAAAAACTGATGCCGATTCACTCAAATATTTATAGGCGGACCTGTCTTTGGAGAACAGTTTTCCTATGGTGGGCAATATGTATTTTGTATACGCTCTGTATCCCTGTTTGAAAGGGGGTTTGGTGGGTACGGAGGTCTCCAGGACCAAAAAATGTCCTTGTGGTTTCAATACACGATAAATTTCTTGTAGACCCTTCTCCAGATTTTCAAAATTCCGAACCCCGAATGCAACCGTGATGGCATCAAAGGAGTTATCCTCAAAAGGAAGGTTCTCGCTGTCGCCCACCACCATTTCAATGATGGATTGTAGATTTTTGTTGACCACTTTATGCTTTCCTACTTCCAACATGCCCGGAGAAAGATCAAGTCCTACGATTTTTTCCGCTCCGGTTTGCGTCATGGCAATGGCAAGATCGCCTGTTCCCGTAGCAATGTCCAGAATGGAATTTGGGGATTTGTCTTTAAGGTAGGCCACGATTCGTTTTCGCCACTTTATGTCCGTTCCAAAAGAAATTACTCGGTTAAGGCCGTCGTAATTTTTGGAAATGGTATCGAACATTTGCTTTACCTGTTCTTTTTTTCCAAGTTCGGATTCTTTGTATGGGGTAACCTTTTTAGACATTGCGTTAATTTGCTCGCAAATATACAACTTAGCATAAGGGATGCGGACAAAAATATTTGTGTAATTTTGCCCACAAAAAGGAATCATATACCGTATTTGGTTGTAAATATGTAATTTACGTATCGCATGCCATTCCTTGTGTTGTTTGTTACGGTCAAATAGAGTTTATTTAAGAACACATCCTATTTTAATTAATGAGAATCATTATTGCAGGTGCTGGTGAAGTGGGGTTTCATTTGGCAAAATTACTGTCCTATGAAGCCCAGGAGATTACCTTGATCGATACCGATAAAGAAAGATTGTCCTATGCAGATAATCATTTGGACATTAGAGTGCTCAGAGGAGATGCAACTTCCATCCAAGTGTTACAAGATGCACAAGTGGATGGGTCGGATCTGGTGATCGGGGTAACAGCTTCCGAAACTACCAATTTAACCCTTTGTGTTTTGGCAAAACAGTTGGGGTGCAAACGCACCATTGCCAGAATTTCGAATACGGAATTTATGGATAACCGCGAGTTGGTCAAGTTTGAGGAGTTGGGTATCGATGAATTGATCTCTCCGGAACGCTTGGCGGCTACGGAAATACAGTTAATGTTAAATCAATCCGCATTCAACGATACGTATCAATTTGAAGAAGGCCTATTGACCATGTTCGGCGTTATTTTGCCCAAGAACGCACCATTTGTGGGTAAAATGGTCAAAGAAGCGGCGCGAATCTTTCCCGAACTCAACTTTATGCCCATAGCTTTACAGCGTACGGGAACTCAATTTACTTTGATTCCCAGAGGGGATACGGTTTTTAAAGAAGGCGATCAGGTATATTTTATTACCTCGGACAAAGGAGTGGAGGAGTTGTACAAGTTGTCCGGAATGCAAAAGCAGGATATTAAGAACGTAATGATACTCGGCGGGAGCAAGGTAGGATACAAAACGGCAAGGGACCTTTGTTCAAATAAGTTCAACGTAAAACTTATAGAAAAGAATAAGGAAAAAGCCTTCGATATTGCGGATGATCTGCCCCACGCACTTGTAATAAATGGAGATGGTAGAAACGTAGAGCTGTTGGAAGAAGAGAATTTGGAATCCATGGATGCCTTTATAGCCGTAACCGGAAATTCCGAAACCAATATAATGTCCTGTTTAGTGGCGAAGAATAAAAAAATAAAGAAGACCATCGCACTAGTGGAAAACATGGATTATTTCCAATTGTCCCAATCCATTGGAGTGGATACGCTCATTAATAAAAAACTGTTGGCCGCCAATAGCATTTTTAGGTACATCCGTAAGGGAGAGGTGCTGGCCTTGACCCGATTGAACAACTTGAACGCAGAAATTTTGGAGTTCGAAGTAAAGGCCACCTCCCTGGTAAACGGAGAAATAATACGGGAACTTAATTTTCCGAGGGAAGCAAGTATTGGTGGTGTGATCCGTAACGGGGAAGGGATTATTGCTCTTGGTGATTTTAGGATAGCCGAAGGCGATAAGGTAGTGGTGTGCTGTTTGCCCAAGGCCATACCGCGCATAGAAAAGTTGTTTCTATAATGAAGCTCAATACAAGAATCATAATCCATATAATGGGGCTATTGTTGCTGTGCAATGGCTCTTTTATGCTTTTGGCCGCTTTGGCCAGTGGCATTTATAAAGATGGTGTGACCATGGATATTATGCTGGCCGCAATTGTGACCATGCTTTTTGGAATGATGGCCATGTTCTACACCCGGGGACATAAAAAGGAAGTGAAACGCAAAGAAGGCTACATCGTAGTAACCTTTGGATGGGTCGTAATGTCCCTATCGGGCATGTTGCCCTATCTTTTTTCCGGCTCCATACCATCCATAACCGATGCATTTTTCGAAACCATGTCCGGTTACACGACTACCGGCGCTTCAATTTTGGACGATATCGAGGCGCTTCCCGAAGGAATTCTCCTTTGGAGAAGCCTTACCCATTGGATCGGGGGAATGGGAATTATTGTATTGGCCATAGCCATATTGCCGCTGTTGGGAATTGGGGGCATGCAGTTGTTTGCGGCAGAGGCACCGGGACCGGGAGGGGATAAACTTCACCCAAGGATCACGGATACCGCTAAGAGGTTATGGTTGATCTATGTAGGGTACACTGTACTGGAAACATTCTTGCTGAAATTTGCGGGCATGTCATTTTTCGATGCCATAAACCACTCATTGGCCACTATGTCCACAGGTGGGTTCTCCACCAAAAATGCCAGCGTTGCCTTTTGGAACGATCAACCACTCATTCAATACATTATCGCATTGTTCATGTTTTTGGCAGGTAGTAATTTTGTACTCAGTTACTTTGCCTTGACCGGTAAGGTGCAACGTATCCTCAAGGACGAAGAGTTTAAATATTATCTCGGATTCATTGTTGTGTTCACCATAATTGCCGCATTGGGCGTGTATTTTAGGGCGGATGTTCCTATTTCCGATTTTCATCCCATGGTTTTGGGCAAGGTGGAAAGTACCGTTCGCCACACCTTATTTCAAGTAATCGCGGTGATTACCACAACAGGGTTTGTTACGGCGGATTTTACATCATGGACTCCATTTTTAACTGTTTTCTTTTTTGGATTGATGTTTCTTGGAGGCTCCGCAGGTTCCACTGCTGGTGGAATCAAGGTAATGCGTCACCTTTTGATTATAAAAAACGGTATTCTGGAATTTAAGCGAACCTTGCATCCCAACGCGTTGATACCGGTACGATACAACCAGAAGACCGTAACAGAACACATTGTCTATAATGTAATCGCCTTTTTTGTGCTGTATATGCTCCTATTCATAATCGGTTCTTTAGTGCTGGGTTTCTTGGGGTTGGATTTTATTTCTGCAGTTGGCGGTTCAGCCTCTTCTTTGGGAAATGTAGGCCCAGCTTTGGGCAGTTTAAACCCCGTGAGCAATTATAATGGCCTTCCTGCAGCAGGAAAATGGTGGTGCGCTTTTTTGATGCTTTTGGGACGATTGGAACTGTTTACCGTACTCATTGTACTTACCCCATATTTTTGGAGAAAGACTTAATTAAAAAACCTCCCGGAGTTTATTTTCGGGAGGTTTTTTAAATGGACGGCGAAATGCGGAATCAAAGTTCAGCAAAGCTACCCCATATTTTACAGAACAGCCTTTATACGGGCAATCGCTTCTTTTAGTTCTTTTTCGGATGCCGCGTAAGAAATTCGGATACAATTCGGGTTTCCGAAAGCCTCACCTGTTACCGTGGCCACATTGGCATGCTCCAATAAATACAAGGAGAAATCGGAAGCATTGTTAATGGCAACACCGTTCAAGGTTTTGCCAAAGAAAGCGGATATGTCCGGAAACACATAAAATGCGCCTTCGGGCACGTTGAGGTTAAAACCTTCTATTTCCCCTAATAATTCTAAAACAAGATCCCTTCTTTCGTGGAACTTGTCGATCATATATTGGATTTTGCTCACTGGAGCTTCCAATGCGGTGATCACAGCTCGTTGAGCAATGGCGTTGGCACCACTGGTCACTTGCCCTTGTAATTTGGTACATCCTTTGGCAATCCATTCCGGTGCGCCGATGTAACCAATTCGCCAGCCCGTCATGGCAAACGCCTTGGATACCCCGTTCACGGTAATGGTTCTGTCGTACATTCCATCGATACTGGCAATGCTCACATGGCCACCCGCAAAATTGATATGTTCGTAAATTTCATCCGATACAACATAAATATCTGGGTGCTTTTTCAGCACTTCTGCCAGACCTTCCAATTCGCTTTTACTGTATACCGAACCACTTGGGTTGCAGGGTGAACTAAACCAGATCATTTTGGTTTTAGGTGTAATTGCAGCTTCCAATTGAGCGGGGGTCATCTTAAAATCGGTATCGATTTGTGTGAGAACTTCCACAGGTACTCCTTCGGCCAACTTTACAATATCACTGTAGCTTACCCAGTATGGAGCGGGCAGGATTACTTCGTCACCCGGATTTAAAACCACCATCGCCACATTGAACAAGGATTGTTTTGCGCCTGTGGAGACCACAATTTGATTCAATCCATAGTCAAGGTCATTATCTCTTTTAAATTTGTTGGAGATAGCGGTCTTTAGTTCGGCGTATCCATCAACAGGGGTGTAACTGCTATAGTTTTCGTCGATGGCGTTTTTTGCGGCATCTTTTATAAAATCGGGAATATTAAAGTCCGGCTCGCCCAAACTCAATCCGATAATATCCTTTCCTTCACTTCTTAATTCTCTGGCTTTGGCTGCCATGGCCAAGGTTGCTGACGTGGACATATTCTTGATCCTGTCAGATAGATGGTTGCTCATTTGTACTTCTTTTTTACTGATATTGAAGGGTAGGTTTTTTGCCTAGCTCCTTAAGGTGTTTGAAGTGTGAAATTATAGCTTTTCTGGTAGTTTTGTACTCGTGATACGGTAAATTGAACTCCTGAGCCGTCTGTTTCACAATTTTGGAAATATTTGTGTAATGTATATGGCTGATGTTGGGAAAGATGTGGTGTTCCACTTGGTGGTTCAACCCTCCTGTAAACCAGTTGACTATTCTATTTTTGGTGCCGAAGTTAACGGTTGTGAACAATTGATGGATGGCCCAGGTGTTTTTCATGTTTCCTTCATTGTCCGGTAACGGTGTATCGGCATGGTCCACAATATGGGCCAATTGGAATACCACGCTAAGTATTACTCCAGCTACGTAGTGCATAATAAAAAAGCCTAGCAATACCTGCCACCAAGCAATATCAACAAAAATCAATGGAAGTATGATCCAGATGGTCAAGTAGATTATTTTGGTGATCACCAAAGTGCTCCAATTGATTACCGGATTGGGTAATTTACCATAGCTCAATTTTCTCTTCATGTAACGGTACATTTGTTGAAAATCCGTGGTTATTGCCCAATTGAATGTCAATAATCCGTAAAGGAAAATAGAGTAATAGTGTTGGAATTTGTGGTGCTTCCTCCACTCTGCATGCTTGGAGAACCTTAAGATCCTGCCTGCTTCCATATCTTCGTCGTGCTCATGGATGTTGGTGTATGTGTGGTGCAGAACATTGTGTTGTACTTGCCAGTTGTACACATTTCCGGCCAAAATGTAAATGCTACTTCCCATGAGTTTGTTTACCCATTTTTTATTGGAATAGGCACCGTGGTTTCCATCGTGCATCACATTCATCCCAACGCCGGCCATCCCAACTCCCATGGTTATGGAGAGCAATAGGTAGCCCCAAAAAGGCAGGTCCAGGGTCAACATTAAGAAATAAGGGGTCAAAAAGATGGCGAACATCACTATGGTTTTCAAGTGAAGTTTCCAGTTCCCGGTTTTCTTGAGGTTGTTTTCTTTAAAGTATTCGTTCACTCTCTTGTTCAGTGTCCTGAAAAATTGTGCGGAATCCTTTCGTGAAAACCGGATGGTATTCTTATCCATAAAAAAAGTTTTTTACAAATGTAATTAAAATGCTTCTTTCGAGCTTACACTGTTGTGTTAGAACGGTGTTAAGCACGTTAAAAGTATTAAATTTGTAAAATTAACGTTTGGAGAATGAATTCGGGACTTATATTCAAATATTTTACGACGCTCAACGATGAGCAAAAAGAGCAATTTGCCAAGTTGGAAGAGCTCTACCATGATTGGAACCAAAAAATAAATGTGGTTTCCAGAAAGGATATCGATGAGCTGTACCTGAGGCATGTGCTTCATTCTCTTGGAATCGCAAAGATCCAGGTATTTAATGAGGGGTCCAGTGTTTTGGATGTAGGTACAGGCGGTGGATTTCCGGGAATTCCTTTGGCGATATTATTTCCGAACGTGAAATTTACCCTTGTTGATGCCATAGGCAAAAAAATAAAAGTGGTAAACGAGGTGGTGGAAGGACTCGGGCTTCAGAATGTACAAACGCACCATTCCCGTGTGGAGGATATCCCTGGGCAGTTCGATTTTATTGTGAGTCGTGCAGTGGCCGCAATGCCCACCTTTGTTCATTGGACCAAGGGGAAAATCAAAAAAGATTCCGCCCATCAACGTAAAAATGGTATTCTTTATCTTAAGGGCGGAGATCTCTCTGATGAACTGAAAGGTTATGAGACCGTTCAGGTCTTTGATTTAAACGAGTATTTTGAAGAGCAGTTTTTTGAGACCAAAAAGGTAGTGTACCTGCCTCAAAAATTTAAAGGCTAGTTTAGATACTGTACATTCTCTTATATACCAATCTGCATTTTCTGGCGTAATTCTTGGCGTAGAGCCACAATTGCTGGTATTTTCTTGCCATCAATCTCGTCCATGCATTAATTCTATCTATCATAACTAATTGATTTATGTCATACAAATATAGTTGTATTACGTTTAATTTACAATTAGTTAACGTAAAATTTACATTGAAATTGTGTTTTGATGCTTTATGATATTTTGTTTATGTGTGTAAATCACATTAAATGAATGTGTTGAGGTGTTGAAAATGTCTTTGTGATTACTGTTTGGATTTGTTAATAGAGGTTAACGGAATTTCGGTTAACAATCAATGGAATGGTAATTTCAGTGCATAAAAAAGGCCGTCATTTTTTTAGAGTGACGGCCTTTGTGCAGTTTTTTCGTCTGTTCTTTAACCCAGGAAAGGATATCGATAATCCTCCGGGGTAACAAAAGTTTCCTTGATCAACCTTGGCGATAC
>NZ_JBGFGK010000033.1:0-1024400 GCF_041224615.1 Allomuricauda sp. XS_ASV26 | reverse complement strand
TTCATCCTGAGCCAGGATCAAACTCTTCATTGTATTTCCTTGAATGTCTGTCCGACACCCGAAAACACGAGTCCCCGCATCAAAATGGTTCTTTATAATTCTTACGCTGTCGTTACAATATGTATATGAACTTGTTTGTTTTTTTCTTCCAATTTTAGCCTTTCGGCTTTTCAGAAGCGCCCTGCCTTATCAGCTAAGCGGGTGCAAATATACGCAGGTTATTTTCTTTCCACAAAATGTTTTTGGATGTTTTTTTCGAAAAAAAATCAATTTACATATAAGTGCTTGTTTTTCAGTATTCAGAAATTTTACACTTTATCATTTTTATGAAAAGAAATTCCAAACCAATCCAAATCTTATCACAAAATCCCGGTATGGGTAATTGGGAGCGGAGTAATAATTCGGTTGGGAAAAAATAGAATTCAAGTGTTCGGCCTTTAAATATATCCGTGTTTGTTTTACCCTGGCATTAATAAATACATCCATTAAAGGGTATGCTCCAAACTCTTCGTTGTTCTGAATATAAAATTCACCCAATAAAGGGTGGTAGGCGTCCATGTTATAGGATGTAAAATATTTAAAGGTCACTCCTGTTTGAATGTACATGGCTTTTTTGAAAACGTCACTTGAATAGTATAAGGTATTCCTTGTAACCAGGTCGGGCACATTGACCACTTGATTCTCTTGCGTCACATTTTGATACATTACCGTGCTCATTAACGCCCATTTTCTCCACTTTACCTCTTTTTCATACTTTACTTTTAAGTGATTTATTGTGCTGGATTCTTGAAATGGCCTTACAAAAGCGGTTTCCTGACCCAATCCAATGGCTTCTTCGGTAGCTGTGGATGCAAAATAACTGTAGTTATCCACTGCACTGTATTCTGCTCGGATGTTTCCTACTAATTTAGAGTCCAGACCGAATTCGATGCTCTGTGTCTGTACTTTTTCGAATGTACTATTGTTTTGCCAGTTAAAATTTCGATAATCGCTTTGATAAAGTAAATAATTGAAGTCCGGCATACGGGACGAAATGTGTATGGCCCCTGTAATCTTATTGTTTTTGTTGAGCCTGTATGCCGCGATGGCATCAAGATTATTTCCTGTTAGGTTCCCAGATACTGTGTAATTAAGATTTCCCTGCAAATGCAGCGGGCCTATTGTATTTGCATAAGCTCCTCCAATCGACACCTCGTTCCCATCCAACTTATTCTGTATGATACCTTCTTCGGTCAATAGAATACTGTTGAAAAAGTAATTGTAATTGAACAGTGCTATGTTGCCGGACACCCTACCCAAAGTTTTGTTGAAAAATTCGACACTCCCTTTATTATACATGGTTTTTAACCGCGCCTGATCTTCAATGGGGATCAAAAATGGGTCGGTGCCAAATGCATCGTTCTGTTCGGATTGCCCAAAATCGTAAATTTTAGTCTCGTAACTAAATTCATGCCCCAAGGACAAACTTGTAGGTTCCGTATCCAATGAATCTTTTTTTTTGTTTACCAGCTTATAGTGTTGATCAAAGTAATATCGTTTTCCTAAAATTCGATTATTGGCATTGGTGTAGAGCAGGTCAATTTTAGCCCTGTCCTGAAAATCCGGCAAATCTCCTTCAAACTGATTTCTATCCAATAATCCGCCACTTTCTTCACTTTCCATTTCCTGGGCAGCGATATGACCGCGAATACCATACCTTCCATTTTCCGTAAGATAATTGAACGTAAACCTAAATTTACCATCTTGTGCTTCTTCGTACCTATATTTGCCCAATGACCGGAAGCCATTGTATGCTATGGATGCGTTAAATCTTTTGGTAATATTAAAGGTGAGCAATGCATCCAAATATTGCCCTTGCTCCATTGTGGTCTTGAACATAAGCTCCGTCATTGGAGTGGGCACACTATAATAGTTGACGTCCTCTTTCTCGAAATACCCTGGATGTTTTGCAGATGCCCCTATTCTTGGGTAATACGGGGTTGCCGACAAATTTAAACCTAACCGATTATAGGGCTGACCCATGTTGGCAAATGGCATTAACTCGAAATCGTCCTTTCTTAGGTAATTGTATATGTAATCCTTTTTAATGGTAAGTGTTGTGTCTACAATTGTAGTATCCTTGTTGTAGGATATGATCCTGTAATCATGGATAGTAATAGAATCCTTGGCAGTGGGCTTTGCTGGTTTCTTTAAATTTCCCTTGGGTTTATCCTTGGCTATAGAATCTTTGGATTGCAAAAGAAGACCTTCTTTTGGATCTAGATCTAAAGTATCCGCCTTTTTGGTTGGCGGCAGGGAATCCTGCTGCGCCATTATGAATTGTCCTAGTAAGATAAATAGGGTAACAAATAAAATTCTCATTCCACGTTATTGCTTGGACAAAGGTAAAAGTTTTGTTTCTAAAGAAATGTGAAAAGTTCAAACACAAAAAACCTTTAAAAATGAATTGTTTACCGAAGGAAATCAATTCTTTGAATTTATGATAATATTAAGATGACAAATCCAATGAAGTCCAATTAAATGTTGCTTATTGCACTGAATAGCATTTTTTTAATAAATACACAAACCAGTTGAAATTTTTAATTACAAATGAAATCTAAGTTGAATATTCTAGCTTTCTTAACAGTAACTGCAGGAGTTGCTCAAATTAACTTTACAAATCCAGACCACGGAAGCGTTGTTTCTTACCAAACAAAACAAATTGAACCTACCAATGTTGAGGCAGAAGGCTCACCTTATTTTGATGACAAATTTAAATATGGGCAAATTTTATTGAACGGTGAGCCAAAAACCACAGGAAACCTTAGATACAATGCGGTGAATAGCGAAATTGAGCTTCAAAAAGGAGAAAAAGAATATACTGCGGTCTTGAAACGCAACTACATTTCTGCACGAATCAGCAACAGACTCTACAAACTTTTTCCCTATTTTGATAATTCAAATGATGAATCCACAAGAATAGGGTATTTTGTTCCATTGAACGAAGGTGAAGTAAAATTACTTTATAAACCCGAAAAAAAATTGCGCCGCGGCAGAACAGGAACCACAAGCTATGACAGAACGACACCTCCCCGTTTTATAGATATAAGTTCTTATTATATTAAAAAAGGGGAGAATCCAGCAGAAAAGATTTACCTGAGAAAAGGCTCTTTTTATAACTTATTAGACAAAGACAAAATCAAAGAATTTGTAAAAGCCAACAATTTAAAATTAAGTAAGGAAAAAGATGCTCTAAAACTAATGCATTTTTATAATCGGAGTATGCAAACAAAATAGCATGAAGAAATATAATACTATTGATTAAAGTTTTCCGATAATATAAAAACCGGTCCGATAATTAAATCGGACCGGTTCTTTTTTTTAGACCAAATAATAGCCTTACTTTATTACTGATTTACACAAAACTCCAATGACTGAGAGGCACCAAACTCACCTCCTCTTGAAAGGACATCTAATATTGAACAATATAACTATAGCTAGCAACTCTATATAAAAGTATAGGACCCGATAAAAATGTCCAATCGCAAGGAGTTTAATTTTATTTAGATCAGGATAAAAACAACTCAAAGCATAGAATCACCAAACCTCTCAAACTTTTATTTCAAGACTTAGATATGATCCAAAATTATAAGAAGCCCAAAATATATCGAACAAATATCAAAAATATAAAGCACCCAACTAATTCTATCACCAAATAAACAAATTGGTATATAAACAAGTAGGACCTGAGTTAATATCCTATCAATTATACAAAATAAAAAAGACCAGGTAATTTACATACCCGGTCTTTCTTTTTAATTATTCTTTGACTCAAGGAATTACTGAGCGCAAAAATCAATTTCAATAGGACCTGCTTCTGTAGCTCCTGTTGCCCCTGAAGCAACTATATTTCCGTTAGGTGCCACAATACTAAAAGATATTTCACCCCAATTATCACCTGGGAAATTCCATTCCGCAGACTCGATACCTTCAGGAATTGTAATCGTTGTAGATCCCGACGAACCTTCATTGGTACAATCATAATTATTATCCTCATATGGCGTACAAAGTCCTACTTCGAATACAGTACCATCACTCAATGTAACTGTAATCCCAGGACCTCCATTTGCAGTGGTTGTTTGCCAACCATCACCATAGCTATCTTCCATATTAATCGTCCAAACACCAGGTGTTGGAGCCATATCACACTGCCTGAACAGAGAAATGGTTACCGTTTCAGTGCCGAAAGTCAAATCATTTGAATTGGACACGTCTGTGAGGTTAAGAACCAATACAACGGTACCTTCCTCCGGTAAAGCTTCAAAATTACCTTCAACAGTGACAACACCGGCAAATTCACCTGCAGCAATTCCTGAATTGCTAATTGAATACTGATCAGCGGTTGCAGTTGAAGACGCATCGACCTCCACAGAAATTGTTCGCTCTACATCGGATTCCGTACTAGCCGTTACATTGATATCAATAGAAGAACCCTCTGTAGGAACTCCTAAATTAATATTGGAGTCTTCGAATGATGCAATTGTTTGTCCTGACACAGGATTGTAAACAACTTCTTCCTCCTCACAGGAGGAGAAAACCAATATAAAGCCCACAAAAAGAACTCCAAATGTTTTATATATATTTTTCATCTTTTTAAGTTGTTAGCTATTAATAATTTGGATTTTGCGCCATGTTCGGGTTGGCATTAATTTCATCGATAGGGATCGGCAATTGAAACCTAAAGTCACCTGCTGGCAAGGTCAAGAATTCTGGAGGTGTACCAGAACCGTCTTGAATATCACCATTGTTAGAACGTTGAACCGCCTCACCTCTACGTTTAATATCAAAGAACCTGTGTCCTTCAAAACTTAACTCAACCCTTCTTTCCCACTGAATAGCATCTTCCAGTGCTTGTCCACTTTCCCCTCCAGTGTAAGAAGAGTATCTTGCATCACGAAGTATATCCAAGGTTGCCAAAGCATTTCCTGGCTGATTCAATTCAAATTGAGCTTCAGCTTTGTTCAACAACACCTCTGCAGCCCTTAGAACTTTAATATCTACCCGGCCATTAACCTGTCCAGGCTCTCCCAAGAACTTTCTTACAGCATTGTAGTTGTTATCCTGATTTGTAGCATCGTACTGCATCACCTCTCTTCTTAAATCATTAGGGTCAAGGCTATTAAAGAATTCGTAATCAATCACGTATTCAGATACAGTGTTCGGTGCGGTTGTCTGACTGTACAACACACCAACATTGTTAAAATTGGATTCCGAAGAAGTGTTCACAGACCATTCTATAATAACCCCTTCGTTGGAAGTATCTTCATAAACATCCAACAATGCACCTTCGACATTGGCATCCACAATATCCGCAGTAACTTGGTTAGCTGCATTGATTGCCAATTGATAGTCTCCATTATACAGGTACACTCTAGACAACATCGCATAAACAGCATCCCTATTCAACCTTCCTTCACCATTGGAAGTCCCAATTAATCCGGTAGCTTGTTCCAAGTCGCCTATTATTTCGGTATAGTTACTAGCCACGGTCTCTCTTGCTGGTTGAGCGAAAGGATCAGCCGTATCACCATCTTCAACCTTCAGATAAACAATACCAGGTGAATTTGCGGCATCGGCACTCTGTGTTGGTATCATTGCATAAATCCTTGCAAGATCAAAGTGTGCTATGGCACGTGCAGCCAATGCTTGACCTAAAATATTATCCTTCTCAGGACCATCGGCCAAGTTATCTATCTGGCCTATAACCAAGTTTGCTGCATTTACCGCCTCATATGCCTCGCTCCAATATAATGGTATCGCACCACCTGTATTTGGGTTATAACGGTAGTCATAGTAAACCTCATTAGATCTACGTCCAGTTTGGGCCAATATTACATTGTCAGCAAGAATATCGGGCAAACCCTGCAATCCTGAGCCGGTTGAAGAGTAATAGTTCCAGAATTGGCTATAGATTCCATCTACTCCATTTTGGAAACTAGACACACTATTAAAAAATGTTTCCGGATTACCTTCAGTAAATGGCTGAAGGTCATTTAGTTCGTCATCACAAGACACCAACAACGAAGTGGCGAACAAGGACGCTAAACAATATGTATATAACTTATTTTTCATCTCAATTTCTTTTTTTAAAATCCTATTTCTACTCCGAAAGTATAAGATCGAGTTTGTGGGTAACTAAACAAAGAGAACGCTCCAGGAATAAAACCTTGCGTTCCAGCCTGGGAACTCTCATCCGAACCAATACCAATTTCTGGGTCACCATTATACTCAGTAATCGTGAACAAGTTTTGGCCTGTAGCAAATACTCTCACTCTATCAATCCCTGATTTATCCAAAAACTTACTTGGCAAGTTGTAGTCTAGGGTCAATGTTCTCAAACGAAGATAATCACCTTTCTCCAACCATCTATCACTATCTTGATCTGCAGTTCCTTGATACAATGGACTAGGCAAAACATTTGTGTCCCCAGGTTGCTTCCAGTAGTTAAACGCCTCTGTTCTTAGGTTACTATCAATATTTCCAATTTCAATTCCAGCTTGTCTCTGGAAATTCAGGATATAGTTTCCGCTCTTACCTACAAAGTCAGCTCTCAAACCGAATCCACCCCACCTTACCGAGGTAAAGAATCCACCTTCGATGTTGGCATATGGTGATTTACCTTCCAGTATTGTATTAAAGCTTGCGCTATACTCATTAGTAATGTTTCCATCCAAATCATAATACAAAGGCTCCCCGTTTGCAGGGTTCACTCCGGCATACCTAACTGTATAATAAGAATTAATTTCCTCACCTTCTCTTAAAATATTGTAACCAAAGTCACCACTAATAATATCATCTCCATTAACCAAGCTCACTACTTTATTGTCCAAGAAGGAAATATTACCTCCGACTCTCCAAGTAAAGTTCTCCGCTCTAATCACATCAGCATTCAGAGAAACCTCAATACCGCTGTTTTCAACCTCACCAATATTCGCTAGGATTGAGTTGTCCTCATCACCGATTGTTTGTGACAATGGTTGATTAAGCAAAAGGTCTTTTGAGTTCTTTTTAAAGTAATCCACCACACCATTGATTCTGTTGTTAAACAATCCAAATTCAACACCAATATCCAAAATAGCTTGAGACTCCCATTGGATATTTGGGTTACCTACTCCAATAGGAATGGCAGTTGTATTACCGTTATATGTATTGAACTGCAACAAGTTCAAATAATTAAAGTCTCCAATATTCTGGTTACCCGAAGTACCATAAGAAGCCCTAAGCTTTAAGTCATTTACAAATGTACCTTCCAAAAATGCTTCTTTGGACAAGTTCCAAGCAGCACTTCCACTGTAGAAATAACCGTATTTATTATCAGGTCCAAATCTTGAAGATCCATCTCTTCTTACAGACGCGGACAAGATGTATTTGCTGTCATAATCATAATCTAGGAAAAGACCTTGTGAAAACAAGATTCTTCTTGCTTCATCAGAACCTGCGGCAGTAGCTTCAGCCGCAACGTCTTGATAAGGAATACCTGGAGAAGGAAATCCCCTACTGCTAGCAAAAAGATCCGTTGCGATATTCTCGTTGTACTCCAACAAGAAACTTGCGGAGAAATTATGATAATCACCAAAAGTGTCATTATACGAGAACAGGTTGTTTACGTTATACTGAAGCGTGTTGAAAAACTCATCTCTTTGAGTACCTGGAAAATTAGCATCACCGACAATAGAGTTCAACACACCACCAGCAAGAGATCTACTTGTATTATTTTGTCTATTGTTTGTTGCTCCCACAGAAAATCTGTTGGAAAATTTATCCGATAATTTAATATCTGCAAACAAACTACCGACAATCAAAAAGTTCCTATTATCCTCTGGCTCTGTTTCTAAGGCCCTTGCAATTGGAAATCCAGATCTTGTAGGGTTATATATTGGATTCCCCTGATCGTCCACAGCAATACTGCCGTCAGCATTTCTGCTAAACAACGGATCCCATGGATTGTAATCGTACATAGCACGGAAAGGGTTTTGAACATTGTTCCTATCCCTTGGCAAATCCGTAGTACTACGTGATAAGGAAAGACTTGTACCTATATTCAACCAGTCCTTAGCTTGGTAGGTAGTATTAATACGTGCCGTAATTCTCTCAAAACCATCAATTCTATCAATGATACCGGTGTTCTTATCATATCCCAAAGATAGATAATAGGTCATTTTTTCGTCACCTCCAGAAATAGATAATGAGTTTGATTGGATTTGTGACTTTCTCAACAACTCTTCCTCCCAATTGGTATCCAAACCAATTAATCTAGCTCTTTCCGCGTCATCTGCAGTTGCACCTGGCAACGAAGCAGCCGCACTTACACCCAACTCGGCATATTGTCTTTCGATTTCTAATTTTTGGGAAGCGTCCATCAAATCAAATGGATCCGATATTCTTTCACCAAAACCATACGAGGACCTAAAAGTAATCCTGGCATCTCCAGTTTTACCTTGTTTTGTGGTGATCAATACAACACCATTCGCCCCACGTGAACCATACTTAGAAACAGTCGCCGCATCCTTAAGAATTGAAAACGACTCAATATCGTTAGGGTTCAAATTGTTTATAAAACCAGAATTTACTGGAGTTCCATCTACCACATATAAAGGTGTAGTGTTAGCATTGATCGAACCAACACCCCTAATAGTAACAAATGCCGTTTGCCCCGGCCTACCATTTGCAGCAGTTACCTGAACACCTGCAGCCTGACCCTGAAGAATGTTATCCACACTCGTAGAAGGCACAAATGCCTCGATTTTCTCAGTTGATACTGTTGAAATCGCGGAGGTCGACAACTCTCTGGATCTAGAACCGTAACCTGTCACAACCACTTCTTCAAGAGCTTGCGCATCCTCTTCCATTTGTACATTAATACTTGAAGAAGCACCTACCGTTCTATCGACTGTTTTTTGGCCGATATAGCTAAAACGCAATACTTGACCTGTACTTACGGCAATTGTGTAATTACCATCAAAATCCGTTTGTGTTCCGTTTGACGTTCCAACAACGACTACGGCCACACCAGGAAGTGGCAAACCATCTTGGTCGGTCACATTTCCTGAAACTGTTTTCTCTTGTGCGTAAGAGAAAGAAATGCACAACGCCAACAAAGGCGTCAGCATCCATGCTAACTTAGCTTTCATTTATTTCATTTTTTGAATTAGTCCGCCCAAAAATCAATATAAAAAGTTAATATTCAAAAAAATTAACACCTTTGCCCAGAACCGACAAAGCCAACAATAATCAATATTTTTGATAATTTTAACATATTATTAGCAACACAAATCCCTATATATGTGATATGTAAGAATTTTTTTAACTTTTCTTTAATTAAAATGTATTTCTTGATAGCGACACTGTTAAATTTTGATAATTTATGTTAAAGTTGTGTTACCGATCTGTTGTTGAAACCGGCACCGACGAAGCCGGAAGAGGCTGCCTCGCTGGCCCCGTAACCGCTGCAGCGATAATTCTACCGCCCAAATTTTCCAACAACATCCTAAACGACTCGAAACAGCTTTCTGAAAACAAACGAGCCAGGTTAAGGCCTATTTTGGAAAAAGAAGCCGTCTCTTATTCCGTTTGCCATGTTTTTCAGGAAGAAATCGACGAAATAAACATTTTAAACGCTTCCTTTTTGGCAATGCACAGGGCCATAGACAAACTAGAGCCACGCCCTTCCTTTATTATAGTGGATGGAAACCGATTTAAACCTTATCCAAATATTGAACACGAATGCATCGTAAAAGGTGATGGAAAATACATGAGCATTGCAGCCGCCTCTGTTTTGGCAAAAACCTACCGAGATGAGTACATGGCCAAGATCCATGAAGAGTTCCCCATGTACAATTGGAAAAAAAACAAAGGTTACCCTACAAAAGAACACAGGGAGGCCATTCTAAAACATGGCCTAACAAAATACCATCGAAAAAGCTTTAGACAACTTCCCGATCAGTTGACACTGGATATTTAAAAACGCTAACTTTGTGTCAAACTTCAAGAATGAGACCAAAGGTACTTTTTTGTTTGCTCCCCTTAATCCTACTATCCTGCACAAAAGAAGTAAAGACCAAAGATTCTTTATTGGAACATTTACCGCCCGATCCTTCCCTTGTTATCAAAATATCCAATCTCACCAATTTTAAAAGTGAGCTAAAGAACAACGCATCGCTACAATCGGTAGAGCGGTTTTCCGGCTTGCAAGAAATAATGGCAAGGGTAAAAGGACTGGATCACCTCAATACAGAACAGACCTGTATACTTGCTCTTTATGAAGTAGGCAAGGACAATTTTGATTACGTACTGGCCACAAAAAATGAATCCGGACTGTTCAATGCAGATAGCGTTGCGAACAAAACGGTTGAAACCTTGAGCTATGAGGGTGCCAACATTACAAAATACCGCCTGGATGGACTGGAGGTTTTTAGCCTCAATAAAAACAAGGAGATTTTGATGAGTTCCTCCATGATGCTTTTGGAGAACATCGTTCGGCTTGGCCACAACACTTTGGTAGACCCGGTTTTGGAGAAATTGTACCAGGCCAGTTCCAAAAACAAATCAGCTACTCTGTTTATAAATCCGGCCAGCAATGCCGCCCTGCTACCGGTAAAAGAGATCCATGAAATCGCCAATCCGTTTTCTTCATGGATATCGTTGGATTTTACCGCCAATTCGGACGAAGTCAATCTAAACGGAGTGGCCATGGCACCAGATTCCATAAAAAGCTTCGTCAATTTGTTCAAGGGCACCTCTCCCCTTTCCAACAAAACGCCGACATATGCGCCAATTAATGCCCAGGCTATTTTATCGTATACTTTTGACGATTATCAGGTATTCGCTAAAAATCAAAACAACTATTTGGATAGGGTCAGAAAAGTGGACTCCCTTTTTAACACCATAGAGGAAGTCGGTGTGATCTATTTGAACAACCAAAAGGTTGTACTGTTAAAATCTTTCGGCACAGAAAGTCTATACGATTATCTTGATCAAAGGAAAACAGCTTCACAAACCTACCAAGGCAACGAGATATTGGAGCTTCAAGAAAAAAGATGGGTGGAGCAGAGTTTTACGCCGCTTGTACAAAATTTTGAATCCAATTTTTGCACATTACTTGATAATAGCTTTATTTTTTCCGAAAACAAGGAAGCATTACAAACCATAGTCAGTAGCTACAAAAGTTCATCCTCATTGGATAAAGATCAAGGCTATCTCACCGCAAAGGCTTCTTTGGCAAATGAATCGAGCATCCTGTTTGTTTCGGATGAAACAGGTATCAATTTACTTGCAGAGCGAGAACTTTCCACTGAAATGGTTTCCGACATCAAAGACAGCGATTTTAAGGATCAAGTTTTTGCCTCACAAATGGTAATGGACAACGGCTTTGGGCATTTTAATATTCTTGTGTCCAAAATTGCCAAAAGACAAGAACAAAATACCGTATCGCCCCTATTTACATTGGAACTGAACACCGATTTGGCCACTGACCCACAATTCGTGAAAAACCACCGGACCAAAAAACAAGAAGTTGTAGTGCAAGATCAGAACAATGTTCTCTATCTAATTTCCACCGACGGAAAAATTCTCTGGACCAAACAATTGGACGGAAGGATACAAGGTGACATCCAACAGGTTGATATCTACAAAAACGGAAAACTACAATTGGCCTTTTGCACCAACGATCAATTTTTGATCATAGATCGCAATGGGGACGAAGTAGCACCTTTTAATATTGATTTTGATGGAGGCAATCTAAACCCACTTGCCGTTTTTGATTACGATGGCAGCCGTAATTACCGCTTTGTGGTCACACAGGGCAAAAAAGTATTTATGTACAACAACCAAGGAAAAATTGTAAACGGTTTCACGTTTAAGGAAGCTCCAAGCAACATCCTTGGGGCTCCCAAACATTTTAGGGTGGGCAACAAGGATTATTTGGTATTTAAACAGGATAACAATACCCTAAGAATACTGCATCGTGTTGGCAGCGACCGTATAAAGGTGACCGAGAAAATAGATTTTTCCAACAATGAAGTGTTCCTTTATAAAAATAAGTTCTCGGTAACGAACAAAGCTGGAGTTTTGCACCAAATAGACACAAATGGAAAACTAGTGGCCACCAATTTTAACTTAAACGCGGACCACGGTTATTATGCCACAAGCAATACTTTGGTATTTATGGACGACAATATCCTAAGCATTAAAGGAAAAAAAGTTGAATTGGAACTAGGAGTTTATTCCAAGCCAAAAATATTCTATATCTACGATAAAATCTATGTTGCTGTAACGGACATCCAAAACCAACAAATCTATTTATTTGATAGTCAGGCCAAGCCCATACCAAACTTTCCGGTTTATGGCAGTTCCCTGATCGACCTCTCGGATATGGACAATGACAAAAAACTGGAGCTGGTCGCCAAGGACCAGGACAACTCGTTGATCGTGTACAAAATCAATTAACAAGATCTCGTAACTGCTACCTATACAATAGTTTAAACGAAATACACATATTTGATCATAGTGTAGTTTTCATTTTAGTAGTTTGTACGGTATTGCTATATCACAAACTAAAAAAACACTAGTAAAAATGAAAACCTCCAGCAAACTACTCTACTGTTTGTCAATTACACTGTTGATGGCTGCCAGTGCAGAAGCCCAATTTTTTAAAAAATTGGCCAAAAAAGCCGAACAGGCAGCCGAACGTACCGTTGAAAATCGGGTAGATAGAGAAACTTCAAAAAAAACAGACCAAGTCCTGGACAGTATTCTGGAACCGGGCACTGGTGGAAAACAATCCCCAGGCAACAATCCAGAAACCGGAAACATTCCTGGTGGCACCAATGAAAATTCCAACACCTCGGGGCCGGTAAAGGCCGAACCCCAGACCATCCAAGTATATAGTAAGTTCGATTTTGTCCCGGGAGACAAACCATTGTTCTTTGATGATTTTAATGATGATTTCATTGGAGATTTTCCATCTAAATGGAACACCAACGGTTCCGGCGAAGTGGTGACCCTGGGCAATATGCCCGGTAAATGGTACGCTATAGCCAATAGAAGCCTTACCGTACCCAACTTAGGAACCGACCTGCCAGAAGATTTCACCATCGAATTCGATATAAGAGCGGTAAACCTAACCAAGAACACAAGTTCCCAAGCGGTAATGCGCATTTATTTGTCGGAGACCGCCAACCTGACCACAAACGAAAACAATGCATTGTCCAGTCTCTCATTTTGCCAATATATACCCATTGGCGTTAAGGTGGACAATAATTTTAGCAGCGACCCGTCACCTATCCAAAATACCATGCAACAGGACTTGCGGGATATATTTCAAGATGTGGCCCATGTCTCCATTGCCGTAAATAAAAACCGATACCGCTTATGGATCAACCAGAACAAGATCGTTGATCTACCTCAATTTATAGTGGACCCAGAAAAAATAAACCATCTAAAGCTACACGTAAACGGAATAGATACCCAGAACAATCAAGAGCAAGTATTGATCAGTAATCTCAAGGTTGCCGAAGGCGGTGTTGATTTGAGAAGAAAACTAATGTCCGAAGGAAAAATTTCCACCAATGGTATTCTGTTCAATTCTGGCTCCGCAGAAATACTTCCGCAATCCATGGGAATTATAAGGCAGATTTCCCAAGTGTTGAACCAGGATTCTTCCATCAGCCTCAACATAGTTGGCCATACCGATTCCGATGGTACGGACGAAAGCAATATGGCACTTTCCAAAAATCGGGCAGAGGCCGTAAAAAATGCTTTAGTATCCGTTTATGGAATATCTCCGGACCGCTTGACCTCCGATGGAAAAGGAGAATCGGAACCTGTTGCCGACAACAGCTCCGCACAAGGCAAAGCACAGAACCGAAGAGTTGAATTCATTAAAAAATAATATCTCCGTAGAAAATGAAACGTTTATTTACCACACTATTTATTGCCACGTTCGCCATAACCATTGTACATGCACAGAACACTTGCAGCACTTACTATCCCATGGTCGATGGTGCCAAACTACAATACACCAATTATAACAAAAAAGGAAAAGAGGACGGCAAGTTTAATTATACAGTCACCAATGTACAAGGCAGTGGCAACAACATTAGCGCCACAATGGAAATGGAAATAGTGGACAAAAAGGGCAAGGTCTATACCTCTGATTATGATATAGTTTGCGATGGTGACATAGTTAAAATTGATTTTAAATCCTTGATGAACGAACAAATGCTAAGTCAAATGGGAGATGTTGAAATGGATATTTCCGGAACCGATATAGAACTGCCCAACAGTCTTTCGGTAGGCCAAGAATTACCAGACGCCAATATTTCGATTAAAATGAAAATGGGCGGAGCCATTAATATGAACACCAATGTGGAAACCGTTAACCGAAAGGTGGAAAAGCTTGAAAGTTTGACCACACCTGCCGGCACGTTTGACTGCTACGTGATCTACAGCGAGACCAAGACCAAAATGATGATGACCAACCAAACCTTGCCCTCACGCACGTGGTTCTCAGAAGGCGTGGGCATGGTAAAACAAGAATCGTATAACAAAAGTGGAAAACTGACCAATAGCATGGTCCTGACAAACTATAGTAAGTAGAGATAATTATTTACAAAAGAAAACCGAGGCAAATGCCTCGGTTTTTATTTGGTCATTATTTAAATTTTAAATCCAAGCCCCAAGCTAATCACGGAGGTTTTATAATAATCGTCCAGCTCAATCAATCCCCAACTATATCTTGCGTTCAATTCCAATCTATTCGTTATGTCAAAACTTAGACCTCCATTTAGCGCAAAATCAAACTGGTCAAACTCAGATAGCGGGTATTTGTTTTTTTGACCTTCCATTGAAGAGTCGTAAGGAAACTTTTTGAGGATTTCCTGTGTTTTTACAACATAACCTGCTTGTATCCCCAATTCCAAATGAAGGCGATCTATTAATTCTACCCTAAAATTGACAGGCAATAAAATCATCAATTGATTTCTAACACTAACTGCTTTACCTTCCTCTATACCATTTACAATAAGTCCTCTCGAAATTTTGGTTCCTTGGTTAGTAAATAGCAATTCTAACCTTATACTTGTCCTATCAGAAATTCCAACGTTGAAAAAACCGCCAACATAATAGCCGATTTTTCTTTTGTAGATATCATAATCCGTTCTAAACTGAGAATAGTTGGTTCCAGCTTTAATACCAAAGTTATTATCGAATTGTGCTGATGCTGTAAAACAAATTAATAGGGCAACAAGTAGGTTTGCTTTTTTCATTTTTAGATGTAAGATGATTAATTAGTTAAATGACTGTTATTAATTCGGCGGTGGGGAAAGTAACGAGTATAAACCAAATAGCATACCGTAAATTGACGAATGCCCATTCTCGATTGACGGATGGCAAAACATAGAATAAAAACTTATCCGAACTCTCTACAAATCATCGTAAAAAAGAAAACCGAGGCGTTTGCCTCGGTTTTTTTTCCAAATGTTACTCTAGTCAATTCTTGTGTAGAGGTGAGATCATAATGTGCGCCCTATGTGTTCCCGGATTCATTATCCAAGGATGGTTAGATCCGATCGGGTTTTCTGGAAGCCCGGTCGAAGCTGCCGTGGCATACGGCAAATACACTACATAACGGTGATGTGCACCTTCGACCTTATTGGTCGCAGGGTCGTACCTATCGCTCTCTCCAAAGTAAATATGCAAGGTAGCACCCGGTGTTCCCATGGCCAGTTTACCGGATTTTGCTTCATCCTCTCGAATTTCATTGATCTCAGGTCCTGATTTCCCCTCTGCCCTTAATTCTCGGCCACGGGCCATAAAAGGTTCCAAACTTTTGTGATAGCAGGCCGAATTAAATCCCGATTTTTTGGGGTCATCCACAAGCACGATAAACTCGTTGTCCCCTTCTTTAAAGGTTACAAACTCGCCGGCCATGTTGTACCCTATTACGGTACACCCATCTCGGCTTACTTCCGGGGCTGCCATTAAGGATGCTGCTACCAAGGCCTCGTCGGAGTCGATGGGGACGTAGTTGGTTTCGGTTTTACCTGAACCCCCCTCTAAATTTTCTGTAATGGCAGAATCATCTAGCTCTGTTTTGTTTCCATCGCTGTTTTTACAGGAAATTAGAGCTCCTGAAAGTACAACTGCTAAAATTATTTTTTTCATTGTATCGAAAATTGGTTTTTACTTTAATTCCGCAAATAGCATCTTGGGAAAAGTAAAATTCAACAACTATCCCAATTACAGACACTTGCATACTAGCAGTAAGTTATAAAAATTTTGATACAAGCCTATCAACGGGCATACTAAACTTTAAAATCTGCTCACGGACTCTATCAACAACAAATAGGCTTTTTCCGTAACATTTGAAATTTTCAATCTATCTTTCGGAGCTCAACTCTTCTATTTAGAGCTTTCCCCTCCTCTGTGGCGTTGTCACCAATGGGCATGCTCTGCCCATAACCTTCACTCTTCAATCTTGATTCATCAACACCTTCGTCCACCAAAGCGATAAGAACTGATTTCGCCCTATTTTTAGATAATTTCATATTGGCCTGTTCGCTCCCAACATTATCCGTGTGACCCTCAATACTAATTTTTAAATCGGGATTGGCATTTAACATTTTGGTGATCTCGCTCACAATTTCATAAGATTCTGATTTGATTCTGGATTTGCCTGTATCAAAATTAATATGGAGGGTGGCAAAACCTTTGGAATTGATATCGTCGATAATTTTATCTGCTGTTATTTTTTCGATAGTTTGCTCAAAATCTTTAGATTCCACCACACCGATCTGCCCCCTAGCAGTATCGGAATAGACCTGAATACCAATTTTTTTGGTCGGTGTTTTTAGAACATACATTCGGATGGGAGAATTCACTATATCGCCAACATAAAAGTTATTGAAATAAGCGTGGCGATCGTTCACTGTTTCACCTTTTTCATTTATCAGGCTATCAGGTATGTTTCCTTCAAAAACAAGTTCGGCACCAATTTCTTTCAAATATTCCTTAACACTTTTATCGAAAAAATACTGATTCCAATCCTTATCGTCATCCATCTGGATTCCCATTTTTTCCACACGTCCTTCAATATCAAAAAATGAATTGCCATCAAACATTTCAAGTTTATGAAAATCATAGGATTCGGTAGCGCTGGTATTTTCGTCAATAATCATTCCACTGGGGGCTGTTATGTAAGGAAACCCTCCTATATCTTTAAGGGTCAACGGAATTTTATCCCAAGTAAAAGCTACCGTGGAACTTTTGGGCTCAATTTCTACCTTGCCCACTTCTGCTTCGGCAACTGGGTTTACAGTAGTTTGATCGACTGTTCCTCCTTTTTCTTTTTTACAGGACAATACAGTGACAATGGCAAGCAAGCCAATTAGATAATTTTTTTTCATTCTTGGTTTTATTTGATTTTTCTTAGCACTAAGGTTTCTCCTCAGGTTCGGTTAAACTAGTGCTTTTCCAATCCACAGAATGCCATAAATTGACCAATGCCCTGTTTGGATTGATAAATCAAATAATCCGACACTATACGCCTTCTTTTTCTTGTATCAACTCTGCCTCAAAAAGTGTGGTAAAATGTTTGAGAAGTTTTTGTTTCACTTCTTCCATATCCACTTCTTTTTGGCCCAGTTCCACATTAAGGGAAGTCACGGCCTTATCCTTAATGCCGCACGGAATCATGAGATCAAAATAGCCTAGATCGGCATTTACGTTCAAGGCAAAACCGTGCATGGTTACCCAACGACTTGCCCGCACGCCCATGGCACATATTTTACGGGCAAAAGGGGTGCCTACATCCAGCCACACCCCTGTTTCTCCTTCGGAACGCTCGGCCTTAAGGCCATATTCTCGCAGGGTGAGTATTACCATTTCCTCCAATAAACGTAAGTACTTGTGTATATCGGTAAAAAAATTGTCCAGATCCAAAATGGGGTAGCCCACTACTTGACCCGGACCGTGATACGTGATATCGCCACCACGGTTTATTTTATAAAAAGTAGCTCCTTTGGCCTCCAGGGCCTTCTCGTCCACCAATAAATTATTGATATCGCCACTTTTTCCAAGTGTATATACGTGAGGGTGTTCCACAAACAAAAAATGATTGGGAGTTTCAAGACCTGCTTCTTCTCTTCGGTTGCGAATTTTGGTATCCACAATATCCTTAAAAAGGGATTCTTGGTAATCCCAAGTCTCCTTGTAATCTTTAAACCCCAGATCCTGTAACGCAACTTTCTTATTCATGTTACAAAGATACGAAGCTCAATTATGGAAAACTATTTCTCCAATTCCACCTCCAAATCCAAAATGGTGGGGTCGTTCATCATATCCAAAAAGTTAACCTCAAAAATCAAGGTCTTACCATCTTGACTAAAGGTTGCTTCTTTTGCTGATGTAGATTTTATTTTTCTGGGAAAATGATACTTTAGGGTATACGTAGACCCCGAAAGAAACATTTCGCCGCCCTGCATGCTATCCAATTGTTGCTGAAACAGCTCTTGGTCCAAAATCTTTGCCGTACGGCTAAACTTGTTCTTTTTGAATGTATACTTTACCTCGGTAGGTTGCTCTGCAGGCTGTATCGGACCTTGTTGGGTATTGGTTTTGTTCCCGATGGAACTTGCATTATGGAAAGCATTGAATGCATCGTTCACTTGGTTCACATCCTTAAAATCGCTAAAAAGATCAAACTTCATCTCTTTGGTATCCGGATTCATAACCATATGCATATTAAATGGCTCCAATTTTTTCAGTTTTGCCTGTTCCTCTTGAGGCAATTGTGCAATACTATCCTTGTGCTCTTCCAAAAAATCTTTGAACGAAATAATGGAATCTATGGCTTCTTCGTTTTCCTTGGCCATTTCGTTCCCTGCCATATCCATCATTTCTGAACCATCAAACTTTATGGACAACTTGCCCGACCCGTCTTCGTTCAAATGGAGTTCCTCGGTAAAATTGCACGATGCCAAAAGGCCCAAAATGGAAATTATAACGTACTTAAGTTTCTTCATGTTTATGTAATGGTTAGTTGTTTATCGTTCTATCACTTTTGATTTAACTATTACCAAAAGCGCGCTAAAAATACCATTAACCCCACATATGCACAACAAGACACGGTTTTTTTGGATAAGCTACGATCAATTGGTGTTGTTCAAAATTATCAAAGCCGCGATAACGCCCGGGACCCAACCGCAAAGGGTAAGTAAAAAAACAATTAAAATAGACCCACATCCTTTCCCGATTACGGAAAGGGGAGGAAACAGAATGGCCAATAAAACTCTCCAGAAACTCATTGATTTGATTTTTGATTGATGATTACTTATAGGTAGTTAAAATACCTGTTCTGTTACAGAAAAACGACTATTTTTAACCAAAAATCTGCCAAATATGCGGTTTTTCTTCCTTATCACTTTCTTGGTGAGTTCATCTGTTGTTTTGGGGCAATACCAGTTTTCTGGAGAGGTCGCCCTGGAAAATGCCGGAAATGCCATTTATTTATCCGTGGTAGAGGACTACCGAAAATCTTCTCGAGTGTATTTGGACCAAATAGTTCAACAAGGTATAGTGGATTCCATGGGGCATTTTTCCTTCTCCGGTGATAATCTAAGTGGACAAAACCGCATATATCGCATCCATTTGGATGGATGTTCGGACAGTTTGGGCAGCAAGCACTTTTTAGGATTGTGCAACAACAGCAAAAGTGTTCTTTTTATCGCCAACAATAAGGACACCCTGCAATTTCCAACTTCTTTTGAAGATCAATCCCTCTGCACCATAAATTCTACAAATCCAAAATCCGGCCTAATTCTGGAAATAGAGGAACTAAAAGAGCACATGGCGTACGATTTGGCCGAATATCCCAGCGAGGCCAACCTTAATTTGAATTTAAAAAAATGGTTCAAGGTCCTTCATAACTTTGGAAAAAAAACCAACGAACCTTTGGGCGAACTCTACATTTACGATTTTCTGTCCGACAAAAGCAATGAGACCTTCAAATTTTATCTGGAAGACCTAGTTGCCAATAACTATTACGAAGATTTGGCGGAAAGATTGACCGTCGATTATCCCAACTCGACCTTTACCCGGCAATACCGTGCCGAGATAACCACGGACAGGGAGTTGGCCAGTTTTGGCAAACCACGGTCCGGCAAATGGAATAGGACCATAATCGCGCTTTTGGCAGTATCCGTATTGGGAAATGTAGTTTTTTTCTTGAGCAAAAAAAGAAAGAGCAATGCCTCCCTTCTACTCGAAAAATTAACCCCTCAAGAACAAAAAATAGCCCATCTAATATTGGAAAACAAAACCAATAAAGAAATTGCCTCCGAGCTTTTTGTAAGTGTAAGCACCATTAAGACCCACATTAATAACCTGTATAAAAAACTGGATATTGCCTCCAGGGACGAAATGTCCATTCTGTTCAAAAAAAATAAATTTCAACCCAGGGACTAGTACCGATTTCCAACGGAACAAAATTCGTCCAACCATTGATTTTAGTGAATTTGGCCATCAAACCATAAATCACGTAAAATCATGAAACAAATTTTAACCGCATGGCTTATGCTTTGCATTGTTTGTGTTTCGGCACAAGACTTCAACAAGGAAATAACAACAAAAAACGGTCAACAATTTTTAGTAGGACAAATAAACCTGGATGGTTTGCAATCCAAACCATATAGCAACTGGTTTCAGGCTCGGTACAACGCCTATAAAGTAGACGAAACTTTGGTATCCCTTTTTCAAAAAGAATTAAAGGGGTACAACATCAAACTATTCTTGGGGACCTGGTGTGGAGACAGTAAACGGGAAAGTCCCAAATTCATTAAAATATTGGAAGCGGCCGATTTTCCCATGGAACAATTGGAAATAGTTGGGTTGGATTATCGCAAAGGCCACTACAAAACCAGTCCGACCGGAGAGGAGAAAGGGTTGAACATAATCAAGGTGCCGACCATCATCTTTTTTAAAAACGGAAAAGAAGTCAATAGAATCGTTGAGAGTCCGCTGGGAACATTGGAAGAGGATATTTCCCAAATAGTTTTTGGGAAGGACTATATACCCAATTATGCATATTAAGTTGTAGTATGGCAGGAAATTAAAGCGCAAAAGTGTAATTTTGCGCTTTAAATTTTTTGAAGACTATGCAACTATCGGAACAAGAGATCGTTCGAAGGGAAAAATTGACCAAACTCAGGGAAATGGGCATTGACCCATACCCAGCAGCACTGTATCCTGTTGATGCCACTTCCAAGAGTATCAAGAATGATTTTGAAGAAGGAAAAAAAGTAGTGATTTCCGGTAGATTGATGTCGCGTAGAATTCAAGGTAAAGCTTCGTTTGCCGAACTTCAAGACAGCGAAGGTAGAATTCAAGTGTATTTTAACCGTGACGAAATTTGCCCGGGAGATGACAAAACCCTTTACAACGATGTCTACAAAAAATTGCTGGACATAGGGGACATTATTGGAATAGAAGGAGAGCTTTTCACCACTCAAGTAGGTGAAAAAACCGTGATGGTGAAGAACTTCTCACTGTTGAGCAAAAGTTTAAGACCGTTGCCGCTACCAAAGGTAGATGACGAAGGTAAAGTGTACGACGCTTTTAACGATCCAGAGCTGAGATACCGTCAGCGATATGTGGATTTGGTAGTGAACCCACACGTAAAGGACACTTTTATAAAAAGAACAAAGATAACCACCAGTATCCGTGAGTTTTATAACCAAAAAGGATATTTGGAGGTTGAGACACCCATATTGCAACCCATACCGGGCGGAGCTGCGGCGCGTCCGTTCCTAACGCACCACAATGCGCTCAACATTCCATTGTACCTGCGTATTGCCAACGAGCTTTATCTTAAAAGGTTGATAGTTGGCGGGTTTGACGGCGTTTACGAATTTGCCAAGGATTTCCGTAACGAAGGTATGGACCGCACCCATAACCCGGAGTTTACCGTAATGGAACTCTACGTAGCCTACAAGGACTATAATTGGATGATGGACACTACAGAAGAACTATTGGAAAAAGTAGCTATTGATGCAACTGGAAGTTCCAAAGTAATAGTGGGTGATCACGAAATAGAATTTAAGGCACCCTACCCAAGGGTTCCCATTTTGGAGGCCATTAAAATCCATACGGGAATTGACGTTTCTGGAATGGACGAAGATGAACTTCGAGAAACCGCCAAAAAATTGGGCATTGAAGTGGATGACACCATGGGCGTAGGTAAATTGATAGATGAGATTTTTGGTGAAAAATGTGAACACCACTACATTCAGCCCACGTTTATTATCGATTATCCAAAAGAAATGAGCCCGTTGACCAAAGAGCACCGCAGCAATCCTCGATTGACGGAGCGTTTTGAGTTGATGGTAAACGGTAAGGAGTTGGCCAATGCCTATTCCGAGCTCAACGATCCCATTGATCAGCGCGAACGTTTCGAGGACCAATTGAAACTTTCCGAAAAAGGAGATGACGAAGCCATGTTCATAGACCAGGATTTCTTGCGTGCACTTGAATACGGAATGCCTCCAACATCGGGTATCGGTATCGGCATAGACCGTTTGGTAATGTTAATGACCAATAATTCTTCTATCCAAGAAGTGCTTTTCTTCCCGCAAATGCGACCAGAGAAAAAGCAGGTAGAGCTTACCGAAGAGGAAAAAATCATTTTGGACATTCTTAAGCCACAAGGTCAGATGACCTTATCCGACCTTAAGGAAAAAGCAGGGCTAAGCGGTAAAAAATGGGACAAGAGCTCTAAAGGCTTGACCAAGCATGGGCTCATCAAAATAGAAAAAACGGAAGATGCCCTACTCGTAAATTATACGGGATAGAAATAATGAACACATAATTTTTAACATACTATCTTATTCAGAATTAAATTAAATCCATCATAAAAGAAGAGCCCTTAAGGGCTCTTCTTTTTTTCCATTAAAACACTGATTACCAGGTATTATTTTAAAAAAAACCATTATCTTACCCAATAATTCCTTACAAAAAGCAAAGGAATTTCAGCAGCCCCCACAACAATATCTAACTAAAATCTACTAAAATGAAAAAGTTACAACTTACCTTTTTCCTTACCCTTTTGGCTACATTAACAACCTTTGCCCAAGAGGTAACCGGAACCGTTTATGATGACCAAAATGTGCCCTTACCGGGCGCATCGGTCCAAGTAAAAGGCTCTCAAACAGGAACAATCACCGATTTTGATGGAAAGTATACCATTGAGGCAAACACCGGAGATATTTTGATCTTCTCCTATGTGGGTTTCAACACCCAAGAAGTCACAGTTACCAGCAATACCTTAAATGTAACCCTACAAGCAGGATTGGAGTTGGAGAATGTTGTAGTGGTCGGTTCCAGAAACCCGAATAGGACAGCTACAGAAAGTACTGTCCCTGTAGATGTAATAGACATAAAGGAACTAAACAATATGGCGCCACAGGTAAATTTAAATCAAATATTAAATTATGTAGCGCCTTCCTTTACATCCAACACCCAAACCATTTCCGATGGTACAGACCATATAGACCCGGCATCTTTAAGAGGGCTTGGGCCCGATCAAGTTTTGGTATTGATCAATGGTAAACGCCGGCATACCTCTTCCCTAATTAATGTAAATGGCACATTTGGTCGAGGTAGTGTTGGTACCGATTTAAACGCAATTCCCGCAGCAGCAATTAAGCGTATTGAAGTGCTAAGGGATGGGGCAGCTGCCCAATACGGTTCAGATGCCATTGCCGGTGTGATCAATATTGTTTTGAATACCACCGTAAATGAATTAACGGCAACCGTAACCAGTGGTGCCAATTTTTCCAAAAATGCAAATGGGCAAACAGGCGGCATAGATGGTGAAACAACAAACTTTGCTGCTAGTTATGGTCTGCCACTTGGAAATAATGGCGGATATATCACATTTTCTGGTGATTTTGATGTTAGACAAGATTATAATCGGATGAAAGAATGGGAAGGCAGTGTCTTTAATCTTTATAATACGGTTGAACGTTTTGCCAATCAAGATGGTTATAATCTGGCCAATTTATTGGACGATGATGTTGCAGATGTGATCCAATATGCAAATCAGGCCAATATCAATCTCAACGGAGCAACGACCAAAGAAGAACTTCAGCCTATTTTGTCCGAAGATAATACCGAAGCGGAATTGGCAGCAAGAGGGCAGGAAAGAAGCGATTTTAATATGCGCGTAGGCCAATCTGCCTTGCGAGGCGGTAGATTTTTTACCAACTTCTCCTTGCCCCTAGATGATAAGGGCACTGAACTATACTCTTTTGCGGGTATTAGCTCTAGAACAGGGAATTCTGCAGGATTCTATAGACTTCCAAATCAAAGTAGAACATTTACACCGGCCTACATTAATGGATTTTTACCTGAAATCAATTCTACCATCAGAGATAAATCATTATCTGCCGGTATAAAAGGTATGATTGGTGATTGGAATGTGGATTTCAGTAATACCTACGGAAAAAACTCTTTCTTATACACCATTGGGAACACCTTTAACGCTTCTCTACAAAGCTCCTCTCCCACTGTTTTTGATGCAGGGGGGTTTTCCTTTAGCCAAAACACCACCAACCTCGATATCAATCAATTTTTCGATGATGTAATGTCCGGTCTGAACGTGGCTTTCGGAGCGGAATATAGAGTAGAAAATTATAACATAGAAGCAGGTGAGGAGGCATCCTATTCGCAATATACGGCAGAAGGCCAAGTAATAACCCTAGCTTCGCAAGAACCCTCACGAGATTTCTTTGGAAATGCTAGACCAGGTGGCTCACAGGTTTTTCCGGGCTTTAGTCCAAACAATGAACTTTCCAGGGGAAGAAGTAGTATTGCGGGTTACTTTGATGTAGAGGCTGATTTTTCCGAAGAATTCTTGGCAAGTTTTGCCACTAGATTTGAGGATTATAGTGATTTTGGGTCCACCATCAATTTTAAATTGGCGACCCGTTACAAAATTTCAGATAATATAAATATTCGTGCTGCGGCAAACACTGGATTCCGAGCGCCTTCCTTGCATCAAATTAATTTTAATTCTACATCAACAATTTTTGACCAGAACGGAAATCCACAAGAGGTCGGTACTTTTGCCAATGATAGTAGGGCTGCACAGCTTTTGGGTATTCCACAACTTAAGGAAGAAACATCTGGTAGTGTTAGTTTAGGTCTTACAGCTAAAATCCCTGATGCAAATCTAACCGTAACTGTAGATGGTTATTTTGTTAAAATCAATGACAGGGTAGTTTATACTGGACAATTTCAAGGACCTGGCAATGGGACTGAACTAGACAACTTGTTAAGTCAGGCCAATGCTACCGCGGCATCTTTCTTTGCCAATGCCATCGATACCGAGTCGAAAGGTTTGGATGTGGTTATTACGCACAAGGCCCAGTTTGGTGGTAATTGGAATTTAAAATCCGACCTAGCGGGTACTTTTTCCCAAACAAGAAAAGTGGGAGATATAAATGCTTCAGAAGTTTTGGAAAATGCAGGATTGGTAGAGACTTATTTTCCTGAAGACAGTAGAGTTTACTTGGAAGAGGCCGTTCCTAGAACTAAAATAAACTTATCCAACAGCTTAACTTCTGATAAATTCATTGTGTTTTTAAGGAATGTATATTTTGGGGAAGTTACAGAGGCTACTACCAATATAGATAGACAACAAGTGTTTAGTACCAAAATAGTTACGGATTTATCCATCGGATATAAAGTAACCCCTGCACTTACTTTTACTGTTGGCGCCAACAACTTATTGGATATTTATCCCGATAGGGCGGCTGAGACCTTGAGCGATGGAGGAAATAACAGAAGTGATGGGCGTTTTGACTGGTCCAGAAGAGCTCAGCAATTTGGTATTGGCGGTAGGTTCCTTTTTGGGAGAATTAGCCTTGCTTTAAAATAAAGAACTCTTACTCCTTAATTTTATATTCTTTGAAGCCCCAAATGGGGCTTCTTTATTTTTTTAAAATTTAACAAAAAAAGCATAGCTTAGAATCCCATATGGAACTAAGCAAAAAAATAGGCCTGGTTTTAGGTCCCGTAGCCTTTCTGGTTTTGAATATATTACCTTTCGAAATTGTTTCGGAAAAAGGTGACCCGGTTATTTCTGTTGCTGTATGGATGCTCATATGGTGGATCACCGAAGCGGTATCCATTTCGGTTACAGCATTGCTCCCCTTGCTCTTATTGCCCATTTTAAAAATCTTGCCCATTGCTGAGGTTGGTGCCAACTACGGCAGCCCTATCGTGTTTCTATTCTTTGGGGGGTTTGTAATGGCCCTGGCTTTGGAGAAAGTTAATTTACACCGAAGAATCGCCCTGAACATTATCCGACTAACCGGAACGACGCCGAACAAGGTCATTTTAGGCTTTATGATCGCCACAGCATCTTTAAGTATGTGGATCAGCAATACTGCAAGTACGGTAGTTATGTTGCCTATTGCGCTTTCGGTAATCAATTTATTGGTGGACGATGCCGACGGTTTCACCAAAAACGATCAAAATTTCGCACTGAGCGTAATGCTTGGCATTGCCTTTTCGGCGAATGCTGGGGGCATTGCCACGGTAATCGGTACTCCTCCCAATTCTGTACTGATCGGTTTACTGGAAAACGAGTACAATACCGAAATATCTTTTTTAAAATGGATGACCATTGGATTGCCATTTTCGATCATTATGGTAGGAATTTGCTATTTGGTATTGGTTAAATGGATGTTTCCCAATAGGGACCTAAAATTTAATGCATCAAAAGATGTTATCCGTACCGAATTGGATAAATTGGGCCCCACCTCTGGCAAGGAAAAAATGGTTCTCACCATTTTCGGTGTAACCGTATTTCTATGGATTTTTAGAACCTTGATCAATAACCTCTTCCCTCAATTGGGAATCACGGATACCATGATCAGTATTTTTGCAGCAATAGCATTGTTTGCCATTCCCTACAACATAAAAAAGGGTGATTTTATCATTACTTGGCAAGACACCTCCAAACTGGCCTGGGGTATTTTGATCCTTTTTGGCGGTGGACTGGCCCTGGCCCAAGGAATGTCCGCAAGCGGTATTGTGGATTTGGTCGCAAGCAGCATTGCACAAAGTGAAATCAGTATTTTGTTCACTGCTGCCCTGTTAATTTTCCTGATGCTTTTTATGACGGAGCTTATGAGCAACGTTGCCCTTGTGGCAGTCTTAGCGCCCGTGGTCGCAGGGATTGCCATAGGTCTTGATATTCCAATGCTCCATTTATTGATTCCGGTGACCATTGCCAGTAGTTGTGCGTTTATGCTTCCAATGGCCACACCGCCCAATGCCATTGTTTTTGCAAGTGGTTACGTTAAAATACCTCAAATGGCCCGGGTGGGGGTAATTCTCAATCTTATTGCCGTACTTCTGTTGGTGTTAGTGTTCCAGTTTGTAATTCCCCTATTGTTCTAAACTAAAAATGCCCCTCCGGGCGGAAGGGCATTTTTACAAACTAACTAACTCAAAAAAATGTAAGAAACTAACTTAACTAACGCTACTCTCCACTAAACAAGTGGTGCGTAACTATTTGTTAAGTACAAAGTTATAACTCTTTTTACGATAAATTATTGTAATTAGAATTTTGTTAACGAACCAAAAAAGCAGTAAAACATTGCGTACCTCGTTCAAACCCCATCAATTCCTAAAGCAATTGTACAGATTTACACTTTTTATTGAAAAATCGATAGGTAAAAATCCATTTCACTAACAATTCTTACTTCCTCCGTTCAATGTTATATTTTTGTTAACCAACAACTTATAAGTATTCTTTAACATAAATTACCTTCAAAACAAAAGCCCCTCGGTCAAGGGGCTTTTTTAGCTAACTCAAATAAGTTGTAAAATGAAGAACATTTTACTGCATTGACCCTACATAAGGATCAAAACCTTCGGGGAGATACTTGGAAGTATCAAAACCCAACTCTATTTCTTCCTCCTCCATGTAGTTGATGGATGTTACCGCAATTACATCAGTGTACGGGTCAAAACCCTTGGGCAACAAATATTCACTGTTAATTCCCAATTGCAGTTCTACTTCATCCTTTACATAAGGGATCGATTTTAAATCCACATAAGCTTCGTAGGGAGAAAAGTCCTCTGGCAAATAATCCTTGGTATTAAAACCAAGTTCCAAATCCTCCTCTTCCATATAGTTAATGGAGTGTACATCCACTACCTCTGTGTAAGCATTAAAATTCTCGGGCAGATATTTTGTGGTATCAAAACCTAATGCTGATTCAACGTTGTTTTCGAGGTATATAATGGAATTCAAATCAAAATAGCTTACATAAGGATCGAAACCCTCGGGAAGATAATCGGAGGTATCAAAACCTAATTCAACTTCAGGCTCTTCTTCCAAATACACTATTTCGTTCAAATTCAACTCGTAAGATGCATAATCGTTCATCTCGGAAGTTGAATCGTTCAACTCTGCACCTATATTAAGTACGGTTAAACTGTTCTCTAGACTGCTCAGGCTCCCGGATTGAAGCTCGACGGACCTGAAATTTTGCTGGTCGTTGGCTATGGCGGTACTACTTAATAATACACTTCCATAAATTAATAATAACTTGTTCATTTTTTGATTGAATTTTATGATTGATGATATGCTTATAAGACTATCCAAATTCCAAAACGTTACAGTCTTTAGCATTTTTTTACGAAATTTAGATATCCGTTGAGCCCAGCAATACGGGGCGATACAAGCCAAACCACCAGTAAAACGCAGGACTCCCAATGGTTGGGGCATAGCGTTAAAAAAACGACTGTTAATATTTATTTAACAGTTAATTCGATCGAATTTTAAGTTCTTTGGTTGTTTTAGTTATCCAAACTGACTTATAATGATCAAATATTTACTACCTCGACTACTACTAGCAGTCATTGTATTGGGTACCATCCAAACTACGGAGGCCCAACTTTTTAAAAAGAAGAAGAAAAACACCGAACAAAAAAAACAAGACAAGCCTAAACCTGGTGACATTAAACCTTACGACAAGGTAATCACCAAAGATGCGAAAACCGATGCAGGGCTATTTAGCGTGCATACGGTAGATGACAAACATTATTACGAAATTCCCGATTCCCTTTTTAACCGGGAAATGCTTATGGTAAGCAGAATTTCCAAAACCGCTACCGGAATTGGATTTGGCGGTGGAAAAATCAACACCCAAGTGCTACGTTGGGAAAAGAAGGACAAAAAAGTTTTGGTCAGAGTGGCTTCTTATGAAAATGTTGCTGCGGATTCCTTACCCGTCCACGAAGCAGTAGTAAACTCGAACTTTGAACCTGTCCTATTCTCTTTTGACATTCAGGCCATCAACAAAAAAGATTCCCTGAACCCATCAACGGTAATCGAAATCGACCCTTTGTTCACCAAAGATGTAAAAGCTCTTGGATTCCCTGATGGATATAGAAAAAGATTCAAGGTAACCCGAATGGACAACGATAGAAGTTATATCGAATCCATAAAAAGCTACCCGTTGAACATCGAGGCTCGCCATGTAAAAACGTACCTTTCCAACAACCCTCCAAGCAATTCCAGCCTTGGTTCAATTTCGTTGGAAATAAACAATTCCATGATCTTGCTGCCTAAAGAACCGATGAAACGCCGTTATTTTGACGAACGCGTTGGATGGTTCGCCAGAGGACAGGTGGATTACGGACTGGATGCCCAAGAAAGTAAAACCCTTACTTACCTAGATCGTTGGAGGCTCGAGGTAAAAGACGAGGATATTGAAAAATTCAAAGCAGGAGATTTAGTAGAGCCTAAAAAACCCATTGTATATTATATAGATAGAGCTACTCCCAAAGAATGGATACCTTACATTAAACAAGGTATCGAGGATTGGCAAGTTGCCTTCGAGGAAGCGGGCTTTAAAAACGCCATTCTTGCCAAAGACCCTCCATCTCCAGAGGAAGATCCAGAGTGGTCCCCAGAAGATGTACGCTATTCTGTGGTACGCTATTTGGCCTCTCCTATTCCCAACGCAAATGGTCCTCACGTAAGTGATCCACGAAGCGGCGAAATTTTGGAATCGGACATAAATTGGTACCATAACGTAATGAGTTTGTTACGAGGCTGGTTCTTTGTACAGACCGCAGCCATTAACCCCGAAGCCCAAAAAACAGAGTTCAACAAAGAGATAATGGGAAGGTTGATACGTTTTGTATCTTCCCACGAAGTGGGCCATACTTTAGGACTACCACATAATATGGGTAGTAGTGCCGCCTACCCCGTGGATTCTTTGCGTTCGGCAAGCTTTACCAAAAAACATAGCACCGCACCATCCATTATGGACTATGCCCGTTTTAATTATGTAGCACAGCCCGGAGATGAAGGAGTCGCCCTAATGCCCAATATTGGAGTTTATGATAAATATTCCATTAAATGGGGCTACAAGCCTATTTTGGACAAAACTGCCGAAGAAGAAAAACCAATTCTTAACAGTTGGATCTTAGAGCATGCAGGAGATCCAATGTACCGTTTTGGACACCAACAAGTGGGCGATGTCCACGACCCGAGTTCACAAACCGAGGATTTAGGTGATGATGCCATAAAAGCCAGCTTGTACGGCATTGCCAACTTAAAACGAATTGTACCCAACTTGATAGATTGGACCACCGAGGCGGGTGAAAACTATGATGATCTGGAAACTATGTACGGACACGTAGTTTCTCAATACGGCAGATACATGGGACATGTTGCCAATAATATTGGAGGAGTATACGAACATTACAAAACAGCGGAACAAGATGGTGCCGTTTATACCCATGTTAGCAAAGAGCACCAGAAAAACGCCATGAAGTTTATGCAAGAACAATTGTTTGAAACTCCCGAATGGTTGTTAGATCAGAATATTTTTAACAAAATCCAATACTCAGGTTCAGTGGAGCGTATCCGTTCCGTACAAGAACGCTATATGAACACCATGTTGCAATTGGGCAAATTGGCAAGAATCATAGAAAACGAAACCATAAACGGCAACGAAGCCTACACCTTGTTGGAAATGATGCGAGACCTTCGCAGGGGAATTTGGTCAGAGACCCGTAGTGGTAGATCCATCGACACCTACAGAAGAAATCTTCAAAAAGCCCATATCGACAGATTGGAGTATTTAATGACCGCCGATAGTCAACGAAAAATGCCAGACTTTGGAGGTTATAGAAAATCTACACCGATCAACACTAGTCAATCCGATATCCGTTCCGTGGCACGAGCCGAACTGAACAACTTAAAAAGAGATATTAGAAATGGCTTGGCAAGAATTTCGGATAGCATGAGCCGCTATCATTTACAAGATGCCTTGGAGCGCATAAACCTAATCTTGGAACCTACCAAATAAGGGCCTCCTTTAGAACTTGGAATCATCTATCAGGGTGTAATCGGTTTTCATACCGGTTACACCTTGTTTTTTTTAAGGTTCACATCTAAACAAGATTGTTTCACAACATATCACTGAGATTTCAATTGTCTTTGCTTACCTTAGTAATCCCAAATCTCAACATCATGACCTACAAGACAAAGAGCTTAGTTTACTTTATCTGTTTCGTGGCAGCTTCAGCCCTTTACTACCTAGTGGAGCAAAACGATAAATTCCAGGAAACCATCACATCAGAAACGTATGCCGAGACCAATTTCCAGGACACCGGGGATTTTGATGATGATACCAATAAAAACCTCGAAGAAGAGCTCCGGTAATCAAACTACCCTTTCAACGTTCCCACTGTTAAAAGCATCATAATCTATGTAGAAGGATTAAACCTTTGTCAAGGATCCTTGTCCAAGGAGCAAATCTTAAATATACAGTAATATGAAACGGTTAACAGTAATAATGGTTATGCTGATCAGTGTTGGCATAGCCGCTCAAAAACATGGTGGACAAGGAATGCACAAAGGTCAAAAAATGGACTTGAGCGCAGAAGAAATGGCCACTCTACACACGAAAAGGATGACCCTGGCCTTGGACCTTACAAAAGCACAATTTGACAAAGTATATGAAATTAATTTGGAAAATGCCGAGTTGAGGAAAGCGAAACAGGATCAAATGAAATCGATGAAAGAGAATGGTGAATGGAAAAAACCAACGTCCGAAGAACATTTTAAAATGCAAAATGAACGGTTGGACCATCAAATCGCCGTTCAAGAAAAGATGAAAAAAATACTGGATGAAAAACAGTATGAGGCCTGGAAAAAAATGCAGAAACATAAAAAGTCTATGCACGGCAAGAAAAAAATGGAGGAGAGAGGGAGAAGAGGATAGTGTTTTTTGTTGATTTTAAGGAGCCGCGCCTGCCATGGTCGCGGCTTCTTTTGTTATGTCCCTTACGTAAAAATATTTGTTTATCTGCTTTTTTACAGATATATTTGTTTATCTGCTTTTTTACAGATATTTAATTTTATCTATTAATTTACAGATATTCAACAAAACTACTAACCATGATAGCCGTACTTACCGGAGACATAAAAAACTCTTCCGAACATAACGCCAGCACATGGCTTCCACTGCTAAAACAAGCTTTGGACACATTTGGCAAAGAACCGGCCGAGTGGGAAATATACCGAGGGGACAGTTTTCAACTACAGACCGTTCCCGAGTTGGCCCTGGAAGCGGCGATTTACATTAAGGCATGTATAAAACAAATACGCCGCATGGATGTTCGGATAGCCATAGGCCTGGGAGATAAAAACCATGAAGCAACCAAAATTACAGAATCCAACGGTTCGGCCTTTATAAACTCCGGCCAATGTTTTGAGCAACTCAAAAAACAACGATTGGGCATACAAACTCCGAACTCTAGTGTAAACGAGCAGATCAACCTCTTGCTGGAACTTGCCCTGCTAACCATGGATAGTTGGACACCAGCCATATCCAAAACGGTAAAATACGCCATGGAGAACCCAAAGTTGAACCAAAAAGAACTTGCCAATCTACTTAACAAATCACAAGGAAACATAAGCGAAGAATTAAAAAAAGCAGGATTTGAAGAAGTCAAAAAAATGATTCAATTTTACAGGACACAACTCGAACAATTATGATGCTTTTTGCCCTTAAACTACTTCTTGCCCATTTTATGGGCGACTTTGTACTACAGCCAGGACATTGGGTAGAAGACAAACTAGAAAAAAAAGGGCGGTCCAAATACCTTTACTTTCATATTGGCATACATGCATTGGTACTTTTGCTCCTTTTCCAATTTAAAAATATAGGGGCCATATTGATCATTGTTGCATCACATTATCTCATAGATCTGGGAAAATTATCCCTTACCAATTCCAAAAACTACAGATGGCTCTTTGTTGTAGATCAATTTTTACATCTACTGGTTTTGGGCATTATTTTATATTGGGCACATCCGTTTCCAATCGATTACGCACATCTTTTTGATGAAAGGACATTGCTATTGATTACTTTTTTGGCATTTGTGACCTTCGTGTCCGGAATTATTATGAGAATGCTCCTGGCACCTTATATAAATGAAGTTGCAAAAACCGATGATCCAAATGAGGGCGGTTCGTTAAAAAATGCCGGCACCTATATTGGCATGCTGGAACGTCTTTTTGTTTTTGGTTTTATCTTGATGCAGCAATGGGCCGCCATCGGCTTGCTGATAGCTGCAAAGTCCGTATTTAGGTTTGGGGACCTCAATAAAGGCAAAAATAGAAAGCTAACCGAATACGTACTTATTGGTACGCTTTTGAGCTTTGGCCTGGCCATTTTATCCGGTTTACTGTACGCCCATCTTGTTGATAGCATCTAGACTTTTTAGGATATTGGTGATAGCATTTTGAAAACGGCACCGATAAAAACACCCTCTACTTCCTTCTTATTTACCCAATAAGACCATATAGTTGCTCCCGCTTCCGACCTAAATCCCAATATTCCTGGAATTAATTTTATTTTTATTTAGATTCATTTCAAATAAACTATATATTTGCGACAAATTTATCAATAATGAGTCTAAATAAGAATAGTCTATTCTTTTTAACAATTATAATTTTTTGCACCAACATCAGCATCAGTCAAGAAACCCCAACCATGGAACAAGATTCCATGTCCATGCAAAAATTGGACGAAGTTGTCCTAACTGGAGAAAGCAAGGTAATGTCCCTCAGTAAAAAATTGTTCGCCGTAGGTGTTATCGACCAAAAAGATATTGCAAAAGTAGCCGGAAACAATTTGGCCGACATTCTTAACTACAACCTTAACATAACCGTTACCCCAGACCCATCTACAGGGCGCTCAACTATAAGCATGTTCGGCCTGGACGGTCAATATGTAAAGGTACTGATCGATGGGATCCCCATGGCCAGTGATAACGGAATGGGGAACAATATAGACATTACCCAAATAAATCTGGAAGATGTGGAGCGCATCGAAATTGTGGAAGGCTCCATGGGTGTTCTATACGGCGATAATGCCGTGGCCGGGGTTATCAATATTGTAACCAAAAGAGGTCCGGATGGTGTTTATAAATGGCAGATTCAACTGTCCGTACAAGAAGAGAGCGTAGGCAGCGAATATGCTTTGTTCGATAAAGGCAGACATATACAAAATGCCAAAGTAAGCTACCAGATCAGCGATAGAACGAGTGTTTCCATTGGCGGTTCGCGAAACGACTATGCTGGTTTTTTCAACGACTTCCAAGGCCAAAACTACGTAAACATCCAAGACAACGCGGTGGTCAACGATAGCCTACGCGGTATGGAATGGAACCCAAAAGAACAGCTTACCGCCTATGGCAACTTTAATACCAGTATCGGAAAGCACAACCTTTTCTATAAGATCCAATATTATGACGAATCGGTCCCCGTATACAATTCTTTTGTAAACGGGAGAGTGGACAGTAACACAGGAATGGTGAACCCTACCGCATTGGACGAAAATTTTGATACCCAAAGAACCATCAATAACCTTAACCTCACAGGACCATTAAAAGGACCAACGATCTATAATCTATCCCTGTCCCATCAAAAACAGAAAAGATACTACAAGCAATTCGTGTACAATATATTACAACAGGGCATCGAATCCATTATCGCCGACGATCTGAGTCAATCCAGTGAAATTTGGTATTCCAAGGGCTTTGTGAGCAATTTAGTTCCAAAATCAAGCTTTTTTAACCTACAATTGGGGTACGAGTTTAACCATCAAACCGGATTCGACGCCATTGCCACCAGTGAATACTCGAGCGATGTGGTCGAGAATACCTTGGAGAACTATGATTTTTTTGGAGTGGCCGATTTTAACCTAACCGATAAGTTCTCCTTGTTCCCCGGAGCAAGATTTACGAACAACTCCCAATTCGGCAACAAACTGATCTGGTCCCTGAGTTCCACCTACGACATAAGCAATACATTTAAAATAAAAGCTGTTTTCGGTTCCGCTTTCCGGGCCCCGAACTTTGAAGAACTGTTTTTCTACTTTGTAGATTCCAACCACAACGTACAGGGAAACCCCGACCTAGATCCCGAAGATGGCATATCCCTTTTCTTGAACATAGAGGAAAAGTTCCGGTTGTCCGAAACCGGGATGCTAAAAACCGCCTTAAAATCTTACTATTTTGATATTGATGGAAAAATAGCCTCCGTTATAGATGTGGACGAACAGGATCGAAACCTGTTCACTTTTGATAATGTAGATCGTTCAAGAATCCTGGGGTTCTCTTTAGAAAACTCACTGATCATGAACCGTTGGCAAGCTTCACTGGGCATGACCTACATGGGAGAGTCCACACAAATAGATGCATCCGAGGACAATAACAACGATTATTTATGGAGCTTTAACCTACAATCCTCACTAGGCTACACCATACCCTCCATAAACACCACCCTGTCCGCACAGCTAAAATATACCGGAAGAACCCAAATAGTACAGAGTAGCACTAATGGAAATGTTGTGGGACAAACAGACGACTTTACATGGATGGATGCGTCGGCTAGGACCAATATCACTAAAAATCTAAGCCTCACTTTGGGTGCAAGAAACCTCTTCGACATTGTTCGGGTAAACGCAACCGACAGCCCGAGCGGCACACATGGCAGCGGAGGAACTCCCAGTCGTTTGTTCGGCAATGGAAGATCATATTACCTAAAACTATTATACAATCTAAATTTCAATTAAAACCAATGAAAAAAATTATCATTCTAAAAGCAATCGCCCTAGTTTTGCTCATTAGTTCTTGCAGCGATGATGAAGGCCAGGACCTTATTGACTTTACCGTTAATTTTAGCAGCGAGACCGTAAGCACCAACGAAGAGGACACCGCTGTGGATGTGCAGCTCAATTTTTCCAGGCCAGCATCCGAGGCCGGCACGATTACCTTAAGCTATACTGGCACCAATGCCGAATATGGAACAGATTTTACCACGTCTCCCAATGGGGAAACAGGAACACTGTCCGTTCCCGTAGCAAGTGGAGCACAAAACGCCTCCTTTACGTTTAATAAACTCACCAATGCCATAGAAGGTTCCACAAAGTCCGTAACATTTACCATCGATGGATTTGATCAAACGGATTGGTCCCAAGGCACAACAACCTCCACTTTGGTAAGCTACACCCCCATTGCTTCTACCAGCGGCGTAGTGGATTCGGAAAATGGAGGTTCCAATATACCTAACCAAGTATATTTCGACTTTAGCTCTGCCACACAAACTGCAGTTAAGCGGGATAACTGGGAAATAGCATTTTACAACGGAACGGAAAACCGGGTGTTTCTAAATTCCTCCCTTTTGGTATCGGCCGCCGAGTTGACCGGTGTTACCGACCTGCTTTCTGTTACGGAAGCAAGCAATCTGCCCGAATCCATGGAACTCAATGCCCTGGATGCCATGTTCCAACCAACCACCGTCACCGTAAATACCGTTGCCGAACTGGTACAAGGACTACCGGTCGGCTACCAACAATATGGTGATCTGGAAGCTGGAATTTCCTTTACGGACAGACCAGAAGGCAATCTGGATGACACCGCTATTGCCGAAGTATCCACCACAGCAGAAGAGAATTTTGTGTACATTATAAGTCTAGGAAGTGAAATCCCTACGGAACCGGCCGAAACGGGAAGCATAAAACATACAGGGGACCAAAGAGGTTTCATGAAAATCAGAATCCTAACCGATGGCAACAGCTATACCCTCCAATACGCCGATTTGGCCGAAACCGAGTCCTACAACGAAGTAACGGTGAACAAAGATGCAGCTTACAACCTTACTGCCTTTAGTTTGACCAATGGGGATACTGTTAGCGTGGAACCAACAAAAGAACAGTGGGACATTAACCTAAGTGGTGTTTTCGCCTATTATGGAAACCAAGGCCCGCTTGTTGCCGGATTAACGTTTTCCGATTATGTACTGCACAATACCATGGGAGGTGTTGGCCTTTATCAGGTTACCATTGAAGCCGATGTGCCCACCTATGCGAACTTTACCAGGACCGATGTGGAAGAATCTGCATTTGTGTACGATAACAGAGCAGTTGTGGGCAGCGGATGGAGAGATGCCTTTGGCGGTGTGATCAACGAAGATGTGTACTATATTGTTAAGGACGCCGACGGTAATTATTACAAATTCGATTTTACAGCCTACACCAGCGCAGAAGGTGAAAGAGGAAACTACCAGTTCGTTTACGAACGCTTATAATACTTATTTGTTCAGATGCTCAATACTAGGCACTACCTTTTGTTATCGTAGACCATTATTGTTTAGTATGAGTTAGTTTGTGTTGAAAGCGGGGCATTTGTCCCGCTTTTTTTATCCGCTTTTACGACACAAAAAAATTGGATTGCGTTAAGCCCCATCATCACAAAAAGCTAGCTTAACGTAAATTTTATTTAAAATGAAAACAGACATGGGAGTAATAGCAACAAACCATCGAGAAATAACCCTGTACTACAACGCAGAAACTCAAAAAGGTATGCAGACCTTGGCCTACCTACAATCCTCATCGAAAAAAGTACAGGACATAGATTTGTCCAAAACCAAGGTGACCGGCACACAATGGACAGAAATTGCAAAACGGTTGGGCAAGTCCATCAAAGCCCTCATAAACACCCAACATCCCAATTTTAAAAAGGAATACGGCAGTTCGCAAGACCTAAAATCAGATGAAGATTGGCTAAAAATACTGGTCAACAACCCTGCGGTCGTCACGCAGCCCATACTATTGCACCACAACAAAGCGGTTCAAATAGACACTCCCTCGGAGGCATTGGTATTTTTAAAGGATGATGAATCCTCTAAATTGTAGTCGAAAACAACCCGATCAAAACTTATATGTCCGCACATAAAAACAAGCGAGCTTTAAAACTGGTAGTCCTTACTTTGGCTATTTTGATGCTGATCGCGATAGCTGCACAACTGTTCTTCACAAGCAAGGTAAAATCCATATTGGAAGAAGAACTACCACCATCTGTCCATGTAACTTATGAAACATTGAGCACCAATGTACTATTCGGAAAAATAAGCTTGGGTCAGGTAAATGCAAAGCATAGGAAACAAAACCTGGATTTTAAGGCAGAATCCTTCACCATTTCTGGATTAAGACTTTTTCCCCTGCTCTTACATGCGGACATTACCATTACCGATCTCACAGTAAAATCCCCTACATTTTCCTATCATCCAACCCAAAAGGATTCTTCTTCATCAACCACCAAAGAAAAACCCCGAAATACATATACCATCAAAAATTTCAGTTTAGAAAACGGGAACTTTGTGATGGGTAACACAAAATTGGACAGTACAGCAACGGTTAAAGGCATACATCTGTCCATGTCGGACATCCAATTTGATTCGGAAAGTGCAAAAGAGATGATTCCCTTCACCTACGATAAATTTCAATTGAGCACCGAAGACGGCTACTTCCAAATCAACCCATTGGAATATGTGGCCTTTGAACAATTACATCTATCCTCCGAAAAAGGAGGGCTGAAAAAATTTGTATGGCGCACCAGGTACAGCCCTTCCGAACTCTCCAAAAAACTGTCCAAGGAACACGACCATTACGACCTAAAGATTGATCATATCGGTTTAAAAAATTGGGGGTTCGGCAGCAAAAGTGGAAGACCCTGTTTCCATTTGTCAGAACTTCTGTTGCAATCCCCAAAATTTCAAGTGTACCGCGACAAATTATTACCAGACGATACCACACATAAAAAACTATACAACGCAACCTTAAGGGATATGCAATTGGACTTGCAAGTGGATACTGTTCAAATTTCGAACGGTCTCATAACCTACCAAGAACGGATAGAGGCCGATGTGGAACCAGAAAATGTGAGCTTTTCCGGTATTGAGGCCACCGTGGGCAATCTACACAGCCATGGCCATGGGGAGGTTATGGTAGCCATAAAGGCCAGATTAATGGACAATGCTCCCTTTGCACTCGATTGGAGTTTTGACCCCCAAAACAAGACCAACGCATTTTTGGTAAAAGGATCACTATCCAATTTCCAGACCGAAAGCATTAACCCTTTTTTAAAATCCAACCTACAGGCCGAGGTGAAGGGCAACGTACAGCAAATGTATTTTACCATAAACGGCAACGAACTGGAATCGCATGGGGATATAAAAATGAAATACGACAATTTTGAGTTTACCATTCTCAAAAAAAATCGTTTGGGCGTTAACAAACTCCTCACCGCGGTGGTAAATCTCTTTGCCAAAAATGGCCACAAAACCGATAAGGACGGTTTTAGGCACGGTGATTTTACCGTAAAAAGGGAACAGGATAAATCCTTTTTCAATTATTTGTGGCTCAACCTAAAAGCTGGCCTGTTGGACACAGTGACCGGTAATGGCAAAAAAGAAAAAAACTGAGTATGTCGACTATTCGCAAACATATCATCAAAAGAAAACGCTTTCTGGTTCCGGTCATTATCCTTGTGCTTTTGGTGGGCCTTCGGTTGGCGCTCCCCTACCTTGTAAAAAATTATGTAAACAAGGTATTGGCCGATATCCCCGGGTATTATGGCCAGGTGGAGGATATTGACCTTTCCCTGATCACCGGGTCCTACACCATAGATCAATTGTACTTGAACAAAGTAAATGCCGAAACCGAGATTCCTTTCCTCAATTTTGAACGAACGAACATCTCCATTGAGTGGGCCTCGTTGTTAAAAGGCAAAATCGTAAGCGAGATCAGCATGTACCGGCCCTCGCTTATTTATGTGTTCGAGGACCAACAAAAAGAAACGGAAGCAAATGCCAACATTGACGATTGGACCAAAGCGTTGACAGATTTGGTTCCGATCGACATTAACCAACTGGAAATCCACGATGGTAAAATGGCCTTTGTGCAGCTCGCTGCCGACCCCAATATTGATCTTCACCTCGATCAAATAGAACTATACGCCAACAACCTGCGCAATGTGGTACGCACCGGGGAGCGACTCCCCTCCAACTTGGTGGCCGATGCCGTATCTTTTGGCGAAGGAAACTTGCATTTGGAGGGTAAAATGGACCTGGTCAAGCAAATCCCGGATATGGATTTGGCCCTCTCTTTGGAAAATGCCGATGCCACTGCCCTGAACAATTTTACCGACCATTATGCAGGCATCGATTTTAGCAAGGGCCAGTTTAACTTTTATGGTGAAATGGCGATTGCCGATGGCTATTTAGAAGGTTCCCTAAAACCGATCATTAAAAATGCGAAGTTGATCGGAAAGGAAGATGCTTTTTTGGAAACTCTGTGGGAAGGCTTTGTTGGCTTCTTTAAGTTTGTTCTAAAAAATCACAAGGAGAACACCTTGGCCACCAAAGTGCCCATTGAAGGCGACCTCAACAATGTAAAAACCAAAACGTGGCCCACCGTGATCAATATCTTTAAAAATGGATGGATCGAGGCCTTTAAAAATATTGTAGATAACGACATTGATTATAGAGACGTGCAAAAAACCGCCGATAAAAAGAACAGCAAAGCCAACGACTAGTATTCCGGCTTAAAATACCAACCACTGTCTCCTGTCTCCATAAAACTATCCATTGTTCATTGCTAATTGCCTATTGTCAACTGAACATTGCGCTTTTCCCCTAGTTTTTTTAAGGTTTTTGTGCAATGGAATTTTATGGGTAATTGCTATTTTGCCATTTCAACCTCCCTATTTTTTATCGATACGTCTTTTTGCAAGGCATGAAGACGATGCAAAACTGGACATACCTGATTTTGGTATTCCCCCCTATGTTTTGCTGCTCGATAAAATGTCGGTGGTCATTTGACCAAACACGGCATTTATACAAATGGTTAAAATTAAGAGGCCGATGTGCATAGTTATACACAACACAGCCTAAAAGTCACTCACTAAAAGAGGAAAACCGGAGTAATAATTTACGTGTAAAGTTAAAATGGGTACCAAAAAGGGACTAATTCCCGACTCAACTTTTAATGAAGTTGGTTAACCATTAAATACAATTAAAGATGAAAAATGTATTTTTTGCTTTAGCTTTTATGCTAGTTGGAATGTTTGCTTATGCAGCAGAAATTGAGGGTTCAGATTTAAATACTATAAATCGTATTGAATTGTCAATAGATGGTCAGAAAACGAAGAGTAATAATCATAATTTAAGCACATTTCCCTTTGACTGTACTGTTACAATTAAGAACAACAATACTGGCGATAGTTATACGATAACAGTCCACGGTAAAAGTTGTGAAGAATTGATAAAGGAAATAATGAAATAATGATTATGAAAAAGAGATTTTTAATTTTTGTCATTGCTGTGGGTGGCCTAATATCCATTCAAGCAACTACAATCGAAAAAAATAATTCGTCGGACGAGGTCTGCGCTACTTGCTCAGGTGAATTCAAAATTAATGGTGATTCATATACAATTACATTACATGATGTATCATGGTGGACTTGTGTCAAATTTAAAGTAGGTAGTTGGTTCAAATAATTATTATTCCTCCAAAGGCTATTTAATAAGTCTTTGGAGGTATTTAACTTTAAAAAAATCTTATTCATATGAAAAACAAACTATATATCAATATCATATTCTTATTAATGTCAATAAATCTTTTTTCTCAAAATAGTTTTAAGGCAGTATATAAGATGTTGTTAGAAAAAAATGGTTATTCGCCAACATACTATAGCCTTATTTCTAAGGATAGAGATTCTGAATTCAAACTAATAGAAAGAATTATCCCTGAAAAAGTAGTAAGTAACGAATATACTGGAGAGATAGTGCTAAACACAGAAACTCCCGATAGCATTCAACCAGTTATCAGAACAAATTTTAAGCAAGAAAAAATATACTCTTATGATTTTATCACAGAGGACGATGGCAAAACATACACTGGATACAGTATTGTTGAACCAATAACAGTGAAATGGAAACTTGGGAATGAAACAAAAAAAATTGATAAATATTTATGCAAAAAAGCAACAACCAGATTTAGAGGCAGGAACTATGTTGCTTGGTATACCGAGGAAATTCCAATTTCAATAGGACCATGGAAATTTCATGGCTTACCTGGGATAATAATCAATATAACCGACAATACAAATCAAGTATCCTTTCTTTTAGAAAAGATTGAAATACCATATGATTATTTAAACAACAAATTAGAAGTAATTGATAGTGAACACGCTATCTCTGTACGGGAGTTTATTGAAATAAGAAAAAACGCAAAAATAAGATCAAGAGAATTCTTCAAAAAGAAAGTTTTATCAAAATTACCAAGAGGAGCTAATATTGAATTGACACAAGAGGGAAATAATGATATTGAAATTGAATTTTAATAGAGCGTTTGTGTTTCTAAGAATCTTAGGATTTGCATACATTAACCAAGTTCATTCTCAAGTTAGCATTAAAGGGCAAGTTGTCAACACATATGATGAACCTGCCATATTTATAAATGTTTACATTGAGAACTTATCTAGTCAAATTATAAAAACAACCACAACAAATGAAAATGGTCGGTTCTTTATCTCAAAAATACCTTCAGGAAATTATAAGATAAACTTTACTGGTATTGGCTATAAAAAAAAGTCTAAGATTATATTTTTAGAAAAAATAAATGAGGAATTTTCTCTTGTTATTAGATTAGAAGATGAAGTTATCAATTTGAATGAAGTAATAATTCATGCAGAAAGACCCATTTCAATAAAAAAAGACACTATCAATTTTAAAACCAAATTCTTTATAAACGGGACAGAACAAACCGTCGAGGATTTACTTCAAAAAATTCCGGGACTGCAAATAGATAATAACGGAACTATAAAGGTAGGCAACCAAGAAATAGAAAAATTAATGGTGGATGGCGATGATCTCTTTGAAAGAGGTTATAAAATACTCTCCAAAAATATGCCCGCCTACCCTATTGAGGAGGTGGAAATCCTAAAAAACTATTCAAACAATAGATTACTAAATGGTGTTGAGGAAAGTGACAAGGTTGCCCTAAACCTTAAATTGAACGAAAAGTCCAAACGTATTTGGTTCGGGAATTTCGAAACCGGTTTGAGTAATGGTCAATTCTATCAACTCAAAGGAAACCTAATGAACTTTGGCAAAAAAAACAAATACCACTTTTTTACCAACCTGAATACTATTGGTTACGATGCCACTGGCGATATAGAAAATCTAATTAGACCTTTTAGAATCAACGAACCTGCGAGCATTGGCGATAACCAAAGCGTCAATTCTATTTTAAGCCTATCGCCGAATCAACTTAATTTTAAACAAAGTAGAACCAATTTCAACAATGTGGAACTAGTTTCGCTCAATGCTATTTTTAATCCCACCGAAAAACTTAAAATAAAGACATTGGGTTTTTTCAATGCCGACGAGACCGCCTTTTTTCGTAACAGTATCGATGTGGTAGATGTAAATGGAACCAATTTTACCAATACCGAAGATTATAAACTGCGCAATACAAAACGGATAACCTTTGGCAAACTGGATATTATCTATAATATGTCAAAAACCAAAATGTTGGAAGCCACTACAAAGTACAACAATGGCGAATTTAACGACAGTTCTAATTTAGTGTTCAACAGCAATTCGACAATAGAAAATTTACAATACAAAAACACGCTTTTTGACCAAAAGATAAGTTACACCAATAAGTTTAAAGATAAAAAGGTTTTTTTATTGACTGGTCGCTTTATTGATGAGCAAACACCACAAAACTATCGTTTAAATCAATTCTTTTACCAAAATTTGTTTCCCGATAGTGAAAATGCAAACAACGTTAAGCAATTGAGCAAAAACCAAATGCAGTTTGCGGGCATCAACGCCCATTTACTGGACCGTAAAGAAAATGGGAACCTGTTGGAACTTCAATTGGGCAATGAATACCGAAAGGACCAATTATCTACCACTTTTTCGCTTTTGGAAAATGAAACTCTTTTAGTTCAGCCCAATGGTTACCAAAATGGAGCAAATTACCAAGTCAATGATTTATATTTCAAAAGCAAGTACCGTTTGAAAGTCAAAAACTTAGGGCTTACAGGGAAATTGAATTTTCATCAACTCTTCAACCAATTAAAGGACAATCAAATCTCGTCCAATCAAAATCCTTTTTTTATCAACCCAAGTATTGGGCTTGACTGGAAAATAAACGACAAGAACAAAATTATGACTTCCTATTCCTATAACACTACCAATGCAAAAATTCTAGATGTTTACAGTAATTTTGTGTTAACGGGATTTCGCTCGTTTTCAAAAGGCACAGGAAGTTTCAATCAACTTGATGCTTCAAGTTTGGTCTTTAATCATCAATTAGGGAATTGGAGCGATAGGTTTTTTGCCAACACGTTTATAATTTATAATAAAAACCACGACTTTTTTTCCACGAACACCATAATTGAGCAGAATTTTGCCCAATCGCAAAAGATTCTTATTAAGGACCGCGAGTTTATCAACATCAATTCAAAACTCGATTACTATTTCAAGTTTATCTCCTCAAATCTAAAATTGGATTTGGGCTATACGCAAAGCGAATTTAAGAACATCGTAAACAGTTCTGACTTTCGTGAAGTTACATCTAAAAATTACAATTATGGATTGGAACTGCGCTCCGGGTTTAAAGGTATTTTTAACTACCACATTGGTACAAAATGGATGAACACGGAAATACAGACCACGGTAGAAAATTCATTTACAGACAATGTGAGTTTTTTGGATTTATCTTTTGTAATCAATAAAAAGTTGGATGTCCAACTACAGTCAGAACGTTACTATTTTGGGAATCTGCAAACCGAAAACACCTATTTTTTTTTAGACTTTGAGGCTCAATATAAACTTATTGAGAACAAACTGAATTTAGGCCTTTCGGGCAGTAATCTTTTCAACACCCAAAGATTTAGAAATTTTGCGGTCAGTGACATCGGAACTGCTACCACCCAATACAGACTCTTGCCAAGGTTTGTTCTCTTAAAAATGGAATATCGATTTTAATTCTCTACCCCCTGGGAATAGCCTCCTATGACTTACAAATATTTATTGCCTACTGCAAACTGCACTTTTCCCCCAGTTTTTTTAAGGTTTTGCTGCAATGGAATTTTACGGGTAATTGCTATTTTGCGTACCGCAGCCCCTCCCCTATACTTTACAGAAACTAGTTATGCTTGGCATATAGGATGATGAATTGAGTGAATGCATCCCATATTCGATGCATATAAATGTAAAATATATTTTACACCATATAAACACTTTACTAGAAGCTGAAAATCAAAATGAGAACAACGAAGCAGAATAAAACTGTGGCTAACGATGCGAGTAAAACAAATATTGAATGAAAGTACTTTTAGACACTAATATTATTATTCACAGAGAAGCAAACAAAGTAATTGAACATGACATTGGACAACTATTCAATTGGATAGACAAATTACATTACGAAAAATACGTTCATCCAATCACAGTATCTGAAATTGAAGATTACAAAAACAAACAAGTTGTTGAAACGTTTTCAATAAAATTAGATAGCTACAATCGAATTAAACATCAAATTCCGTTTTCAGAAAAAGTAGCAGAAATAAGCTCTGAATTTGATACTAATGATAATGATGTAAATGACACACATTTACTGAATGAAATTTTTGAGGGCAGAATAGATTTGCTAATTACTCAAGATAAGAAAATACACCTTAAGGCTGAAAAACTCGGAATTTCAGACAAGGTATTCAAAATTCAAACCTTCCTTGAAAAAGTAACTTCTGAAAATCCTGAATTAGTTCAATACAATGTACTTGCAGTTAAAAAAGTGGAATTCGCAGAAGTCGACTTAAACGACAGTTTTTTTGATAGTTTCAGAGAGGATTACAACGAGTTTGATAATTGGTTCAAATCAAAATTTGACAAAGTATGCTATGTCTGTTATAGCGATAATAATTTGACGGCATTTCTTTATATTAAAGTTGAGGGCGAAACAGAAAATTACTCTGAAATAAAACCTGCATTTGAACAAAAAAAACGATTAAAAATAGGAACCCTAAAAGTTATTAGTAACGGTTATAAAATTGGTGAAAGGTTTTTAAAAATAGTTTTTGACAATGCAATACAGTATAAAGTCGACGAAATATATGTTACTGTTTTCGACAAACGACCAGAACAAGGACAATTAATTGAAATGATGAAAGATTGGGGTTTCGTTGAACACGGCATCAAAAGCACAAAAAACGGAGATGAAATTGTCTTAACAAGACCTTTTGGAAAGACTTTACCAATTGATATTGAAAAGCCCAAAAACTCTTTTCCGTTTTTCTCATGGAAAACAAGAAAATATATTATCAAAATAGAACCTCAATACCATACAGAATTATTTCCTGACAGTATAAATACTCGTGAAGACGAAACAAAGTATACCGAAAATGAACCACATCGAAACAGAATAGGTAAAGTGTATATTTCTCATTCCAAAGACAGACATCTTCAATCGGGAGATATAATCATTATTTACAGAATGGGAGATACCAAACCTAAAAAATATTCTAGTACAGTAACCTCTATTTGTATAGTCGAACAAGTAATTGATGGATTTAATTCGTTTGATGATTTTTACAAAGCTTGTTACAGGCGAACTATGATTAAAAAAGAGGATTTAGAAAAAGATTGGTGGAACAGGTATCCAAAATACAGACCATTCGTGATAAAATTTCTTTACGCCCATTCTTTTCCAACACCTAAACCGACATTAAACGATTTAAACCAAATTGGTGTAATTCCAGACATCATGAATATGCCTCGTGGATTTATAGAAATAGATAATTCGCAATTTAACAGATTAGTTAAATTTGCATACAACCGAAAATAATATATGAAAGTAGTTTTATCGATTAAACCGGAATTTGCTTTTAAAATATTTGATGGCACTAAAAAATTTGAGTTTCGAAAAGCCATTTTTAAAAACAGAAACGTAAAGTCAGTTATCGTTTATGCTTCATCGCCTGTCCAGAAAGTAATAGGCGAATTTGAAATTGGAAAAATCTTCAATAATGACCTTGAAACTCTTTGGGACTTAACTAAAGAACATTCAGGAATTACGGAAGATTTTTTTTACGACTATTTTTCAGATAGAGAAAAAGGATTTGCAATCCAAGTTAAAAAACAAAAAAAATATAAAAAACCAAAGTGTTTGAGAACAGATTTTAATTTACATCCACCTCAATCATTTGCATATGTAAAATAAAGCTCTGTTGCCAACAACAGCTATAAACCTTTGCTTTTAAGTTATTAGCAAGCAGTAAATATCTAAACAAAAGTCACTGTTCAATTAAGCAATCACGGTGCAAAACTCCAACTGCGAATACATAATACCGTTAAAACACCCTCCCCACCGCTTCAATCGTCTTATCCAAATCAGCATAACTGAGGGCATCGTTTAAAAAGTAGCTTTCAAAAGCAGAGGGCGGTAAGTACACCCCGTTCTCCAACATGCCGTGGAAGTATTTTTTAAAGGTATCGTTATTGCCCTTCGCGGAGCTGGCAAAATCCACCACAGGCTCGTCCGTAAAGTGTACAGAGATCATACTACCAAATCGGTTAATTTGGTGCTTTACACCTTTTTCTGTCAGGGTCTCGGCAATGCCCTTGTGCAAATATTCCGTTTTTTCGGCAAGGCTGTCAAAAATTTCAGGTTGGTTATTCAGCGCGGCGAGCATGGCTAGTCCGGCACTCATCGCCAAAGGGTTGCCGCTCAAGGTACCTGCTTGGTACACCGGCCCTTCGGGCGCCAGATGCGCCATAATCTCTGCACGGGCCGCAAACGCCCCTACGGGCAATCCACCACCGATTACTTTCCCGAACATTACAATGTCGGCATCAATCCCCAAAGTTTCCTGGGCACCCCCTTTTCCGAGACGAAAGCCCGTCATTACCTCATCAAACAACAACAAAATACCTTCTTGTGTACAGAGTTCGCGTAGGCCTTTTATAAATTCATCCTTAGGAATAATACAGCCCATATTCCCCGCTACAGGTTCTAAAATAATCGCGGCAATTTCGCCCTTATTCGCTTCCACCAAGGCCTTTACGCCTTCCAAATCATTGTAATCCGCCAATAGGGTATCCTTGGCCGTGCCCTGCGTAACCCCGGGACTGTTGGGACTACCAAAGGTAACGGCACCACTTCCTGCTTGTATCAAAAAGGAATCCGAATGGCCGTGATAGCAACCGGCAAACTTGATGATCTTGTCCTTGCCCGTGTACCCGCGCGCGAGGCGTACCGCACTCATACAAGCTTCAGTTCCACTGTTTACAAAGCGTATTTTATCAATGTTCGGCACCATGGACACCGCCAGTTTGGCAAGTTCGGTCTCGATTTCGGTGGGCGTTCCAAAGGAAGTGCCCTTTTTAGCCTTTTCGATAACAGCATTGATCACCGGTTCGTAGGCATGACCCAAAATAAGCGGCCCCCACGAAGCAATGTAATCGATAAGTTGGTTGCCATCGGCATCGTACAAATACGCTCCTTTGGCTTCCTTGATAAAAATAGGGTCGCCCCCTACCGCTTTGAATGCTCTTACTGGTGAATTAACCCCTCCGGGGATGTATTTTTTGGCCTCTGCAAACAAGGCACTGCTTCGTTGGTAGATCATAGTATACTTTTATTCATCCCGTCATGCTGAATTTATTTCAGCATCCCATTGTTGTCAGTCAAAAAAACAATGAGAACCTGAAACGAGTTCAGGTTGACGCAGGTGCTGCAAAGGTAATGAGGATCGTTCGTTCTTGGAAACGGAATTCATCAGGATAAGAGAGATTCTTCGTTCTGCCCTGAATGATATAAAAACTACTGCGCCCTTCGAATATTGAGTATTTGACCTATGGAAATAATATTGCCGTTCAGGTTATTGAGACGGCGCAGTTCCTCGACCGAAATATCGTAACGTTTGGAAATTCCGTAAAGTGTATCCCCTTTCTTCACTTCGTGGGTAAACACTTCATATTGTTTGGTATCCCTAACCGTGGACAACCCATTTTCAACGACCTCTTCATCGTACTTATGCAAATCGTACCTTTCTATAAGTGCAATCAACTTTTGGGGATACTTGCGGTCGGTGGCATATCCGGCCTGCCGCAAACCATGAGCCCATTTTTTATAATCGTCCCGTTTATAATTGAACAAAAACGCATAGCGTGAACGTGTGGACAGGAAAATACTATGATCGCGGAAGGAGTACATGGGATGGTTGTATTTTCTAAAACACTCGCCCTTGGCATCATCGTCGTGAAAATCGAACTCGCCCTGCCAGCCGGCATGGCACTTTATCCCAAAATGATTATTGGTTTTTAGGGTCAGCTCCCCACGACCGGAGCCACTTTCCAAAATGCCCTGTGCCAAGGTAATACTGGCGGGTATACCATACGCATGCATTTCGTACTGGGCAATCTCGGCAAAAGTCTCAATATAATCCTGGGTATCCGAAATGGGAAAACGCTCAAAACGCCCGGTGTCTTCCGGCATGGGATATAGCCCGGTTTCATCCGTGTTCTCCTTTGGGGAACTCGTGGGAGTTCTGTCGGAATTACTAATGGTCGGAGCCCCCTTACGGTGGGTACTACGTTTCTTTTTTGCACCACAGCTAGAAAGCAAAAGCGCCACTATCAATACATAACCTATTCGCCTGATCATACGTCCAATAACGGTAAATTCTTCTTTTTCAATACAAGGTTCATGCCTTTTATGCCCTGCAGCCCCCCTGTATGGATTGCCAAGATTTGGGTTCCTGGTGTAAAAAAATCCTGTTTTATAAGGTCAAAAATACCAAAAAGCATCTTACCTGTGTATATGGGATCCAGTGGGATGCCTGTTTTTTGTTTAAAAAGATTGATGAACTCGACCAGTTCGGCATTTAATTTGGCGTACCCTCCAAAATGATAATCCATAATAAGGCGCCATTGACCGCTATGTGAATATTTTTGAATTTCGTGGGTTAAAAAATCACCCATCAAGGCCGGGAATCCCAAGACGGTCTGATGCGCTCTAGATGCATTGATAAGCCCTGCCATGGTACCGCCTGTACCCACCGCACTACAGATGTAATCGAATTGAGCATCGGATTCCGTTAAAATTTCGGCACAGCCTTTTACTGCCAAAGTGTTGGTTCCACCTTCGGGCAACAGATAAAAATCACCAAATTTTTCTTTTAACTTTTCAACAAAGGCCTGAGTTTCTTTAGTCCGATAATCGCTGCGCGACACAAAATGGAACTGCATACCTTGTTCATGCGCAAGTTTTAAAGTCGGATTGCTCTGCCATTTGTCCGCCAGCTCTTCGCCACGTATCACCCCTATTGTTGGTATGCCTTGTTCAAACCCTGCAAAGGCAGTGGCAGCTATATGGTTGGAAAAGGCCCCACCAAAGGTGAGCAAGGTACTTTTGCCCTGGTTTTTGGCCTCGATCAAGTTATATTTAAGTTTACGGTACTTGTTCCCAGATATAAAGGGATGGATCGTATCTTCTCTTTTCAGGCAAAGGCGAATACCCTTTTCTCTCAAAAGGGGCAAATCAATATACTGATCGGGTATGTTCAATCTAAAAAATTAACGGGTCAGGTACTGCAAAAACCCAAAGGTTTTCCGCTTGGAAAGATACTGCATATCCTTTTCATTGGTATAGGCTTCCCGTTCAAAACTTATATTCTGGTAGGCACGGTAACTGTCCAAATACAATACCGTACGCAACAACCATTCGGAAACATAAAGAATATAAAAAGGTAATATGAGCAGTTCCCTTTGTTGTTTTAAATGGATGCGCTCGTGGTTGATGAGCACCTCATCCGCTTTTAAGGAATCTTCCTTTAAAATAATGAATGGCCAAAGCGAAAGGCCAACATAATTTTTATAAAAGAAATGTTTAAAAACGAGTATCAAATGGTTACTGTCAATTGGTTACCAACAAATATAACTGCAAAAAGCGCTCAAAATTGGACAGTTACGATAATTCCATCAACAATTTCGGTGAACAACATTGTTTTCAAAATCCTAAATCCTTGGCAGTTTTGGTGCGAAAGCCTTATTTTTAGGTAGTAAAAGCTGGGCTACGGATGAAAGAACGCATTCCACTGGAAGAAGGGGATTATTATTTATCGGAACATGGGTATCGGGTTTTTACCGAGCAATATCACCTAAAACGTGGATACTGTTGCGAAAGTGGTTGCCGACATTGCCCGTTTGGCTACGACCCTAAAATCAACGCTCAATAATTTAATTTTCGGCATAATATTTGTGGTCTTTTTAGGGATATCTCAAACAATTAAAAAAAGTACTATGAAAAGTTTAACACGTTTGGCACTTGCCGTCTTCTGCATCGGGTTTTTAGCTTCTTGTTCCTCTGTTCGGGTCGTTTCTGATTATGATCAGAAAGCTGACTTCAACAATTACAAGAGTTACGCCTTTTATAAAACCGGAATAGATAAAGCCCAAATTTCCGATTTGGACAAAAAAAGAATCCTGCGCGCCATTGAGGCCGAAATGGGGTCAAGAGGTTTTGTTAAATCGGATAAGCCCGATATGCTGATCAGTATATTCACCAAAGAACGCGAACGTGTAGATGTGTACAACAACAACTTTGGCTGGGGCCCGGGTTGGGGCTGGGGTCCTGCATGGGCCTGGGGCCCGGGTTGGGGCTGGGGAGGCAACAATGTAAGCACAAGCACCGAGGGCTCTCTATATATTGATGTGATCGATGCCAATAAAAAAGAACTGGTATGGCAAGGTCGTGGAATAGGCACCTTGAACAATACCAACAATATTGAAAAGAAAGAACAGCGTATCCGTGAATTTGTTTCTCAAATTCTCGAGAAATACCCCCCACAAATGGCCGTGGCCACCAACTAAAATTTAGACCGCCCTTTAGGGCGGTTTTTTATTGCGCTTAACGATTCTTAAGAAAATATCCTATATCGATTTCGTATATTTAGGTCGCATAAAAATTGACCTATGAACTACGAATCCAATCCAATTCTGGACAAACTCCCAAAACACCTGAAACAATTCATAAAGCCCCAAAATTATGAAGAGTACACGGCTATAGACCAGGCTGTTTGGCGTTATGTTATGCGCAAGAATGTAGATTATTTGAGCAAAGTGGCTCATAAATCCTATGTAGATGGCCTAAAAAAGACCGGAATTTCCATTGACCACATTCCCAATATGTATGGCATGAACCGAATCTTGAAAGAAATTGGTTGGGCAGCCGTTGCTGTGGACGGATTTATCCCTCCTTCGGCCTTTATGGAGTTCCAGGCTTATAACGTACTCGTAATCGCATCGGACATTCGACAACTTGAAAACATCGAATACACCCCTGCCCCGGATATTATTCACGAAGGTGCCGGACATGCCCCTATTATCGCCAATCCAGAATATGCGGAATACTTGCGTAGATTCGGGGAAATTGGCTGCAAGGCGATTTCCAGTGCCAAAGACTACGAACTCTATAATGCGGTTCGCCATCTTTCAATAATAAAAGAGGCACATGGAACTCCTCAAAGTGAGATAGAAGAAGCGGAAGAACACATTGAACATCTACAAAAAAATATGGGCGAGCCCAGTGAAATGGCGCTTATCCGAAACCTGCACTGGTGGACAGTGGAATATGGCCTCATCGGAACTGTGGACAACCCAAAAATATATGGAGCGGGACTACTTTCCTCTATTGGCGAAAGTGCTTGGTGCATGACGGACAAGGTGAAAAAAATTCCCTACTCCATCGAAGCGGCACATACCGAATTCGACATTACCAAACCTCAACCCCAGCTTTTTGTAACACCCGATTTTGCCTTTTTGAGCCAGGTACTGGAAGACTTTGCCAACACCATGGCCGTGCGGACGGGAGGTCTGGCAGGGATCAAAAAATTGATAGCATCCAAAGCACTCGGCACTATTGAACTGAGCACTGGTCTGCAAATCTCGGGAGAGTTCAGCAATGTGATCGAAAATAACGCGAAACCGATCTACATACAGACCAACAGCGGAACTGCACTGGCCTATCGAGAAAAAGAACTTGTTGGGCACAGTATAGCCCACCATACCGAAGGTTTTGGTTCACCGATCGGTAAATTGAAAGGCATCAATATCGCGATCGAAGATATGGGGCCAAGAGACCTTAAGGCCTACAAAATATATGAAGGTGAACAGATAACCCTCGAATTTGAAGGTGGAATTAAAGTAACGGGGACCATTATTACCGGAACCCGTAATCTAATGGGCAAAATCATATTGATAACATTTGAAAACTGTACGGTTACGCATGGCGACAATGTGTTGTTCCAACCCGACTGGGGTTTGTACCACATGGCTGTTGGCCAAAATATTGTTTCGGCCTACAACGGCCCTGCCGACCTGAACAGCTTTAATTTAATGAGCCATCAAATCACAGAAAGTACCATCAAACCCAAGAAAAGCGAAAAAAGATTACAACTGGAGTTATTTTATAAACAAGTGAGGGAGTTTAGGGAAGGAACAAATACCACAATTTCCCGAAACAAGGTATTAAAAGCCTTAAAAAAGGACCATCCAAAGGACTGGTTACTGCCGGTAGAATTGTATGAACTTGCCAAGCAGGACAATAATCGGGCTTTTCAGAAAGAGATTATGGAACACTTGGAGCACATTAAGCAGGATAATCCAAAAGTAGGCCATTTGATCGATGATGGCCTACAGCTTTTGGATACAGCATTGGTAAGCTAAAATCCAAGCTTTTCGATATTTTCTGAAGCGGGCTTCAATTGGGGTACCGCTGCTTTTGTTACCGGGTAATACGATATATTGAACTCCTCACCGTTTCTTCGGAGGCCCAGCTCAACTTTATGATCAATATTGCCTTGCCATATGCTTCGGGAAAATACCTCATCACCTTCTCGGACACCTGCTTCCCAAGCCTTGCTTCCGTCTGTTACGCTTGCAATTTCCTTTCGGTCATCGGTAAATTTAAATCCCAACTCGTAAATATCACTTTCCGCACTGTATTCCAATGCCAGTGCATCAAACAGTGCTACCAAATCCACTTTTTGCCCTTCTTCAATATACTTTTGGAAAACCGATTCAAAATCACCATCCCAAAACCCATCCATCACTTGAATGAAATAATCATGGGTCAGTTTTTGGTCCTTAGTGGTGGCATCTGCATAGATCTGATGCATTACATGGTCCAAACTTTGGCTGCCATCACCTATTTGTTGAATTTTCTGATCAAGGTAAAAGGCAAAAATCGCCCCTCGCCAATACGGAAGTTTGGAATACTCATAATCGGACCAAAAGTTATCGTAGTTGATTTCAGCATTGGGTACCTCGCTTATCGATGATGCGTATAGATCTCTAATAGTACGGTTGATTTCTTGAACAAAAAAAGCACCGTCCAGCCCATTGATCTTGTTTTTCGCAATATTCTTATAAGTATAATATTCGGTAAACCCCTCACTGAACCAATATTGTTCTTCCTCGTTATCGTTGGTTATGGTATGCCCGATCCAATTGTGCATTAACTCGTGGTTGAAAAGATACACCATTTGACCAATATCGGTCTGATGGTTGTTGGAAACCGATGTTGCAAAGGAATTGGTTAGACCAGTACCTTGAAAACTACTGCCGTTTTCTTGCGGAAAGGGTTGCAGGGTAACTGTAAAATAGTCTTGGGAATGATCGTTCCAAAAGTTTCGCTGACAGGTCAAGGTCTTTTCCAAAACCAGAAAAACGTCTTCATCCGCAAAAGGAATCCAATCGCCTCGGGTGGCCAAGCTGACCCTGTTCCCTTGTATTTGCCGCTCATAAATTCTAAAATCACCTCCAACAAAAATGGCGCTATTGAACAAATCCATATCCTGGTTTTGTAATAGTTGCATTTTCTTATTACTCCCAAAACTGTTGTGAACAACATAATCTTTCCCAAAAGATGTCCAATCCAAGACAATATCCATGCTATGCTTTGCATTTTCCGGTACCATGAACAAATTATGGGAAAACACATGGAAATAATCTGAATTGATAATAGGTCGGTATATTTCCCGAGTTGAAATTTCTCCTTCAAAATCCTGTTTAAGAAAATATTCAAACTCCAATTTTTTCACCCCTTTCGGATGCATTAATACAATCCGACCACTATCCACATCTTTTTCCACCACGCCTTCTACATTTAAAAGTTCCATACGGCCAAGTGTTTTAAACAGGTCTTCTTCGCCCCATGCTTCGTTGGGAAAAGAAAGCAATGTAGTGCCGTCCGAACTGGCCTCTAAGGTCATTTTTATTTTAAGTTGCGGAATACTATCTACCAACACAGCAGAAATTTCGTAGCTGATATCGGATTCTGGTTTTTGCTGACAGGAAACAAAAATTATGGCTAAAAGGGCGGTTAGCAGTACTCTTTTAAACATGGTTTTGATTGATTGATGTATCTATAAAGACGCAAAAATGGTCGAAATGTGACACCTCAATCCAAAATATTTTTCAATTGTACGGTATTTTCCACCGGGGTGTTTTTATATACCAACGTCCATCCCATGGAATCGGTCAGCACCAAAATGCGTGAAAGTTCGCTCAACAATCGGTTCTCTGCGTTCGATCGTAAGGATGAGGCTTCTATTTTCTTCATCAAGGACTGTTTCACATTTTGTTTAATGGCATTATAATCCCCTGCATTAAATGGATTCAAGTAATCTGCGGTAACATCGTAATATTCAAAATCAGGATTAATGGCAATTTCCGGCTCCGGAATGTACCTTAAGGTCAATACTTTATTTTCCCGATCAACATCGTAATCGATCTTGGACATATCGTATGCCACGGACACATCGGCATTGACCACCACCAAAGCTTTTTTATTTGCCGTTATCAATGGACCGAACAGTTCTTTGGAGTCTTTGTAATTGTACACTTCGGCAAAATGACCTTCGGTGACCACCAATTTGGACACATTGCGCAGTTCTTGCTGGATCAGCATGGAGTTTTCTTCCAGTATGGTCTTTTGGGAACGATCTTCCGTACACGATTTATAAATTAACACGGAGGCCAACGCAATCACCGCCCCTACTAGGATTTTCTTCATTTAACTGAATTTCATGAAAGGATACCTTTCTTGAAGATACGTAATTTTTGTTCGGAGCGATGTTTTAAACTTTTGATAGGCTTCAGAATCCGGGTTGAACGGTCGATGTAGCAACCCTTTTTGTACAGAATCTACCTTATCCATCACGGCATATGAATTTGAAGTAATCCAGACCGATTTAAACTTTTCCCAAATGTAATCCACTGCTAACTGATTGGGATGCACCATATCCGTTCCATAAAATCGATAATCACGAAGCTCGTCCATCATAATTTCATAAGACGGAAAATACCCAGGGCCTCTAGACTGCGTTCGAGATAACAATAACGAATGGACTGCGGCCATCAGATGCGCCTTGCTTCGCTGGTTTTCCACAAAGCCATCTTTTAAATGGCGGACAGGAGAAACTGTGAAAATAATTTGTGCCTTGGGGTTTACCTTTGTTATATTGTCTACAATCGAATCCAGGCAAGATTCAATTGCCTCGATACTCAACAATTTTTTTGCAAACTGTTTTCGGGGCACTTTATGGCAATTGGCCACTATTTTGTTGGAATCCAAATATTCATAGACCCAAGCCGTTCCCATAGTAATGATGATATGGGATGACACCCCCAACCAAGTCTCGGTTTCCTTTAACCTTTGGTTCAGTATTTGTAACAACGCTTCGGGATTATCGGAACGCAAATCGGAATGCGCGTCGAAACAACGCCAAATCCCATCCTGCTCAAAAATCTCTTCTAGCTTGTAATCCCTTCCGTTTAGGGCTCTTTCAATTAAATTCTCAATGGCCAAAGGATGGAACAATATCCCAAAAGGATTCTGAAGTTGTTGAAACTGGAAATAGTCCAACTTAGCACCCATATTCTCAACAAAACAAGAACCTAAAAGCACCAATTTATTTTGATAATCTATTGGATTATCACTAGGGCTTAAAGGTATTTTGGTTTGTAGTTCCATTACTTGGTCTCAATTGTTTTTCTGGAGTATGGGCTTAACTTGTGATATACTTGATAAGGGTAAACAACATAATACACTTGATCTTCATTAATGGTATTTTGATTATTTTCCCGGGCTAATGCCATTGTTTTCCGAGCCTCTTCGCTCTTGCCAGATTTATATAATGATATTCCCTTATAATAAAGAGCATCAGCAAAATTAGTATATACCTTTAAGCTTAAATCGAAATACTTGACTGCCTCAATATAATTTCCAAGCTCATATTCAACAACTCCCAAGTAAAACCAATCCATATAGTGACATGCCTCTTCTGGTGGTTCATTCGGAAAATCCTTGAACTGTTGTTCCTTGCTTTTTAAAAGGTATTTTTTAGCATTCTCAAATTGGTTCAATTGTAAATAATCCAATGCCAAGTAGAAATTATAAGTATGATCCATAACATACCCATCACCATATAATTCCTTTACCAACTTAAATTCCGCAATAGATTCTTGGTACTCTTTGGAAAAAAGACACTTCATAAAAGCGCTATAATCCAAATACCTTTTAGGATTGTATAAAACGGCTTTCTCCAGATAAGGTTTACCTAAAGAATACTTGCGTTCTTTATATAAGGGCATTGCTTTTTGTTGCCAGAAATATGCTGAATCAGGTTTAACGATTAAAGCTGAATCCAAATAACTCTGTCTTTCCAACGAATACAAAGGAAGCTTATTTGCTTTTTGCCAATATTCTGAAACTTTAATTGAGTCACTGGCTGACAATACAACCCTTTCGGATTCATAAGATCCAACCTCTTTTGGGTTATTCTGATTTTCTGCACAAGCATGAAACATCAGAAATATACATAAGAATTTTTTCATACATATTATAAGAGAGGTTGTTTGTTAAACTTGTCAGGACAAATATTCCTTCACTTTATCCAAGGCTTCGGGAATCCCTGCCGGGTTTTTACCCCCCGCAGTGGCAAAAAACGGCTGACCACCTCCGCCGCCTTGGATGTATTTGCCCAATTCACGGACAATGGCTCCGGCATTCAAATCTTTATCTTTCACCAAATCTTTGGAAATGTAGCAAGATAATATGGCTTTTCCGTCTTTTTCCGAAGCAAGGAACAGAAATAAATCATCTACCTGTCCACCCATTTCAAAAGCAAGGTCCTTGATACCACCTGCATCCAAATCCACTTTTTTGGATAGGAATTTAATCCCATTGATATCTTCCAATTCGGAAATCAGTTCGTTTTTGAGTCCTTTGGCTTTGTCCTTCAATAATTGCTCCACTTGTTTTTTAAGGGCTGCATTCTCTTCTTGCAAACTTGCCACGGATTTTACCGGATCCTGGGTGTTTTTCAGCAAATCCTTGATCTCGAACAACATGCGGTTGTTGTTAAAATAAAATTCCTTTACCGCATCGGAAGTAATAGCTTCGATTCTACGTATTCCTGCCGCCACAGCTCCTTCGGACACAATTTTAAAATGCCATATATCCGCTGTATTGTTTACGTGAGTGCCACCGCAAAGCTCAATGGATTGACCAAAACGGACGGTGCGGACCGTATCACCATATTTTTCACCAAAAAGTGCCATGGCCCCTTGTTCCATAGCTTCTTTCATGGGAACATTTCTGTTTTCTTCCAAAGGAAGGTGCCCATCTATTCGAGCATTTACAAAGTTTTCCACTTCCCTAAGCTCTTCCGTCGTCAATTTTGAAAAATGGGAGAAATCGAATCGTAAATATTTGGAATGGACAGCGGACCCTTTCTGTTCCACATGGCTTCCCAATACCTCGCGCAATGCTTGATGCAGCAAGTGCGTTGCGGTATGGTTAGAAGCTGTTCTCCAACGCTGTTTCTGGTCCACCACAGCTTTGAAGGTTCCCGAGACTTCCTTGGGCAGCGACTTGGCAAAATGAACAATTTCGTTGTTCTCCCGTTTGGTGTCCACAATGTAAGTAACATCGCCATTAGAGGCTTCCAAGTAACCCTTATCCCCTACCTGACCACCACCTTCGGCATAAAACGGGGTAAGATTAAACACCATTTGATATTGATCTCCTTCTTTTTTACTGGTGACCTTCCTATACTTAACCAATTTTACGGTAGCTTCCAAGCTATCATACCCGATAAATTCCTGTTCGGTATCTGTCAATAGAACATTCCAATCGTCCTTGGTAACTTCGGAAGCTGCCCTTGATCGATCCTTTTGGGCCTTTAGGGCCTTTTCGAATCCTTCCACATCCAATTGATAGCCTTTCTCTTCCAAAATAAGGGCGGTCAAATCTATCGGGAAACCAAAAGTATCGTAAAGCTCAAAGGCCTTATCGCCAGCAATAGTTTTGTTTTTTGATGATTTTATCACGGAATCCAACAATACCAATCCTTGCTCCAAAGTGCTCAAAAAAGAGCTCTCCTCTTCTTTTATCACATTCTCTATCAATTGATATTGCTCCTTCAACTCTGGGAAAGCCTTTCCCATTTGCTCGCTCAACACCTTTACCAAACGGTATATAAAAGGTTTATTGGTATCCAAAAAAGTGAATCCATAGCGTATGGCGCGGCGTAGAATCCTTCGGATTACATAACCGGCGCCAGTGTTGCTGGGCAACTGCCCATCGGCAATGGAAAAAGCAACTGCCCTAACATGGTCGCAGATTACCCGGATGGCAATATCCGTCTGCTCGTCCTTACCGTATTTTTTTCCTGTGATGATTTCCACCTCTCTTATAAGCGGGGTAAAAACATCGGTATCGTAGTTGGATTGTTTTCCTTGGAGCACCATACAAAGGCGCTCAAAGCCCATTCCTGTATCAATATGGTTTTCTGGAAGTGGTTCCAAGCTTCCATTGGCCTTACGGTTGAACTGCATAAATACCAAGTTCCAGATTTCCACAACTTGTGGGTGATCTTGGTTTACCAATGAAGCGCCATCGACTTTATCCCTGTCCTTTTTGGTTCGGATATCTACGTGGATTTCGGAACAGGGTCCACATGGCCCCTGATCGCCCATTTCCCAAAAGTTGTCCTTTTTGTTCCCCTTTATAATTCGGTTTTCGGGCACTATCGCTTTCCATAGATCATAAGCCTCTTGATCCAAGGGCAAACCATCATCCTCACTACCTTCAAAAATAGAAACGTACAAGCGATCCTTATCAATTTTATATACCTCTGTGAGCAGTTCCCAAGCCCAGGCAATGGCCTCTTTTTTAAAATAATCCCCTACGCTCCAATTCCCCAACATCTCGAACATGGTGTGGTGGTAGGTATCTTTCCCTACCTCTTCCAAATCGTTATGCTTTCCGCTCACACGCAAGCATTTTTGAGTATCGGTCAAACGTTTGTGCTTTGGCACGGAGTTGCCCAAAAAGTATTCCTTGAATTGGTTCATTCCCGCATTGGTGAACATTAAAGTAGGGTCGTCCTTCATTACCATGGGCGCGGATGGAACAATCTTGTGGCTCTTTTCTTTAAAAAAGTTTAAAAACTGTTTTCTAACTTCTTGGGATGTCATTGAATTCCTAGGGTTTTCTTAAATTTAACACTTTAAGCAAAACAATTTTTATATTTGTTTGTTCTGTTTAAAATGAGTGAGCAAAAATAGGATAAAATCCATTCATGTCTAAAGTAAAGTACTATTACGATCCGGACACGCTTTCGTACCGAAAGATAGAGCCCAAAAAATCCAAGCGCTACAGGAATGTTTTCTTGTTTCTGCTGGGTTCTGCCTTGTTCGGTTTTCTTGGTCTCATCATTCTTTTGAATACGCGTTGGGTGAATACCCCAAAGGAACTTTCCTTGGAACGCGAAGTACGCAACTATGAGCTCCAATTTGAGATCCTTGGTCGCAAGATGGACCAAATGGAACAGGTCTTGGCCAATATCGAGGATAGGGACAACAATATTTACCGATTATATTTTGAAGCCAATCCCATACCCGAAGAACAGCGTAGGGCCGGTTTTGGTGGAATCAATCGATATAAGGACCTTGAAGGTTTCAATAATTCAGAGATCATCATCGATGCCACAAAACGATTGGACATTATTCAAAAGGAAATGGTTATCCAATCCAAATCTTTGGATGAAATTGCCAAGTTAGCGGAAGAAAAAGAAAAACTTTTGGCCTCTATTCCGGCAATTCAACCTGTGAGCAACGAAGACCTTACCCGAATGGCCTCTGGGTTCGGTTGGCGTTCCGACCCATTTACCAAAGCTAGAAAAATGCATTGGGGCATGGATTTTACGGCACCACGGGGCACACCGATCTATGCGACCGGAGATGGCAAAGTGGTTCGGGCGGATAATAGGTCTTCCGGTTATGGAAAACACGTAAGAATAGACCATGGGTATGGTTACATTTCCTTGTACGGGCACATGAGCAAGTACAATGTTACCGTAGGCCAAAAAGTAAAAAGAGGCGACCTCATTGGCTTTGTAGGCAGTACGGGACGTTCCCAAGCACCCCACGTCCACTACGAAGTGTTCAAGGACGGGGAACGCATTAACCCGATCAACTTCTACTACGGAAGTTTATCTGCTGAAGAATTTGAGAACATGCTCAGGTTGGCGAACCAAGAGAACCAATCACTGGATTAATGCACATAGACCTGCCAGAAAAACGATACTATGGCATTGGCGAAGTAGCCAAGGCCTTTGGGGTGAACACATCCCTGATTCGTTTTTGGGAGAAAGAATTCGATGTACTTCAGCCCAAAAAGAATGCCAAGGGCAATCGAAAATTCACGCCGCAGGATATTCAGAACCTTCAATTGATCTATCATTTGGTCAAAGAACGCGGGTTTACCCTCGAAGGAGCCAAAATCCATCTGAAAGAAGAAAAGCAAAAAGTACTGTCCAACTTCGAGGTAATTCAAAAATTACAAAAAGTTAGGGCCGAACTACTCAAGATAAAAGATCAACTTTAAACACTAATTCCATAGCAAAATGAAAAAATGGTTAATCCCCTTGATTATTGTCTTAGTCATTGTCTTTGGACTATACCAATGGGCAGTAGGTTTCAACAACACGGCCGTACAATACGAAGCAGATGCAAAAACAGCTTGGGCCAATGTGGAGAGCTCCTACCAACGTAGAAACGATTTGATCGGGAATTTGGTAAAGACCGTTCAGGGTGCCGCCGATTTTGAAAGAGGCACTTTGACCGATGTAATCGAAGCACGAGCCAAAGCAACATCCACCAACATAGATGCCAACAATATTACACCGGAACAGTTAGCGGAATTCCAACAAGCCCAAACAGGGCTTTCCTCTGCACTATCGAGATTGCTCGTTACCGTGGAGCGTTACCCCGAATTAAAGGCCAATCAGAACTTTTTGGAGCTTCAATCGCAACTGGAAGGCACCGAAAACCGAATCAATGTTGCCCGGGATAGATTTAACGAGAAGGTGAACATTTATGATGTCCATATCTCAAAATTCCCCGGCAAATTACTTGCCGGTTGGTTTGGCTTTGAGGAAATGCCAAGATATTCCGCAGATCCAGGTTCAGAAAATGCTCCGGATGTAAACTTCGAATTCAATTAAACCATGTCGCAGGTAGAAGAGTTTTTGACCGCAGAGGAAGAAAGTGAAATTATAAATGCCATTGTCGAGGCAGAAAAGAACACTTCGGGAGAAATACGGGTACATATTGAAGCATCCACCAAAATAGACCACTTTAGCAGGGCGCAGCAACTATTCCATTTCCTAAAAATGGACAACACCAAAGAAGGCAATGGGGTTCTGCTTTACGTTGCAGTGGACGACAAAAAATTTGTTATTTACGGAGGAGAAGGTATCGACCGGGCAGTTCCAAAAGGTTTTTGGGAGACCACCAAGGATATTATTGCCTCCCAGTTTAAGAACGGAAATTTTAAACAAGGTATCGTCGAAGGTGTTCTTATGGCTGGCAAGGAACTCGAAGCCCATTTTCCATGGAAACAAAATGATGAGAACGAACTGAACAATGCGATATCCAAAGGCTAGTTTTTTCCTCTTTTTTTTATCTATCTCCCTTGCTTGGGGGCAATTCAACATACCCGAAAAACCACAAAAAGAAACCAGTGTTTACGACTATGTGAATTTATTGTCCAATTCGCAAAGCACTGCTTTGGAACATAAACTAATTCGATATTCCGATAGCACCTCTACCCAGATTGTTGTTGCCATTATAAGTTCCACAGAAGGTGAGAACATTAATTATTTAGGAGCACAATGGGGACAAAAATGGGGTATTGGACAGGCCGATAAGGATAATGGCATATTGGTGTTACTTGCGAGAAACGATCGTAGGATTGCCATTAATACAGGTTATGGCGTGGAGGGAAGTTTAACCGATCTAATGTCGAAACGCATCATAGAGTCCGTAATTATCCCTGAATTTAAAAAAGGTGATTATTATGGTGGACTGGACAAAGGCTCCGATGCCATTTTTAAAGTGCTCACCGGAGAATTTTCCGAGGACAGAACTTTTGGCAATAGAAGACCGTTTCCTTTTGAAATCCTGTTTCCCTTTATCATTTTTATAGTGATCCTTATTATTTTATGGAGTCGTAAAAACAAAGGGGGAGGCAACGGCAGAGGCGGCCGACGCGGTAGCGGGCTCGATATTTGGGACATGATCATTCTCAGTAATATGGGTCGTAGCTCAGGTTCCTCAGGTGGCTTTGGCAGCGGAGGAGGCTTTGGCGGAGGCGGTTTCAGTGGTGGCTTCGGAGGGGGTGGCTTTGGCGGAGGCGGTGCCTCTGGGGGGTGGTAGGTTTATGAGTATACCTAAAAGCAAAAAGACCCCGTACTTTTTCTCCAAAATTTGCAATAGACATTGTGTTTATCCATTTCATAAACCCAAACTGCCCATACATCAATTTCTATCTCACCCATGGGCAATTTTAATTATCTTGCCGTTAGATATTTTTCATCACTAAACACTATTCAGCACATGTCCCGGTCATTTAAAACACTTGTGGCTGCACTATTTGTCCTAGCCGCTGCCTGTAAAAAACAGAACAGCACCGAAACCGACAATCTTTTTAAGTTCAAGGATTACATCAGCTACCATACCAATGGGAACCAAAGCATTTCCAAACCAATCACCATTGTATTGGCACAACAATTGGATCAGTTTGAATTGACCCAAGAGTTACCATCGGACTATTTGAAAATTTCACCTAAAGTGGATGGAAAGCTAGTGATTGAAAATGGTAGGGAACTTCTATTCCAACCTTCGGAATATTTAAAACCAAACACAGAATACACCCTTAATTTGAAGCTCAACAAGCTTTTTGAGGATATTGATAGTGAATTCAAGACTTATACCTTCAGTTTTAAGACCATCGCACCCAATTTTAGGATCAATTTGGGTGATCTGCAATCCTATAACAAAGATTGGCAATACCTTACCGGTACTTTGGATGCTTCGGATATATTGGACGCATCCAAGATAAACTCGGTACTATCCGTAAAACAGGGAGAAAAAAACATCCCTGTAAAATGGGACAATACCGGTGAAAACGCGCAGTATTTTAGCTTTAAGATAGATAGTATATCCCGAAAAACAGAGGACAGTGAACTCGCTATAAATTGGACCGGTGATGCATACAATATCAACAATAAAGGTTCGGAAACTTACACCATACCGGGTAAAAACAAGTTTGTGATCATTGATGCAAAAACCACATCTGCACCCAATGCCGTACTTACCCTAAATTTTTCGGAGCCGTTGCAACAAGACCAAAACCTCAATGGTCTGGTAACCATTGAAAATGCCGAAAGCCTTAGATATGAAATCAACGGGAATGTACTGAGCGTTTATCCTTCCAATAGGATTTTGGGCGAAGTACGCATAAACGCTTTTCAAGGGATTAAGAGTGAATACGGTTTTACGCTTAAAAACGATTTTTCGGAACTGGTCTCTTTTGAGCAATTAAAGCCAGCGGTCCGTTTAATTTCGAAAGGTACGATCCTACCCAAAGCAAACGCTACTCCCATCTATTTTGAAACCGTAAACCTTTCTGCAGTAGAAGTTCGAGTAATACAGGTGTATCAGGACAATATGCTCCAGTATCTTCAAAATTACGACCTAACGGAAAACTACAGCCCGGATTTTAGACCTGTTGGTCGCCGAGTGGCCTACAAAGTGATTCCCTTAACAAAGAAAGGCAACGAAAACAACAGTTATTGGCAAGCCCACGGATTGGATTTATCCGAATTGATAAACGTGAACCCGGGATCATTGTACCGCGTAGAATTCAGTTTCAAAAAGGAACACACCACTTACGATTGTGGCGAAGCAGCGTCAACCCAAGAATCCGTCAATGATTATACTTTGGAACAAAGTTCGGACGATGAATCACTGGAAGAGCAATATTGGAACAACGAAATATACAATTATCGAAACTACGACTATAATTGGGAAGAACGCGATAACCCGTGTCATTCGGCCTATTACAACTACGATAGGATAGCTGCAACCAATTTATTGGGCAGTAATCTGGGCTTAATTGTTAAAAAAGGCAATAATCGCTCTCATCATTTTGCAGTAACTAATTTGCTCACTACCCAGCCGGTGGCCAATGCAAAAATAAAACTCTACAATTACCAACAACAACTTGTCGGGGAGGTTACAACAGATGCTTCCGGCCTATCTGTTTACGATAGTGATAAAGGTATCGCCTTTGCGGTTGCCGAAAGCAACAATAATTTTGCATACGCCAAGTTATCGGACGGCAATGCACTGTCCCTTAGTAAATTCGACGTGTCCGGCGAGCAACTTCAAAAAGGATTAAAAGGCTTTCTTTATACCGAAAGAGGGGTTCACCGACCAGGTGATGTGATCCATTTAACATTCGCTTTGGATGATAACGCCAACCCATTGCCCCAAGGACACCCAGTGACCCTGGAAGTAACCGATGCTCGGGGAAAACTGGTACAGCGCAACGTTTTAAAAGAAGGAAATACTCCCGTTTCCGATAATCTGTACGCCAAAAAAGAAAAGAATTTTTATTACTTCCCCATCCCAACAGATGCAACGGCACCTACCGGAAATTGGTCAGCCAAAGTAATAGTGGGAGGTGCCCAATTCAATAAAACCTTAAAAGTGGCAACGGTAAAGCCCAACCGTTTAAAAGTGGATTTTACTTTTGATGATGAAGTACTCGAAGTCAACACCAATAATCAAGGTAAGGCCACGGTAAAATGGTTGCACGGCGCTCCGGCCCGCAATCTTAAAATCGACATTAACGCCACTTTGAGTCAAACGGCAACCGCTTTCCCCAAGTATAAAGATTTTATTTTCCAAGACCCCGCTCGCACTTTTAATGAAACCGAGTTACAGTGGGTTTCTTCCAAATTGGATGCGAACGGTGTGCTCAACATCAATAAGGAAATTAATGTAAACGGAAATGCCCCGGGCATGTTGAAAGCTACCTTTACCACCAAGGTTTTTGAAGGAGGAGGAGATTTTTCCATTGATGTGTTTTCTAAAAATCTGGCTCCATTTTCAAACTTTGTGGGCCTCCGTTCGCCTGAAGCAAAACAATACGGTTCATTTTTAACGGATGAGAACAACACCTTTGATGTGGTGACCGTTGATGCCCAAGGTAATCCATCGGGCAACCGAAAATTAAAAGTCCAAATATTTAAAATTGAATGGCGCTGGTGGTGGAACCGAGGGTACGATAATCTTTCGCGCTACGAAAACGCTACCGTTCATCGTCCATTTAAAGAAATGAGCCTAACCACGGGAAGTAACGGAACAGCCAACTTCAACATCAATATTCCCGACGAGGAGGGTGGACGCTACTTGATTCGTGTTATTGACGAGGTCTCCGGCCATGCGACAGGACGTACCGCCTATTTTTACCGAAATTGGTGGCGCAGACCTGCCACAGCCGATACCGAAAGTTCAAAAATCTTGATTTTCTCCACCGATAAGGAAAAATATACCCTTGGGGAAGAAGTAGCTGTAACTTTTCCCTCCGACACTGGAAGCCGAGCCTTACTAAGTGTTGAAAACGGTACCGAGGTACTCTCCCAACAATGGATAGAAACCTCAGCCAAAGAGACTAGAGCTACCATTCCAATTACGGCCGAAATGGCACCCAATGCCTACATCAACATATCACTTTTACAACCACACAGCAAAGCTAAAAACGATCTTCCCATACGATTGTTCGGGGTTGTTCCTGTTATGGTAGAAAATCCGGCCACCTTGTTGAAACCACAAATCGATATGCCCGAGGTACTGGCACCTGAAAAACCCTATAAGATCACAATTTCCGAAGCCAACCAAAAACCTATGACCTATACCTTGGCCGTAGTGGACGAAGGACTATTGGATTTGACCCGTTTTGCTACACCAGATATCCATAGCTCCTTCTATTCAAGGCAAGCCTTAGGTGTAAAAACCTTTGATATTTTTGATGATGTCATGGGAGCGTACTCTGTTAGCGCAGATAATATATACGCCATTGGTGGGGGCGGTATTGGAGCAGGAGCCAAAAATCGTAAAGCACAACGTTTTAAACCTGTCGTCACCTATTTGGGTCCATTTTCCTTAAAGGCAGGGGAAAAAGTGTCGCACACCATCGATATGCCGAACTACGTGGGTTCTGTTCGTACCATGGTGGTTGCAGGAAACCCGAACAGCGCTTATGGCAATGCCGAAAAAACAGCACCCGTTCGTAAACCTTTAATGGTTTTGACCTCTATTCCTCGAAAATTATCACCTGGTGAAACCGTGACCATTCCTGTTACGGTTTTTGCCATGGAATCCAAAGTTAAAAACGTAAAGATCAGTATCGATGCAGGAAAAGCGTTGGAACCTATCAACGGTACTTCAAAAAACATCACTTTTGATGCCGTTGGGGAGCAAATCGTGAATTTCGACTTTAAGGTCAACCCGGCAACATCGTTCCAGACGATAAAAGTGACCGCTTCGGGGGCTGGCGAACGTGCCAGTAACGAAACCGAAATTGACGTGGAGAACCCCAATCCAGTGACCACAAAGAGTGAACTCTACACCTTGGACGCCAATGGCTCACAGATCATTTCAATGGAGACTTTTGGGACATCGGGCACAAATGAGGCCTTCATCGAATTCTCCACGCTCCCTCCCATGGATTTCTCCAAGCGTATGGATTATTTGTTACGATACCCACATGGCTGTATAGAACAGACTACTTCGGCAGCATTCCCACAATTATTTTTGGGCGATGTGTTGGACATCACTTTTGACAAAAGGAAGGCTATCGAAAAAAACATAAAAGCCGCTATAACACGCCTAGGCGATTTTCAAATCCCGAATGGAGGATTGAGTTATTGGCCCGGTTACGGGAATGCCGATGATTGGGGAACTTCCTATGCAGGCCATTTTATGTTGGAATCCAAAAAACAGGGCTACCAGCTCCCATTGACTTTCTTGAGCAATTGGTTACGTTATCAAAAAAACGCCGCTCGCCAATGGAGCAATCAGGCCACATATTATAACGATGATGTTTCGCAAGCCTATCGTTTGTACACATTGGCATTGGCGCAACAACCAGAACTGGCCGCAATGAATCGCTTGCGTGAAACCGTAAATCTTAGCAACGAGGCCAAATGGAGATTGGCAGCAGCCTATGCGCTGGTTGGCAAAAAAGAGGTAGCCCAAGCTCTAGCACAAAAGGCAAACATCAACTTTAAACCCAATAATTACAATTACAGAACCTATGGTTCAGTTTTCAGAAACCGAGCAATGGCATTGGAAACCATGGTAATTTTAAACGACTCCCAACAACGGGAATTAGCTGTTTCCTTGGCCAAAAATTTATCATCACAGCAATGGTACAGTACTCAAGAAACAGCATTTGCCCTATTGGCCATGTCCAAAATGGTGGCTAAAAACGGTGGGAAGTCCCTTGACCTTACTTTTACCAATAACGGAAAAAGTATAGCGGTAAAAACAGATAGGGCCATAGCGCAAAGGGAACTCTCCGTAACCAAGTTCAAAGAAGAAATTGAAATAAAGAACAACCAAGGCAATACTATTTATGCCACACTGACCCAATCAGGAAAATTGCCCGTGGGTGAAGAATTGGCGCAACAACAGAACCTAAGGTTAAGCGTAAACTATGTAGATCCCCTTGGTAATTCCATCAATGTGGATGAACTTAGGCAAGGAACCGAATTCCAAGCACAGGTCAGTATTTTCAATAGTTCGGATGATTATATCGACAACATTGCACTCACCCATATTGTGCCCAGTGGTTGGGAGATTGTGGATACTTCATTTGCAGGGGAAGGCAATGCAAACACTTCCGCAGCGGATTATGTGGATACCAGAGATGATAGAACCCACTTATATTTTGACTTGGGCGCCAAAAAATCCAAAACCTTTATCATCAAATTGAATGCCTCTTTCTTGGGTGAATATTATTTGCCAGGTGCCCAAGCAGAAGCGATGTACGATAACAACTATCAAGCCCGAAACAAAGGAAAATGGGTAAAAATAGTTCGGTAATGTTGGATGAGTAAAGTTTTATCATCATTAAAAAGGAGGCTGGTCAACCACAAGATCAAGGTAGGCGTATTTTTCATCATTTTGATTTTATGGGTGCTTTGTCTGCCCAAAACTCTTTTTAACGACCCCAACTCTACCGTAGTCAATAGTTCGGATGGAACACTTATCGGGGCACGTATTGCTGATGATGGCCAATGGCGCTTCCCACAAATTGATTCTATCCCGGAGCGCTTTAAACAAAGTATTTTGCTATTTGAGGATGAATACTTTTATCAGCATCCCGGGTTTAACCCCATTTCCATTATCAAGGCCATAGGACATAATCTCACCAAAGAGACCCGTAGGGGTGGCAGTACCATTACCCAACAAGTCATCCGTTTGAGCAGAAAAAATCGAAGTAGGACCTACTGGGAAAAAATCATCGAGGTATTTATGGCCACTCGGTTGGAGTTGCGGTACTCCAAGGAAGAAATTTTGAAACTCTATGCCTCCCACACCCCCTATGGTGGTAATGTAGTGGGATTGGAGACAGCGGCTTGGCGGTATTTTGGAATTCCTGCCCATGAATTGAGCTGGGGGCAATCTGCCGCCTTGGCCGTTTTGCCAAATGCACCTGCCCTAATTTTCCCGGGAAGAAACGAACAGGCTTTTTTGGACAAACGAAATCGATTATTGAAAAAACTATGGGAGAAAGAAATCATTGACCAAACCACTTACGAGCTGGCCATTGCCGAGCCACTTCCACAAAAACCAGTGCCTTTGCCGGATATAGCACCTCATCTTACCGAGCGTATCCGAAATGAACATCCCGGCCAACGCATCACCACTTCCTTGGACAGGTCGCTACAGCAGCAGCTGAACACTTTGGCCGAAAGACATTATCGGCGATTGCAAAGCAACGAGATCCATAACCTGGCCATTTTGGTCCTTGATGTGGAGACCCGGAAAGTGCTCGGGTATGTGGGAAACTCACCATCCGGGGAAAAGCACTCCAATTATGTGGACATCATCACCAAGAAAAGAAGTACCGGCAGTACGTTGAAGCCCTTTTTATTCGCTTCGCTTTTGGATGAGGGCCAATTGTTGCCCCATACGCTTGTGGAAGATGTCCCGACCGTAATCAATGGGTACCATCCGCAGAATTTTGATTTAAAACATGCAGGTGCGGTGCCTGCGAGCAAAGCGTTATCACGCTCTTTAAATGTACCGGCTGTTCGGTTGTTACGGGAATATGGGCTTCAAAAATTTTACAATAAGCTCCATAAGATGAATATGGAATCCTTGGATAGGCCTTCTTCCCATTATGGGCTGTCCTTGATTCTCGGGGGTGCGGAAAGCTCCCTTTGGGAATTAACCTCCACCTATGCCTCCATGGCCTCCAGCCTGAATTATTTTTTGACACATTCCAGCACGTACAGGAGTCGGGAATTTACCGAAGCTACTTATTTACAACATGAAACAATGGATTTTGGCAAAGAACAATTTGACCCCTTGGTTTTTGGCGCAGGATCTATTTTCAGCACTTTCCAATCAATGTATGAGGTCAATCGGCCGGAGGGTGACGAAAATTGGCAGTTTTTCGATTCCTCTCAACCCGTTGCTTGGAAAACTGGAACAAGTTTTGGTTTTAAGGATGCATGGGCCGTTGGTGTCACCCCAAAATATGCCATCGGGGTTTGGGCAGGCAATGCCGATGGGGAGGGAAGACCTGGGCTAACCGGAATCACAGCAGCTGCACCCATACTATTTGATGTATTGGCCGCACTACCACAAAGTAGTTGGTTTCAAAAACCTTTAGATGATCTTGTGGAGATAGAGGTATGTGCCCAAAGTGGCTTTCGTGCTTCGATGTATTGCGATGACATCAAAAAAGAATGGGTGCCTACCCACGGAACACGAAGTCGCCCCTGCCCCTATCATCAGCAGGTGTTTTTAGATAAGTCGGAACACTTTAGAGTTAACTCCGAGTGCTACCCGTTAGAAGACATGGTAGCTAAAAATTGGTTGGTGCTACCTCCCATTTTGGAATATTATTATGCTTCTTCGAATCCAAACTACAAGCCTTTACCTCCTTATATGGAAGGTTGTTCTGCATTGGAAAACAATTTGATGGAATTTATCTACCCCAAACCTTATGAAGCTGTGCTATTACCAAAGGATTTGGGCGAAAAAAGAATGGAAATCATTCTAAAATTGGCCCACCAACAATCCAACACCATTATTTATTGGTATTTGGACGAGGTGTTTGTTGGCAAAACAGAGAATTTCCATGAATTGGTTATACCCATCGAACCTGGTGAATACATGCTCACCGCAGTCGACAATCAAGGAAACCGGATACAGCAAGAAGTGGAAGTACGCTACGCCTCTGGCGAATAGTTATTTCTTACGCATAAAAATGGTCATCGGAACGCCGGTAAAGTCAAAATTTTGCCTGATCTTGTTTTCCAAGAATCGCTTGTAAGGATCTCTCACATATTGCGGCAAGTTGCAGAAAAATGCAAATTGCGGGTACGGTGTGGGCAATTGGGTGCAAAACTTGATTTTTACATACTTCCCTTTAGTGGATGGCGGAGGTGTTTTTTCAATGATGGGCAACATGATATCGTTCAATTTACGAGTAGGTATTTTTTTGGAACGATTATTAAACACCTCTACGGCAGTCTCGATTGCCTTAAATATTCGTTGTTTGTTCAATACGGATACAAAGAGAATCGGCACATCTTCGAATGGAGAGATTACTTCTTTTATTTTGTTAGTGTACTCCTTTACCGAATTGGTCTCTTTTTCCACCAAATCCCATTTGTTCACCAAAATCACGATTCCCTTATTATTGCGCTGCGCGAGCCAAAATATATTCTGTACCTGTCCGTCGAAACCCCGGGTGGCATCGAGCATTAAAATACATACATCGCAGTGTTCAATGGCACGAACGGATCGCATTACGGAATAGAACTCCAAGTCTTCCTTTACTTTGGATTTTCTACGGATACCTGCCGTGTCCACCAAATTGAATTCAAAGCCAAAACGATTATATTTGGTATCGATACTATCGCGGGTGGTCCCTGCAATATCGGTAACGATGTACCTATCCTCACCTATCAGTGCATTGATAAAGGATGATTTCCCGGCATTTGGTCTACCTACGACCGCAAATCGGGGCAGTTCGCTTTCTTCTTCCACATCATCTGGAAGAACCTCCACAAGGGCATCCAGCAATTCACCTGTACCGCTCCCATTAATACTTGAAAGTGTGTAATACTCACCCAATCCCAAGGAATAAAATTCCACTGCATCGGCGATACGTTGGGTATTGTCCACTTTGTTTACGGCCAAAAAGGTAGGCTTATCCACCCGGCGAAGCAGTTTGGCCACATCCTCGTCCATTCCTGTTACCCCCGATTCCACATCTACCATAAAAATAATGGCATCAGCTTCATCAATGGCCAGTTCTACCTGTTTATCGATCTCTTTTTCAAAAATATCGTCGCTGCCCACCACATAACCTCCGGTGTCGATCAAAGAAAATTCTTTGCCGTTCCAATCACTTTTCCCATAATGACGGTCGCGTGTAACACCGGAAACAGCATCCACAATAGCTTCACGGCGTTGAATTAGTCGGTTAAAAAAGGTGGACTTCCCAACATTGGGTCTTCCTACAATGGCTACGATAGCTCCCATCAGGTTTAATTTTTGGCAAAAATACCATTTATTATGAAGAAAAAATGATACCTTTTTTGATCATTTTCAAATGATTATGAGCGACCTTACCAACGAGATTGTCTTACGGCCCCGTTTTCGCCTGTCCCTACGCACCGAATTGGAGCAGTTGGAGCAGGTTTTTGATGGGATAAATAATTCATCTTTTGACATTAAAAGGCTTGATGAGCATATTTTTATCAAGTTTAAAAAACCGAAGACCACCTTTTGGACCCCCCAACTACATTTGGAGCTTTCTTCTTTTGAAAAAGGAGTGAGCAACATACGGGGCGTGTTCGGGCCCAATCCTACGTTATGGACATTTTTTATGTTCCTACATTTTGGGGTCGGAACCCTTTTTATAATTATGGGAATTTTTGCCTATTCCAACTATTCTTTAGGAAAAGATATTACCCTATGGTTGGTGGGCATGTGCTTTTTGGTCGTGATTTGGTTCGCGCTCTATGCTTTTGGCCGCTTCGGAAAATCCAAGGGAAGAGGACAAATGGAACAACTAAAACAGTTTGTAAGGGATGCTATTGCTCCTTTTGAGCGAATCAGCAACGAGGATTAACCGTTATAACCAAAGCGCCTAAGTTGTTGGGAGTTGCTTCGCCAGTTTTTGTTCACCTTTACATATAGTTCGATGTGCACTTGTTTGGCAAAGAATTTTTCGAGGTCTTTTCGGGCCTCTACACCTACTTTTTTGATGGCACTCCCCTTATGACCTATAATAATACCTTTTTGGGTATCCCTCTCCACCATGATAACTGAACGGATACGGATAATGTCTTCGTCCTCCAAAAACTCTTCAGTTTCTACCTCTACAGAATACGGTATCTCCTTTTTATAGTGCAGTAGGATTTTTTCACGGATGGTCTCATTAACAAAAAAACGTTCCGGTTTGTCCGTAATCTGATCTTTTGGATAGTATGGAGGTGCTTCGGGCAATAAGTCCAAAATACGGTTAAAAACTTCGGTCACATTAAAATTTTCCAAAGCGGAGATAGGATGTATTTCGGCATTGGGCAGCTGCTCTTGCCAGTATTGCATTTGCTCTTCCAACTTTTGCTGGTCGGATGTATCAATTTTATTGAGGAGCAATAACACTGGTATTTTACTGTTCTGTATTTTTTTAAAGAAGGACTCATCTTTAAGGGCCTTTTCCCCTATTTCAACCATGTAGAGCAATACATCTGCGTCCTCAAAAGCGGATTTTACAAAGTCCATCATAGACGTTTGCAGCTCATAGGCGGGTTTGATGATACCGGGCGTGTCGGACAAAATCATCTGAAAATCATCACCGTTCACAATTCCCAAAATACGGTGCCGTGTGGTCTGCGCCTTTGAGGTAATTATTGATAATTTTTCACCTACAAAGGCATTCATCAATGTTGATTTACCCACGTTGGGGTTACCGATAATATTTACAAATCCAGACTTATGCGCCACCTTTTTTTCTTTTTTCAAAATATTGTTTGGATGCTGCATTTACCCTTGGTGCAAGATAAAGTACTGCAATCATGTTGGGTATTACCATTAGTGCATACGAGAGATCGATCAGATTTTTTACCAAGGTCAACGATGCAATCGAAGCAAAAACGATCATTACCACAAAAAATACATTGTACCATTTTCCAATCTTGGCGTTCGTCAAAAATGAAAGACTTTTAACTCCGTAGTACGAATAGGTAAATAGGGTCGACAATGCGAATGCGGACACAATGACCATCAACAATACATCGCCTATACCATACAGTGTTGTTTCGAAAGCGGACATGGTCATTACAATACCACTGCCATCCTCAAGGTAGGCTCCGCTCAAGATAATTACCACCGCGGTAAAGGTACATACTAAAATTGTATCGATAAAGGGACCCAACATGGCAACCAATCCTTCTTTGGTGGGCTCATTGTTTCTGGATTGTCCGTGGTACATAGGCGCACTACCCAAACCTGCCTCGTTGGAGAACATGGCTCTTCGCACCCCAACGATCACCAATCCCCAAAAGCCACCTGTGACCATGGTATCGAAATTCCAGGCCTCTACCAAAATCATTCTTAGGGCGGGCCAAACTTCTCCTGCATTACTGGCCATTACAAAAATTACCGCCAAAAGATATACTCCTACCATAAATGGTACAATGGCCGATGCTACTTTGGCTATTTTGCTCAGTCCCCCAAATATTACGATGGATGTAACAATTGCCAAAAAGAATCCTATACCCAACTTCCAATTGTACTCACTAGTTGCCCAAATGGTTTCGTGCGGCTCCACGACGCCCATAAAAGCTTCGGTGAACTGATTGGCGGTAAATACGCCCAAAAAGCCGAACAATCCACAAATACTAAAAAAAATGGCCATGGGCCTTGCCCATTTGCCCATCCCTTTGGTAATGTAGAACATTGGGCCTCCTTGCATATTCCCATCCGAATCGGTTCCGCGGTACATTATGGCCAAACTTCCGGAATAATATTTTATGCCCATTCCCAAAAGGGCCGTCATCCATATCCAAAAAACCACACCCGGACCTCCATCGTGTATAGCAATGGCCACCCCGGAAATATTTCCGAGCCCCACAGTTGCTGCAACTGCTGCCGATAACGCTTGGAACGAACTTACATCTCCCTTGGCATTCTTGTCGTCGTATTTGCCGGATACTACAGCAATGGCGTGGCCAAAATGCCGAAAGGGTACAAACTTTGAGTAAAAGGCCAAAAACAATCCCCCACCTATTAGCAATATTAACATGGGCCACTCGGTGTATGGCAAAAGTGATGCGATAAAATCGTTGATTGCGTCCATAAAGTAAAAATGTCCAATTTATGGATTTTGAACGGATTGCCCCTATTGAATACAGGAATATTAATTTTAGTTTGGAAAAGACAGAAAAACGGTTGTATATTTGCCGTCCACATCGCGGGGTAGAGCAGTAGGTAGCTCGTCGGGCTCATAACCCGAAGGTCGCTGGTTCGAGTCCAGTCCCCGCTACTAGAAAAAAGCCGAGAAAATTTTCTCGGCTTTTTTTATACCCTTTTTTATTGATGCTTCCATTGCCTTTAGGATAGTAAACTTTTATCGGGGCTTACCTACTTTAATAGTTTGTTAACGTTTTTAACGCCTTATTTTCATAAATTGTTAATATCTAATTCATCATCAATCAAAAATGAGACAATCAACAAAATATATTGTCCTCATTATTCTATGTGCAAATGTGATGTTTGCCCACGGCAAAGCCTTGGACAGCTATGCCGGAATACCCGTACCGACAGCAGAAACTTTTAAGGATTCGCTGGATTGGGCGGACTATTATTTTAATATTCACCGGTTTGAGGATGCTGTACCGATATACAAAAAGAATCTAGAACTTCCTGATAAAGACCAAAAAATCCATGTTCTTAAAAAACTTGCCCTGAGCGAGGCGGCATTGGACCACCCTCAAGAATCTATTTCTTACATCTACGATTATTTCGAGATAGATTTTCACCCTACGTTCCTCTTACACGAAGATTTTGACGGCATCCGAGATGAGACCGAATTTGTAAAACTATCCGGAACGGTGCTCCCAAAGCTCACGGTGTGGTCCATATTCTACTTTTTTGTTTCCCTAATCGGGTTTTATGTGACCTTTGTTCTATTGATCAACAAAAAAATTGACCTTCAGGCCAGGGGCCTGATCGCACTTTTTGTTTTTATACATTCCTTGTTCATCCTAAACATATGCGCAAACCAAACCAATTATGTTTTTGAGTTCCCGCACACATACCTAATGTCCACATGGTCTTCCTTCTTATATGGTCCACTCCTTTTCCTCTATTTTAAAAGAGTATCAAAATCAACGGACCTCAACAAAAAAGATTACTGGCATTTGTTACCTACGGTGGTGTTAACCATATACCTTACATTCACCGTATATGCATTTTCAGGTTCAGAAAAAGTGATACAAATGCTCCAAAGACTGGAGGACGGATTAAACCCTGGTGATTCCACTAAACTGGTTTTGTTGGTAATCCTTAAAGCGATCTCTTTAGGTGTGTATGCCTACTTTGTCCATTCTCTGTTAAAAGAGAGCAAAACGGATTTGAACAAGAAGACCCGTATCTGGCAAAAAAACATCTATCTGATCCATGTAGGATATGTATTGGCCTATATTATTTATGGTGTCTATATTTCTACAGGAATAAAGAGTGGAGCATTTTTCCACGCACCTATAATTTTAATGTCCACCATGGTTTTATATGTAGGATATGCGGCCAATGTACAACCCGATGTTTTTAGTGGGCTATACTCCTACACCAACCGATTGTTTCCCAAATATGTGAAGTCGGGTTTAACCGATAGCCTCTCCCAAGAATTAAAGACCAACTTAAAAGATCTATTTCAGAAAGAAAAAATATATCGCCATAACGATATCAATCTGGACATGGTGGCCGAAAAATTGGATACCACCAGGCACAATACCTCCCAACTCATCAACGAACATTTTAATATGAGCTTTCGCGAGTTTGTAAATTCTCACCGAATCCAAGAAGCAAAAGAATTATTGGAGGAGAAAACGGAACTCAACATTATTGATGTTGCTTACGAAGTTGGGTACAACAATAAAGTGTCTTTCAACAAAGCTTTTAAAAAAGATACACAGCTTACCCCTAGTGAGTACCTCCTTCTCATAAAACAACAGTAAACTCTTATCGGGAACACCGATTTACTAGCATTTTATAGGTAACTAGTAGTCATCAATCAAAAATCATCAATCCTATGAAACGACTACTAAAACAACTCGTTTTTAAGTACATTGGGCAGGAACACCGGAGCCCGAGCCCATTGAACAGTCATGAAAAGTACAAGAAATCCGGACTCACTCATGAGGAAGCCCTTACCATTATGGAAAAAATCCAAAATGCCTTTGAGGTAGAAAAGATCTACAGGAACAATACCATGGGACTCGACGAACTATCCGAGCACATCCAAGAAAACCGGTATAAAGTATCCCAAGTGATCAACACCTACCTTGCAAAAAACTTTTATTCATTTTTAAATGAATATAGGATCAACGAGGCTAAGCAACTTTTGGTAACGGATCCAAACTTAAGTGTAAAAGCAGTTATGTACGAAGTAGGTTTTAACAGTAAGAACAGCTTCTACAATGCCTTCAAGAAAATTACGGGACACTGTCCCAACGATTACAGGGCATTGGCCAATGCAGATTTTGTACAGACCAAAATTCAAATGGCCTAACTAACTACCAACATTACTCTTCAAAAATGGTTTGGACCTAACGGAAAAAGTCTCTTGTTCTCTCAAGAGATTTTTTTGTTACTCATTATCAAACAGTTACCGTTACATTTCTTAGAATGTTAAAATCGGTACTTCCCCATAGGGATTTCGATTTATAAGGTTCTCGCCGTTTAAAAAGTACCTGTTACAAAACCGATTTGGGTTGATTTGTTATGCAATTGTAAAGGTAGGGCGGTGAGAGGCCTTACTTCTTAAAAAAACAAAATCCATTGAGTTTTGTTCACTTCCCAGAAGTATTATTTGAATTAGCTATCAATATCCTTGCGCCGTCCACCTTTCTCAGTTGCCCTAACTCATTTCAAATTACTAACAAAAGTTTAATCGTATGAAAGTAAAGAAACTGTTTGGAGCACTAGCGGCAATGTGTTTATCCATACTATTTGCCCATGCCCAGGAAAAAACGGTCACCGGAACGGTCACCGACCAAGATGGCGTGCCCTTGCCCGGTGTAAACATCGTTGTTAAGGGTACGGTGCGTGGAACACAATCCGATTTTGATGGCAACTACGCCCTACAAGCCAGTACAGGAGATGTACTGGTGTTTTCGTATTTGGGCCAAAGAACACTGGAAAGAAGTGTAGGCGATGCAAGTACGATCAATGTACAAATGCAAGAAGATGCCTCTCAACTCGAAGAGGTAGTAGTAACCGCCCAAGGTATTGTTCGGGAAAAACGTTCGTTGGGCTATTCAGTGACCACGGTAGAGTCCGATAAGGTAGAATCCAGGCCCGAAGCAGATGTGGCCCGGGTATTGAACGGCAAGGTAGCAGGGGTAAATATTACCTCCAACAACGGTATGTCCGGTTCAGGAACCAACATTATCATCCGAGGGTATTCATCGGCAACCCAATCCAACCAACCCCTATTTATTGTTGATGGAATCCCATTTGATTCAGGTACCAATACCCAATCCAACTTTTTGGACGGAAACACCGAGTCCAGCCGGTTTCTGGATCTTGACCCCAATAATATTGAAAGTGTAAGTGTCCTAAAAGGATTAAGTGCAACGGTTTTATATGGTAACCGTGGCAGAAACGGTGTAATCCTGATCACCACCAAAGGTGCGGCCACAGGCGATGCCCCTACCAAAACCGAAGTTTCCGTAACACAATCCGTATTTATGTCCAAAGCGGTACTTCCTAAATTTCAGGACAATTATGGCGGTGGTTTCCACCAAGGCTTTGGATACTTTTTTAGTAACTGGGGTCCACGATTCGATAGAACAGATGATGACGGAATTGCCTCGGCGGGACAATACCTGGGCACAGGGCCCAATGGCGTTGCTGTTCTGCAGCATCCCTTTAACTATATAGCCGACCCTACATTAATTGCTGGCTATGAAGACTTATTGGATGATCAATATTTGTACAAACCCTACAACGGCGTCGAAGATTTTTTTAGAACCGGTTACGTGTACAGTACCTCTGTAAATGTTCGAGGAGGGTCGGAAAAAGTAAGCTTTAATGCAAATTACGGTAGAACGGAAGATATCGGGGTAACCCCAGGGAACCGGTTATTACGAAACAATTTTAGTTTAGGGGGCAACGCCGCCCTTTCCAATAACTTTACCGTTTCCGGGGTGTTCAACTTTGCAAGAACCGGATACAAGTCGCCACCCAATGCAGTAAGTACGGGTAGTGGTGCTGCTTTTGATGGTTCCGCTATCTTTGGCGACGTACTTTACACACCACGGAGTGTAGATCTTACCAACCTACCGTTCCAAGCTGTAGATGGAAGAAGTTTGTACTATAGATCTGGTAACGACATTCAAAATCCATATTGGACCGTTGCAAACTCCAAGACCTCTCAAGAAACAGACCGGTTTACAGGAAATGTCTCCATGAGCTATGCCCTTAACGATTGGATGAACCTCACCTATCGTGTAGGTCTGGACACCTATACAGAGTTAAACTCTTATGGACAAAACAGAGGTGGTGTGGATGGTCCAACTTTGGGAATCTTACGAACCAGTTCGGTTAGAAACTCCATTTGGAACCACGATCTTATTTTAAGTGCAGAGAAAAGACTATCGGACGACCTTAACCTCACCGCTACATTGGGCGCGAACAGTAGAAGGGACACCTTTGCACAAGATGGAATAGAAAGTCAAGGGCAATTGGTGTTTGGAGTATTGGAACATTACAACTTCACCACACCATCATCGGTGAACTCCTTTTCAGGAATCGATCTGAATCAAAATTTTGAAGAAAATCTGGTCGGTATTTATTTGGACGCCACCCTATCCTACAAAGATTGGATGTACTTGAACGTGGTGGGCAGAAATGATTGGTCCTCCACATTGGAAAGAGAAAACAATTCATTGTTCTACCCCGGCGCCAGTGTTTCGTTTATACCTACCACTGCATTTCCATCACTGCAAGGAAATGTGCTCAACTATGCCAAACTTAGGGTAGGTTATGGTTCATCTGCAGGTTTCCCAACACCTTTTAACACTCGGGATGTTCTCTCGTTGGGCGCAAGAACCTTTGTGGACTTTAATGGAAATGTAGTTTCCGGAAATACGGTTTCCGATATTCTGGGTAACCGGGATTTATCTCCAGAAAGAGTACAAGAACTGGAAATTGGTCTGGACACCCGATTGTTCAACAGACTCAATTTTAATCTGAGTTTATATCAAAAATCAACTACGGACCTTATTACCAACCGCACCTTGGATAGCTCAACAGGTTTCCGCTCCACATTTGTAAACATCGGAGAAGTAGAGACCAAAGGTATTGAAGCGGACTATGACTTCAATATCTTAAGGGAAAGTGAAGCTGGTATCGGATTTAACATCGCTGGTAATTTTACAGCAAGCGAAACTACTGTCACCGACTTGGCAGAAGGCACCAACAATATCCTATTGACCTTTGCGGTTGCTGGCGAGGCGGCAAACTATGCAGTAGAAGGCCGACCATTTGGTGTATTGCTTGGCAGCACCATACAAAGAGATGACAATGGCAATAAGGTAGTTGGGCCGAACGGACGCTATTTGGTGGACAACAATATCACAGAAATCGGTGACCCCAACCCAGATTGGACCACAGCATTGATCCCTACCATTACCTATAAGAATTTCACCCTCTCAGCAAACCTTCAATACCGCCATGGCGGTGATGTATACTCGGTGACCACAGCAGGGCTTATTGGTCGTGGAGTAGTAGATCCAGATGACCCAATAGATAGGGAAACCAATTATGTGTTGCCCGGCGTATTTGCGGACGGTACTCCAAACAACGTGGCCATATCGTCCACCGAATTTGGGTTCAACACATTCTTTGGCGGGGACATTAACGAAGTGAATGTTTTTGATGGAACTACTATCCGTGTTCAAGAAGCTTCCTTGGGCTACAGCATTCCAAAGAAAATGTTGGACAAAACACCCTTCGGAAGCCTTTCGCTAACACTATCGGGAACCAATTTATGGTACAAAGCAGTAAACTTTCCGGACAATGTGCGCTACGATACCAACTCCTCCAGTACAGGTGTGGGCAATGGTCAAGGGATCGATTTCTTTACGGGGCCCTCAACAAGAAGGTATGGTCTTACCGTAAGAGCATCATTTTAAAAGCAGCTAACTAGAATCAAAAAATATATTATGAAAAAAATATCAAATATACTAAGTCTCTTAATCGCTGCACTGACTATCATGTTGGGCTGCGAGACCACATCTTTAGATGTTGTGGAGAGCCCAAATGCATTGAACCCCTCGCAGGCGAGTGTTGATTTCTTTTTGAATCAAATACAACTAATGACCGCACAAATCCATTCTGGCGAAGAAGGACGTGCAGAGAACGGACTAAGTCAGTTTGGCATGGAACCGGTCCGTATGCAACATGGTTTTGGACCCACATACCGCGAGAATTACGACCCATCGGATTTTGACCGGGTTTGGGACAATGTATATGCCCGGGCATTGATAGACATACGCACCATGAATCCCTTGGCCGAAGAAGCCGGGCAATTTACACACATTGCCATAGGACAAATTTTGGAAGCCTATATAATGATGTCGATGGTTGATTTCTTTGGAGATGTTCCCTATTCCGAAGCAGTTTCGGGCGGCGAAGGCATCCTTAATCCAACCGTGGATTCCGGCGCATCCATTTATCAGGCAGCAGATCAGCTCTTGGTTGAGGCCATTGCAAACCTCGGCAAGGACGAAACTTCGTTGCCGTTGAACGATCTTTTCTATAACGGAAACGAAGGGCAGTGGAGAAAGGTGGCCAACACAATGCGCCTAAAGTTGTATCTACAGACACGTTTGGCAAACGCAGAAGGTTTTGGCGCCTCGGTTTCTACCTCGCGCATCAACGAATTGATCAATAGCAACCAATTGATTTTAGATGCTTCCGATGATTTCTATTTTCAATGGGGCACAAACAATGCTTCACCTGATAGTAGACATCCATATTTCGATGCCAATTACGACGGCGCCGGACCTAGTTCGGATTTTTATACATCCAACTATTATATGAATCTAATGGCCAACCAGTATAGTGAACCAGACCCTAGAATCCGGTATTATTTTTACCGTCAACAGGAAGACTATTCCGGAGCTGATGTAGTCACCAAGGAGTGCGTTACCGAAATATCCTTGCCTTCCTGGTGGGACCCATCGGAACCCTATTGTTTGGTACCGTCCACCAATGGGCTCAGCGGATATTGGGGCAGAAACCACTTGGACGATGACGGTATTCCACCAGATGATGCCTTTAGAACATTGCACGGCACATACCCTGTGGGCGGCCCTTTTGACGACAATACATTTAGAAATGTATCGGGATCAGCCGCCATTAACGAAGGACTGGTGGGCGCTGGTATTTCCCCCATACTGATGTCCTCTTACACCTATTTTATGTTGGCAGAAGCCGCATTGACCTTAAATACAACTGGAAATGCTAGGGATTATCTGGAATCGGGCATAAGACAATCTATTGGAACCGTGGCAAATTTTGGAGCCTCCTTGGCAACCGGAACAGGTTTTGAGGCAACGACCACGGCCATAGACAACCATGTTGCGGAAATATTGACCAGTTATGATACTGCCGATGATACCGGCAAATTACGCATAATTGTAGAGCAATATTTTATTGCGCTTTGGTGCAATGGCATTGAAGCCTACAACACGTACAGAAGAACAGGGCAGCCCGATAATCTTACACCGGCCTTCACAACTCCCGACCCAGGACCGTTCCTAAGGTCTATGTGGTATTCACAGACGGCAGCGGACAGTAACACCAATATTACACAAAAGAGCGCTCCGAGCACACCGGTGTTCTGGGATACCAACCCTGATGGTTTCGTTGATTGATTCATAACAAAAAAACAATACAGATGAAAAGTAACTTTAAATATATAATCGGGTTGGCACTCTTAGCTATTGGGATTGTCGCCTGTGAAGACAGCGATAAAAACCCGTTCAATGTTTTTGAACTAGAGGATTCGGCCTCGCCCTATGTCCGGATAGTTTTAGATGAAACCATTGTGGCCAAAGGCGACCTTGCCTCCTCTTCGTTAACCGGCACTGTAGATGACCCTAGCGACAATGTGGCCTCTTGGGAACTAAGCGTAACCCTGGAATCTGGTGGGGTTTCCACCGACACGGTCCAGCTTATGACCATTACAGAGTTTCCTAGTGACATTTCCATTCCATACCCAGATATTGCAAGTGCTCTTGGAATTACGATAGATGATATTTCGGGAGGTGATTTTATCCGCTTTTTGGGCAAGTCCACCGGCACCGATGGCACCGTGACCACAGTGGACAATTATAGTGCTACGATTACCGGTCAGCCAGAGCAGTTACAGGCCTTTAATTTTATTGTTCTGGTAAAGTGTTCACCTATTTCCGGGACAACAGTGCCGGGAACTTGGGTAATCGAAATGCAAGATCTATTCGGTGATGGTTGGGACGGTGCTTTTGTAACATTCGAGATCGATGGCGTAGCAACGGATTACACCTTCACCGCTGGCGACGCCGCAACCTTTAATGTAGAAGTGCCCGATGGAACAAGTTCGCTGGTCATATCTTATACAAGTGGTGCTTTTGAAGAAGAGCATGTTTACACAATTGAAACACCAAGTGGTGATGTGCTCGGGCCTTTTGGACCCAATCCGTTGCCATGCATCAATTGATCTTTACATACTATCCAACCCAGAAAGTCCCGCTCCAATTTGGAGCGGGACTTTTGTTTTACTTAAAAACAGTTCTATTAAATCGGGATAGGTACTTGTGGTTGAGGATTACCTCAAAAAACTGTAAGTAAATGTAGTTTAGGGCAAGTAAAAAGTAATCTTCAGAACAGCCTTGAACCCAAAATATCTTTTCAAAAGTATCTGTTTCATTTTTTGAATGTATTTGAATTAGTCCAATCCTCAAGGCTGTTTTTTATTCCCAATAAAGGCAATCCAACACAGAATTGTGTAAATATGTTTGCTTTCAATTCAAACAATACCACGTAACTTTGCCCACTAATTAAATTAGTTTGGACAACTCTTCACAACCAACAAATAAGAAAGCACTTTTATCTCTTGCCATTGGTGGTTTTGGCATTGGGCTTACGGAATTTGTTATTATGGGCATTCTGCCAAATATTGCTGGATCTCTAGAAATATCTATCCCAAAAGCTGGCCATTTTATTGCCATTTATGCTTTGGGAGTGGTGATCGGAGCTCCTTTTATGGCTAGGCTTACTTCTGGTCTTAACCCCAAAAAAACATTGCTCTTTTTAATGTTGTGGTTTACGGTTTTTAACACTTTATCCGCATTTTCCGGAAACTATTGGACCATGATGCTTTTTAGATTCCTTTCTGGTATGCCTCACGGTGCTTTTTTTGGTATAGGTGCCGTTGTATCGGGATACTTGACCAAACCTGGCAAAGCGGCTCAGGCCATGGCCATAATGTTTTCCGGACTCACGGTAGCCAATATTTTAGGGGTACCATTGGGCACATATATTGGTCAGGAATGGCATTGGAGCTATTCTTTTTTACTGGTTGGGATTTCCGGGATCGCCACCTTGGCGAGTCTATATTTTTGGATGCCAAAACAAAATTTAGAAGAGGTTGGCCCTCAGGAAAATCAAAATGAAACACCTGTACTCAAAAACAAAAAGCTTTGGGCTTTAATACTGTTGACCACCGTGGGCACTGGAGGTTTCTTTGCTTGGTACAGTTATATAGCACCCTTGGTAATTACTATTACAAAACTGCCCGAAGCAAATGTGGGCTATGTAATGATCATTGCCGGTGTGGGAATGTTCTTTGGAAATTTCCTAGGTGCAAGAATGGTAGAAATCTTAAATCCCGTAAAATCCGTGGTCATAAGTATGCTCTGCATGACACTGGCCTTGATCATGAATTCTATTTTGGCAGAAAGCAGCATCGCTATCTATACCCTGAGTTTTATTGTGGGCGCAATCACCTTTTCAATTGCCACTCCAATCCAAATTGCCATAATAAAAGCTGCCAAGGGGGCAGAAAACCTAGGTTCGTCCATGAACCAAAGTGCTTTTAACATGGGTAATGCTTCAGGGGCTTATTTTGGTGGCTTGCCCATGGTATTTGGTCTGGAGGTGAACTACTCCAGTTTGGTCGGCGGTATGTTGGCCTTTATGGGTGCCGCTATCGGTATTGCCATTATTTATACACAAAGGGTTCAGAAAAAGAGAGAAGAAGCAATCAGGGATTAAATACCAAATCGACTTAAAACCAAGTTATTGCCCCAGTTCTTGAGCATTAAAATATACCATTTCCCGATTTTGGAATTTGGCTGTTGCCTCTATGGGATTGCAACATACTTCACAATCCTCTATGTACATTTGTTCACTTACCGAACTATCCAGCAAGAAAGAAATGGTTTCCCAACAGTACGGACATTGGAAAAAGTGTTCGTACATAAATTAAAAATCTACATTGAGCAATTGTCCGCTAATTTGAAGCATTTGAAGCTCGGCCAACTTGGCATTGTACTTTGCCTGGCTTTTGGCCAATTCCGCATTCAGTAAATTTAGCTGTGCTTGTCTAAACTCAATGGAAGTAACTTGGCCCAATTTGTAGCGCTCATCCGTTCGCTTAAAATTGTTCTGATTGGTCTGTAGGCTCTTTTCTTGCACCTGCAATACAAAAAGGGCGTTGGTATAACTATCCCAAGCATTACGGATATCCCTTTCCACCTCTAATTGAATCTGCTTCTTGGCAATTTCTTGGTTCTTGTAAGCGATTTTGGCGTTTTTTATCCCTGTAATGGTGCTGCCACCATCGAACAGGTTCCAGGTAAGGTTAATGGCTCCCGTTACTCCTGTAGAAGTATTTTGGAGCACAAAAGCCAATGGACTGTTATTATTGGACTCGTTCCAGCCATAAGTTCCGGTAAGGCCAATCGTTGGCAGATAACCACTTCTGGCCACTCTAATATTATTGAGTCCCATATTTAAATCTTTTTCCGCGATCTGTAGCCTCACGTTGTTTAGCTGGGCCTCGTTGAACATACTTTCCATTTGTAGTTCGGGTACAAAATTCACCGTTGTGTCCGCAGAAAAATTTGAGGAAAGCTCACGATTTAGTATCAAGTTTAAATCCCTCATGGTATTTCTTAGCTGCTGTCTGGAATTTAAGAGGTTAATACTGTCCGTATTGATATCGACTTCTGCATTGAGCACATCCAGACCCGTATTCTGTCCAAATTCAAATTGATACTCTGCTCTTTTAAGCCTATCCTTGGAAATTTCCAGAGCTTGTTCCAAGGTATTGGTGTTCTCCGTAAGGCGAGCTGCTTCATAATACACCGTGAACAACTGTAAAATGGTTGTTTCTATGGTTTGGCGCACCTCAAGCTCCGATTGCTGGGAACGCTCCTTAAAGTTTTTATAATTATAATAACGGCCCAAGCCATCGAATAGGGTATAGTTTACATTTACGGCGGCACTATATCTTCTGGTTTCTGCTCCTTCGGCGGTTCTGGTATCGCCATTGGCAAGAACACCTTCGGAATCTTGTTTATCAATACTTCCGCTGGCATTCCCGGTAACACTGGGCAAATAGCCAGAGTTTAGAATATCCGCATTGTTATCGTCTATTTGCTTTGTGTTGCGGGCAACCTGAATGTCCAGGTTGTTCTCCAAGACCAGATCAATGGCCTCTTCTTTTGTAAGGAGTTGATCTTGGGCCATGGCCAATGGACCAGATAAAAACAATGTTAAGAACAGGGTATAAAAAATACTTTTCATTAGGTGGTCTCTTCTGTAACTTTTTGGGTTTCTTCTCCGTTATGGGAAACTTGCCGGTTATCGGCGCCATTAATAGGTTGACTATCCGCTTCCATTTCCTCCTCCTCTTGCTGCTCCCGAATGGCTCTTTCCACTTCTTCCTTGGTAACCTTTTCTCCTGTCCAAAGTTTTTTGGCAAATACTTTTACATTGTTTCCGAAGGACAGTAACAAAGGAAGCATCAACAGCGTTAGTACCGTTGCAAAGGCAATACCGTATGCAATGGAAATGGCCATGGGTTTTAGGAATTGGGCCTGACGGCTTTTTTCGAGCAGCAAGGGTGCCAACCCGGCAATTGTGGTAACCGATGTTAAAAATATGGCCCTAAATCGGGAACGTCCTGCTTCATAGAGGGCATCGTCGAACGTCATCCCACTACGTAAGTTTATATTGAACTTACCTATTAGCACCAATCCATCGTTGACCATAATCCCAATCAATGCAATAATTCCGAGCATGGATAGTACATTTATCGGAAATCCATGGATCCAATGTCCCCAAGCAACTGCGGTTAGGCTAAAGGGTACCATAAAAATCAACAGTAAGGGTTGACTTATACTTCGAAAGGTAAAAGCTATCACGATAAATATCAAAAATATAACGATGGGGCCAACAAAGCCCAAAGATCCGATCAATTTATTGGCTTCCCTATTCTGTCCTTCGTAGGATGGTGTTATGGATGGATACTTTGATAATATCTCTGGCAGCACTTCATTTCTAACCCATAACATGGCATCTGTTCCACTGGTAGTCTCGGGATCGGTAAGATCCGAGGATACTTGTATCTCTCTGCGTCCTTCAAGATGGTTGATGGCTACATCCCCTCGCTCAATGGTATAAGTGGCAATTTCTTTTAACGGGATGCGATCTCCACTGGGCGCCAAGATCCTCATTTCGTCCAAATCGGAAATCGATGATCTATTTTCCCTGTCATAACGCACCCAAACCCTTATCTCGTCTTGACCACGTTGAAATCGTTGTGCCTGTGCTCCAAAGAAACCGCCCCTTACTTGGTTCATCACCGTACGAAGATCAAGTCCCAACAAATAGGCATTTTCTTTTAATTGCAGTCTTATTTCTTTGATTCCAGCTGGGTCGTTGTCGGTAACATCTTTTAGGTTCGCGTTGCTCTCCATAGCTTGTTTAAGCTCTTCCTTTGCTGCTTTTAACTCTTCGATATTGTTCCCTAATAGGGAAACGGATACTGGATTTCCACCAAAATTGCCTCCCGAGCCATAAATAAGGCTTTCCACACCGATCACTGGGCCGACTAACTCTCTAAGCCTTGTGGTAACCATATCTGACCGTATCCCATCTGGCCGTTCTTCTCCGGGCAAAAGGTTAATTTCCAATCGAGCGGATGAGGAACCGGGGCCTAAATTTTTGATCATATTCACGAACAGCATTTTATCCATGCCCTGTAAATATGTATCGGTCAATTCCTGGTTTACAATATGCGCTTTGTCCTGAATTAGGCTTATAATGGAATCGGTAACCTTTTCGTTGGTTCCATTGGGCATGGTCAACTGTATGGAGACTTGATCACTGGCAATTCTAGGGAAGAATGCGGTTCGAATTATTCCTCCACTAATAGACCCCAATGTTAGAACGAGGGCCATAAAGAACAGTGCAAAGGTCAAAATCTTGTAGTCCATCATAAAACGGAGTACGGGGCTATACCAATTGTCCCGCATGTAGTTCATAAGTCTGTCCCCTATTTTATTGATCACCCTAAGTCTGGCAAAAACCCTTGAAATTGCGGTCTTGGGTTCTTTTTTATGACGATGGAGAGCCTTGGAATGTGCTAAGTGGGCAGGTAGAATAATCAATGCTTCCACAAGTGAAACTACCAATGTTAGGATAACGATCACGGAAACTTCACTAAAGAATTCCCCAATCCGACTATCCAAGAAAAGGAAAATGGAAAAGGCCAGAATTGTGGTAATTATTGCCGAGATAATTGGCGGTATCACCTCCATGGTTCCATCCAGTGCGGCTTTTACCGGCGATTTGCCATCTTCGTAATGTTGATATATATTTTCCGCGATTACAATACCATCATCCACCAAGATACCGATAACAATGATCATCCCGAACAAAGAGAGCACGTTGATGGTAACATTGAACATGGGTGCAAAGACAAACATTCCTAGAAATGCAATGGGAAGCCCGAATGCAACCCAAAATGCCAATCTGGTGTTCAAGAAAAGTGACAAAAAGACCAAGACCAAAAGCATCCCAACAATAGCATTTTCCGTTAACAATTGGGTACGCTGTGTCAATGTGGTGGATCTATCATCGATTACATTAAGCTCAATATTGGTGTATTTTTCGTTGAAATCCTGGATATACTGCCTTACATTTTCGGCAGAGCCCATTAAATCTTCTGTATTGGTACTTGTAATCGTAATGTTAACCGCCAGTTCCCCATTAAAATAAGATGCATTGGGTGTCTCGGAAAATCTATCCCGAATAATAGCGACATCTTTTAAGCGGATTGCACGACCGGCCGCATCTCCCCTTACAACTATATTGGAAAGCTCATCTCCATAGTAGGACCTGTTGTTTGCCCTTATCAGATATTCTTCGGTCACGGTCTTTATATTACCCCCGGTTACCAAAATATTGGCATTGGCCACTGCTTGTGCCACTTCGGCAAAGGAAAGGTTGTAGGCCAATAGACTATTCTCATCTACGGCGATTTCTATTTCTTCATCCGGATAACCTGCTATTGAAATTTGGGAAATGCCATCGATTGCCCTAAGATCGTTCTCTATTTGGCGACCAATTTGCTTTAGTGTGGCCAGGGGTATATCCTTCCCACTCACTGCAAAACTGATAGTGGGCCTTACGGGTTCTTGCTTGGCAACTATCAATGGTTCCATTCCGGTGGGAAAGGTAGGAACCCTGTCCACAGCATTTTTTACTTCCAACAGCATAAAATCGACATTCCTTTCCTTCTCGATTTCCACATTGATGGTACCACTGTTTTCCCTTGATGTGGAAGTAACGCGCTCAACTCCCTCGAGTCCTTTTAGGTTATCCTCGATCTTTAGTACGATACCTTCTTCGACCTCTTGGGGAGATGCTCCAGGGTAGGCAATGGAAATGGTAATATTACGAGCTTCGTTTAGTGGAAAAAAGGAAGATTTTAGCGAAAGTATCCCCACTGCCCCAAAAACAAAAAATGCCAAAATAAAGACATTTACTGCCATGTGGTATTTTATGAAATACGAGATCAGTTTTCTCATGGCCGCGGAGGTTTAGGATTTATTTTCGTCGAATACTTTTACCAACATGCCTGCATAAGCCCCTGTCATTGGTCTGGAAACGATAACTTCTCCATCGGGAACGTTCTTTAGCACAACGGTCTTATCTGTAAAAAAAATGGGACTTACATCCATAAGGTCAAGGATGGAGTCTTTTACCACAAAAATTTGATTGTTTTCCAATAGTAATGACCGATCGATCTCTATGGCATCGGTTTCTTCTTTGGCCTCTAAATTGGCCTCGAGATATTGACCTTCTTTTAAATTATCCCCGCGCACCTCGATATACACTGTTATGGTTTGTGAATTTTGGTCTACCCTACCATTAACCCGGGTTACTTCGCCAACAAAAGATTTGGTTTTTTCCAAATTGGTCAGGTTTACCTTTTTCCCCACTTTAAGGAAATCCCCATAGGTTTTGCTCACGGATACTTCTAGCTCATACAATCCTGTATCGATAAACTCCCCTAACTTTTGCCCGGACCTTATCAAGGTACCCTCGGTAACCAAGGCTTCGGTCAAAATGCCATTAAAGGGTGCCGTAATGGTATACTTGGACAAACGTTGTTCCAGATTCTTAACGTTATAATATGTAGTAATGATCTCCCTTCCGGTTATAAAGAACTTTTCCTTTTCCGAATCCAAGCTGGGCAATTCGGGCGTAGTTTTATCCAAATCGAAACTATTTAAGTACTGCTGCCATTTTGGATAAATCTCAGGATAATCCAATCTAAGGTCCGGCATAATGGAGGTGAGCAAGTTGTACAGGTTACTTTTGGCAGATTGCACCGTGGCATAGTACTCGTTCGCATCTATTCTGATCAAGGTCTGTCCGGCAGAGTAAGGTTGCCCTGTTCGAAACAATTTGCTCCCTGGTCTAAATACTCCTTGCACCTCTGAATAGAGTTCCACTCGCTTTTTTGCCTTAAGATTACCATTGGCAGGCACTTGGATAGGTACCGTGGTGTTTTTTATGGTATCTACAAATACGGTTTTGACCACTTTTTGGGAGGGTGGTCTTTTATTATCTTTTCCACCCGCAATTAGGCCTGCAAAATATAGTGAAGCAAAAATAATTATGCCTCCAGCAACTGCTGATATGATGAGCTTTCGCATGTGTTAGTTGGTTTAAGCCTTGCAAATCTATCGCCTACATCTTTTACATTGGTTAAATATTTCATAAAATACAATTTAAACCCGGTCAAATGCAAAAAGGGGACCCCAAACGGCATCCCCTAACCAAACAAACTAAAGTAATAATTTAACTACTCATTTTCGTCATCATCCTCAAACTTGGTATCTGCCATTCGAGTACGCTCAAATTGTAGATCGTTAAATTTGGGATTCAATGTTTTATCATCCGTGTCAAAAACCAGGAATTGTTTTGTATCCATTGCTCGGAGCACATTAAAGGATTTGAACTGATTGTTCTGTAGCTGCAATATCTCAAGACTTGCCAATTGTCCAAACTCTGCTGGGATTTCTCCTCCCAATCTATTGTTGGACAACACCAATTCCTTCAGTTTGCCCAAATTTCCGATTTCCGCCGGTATTTGACCTTCCAACATGTTTTCGAAAAGTCCCAATGCCTCTAATTTGGAAAGTTGACCAATTGATCTTGGGATGGCTCCTTTTAAATTGTTACTGGATAGATTAAGCTCTTTCAAATTTTCAAGTTCACCAAAGCCTTCTGGAATTGGTCCGCTCAAAAAATTGTTGAACATGGAAAAGACTTCCATTTCCTTGAATTTTCCTACTTCTGAGGGAATTTCACCCTTGATTCGATTCATTTCCAAACGAAAAACCTTAAGTTTTTCAAGTTTAACAATATCCGATGGAAGTATACCGGTAATTTGGTTAAACGCCAGATTTAAGGTGTGCAGGTGCTTTAATTTACCAATGCTTTCTGGTAACACCCCTTTTAAATTGTTCATGAAAAGGGTCAGGCCCACAACCTTCCCGTCCTTTACCTCCACACCTTTCCAAGTGTCGACAGGCGCATCTAAATCCCATGGAGCATTCCACTCCTTTCCATTGGTGCTATTATATAGATCCACCAAAGCGGCTTTTTCGGACTTGGAAACTTGTCCGCTGGCCAGCGAAATGGCCGAGCAAAACATTAAACAAAAGAAAAAAATGGCTGATCGAATCATTGAATACTTATTTTCTTGTAGCGAATTTACTTACAAAGTAAGAAAAAGAAGAATTACCCTACAAATATAATCGACGAATACACGCTTTATTGTTGTGTATCAGTAAAAAAACGATGTGAAAATGTAGGATTACTTCCCTAATCCAGTGATTCCAGCTCGTGAGAAATGTTTTCCCAATCCTCCATTAAAGATTCCAGGTCTTTCTTTTTACCCTCATACGAATCAAAAAAATTGGGCTTTGCTATGGTAGCATCATAATCCATGAGCAGCTCGTGGTCTATATGGGCAATCTCCTTTTCCAATTGGGAGATTTTCTTTTCGACACCGCTCAATTTATTTTTAAGGGATTTTTGTTTTTTCTGAGTTTGATAATCGTTTTCCTTAGGTTTTTCCTGAAGTTTCTCGATTTTTTTCTTTTCACCTTTTTCAACGCTTCGGAAATCATCCATTTTTCGTTGCTCCAAATAAAAATCAATATCTCCGAGATACTCCTTTATGTTGCCTTCTTTAAACTCGTAAACCCTATCTGTTAACCCTTGAAGAAAGTCACGGTCATGGGAAACCAAGATCAAAGTACCCTCAAAATTCTGAAGTGCCTGTTTTAAAACATTTTTGGATTTAATGTCCAGGTGGTTGGTAGGTTCGTCCATTACCAACACATTAAAGGGCTGGAGCAACATCTTTGCCAGGGCCAAACGGTTCCGTTCTCCCCCTGAAAGTACTTTAACATACTTCTCCACATCATCCCCCCTGAACAAAAAAGAGCCCAAAATATCACGGACCTTGCTTCGGTTGGTCTCATTGGCCGCATCGATCATGGTGTCCAGTACGGTTTTATTGCCCTCCAGATATTCGGCTTGATTCTGTGCAAAATAGCCCAATTGCACATTATGACCCATTTTTAGATGACCTTGATAATCCAGTTCGCCAACCATAATTTTGGCCAATGTGGTCTTGCCTTGACCATTTTGACCCACGAAGGCCGTTTTACTTCCGCGCTCTACCAATAAATCTATTCCCTCCAATACTTTTTTGGGGCCATAACTTTTGCCAATTCCGTCCAATTCTGCTACAACTTTTCCAGGGTTCACGGAAACCGGAAATCTAAGGTTCATTACGCTGTTGTCCTCTTCATCCACCTCTATACGATCCATTTTATCCAACTTTTTGATCAGGGATTGCGCCATAGAGGCCTTACTGGATTTTGCCCTGAACTTCTCGATCAAGCGTTCGGTCTGCTGAATTTGTTTTTCTTGGTTTTTTTGGGCACTCAGCTGCTGTTCTTTTATTTCTTTCCGATGCACCAAGAATTGTGTGTATGGTTTATTGTAATCGTAGATTCGTCCAAGAGAGATCTCAATGGTCCTGTTAGTGACATTGTCCAAGAACATTTTATCGTGCGAAACAATTACGACGGCTCCGGCAAAATTGCGTAGAAACTGTTCCAACCAAATAATGGATTCGATATCCAAGTGGTTGGTAGGCTCATCGAGCAGCAGCACATCGTTGCTCTGCAATAAAAGTTTGGCCAATTCTATACGCATGCGCCATCCACCGGAAAAAGTGTCCGTTAATTTATTAAAGTCCTCCCTTTTAAATCCCAAGCCGAGTAGCACCTTTTCGGTATCGCCCTGGTAATTATAGCCTCCCAAAATTTCATATCGATGGGTAACATCGGTAAGATCCACCATAAGTTGATGGTAACTTTCGCTTTCGTAATCGGTACGTTCTGCCAATGCTGTATTGATCTCGTCCAGCCTAAGTTCCAAAGACTTGATTTCCGCAAATGCTTGATGCGACTCTTCCAACACCGTCCTACCTTCTTCAAAGTCGATGTCCTGCTTTAAAAAACCTATCTTCACGTCCTTCTCGGTAGCAATGGTGCCCTCGTCCAAAGGCATTTCCTTGGCCAATAGTTTTAGCATTGTGGATTTCCCCGCTCCATTCTTTCCGATAAGTCCAACCCTGTCGCCCCCGTTAAGACGAAAGGATATTTCCTCGAACAGATATTCTCCTCCAAAAGCTACAGATAGGTTATGAATATTTAGCATTTATATGTGACCTTGATTACATTTAATTATTTGGTGAATGTGTACTTTTGCGCAAAAGCCTTGCAAATGTTAAAAAAAGGAACCAAAATGTACAGCATTTTAACAGGAAACTGCCCAAGATGCCACGAAGAAAGTATGTATGAGAATTCCAACCCTTATGCATTGTCCAAAATTTTTAGCATGAACGATAGATGTTCGCATTGCGGTTTAAAATACAAGATCGAGCCTTCCTTTTTTTATGGGGCCATGTACGTGAGCTATGCGGTCGGTGTTGCCTTTGCAGTGGCAGCTTTTGTAGTTTCTTTCCTATTTTTAGGTACATCCTTGGTAACAACCTTTATCTCCATTGTTGGCACCTTGATCGTTTTTATGCCACTTATTCTAAGGCTATCCAGAAATATTTGGATCAACTTTTTTGTAAAATACGACCCGACCGCTGTTAAAAATCACGAAGTGGTAAAGTAGTATTTTTTGGTAAATCTTTGCACATCCATTTCTGGATCAAGCTCCGATTGTTTTTCAATATGATCAAATAATTGATTGGAGGCATAGGGCCCGATGAGCACTCCCCTGGAACCAAATCCGTTCAACACATACATATTTTGATGTTCCGGGTGCCTTCCGACCAATGGCCTGCGGTCTACAACAGTAGGGCGAATACCCGCAACATGATCCACAATTTTAAAATCACATTTTAAGAAGGTTTCCAGTTTTTCCAAAAGCTCTTTTTTGGACTCCTCGGTGGGTGCATTGGTCTTATCCTTCCACTTATAAGTAGCCCCTACCAAATAGTGATCATTATCCATTGGGATGGTAAACACGGAAGACTTGATCACATTTTCCTCCTTGAACTCAGGGGCATGTACGATCAACAGTTCCCCCTTTGTGCCATTAAGGGGCAAATATCCAAAATACGGGTTTTGCTTGAGCCCATATCCGCAGGCAAAAACAATGTTTTTGGCTAAAGTGGACTTATATTTTATGCTTTCTTCCGATACAAGCAACTCATCAAAATCAAAAGATTCCTCCAATAGCGAATCCGATTTTTTAAGATGATCTTTATAGTTGCGAACCAAAGAACCCGTATCGATCCTACCTGTAAATTTAACTTCTCCAAAACCATAAGGTGCATCGATGGCAGGGTTGACATTGGCAATGATCTTATTGGATAGAAAATGCCCTAAATTGGGACGGTCTGCCGCCTCAAACCAGAGGTTCTGCTCTTCAATGGAAGCAAATTTCCGCAATACGGGAAGCTCATAATCCAGTTTTACGCCCAATTTTTCTTCCAAGTCCCGATAGAATGGCTTTGCCATTTCCAGTTGATGCTTTGCCTTCCATGCCATGGTAAACCGTTTAAGGATTATCGGGTTGTACAATCCTCCCGCAACTTGGGATGCTCTCTGGGACTCATCGGTGATCACGGTAAAGGTTTTGCCTTCCTTTTCCAATACTTCGCAAAAAGAAATGCCCGCCAAACCCAAACCTACTATTATATAATCCAGCATACTGCAAAATTAGGCATATAGGTGATCTTACCACAATTCATGCCCAAGTATAAAACAAAAAAAACGCCGCACTAAGTGCGGCGTCCTGTTCTATTGAATTGGAAATATTATTCGGCTTAGTAAGCCCACATATCTTGTTCCCTGTCCCGAATGCCTTCTTTTATTCTTTGGCCTTCCAAGAGCTGGAACAGTGCATTATCGAATATGTAATCGCTGATTTTACGATCTTCGTGAACATTTTCCTCTTGGTAGATAACACCGTTGAATCGACGCGCGTTCAACAGCATATCAAAGGAAAGGGGTCTTGCCGAATTTCGTTGGTTGTACACTTTGGCTTCGTGCAAAATTTGCCTGGCCGCAGGGTACCATACCCAAAACAACTCTACTTTGTTCTGTCCCGGATCTACAGACTCATCATCTATAAAGTTTACGTCCGGGGCAACTGGGGCAATTCCCAATAAGCGATACTTAAGCTCACCTTGGCGTTTATCGAAATACCAGATTCCTTTTATGCGATACTCCTCGATATCGGCTGCGGTCAAATCCCTTTTGTTTATAAACTCGGGGGAAACTGCCTCACCGGCATTTACCTGCTCGTATCCAAGGTCTGTGGTATCTACCTTGCTCAAAGTGGCTCCAAGGTCTTCCAACTTTCTTTTTTCAGTAAAGTAGGAGTCTGTATAAATCTCGGTAAGATTTCCATTTCTGATATTTTTCATCAAAACGTGGTACAGTGACCTTCTGTCCTTTCCGATATCTATGGTATCGGTCGGGTAATATAATGGAAAGTTAACTCTCTCGTCAAGATCAATGATTTCCCATACGGTCTTGGACCAAAGGATATCCCTATCGTCCACATAACCATATTCCAAAGGCTCATCGTTGTCCTGCTCGATCTGAGCTTGGGTTTTCTTACCTATATCCTCTGGCATCTTGGCGTTCAAAATATTTGCCTGCGCCATGATCGATACCGGCAATATACCCAACAATCCAATTAATAATGCGTTCTTCCAATTCATGATAACTTGTATACTTTTTATACTTCTTAGTTAGTAAGCTCAACCACTACAGGAGATACTTTTTTCAACTTGTAACTCTTGTTGTTTGTGATGTAGGCTTGGATATCGAATATCTGGACTGATTCGCCCCTACCTGCTCTTTTAAGTGCAGATTTGGCTCTTGCATCCAATTTGTTTCCATTTACAACTACGGTAGGCTGACCTGGCACTTTGAACTTGAACTGGCTAACAGCAAGGTTCAAATCAAAATCAAAGTCTTCCAACATAGCGCTAACAGTTGCGATTTCCAAGTTGTTCTTTGGCATTTTAATGCTTCCGGACTCCCCACGAACGGTTCCACTTGGTCTTGGAATGTCCTTGATACGGAACTCGGACTTGGTAGAGATACCTTTACCATCTGGCAATGTACCAGAAGCTGTAATGGTTACCGACCTACCTGTACCTGGGTTCATAACGTACTGGCTTCCGCTTCTTCTGCTCAAACCAGGAGCTGAAGCATTTACCTTGTTATCTGGAATTCCTGGGATGGAAATTGTCATTGGGTTGGCAACACCACGGTATACCACGTTCATTTTATCTGCTGAGATAACTGCTGCATTAGGCATAGAGATAGTTGCGAACGTATTGTTTACTTCTACCGGCACTTCTTCACCGTCCTGCATAAATGTCATGGTTCCTTTAATGGTGTGGTCACCAGGAGTACCGGCACTGATCAACATTTTGATTCCACCAGCTTCCAATTCGTAATCCTTTCCTTCTGTCATTGGTCTTCCGTCCAAGGTCAATTCAGCTTTTACAGGCGTGGAAGTCTTATCAGTTTTGCTGACAATGATCTTACCATCATACTTTTCTCCTGCATAATAAGCCGTTTTAGGAGCGGACAATGAACTTGCAAAGTTGGTCAAGGATACAGCTTCTGTCAACTCACCTTCCAATAGGGTCTTTAACACCTCTTGCTCGGTAGTTTTGATGTCGGCCTGCAATTGGGTCATCTTGGTCAAAGAAGCCACCAATGGGAATCCTTCGTAGTGATAGTTGATCCAATCTTGACGGGTTCCGTCTCTTTTCTCAACCTTACCTTCTGCGTCACCTGTTGCAAAACGAGCTTTAACAGCAGCTTTTAAGGATTCGAACTTACCTTCTGGCAATGCATTGATCACGCCATCACGATAGTTGTTGATGTAGTCCATGAACTTCTTTCCTTCTGGGCCCAAATTGTCCCCTTGAAAGAATTTTTGGTCCAAGTAATCCGACTTGTCCATAACCACATAGTCTTTTGGGTCTTCCAAATCTGCGGTCATTTCTTTTTTCAATCCTTCCAAATAGCTGTAGTAGTCATCTGAAAGTTCTTTTACCTTCTGGGCATCTTCGTACAATTCTCCGTACTCTTCAGCGTTTTCGAAAGCTTTTGTCTCCAAGCTAGCAAAGAAACTAGCGTTGTTGGAATCCATGCTCGTGTTGGAAGTTTCCAACTTTTCGTTCATAAGTCCGAATGCTGCAAGTACTTCCTTGCTCATATTAAGTGCCAACATCGCGATGAAGATCAAATACATAAGGTTGATCATCTTCTGACGTGGTGTTTGTTTTCCTCCTGCCATGTTTTTCTAATTAGGTTTAATAATTAATTTGATTTGGTTTTGTTTTTTGTTGATCAAAAACCTCTAATTAGTTTTTTCCGCCCATGGCTGTAAGCATACCACCGTATACTCCGTTCAAAGATGAAAGGTTAGTGGCCAAAGACTCCATTTGGTCTTTCAAGGCACCTGCGTTCTGTACCACTTCTTCATTGATGGAAGCTTGTCTGCTAGCGCTTTCCAACTGTACTTTGTACAAGCTGTTCAAAGACTCCATTTGTGCTGCTGCATGAGACAATTCCTCAGAGTATTTTTTAGTGTGCTGAATAGCGTCTGTTGTAGGAGTGATATTCTTGGCGGCACCTTCAAAACTCTTGATACTCTCACCCAAATTGGCAAAAAGATCGGAATCGATTTTAGCTTCTTTAAGTAGGTTGTCCAATTTCTTGGAAAGAAGACCTTCGGCTTCTTGGGCATCTTTGGCTTCTTGTTTTTTGGAAGCACTCTGTTGTCCTCCAGCCAATTCTGGGTACACCAATGACCAATCGTACTCGTCGTCTACTGGTTCAAATGCAGAGATAGCAAAGATCAATGCTTCGGTAATAAGTCCAACGGCAAGAAGAAGTCCACCTGTAAGTGGTCCGAACTCCCAGTGAAGGATCTTGAACAATGCACCAATAATTACTACCGATGCTCCTAGCCCGTAGGCCATGTTAAACAGTTTTTTTGTTGATTTTGACTGCGCCATAATTCTAGTTTTAATTAAGTTATATAAATAAGTATTTGGTTACTACTTTTACTTGTTATTTATATAATGTTCCCCTAGTTGAATTTTAATTAGTCAGGTAATCCTTGACCTCTTGTGGAGTCTTCCTCTCCCATATAATCCTGAACCGTTCTAAAGCCAATGTAGCTTCTTGCCGAATCCTGGTATTCGTAATCCCTTGTACTTACTTGTAGGAAGTAGGCAACATCCTTCCAAGACCCGCCACGGATTACCTTTCTTTGATTGTCCTGTGAACCAATGTTCGGGTTCATTGTGGACAGATATTCGTAGGCCCCTGGATCAAAGCTGGAATTGGTCCACTCTGAAACATTACCTGCCATATTGTAAAGGTTGTAGTCGTTTGGCTCAAAAGATTTTGCTTCTACGGTATACAGGGCAGCATCTGCCGCATAATCCCCTCGCTGTGGTTTAAAATTGGCCATAAAACAACCTGTATCGCTTATTACGTAAGGCCCTCCCCAAGGATATGTTCCCCCTTCGATACCTCCTCTTGCAGCATATTCCCATTCGGCCTCTGTTGGCAATCTAAATTGGTTTACAAACTGCTTTCCACGACTTTTTTGATCGTCGTTCTTGAATTTGGTCCTCCAGTTACAGAAAGCCTTGGCCTGCATCCAGTTTACCCCTACCACAGGATAGTCGCTGTAGGCATCGTGCCAAAAGTAATCGTTGTGCATTGGCTCGTTGTAGCTGTATTCAAAATCTCGGATCCAAACGGTGGTATCCGGATAGATTTCCAATTCTTCTTGTTTTATGAAGTCTTTTCTGCTGCCCGTTCTAGCTCTGGCGGCAGCTTCGATGTCCATCCAGCTGTATTTGTACTTGATTTTGGTAACATCAATACTCCTTAAACCATTGTAGCTTTCCTCTTCGGGAAGGTACATGGAATCCATTACTTCGGAGTAATACTCGTCGGGGTACTCGGAGGTATCCCAAACAAGGTCTACATCTTTGTTCAATGCACGGCCTTCGTAACCGGTGGCTCCCAGTCCCGCATAATTGTCGAGCATATATTTATCGTATGCCGAAAGTTCCGTGGTATCGGTATCTTTAAAAGCGTACTCTCCAATACCTTCATCTTCTGGACCAATGCCCAACTCATCGGCCAAAATGGCCAATTTGGTCCGTACAATGGAATCTTTGACCCACTCCACGAACTGACGGTACTCACTATTAGTGATTTCCGTATCGTCCATGTAAAAGGAACGTACGGTTACCGTTCTTGTGGGAGCGTTCAATACTTTTGCCTGATCCTCTTCGGCTTTACCCATTACAAAGGCGCCTCTGGGAATCAGTTCCATTCCATAGGGTTTTTCTGGATGCCATTTTTTTCCCCTTACCCCAACTAGTTCACCTTTTGACTTTGATTTAGAGCCACAACTGGTAAGCAAAAAAACAAGTGCTATAGATGACAAGAATAGCTTTCTCATACTTTAGGTTAAATTGTTCGATTCAAGATTTATAACTGTTATACACAGGTTCATTATTCTCAAAACTGATTTTTGAATAAATTATTGTGTTAAAAACAATTAATGGTCAAAAATTAATTTATTTAGTTCAAGCCTTTTCTGTAAGCTTTGAACCACCTTTCGGGAATGTTTTGGTTGCAAGCATCCAAATAGTCCTCTTCGGTGCATGGTAATAACGCCACCGAATTTGTTTTAGTATGTTCCGCTAAAATTGTTGGTACTTCTACCCACCACCTTTCTGTAATGTGGCTTTTGTAAAAGATAAGTTCTTCCGTATCTGTAGGTACGGTGAATTTTGTGAAGTCTTCGTTCTTGGAACTGGGATATTCCTTTATTCTATAGCTCAGTCCTTCTATAAAATACCAAATGATCTGGGCGATCATCTGAAATGCCTGATGAGAGTTTTCGCCTTCGTAGATACCGAAAAGCGATACTTTGTCACTTATACCCGCATAACGGGCAATGGCACAGATCTCCCTACCGGTAAAGCCATTGGGGGAAAAATTACGGGCCATTCCCATTTCGCTTGCCCGTATCGCCCTTAGATCCAAGCTTACAATATCGCTACTGCGCAATACTGGTTCGGCCAATTCTATGTTTGAAGCGATCTCGCCCAAGCGATAGGCATCAAAAAACAAACGCTCCATCAGGTCTTTCTCTTCTTGGGCATTGAAATAACTTTGATACCCAATATTTGAAAAATTAAAAAGATTATTTGGTTTGTCCGTAATGATCTTGCTCATGTAGGAATGGGATGAAATCAACTCGTCATCCTCCCCGAAGTCGAATCTACTATCAATGGAGACCAAGTTTACCATATTCTTGATCTTGTCGAAAGCACGGTAGGTCGGAAAGGTAATATCTTGGGTAAGCCCCAGTACAATTGGAATAATGTTCTCTTCCAATAGGCCCGCTACAATTTCCTTTACTACAAAGTATGTATCTTCTACCGTATTACCTTCTTCCACATCGCCAATATCGATTATGGTGGAATTCCAGTTGCCCATCATTAAACGGTAAAGCTGGATCCGCACTTCGTCGAGATCAAGTTTCTCGGGTTTTTTTTCGAATGCGTTTCTGGATTCCAATACACCAAATATGGCAACATCGGCATGTGCAAATACCGGAAGTCCATCCTGTTCGGTGTGTACGTGAATGTTTTTGCCCAATGCTTGTTCTGGCAGCAATTCGGAATGTGCCAATACTTTGTCCTTGACCGGAACCAGAAAATCGAAGGCCATATTATTTCTTAGCTTTTGCTTTTGTCTTGGCTTTTTTCTTTGGTGATTTCTTTTCCAATAGCGCCTGTGCTTCTTCCAATGTTATTTTGGTTGCGTCCACATCTTTGGTGAGCTCCACTTTTACCCTACCTTTTATAATATTGTGTCTTCCCCAACGCGCTTTTTCTATCCTGATTTTTTCCTCGGGCCATTCTTGAACGAGTTTTTCTGCCTCCTTTTTCTTTTTGGCCTCTATCAATTCGGCAATATCGCCATCGGAAAGATTGTCGAAATCGTATTTCTTGTTCACATTGATGAACATACCGTCCCATTTTATAAAAGGACCGAACCTACCTTTACCTTTGGTAACATCTTTTCCTTCGTAGGTGGCAATTGGGGCATCGGCTCTCTGTTTTGCCTGGATCAGTTCAATGGCCCTATCCATATCTACATCGAAAGCACTTTCGCCTTTGTCCAAAGAGATGAACTTTTTCCCGAACCTTACATATGGACCGTAGCGCCCTACATTGGCCTCAACTTCTTCACCCTCGTAAACACCTAGTTTACGGGGCAGTTCAAAAAGCGTCATCGCCTCTTCAAAAGTAATGGTTCCAATGGACTGATCGGGCAGCAAACTGGCAAACTCCGGCTTTTCCTCGTCGTCCACGGTACCGATCTGCACCATGGGACCAAAACGACCCAAACGAACGGATACTTGCCTACCCGATTTTGGGTCGGTACCCAGTACTCGCTCTCCACTCGCTCGTTCGGCGTTTTCTTCCACCTCCAATACATTGGGATGGAAATCCTTGTAGAAATTTTTCATCATTTCCTGCCAATCCTCATCACCTGATGCGATTTCATCGAAATCCTCTTCGACCTGTGCTGTAAAATTATAATCCAAAATTTGGGTGAAATGCGTAACCAAAAAGTCGTTTACGATCATCCCTATATCGGTCGGCACTATTTTTCCTTTCTCGGAACCTACCATTTCACTGAGTTGGCTATCGGACACTTTTCCATTTTCCAGAACAAGCTGTACATATTTGCGTTCCGATCCTTCAACGGTACCTTTTTCCACATATCCCCTATTTTGAATGGTTGATATGGTTGGGGCATAGGTAGATGGACGGCCGATTCCCAATTCTTCCAATTTCTTCACCAAAGAAGCTTCGGAATAGCGGTAAGGCGGACGCGAAAATCTTTCAGTTGCGGAAATGTAGACATTTTGTAATGCCTCGCCCACAACCATGGCAGGCAACATTCCTTCTTGCTCTTCCCCATCTTCGTCGTCGGTTCCCTCCAGATAAACTTTTAGAAAACCATCGAACTTAACCACCTCGCCGTTCGCGGAGAATTCTTCGTTATGGGTACTTGCCTGTATTTTTACATTGGTACGTTCCAATTGGGCATCGCTCATTTGAGAAGCCAAGGTACGTTTCCAGATCAACTCGTATAGTTTGGCCTGATCGCGCTCTAATTGCGGCGACTGTAGCTTCATATCGGTTGGCCGAATGGCTTCGTGGGCCTCCTGTGCACCTTTGGTCTTGCCCGTGAAATTTCTGGTCTGGCTATACTTTTCGCCATAATTGTCCAGAATTGCCTCTTTTGCCGCGGCAATGGCTTCGTTGGACAGATTTACGCTGTCCGTTCTCATGTAGGTAATAAGACCTGCTTCGTACAAACGTTGTGCTACTTGCATGGTTCGGCTTACCGAAAAATATAACTTCCGTGATGCCTCCTGCTGTAATGTGGATGTGGTAAATGGTGCGGCAGGTGATTTTTTAGCAGGCTTTTTAGCCAGATCGGAAACCGAAAAGTCAGCCCCTATGTTTTCTTTTAAAAAACTCTCAGCTTCGGTCTTTGTTGGAAAGGTTTTATTTAACTTGGCAGCAAAAGTGCTCCCTCCATCTGTCTTAAATTCAGCCTTTATCCTGAACGATGCTTCTGGTGTGAATGCCTCTATCTCACGTTCACGCTCTACGATCAACCGAACAGCCACGGACTGTACCCTACCTGCAGATAGTCCTGGTTTTATTTTTTTCCAAAGTACCGGGGAAAGCTCATACCCCACCAGTCGGTCCAACACTCTTCTGGCCTGTTGTGCATTCACCAAGTTGTAGTTGATGTCCCTTGGGTTTTCTATTGCCTTTTGAATGGCCGATTTGGTAATCGAATTAAACACAATCCGTTTGGTCTTGTCTTTGTCCAAACCAAGCTCCTCTGCCAAATGCCAAGATATAGCCTCTCCTTCGCGGTCCTCATCACTGGCCAGCCATATGGTCTCCGCTTTTTTTGCCAAATCCTTAAGCTTTTTCACCAAGGCCTTCTTCTCCTTGTCCACGGTATATTTTGGCTTAAAATCGTTTTCAACATCAACACCGAGTTCCTTGGATGGAAGATCTGCGATATGACCAAAACTTGACTCTACTTGGAAATCTTTTCCCAAAAACCGTTCAATGGTCTTTGCCTTTGCGGGGGACTCTACAATAACTAAATTCTTTGGCATGCACTGGGTTTTGTGACAACAAAAGTATATTAAAATTTAAACATCGACATTTACCGGTATCGATTTCATCATAATTTCAAATAAAATCATAGAGAAAACAACCCTATTGATATTAATGTATATGTGATGGCAAATGGAGGTAAAATAATTGTTATTTTTAGAAGGACTAACTCAATAATCCTATTCTGATGACCAACCGCATTCTTTTTTTGGTACTGACAGTACTCTTTTTTTATCCCTCGCAAGCGCAACGCAAAAAAAACACGCCCCAATTCAATGAGTCCCTTTATAGTGGGATGGAATGGCGGATGCTGGGACCCCACCGAGGTGGACGTGCCGGTACGGTCGCCGGTGTAATCGACGACCCCAATCTTTATTATATGGGCACTGCCGGTGGCGGTGTATGGAAAACCACCGATGCGGGAAACTCGTGGGAGTGCATTTCCGACGGTTATTTTGGAGGCTCCATTGGCGCAGTAGCGGTAGCGAAATCCGACCCTAATATTATTTATGTAGGCGAAGGAGAACAGACCCTTAGAGGAAATGTTTCCTCGGGACACGGGCTTTGGAAAAGTATGGATGCCGGGGAGACTTGGGAATTCATAGGACTGAAAGATTCTGAGCACATTGCTCGTATTCGCATCCACCCAAAAAACCCGGACATTGTGTATGTGGCGGCCATCGGAAATCTTTGGAAACCAAACGAGACACGAGGTGTTTTTCGTTCCACCGATGGAGGCAAAAACTGGGAAAAGATTTTATACATCAGCGATAAAGCTGGTGCGGGCGACCTGATCATGGATCCTAACAACAGTAGAATTCTGTATGCTGCCACATGGGAAATGAAACGAAACGGTTACCGTATGGACAGTGGTGGCCCAGATAGCAGAATGTTCAAAAGTACAGATGGTGGTGATACTTGGAAAGATATTTCTGAAAACTCAGGGTTACCAGGATTTCCTTGGGGAATAGTGGGCATTGCGGTTTCCCCAATTGATTCTGACAGGGTTTTTGCCATTATAGAAGCGGAAGATGGAGGTGTCTATCGTTCTGATGATGCTGGAACCACATGGAAAAAAGTAAACGAAAACAGAGGACTCCGACAACGTGCCTGGTACTACAGTAGGATTTATGCCGATACCCAAAACATTGACAAGGTTTGGGTGATGAATGTGAGTTACGGCGTTTCCACAGACGGTGGAAATACATTTACCCTAAAAAATGCGCCCCATGGGGATCATCACGATCTTTGGATAGACCCGAACAATAATCAAAGAATGATCATTGCCGATGACGGGGGAGCCCAAATCTCCAATGATGGCGGAAATAATTGGACTACTTATTATAACCAGCCCACAATGCAGTTTTATCGAATTGCTACGGACAGTATTTTTCCATACAGAATATACGGGGCACAACAGGACAATACCGCATTACGAATTTACCATCGCTCCGCTGGTTCGGCAATCACCCAAGCAGATTGGGAACCTACCGCAGGCGGCGAAAGTGCGCATTTGGCCCCGGACCCCAAGAACAACCAGTTGGTATACGGGGGCACTTACAAGGGATATATGAATCGTCTGGACCATACTACCGGACAAACGATTTCCACCAATATATGGCCAGACAACCCTGCTGGTTCCGGGGCCGAGGTAATGAAATACCGTTTCAACTGGAACTACCCATTGACTTTTAGCCGACACGACCCTAATGTACTTTATGCTGGCTCCAACTATTTGCATGCCACTACAGATGGAGGTCAATCCTGGAAAACCATTTCACCAGAATTGGCCAGAGGAATTCCCGAGACCATCGAATCATCCGGAGGACCCATTACACAAGATAATACAGGCGCAGAATTTTACTCCAATGTTTTTGTGATTACGGAATCAATCCTGGAAAAAGATGTTATTTGGACCGGTAGCGACGACGGATTGATCCACGTAACCCGCGACAATGGAACAACCTGGGAAAACGTTACCCCACCGGCATCCATGTCCCCAAAATTGAATATGATCAACTGCATAGATGCTAGCCCGTTCAAGCCCGGAACCGTATATGTTGCCGCCACTTCCTACAAGTTTGGCGATTACACTCCTTATTTATATAAAACCGATGATTACGGCAAAACATGGACATTGATCACCAATGGCATCAAGGAGAATTATTATACACGGGCCATACGTTCCGATAAGGTCCGCGAAGGTTTATTGTACGCCGGCACGGAGTGGGGCATGTATGTTTCATTTAACGATGGGAAAAACTGGGTGCCTTTCCAACTTAATTTGCCCGTTACCTCCATTAGGGACCTTCATGTTAGGGACAACGACCTGATTGCAGCAACCCACGGAAGAAGTTTTTGGATGATAGATGACCTAACACCGCTTCAACAGTTATCCGAAGAAGTGGCAAACAGTGACTTTTACCTCTACAAACCGGATATGGCATATAGAATGCACCAGAATCGTGCTTGGAGAAAGCCCGACACTAAATTGGTAGGGGAAAATCATCCTGATGGTGCCATCATCAACTTTTACCTTAAAACACTAAAAGAAACCGATACCGTTACCATGGAGATTTTGGAATCCAACGGCAATGTTGTCCAAAGCTTCTCCAACCATGCCAAGCCGGACAAATTGGACCCGACATCGACTCAAAAATTAGATGTTTCCGAGGGAGGCAATCGTTTTATTTGGAATATGAGATATCCCGGTTTTCAAGAATTTAAGGGAATGGTCTTTTATTCTTCCCCGAACATAGGCCCCAAAGCGGTACCTGGCACTTATAGGGCCAAACTTACTGTGAATGGAAAATCCATGGAGCAACCGTTCAACATTGTAAAAGACCCAAGGATAGCATTGAGCCAAGCTGATTTTCAAGATCAATTTGATTTTGTAATGAAAGTGCGGGATCAAGTTTCCCGTGCCAACAAGGCCATTATCAATATCCGAAGTATTAAAAAGGACTTGGCCTACTTAAAGGAAAAAACCAAGAACGATAAAGAATTGCAAAAGATGGCCAAAGATTTTGAAACCGAGCTTTCTGTGATAGAAAACAATATCCACATGACCAAAAACCAAAGTAGACAAGACCCATTGAATTATGGCATCCGAATCAATAATAGGTTGGCCTTTTTAATGGTAGATTCTCAGCGGGGAGACCAAAAACCGACCCAACAGGCCCAAGAGTTTTTTGTGGAAGTGACCAAGGAACTCGACCAAGAGATCAATGCTCTGAACGCTTTGGTGCAAAAACAAGCTAAGCTGATCAATCAAAAAGTGGATCAAAATCAAATAAAAATGATCTCTACCCAATAAACGAAAAACCCTTTTTAAAAAAAACGCCCTTAATTAAGGGCGTTTTTTACTTAAATTATGTATCCATAGAAATTCCTACGGTGTCCTTGTAAACAAAATAAATAGGGATTTTACCGAACATAGCTGTAAAAAACACACCTACAAAACATAGCACAACACCCAGTTGGGCAATCAATCCAGAGACAAGTACCAATAAAAAAATCATTAGCCAATTTTTGTTTCCAAGAGCAAATCCGGATTTTACTATTTCCAGTGCAGAAAGCTCTTTGTCAAAAGCAAAAAAAGCCGGAAACAAGGATATGGGCACTATTAAATAAAAAATACCAAGCCCACAGGTAAGCACACCTAAAAGGGATAAACCCAACATAACCAGGGAAAGCAATAAAGCCTTGACCAGATATTCCTTCTTAAAATAATAAAAATAGTCGTCCTTGCCTGTTTCGTTTAAATCGTACTTTCTACAAATTCTTAAAAAAGCAGCGTTCAAGCAGATGCCAACCATCATCACACCAAGAATAAATATTGGCATAAACAATACCATGAACCCCGCAAAAGCAGGAGGCATTTCTTGCTGCTCCAATGAGCTCGGGTCACTTATGCCCATAACGATCATCGGCAAATATATCAAGAGATAAAACGGGAGTATGCTCACAAAGGTTATGATCAGTACAATAAATCCTTGCAACCATACCTTTTTGAAGAGGTCAACGGAATTGTTCAAAACACTCCCAAAGTCCACGGCTGCACTCTGCTTAATTCTTTCCGTAAGATGGATATAGTTCATAGGTAAACAAGTTGGTTTATCGGTTTGAAGGTAACACTAACAGAGAATATCTCAATATATTATTAAAAAATACTGCCAAATTGTCACTAAAATGTAATAAGCACTATCTTTGCAACTTGTTGAAACATTTATGACAGAGGAAAAGAGCGTGGAAAAAATAATAGACGAAAGCCAACAAGGAAGCACCTTGTCACTGGAAAACAACAACAATAACGGACGAAAGCTGTACATAGAGAGCTATGGCTGCCAGATGAATTTTTCCGATAGCGAAATCGTAGCATCCATTTTGGCCAAAGAGGGATTCAATACCACCCAAAACCTGGACGATGCCGATTTGGTTTTGGTAAACACCTGCTCCATTCGCGAAAAAGCAGAGCAGACCGTTCGTAAACGCTTGGAAAAGTTTAATGCGGTAAAACGAACCAAACCCAATATGAAGGTAGGTGTTCTTGGATGTATGGCGGAACGACTGAAAAGCAAATTTTTGGAAGAAGAAAAAATTGTGGATATGGTCGTTGGGCCGGATGCCTACAAAGACCTGCCCAACCTTATCCAAGAAATTGACGAAGGCAGAAATGCCGTAAACGTAATCCTTTCCAAAGATGAGACTTATGGCGATGTTGCCCCAGTCCGATTAAACTCCAATGGGGTTTCCGCCTTTGTTTCCATAACCCGTGGTTGCGACAACATGTGTACTTTTTGCGTAGTACCCTTTACGCGTGGTAGAGAGCGTAGCCGTGACCCACAATCCATTTTGGAAGAAGTGAACGATCTTTGGGAGAAAGGTTTTAAGGAAATTACACTATTAGGTCAAAACGTAGATAGCTATCTCTGGTATGGTGGAGGACTAAAAAAAGATTTTGATAAAGCGACCGACATGCAAAAGGCCACTTCGGTAAATTTTGCCGGTCTGCTGGAGCTTGTTGCCCAAGCACAACCAAAAATGCGTATTCGCTTCTCCACATCGAACCCACAGGATATGACCCTGGATGTAATCGAGACCATGGCCAAATACGAGAACATCTGCAAATATATCCACCTACCGGTTCAAAGCGGGAGCAATCGAATTTTAAAGGCGATGAACCGTTTACATACCCGTGAGGAGTATTTTGAATTGATAGATAATATCAAAAAAATTATTCCGGACTGCGCCATTAGCCAAGATATGATCACGGGATTCCCCACCGAGACGGAAGAAGACCATAAGAATACCCTTAGCTTAATGGAATACGTAAAATACGATTTTGGATTTATGTTCGCCTACTCCGAGCGCCCGGGAACACTCGCCGAACGTAAAATGGAGGACGATATTCCAGAATACATCAAAAAAAGACGTCTTACCGAAATAATTGAACTCCAACAAACACATAGCCACTATCGAACCCAGCAACATTTGGGCAAAATCGAGGAAGTCCTTATCGAAGGGACCTCCAAGAAATCAGATACCCATTGGATGGGCAGAAACTCGCAAAACACCGTTGTAGTTTTCCCAAAGGAACATTACAAGGTCGGTGATTTTGTGAACGTAAAAATCAATGAATGCACCTCTGCCACCCTAATCGGCGAGGCTATTGAATATTCTAAGAACAATTAACCATGGAGAGTGTTCAATCCATAAAACAAAGGTTCGAGCTTATTGGCAACGACGTTAAGCTCAATCGAGCCATCGAAAAGGCCATACAAGTTGCCCCGACCGACATTTCGGTTCTAGTAACTGGCGAAAGTGGTGTTGGTAAAGAATCCATACCTAAAATAATCCATTCGCTCTCGCACCGCAAACATGCCAAATACATCGCGGTAAACTGCGGTGCAATTCCAGAGGGCACAATAGACAGCGAACTCTTCGGACACGAAAAAGGGGCTTTTACAGGAGCTACACAAACACGCAGCGGTTATTTTGAAGTGGCCGATGGCGGTACCATATTTTTGGACGAGGTTGGAGAACTACCTTTGACCACCCAAGTAAGACTGCTTCGGGTGTTGGAAAATGGGGAATTTCTTAAAGTTGGGTCATCGCAAGTTCAAAAAACAAACGTTAGGATCGTAGCGGCAACCAACATCAACATGTTCGAAGCCATAGAAAAAGAAAAATTCCGTGAAGATCTTTACTACAGATTGAGCACTGTTGAAATTAATTTGCCCCCACTTCGAGAGAGACGCGAGGACATCCATTTATTGTTCCGAAAATTTGCTTCGGACTTTGGCCAGAAATACAAAATGCCTACGATTCGTTTAGAGGAAGATGCCATTCAACTCTTATTAAAATATCGATGGCCGGGCAACATCCGTCAATTACGGAACATTGCGGAACAAATATCCGTGATGGAGGAAGAACGCAACATTTCTGCAGTAACACTGAACAGTTATTTGCCCAATGCAAGCGGTTCAAACTTACCCGCGGTAGTTGAACAATCCAAAAAAGAAGGTGATTTTAGCAACGAACGCGAGATTTTGTACAAAGTGCTTTTTGATATGAAAGGCGACCTAAACGATCTTAAAAAATTGACCTTGGAACTATTAAAGGACAACGACTCCAATAAAGTTCAACGGGAGAACGAAGGGCTAATCCGAAAAATCTATGGCAATCAAGATGAGGAAGATATTGAACACGAAGAAAGCCTATCCACAGAATTATTGCATCTTCCGGAGCCGGTGGTAGATTCGACCGCCCCTACCCCACTACAGCAACAAGCACAGGAGGACAGGTACCATTTTGCAGAGGAAATTGAAGAAGAAGAAACCCTATCTTTACAGGAAAAAGAAATCGAATTGATAAAAAAATCACTGGAGCGCAATAAAGGAAAACGAAAAGCGGCAGCCTCCGAACTGGGTATTTCCGAAAGAACGCTCTACCGAAAAATAAAGCAGTACGATCTTTAAATTACAAATGAGCAATTCATGAAATTGATGCAAAAAAACGGAATTAAGTTTGCCATGCTGGGACTGGCATTTTTCTTGCAGAGTTGTGGTGCCTATAACTTTTCTGGAGCCGATATAGGTACCGCGCAAAGTTTCCAGGTCAACTTTTTCCAAAACTATGCCGACCAAACACCTGGCTCGGTGATCGTACCCGGACTGGGCAGGGATTTTACTTTGGCTCTACAGGATATGATCAACGATCTTACCAGTCTATCACTTACCGGCAGCAATGGTGATCTAATGTACGAAGGCGAAATCGTGGAATACAAGGTCGTTCCCATGACAGCGACAGCTGACCAACTAACAGCTCAAAACCGATTGACCATGAGCGTTAATGTCCGGTTTTACAATACCACCAAAGAAGATTCAGATTTTGAAAGACGGTTTTCCTTCTTTTACGATTTTGATGCCGCAGCCTCGCTGACCTCGGTACAGGCCGCAGCACACGAAGAAATTTTTGAACGACTAACCCAAGATATTTTTAATGCATCTTTGGGAAATTGGTAACACTTTATGAACGTTTCAGATTTTATACAAATTCTTCAAAATTCGAATACCATCCTGTCCCCAAAACAAACCAGGGAGCTGGAGGATATTATTGAGGAATACCCCTATTTCCAAGCAGCGCGGGCTTTGCACTTAAAAGGGCTTAAAAATCTGGACAGCTACAAGTATAACAGTGCATTAAAAGTAACCGCCGCCTATACCGCGGACAGGGACGTACTTTTTGATTATATAACCTCCAAAGAGTTTATCCAGAACAATATTGCCAATGCCATTGCCGGGCGTGGTTCCAAACTCGAAGACCAGGAAGCCGTCTCCGAAGAGATTGAGCCCAATCCGGATACGGTTAGCATGCTGACCGAATCCAATGAACCAGCACTTCCACAGAATATAAACGATGCCGAACAGATCCTGAACCCAGAACTCTTTAAATCGGTTGCGCCGCAAAAAGAGAAAAAAGAGGGCACTGAACCAGAAAAAGATACCGGTACCGATTTGCAATTGGGCAAACCCCTAACTTTTACCAAAAAAGAGAAACACTCCTTTACCGAGTGGCTCCAATTAACGTCGAATACGGAGGAAACCGAAGAAGTCCAAGCTGATGTTATGGAGGAACTGGAGCGTAAGAAAAAATTTGAGCTGTTGGACAAGTTTATAGAAAACAATCCAAAAATTGTCCCCAAGGAAACCAACCCAAAAGTCAACATAAAAGAGTCTACAAGAATTGATAAAAATGAATTGATGACAGAGACTTTGGCCAAGGTTTATTTGGAGCAAAAAAAGTACAAAAAGGCCATTCAAGCTTTTAAAATATTGAGTTTGAAATATCCAGAAAAAAGTGGTTTCTTTGCAGACCAAATTCAGGCGGTGAAGAAGCTGCAGAAAGAAAAAGATAAGAAATGAGCACGTTTACAATTTTTTTGGTACTGATTATTATCGTGTGCCTTTTGTTGGTCTTGGTCATTATGGTCCAGAATCCTAAAGGTGGAGGTTTGTCCTCTTCTTTTGGCGGAAGTGGCAACCAAGTTGTTGGTGGTGTAAAAAAGACAGGCGACTTCTTGGACAAGAGTACTTGGACGTTGGCCACTTTGTTGATCGTTTTAATATTGCTTTCCAATGTTTCCTTAAAAGGAAGTTATAGTCAAGCAGATTCCAAACTACTTCAAGGGGACGATACCGAAATTCCCGAGACCATTCCAGAAGAAGTACCGGAACAAGTACCAGCAACTACTCCGAGTCCAACGGACACTATCGGATAGTATAAGTGACAAAGCATAAAAAATGCCAGCTTGAAATGACAAGCTGGCATTTTTGTTTTACAGAATGTCAGTTTTTTTCCATTGGCACAATTTCTGTCTTTTAGATACCAGAATTTTTAAAACAAACATCTAAAATTTTAAATATGGCTAAAGTAAATATCAAACCATTGGCAGACAGGGTTTTGATCGAGCCTCTACAGGCCGAGACAAAAACTGCCTCCGGTATCATTATCCCGGACAACGCAAAGGAAAAACCACAAAAGGGAACCGTTGTGGCAGTTGGCCCCGGGACCAAGGACGAAAAAGTTACCGTTAAGGTAGGCGATACCGTTCTTTATGGAAAATATGCCGGTACCGAACTCAAGCTCGATGGCACCGACTATTTGATGATGCGCGAAAGCGATATTTTGGCAATTGTTTAATTAAAAAATCAACTAGAAAGAAATGGCAAAAGATATTAAGTTTGATATTGAAGCACGTGACGGACTTAAACGTGGCGTTGATAAATTGGCCGAGGCTGTAAAAGTAACCTTAGGGCCAAAAGGTAGAAACGTTATCATCAGTAAATCTTTTGGTGCGCCCCAAGTAACCAAAGATGGTGTTTCCGTTGCGAAAGAAATCGAATTGGAAGACGCCCTTGAAGACATGGGTGCACAAATGGTGAAGGAAGTTGCTTCCAAAACCAACGATCAAGCAGGTGATGGTACTACTACTGCAACCGTTCTGGCTCAAGCTATCGTAAAAGAAGGGCTAAAAAACGTTGCTGCAGGTGCCAACCCAATGGATTTGAAAAGAGGTATCGACAAAGCTGTTGAAGCCTTGGTGGCCGACCTAGAAAAACAAACCAAAGAAGTAGGCAACAACTCCGACAAGATTAAGCAAGTAGCTTCGATTTCTGCCAATAACGATGATACCATTGGTGATTTGATCGCCAAAGCATTCGGCAAAGTAGGCAAAGAAGGTGTGATCACCGTAGAGGAGGCCAAAGGTACCGATACCTACGTGGACGTAGTGGAAGGTATGCAGTTCGATAGAGGATACCTATCGCCATACTTTGTTACCGATACCGATAAAATGATCGCTGATCTGGAGAATCCTTACATCCTCCTTTTTGACAAGAAAATCTCCAACTTACAGGAAATTCTTCCCATTCTTGAACCCGTAGCACAATCCGGAAGACCACTCTTGATCATCGCCGAAGATGTTGAGGGCCAAGCCCTAGCCACTTTGGTAGTGAACAAATTGAGAGGTGGACTTAAAATTGCCGCTGTAAAGGCTCCCGGATTTGGAGACAGAAGAAAGGCCATGTTGGAAGATATTGCCATCTTGACCGGTGGTACGGTTATCTCAGAAGAAAGAGGTTTCTCTTTGGAAAATGCCTCGTTGGACATGTTGGGTACTGCCGAGACCGTAACCATTGACAAAGACAATACGACCATTGTAAACGGAAACGGAAACGCAGAAGACATAAAAGCTAGAGTTGGACAGATCAAAGCCCAAATCGAGACCACTACGTCTGATTACGACAAAGAAAAATTGCAAGAACGTTTGGCCAAATTGGCCGGTGGTGTTGCCGTACTATACGTTGGTGCCGCTTCCGAAGTGGAAATGAAAGAGAAAAAAGACCGTGTGGACGATGCTCTACATGCCACACGTGCCGCTGTCGAGGAAGGAATTGTTGCCGGTGGTGGTGTTGCCCTGGTAAGAGCAAAAAAAGTGCTCGAAAAACTGGCAACCGATTCTTTGGACGAAACCACTGGTGTACAAATTGTAGCAAAAGCTATCGAAGCCCCACTACGTACCATTGTAGAGAACGCAGGTGGTGAAGGATCTGTGGTTATCTCCAAAGTATTGGAAGGCAAAAAAGATTACGGTTATGATGCCAAATCCGATCAATACGTGGATATGCTCAAAGCAGGAATCATCGACCCTAAAAAAGTAACCCGTATTGCCTTGGAGAACGCTGCATCTGTGGCCGGAATGATCTTGACCACCGAGTGTGCATTGACCGATATTAAGGAAGATGCCCCTGCAATGCCTCCAATGGGAGGTGGTGGCGGTATGCCCGGCATGATGTAAGATCATCAAACATCCCAATATAATAGTAACGCCCCGATGCAAATCGGGGCGTTTTTTTCTTGTTCAGATAAATAGCTCTCCGTGAGAGCCTAAACCAAGTTACTTCTTTTTACCAGTAGCTTGGGCAGTCTTCTTAGCAGCAGGCTTTATTGCTTTTGCTGGAGCTGACTTTCCATTTGACTTTGCTTGTTTCATCAGTCAATAAATTAAAAACCGAAGTAAATGTATCTCAGTTTTGAATCCGCCGATCTTATTTGGCTAAACATTAACTAAAATTGAAGCAACATACTTACTGCCATCACCAACATTATAGCGTTTTCTATGAAAGTTGCCTCGGTCATGGGCAGGTTCAACGCGGTTCCCAAACACGCACAGCGGATACTTTTCTTATCCAACAAAGATTTGGTTACCCCATAGGTAGTGATTCCCAAAATTACAATGGTCAAAATCAAAGCAAGTGGTATTTGAACTCTCATTAAAAAAAGTAGTCCCAGTGCCAATTCCAAAAACGGATACATTTTTCCATAAAAAGGCACAGCCTTGGCCAATGGATCGTACATTCTAAAACTTTCCGGAAAACCTTTAAGATCCAAAAACTTAAAAAAACTGAATACAATATAAAACAAGCCCATAAAATCGAGCATGGCGTTATTGAAACTCCAATTCTGGTAATTCAACAAAATGGCCGCCGCGAACAAATAGGCAAAAATCAAAAACAAGGGTCTTAATTGTTCCCATTTGGACTTTTCCATTGGTGCATCCATTGTTGTATGATTTTCCTCTTTGATACCAATGGCATACTTATCGGAAAGTGCAGCTTCAAGTTTTTGCATTGAAACATGCCGGGACATGGTAATGGTTGCTTCCGCCTTCTCCAGGTCCACCTGCACATCCTGCACATCTTCCACTTTAGAAAGTTGTTCTTGTACGGAAGATGCACAGCCATTACAGGTCATTCCCTTTATGGAATACGTATGCTGCATTAGCGATGGTGTTTTTTGTGGGTTGAACTGTCGTCCGTATTATCTTCTCTGTATTTACAACAAGGATGTACCGCATCATAAGCTTCTTGAGTCGCTTTTAATTCTTTTGTATCATGACCCACGGCAGCAATGGCGGACTTTATTTTCATACTATTGGTTTTTCTTTCGTCCATTACCAACGACAATTGGTGGGAGGCCACATCCCAAGTTGCATATTTTACTCCGGATACGTCCAAAGCGGCCTTTTCGATGCGCATTTTGCACATTTCGCACTTTCCATCGACCTCGAATGTCATTTTCTTGTTTTTGTCCTGAGCAAATCCCACAACGGAGATGAGCATAATTACGAATACTGTGATTTCTTTTTTCATGGTATAATGTGTTACGAATTAAATTTTAAATCTAAAGCCCGTATAGAGCATTCGCCCAAAAATAGGGGCATAAACTATAGTGGTATCAAAATAATTGCCAAAAGGGTCATCTGCTCCCAAAACGGCATTGTACTGTCTAAAATTAGTTAAATTCTCACCTCCAACATAAATTTCGAACTTGTCCGAGAACACTTTGGTAATCTGCGCATTCATCAAACTATAACCATCGGCAAACTCTCCCAATCTATACTCCATTGGATTGGCCGCTGTACTTGGCAAACGTTGTTCCCCCAATAAATTAAAGGTATAATCGAACCGCCATTGTGAACCATTTTCTTTAGGCTGGGTATTGTACCCCACATTTGTAAAGAAACGATGCCTTGCCTGTAATGGCTTTTGCTGCAATCCTGTTTGGTACTCCGTTTTTACATCGTAGAACTTATACGCCGTTCGCACTTCCACATTGGGCAACACCCTGTGGTTCAGCTCCACTTGCAAGCTGTTTGCGTAGCTATCACCATCTAGATTGGTAAATGTTACTTCCCTCGGATTCTCCCAATCCACCACAATTTGATTGTCGAAATCGGTTCTGTAAAAATCAACGCTGAAATCCCCAGGCCTATCAAACAATTTAAACTTTTGAATAAAGCTCAAACCATAATTAACCGCTTTTTCAGCATCAAAACCATAAATATCACCACCATTTCCATTTAACTGTATGGTTCTGGAAGAAGCGAACATTCTCTGGTTCTCGGCAAAAATATTGGCGGCACGCCTACCAATACCAAAGGAACCTCGAAAACTTCCATTTTCCCAAGGCGTGTAGCGCACATGAAGCCTAGGCGTGAAAAAATTTCCAAGTCTATTGTGCGTATCAAATCTTGCTCCTGCAGTAAGACTCAATTTGGCCAAATTGGTGTAACTATATTCAAAAAATGCCCCGGCAGAACGATCGGATCGCGCAAATACATTTCCATTCACCAATTCATCGTAACCATCATAAGCAAAAGAAACCCCTGTTTTAAATTTATGCTTTGTATTTCCTATGATGGAGTTGAACATTAGGTTGGAATAGATGCTTTCATGATCAATATCGTAGGTATTGAAACCATAATAAGAGTCTTGTGCATGATGACTATAGGACGCTTGGAAACCAAAACTCTGGAACGGCATTTCCGGAAACACATAGCCAAGTTTCACAGAACCATCAAATCGCTCTGTATCAATCTCGCTTCCCCATGCATTTGTGGTAAATTTATCCGTATCTGGATCAAACCCCGTTTGCCCTATCTTCTTTTCATCACTCAAATATCGGACATTGATAAAACTAACCCATCCCTTTTCCAAATTTTGATACTGCCAGCGGTTCATAATATTGATTTGATTGGATATGGGATTGTCCAAAAAGCCATCATCGTTGTTATCTACCTCGGAATCCCTGCGATTGCCATGAATGTACAATCCTGTACTCCATTTATCCGACAAGGTGGTGTTCAAATGTGTGTTCAGCTCCAACCTACCATTTAAATTAGCGTAACCATTCACAAAAATGGGAACATCGGTGAGTGGTTTTTGGAGCTCTGTATTGATTTGTCCCGAAATACTTTCATACCCGTTGACCACACTTCCGGCCCCTTTGGTTATTTGGATACTTTCTACCCAGGTTCCTGGTGTAAACGTAAGGCCAAAGGATTGGGATGCACCGCGCACCATAGGAATATTCTCCTGTGTGATCAACAAATAGGGGCTGGTTAGCCCCAACATTTGAATCTGCTTGGTACCCGTTAGCGCATCGTTGAAGTTGACATCGATAGCTGGATTTGTTTCGAAACTTTCCGAAAGATTACAGCAAGCCGCTTTTAGGAGTTCCGCGCTATTTACGGTAACTACATTTTGTGCGGAAAAGAAGGTTTTCTGCACGGCCTCCTTCTTTTGCTCTACCACGACTTCGTCCAGTGCATTCGAAGGCTTTAACCAGTGATGTATGCTTTTTGGACCGTTAACGGTCAAAGTGTCCGACTGAAAGCCCACAAAACTGATAACAAGCTTATTGTACTCTTTGGAATAAGGAATGGAAAAAGTACCATCCTCCAGGGTCATAGTCCCAATGGGAGAGCCCAGCCAGTATACATTGGCACCTGGGAGACCCAGATGTTTGTTTTCGGGATTGGCTTCCATTACCATACCCTGAACAGTGTCTTGGGCCTTAGCCATAAATGGAAGACAACATAAAATGATCAAATATTTTTTCATTAATTGGATTTAATTGAATTAGAACTAATTAAGCAACAAATGTTGCGCCCGAATCAAAATTGAGACGGGTTAACGGTGGTAATTCAAAAAAATCAAATTAAAAAGACCTGATCAAGAACATGAATATCCCTGATCAAAATGGGTGGCGGGTATTTTTCGTTGGGAACAGGAAGTTTCTCCAACGGAACAAAAAGGTCGATGTAAGACTGCGCAAATGCCACAAAAAATACCTGATGGTCCAAGTCAAGGTCGCTCCACGTCAATTTAAGATGATCTTGACCTTCTATGGTAAAGGATTCATCCTCACAACATGGGTTTTGGTAATCTTCTGAGTCTAAAGTGGCAATGGCAGATTCCATACCACAATCCTCCGCATGGGCAAAAAAGGAAATATCCATAACACGGCCCATACAAAGGTGCTTGTCCACCGTCCACGAGACTGTAGAAGCAAGAACCAAAACGGCCATGACCAAAGATATTATTTGTGAAAAAACCTTTTTCATCGATCAACAAAAATACAAATTCTAATTTTTACTTGGTTGTATTAACAAAAGTTTATCCCTTTTATAGAAGTAAGTTTATATTCCATTAACGGACCAATACACAATTGAATACATTTGCAAAAAAAATATCATGCTAACATCATTGGAGCCAAAAGTGCTTGAAATTATCCAAAACGGAGACAAAACCGTAGATAACCGACTAGAGGAGATATGCGAACTTTTACGGAGTAATGTGGACCATTACGATTGGGTAGGGTTTTATTTTAAGAATGGCGACAAGAGGGAACTAAAACTTGGACCTTATGCCGGTGCTCCCACAGACCACACTACAATCCCATTTGGAAAAGGTATTTGCGGACAAGTGGCAGAAAGTAACAAAAACTTTGTTGTACCCGATGTAGCCGCCCAGGACAACTACATTGCATGTAGCATAACCGTAAAATCGGAAATAGTTGTTCCTTTGTTTGTAAACGGGGAAAATGTAGGTCAGATCGATATTGACTCCAACACATTGGATCCATTTACTGCAGAGGACGAACACTTTTTGGAATTCATCAACGCCGAAGTGGCCAAAATTCTGTAAAACTTCCCAATTTTGTTGATAAACCATACTGTTTTTTAAGGCTAAATCGAGTACTTTTGCTTGCTTAAAAATCGATTTTTAAGACACTCATGAGCACCGCAAAAAAAGCCACCTCTGCATTGATCTCCGTATTCCATAAGGACGGATTGGAACCTATTGTAAAAAAATTGGATGAATTGGGAGTAACCCTATATTCTACCGGAGGAACCGAAAAGTTTATCCGTGATCTCGGTATCGATGTGGTACCCGTTGAAGATGTTACCAGTTACCCCTCAATCTTGGGAGGTCGCGTAAAAACATTGCACCCAAAGGTATTCGGTGGTATTTTGAACAGACAGGACAACGACAGTGATGTTTCACAAATGAAGGAATTTGACATTCCACAATTGGACATTGTAATCGTAGACCTTTATCCTTTTGAAAAAACCGTTGCCAGTGGAGCATCGGAACAGGACATCATCGAAAAAATCGATATAGGCGGGATTTCCTTGATCAGGGCCGCCGCCAAAAACTTCAAAGATGTACTTTGTGTATCTTCCATGGAAGATTACGAAGACTTTTTACATGTAATCACCGAAGGCAAGGGAAATACCACTTTGGAAGACCGTAAACGCTTTGCGACCAAAGCTTTTAATGTTTCTTCGCATTATGATTCTGCTATCTTCAATTACTTCAACCAAGAAAAAGAAGAAACCGTACTGAAGATTAGCGAGACCAAAGGCCAGGTTTTGCGCTACGGCGAGAATCCCCACCAAAAAGGATATTTCTTTGGCGACTTTGACGCCATGTTCACCAAGTTGCACGGCAAGGAACTATCCTACAATAACCTTTTGGACGTGGATGCCGCGGTAAATTTAATGGGTGAATTTAAAAATGATGACCCCACTTTTGCCATTCTAAAGCACAACAATGCATGTGGTTTGGCCACAAGAAACACCATTAAACAGGCCTATGTGGATGCCTTGGCCGGCGACCCGGTTTCAGCTTTTGGCGGAATTTTAATCTCCAATGTGGAGATAGACTCAGCAACGGCAGAAGAAATCCACAAGCTATTCTGCGAAGTGGTTATTGCCCCAAGCTATTCCGATGAGGCCTTGGAGATTTTGAAAGGCAAGAAAAACAGGATTATTTTGATCCAAAACGAAATTGAATTGCCTGAAACTTTGGTAAGAACCTGTTTGAACGGCGTTTTGGTCCAGGATAAAGATTCCAAAACCGATACTAAAGAAGATCTGAATCCTGTTACCGACAAAAAACCCACTTCCGAAGAAATAGAGGATTTGATCTTTGCTTCCAAATTATGCAAACACACCAAGAGCAATACCATAGTTTTGGCCAAGAACAGGCAATTATGTGCCAGCGGTACGGGCCAAACATCAAGAGTGGATGCTCTGAACCAAGCGATACACAAAGCAAAGTCCTTTGATTTTGATCTAGATGGTGCCGTAATGGCCAGCGATGCATTTTTTCCTTTCCCCGACTGTGTAGAGATTGCGGACAAAGCAGGCATTAAAAGTGTGATTCAACCTGGCGGCTCCATAAAGGATCAATTGAGCATTGATTACTGCAATGAAAACGGATTGGCGATGGTGATGACTGGTACTAGGCATTTTAAACATTAATTTTAGTACTTTAGCCGATAATTTTTTACCGTTAATCCGAAAAACAGACAATTTCTATGGGATTCTTTGATTTCATGACCGAGGAAATAGCTATTGACCTTGGTACTGCAAACACCCTGATCATCCATATGGACAAAGTGGTGGTCGATAGTCCTTCCATTGTAGCTAGGGACCGCGTATCAGGAAAAATAATCGCGGTTGGTCGCGAAGCCAATATGATGCAGGGAAAGACCCATGAGAACATCAAGACCATTCGGCCATTGAAAGACGGGGTAATTGCCGACTTCGACGCTTCGGAGAAGATGATGAACATGATGATCAAAAGCATTCCGGCCCTCAAGAAAAAATGGTTTCCACCGGCTCTTCGAATGGTTATCTGTATACCTTCCGGGATTACCGAAGTGGAAATGCGTGCAGTACGTGAATCCGCAGAACGTGTAAACGGAAAAGAGGTATACTTGATCCACGAGCCCATGGCTGCGGCCATAGGTATTGGACTGGACATAATGCAGCCCAAAGGAAATATGATAGTGGATATAGGCGGGGGTACTACGGAGATTGCCGTTATTGCCCTTGGAGGGATAGTTTGTGACAAGTCGGTAAAAATCGCCGGAGATGTGTTTACCAACGACATCATTTATTACATGCGTACCCAGCACAACCTATATGTTGGTGAAAGTACGGCAGAAGCCATAAAAATTGAAATTGGTTCCGCTACAGAGGATCTAAAGTCGCCGCCAGAGGATAAATCCATTCAAGGTCGTGACCTATTGACCGGTAAACCAAAACAAGTGCACGTTTCTTATAGGGAAATCGCCAAGGCGCTGGACAAAAGTATTCTTAGGGTAGAGGATGCAGTAATGGAAACCTTGTCCCAGACCCCACCAGAACTGGCAGCCGATATTTACAATACCGGAATTTATCTAGCAGGTGGCGGCTCCATGTTGCGAGGACTGGATAGAAGATTGTCCCAAAAAACAGATTTACCGGTATACATTGCCGAAGATCCCTTAAGGGCTGTGGTAAGAGGAACAGGAATTGCTCTCAAAAATATTGAACGATACAAAAGTATTTTAATAAAATAGGCCTGTTTTTAAAACAGTTCCATTATTTTAAAGGTATTCAACCTGAGTAACATACGATTGCATGCAACGCATCATCAATTTTGTACTACGCTATCGAAACGCATTTTTATATGCGTTTTTTGCGTTTATTTCTTTGGTGATGACCATTAGATCACATTCGTACCATCAATCCAAGTTTTTCAATTCATCCAAGTGGGTCACCGGCAGCATTTATGGAGCTGGTTCGGATGTTTCCTCCTATTTTAATCTGAAGGACGAAAATTCCAGACTGGTAGATGAAAACAGACGGTTGCGCAAGTTGTTGTTCAATTCGATCAGCGACACCATAACAGCATCTTTGGATTCGACCGTAATGCAACACGAAGTGCTCAGCGCCAAATTGATAAAGAACAGTTATATTTCCCCAAGAAACTATGTAACTATAGACAAGGGTGCTCGGGATGGGGTGCACCAGGACATGGGTGTCATCACAACCGATGGGATATTGGGCATTGTAGAAAATGTTTCCAATAAATTTGCAACAGTTCAAAGTGTATTGAACACAAAATCGAACATCAACGCAAAAATAAAGGGAACAGAATACTTTGGGTCACTGATCTGGGATGCCAAAGATTATACCGTGGTGCAGTTGGTAGATATTCCTCGATTGGTCCCTCTTGTTGTGGGGGACACTATTGTAACCGGAGGTATGTCGAGTATTTTTCCAGAGAACGTTCCTGTGGGTACCATAAAAAAATATGACCTCAACGATTCCAAGAGTTTTTACAATATTGATGTTGAACTCTTCAGCGACATGGCGAACATCAAAAATGTTTATCTGATCGAAAATAAGGACAAAGAAGAGATTCAAGAACTTGAGGCAAGAACCATAGAATGAACAATACGGTAATCATAAATATATTCAGATTTGTATTGTTGGTCCTAACACAGGTCCTCATTTTTAACAATCTGAATTTCTTGGGCTTTATCAACCCCATGGTGTACGTTATCTTCTTTTATTGGTACCCTATTAAAGTGAACAGGGCCGTGTTTATGCTCACTGCGTTTTTGTTGGGCCTAACAATCGATATTTTTTCTGACACCCTTGCCCTTAATGCTTTGGCCTCTACCACCGTAGCCTATTTAAGGCCGCCTGTTATGCGCTTTTGTTTTGGTGTAAACTACGATTTTCAAAATTTCAGTTTTAAAAATACGACCAAGATCCAACGCATCACCTTTATGGCTTTAGTGGTACTGATCCATCATTTGATATACTTTTTCTTTGAAATTTTAAGTATTGCCCATATCCTGTTAATTTTGAAGAACGTTTTTGTGACAGGTGTTGTAACTTTAGTACTTTGTATACTGTTCAGTTCACTTTTTAGTCCAAGATCCGAATAAAACCGACTTTTTTTTCGTTGCATATATACAGAGCCAAAAAACATTAGGCAGTTCATGAAAAAGTTATTGTTATCATCCGTTGTTGTACTAATAGGATTCACCTTTATCGGTAGGCTTTCCTATTTGCAATTATTCCGGTTTTCACCCGATCAAATCTTGGATGACCCGGCAATCAAAAAAGTGTACGATTATCCCGAAAGAGGCTATATCTACGATCGGCACGGTAAACTATTGGTAGGAAACCAACCGGCTTATGATGTAATGGTGATCCCTCGAGAGGTTAAACCGTTGGATACTTTGGAATTTTGTGGCCTTTTGGGCATTGAGAAGGCCGAATTTATGTCCAAAATGGAAAAAGCAAGAATCTATTCTCCCAGATTGCCCTCTGTTTTGGTACCTCAATTATCCAAAGAGGATTATGCCAGGCTCCAAGAAAAAATGCGCCACTACACAGGTTTCTATATCCAAAAAAGATCACTGCGCTATTACAATACCAAAAGTGCGGCCAACGTACTCGGTTACATTAGCGAAGTTAACGAATGGGACCTAAAGAACAATCCTTATTATGTTGCCGGTGAATTAAAGGGTAGAACAGGTATCGAACAGCAGTACGAAGAAATATTGCGAGGTAGAAAAGGAGTAAAACATATTCAAAAGGACCGTTTTAACCGTGATATTGGCCCGTATAAGGAAGGTAAATTGGACACATTGCCAGAGCAGGGCAAAGAAATCCATATTACATTGGACAAAGTCCTACAAGAATATGGCGAAAAATTAATGCACGGCAAAAGAGGGGGAATTGTTGCCATTGAACCTAAATCCGGTGAGATTTTGGCCATGATCTCCGGCCCCACTTACGACCCCTCGCTTTTAGTGGGCAGAAAGCGTTCCAAAAACTATAGCAAACTGCACTACGACACCATATCCAAACCAACTTGGGACCGTTCCATATTGGCACAACAATCCCCTGGATCCCCATTTAAAACCTTAAATGCCCTTGTAGGGTTGCAAGAAGGGGTTGTCGATGCCAATACCAAATTTCGATGTTATCATGGGTTTTATGTGGGCAATACTTTAAGAGGATGCCATTGTGGTGGCGGGGTAAGAGATATGAACTCCGGCATTTATCAATCCTGTAATGCATACTTTGCCGGTGTTTTCCGTAAAATATTCGATAAATACCAAACTACCGACGAGGGCATGGATGTTTGGGAAAAACACATGAAAAGTTTTGGACTAGGGAATTTTCTTGGCACCGATCTACCTACTGGTGCGCCTGGCCGAATACCCGACAAAGATTTTTACGACAAATGGTACGGTGACGGCAGATGGGCGGCATCAACCATTATATCCAACTCTATTGGGCAAGGAGAAATTGCCGCAACACCCTTACAGTTGGCCAACATGACGGCCGCCATTGCCAACCGCGGATATTTTTACACCCCACATGTTATCAAACGTATAGGTAACAACGGGGCCATTGACCCAAAATTTACAGAACCTCGGTACACTACCATAGATAGAAAACATTTTGAGCCGGTAATCGAAGGCATGAAAAACGTTTACCATTACGGAACGGCAAGATGGGTGAAAATTCCAGATATCGAAATAGCAGGTAAAACCGGTACCGTAGAAAATTTTATACGAGTTGATGGAGAAAGAATGCAGTTGACAGACCACTCTGTTTTTGTTGCCTTTGCCCCCGTGGAGAACCCTCAAATTGCCTTGGCCGTATATATCGAAAATGGTTACTATGGCTCTCGCTACGCAGGTCACATAGCTTCGCTGCTGATAGAAAAATACCTTAAAGGCGAGATAACACGAAAAGACCTGGAAAAGAGAATGTTGGAAAAAACGTTGGAACACGAATATGCCAAGCCATATAGTGGCGAACCTTTCAAGATAAACGAGTATGTCTGGTAAGGGTCTATTTGGACGTTTGGATTGGGTTACCGTAATTCTTTACGCTGTTTTGGTCTTGATCGGATGGATCAATATTTATTCAACATCGGTCGGAGAATCGCACACCTCCATTTTTGATTTTTCCACGCTTTACGGCAAACAACTGTTTTTTATTGGCCTTGCTGCCTTGGGCATTATATTCGTACTGTTTGTGGAGTCACATTTTTTTGAGCGGTTTGCCTCAATTTTTTACATCGTCTGCATTGTACTGCTATTGGGACTGTTCTTATTTGGCAAAACCATTGCCGGAGCCACATCTTGGTACGATCTTGGTTTTTTTAATCTGCAACCGTCCGAGTTGGCCAAAGTGGGCACATCGTTGGCCCTTGCCAAATTTTTAAGCGATATACAGACCGATATACGAACGGGCAAGCATCAAATATATGCGTTGATCATTATTCTTTTGCCCGCAATTTTAATCTTGCCGCAACCAGACCCCGGTAGTTCCCTAATCTATTTTTCACTGTTCTTTGTCCTGTTCAGGGAAGGTTTCCCAATTTACTATTTAGGTATATTAATTTTTGCCGTGGTGCTTTTTGCCACTACATTAATGTTCGGTACGGTTTGGGTCGCCATTGGCCTGATCATACTTACCTTGCTCATCTACACCTTTAAAAAGGCATCTGTAAAAATTCCAATATTGCCCGTGGTGGGCGTTATTGCGGTTTCCATATTGTTTTCCCTCTCGGTAAACTTTGTTTTTGAAAATGTTTTTGAACAGCGCCACAGGGATCGATTTGCCCTATGGTTGAGCTTGGAAAAAGATGAGGACAAACTGGACGAAATCCGAAAGACCATTGGCTACAATACCTATCAGTCGGAAAAAGCCATCGAATCTGGTGGTTTTACCGGAAAAGGATTTTTGGAGGGCACCCGAACCAAGGGCGACTTTGTTCCCGAACAACATACCGATTACATTTTTAGTTCGGTTGGCGAAGAATGGGGTTTTTTGGGCACTACAGCGGTTATCTTGTTGTTCTCCCTATTTTTTTTACGCTTGATCTACATTGCGGAGCGACAAAAAAGTGATTTTAGCCGGATGTATGGCTATGGGGTAATTTCCATTTTGGTGTTTCACTACTTTATAAATATTGGTATGGTCATCGGGCTTTTGCCAACTATTGGGGTACCATTGCCCTTTTTTAGCTATGGCGGTTCTGGTTTAATATTTTTTACCATGCTACTGTTCATATTTCTAAAGCTTGATTCCAACCGTTTAAAGGACGGGATTTAAAGTTTCCATTGCCCTGCATCTCCTATTGTAGCTTCCATTTTTTGTTGCCAATCTTTTGATTGCCCATGAAAAAAATCGATTCCGGTTTTTGCTTCAATCTCATCAATGGATACTATAAATTGTTGAAGTGGTTTTTTGGTTTCTTTGGCTGGGATCAAAAAAGCGATCGGTTCCATTTTTCCTTTATTGGACCTGACCACGATTTTATAAAATGTACGTGGCACATCCACATCCTCATCCCCAATTTGGGGAAGATCATTTTGGAGAACACCGCCCGTAATCACCATCAAATCGCCATATTTTTTACACCAATAGCGTACTTTCTGCTCTAATCGGTTCCATATGCCCGCATTAAAATACTTGTCCTGCGGACTAATATTGCTCGTGTAAAAAGTTTCGTTGTAGGCCTGTTCAGAAAAACGCCTGTCCCCTGCCGGACACAAATGCCCCCTATCGTAACCAGAACCTTTATAGTTTCGCCAATCCGCAGATTTGGATGTTACTTTGGGGTCCTCTATAAAATATGGCCGCTTTCTCTCATCATAGGTGAGGTGTTCTTTTTTTAAGGTATAGGCTACCCATTCCGCTTGTTCATGAGGTTCACTATAAGAAAGGGCATAATACGCATGCTGTACCACTTCGCCCATGGTTGAACTTGGCAATAAGTCGGATTCCAAAGTAATCTTTGGCGTTTCATCGGGAGGGGAATATGTTGCAGGGGTATAAAAATTATCGAATAGCCAAAATCCTACGACACATGCCGATATCAAAATGGCATATATGGTTCTATCCTTCATAAAGGTTAGTTATGATTTAAATTTTGACATCAAAAATGCATAAAAAAACCAACTCAAATGAGTTGGTCTTCTAAATAATTTGAAACTGATCGGGCCTATCCTTTAACGCTGGCCAATTTTGTTTCTTCTTTTTTAATATTGTTTTGATGAAGATCTTTCAGCACATTGACTGCTTCCTCAACATAGATATCACGTGCCAAATCCTTGTGCCATCTATCCCTTTTCTCACGTAATACGGAGTCTTGGGTAAACAACTCTGTCTCGTATTGCAAAGAGCCAAAGGACAGCTTTGAATCATAGTCCTTTAAGCTTTTAAAACGTTCTGAGCGTTTCTTGGCCTCTTGTTCCTTCCCTACGTAAGCGTCGTATTTGAGTGAGATCAAATTTTCATCCTGTTGCTCTTTTAACCACTTGGCGTTTTCTTCTATCAACTTGATCTGCTCATTTTTGGCCATACGTTCTTTACTGTTCTTTACTGCTTGGTCCAAGTCGATGTAACCATCCCATATCTTGTAATCGGCTGGTGTGATTTTATCCCAGCCCAATGGATTTTGCTGATCGCGCTCGCCCAGATCGATATAGCTATATCTGTCCGGAACAACAATGTCACTTTTTACACCTTCCAATTGGGTAGACCCTCCATTGATCCTATAGAATTTTTGGGTGGTCAATTTTATGGCACCTAAATCACCATGTTCGTTACCTCTAACAATTGGGTCCAAAGGAATAACGTTTTGAACAGTTCCTTTACCAAAAGTTTGTTTGCTGCCGATCACCACGGCCCTTTTGTAGTCCTGCATGGCCGCTGCCAATATTTCGGATGCCGATGCGGAAAGTTCGTTAACCAGAATTACTAAAGGACCATCCCATTGAATGCGCTCGTCCTTATCCTCATGCACTTCTTTTCTTTGTCCAGAGGAACGTACTTGCACAATTGGACCGTCTTTAATGAACAATCCTGCCATTTCTACAACGGTTTTTAGGGATCCACCTCCATTGTCCCGTAAATCCAATATAATTCCTTCTGCACCTGCTTCTTTTAAACGTTCCAATTCCTTGGCTACATCGGTAGCTGCATTTCGTTCGGAATAGTCATCGAAATCCACATAAAATTTAGGTAGATTGATTAGACCGTACTTTTGGTTGCCGGCATCAATTGTGGCGGATTTTGCATAGGACTCCTCCAACTCTACCACATCTCTTGTAATGGACACCGTTTCAATAGTTCCATCTACTTTTCTTACGGTAAGTTCAACTATGGTGCCTTTGGGGCCTTTTATCAATTTTATGGCATCGTCCAGTCGCATACCAACTATATCTATAGGTTCTTCTCCTTTTTGACCAACCTTTAAGATCTGATCTCCCACCTCCAAACTCTGGTCTCTCCAAACCGGACCACCGGAAATAATCTCTACAATTTTGGCTCCTTCGGGTTTTTTCTGCAACCTGGCCCCTATACCTTCAAACTTTCCGGACATACCTATATCGAACTTCTCCTTTTCTTCTGGAGCAAAATAGAATGTATGGGGGTCAAATTCTTCTACGATCGTATTCAAATATTGTACAAACCAGTCCTTGCGCTCAAGATCATCCACAAAATCAAAAAACTCGTCCAAAGTATTCTTAGTAACTTCTCTCGCTTCTTCTTCAACCGCTACTTTGTCCACCGTACCTGGTATGTCGTTGAAAGATAACACCGGTTTTGCATCGGTACTGGCAACATCATTGGCATCGTTGATCAAGTTGTCTATTTTGTTGTCGAATATATTTAAGGTGTTGTACTTTAATTGTTTTCTCCAACGTTCTTTGAGTTCTTTTTTGCTCGAGGCAAACTCTTGTTTATCGTAGTCGATTTCTATGGTTTCGTCAATGGTGTAATCGAATGGTTCGGAAAGCACCTCGTTGTAAATTTCCTTGGCTTCTTCCATTCGAACCATTAACCGTTGATAAACGGCATTAAAAAAGGTAATGTCGGTATTTCTGATCTCATCATCGATCATAAACCGATATTTTTCAAATTCGCGCAAATCGCTCTGAAGAAAATATCTCTTGGTAGGATCTACGATGTCGATAAAATCATCAAAAACGTTGGAACTAAAATTATCGTTGATGTCCTTGGGCTCATAATGTCCTTTTTCCAATACATAGGAAATCAATTCCAACAAAAATTTATCCTTATCATCATTTTCAAAAGACTTATTGGTAAAACTACAGGAGGCTACTGCCACAAGGATAACCAAAAGTGCTAAGATGAAGTTCTTTTTCATAAATATGTTTTTTTTGAGGGAAACCATTTGACCTCATACTGCCAAATCTTCACAATGTCTTCCTTCGTTCTACTTGTATGAATTCTCTAAGATACAGAAAAAACCGTGCCAGTCCTTTCTGCTGAATTTAATTTTTTGTTAAACGACCAGAGCTTCATATCCTTATGAAAAACGTATTTTTATGCCTTTAATTATGCCATATGGAAAAACCGTTGATTCTTGTAACCAATGATGATGGAATTACAGCGCCTGGGCTCAGGGCATTGATACGCACCATGAAACAACTTGGTGACGTGGTCGTTGTTGCCCCGGACAGCCCTCAAAGCGGCATGGGGCATGCCATTACCGTGGACAGCACCCTGTTTTCCAAAAAGGTGGTAGTTGATCATAAAGAAGGTGCTCCAAGTGAGTACAGCTGCAGCGGGACTCCAGCAGACTGTGTAAAATTGGCGCTTCGGGTAATTTTGGACCGTAAGCCCGATATTTGTGTGAGCGGAATCAACCATGGATCCAATTCATCTATCAATGTTATTTATTCAGGAACAATGAGTGCTGCCATTGAGGCAGGTATTGAAGGTATTCCGGCCATTGGTTTCTCCCTGTGCGACTATTCTTGGAACGCTAATTTTGAACCAGCGCTCGATTGTGTAAAAAATATTGTCTCCGAGGCATTGACCAATGGAATTCCAAAAGGAACTGTATTGAACGTGAACATTCCAAAATCGGAAAATCCGCCTAAAGGCATTCGGATTTGCCGACAAGCACGAGGTAATTGGAAAGAGGAATTTGATAAAAGAACAAGTCCATCGGGCAAGGATTATTATTGGCTTACGGGCGAATTTGAGCTCCTGGACAAGGGTGAGGACACCGACGAATGGGCCTTGGCACAGGGTTATATTTCCGTAGTGCCAACACAATTCGACCTTACAGCGCACCACGCCATACCACAAATAAACAACTGGAATTTAAATGAACAATAAAAAAGAGATCATCATCGGATTTATAGTCGGGCTCATTGCAAACACATTTGGCACCCTGCTCTATATTCTATTATTTTCTGATTTAAGTGTTGGGGAAACCATCAATGCCGCCATAAGTCAAGGCCATATTGGCAGTTTGTTGGCACTGGGCGCTGTTTTAAACCTTGTTGCTTTTTTTGCCTTTTTGCGCATTAAGAGGGACCAACGGGCCAAAGGAGTAATGTTGGCCACTCTGGTTACCGCCCTGATCATATTAATGTACAAAGTTATGGGCTAGGTAAACACAGAACTCTTTTATATACAACCCAAACTAATCGATATTAATTTTTGATTTTTGCCTTTAGTTTTTGAATTTGATCCTTACCAATGAAATATTATATCATAGCTGGTGAAGCATCCGGGGATCTACATGGTTCCAATTTAATAAAAGCCTTAAAAAAAGAAGATACCTCGGCACAGATTCGATGTTGGGGAGGTGATTTAATGCAACAAGAGGGTGGAGAATTGGCCAAGCACTACAAGGACATGGCCTTTATGGGGTTTTTGGAAGTAATCAAAAACATCCCTGCCATTTTTAAAAATATTGCCTATTGTAAAGAGGATATTCAGAATTTTGATCCAGATGTGATTATATTTATCGATTTCTCGGGCTTTAACCTACGAATAGCAAAATGGGCCAAAGCTGAAGGATATAAAACCAACTACTATATTTCACCTCAAATTTGGGCTTCTAGAGAAGGTAGGATCAAAAAAATAAAGCGGGATATTGACCAGATGTACGTAATCCTTCCTTTTGAAAAAGAGTTTTACGAGAAAAAACATGGATATCCCGTACAATTTGTCGGCCACCCTTTGATCGATGCCATTGAGAACACCCCGTTACAGGACAATCAAACGTTTAGAGAAGAAAACGGACTAGATCCCAAAAAACCGATAATCGCCTTGCTACCGGGAAGCAGAAAACAAGAGGTCCAAAAAATGTTGAACGTTATGCTTTCGGTAAAAAAGGATTTTAATCAATATCAATTCGTGATTGCGGGAGCACCAAGTCTTTCCAACGATTTCTACGCTCCTTTTTTAGAAGGTGACGAAGTACAGTTCGTTTCCAACAAGACCTACACGCTTTTAAAGCACTCACATGCCGCCATGGTCACGAGCGGAACGGCTACATTGGAAACTGCGCTTTTTGGGATACCTCAAGTGGTATGCTACAAAGGAAACTGGATCTCCTATCAAATTGCCAAACGTATTATTACCCTCGATTACATTTCTTTGGTAAACCTAATTATGAAAAAGGAAGTGGTCAAAGAACTGATTCAGAATGAACTGACCTCAAAAAACTTAAAAAAAGAGCTTTCAAAAATTGTGGATGGACCTGATCGCGACCGTATATTATCCGATTATAAACTGCTAAAAGAAAAGTTGGGCGGTAAAGGTGCCAGTAAATTGGCTGCACAATTAATTGTGAAAAATGTGTAGTTTTATATTCCAAGAAAGTAAATCTACTCTTGGATGTTACGTAAAACCATAATCTTACTATTGTTTTTTGCCATAACGGCTTGTGGCCCGGGCAAAAAACGAAGAACCTACAGCAAGACCCGAACCGTTACGGTAGAGGGGTCCAACACCGACACTTCCCCTAAACCAAAATCCAAAAAGGAGGGGCGTAAAAATGCAAAGGCAAACAGAATTATTTCCACGGCGCTGACATATTCGGGCACTCGTTACAAATACGGGGGCACCACCAAAAAGGGCATGGACTGCTCTGGCTTGGTCTATGTTTCCTTAAAGGAAAACGACATTATGTTTCCCAGAACATCGTATCAAATGGCCCTGGAAGGAGAAAAAATACAAATTGCCCGTGTGGAAAAAGGAGATCTGCTCTTTTTTAAAACAAGTAAAACGGGCAAGCGCATCAACCATGTTGGGCTTGTGGTAGATGTAAAGGGCAACGACATTAAGTTTATCCACGCCACAACCTCACGCGGCGTGCTGGTATCCTCGTTACGGGAGGGATACTGGAACAGTGCCTTTGTAAAGGCCATGCGCATCCTATAAGTGCAACAACTTAACTTTATATCCGTAAAACTCACATTGTGGGTTGTACTGGGTATTATTTTTGGTTTTTATATTGATGTAAACTCCTTTTTATTGCTCATTGCGCTATCCGTATTGCCCATTGGCCTTTTCTGGGCAAGAGCAAAGCAAAAACGCAATGGACTCCCGTTTTTTGAGGCGCTTACATTTTTAACCTCTTTTTGTTTAGGAATTTGGGTCGTTGGAATTTCAATGGGCAAGGGCATGCCCCACCATTACTCCAAAAAGGATGTTACGAAGGAAAAAGTATGGCACCTAAAAGTAAGGGAAGTGCTCAAACCCAATATCTTTTCCCACAATTATATCGCCCAAATCATTGCTTCGGACAACGAACAAACAACCGGCACCATACTTTTCGGTTTATCTGTAGACTCACTAACTAAGCAGTTGCAGGTTGATGATGAGTTTTTGATCCATGCCAAACCAAGGTCAATCCGACCTCCATTGAATCCCCATCAATTCGATTACAAAAGCTATCTAGAAAAGCAAGGGATCGTACATTTCATCAAAAGCAACTATAGCTCCATTATAAAAAAAGAGAACGCTCCAAAAACCTGGGTCGGCAGAGCAGCCAACTTTAGGGAAAAAATTATATCCAAATTAAAAAAATACGACTTTGGACTAGAGGAATCGGGGGTTATCCAAGCATTGCTTTTGGGAAAACGGGACGACATTTCCGAGAACACCTACGATAATTACAAAAACGCAGGAGCAGTACATATCTTGGCCGTATCCGGGCTCCATGTTGGTATATTTCTCTTTTTATTGGAATTTTTGCTTTCGCCTTTGGAGCGTTTACCTAAAGGTAAGACCGTAAAACTTTTACTTATAGTTTTGTTGCTATGGTCCTATGCTTTTGTTGCAGGGCTCTCTCCTTCCATTGTCAGGGCTGTTTCCATGTTTTCTTTTGTAGCGTATGCGATGTATCTAAATCGTCCTACCAATTCCTTTAACATTATTGCGCTATCCATGTTGTTCATTCTTTTGGTCAAGCCCTTGTTTTTATTTCAGGTAGGCTTTCAAATGAGCTATGCCGCTGTTTTCTCCATTGTTTGGATCTACCCAAAATTGCAAAAGTTTTGGTTCCCTGAAAATATCCTGGTCCGCAAAATATGGCAATTATTATCGGTAAGTGTTGCTGCCCAATTGGGTGTTTTGCCTATCAGTTTGTTTTATTTCCATCAGTTTCCGGCCTTATTTTTTGTTACCAACTTACTTGTTGTTCCTTTTCTGGGTTTGATTTTGGGCTTTGGTATCCTAGTCATCTTTTTAGCTTTGATAGACTTCTTGCCCAATATTATCGCCAAAGGTTTTGACTGGATCATCCGCTTGATGAATGCCACCGTCGGATGGGTGGCAAAACAAGAGAGTTTTATTATCAAAAACATTCCCTTCGATTCTTTTCAACTCATTTGGGGATACTTGATCATTACTGCTCTTGTGTTGTTTTTATCCAAACCCAAATGGAAAACCATAGCTGTTTTTTTCAGTGGGCTTATCATTTTTCAAGTATGGGGCATTTATAAACAGGTCGAGTTACATCAGAAGGAAACAATAACCTTGGCACATCGTTCCAGAAACACGGTTTTACTGCATCAATTAGGAGATTCACTCGTTATTATTGCTTCGGACACTTTCAATATTGGAAATATAGCGACGGATTATTCCATAGCAGAGCGGATTCAAAAAATGGGTGCCGTTCAGCTCAAGAACAGTTATCGAATTGGCTCTAAAAGATTGTTCGTGGTGGACAGTCTCACCGTACTGCCCATTAAAGTAAGGCCAGAGTATCTTTTGTTGACTCAATCATCAAAAATTAACCTGGAACGGGTTCTGGACTCTGTACAACCCAAAAAAATATTTGTGGACGGGAGCAACTACCCAAGCTTGATAAAAAAATGGAAAGCGACTTGTGCACAAAAAGAAATCCCTTTTCACCACACGGGGGAAAAGGGATTTTATACGTTTAAGCTCAATTAAATTAATGCACGTTGCCCATCAACTTTTTGATCAATGGTGAAGCCACTATAACCAGAATTCCCGCTCCAATTGCATATTGGGCTATGAGCATAAATCCATCGGTATAAACACTTAATGTACTAAAACCACTAATATCGGAATCGGTGCTCTCTATCGCCATTTGTTTACCGATAAACCCTACTACCTGAAAGGCAAATGCAGACGACAGGAACCAAACCCCCATCATAAAGGCCACTATCCTTTTTGGTGAAAGGTCCGTAATTTTTGAAAGTCCCACGGGCGACATGAACAATTCACCTACCGAAATCAAGAAATACATTAGCAATAAATAGGTAAAGGGGACAAATCCGTTGTCGTTTGCACTGGCACCACTAATGGCCAATACATAAAAACTGACCCCTGCAAACAAAAGTCCCATACCAAACTTATAGGGCGTTCTTGGGTTAAGTTTCTTTTTGGACAACCATTGCCACATTAAAGAAATCGGAATGGCCAAAATTATGATCCACATGGAATTTAAGGAATTGGTCTGTGAAGCGGTCATAATCCCCTCCAAATCCACATTTCTAGCGGCAAAAAGTGTGATCACACTTCCGGAAAGTTCATGAAAACCCCAAAAGATGGTCATAAAGAAGGTTATCAGCACTGCTACAAATAGCTTTTTACGCTCTTCCAATGTGGCTTTGTACATAATGTAGCCCAAGTATACCAAAATGGAGAACCCAATTAGTTTAAATATCACATTTACGATATTCTGGTCTCCAAAAAAAGAACCTTCTATTCCCAATGCTTTGTAAGAGGACAACAAATAAGCAATTACGGGAACCGAGGCAAAAGCCAAAACTGGAACCATTAGGCCTTGTTTTAGGCCCAAAACCTTTTTCTCTATATTTCCATTCTCTGGAGGGAGTCCTTTATCGCCAAAAACACCTTTTTTGATTCCGCTCCAAAAAACGATCAATCCGGTAAGCATCCCTATTCCTGCCAATCCAAATCCATAGTGCCACCCATATTTGGCCGCCAAATATCCACAAAGCAATGGCGCCACCCATCCACCTATATTGATCCCCATGTAAAAAATGGTGAAGCCAGAATCTTTCTTAGGGTCTCCATCCTTATATAAAGAACCTACAAATGTTGATATATTCGGTTTAAAAAAGCCATTCCCTGCAATAATCAAGGAGAGGGCCATAAAAAAGGCGACATCGTTCTCTATGGCAAGCACAAAATGCCCAAGGGACATTAAAATGCCTCCAAGAAATATGGATCGGCGCATTCCAAGAATACTATCGGAAATACGACCACCAATTACCGTGGATGCGTACACTAATGATCCATAGGAGGAATATACTGCTGCGGTAGCGTAATCCCGTTCCATTAAGGCGGCGAAAATTACATCTACCATGTAGAGTGTAAGCAAGGCTCGCATTCCATAAAAACTGAAACGCTCCCACAACTCTGCAAAAAAGAGATAGAACAATCCCTGTGGATGCCCAAAAACTTGTTTCTCGTTCACTGGCTTAACTACTTCTGACATATTGGTTTGGTATTGGTTTTATTTAAAGATTTTCTTTAACAAAATTGGTCATTTTGGTATATAGGTGCAATCTGGTATATCCTCCATAAATACCATGGTTCTTATCTGGGTAAATAGCCCAATCGAATTGTTTATTGGCCTGTACCAATGCCTCTATCATACGCATAGTGTTCTGCACATGTACGTTATCGTCTCCAGATCCGTGAACCAACAAATACTTGCCTTTCAACAATTCAGGGTAGTTAAAAGGAGAGTTATCGTCATACCCCGTTGGGTTTTCCTGGGGAGTCTGCATGTATCGTTCTGTATAAATGGTATCGTAAAAACGCCAAGAGGTTACTGGTGCCACAGCAATGGCCATTTCAAAGGTGTCGTTACCTTTCAGTAAGGCATTGGTGGACATAAATCCTCCATAGCTCCAGCCCCAAATCCCGGTTCTGTTCGCATCAATATAAGACCGCTCGCTCAATTTTTGAGCCGCTGCAATTTGATCTTCAACTTCGAATTTGCCCAATTCTTTTTGGGTCACCTTTTTAAAATCGCGCCCTTTTAAACCTGTTCCCCTACCATCTACACAGGCTACGATATATCCTAGAGATGCCAAGTGCTGGTGCCAATAATCGTTGCTGCCCATCCATTGGTTGGCCACTTGCTGCGAACCTGGGCCACTGTATTGGAACATGAACAATGGATATTTTTTATTAGGATCGAAATCTGCCGGTTTGATCATGTACATATTAAGATCGTTCCCATTTATATTGATGGTGGAAAATTCCTTAGGTGAAATCTCATAGCCTTCCAGTTTGTTCTGCAAAGCTGAATTATCCTTGATTGCTTTTACCAGTTTCCCATTGGATGCGTTGTGCAAGGTAAACCTATAAGGAGTTGTTGCACTGGAATATGTATTTATATAATAGGTATAATCGCTACTGAAGGCTGCTGAATTTGTTCCCTCTTCCACGGATAATTCTTTTTTGCGCTTCCCATTGGTCGAAATACTGTAAACGCCCCTATTGATGGAGCCGTTTTCCACGGACTGATAAAAAATACGATCGTTATCCTCATCGTAGCCATAGTACCTTGTTACTTCCCAAGGACCTTGCGTAATCTGATTTTTCAACTTTCCGTTTCTTCCGTACAGGTACAAATGGTTATAGCCATCCGTTTCGCTTGTCCAGATAAAACTGTCATCGTCCAAAAAAGTAAGGTCATCATCAATGTCCACATAGGCAGCATCGGTTTCCTCCAATAAAACAGAGAATGAATTATCCTTTGCATTTACGGCATACATTTTTAGGTCGTTTTGATGCCTGTTCAATGTTTGAACGCTCAAATGATCTGGGTGGTTCATCCATTTGATTCTTGGGATATAATATGGATCGTTCAAATTAACGTTCGATATTTTCCCAGAAGCCACATCGTACATTTGCAATGACACTATAGAGTTTTTCTCTCCTGCCTTTGGATATTTAAATTCATGCTGATAGGGGTACAGGTCCTTACCGTAAACATCCATGGAAAAATGGGGAACCTCGGTTTCATCAAATCTTAAAAATGCGATTTTAGTTCCGTTGCTGTTCCACTCAAAAGCACGGACAAATGCAAATTCTTCTTCGTACACCCAATCCGTCACCCCATTTATGATGGTTCCTTTACTTCCATCAGAAGTAACCTGTTTAGTAGTCCGATCGGCCAAATCCATCACATATAAATTATTGTCCAGGACATAGGCCACTTTACTACCGTCCGGCGAAAGTGTAGGTTCTTGAATTTTGGTCTCGGAAATCTTTACCAGATTTTTGGTGGCAATATCGTACACATAGTAAATTCCGAGCCGGGAACGCCTAAAAATGGGTTCCACTTCTGTGGCCAAAAGCACTTGTGATTCATCGTCACTGAAAGAATATGATGAAAAATAGGGAACAGCATCGGATGATGCCACTATGGTTTCCACTTTTTCCAATGTCTTGTAGTCGTACTTATCCAAACTACTGGCGCGCGGAGAGCGGGTTGTGTTTAATATGGTATATTGAGTACCGTTGTTCATGGATCGTAAAACATCCATGTATTCTGTCCTGAATTCCCCGCCCCAAATTTCTTCAAGGGTTATTTTTTTCTTTTGTGCAGTAGAAAATGTAAATGCGCCCAAAAGGAATAGGAATAGAAAATATTTTTTGTTCATGAAGTGAAAAAAATTGATTAAAAACTCCCAAGTTTACTAATATTTATCGGAAAAATAAACTTTGCTGTTGCGTTTGCAACAATTTTAACCTTTGCCGATGCGCTTCGGTTCCAAAATTTAGATGCGGCTCCTCCAAACGGTCAATATGCGTATCTTTGAACTCTTTAACCCTGCTTTATGAAAACGCCCGTTGAAGGATTTTCCAAACTATCCAAAACCCAAAAAATTGATTGGATAGCCACCAATTGCACTCAGGACCCAAAAGCTGCCAAACAACTCTTGGAGCAGTACTGGAACACCGATCCAAGAGTACAAAAACTGCACGATGAATTTATAGAGAATACCATTTCCAATTATTATTTGCCGTTTGCCATAGCCCCAAACTTTAAGATAAATGGAGAGTTCCTGGCCATTCCCATGGCCATAGAAGAAAGTTCGGTCGTAGCCGCTGCAAGCAAGGCTGCCAAATTTTGGATGGATCGTGGCGGTTTTAAAGCAGAGATTATTGGCACCGAAAAAGTAGGTCAGGTCCATTTTATATTTAAGGGCGAAAAAAGAAGACTCAAAGAATTTTTTATTGCTGCAAAACCTGAACTTTTAAAAAGTGTTGCTTCCATTACCCAAAATATGGAAAAACGCGGTGGGGGCATCAACGATATTGAATTACGTGACCTAAGCGATAAAATTCAAGGGTACTATCAGCTCCATTGTACATTTGAGACTTTGGACGCCATGGGTGCAAACTTCATCAACTCCTGTTTGGAACAATTTGCCAAAACACTCAAGGAATTGGCCCTTTCCTTTGATGAATTTTCGAACCACGAAAAAAACATTGAAGTAATAATGGGCATTTTATCCAATTACGTTCCCAATTGTTTGGTAAGGGCAGAGGTAAGTTGTCCGGTTTCAGAACTGGACAATTCGGACATGGACGCCGAAGAGTTTGCGCAAAAATTTGTTCAAGCGGTAAATATAGCGAAAGTGGAGCCCTACCGGGCCGTGACCCATAACAAAGGGATCATGAACGGGATTGATGCAGTGGTGCTCGCCACAGGAAACGATTTTAGGGCAGTGGAAGCAGGCGTACATGCCTATGCTGCAAAAGATGGGCAATACTCCAGCCTCACCCATGCCAAAATTGAAGATGGGATTTTTAAGTTCTGGATAGAAGTACCCTTGGCCCTTGGCACAGTAGGCGGCTTGACTTCTTTGCATCCTTTGGTGAAGCTTGCCTTGGAAATACTTCAAAAACCAACAGCCAAGAAATTGATGCAAATTGTTGCGGTAGCAGGATTGGCACAGAATTTTGCCGCGGTTCGCAGCTTGGTCACTACAGGTATTCAAAAGGGACATATGAAAATGCACTTATTGAACATGTTGAACCAATTAGGTGCAACGGAAGCGGAAAAACTACAATTGGTCGCTTATTTTAAAGAGCGGACCGTAACCAATGCCGCGGTCAAAGAGGCTTTTGAAAAAATTAAAGCTGAGTAATGGAAAAGGAGTTTTACAGTAATGGAAAGTTATTGCTCTCGGGCGAGTATGCCATTTTGGATGGAGCATTGGGACTGGCCATTCCCACCAGTTATGGGCAATCGTTGCAGGTAACTCCGAACACCAGTGGTTTTTTGGATTGGACCAGCTTGGACTTGAACAAGAATGTTTGGTTCTCGGCGCAACTCGACCTTACCAATTTAAATGTAGTTGCCACATCGGACAAATCCATGGCCAATACGTTAAAAACCCTATTGTTGGAGGCCAATGCACAAAACCCGTTGTTGTTAACAGACAGTGAGGGCTTTAAAATTGAAACACACCTTACTTTTCCAAGGAACTGGGGGCTTGGAACCTCGTCTACCCTGATAAACAATTTGGCACAATGGGCGCGGGTAGATGCCTACCAACTATTATGGAACGCATTTGGCGGCAGTGGTTACGATATTGCCTGTGCACAAACCAATTCACCCTTGGTGTACCAACTAAAAAACAATAAACCCAAGGTAGAAAGCATCGCCTTTGACCCGTATTTTAAAGAATCCCTATATTTTGTACATCTAAATCAAAAGCAAAGCAGCAAAAAGGCAATTGCCAATTATAGGGAGCAACAGTTCGACACTTCCGAGCTGGTTAAAAAGATAACCGACCTCACCCGAGCTACGATCGGAGCAACAACCTTGTCGGATTTTGAGTTGTTGATGGATAGGCACGAAACCGTACTTTCAGCAATATTGAAGATGACTCCTGTAAAAGAGCGTCTTTTCCCTGATTATTACGGAACAATAAAAAGTCTAGGCGCCTGGGGCGGTGATTTTATCTTGGCTACTGGTGACGAAAAATCCATTTCCTATTTTAAATCGAAGGGGTACAACACTGTGATCCCATATTCCAAAATGGTCCTTTAAACCACTTCTTATAATTATTCCCTGAATTCATTTACCCCATTCGTAAACTCAAATCGGGCATTCGTCAAATCTAAACATTCAATGTAGGACTTTACTAATAAGTTTGATACCTATTCATCAAACTATTTATAAGAGATGGCCCAAATCTTTACCAAAATAGGTTATCGATTCCTCCTAGGAACCATATTCCTAACTGCTTCCCAGACCTTTTCGCAAATTGACCCAGCGGTTTCGAATAGGCTCAATGGCTTTATGCGCGAAAACTGCACAACCACATTTAATGAAATTTCTTCCACCCCAGTAGAAAACATACTTAAATACAAAGTCTTCCACATTGTTCAGGAGACCCAAAACATGTATGGTGAAAAGAAGAAAAACATCAATGAATTTATTGTGATCGATACTGGACAAAAAGTAGCAAGTTTTGAACGCGTCCAAGCGAATACGAACTTGCCTGAACTTACCGACTATATTCGGGAAGATTTTATTCTTGATCAAGAAAGCGCGCACGAATTCCAATCCCTCTTGGATTACATTTACCCCATAGAAGATTGGAAACCCGACCATAGAGAATATTTTCAAAAAAATGGCAAATGGTACTTCTTACGCGATGCCTATTTCCGCACCAAGCAAGGGTTTGAGGTCACTGTTGATATTCAGGGAAGAATCACGGATATCTGCTATAAAATGAAATGGAACGGTTCCGAAAGCAAATAACCCATCTTGAACAAACAAAAATGCCTCCCGAACGAGAGGCATTTTTATATTCTGTATGGCTATCTCTTAGTAGAATGTAGCTCTCTTATCTTCTATCTCAGCCTTATCTTTTAAGGCATTGTAAACCGAACCGTTTACCCTTGCAGCAGCACTACTTTGCAAATTTTGTGCATAGGTACTGTAATTTTCAACATCTGCAGCTTCGGTTTTATTGGTCACTTTGATCATAAAAACCCCTGAGTTGCCTTCGATCAATTTGGATGTTTGGTTTACATCCAGGGCAAAGGCACTTCCTACAACCAATGGCTCTCTACCGGCTCCTGGAATGGTAGGAGAAGACAAAGTCACCGCAGAGGCCGTGCTAACACTTACATTATTGTCGGATGCAATGGCTTCCATAGCCTTACCTTGATTGGCCGAAATGATCTGTTGTGCCTTACGCTCTTTTCTGATTGCAGGCAATGCGGTAGCAGAAGCATCCTCGGGCGCCATAAGACCTTTTTTGTATTTTTTGGTCAATTGCACCACAGCATATCCATTGTTCACATTAAACCGTCTGATGTCACCAACACTGGTATCTTCGTTAAACACCCATTGTACAATACTACGTTGTGAACCGAGTCCGGGAAGATTTTCTTCCATTTCCTTGATTTTGTTCACTGGTCGAACAGTGTAAGAACTTTCTCTTGCGATATCACCAAAATTTTCGGGTTCTGCATCCAAAACGGCCATTTCAAATTTGGTGGCATCGGTAAACAAGGTGTTTATGGTTTCCTCGGAGGGCTCTATCTCCCTCGCCAAAGTTGCTACCTGGATCACATCTTGCTTATCGTCCACTTTGATCACGTGGTATCCGAACTGTGTTTCCACCAAACCTATGGTTCCGGTTGGGTTTCCAAAACAAAAATCGTTGAACTCGTCTGCCATTACACCTTCTTGGAAATACCCAAGGTCACCTCCACGTGGGGCCGATGGACCATCCGAATTATCCCTTGCCAATGTTGAGAACAAGACACCTTCTTTTTTGGCTTCTGCCAATAGTCGTTTGGCTTCTGTTTCGGCCTCTTCTTTTGTTCTGGTAATCGATGGATTGGCACGCTCTGCACCCTCCCAAGTAATCAAAATATGGCTTGCCTTAACGGTTCCATTGGCCTTTCTGTCCATTACTTTGGAAATTTTGTAAAAATCCCCATCCTTGTACGGACCATAAATATCACCAACATTCATTGCCATAAGTGTATCGGCCACAACCGTGGGCAAATCGTTCTTGGCTTTGTAGATGGTATCGAATTTAGTGTCGGAGTAGCGGTCCAAAAATGCAGCCATCGCTGTTGTATTTCGGAATCCGGCAATGGTATCGTTAGCGTCCTTTGCTTCTGAATATTCCACAGAATCGTCCAATAGAGCGGTAATACCTTCTTTTACATTGTTGTCATCTTCTGCGGATGGCTTTTCTTCAAAATACACAAATCTGATGTCGCGTGCCTTTTCCTGCTGAAACTTGGTCTTATGGTCGTTGATATATGCTTGTATATCACTTTTGGATACATTGATAGTGCTATCGGGTATTGAAGTAAAAGGAATACGAACGTACTGAAGGTCCACTTTATCGTTGGACATATCGTAGTCCAGTTTTCCTTCGGTCAAGGTCGCAGTAACTCCTCCTTTAACCAAATTAAAGTACATACGTTCTTTGGCAGCTTGAATGATGGAGGCCTCGTCCTGCAACCAAGCATCATATCGCAAAGGATCGTTCGCTTTCCAATCGGCAATGGCGCTTCTGAACACTTCTTCGTTAAAGATTCCGTTCTCATCTTGGAAATCCGGAATTTGAGCGTAGCCGGATGTTCTTACGAACTCAACGATTTGATCACTTTCCACATCGATTCCCAAATCTTCGAATTGCTGGTTCAAAATGGTCTTTCTTACTTCTTGATCGTACACCATGTTCACCAATTGGGTAGATGATACCGTTGGCCCATATCGTCGAGAAGCTGTTTCTACCTGAGCTCTAAACTCATCAATAGGAATGTTTTCCCCATTAACTTCAGCGACCGTGGAACCCACTTTTGTTCCAGAAAAATTATCGCTGCTGAATACTCCAGATATTACGAATGCGAACAACGCCAAACCAATTATTAGAATTAGAACTGTTGTCCGTTTTCTAATATTCTCTAATATTGCCATTTTACTGCTTGTTTTCTTTAAATTCAGTGGGCGAAAATACCACTTTCTTTTCAAATAGGAAAGCTAAAAAAGGGAGTGGAATATATTAATCTTCAGTCTGAACCACCACACTTACCAAATCAATTTTGGTATTGGACACTTCCAATATTTTGAAGGTGAAATTATCTACGGTTACTTCTGTATCTTTTTCGGGAATCTCGCCTGTATGGTTTACGATCAATCCGCCCAATGTTTCGTACTCTTCTCCCTCGGGAAGCTCCAATTTATAGTTTTCGTTAATGTAATCTACCTCCATACGGGCAGAAAACTTAAACTCGTTCTCACTTATTTTTTCTTCGTGCAGGTCGGTGGAATCGTGTTCATCCTCGATTTCGCCAAACAACTCCTCTATAATATCCTCTACGGTAAGAATACCCGATGTGCCACCGTATTCGTCCAAAACTACGGCCATGCTTTTACGTTTTTTAGTAAGTACGTTAAGAATATCCTGTATCAACATGGTCTCTGGAACAAATTCCACCGGTAGGAGAATACTTTTTATGGTCTTGGGTTTTTTAAATAGCTCATAGGAATGGACATAGCCAATTATCTCATCTATACTTTCTTTAAAAATCAAGATTTTTGAATACCCCGTTTCCGAAAAGAGCTTGGCCAAATTCTTAGGGGTCTCGCTCTGCTCCACTGCTACGATCTCGGTCCTGGGAACCATGACCTCTCTTGCCTTTACGGTTGAAAACTCCAGTGCATTCTGAAAAATCTGAATCTCGGAATCCACATCGTCCTCTTCTTCCACAGTCTCCATTTGCTCGGTTATGTAATCCCCCAATTCCAGTTTGGTAAAAGAGAGTTGCATATCATCTCCATCGGTTTTAAAGAAAACTCTAAGTATAAAGTCGGATACTTTAATAACAAACCAAGATATAATGGAAAAAAGCAGGTAGAAAAAATAAGCAGGTACGGCCAAGGCCTTTAATAATGCGTTTGCATAGATCTGAAAAAATACTTTGGGCATAAACTCGGCGGTGAGGAGTATCACCAACGTAGAGATCACCGTTTGCGATAGCAGGCTAAAATCCGTCAACAAAACATTTAGGAACTGATAATTGGTAGGCAACAAACCTTGGAACCATTCCATTAACAGGTCACCCATAAACAGACCATAGATCACCAAGGCGATATTGTTTCCAATAAGCATGGTGGCTATAAACTTTGAAGGCTTGTCCGTTAGCAAGGTAAGCACCTTGGCCAAAAAGCCTTCTTGCTTTTTCTCTATTTCAATATGAATCCTATTGGCTGAAATGAAGGCTATTTCCATTCCAGAAAAAAATGCCGAAAACAGCAGGGAAAGTACGATAATGATGACGGAGGGGTCCAATGCTACTTTTTATTATCCGAGTTGCGCTGTTCAAATCGTTTCCGATACCTTCTTCTAAAGAGGAACATTGCCACAGATACTACCGCGAAGAAGATAAAGATATAGGTCTCCTTTGGATTAATGCTCCAAAGTGTTGCGATCTTATAAATAGAAATCACCGCTACGGCCAAATAAAGGTATTCAGTATATCTTAAAATTTTGATCATCTTATTCTTCTTCTTTAATCGTCATTAGCCCAAATGTTTTGTGGGCCTTAAAAAAAGTAAAATCCTTATTAAAATCCATCCCTTCACCATCCATTACGGTTCCATCTTCGGGATTTGTGTACTTAAAAGTGGATTCTGTAAATATCCAATTGTTCTTTTGGTCGAAAAATAACTGGTCGGTTTCCAGTTTTTTTCCGTCGTGGGTCTCTATGACCACATTTCCTTGCAAATCTATCAAATTAGTTTGTGAATATTGGATTCCATAATCCGCAACTACTGTACTTTTTTGATTTTCGTCGTCGTAAAACTCCACCTGAAGTCCTTCGGGAAAGGTTTTAAACTTGAATCTTTGATTATCAAAATCCTCGGACAACGGACTGGACAAAACGGCAATCCGTTTGGAATGTGCGGAATCCTGCGTTCCCATGGCCTCTTTGGTCTCGGTATAGGTCAAGGTAAAATTATGGGCCACTCCTTGCGGATACAATGGTTTTACGGCTTCTTCCCCTACTCTCCGGTAGTCGTCCCCACAGGACATAAAAAGCATTGCCACGGTAAAAACCGTGGCAAATCTGTTTAAAATATGTTTGGATGTTTGTTTCACCTTATAAACTAGGTACTTTAACACTACCTCCTACCCAACAGCTAAAGGTAATGGTCTGACCGGCTTTTCCTGAACTAAAGATCATTTCTTTGGTGGGAGCCTTTGCACTGTAACTTGCGGCTGTTTGGTTGGCACGTCCGCTCAATGCGGGATCAACCCTACCTGCCTTTCTTGCCATTTCGGCTGCTTTCCAGTACATCGCTCTTTTCTCGAACGGTGTGCTACCACAATCGTTGGCACTGGTCGCGTAAAGGTTGGCAATCAACAAATATGCTTTACCATTTGCCGGGTTGGCCTCAGTAGCTTTAAGTGCGTAGCTTCTTGCTTGTGATTTACTAGATCTTCTAACGGTTGTTGCAATCTTGTAAAGAATCTCAGATTTTTTGTACGCATCGGTTTCCAATTCCACAGCTTTGTTGAAATCGGCCAAAGCACCTTTTGTGTCACCTGCTTTTTGTTTTAATACACCGCCATACATATATGCATCTGCTGATGGATCCAAAGCCAACTGGGCCTCGAACAACTTTCTGAACATTGGGTCGTCCGTACATTCTTTGGAGAACATTCTACCCACGGCACGCTTTACCCACTTTACGTCGTCCTTTTTCTCATCAAAGCTTTTCTCGTACAATGGAATTAGATTATCGCAATCTGCAAGAGCACCTAATTTGGAGTCTACACTGCTTGCCACCTTACCGAATGATTCGGAGTTTACCGTGGCTACCCTAAGTGTTCTTTTTTCTTTGGAGGTCAATGTTCCCAAAGAGTCTTTTGGAAGAAGTTTGGTTACCACATCGGTCAACTTTTTATTTTCTTCTTCAATTTTTCCCGTGACATCATCGTAGGTATTGAATACATCCTGAAGGTCTTTTTTACCAGACCCGTGCAAATCCACTAAACTTGAGAAGTATAGGTACAATGCTCTCGGATTGGTGAAATTGGCCTGATCTTCTTGGAAGGCCTTGTCCAACAAGTTGAACAATTGCTCGTCCGATGCCATTTTGTTCTCGTACATCAACAGTGCTTTGTCTATAGCTACACCTGCTTTGCTGTACTTGGTAGGGAAATATTTTAGGCTGTTATCGTACAACGCCATCAAATCCTGAATAAAGGCATCTTTCTCTGCTCCTGTGGAGCTATCTATTTTTGCCTTTAGGATACGCTCTCCATAAGAGAAATTGGCTTTGTTGATATCTGGGCAACTTTCGTAAACCATTTTCCATGGTTCGTAAGCCGCATCGTAGTTTTTCACCTTTACGTGTTCTGCGTAAATAGACAGATTGGTCATACACTCGGGGTTCTGTGCTTGTGCCATACTTAATCCCGCCAACATCGTGACCATTATCATTGTTAAGTAGTGTCTCTTTTTCATCTTACTAATTTTAAAGCTGTTAAAGTACAAATTTTCATTAAAAAATCCTTCAATAGGACTTTCTATGGGTGGTTATTTATTAATTTTTCAAAAAATGGGCTTTTAATTTATTTTTCTTTGCTGAAACCATCTATCATTTAATGATAAGCCCACATTAACTTTGAAATAACTTTCCTCTATAAGGTTAGCATCGGTTGTTCCACGTCTTCCCAATTCAAATCCTAGGTTAAGATTGGAGAAGGATGACCCCAGCGGTAGACCAAGTCCAAAAGTTATGCCAAAATTATTTATTTCTTTTTCGTTCACTACCAAACCGCTTACATCGTAACGTAGGCCCGCACGATAGGTTACGCGTTTAAAGTAGCCCGATAATGCCCGGTAATCCGGCACCCAATACCCTCCAAAGGCGTAGGTGTTCGCATCGGAATAGGTTACATTTTCGAGTCCTAAAAATCTATTTTCAAAATCGCTCATTTGCTGAAAACTGTACTCCGCTCCTAAAAACCATTTCTTATTTTCACCAAATCCAAGACCCAAAGTGGTCCTAGTAGGGATTTTTAATTCGGTATTCCTAAGGTTGGAAGCATCCAAATCGACATCGACCACCTCAACATTGTTTCCATTGGAAAGTGAAAAAGACCCAAGGGTCTGTGTGTTTTTAGACACTAAATTCCCTTGTATGTTGACCAAGACCGAAGTATACAGCGTGTATTTATCCTTTATGGTAGGGTTGTAATTCAAGGCATATTTAAAATCGTATCCATTTATTTTGGATTCACGATTGTCCAATGTCCCAAACTGGACATCTTCCACACTTTGTATCCTCTGATATTCCAGGTTTCCAAAGTTATAGTTGACCGTTACCCCCAAACTCAAATTTTTAATGGGTTCAAACCCGACCGATGCGTACAATCGGTTTATACCTCCATCGCCTTCGTAAATATTGGTCACTTCGGCACCTTGTGCATTGTCCATCACCGAGTTAAGGCTATATCCTACCGAGGAGTAGGGCATTATCCCAAATCCGACTCCCAATTTATCAGCTATGGGAAAACCAATGGACAGATAATCTAAATTGGTCACGGATAGATTCTGCTCTTCGTTGAAGTCTTTTAGTCGGTATTCCCTATGGGAAATCCCTGCCGTGTATGTGGTCAATTTTAGCTTGGAGTATGCCGCCGGGTTGGACAAATTGATATGGATACTATCTCCGTACATACTTACACCGCCCATCATTTGGTTATCTACCGTCCCGTTGTTCCGATGGTCGCCGATCCCAAAGTAAGAGTATGGCGATATTGTTCCATTTTGTGCGAACAGACCATGGGCCGCCACGCAGAAAAAAGCGATCAAAATTTGTTTAATCATTCAGTTTGTGTTGTATTCCAGTAGGCAATTTAACCCCTCCAAGAGAAATTTGGAGTTCGCAAATATGGTGTTTTTTAGCCTTTTGTCAAAAAAATGGGAGTCTCCGCCTGTTAAAATAACTGTTAAATCTTGAAAACGAGATCGATATTGATCGATAACACCGTCTACCTCTTGGACTACACCATTGATTACACCACTGTGCATGCAGGATTCAGTAGAATTCCCGATAATATCCAAAAACTCCTCAGGCTTTAGCAAAGGTAGTCCGGCCGTTTGATCGTGCATGGCATTGTACCTCATTTGCACGCCCGGGGAAATAGCTCCTCCGACATATTCTCCAATATTGTTCACCAGATCGTACGTTAGGCACGTGCCCGCATCGATAACCAAAGTATTCCCCCTTGGGTTATGGTGATACGCTGCAGCAGCTAGGGCAACTCTATCCACCCCTAAGGTCTGTGGCGTGGCGTAACTGTTTTTAAATGGGACTTTGGATGCATTGGTAAGTACGTGCACTTTGCAGAAAAGAGCAACCACATCCCGCTCTTTTCGGTCCAATTTACCCACAGACGATAAAATAGCTTGGTTGATCTGCGGATATTTTTCGAAGAGTTCCTTGATTTTTGATAAAAACAAACCGGATTCTGTTGTTTGATGAAAAATAATCCTTCCGTTCTCAAAAACAGCGAATTTGATGAGTGTATTACCGATGTCGATGACCAAGTTCATATTACAAAGATCGGGAATTGAAAAAAATCGGCACCTTTTTTTCCAGTTTTTGTTTGTATATCCTAATTTTGAAATTATATTTGCACCCGCTTTAGGGCATGGTACCTTAGCTCAGTTGGTAGAGCAACGGACTGAAAATCCGTGTGTCCCTGGTTCGATTCCTGGAGGTACCACAAAAAAACCCACAACAAATGTTGTGGGTTTTTTGTTTTTTATTCTTACTAGTCCTTACTGCCCCACTACCTCAACGCTTCTTTTACTATTTTTAAATTCACTCGGACTCAATCCATATTTCTCCTTAAAGATCTTGGAGAAATAACTCCGACTGGTAAAACCAATGGAATAAACTACTTCCGAAATATTCATTTCGGTATTCGCAATATAATCACGGGCCAGCTCCAATCGCGCATGTCGAATATATTCCGTTACCGTTTTATTGTACAACAACTTAAAACCTTCTTGCAACTTGGCCTGGGTAAGGCCGGTTTCCGCGGAAATCTCTTCAAGGGAAAAATCCTTGGCAATATTTTTTTCTATTTTTTTGGCGTATTTCCGGATTGCCTTTAATTCACGTTTGAGCAAATTGGTCTGCGGCCCCTTATTCTGGACTTCTTTATTGTGCTGTAAAATGTGCATGGACAGGATCTGATACACAAATCCCTCGATCATCATAATACGGACCATGCCTTTTGCCTTTACTTTTTTTATTTGTGATATGACCTCGGCAATCTTAAGGTTGTAGGAGCCGTAATAGGCGAATATCTTTTCGTGGTCGGTATCTAAAAAAACGCGGTACAATTGTTTGTTCAACTCTTCGCCCTGATTCAGTCTTTTGCGCAAAAATGGCTTTCTGCGCACTTGGATCACCGTTTGCGAAATCTTTACATCTTTCGGGAAATATCTGTCGCTTACCCCACCATCACGATTGGTTAAGATCACCGATTGAAATTGTTCCATGATCTTGATCTTGTCTTCTGGCTGATATCCAAATTTATGTCCGCAGTAGCCTTCGAGACAATAATAAAAATTAATAGGGTTGAACTCCGAAGTGTCCACTTTCATCAATACCTCATCAGAAAAAGTAATATCGAACTCCAACAGGCTCACTCCCCATTCAAAAATTATGAAACGTATGCTTCCGGTTGCCCTCTCATTGGCAACATTCAACGAATACTGCCCCCATCGTTCCGTTATCTCTCCACCGATCACTTGCCTGATCTGCTCGACCGACTCTGCGGTATCCTGAGCACTTACCTCAATTGTTATCATTAAAAGGTCTCCCTGCTTTTTGTTCAACTATTGATCCTAACCCATAAAGATAGTCTTTGTTGGCGTTTGTACAACCATACATTTTGCCTTTAGAATGATTTTGAGAAAAATAAATGGAAAGCAACACGATTAAAACGGTTTGAGTCAAACTTTTTACCCATTTATCGATTACTTGGAGTCCATTATTAAAGATTATGATTTACAAGCTTTCAAATGATGCAGGGAGAGAAGCCATAGAAAAGGAGTTTGGAATCTCCTTCAGGTATCCAAATCTATACAGACCAAACCCAATGATCAACGGTTTTCATGAAACCAACCTTAGTGTGGTGACCATGGAAGAACCAAAAGTAATCACATTTGCTATCTGGGGACTTATGCCCCAAAATTTTAAAGAAGACTGGCACATTTTCCAAGAGTACACCAACTCATTGAACGTAACATCCGTGGAACTCAACAGTGTTGACTGGATGAAGGATTCCTTTACCCAAAGACGTTGTTTGATCATTGTTACCGGCTTTTACACCTATTTATTGGAAAATGGCAATACTTATGGTTACCACATACAACAGGCATCTAAAAAGCCTTTCTACCTTGCAGGAACCTATAATAGACTAGAGGACGGTTTTTTGTGCACTGCACTAATGGTCAACCGAACGCACCCTTTTATTTCCAAGTACCACAACATCAGCAATCTGGCACCCGTTATTGTTTCCAAAGAGAATGCACCCACTTGGCTACAAGAAGAATCTCCAAAGGAGGGTTTATCGAACATTATTAACCATCCACAACAGTTGGATCTAATAGCCGAAGCCGTCCCAAGCAGATTTTTTCAACGAGAAAAGAGCCTATTTACCAGCGAACAACGTATTTAACTGGCTAGTGCACTATCGATTAGCTTTTGAGTCAAGATTAAAACCAAAAGCGACAAACTCCCGCTCCAAACCGACCGATATTTGTACTGTACTGATTAAGAGATAGTCAGACATTAACCTAAAAACACAATCATTATGTTACGTTGGACAGTTACCTTTATCATATTGGCCATAATTGCCGGTATTTTCGGATTTGGAGGCATTGCTGCTGGAGCAGCCAGTATAGCCAAAATCCTATTCTTCATATTTATTGTATTATTTATCATCTCCCTAATAACAGGAAGAAAAAAAATATAGATCACACACACTTAAAAAAAAGTATTAACCCTAAACATAAAGAACCCATGAAAAAGTCGATAAGTTTATTCACCATGTTAATTGCAATGGCACTAACGTTAAGTTTTACCAGTTGCAGGGAAACAAAAGAAGATAAGGCCGAAGAGGCCATTGAAGAAGTAGAAGATGCAGCAGAAGATGTTGGCGACGGTATTGAAGATGCCGCGGACGACGTGGAAGACGAAGTAGAAGATGCTGTGGACGATAGTCCTCAATAATCCTTTACTTCCCGACCGAACAACTCTGGCAATAGTTTTGCCAGAGTTTTTTTATTGTACCGATCCTCCCCTTACCTCACGATTTATTGGTAAATCCTGCTTAACTTAGAAGAAACGAACACCACCCTTTATTTGTGAAAACAACTTTCATTATTGTATATTTAGTTGTTTCCGTTTGGGCCATTGGGGCCATAATCTACCACGGAAGAAGGCCATCGCGCTCCATTAGTTGGGCATTCGCCATCATAGTTCTGCCCATATTCGGCGCCGTTCTCTATTACCTTTTTGGTATGAACCGCAGAAAATTCAAATTCTTCAATTCCAAAGAATTTGAAAAAAGAAACACCTATACCCACCCCAAGATATCGGCGCAGGACAAATTTAAGTCCCATTTTAACGAGGATATCCGAAAAGAAAGGCTCAATCGACTCATATCCAAAAGCTCCAATACCACTGCAAAAACAGGAAATAAAATAGCCGTTCTACAAGACGGGGCAGAAACCTTCAACGAACTCTTCAACGCCATGGAAGAAGCCAAAAAATTCATTCATGTGCAGTATTATATTTTAGAGAAAGGCGATTTATTCGATAAGATGTTGGACCTTTTCCAACAAAAGATTAAAGAAGGCGTAGAAATCCGGATACTCTACGATTCACTGGGCAGCTACCAACTGCGTGGGCGACCCAAAAAGAAATTTCAGGATATAGGGGTCAAAATACACCCCATAATGCCCATTCGGTTAAAGAACCTGTTGTTTTCTCTCAATTTTAGGAACCATCGCAAAATAGTGGTCATAGACAATAAAATAGCATTCACTGGTGGTGTTAATGTCTCCGACAAATACATTAAGCGCAAAAATGATCTAGGCAAATGGAAGGACACCCACCTGAAACTCGAAGGCCCCATTGTCAACGATTTGCACATGGTTTTTTTAAAAGATTACTTTTTTGCCAGTAAGCAGGAAGAGTTCAATATAACGGACTATTTGTTCGAACAAAAATCCAAAGGCGAAATAGAAGCTCAGGTCGTTGCCGGAGGCCCCGATTCCAAGCACCCGACCATAATGCAACAATATATCGGTATGATGAACCAGGCCAAAGCAACAGTTCGCATTGCCAATCCTTACTTTGTACCCGGCGAAGCATTTTTACAAAGTTTAAAGATCACCGCTCTCGAGGGAGTGGACATTACCTTGTTGGTCCCTAAAAAATCCGATTCCAAAGCCGCAAAGTTTGCCATGTTTTCACACTTTGAGGAATTACTGAAAGTGGGCGTAAAAATTTATTTACGGGAAGATTTTTCACACAGTAAAATTATGGTCGTAGATGATGACCTCACATCTATCGGGTCGGGAAATTTTGATATTCGAAGTTTTGAACTCAACTACGAGACCAATATTCTTATCTACAATACAGAAATAAATAAGGAACTAACATTGGAGTTCGACAGAATCTGCAAAAATGCAAATGAAGTTACGCTGGAAAGGTTCCAAAACCGTGGCCTTTGGCTCAAATTCCTCGAAGGGCTCTTCAAATTCTTCAAACCGCTTATTTAGCACAATAAATTAATGGTTTGCATCAATCATTAAATGATTTAAGACAAGTAAAAACAGGGTTGAGACTACCTTTGTCTCAAAATAAAACAATCATGAAAAATTTACTTGTATTTCTATTTTTTATTGGAGCAACAACCATGAGCGCTCAGAGTATTTCCAAAAATGCCCTGGGTATTAGAGTAGGTGACAACGACGGTTTTGGAGGCGAGGTTTCCTATCAGCGATACTTAAAAGAGAACAACAGATTGGAGTTCGACCTGGGTTGGAGGGATTCCGACAATGTCGAGGCCTTTAAATTGGTGGGACTCTACCAATGGGTAATGCCCATTGATGGTGGTTTTCATTGGTATGTTGGTGCCGGTGGAGGTATAGGTTCCTTTGATGCCGGTGAAAACGACGGTGCCTTTGCCCTTATAGCAGGAGACCTGGGAATTGAATACGATTTTGATATTCCTCTATTGATCTCACTGGACATGAGACCTGAAATTGGTTTTAATGATGATTATTCCGATGACCTTGATCTGGATATAGCCCTAGGTCTGCGATACCAATTCTAAAAAAGCAACATTCAACCAAATAAAAGGGCAACACAGTTTTGCCCTTTTTTTTAACCCTTTCATTTTGAAAAAAAGACTATTGCTCCTTTTTGTATTTTTTATCTGCTCCTTTATTATGATCACATTTTTTAAAAAACCTAAAAGCACCGTTCCCAAGAATATTCGTCAAGAGGTAAAAACGGCGCTGAGCTATTTTCCCGAACTGGATGGTATTCCAATTCGTTTCAAGTTCAAGACAAGTATAAAAAAATCGGTGATGCTCGCGCAGCCCACTTGGAGCGGACTGTTAAAACCCCGAAAGGAACGGAGTTACGTAATTCTTATCAGCGAAAAGTTTAAAATATCGGGAGAAGAATTCAAAACTGTGGATGTCCCGCGCGATGTGCTCATTGGGTGGATAGGGCACGAGCTCGGACATGTAATGGATTACCAACAGCGAGGAAATTTAAACTTAATGGGATTTGGAATTAGATATGTAATGCTTAAAGAATTTGTGAAAAAAGCGGAGCGAGCTGCCGACTCGTTTGCAGTATCGAGAGGCATGTCCAATTATATCTTAAAAACTAAACGGTTTATACTGAACCATGCCAATATAGACAATGGGTATAAAGAACGAATCAAACAATATTATCTGTCGCCGGACGAAATTATGGAAATGGTAAAAAAACAAGACTCCACGAACAACAGGGACCTTTTATAATTGTTGGGATATAAAATCCTCCCATTCCTGAAAGCGTTCCTCTCCCATCACTCTTTCCATTTTTACCTGTCCACCTTTTTTCTTGTTGGCACCACTCCATTCCGCAAACATTTGCTGCGGTACAAACCGCACCTTGACCCCTTGCAAGGCCTTGCTACGGGCGACCTTATAATTTTTATTGGCGTTTTGTAGATAATTATCCAAAATCTGGGCGGTGTTATCCCTGTCCAACTTTTTATCGGAGCCCAAGTACCACGAATGATAAAACCCATCGTCAAAACGTTTGGCGCACAATGTAAATTCCGGTACTTTTATGTTCAGTGCATCTTCCAGGTGTTTTACCGCATCGTTTAACTTGTTCACGGAAAGTTGGGAGCCAACGGTATTCAAAAAGAATTTGGTGCGACCGGTAATTTTAATTTCGGCCCGCTCTACATCCGTAAACGCAATAGTATCCCCAATGATGTACCGCCAAGCACCGGCCACTGTAGATATAATTAGCACATAATCCACGTCCTTTTCCACCTTGTCCAATGTAAGCGATGGAGCATCTTCCGTTAAAGACCCATCTTGGTTGACATATTGGGGCTCGAAAGGGACAAATTCAAAATAAATACCATTGTCCGTAATCAACTTCATTGCAGTGGTCTCCGGCCGCACTTGGCAAGCAAAAAATCCTTCGGAAGCCAGGTACGTATCGATTACCTGAATGGGACGGCCCAAAAGAGCATTAAAGCTTTTCTCGTAAGGATCAAAAGCCACCCCCCCGGAAGTATAGGCCCGTAGGTTGGGCCATATTTCGTGAATATGGTCCACCCTATGATATTCCAATACTTTTTTGAGCATTAACTCCATCCAAGAAGGAATACCGCTCAATGCACCAATATCCCAGTTTTTGGCATGTTTGGCTATGGACAAAACCCGCTCGTCCCAATCATCTATTTTAGCAATCTTTTCTCCGGGCTTGTAATATTTTTTAAACCAAAATGGAATATTGCTGGCGCTTATCCCGCTTATTTCACCTTCCTTTTTTCCGTCTCGTTCCTCTAAATTGGTAGAACTGCCCAGCATCATAATCTCTTTTTCAAAAAAATCCGCTGGCATATCAAAATTGCTCATTGCGAACACTTGTTCTCTACCTGCTCGAGTAATGGAGTGGAGCATGTCGGTGGTTACGGGTATCCGTTTGGATTTTTTGCCGGTGGTTCCCGAAGAAAGTGCGAAAAAATCCGGACTGCCCGGCCAAGCCACATTGGGTTCCCCGTTTATGGTTTTGTCCCACCATTCGGATTTTATCTTGTTATAATCAAAATAGGGTACGGAGTCCGAAAACGTCCTTTGGATATTTTTGGAATTCAAAATGGAATCGAAACTATACTTTTTTCCAAATTGGGTGTCCTTGGCCTTTTCCAGTAGGTCCACCAATACCTTTTGTTGCTCTTTTGCCGGATCACCTTCTATGCTCAGGGCGTCTCGCGCCTCGATAACTCCTTTTATAATATTTCCTATAATCGCCATTTTGGGTTTTTTGTTTTACTCAAAAGTACCCAGTGGAGCTCGGAGAGTTTTACTCAATCCATATTTAAATTAACGTAAATGATCTTAAAAATTAAGGCTAACCTGCAAGTACGAGGATACCTTGGCCCCTTTTTTTGGTTTTGGCTGCACAAGGTTGTTTTTAATTTTTGAAAAAAGTGGTTCTGGAGTTTCCTCATTCACCAAAACATAACCGTTGGATGGATTAATTTGCATTACGACCAAAGAAAGGTATTCCATTAAGTGTTCTGCCTCACCAATGAGTATCTTTACCACCTGTAACCGAACTGCATATTCCAGTTCTACGCGCTGGAAATGATCCAAACCCTTGCCGCTTTCCAAAGATTTCCAGATTATTTTCAAAATAAATTTTTTACAAAAATAATCTAAATAATATTTAGATAACAATTTATTTACATTAATTTAATGTTGACAAATTGACCTCTGAACATCAATTATAATCGCAACGTAGAATAGACAAGGCATTCCATAAATACCGATAGTCAACTCCTATGAGTTTCACTCTTTTAGATTTTGATAGGACTTTAGTAAATTGACTTCTTAATGTTTTCATAAATATGAAAATCAAATGGTTCCATAGGCAAAAAATATCAAACTAACTCTTATATTTAGCCGATTGCGAATAATTTTAAAAATAAAAAATGACCCAAGATCTATTAATTGAAAAGGCAGAGGAGTTTGAAAAAAGACCCATGAGCCACATGTCCACAAGTGATAGGGTTGAGGCCTCGAGAGAAGCAAAAAGTTTAATCCTATCCATTAACGAGATATATAAGAAAACCAAGGATTCCAAGTTAATGGAAGTTATGAAGAACATTACCGCCAAAAAGCGCAAAATCGAAAAGCGCCTAAAAGGTACCCCACTGGTTTAAATAATTTTATACAAATCTATTGCGAAAGGGCGTTGGTTAGGACCAACGCCCTTTCGCAATACTACAAACAAGCTTCCTCACAATTATTTAACCTCTTGCTTATCAATAAGAAATAGGAATTTATTTTCTATTTCCTTCTACCAAAAAGGTTGTTTTCCCATCTACATAGCTTTTACGACCACTTATGTTGCATTTGCCGCAACCAATAAAAATATGCATTGGAGTTATTGGTGTTTTAGATAATTTAGGTCTGTAGTTTTAACTCAACTAAATCAAAAACACCCAAAAAATGAACACTATAGAAGCAAAGTTAGGATACTTGTTCTGGTATGCTGTAATTGCACTGTCCGTCTACTCCCTATTAAGTAGTATTTATCTCTACTTTAATTAAGCTATACTAAACACCGACCAAAATATCCTCAGTTAGTAATGTGTCTGATCAGGCTCCTTTTTAGGGGCCTTTTTATTTCCATTCCATTTTAGGGAGCATTATTTCCCTTTTATTGTGAGAGCTCTCCACATTGATCAGTACTTCGTTCAAAAAAGAAATGGCCTCGCCAATATGGGGGCCTTTGTTCAACATAACACATTCGGCCTGTACAGAAGATGTAATATCCGTAATCTCCGACCTGGATGGCATCCCCTTTTTTGCCAATCCCTCCAAAACTTGGGTGGCCCAAACTACCGGGACATGGGCGGCACTTGAAAAGGAAAGTATCCCTTCTTGTACCATCCCCATGCTCTTCCACCCCACCTCAAGAGCAAGATCTCCTCGAGCTATCATTATCCCTATCCGTTTTCGCTGCATTGCCATAATTAAAATATTGATAAGGTTTTGGTACGCCAATTTGGTCTCTATTTTTAAAATAACCCCCAAATTTACACCTGCGCCCAATCTTTCCAATTCAACATAAAGCTCATTAACGTCTTCTGCATTGTTCACATAGGAATAATTGACAATGTCCGCGTTTTCGACCACAAATTTGAGATCCTGCCTATCCTTTTCGGTCAATCCGGATATACCCAGATCCAAAGTCGGAAAATTAATTCCTTTTTCTCCTTTTAATTTAGAGCCTCCCTCTCCTGCTCTAGTTATCTCAACCCGAAAAGAATCTGCCCCCACCGATACGACCTTGCCTTCAATCTTACCATCGTCGAACAGAATGGGCGCTCCGGTTTCCACCCTTTGAATTATTTGAGGAGGCACGCAACTTACCTCTGCTGGCACTACCACCTTTCCCTCATGGTCCAACGTTGCCTCTACGGCAACATCCGATCGGCCGGTAACCACGAGCACATCGCCTTTGTTGAGTCGCAAAAATTCTTTTCTCTTCTTTTTCTTCTTTTTCTTCTTTTTATGGTAACCCAAATCAATTTTTCCTGTTCTTACTTTGGCGCCGGACAAATCCATGGCGACCTTTACCGTGGTGTTGCACTCCAGCGCCGCCTTTCTAACATTCCTTATAATGGCCGACCATACCTCCGGGGAATCGTGGGCACAATTTATTCGAGCGCAATCCATTCCGTTTTTAACCATTTCCAAAACCAATCCATAATTCTCTGCCGCCTCGGTCGGTTGGGTGACCATTATGCGAACTCTTCGCGATCTTTTGGATTTTCCGAACAATTTGTTGGTATGTTTTTTTAACAGCTTTGCCCCGGCCCCAATGCCCAAGATTCTATCCTCTGCCAAATCTGGTGGCATACCCATCAAACTATGAACAATAAGTTTTAGTTTGAGTAAGCTTCCCAATATATTTCCTTCGGAATTGGCCAAACGTGTCAGTCCCAGTTGCTTGAGTCCTTTTTGCATTTTTCTTGCATCAAAACTTCGAAAAGCCGCATAGTGCATTAGATTTTTTACACTCTCCTTGTATGTTCGGGACACCATTTCCACCAATTCGTAGCCCTCAAGGTCTTTTTCCTGAATCAGCTCTATGACCTGGTCAATTTGTACTAGTATTTTTTGAAGTTGATCTACCGTAAGGCCCATACCTACTTTTTACTACAAAGATGAACTTGAAACTTTATAAAAAAACTGATGTTCATCAGGCAGTGCTACTTTACTCAAAATATTTTATAATGATGATGAAGCTGCACTTTTTGCCTTGTTCTTCACAAGAATGTTGGCACCTTCAAAACTCTATACCCGACCATTTACTTTCTTGCAAAAAATTCATTTTTCTTGAAAGGAACGAACCTAAAAATCTACCTATCTTTAAGCATCGATTTGCAACAACAACTAAATACAAATACGTTGAGCAAAAATCTACTTCTTATCCTAACACGAAATCCGGAACTTGGCAAATGTAAAACCCGTTTGGCAGCAAAAGTGGGAGATACGGCCGCTCTGGATATTTATAAGTTTCTTTTACGCCATACGGTTTCCATTACCCAAGATCTACAAGTAGATAAATGGGTCTTGTATTCTGAAAATATTTGGGAAGACGATATTTGGAGCAACCTTGGCTATAAAAAAAAATTGCAGGTCGGGGAAGATTTGGGCGAACGCATGTCACATGCGTTTGCCGAAGGTTTTAGGGCAGGATTCGAGAATATTATTGTTATTGGTAGCGATATGTTCCATTTGGACCAATCCGATCTGGAAAAAGCGTTTCTCCAATTCCAATCCAACGATTACGTAGTGGGACCTGCCGAAGATGGTGGATATTATCTTTTGGGGATGAAATCCTTGCAAACAGCATTGTTCGAAAACAAAGCATGGGGAACCGATACCGTTTTGTCCGATACCCTAAAAGATTTAAGATCCAAAACCGTTTATTTTTTGGACGAGAGAAACGATGTTGATCATTACGAAGACATTAAAGATATTGAGGCCTTTGAGCCATTTTTAAAACACATTGAGCCATGACACAAAATCAAATCGACGAATCGGTAGATTATTTAAACAAAAGAGGTTTTGAAAATCCTGAAATAGGCATTGTACTCGGAACAGGGCTTGGTCAACTTATTGACAGCATCGAAAACCCGATTGAGGCCCATTACAACCATATACCCCATTTCCCGTTGGCCACTGTAGAATTCCATACCGGCAAGTTGATCTACGGAACCATTGAGGGCAAATCCGCAGTGGTAATGCAAGGGCGTTTTCATTTATACGAAGGCTACGATTTTTTGGATATTACCTATCCGATACGGGTAATGCACCAACTGGGCATAAAAAAACTGTTTGTTTCCAATGCCGCAGGGGCTATTAACCTAGAATTTAAAAAAGGTGACATTATGCTGATCGAAGACCATATCAACCTACAAGGCGGCTCCCCATTGGCATTTAAGAATGTGGGTGAGTTTGGAGATCGTTTTGTGGATATGAGCGAGCCCTACGACCTGCAAATGCGACAAAAGATAGAGCAAATAGCCACTAAAGAACATATTTCCCTAAAAAAGGGCGTCTATGCCTCGGTCGTTGGTCCACAATTGGAAACCAAGGCAGAATACCGCATGTTGAAAATAATGGGTGCCGATGCGGTGGGCATGAGTACCGTTCCAGAAGTTATAGTAGCCAATCAACTACGGTTACCTATTGTGGCGGTCTCGGTATTGACCGACGAATGCGACCCGGATAACCTACAACCCGTAAAGGTTCAAGAAATTTTGAAGATAGCTGGTGAAACCGAACCCAAAATGATCAAACTATTTAAAGAGCTCATTAAGGACCTTTAAGCAGTTTTACTCTGGTGAAAGGCCTAACAAACCTGTCGATTAGCTCTATTTATAGAAGAAATACCGCTTTTTACATAACTGATTTCCCTAAAGTAATAATAGTCCCCGTCAATTCTCAAATTCCACATCGGCATAGTCGTTCATAATGCCATGGCTGATCAAATTGGCAAATTCCTTTTTGTTCGGTTTGAGCGATATTTTGCTATCAGATTGCGGAGAAGTCTTTTCCAAGGTAAGCAGACTTATGGCCGGGAGTATGTTTTTTGCTAAATACAGACTGTGTTGGTCTTCAAAAATAAGGCTGGCCTCATCTACTGTTTTATTGGAAATATTCTTTTGTTTAAACACTTTTTGAATACTCTGTGCAAAACGTTGCCCCTGTGAACTTTTGTTATAGTGGTAAACAGCGACATCCATGGCACTGCTACCTGAAATATTCTCGCTCCGGATAACCAGTACCCTCTGATATTTACCCTTGTGCTGTAGATAGCGTTTGTTGATTACATTTACGTAGTTCCCCATTGGATTTTCGTTCGCCGATTTGGCCTTTGGCAAATCTTCTTCCATAATGTATACTTTGGCACCATGCGTCATAAGTTCGGCCGCCAATTGTTGAGAAATATCGCTTAAAAAACTATCTCCTTCACTCCTGTTTTCCGCAATTAGGTAATATACAGCATCTTTTAATTTTTCGCTCTTTAACGACATTTGGGCAAGTTCCTTATCAAAAATTGGCGCCTCTTCTTCATTTTTGGGTGCTACGATTATACCTGTTTTTTTAAAGGAATCGCTAGCATTTGGTATTTTATATTCCGTACCCAGTTTTAGTGCACTGCCTTCTTTTATTTTATCTGAATTTAACGCTAAAAACTCGCCATAATGCTTTACCGGGTCCAACCCCTGTTTACGAAGCAAAGAAAAAATACCGTCTCCTTGTTCTGCAATCGCAATGGTATATTGGTTTTCTTGGGAAAAAATAAACGTACAGGCCCAAACCCAAAATAGAAGGGATAATCTAAAATTCATTTTTAGTATGTTTTTGGGTGGGATGCCCTACAAAGATGGTAAAAAAACTGTTCTGATTATGTTTTGACCGGGAAAAAATTTCAGTAGATACACCAAAACCGTCAAAGCCTTGTTTTTCTTTCTTGGGAATATTGCTTTCGAATAACGGATTCGGCAGGTTTATTTTGTGGGGTAAACCTATTATCCTCATGTCCACCTACCTCATTATGTTGCATAAACCATTTCCAGACAAAACCTCCGGCAAACCAGCTTTCGGACCAAAATTCATCGAACAATACCTGGGTGGCCCTTGCCTGTGCCTCAAGATTGACATCGGTTTGGTTACGATCCACCAACCATGGTTTTTTCCCTGTAAAATCCATGCTCCTATACCCAAATTCCGTAAAAAGAATGGGTCTTTTTTTGTTTTTGGAAACCTCTTTTAATTTTGCTTTCCATGGTTGCCACCCTTTTGAAAGTGTTTCAACGGATGGATTTTCCTCTTCGCAAAGGGGAAAGTAGGCGTTCACCCCAATATAATCCAATCGGGACCAAAATGGTGTTTTTGCATACTCGTCCCAATTGGCTGCATAAGTAATTTCGCCATGATACACATGTCTGACCTTTGTGATGAGTTCGCTCCAAAATTCGGGGCGTTCGTTTACAAAAACCTTAAGCTCGGTACCTATACAGAATATATCGCTTTGAGTTTCCTCCGCTAAAGTTGCATATAGCAGAATAAATGCTTCGTAAGCCTCTTCGAATTGTTTCCAATCCGCTTCTGTCAACATTTTCAAGTTACCCGTAAAGGCTCCCCTGCTGATCCAAATTTGAGGTTTTACCATAATACTGACCCCATTTTGGTGCATTTTTTGGATATACTGCTCAACCCCTTCCCTGCGCTCTCCGAACCATTGCCTGTCGGAATCAAAAACCAAATCCGGTGAATTTATATCACTCGTAAAACCAAATGGCATAATGGCCGCATAATTGGCTTGGACATTAAGTACCGGATCGATATGCTGTTGCGAAGCTTCCTCACCAGAAGACACAAAACTAACACCGTTGACCTTATGGAATTTGGCGCTGCTGCAAGACACCAACACCGTGGCACAAATAAAAATGATCTTCTTCATAATGATTGTAGACCTACTAAATTACTAATTTTAAAACATCGTGAGACTCCCAAAATCTTATTAAATTACTTTCGCTTGTTAAGTTCGCCCTATAAACTCGACGTATTAAACAATCAAACTAAACCTATGGAACACATTGTTATTATTGGAAATGGTATTGCCGGTGTTACGGCTGCCCGACATATTCGAAAGTTGTCCGATAAAAAAATTACCATTGTTTCCGCCGAATCCAAATACTTTTTTTCACGCACTGCCCTAATGTACGTGTACATGGGGCATATGAAGTTTGAACATACCCAACCTTATGAAAACCATTTTTGGAAAAAGAACGGAATTGATTTGATGGAAGGCTTTGTGGATAAGGTGGACACCCAGAACAAACTTCTAAAAATTAAAGGCGCTGCCGACCTCAAATACGATAAACTAATTATAGCAACCGGCTCCAAGCCCAATAAATTTGGCTGGCCAGGTCAGGATTTGGATGGGGTACAAGGGCTCTACTCCAAACAAGACTTGGAGTTATTGGAAGAAAACGCCCCGAACAACAAAGTGTGTAAACGTGCCGTGATCGTAGGTGGTGGATTGATCGGTATTGAATTGGCAGAAATGCTGCGTACCCGAAACATCCCTGTTACCTTTTTGGTACGCGAAACCAGTTTTTGGAACGGGGTACTGCCAAGTGGCGAATCGGAAATGATCAATGAACACATTCGGGAACACCACATAGACCTACGATTGGGCACTTCCTTAAAAGAAATAATTCCAGATGAAAACGGAAAAGTAAAGTCCGTGGTGATCGAGGAGACCGGCGAGATAATAGATTGCACTCTTGTTGGTTTGACCGCCGGGGTCACACCTAATATTGATTTTCTGAAAGATTCAGGTATTGAGTTGGGACGGGGGGTAAAAGTGAACCGTTTATTGGAAACCAATACTAAAGATGTTTATGCCATTGGCGATTGTGCCGAACAGCATGAGGCCATTGGAAACCGTCGCCCTATTGAGGCTGTTTGGTACACCGGCCGGATGATGGGAGAGACCCTTGCCCAAACGATTTGCGGGAATCCCACCGAGTACAAACCGGGACATTGGTTCAATTCGGCCAAGTTTTTGGACATTGAGTACCAAACCTATGGTTGGGTTTTTTCGGAAAGAAGAAAAAAAGATTCCGAAACCCATTTTCATTGGCGGCACCCCAAAGAAAAAATTTGCTTAACGATTTCGTTCGATAAAGATTCCAATGCCTTTTTGGGCATCAACACCTTTGGCATTCGCATGCGCCACGAGATTTTCGACCGTTGGCTGAACGAAAAAAGAGATATCGATTTTGTAATGGAGCACCTGGTTGACGCTAATTTTGATCCAGAGTTCTACAAACGTTTTGAAAACGAAGTTGTATCCCAGTACAATAGCGACTTTCAAAAATCCATCAGACTGAAAAAGAAAAACCTAAAACGCATCTTCCAGATCGCCTAACCGAATATTATGAGCACTTTTGACAAAAGCATGGCCTTGACCGGGGAACCCCCAAAAAGCCTAAGTACAATTCAAAAACTGGCAACATTGTTGGGCCTTTCCGGCCTTGGCATTTTTTTACTTGCCATGTTCAACATCAACTTCCCGAACAAGGGGTTATGGCTTTCCATATCGCTATCAGCTATTGCGATCGGTATTATTTGGTTCTCTTGGGATGCCTACAGCAACAAACTTCCTGGTATAAAAAACGATGGGGTCTGGTTCAAATCCATATCCAGTCGCGGATTATGGGGTTGGGTGGCCGGAATTGCACTTACCGGATTTTATATCGTATTATATTTTTACCCCGAATACCTTGGCCTTGTCAGCGATGGTGCAAATAAAGGCATAATTGCACTTTTTGACCCTTTGAGCAGGCTTTTGAGCGGAAATCCGGCTAGTCAATGGTTTGTTTACGGCACATTATATACGGTGGCCATATTGGCTTTTGGCATAAAATTTCTCTGGAAATACCGTCACAACCGTTACGAAAAGCTGCGTACCATTAGTGTAATGTTCTTTCAAACCGCTTTTGCCTTCATCATCCCAGAATTAATGGCCCGTTTGAACGGTCACAAAATCTTGAACGGCGGAAGCCTTCCTTATTATGACCTAAAGAACGTTTGGCCGCTCAACTATTACAACTTTGAAAGTTACCGTATCAAAGCCTTTTTAAGTTCAGGTGAAATTGGTTTTGCTTTATTGATATTTGGTATCCTTTCCATTTTTGTGATTACCCCTATCCTTACCTATAAATATGGTAAAAGATGGTACTGCTCCTGGGTCTGTGGTTGTGGCGGTCTTGCGGAAACTGCCGGCGATTCGTTTAGGCAATTGAGTGATAAATCCACATTTGCTTGGAAAGTGGAACGCTGGGTAGTGCACAGCGTAGTGGTTTTTGTAACTTTAATGACCACTGCGGTAATCTATTCCTATTTGGGAACCGACACCAGTAAGTATTGGTTGACCAAAAGCACATTCCTTTTAAGTGTAGGTGGTTTGCTGACCTTGGTATTTGGCTGGGTCATGATCTTTAAACGAGAACAGCTTCAAAAAGATGCCCTTTACGGAGCCATTGGTTACTTTGTAATTATAATAGCTTTGATCGGGTTTCACTTTTTTAGTGGTGAAGGAGAAGTATTCCTATTCAAGTCCGGCACACTTCGTAAATCTTATTCCTTTTTAATAGGCAGTGTTTTTTCTGGAGTTATCGGCACAGGCTTCTATCCCATTTTTGGGAGCAGGGTCTGGTGTAGGTTTGGTTGCCCCATGGCGGCCATACTGGGCTTTCAGCAACGACTTTTTTCTCGATTTAGAATAACAACCAATGGAGGGCAATGTATTTCTTGTGGTAACTGTTCAACCTACTGCGAAATGGGGATCGATGTAAGAGCCTATGCGCAAAAAGGAGAGAACATAGTTCGCTCCAGCTGTGTGGGATGTGGCATTTGTTCCGCCGTTTGCCCAAGAGGCGTCCTAAAATTGGAGAATGGGCCTTTGGAAGGAAGAATTGACAGCAATCAGGTTTTATTGGGCAACGATGTAGATTTAATGTCCCTAGTGAACAAGAAGTAGTTGTTTTCTCTTTTTGAAAAATAAAATAAGCATTCCTAGGAAAATTTTAGTTTTGCCACCTAAACACAAACTACAATTAAGCTGAACCAATGGCAGACATAAAAGTCATTATTCCTGCAATCAACGAAGGAGATTCCATTGGTCTGGTGGTTTCGGAAATCCCCGATCATGTCTCGGAAATAATCGTTGTGGACAATGGTTCCGGAGACGATACCGTGGCAAATGCAAAAAAAGCGGGGGCAACCGTGGTCATGGAAAACCGCAAGGGCTATGGCTTTGCCTGCTTAAAAGGGCTAAAATATATCTCCGAACAATCCAAAACACCCGACATTATCGTATTTATCGACGGAGACTATTCGGATTATCCAGAAGAATTGGATAAGATAGTGGCCCCTATTTTGGAAAATGATATTGATTTTGTGGTCGGAGCAAGAAAAAAGTCGCTCCGTGAAACAGGTTCCATGACTCCTCAACAGGTGTTTGGAAACAATCTGGCCACATTTTTAATGCGTTTGTTTTTTAAATCAAAATTTACGGATTTAGGACCATTTAGGGCAATTAAATACGAAAAGCTCAAAGAATTGAACATGCAGGACACAACTTATGGGTGGACTGTGGAAATGCAATTGAAAATTCTGAGAAAAAAAATGTCATATATCGAAGTACCAGTGCGTTACAAACGAAGAATTGGCATCTCAAAAGTTTCAGGTACCATAAAAGGTACTATATTTGCGGGCATAAAAATATTGGGTTGGATCTTTAAATACAGTTTAAAATAATGGGACTTGCTATTGCTTACATCATAATTGCTATTTATAGTATCGCCTTGATTTTGATTTTTTTCTACAGCCTTGCCCAATTGAATCTTCTGATAAACTACCTTGGCTACAAAAGACGAAACGAGGAAGCTCCCAAGTTTAATCTGTTAGATCCAAAAGAAATACCATTCGTTACCATTCAACTCCCCATCTACAATGAGGAATACGTAATGGAGCGTTTACTGGACAATATTGCCAAAATAGAATATCCCAAAAGCAAGTTGGAAATCCAAGTACTGGACGACTCCACCGACGATTCCGTGATAGAAACCGCTCGCAGGGTTCAAGAACTCCAAGAAACCGGACTGGATATTCAACATATCCGCAGGGAAAACAGAAAAGGTTTTAAAGCCGGCGCCCTTAAAGAAGGCCTGGAAATCGCCAAGGGCGATTTTATAGCCATTTTCGATGCGGATTTTCTACCCGAAACAGACTGGTTAAAAAAGACCGTACCTTATTTTAAAGATCAAGAAATCGGTGTGGTTCAGACCCGTTGGGGACACATCAACAGGGATTATTCTACCCTAACCCGCATCCAGGCCTTTGCCTTGGATGCCCATTTTACCCTGGAACAAGTTGGCAGAAACTCCAAAGGACATTTTATCAATTTTAATGGTACCGCTGGTATTTGGAGAAAACAATGTATTCTGGATGCAGGTAACTGGGAAGGCGACACCCTTACCGAAGACTTGGATTTGAGCTACCGTGCCCAATTAAAAAACTGGAAATTCAAATATTTGGAAGACGTAGAAACCCCTGCAGAACTTCCTGTGGTAATCAGTGCCGCCCGTTCCCAACAATTTCGTTGGAACAAAGGAGGTGCAGAAAACTTTAGAAAAACGGTTTGGAGCGTTGTTACCTCCAAAAATATACCGTTTAAAACCAAGTTTCATGGTGTAATGCACTTATTGAACAGCTCAATGTTCCTTTGCGTTTTCATTGTGGCTTTATTGAGCATTCCCATGCTCTACATAAAAAACACATACGGCCATTTGGGATGGGTGTTCGAGGTTACCAGCTTTTTTATCCTCAGCACCATAATCCTGTTTGTTTGCTATTGGTTTACCTATAAAAGTATACAAGGGAGCAGTTTCGACAATTTTGTGGATTATATAAAACTCTTTTTCACCTTCTTCTCGGTGGCGCTGGGCTTTTCTTTGCACAATACCGTGGCCGTTTTGGAAGGGCATTTAGGCAAGCGTAGTGAATTTGTAAGAACCCCTAAGTTCAATATCAATAACCTTTCCGATAGCTGGAAAGGCAATAAATATTTGACCAACAAGCTATCGCCGAACATGATCTTGGAATTCGCTTTAATGATCTATTTCCTATTTGGAATGTACAGTGCCATTCCTTTGAACGATTATGGATTGTTCCCATTCCACCTAATGTTGTTTCTAGGTTTTGGATTTGTTTTCTTTAAATCCATAACGTCCAAAGCATAAACCAAAACCATGCAATCTTACTGGCGACTGCATAGATATCCCATTCTTTTTGCCGTCGCTTGCACATTGTTTTATTGGAGCTTTGCATATAATCTCGTCAGAACCGATTTTACAAAGCTCTTAATGCTTTTTGGGGCACTTTTCTATCTTACCTCCAAAATACTCCAATTCGAAAAGTGGAACTTTAAGTTTCTATTGGGCATAGGAATCTTATTTCGATTGGTTTTTCTATTCGCCGAACCTAATCTATCGCAAGATTTTTATCGTTTTATTTGGGACGGTGAACTCATAAAAAACGGTATCAACCCCTATTTGTACACCCCTGACCAAATTATGGAACAGGGCGAGATTGTGTTTACCGGTATGAACAAACTTTATGCCGGCATGACGGGCCTCAATGCTCGACATTACAGTAATTATCCACCGATCAACCAAATCCTTTTTGCACTATCAGCTGTATTGGGAGGCGGAAGTGTAGTGGGATCCATGACAGTTTTACGGTTGATTATAATCCTTGCGGACTTAGGAATGCTATTTTTTGGACGAAAACTTCTTCAAAACCTCAATAGGGCCAACCACTTGGCATTTTGGTACTTTTTAAATCCATTGGTGATAATTGAGCTCACAGGAAATCTCCATTTTGAAGGGGTCATGCTCTTCTTTTTTATTTGGGCCATTTACCTCTTATCAAAAAACAAATGGCTGTGGGCCAGTCCTGTTTATGCCATTTCCATAATGGTAAAATTGGTCCCCTTGATCTTCCTGCCCATATTGGTAAAATACCTAGGGCTCAAAAAGAGTGCTATTTTTTACATTCTGGTCATAGCTGGCTGTATTATGCTCCTTCTTCCCTTCTACTCATCTGTATTTGTTGATAATTATACAGAGACCGTCGGACTTTGGTTTTCCAATTTCGAGTTCAACGCCAGTGTTTACAATGTGGTTAAAAAGATAGCAGTAACCTATTTTGAGGCCAAACCATGGGAACTCATCGACACTTATGGTTCTTATCTAAAAATAGGTGTGTTAATAATAGTCCTGCTTCTTGCCTTTCTTCGAAAAAACCAAAGTTTAGACCATGTCCTCAGCACAATGGTCATTGCCTTGGCCCTATATTATTTCCTATCCAGCACCGTTCATCCTTGGTACGTGATATTCCTTTTGGGTTTTGCAATTTTTACGGATTACAAGTTCCCACTGATATGGTCCTGCACCATAATTTTAAGTTATTACGCCTATTCACATCCCGATTTTAAAGAGAACCTATGGTTATTGGCCATTGAATACATCGTGGTAATCGGCTATTTTATTTATGAATTAATAGGAAGCAGGCCAAAAAAGTTATATTTCCTCAAAAAGTAATCACAACTTTAGTACAATTCGAATTAATTTGTACATTAGCCTCAGAATGAAAGGACAACAGTACATATTATCTACTTTGAGCATCACAGCTCCCATCAGTCCATTTACCCCCCGCCGTCGTCGCCCGTAAGGGTGCAACATATCTATTGGAAATAGGTGAGTCCATTTCCGCAAAACTCCAAATACATTTTTTTCACTTTTTTACAGATTAATCGCTTGCAATGGAAATTATTGTTGCTAACGAATCACATTATAAATACGCGCAGATCATTAGTGATACCATAACCGATTCCGCAAAGGTCAGAGGTACAGGTATTGCCATGCGAACTCCAGAATACATAATAAAACGTCTCCAAAACGGTAATGCAATTATTGCGTTGGATGGAGATAAGTTCGCTGGATTCTGTTATATCGAAGTCTGGGGGAACAAGGACTTTGTGGCCAACTCTGGTTTAATAGTCCATCCGGATTACAGAAACCAAGGTCTGGCCAAAAAAATTAAAAAAGCCGTTTTCGACCTTTCCCGAAAAAAGTTTCCCGACGCCAAAATTTTTGGCATAACCACTGGACTGGCCGTAATGAAAATGAACTACGAACTTGGTTATAAACCAGTTACATTTTCGGAACTAACTGACGACCCGGAATTCTGGAAAGGCTGTCAAACCTGCAAGAATTTTGATATCCTTACCCGAACCGATAGAAAAATGTGCCTTTGCACCGGGATGCTTCACGACCCAAAAGCAAAAAATCAACAACCGGAAAAAGTGAACAAAAAAGCATTTCAGAGATTGAAAAGCATTAAAGAATCACTTTTTCTCAAAAAGAAAAATAAATAGAAATAGAAATCTGTTCGAACATGATCGGATGCATTTCCATTCGACCGTACTCGACTGGAAAACAACACATAAAGAATCAAAATGGAAAAATTAGTTATAGCTTATAGCGGTGGGTTGGACACCTCCTACTGTGCCAAATACCTTTCCAAAGAAGAAGGCTTCGAAGTACATGCAGTAAGCGTAAACACTGGAGGATTCAGCAAAGCTGAAATCGAGGACATTGAAGAAAAAGCACTTGCTTTGGGTGCCACATCTTACACTTCCATCGATGCCATAGGCACTTTTTATAACAAAGTGGTCAAATATCTAATCTTCGGCAATGTTCTACGAAACAACACCTATCCCCTTTCCGTAAGTGCGGAACGAATCGTTCAGGCTATCGAGATTGTGAACCATGCCAAAAAAATCGGTGCTAAATACATCGCACACGGAAGCACAGGGGCCGGTAACGACCAAGTAAGGTTTGATATGATTTTTCAAATCTTGGCCCCGGAAATCAAAATTATTACCCCGATAAGGGACAAAAAACTCGCCAGAGAGGAAGAAATCGAATATCTGCAACAGAACGGCATAGATTATTCTTGGGAAAAGGCCAAGTATTCGGTGAACAAAGGACTATGGGGAACATCGGTAGGAGGTGATGAAACTTTGACCTCCCATCTGTCCTTGCCGGAAAGTGCCTATCCAAGCCCATTGGAAAAAGAACTGCCCAAAGAATTGAAACTGACCTTCAAAAAAGGTGAATTGGTGGCCTTGGACGGTGAAGCGGACACCCCCGTGGCCAATATCGAGAAGCTATCCGCAATAGCATCAAAATATGCCATTGGCAGGGATATTCACGTTGGCGATACCATAATCGGTATCAAAGGGAGGGTCGGTTTCGAAGCGGCAGCACCCTTGATCATTATAAAAGCCCACCATTTGCTGGAAAAACACACCCTGAGCAAATGGCAGCAATACCAAAAAGAGCAAATGGGCAATTTTTACGGAATGTTGCTGCACGAGGGCAATTATCTTGACGAGGTGATGCGGAACATCGAAGCATTTTTAACGGACACCCAAAAACACGTTTCCGGTGATGTTTTTGTGACCTTGCACCCCTACCGATTCGAGTTGAACGGAATCACATCCAAACACGATTTAATGAATGCTTCCTTTGGAAGTTATGGTGAAATGAACAAAGGATGGACCGCCGACGAGGCCAAAGGATTCATTAAGATCCTATCTAACTCTGGAAAAATTGCCAACCACGTAAACCAAGAATCATGATAAAAGCTGGAATTATAGGTGGCTCAGGATATACAGGAGGTGAGCTAATAAGGCTCTTGCTCAATCATCCACGGACCGAAATCGATTTTGTGTACAGCACTACCCGAGCAGGAAAACCAATAACCTCCGCCCATCAAGATTTGTTGGGACAAACAGAATTGAATTTTTCTGGAAAAATAAATTCAAATATAGATGTAGTCTTCCTCTGTTTGGGGCATGGAAATTCCACCACATTTTTGAACGAAAACAAATTTTCCTCTGCTTCAAAAATTATTGACCTCAGCAACGATTTCCGGTTACAGGCCGATTCTAACTTTAATGGCCAAAGATTTGTTTATGGTCTTCCCGAATTGAACAAGTCTGCCATAAAAGCTGCGGAGGCCATCGCCAATCCAGGTTGCTTTGCAACAGCTATCCAATTGGCATTGTTACCATTGGCAAAAGCAGGTTTGCTCGGTGCAGATGTACATATCAACGCAGTTACAGGAAGCACCGGAGCTGGAGTTGGACTATCCCCAACATCACATTTTAGCTGGAGGAACAATAACGTATCCTGGTACAAACCGTTTACGCACCAACATTTGGGAGAAATTGGGGAAAGCCTCAATTCTTACGGGAAATCTGTAGGTAAATTAATGTTCTTGCCCAATCGGGGCAATTTTACGCGAGGAATCCTAGCCACTGCATACACCAACTATAACGGCAGTTTGGAAGAAGCAAAAAACCTTTACCACGATTTTTATAAAGACGCTGTTTTTACCCATCTTTCGGATGGGGAACTACACCTGAAACAAGTAGTAAACACCAATCAGTGCCATATTCATTTGCACCAGCACGATGGGCTTTTATTGGTTACGTCCGCTATCGATAATTTATTGAAAGGAGCATCCGGACAAGCGGTACAGAACATGAACTTGATGTTCGGATTTCCAGAATCCGAAGGTCTATTGTTAAAAGCAGGAGTATTTTAAAACAAGAAGGCTGAGCGTAGTCGAAGGGATTATGTAAAACTAGATTTCCGCCTACACGGAAATGATAAAGAAAGAAAATTATGAAAATAGCTATTATAGGGGCGGGTAACTTAGGGCTGGCCATCGCAAAGGGGATTTTGCACAGCAATGGCGCCACGACCATGTACCTGACCAAAAGGAACACCGATTCCATTCAGGAGTTCGAAAAATACGGCAATGTAACGGTCACAGCCAACAACAAGGAAGCCGTAAAAAATTCCGACATCTTGGTTTTTGCGGTACAACCCGGGCAATTCACATCCATTTTAGAGGAAACCAAAGATCTTCTATCCGAAAAACATGTGGTGATCAGTACCATTACAGGATTCAGTATTTCCAAAATTGAAGAGATCATCGGTTCGGATAAATTCATCATCCGTAGTATGCCGAATACAGCAATTTCGGTAGGCAAATCCATGACGTGTATCTGCAGCAACGAATTGGGCAAAAAAAGGGTGGATCTGGCAAGGGCCATTTTTAACCGAATGGGACATACCCTGGAAATTCCAGAAGGGCAAATGCAGGCGGCAACTGTTATATGCGCAAGTGGGGTTGCCTTTTGGATGCGACTGATCCGTGCCACCACCCAAGGTGCCATACAATTGGGATTTGATGCAAAAGAAGCCCAAGAATTGGCCATGCATACCTGTAATGGGGCGGCCAACCTTTTAATAGAGTCGGGCAGTCATCCGGAAGAAGAGATAGATAAAGTAACCACACCCAAAGGATGTACCATCGAAGGTCTGAACGAAATGGAGCATCAAGGATTAAGTTCTTCCTTGATCAGGGGAATTGTTACATCTTTTGAGAAAATCAGTGAAATAAGAAAAGGATAAAAATGAAATTATTTGACGTATATCCGTTATACGATGTTACTCCAACCAAGGCCAAAGGCATTGAAGTCTGGGACGATAATGGGGAAAAATATCTGGATTTTTATGGAGGTCATGCCGTAATTTCCATTGGACATACACATCCACACTATGTAAAACGGATAAAAGAGCAATTGGACAACATTGCGTTTTACAGTAATTCTGTTCAAAATCCATTACAAAAGGAGCTTGCAGAAAAGTTGGGCCGTTTATCCGGTTGCGAGGACTATGATCTTTTTATGTGCAACTCTGGGGCAGAAGCCAACGAAAACGCGCTAAAAATGGCTTCGTTTCACACTGGAAAATCCAAAGTAATCGCCTTTACCAACAGTTTTCACGGAAGAACCTCTGCAGCAGTGGCCGCTACGGACAATCCAAATATCAACGCCCCGATCAATAAACAACAAGAGGTGACTTTCTTGGCACTGAACGATTTTGATGCTTTTGAAAAAACAATTCAATCCAATGAATATTGTGCAGTAATCATTGAAGCAATTCAGGGTGTGGGGGGACTCGATGAACCAACTACGGAATTCTTCCAATTCATTGCAAAAAAGTGCAAGGAACACCAGGTGGTCCTGATTGCGGACGAGGTACAATCGGGCTACGGCCGAAGTGGAAAGTTCTTTGCCTTTCAACACCATTTGGACACTGAGCGGAGTCGAAGTGTGCAACCCGACATTATTTCCATAGCCAAGGGAATGGGGAACGGTTTTCCCGTGGGCGGCATATTGATTCACAACTCATTTAAGCCTTCTTACGGGCTTTTGGGCACCACCTTTGGTGGAAACCACCTGGCCTGTGCCGCAAGTTTGGCCGTTCTGGAAGTGTTGGAAAAAGAAAACTTGATTACAAACGCAGCCGAACTAGGGGCGTATTTTCGGGAAAAGGCATCGGAAATAACAGAAATCAAAAATATAAAAGGGAGAGGACTTATGATCGGACTGGAGTTTGATTTTGAAGTTGCTCCGCTGCGAAAAAGAATGATCGTGGAACAGCACATGTTCACTGGAAGTGCCAAAAACAAGAAGCTGTTACGATTTTTACCCGCATTGAACATCACAAAAAAAGATATAGACCTGTTCTTTGATGGGCTAAAAAAAGTAGTATAATGAAGCATTATTTAACCGTTAGCGATATAGAATCACTACCCGATTGGGTAGATGAAGCTATCGCCCTAAAAAAAGACCCCTATCAGTTTGAGGGTCTGGGCAAACGAAAAACCATTTGCCTGCTATTTTTCAACAATAGCCTTAGAACCCGTTTAAGTACACAAAAAGCGGCCATGCAATTAGGTTTGGATGTAATGATCATGAACTTTGGCAACGAAGGCTGGGCGTTGGAATATGGTGACGGCACCATTATGGATCAAGGAACATCGGAGCATATTAAAGAGGCCGCCCAAGTGGTATCCGAATATGCCGATATTGTGGCCATTAGGGCATTCGCAGGATTGGTGGACAAAGAAAAGGACGAATCCGAAGAAGTAATCACCGGTTTTGCCAATTATGCCACAATTCCTGTAGTTAATATGGAAAGTTCGGTGGGGCACCCACTTCAAGCTTTGGCAGACGCCATCACCTTAAAGGAAAATGAAATCAAGAAAAGACCCAAAGTAGTGCTTTCGTGGGCGCCACACCCCAAAGCCTTGCCGCATGCGGTTGCGAACTCTTTTGTAGAAATGATGCGGATGCAGGACGCCGATTTTGTGATCACCCATCCGAAGGGATATGAATTAAATCCAAGGATGACCCAAGGTTGCCAAATTGAATACGACCAAAACAAGGCATTGGAAGGAGCCGATTTTGTATATGTGAAAAACTGGAGCAGCTACTCCGATTATGGAAAAGTACTGAGCAAGGACACCGATTGGACCATTACAGAAAAGAAATTGGGGCATGCCAAATTTATGCACTGCCTGCCAGTAAGGAGAAATATGATCGTGGAAGATGCCGTATTGGACGGGAAACAATCTTTGGTGGTCCAGCAAGCTAAAAATAGAGTGTTTTCCGCTCAAATTGTATTAAAAAAATTACTGGAAAATATATGAAAAGGAGTATAATTGCCTTTACAACCAAACCTTAAAATGTGAACAACATCTGACACATTATAAATAACACAAAACAGATGAAACAAAAATTATCCATTGTAAAAATAGGAGGCAATCTTATTGAAGATGTCGAAGGGTGCAAACGTGTACTAGATCTGTTCTCCAAATTAGATGGAAACAAAATTTTGGTCCATGGCGGAGGCAAAAAAGCGACCGAATTGGCCAATCAATTGGGAGTAGAATCCAAAATGGTGAACGGTAGACGAATTACGAACGCGGAAGCTCTCGAAATTGCCCTAATGGTGTACGGAGGATTGTTCAGCAAAAAAATCGTGGCAAAATTACAGGCCTTGGGTACCGATGCCATTGGAATGAGCGGAGCCGATGCCGATGCCATTAGAGCTCACAAAAGACCTAAAAAAAATGTGGATTTCGGTTTTGTGGGCGATGTGGACCTTGTGAACACATATGGCATTTTTAAATTGCTTCAAGCTGGTTTTACACCTATTTTTTGTGCCCTTACGCACGACGGTAAAGGGCAAATGCTGAATACCAATGCGGACACCATAGCTGCCGAATTGGCCATAGCCATGTCCGAGCAATTCGAGACCACATTATATTACTGTTTTGAAAAAAAGGGAGTACTGCAAGATATAGAAGACGACAACTCCGTAATCCATCATATCAATTCCAAAGATTACGATGAGCTTCTGGCCTATGGCATTATTGCCGATGGAATGCTTCCCAAAATGCATAATTGCTTTTACGCACTTCGAAATCAAGTAGGTAAGGTTTGCATCGGAAACACCGAAATGCTCGAAGCCAACAATACCGACTATACCACTTTGACCCTATGAGACCAACACAAACTTTATTGACCGAAAAAGCCATTGATCTCCTCAAAAAACTGATCGGGACCCCTTCGTTTTCCGGAGAAGAGGATAAAACCGCTGATGCCATTGCAGAATTTCTGCAAGGTTTTGGGGTAAAAACCCAAAGACAGCACAACAATATATACGCCTTCAATAAATATTTTGATGAAAGCAAGCCCACTTTGTTGCTCAACTCCCACCACGATACCGTTAAACCCAACAGTGCATACACCAAAGACCCCTTTAATGCCCATATTGAAGATGGCAAATTGTACGGACTGGGCAGTAACGATGCAGGTGGGTGTCTAGTCTCCCTTTTGGCCACATTCGTCCATTTTTATGAAGATGAGAATCTGAGCCATAATATTATTATGGCTGCAACCGGAGAGGAAGAGGATGCCGGTGAAAAGAGTATTCGCGCACTCCTTCCCATTCTCCCTAAAATCGATGTTGCCATTGTGGGCGAACCCACTTTGATGGACTTGGCCATTGCCGAAAAAGGACTAGTGGTATTCGATGCGGTAGTCGAAGGCACTCCTTCGCATGCCGCGCACCCCAACGACAATAATGCAATTTACAATACCATAGAAGTATTGCAATGGCTAAAAAACTACTCGTTCGACAAGGTTTCCGATGCCCTTGGAAAGGTCAAGCTCACAGTGACCCAAGTAAGTGCCGGAAACCAGCACAATGTAGTGCCCGGCCATGTGGATTTGGTGATAGATGTGCGCGTGAACGATCGTTACACCAATCAAGAAATTGCCGATATATTACAAAAGGAAGCTCCTTGTAAAATGACCCCTAGATCGCTTCGATTAAACTCTTCTCGTATTGACCCTGAACATGATTTGGTAAAAAGTGGTCTGGCTCTTGGAAGAAAAACCTATGGTTCACCTACGTTGTCCGATCAGGCCGCTTTAACGTGCCAATCGGTAAAGCTGGGTCCGGGCGACAGTACAAGATCGCACTCTGCCGACGAATTTATATTTGTGGACGAAATAAAAGAAGGTATAGATATTTACATCAAAACACTAACAGGATTTTTGCAATAAACAATGACAAACCAGTAATTAAAGTGAGCCATTGTTTATTGATAATTGACAACTGATAATTGAATAGTATGAAACTCTGGGACAAAGGATTCAGTACCGATAAAAAAATAGACCATTTTACCGTAGGAGATGATCGTGAACTAGATCTGGTATTGGCAAAGTATGATGTTATCGCTTCAAAAGCACATGCTAAAATGCTGGGAAAGGTAGGTCTTATATCTCAAAACGAGACCAAAGACCTTGTAACAGCATTGAACTCCATCGCAAAGGATATTGAAAAAGGAAAGTTCACAATCGAGAAGGATTTTGAGGATATGCACTCAAAAATAGAGTTTGTACTTACCGAAAAATTGGGCGACACCGGCAAAAAAATCCATTCGGCACGTTCCAGAAACGATCAGGTTTTAGTGGCTATGCAATTATATCTTAAAGATGAACTGGCCGAGATTAAAAACCAGGTAAAGTCACTTTTTGATCTATTGCTAAAACTCGCCGACAAACATAAAAATGTATTGCTGCCCGGATATACCCATTTACAAATTGCGATGCCCTCTTCGTTCGGACTTTGGTTTTCTGCCTATGCCGAGAGTTTAATAGATGATTTATACTTTGTGCAAGCAGCCCACAAGGCAGCGGACCAAAATCCATTGGGAAGTGCCGCTGGTTACGGTAGCTCGTTCCCGATTGACAGAAGCTTCACCACGGCCGAAATGGGCTTCGACACTCTAAAATACAATGTGGTAGCTGCACAAATGGGTCGTGGCAAAGTGGAAAAAGCCACTGCATTCGGAATTTCGAGTGTTGCTGCCACCCTTTCCAAAATGGCGATGGACATTTGCCTGTACATGAGCCAGAATTTCGATTTTATCTCCTTTCCGAACGAGCTGACCACGGGAAGTAGCATTATGCCCCACAAGAAAAACCCAGATGTTTTTGAATTGATCAGGGCCAAATGTAATAAAATTCAAGCTGTGCCCAACCAGTTGATACTGATCACGAACAATCTGCCCAGTGGTTATCATAGGGACCTTCAATTGGTTAAAGAAGTAGTTGTCCCGGCATTACAGGACATGCATGCCTGTTTGGAAATGATGACCTTTAGTCTTAAAGAAATCAAGGTGAACCCATCTATTTTGGACGACCCCAAATACGATTATCTCTTTAGTGTGGATACTTTGAACGAACTGGTTAAAAGTGGAATACCTTTCCGTGATGCCTATAAAACTATGGGCACAGCCATAGAAAACGGTAATTTTAAACCTAAACGAGACATTGAACACACCCATGAGGGTAGTTTGGGCAATTTGTGTTTAGTGGAGATACAAGAAAAAATGGAGAAGCTTTTTTAACACAAAAGCTCTAGTTTCGACATATTATGTAAATCCGTCATTTGGAACAGGGTAAAGATCAATTTCTACTAGAAATCCAATCGGAAAACCACTAACTTCATATTTGTCGATATAATTCATTAAAACGAATCATATCTTTATTGCTGTGCTTAAACAAGAAGAACTAAATTAAACCAATGAACAAACTACTAATTGGATTGGCAACTTTAATCTTAGTTGGTTGCAATACCAAAATCAAAAATGAGAAAGAAAACAGTAAAAACAAACAAAACTCTGAAACCGAAATAAACGGAAAAATTAGAGTCCTTAATTTTGGAACTGCTCATTTAAGCCAAACATCAGACGCAAATTCTTCTCAAATTGACTTGAATGACCCAAATGAAAAAGCTGATTTAAAAAAACTCGTTAAAAAAATCGTTGAATTTAAACCGACCATTATTTGTCTTGAACTAGAACCTAAGAACAATGACTATATAGCTTCGACCTATTCAGAATATGTTAAAGACCAGACTAAAAGACTAAATTATTCGGACGAATTAAATTCGATAGGACTTGAAGTGGCGCGGTTGAGTGGTACAAATCGAATTTACGGGATAGACAGCCAAACAGGTTTTAATTACCCAAGTTTAGTGGAGATTGCTAATAAAAAAGTCGCCGACAGTCTTTACATTTCACAAGTCATGAATAACTATAAGAGAGTTAATGCTTTAAAATTTAAAGAACAATTTAGGACGATTAACACGAGAGAATATAAAATGGAAACATTTGACCTATACAATTTTCTGGCGACACAACATACCACAGGAAATCAGGAAGGAGTTGATGAAATCACTAAATTCTACCAACGGAATCTAAAAATGTTCAGCAATTTTAATGATATAGAAATGACCGAAAATGACAGAGTCTTTATCCTTTTAGGAGCAACACACACTGCCTATTTTGACATTTTTCTGGAAAATAGCCCAAAATTTCAATTAGAAAATCCTAATGAATATACTGATTATTAAAAAGTACCATGCTCTACAACATATGAATCAATTGCTTGAAACAAGCCTATTTGCAAACCCTGGCAGATATTAAGTTCGGTACGTACCTGTTAAGGTAAATACTAAACCACACAACCAACCTTACACGAAGCCGATAAGTGCAACACCTAAATGGCTTCCTTCCGCTTCATCCTAAATCCATCAATTCAATATGGCCTTTCATCAAATGATGGCGTGTTTTTTGGTCTATATTGACTAATTTCATATTTGGATGAAATAGTTCTTAAAAGTTCGCAATTGGCAATCCCCAACACATAGACTATTAACATTCAACATTTTCTTGAGTTGATTCATTAAAAATTAGGATTTTGGTAGAGGTTTCAGATATAAAAGCTTGGTTGGGTTATTGGAAAAAAACTCTGTTAGATGTTGACAGAAAAAGAATTGATGTCTCTACACACCCAATCCCCGTAGATTCCTACTTTATACAGCAAGTACCTCAAAAACACGCAAAGTTCTTGTGGAAAATTTCTGGGGCTAACAGAGATACGCCATATATAAACGTAGATATTTGCCCTTGTTCAATCCAACCGGAATTTGAACATGCGCGATCAAAGGAGCTGGAGGAAGAAATAGCCTATCCTTTTTGGATCCCAGCAATAATGTACAAAGATGGGACACTTGAGCCACAAAAATCCAATAGGGGTGTATCCAAACCTTTTTTTGTTAGGGAATACCTTTCCCCTACCTACAAAGGTTCCTGTAGTATCGCATCCATAAAAGAGGTTGATGTTGCCTTACAGAAAGTTGAGTTCAAAGATGATTCATGGGAGTCGTACTGGAAAAAGTGTGAATCTTTTTTTTCCATTGTAACCGAAAAAAGCTTTGAAGAATTCAACACAAAACATGAAAAACATATATTCATACAAAAAGGTGAATTACGCGGGCTAACAGGAAATATCCTTAAACTATATAAAAGGCTCGAAAAGGTACCTCCTAAAAACAATTTGCTCAATCACCTAATTGATGCCGGGAAAGTAGACTGCATATCGATTCCCGATAAATCCGCGATCATACGGAACAAAAATCACATTGGGCAAATGAGTGGTGAGTTCCCTCTATCCGTATCGCAAAGAGAAAGTATTGCCTGTTTTAATCTTCTTACGGATTCTAATATTTTGGCCGTAAATGGCCCACCAGGAACGGGTAAAACTACTTTTTTGCAATCCGTTGTTGCAAATAGTGTGGTCTCCACTGTTGTAAATCGGCAAAAACCAGAATTGCTGGTCGCATGTTCCGCAAACAATCAGGCCATCACGAACATACTTGACAGTTTTGTACTTGACTCAAAAAATATGCTGACCCAACGTTGGTTACCCGGATTGTCCTCTTTAGGGCTATACCTCTCTACCAATGAAAACAAAAAGTATCAGACCTGTACTTCTGAATTTGGGAACGGTTTTATAAATGACTTTGAAAGCCACCCTATTGACGATAAAAAAGAGTTCTTCCTAAAAAAGTTTGAAACATATATTAAAAAAAGTAAGGGGATTGAAGAGTGCAAACATCAATTATTCAGCACAGTACAATCAAAAGTAAATCAAATCAATGAGCATCTTAAAGTTGCCGAAAACTATGAAAACATAGGTCTGCTTTTGGAAAAAAGCGGCTGTTCCAATCTTGATAATTTAAAAGAACTTATTTCAGCTATTCAAATCAAGGTTGAGCACTGCAATGCTGAAATTCAACAAATTTCGGATGCAGAAAAGAATCTGGCACGAGCAGAAAAACAACAACCGTTTATCCAAAAAACATTGTTCTTTCTACCGAAATTTAGGCAGCGAAGGGCTTCACTATTTCAAAGAACACTGTTACATATTGACTTGAGCGAAGTTCCTGATTACAGCAGTTTCAGTGCTTTGATTCATTTGCTCAATGAGAAAATTATTTCAAAGACCAACACGGCCAAACGGCTGAACATGGAGTTGACCCATGCGATTGACTCCAAAAATAAAATTGAGGAGTTTACTTCCATTTATCAATCCTGTATCAATAATTGGAATAACAAGTATGGTAACCAATTAACAAAGCTTTACTCCATGACCGGCAAAGAATATCAAGACCTGCAACCTCTGGAGGACATGCAGGTTAGAATGGATATTTCATTCCGTTATGAAGCTTTTTGGTATGCCATACATTTTAGAGAAGCTGAATATTTGCTGAACCTTGAGGCTAAGTCTGAAAAGAACAGCCAAGATAAAGAGCGGGGCAAGATTGGCTATAAAGAAAAACTACAGCGGTTTGCGGGGGTAACACCCATTTATATTTCCACATTCCACTCAATTCCAAGGTTTAGCACCTTTTACGATAATACCCAAGGTGAACAAGCCTATTACGATTTGTTCGACCTGATCATTGTTGATGAGGCTGGGCAAGTTGCTCCAGATATTTCAATACCTTCATTTTCCTTGGCAAAAAAAGCAATTGTTGTAGGTGATGTATTTCAGATAGAACCTGTTTGGTCCGTAGAGGAAAAACTCGATATTGTCAATCTTAAAATGAACAATATTCTTGCCAAGGATACTTCCGATGATGCAATCAATAGCTATAAAGATTCAGGATTACTCTGTTCCTCCGGTAGCTTAATGAAATTGGCACAACGCTCCTGTTTTGTGAAAGATGGCGACGACGGAGGTACACTTTTAAAAGAACATAGGAGATGTCCGGACAAGATTATTTCCTATTCAAACAAAAATGTATATCACAACAAACTGATTCTGACCAAAGGGAATAAAAGAAAGGTGGACATAGACCTTCCTTTAAAAGGATTTATGCACATTGAGAGTACAAGTGAGAAGGTTGTAAACAGCAGACAGAACAAGCAAGATGCCATCACCATTGCCAAATGGATTGACAGCAAGAGAGCTAATCTTGAAAATTCTTTTGGCAATACACCTATTGCAGAAATACTGGCCATAGTTACTCCCTATAAATCCCAAGCTTCTCTTATTAAGGATGAGCTGCTAAAAATTGATAAAAAAGCATATCTAAAGTTGATATCTGGTACGGTTCACGCTTTGCAAGGTGCTGAAATTGATATTGTTATTTTTTCAACTGTACTTACACCAGGCGACAGTACATTCTTTGCCGACAATCTAAATATGCTCAATGTAGCCGTTTCGAGAGCAAAATCAAGTTTTCTTGCTTTTGGCAATCTAAACGCCATTGATGCAACAAAGAACAATCCGCTGGGCCGTTTAAAACAATGGCTACAAGAAGATGAAAATTGTGAATTATCCAACAAGATTGTTTTTGATACTACAGAAACAAATCACGATGTAATTCGCGTCGCTGACTTAAAAACACATGTTGGCACACTTAACCGAGCGTTTGAGATTGCAAAATCCGAATTGATCATTGTTTCCCCGTTCATTTCTTCAAATGCGATAGAATGTGATACAATCAAGTGCTTTGATAACAATGACAAAAGACAATTGAACTCAATTAAAATTGATTCTGTAAAGGAGCAACTGAACACTACCGTCAATAAAGGGATAAAGGTTACCATAATTACGGACTCAACACTTGATTTACAAAATAATCAGCTAAAACCTGTAGCCCAGAAAGGCCGTGAGATAATTATGCAAAGTGGTGCGAAATTGAAATTGGTAAATGGCATCCATAGCAAAACAATTATAATTGACAATGACATAATTATTGATGGTTCGTTCAACTGGTTTTCTGCACTTCGTGATGAGCGCAGCAAATATTTTAGAGATGAATCATCTATAGTGGTTAAAGGAGAGCCAGCTAAGATAATGATCAAAAAAGCCAAAGCATACTTGAAAAATGTATCCACTTTAATTGAGTAATTTTCATTTACTGGATTAGTCTACCCACCCATCAATTCAAACAGCCCATTTATCAATTAGCTATTATTTGATAATTTAATTTTACTACTTTTCTCTCGTGAACTGAAGGCCTTTCCATTTAACTATTAAAGAGATTCCGATGGCGGGCTATAAAAAATTTTATTATGAGAAAAATAGTCTATTATGTTGCCTCATCCATAGATGGATACATTGCGGGTGAGAATGATGATATCAGCAAGTTTATGATGCATGGAGAAGGAGTTGAGAAATACAAATCCGATCTAGCTAATTTCAAAACGGTCATTATGGGGCGTAAAACCTACGAATTTGGTTACCAATATGGTCTTGAACCCGGTCAGCCCGCTTACCCGAATATGAAACACCATATCTTTTCCAACACCTTAACTATTGAAAATACATCCGATATGGTAACCGTAGAAAAACTGAGTGTTGAACGTGTAAACGAAATTCGACAAAATGCAAAATCCGACATTTATCTTTGTGGTGGCGGACAATTTGCTGGCTGGTTATTGGACAATGGATTAATTGATGAACTAAAAATTAAACTAAATCCTATTGTTCTAGGAGGAGGTACTAAAATCTTTGGCACCTCCAAGTCAAGTGTCAATTGGGATCTTACGGAAAAGCAATCGTTTCCGGATGGGCTACAGATATTGACCTTCACTAAAAAAAATTGAAAAAACAATATCAAAGACCATCTTTATTAAGCAGATAACGATTTCGGTTTAGGTCTTTATAGCTAGATTAAAGTATGTTGGCCCAGTTTTCTTAAAACTGTAACAATTCCAGTGTTACATCATCATTAAAGAAAACCAATACTCTATGCGAGCAATTTCAGCACTTTATATTTTAGTTTCCACCCTAACTTTTGGACAAGATCAATTAAAATCACCATCAGAATTTTACCCCTCCCAAAAAACCAAAGTTTTGGTCGTGGGTACATTTCATTTTGATTTTCCTGGATTGGACGAGGTCAAAACTGCCGAAGATGATAAAATAGATGTTTTACAGGAACCCAAAAAGTCAGAATTGGAAGACCTCGTAGCATACATCAAAAAATTTAATCCCACCAAAATTGCCATCGAGGCCAGACCTTATTGGAACACCATGCAAAAGTACAAGGAGTACAAAAACGGCATGCACAAAGATGATAGGGACGAACGCTACCAATTGGGCATGCGTATCGCAGCAGACCTAGAATTGGATTCCATTTATGGAATAGATGCCACAGCATTTAGCAACGATTTATACAAACAAGATTCGATTTATGCGAACAAATTGTTCAACAAAGTAGATTGGAATATCGAAGACCCATATTGGGCTTATGCAGAACCTTATTTTGAATACCGTGACAAAAAAATGAAGGACCTGCATCTTTTGGATTTCATCAAATCAATGAATACTCGCGAAGCCCACAATTTTAATTTTGGCCTTTATTTAACGGGATCCATGGCCACGGGCAATGGTCAGGGTGCAGACCACCTGTCCATGTGGTGGTACAATAGGAACGCTCGTATTTTTTCAAAGCTCATTAACATAACCAAGAGCCCCGAGGAACGTATTTTGGTTGTTTTTGGTAACGGGCATGCTGCAATTCTAAGACAATTATTGGAGGCTTCGCCTCAGTACGAATTCGTGGAATTCGACAGTTTGGAAAATTAAAGAGCACCTTCTTTTCCCAAAAAAATAGTGTTTTGACAATTGTCTGTAGGCAAAAATGATTCATTAGCAGCTATCGAAGTAAATTATTACTTTTATGGCACTAAACAAACAATGATCAACCGAGCCTTTTTACCCCCAGTCCTCATGGCCTTTGCCATGTTCTTTTGCGTATTTTCCAACGCCCAAAAGAAAAATGCAGATTACAAAATACACCTGTTCAAAACTGATGAAGCCTTTACCATTGATGGTATAGGCAACGAAGCCACTTGGCAAAAAACTGAACCGGCGAAAGATTTTTTTATGGTTTTGCCCATGGACGATCGCAAAGCCACACAACCATCGGAAATACGAATGGCCTATGACGACAAGCAGCTATACCTCTTGGCTACCTTTCACAAAACTCCAGGAAATACCTACGTGGTGGAATCGCTACGTAGAGATTTCTCCTTTAACGGCAACGATAACTTTTTGTGGTTTATAGATCCCTTTAACAACCAAACCACCGGATTTAGCTTTGGCGCCAATGCCTATGGTGCTCAATGGGACGGCACCATGTCCAACGGTGGGAGCATAGACTTGAATTGGGACAGTAAATGGGTTTCGGAAGTCCAGAGTTACGAAGATAAATGGGTTGTGGAAATGGCTATCCCGTTTAAATCCATCCGGTATGAAAAAGGTGTAAAGGAATGGGGCGTGAATTTTTCGAGATTGGACCTGAGCACCAATGAAAAATCCAGTTGGGTGCCCATTCCCCGTCAGTTCCCGACATCATCATTGGCATACAGCGGTACCATGGTATGGGACAATCCCCCGCCTAAACAAGGCCTAAATTATTCATTGATCCCCTATGTTTTGGGAACAGTAGGCAATTCCAGTATAGATGGCATTTCCTATGAAAATGAATTTAAAGTGGGTGGCGATGTAAAATTGGGAATCACCTCATCTTTAAATTTAGATTTGACCATAAACCCCGACTTTTCACAGGTCGAAGCAGATAGACAAGTGGCCAATTTGACCCGTTTTGAACTCTTTTTCCCGGAAAGGCGTCAATTTTTCCTTGAAAATGCAGACCTGTTTGCCAATTTCGGTTATAGCGAAATACGCCCTTTCTTTTCTCGTAGAATTGGTCTGGGCGTACCCATAATTGCCGGAGCAAGGGTTAGCGGTAATCTAAACCGAAACCTAAGGTTGGGACTTATGGACATGCAAACCGACAATGTGGACGAAACAGGGCTTCCTGGTCAAAACTTTGCCGTGCTTTCATTACAGCAAAAAGTGTTCTCACGCTCGAATATTGGATTGATGTTCGTAAACAAGGAATCTTTGGACTATACCAATTTGGCCGATAGTCTAAAAACTAGATACACCAAGTTCAACCGTAATCTGGGATTGGAGTATAATTTGGCCTCGGCCGATAATAAGTACAATGGAAAGATATTCATGTTAAAATCCTTTGGTCCCGATTCTTCCTACGATGGTTTTGCACAGGGAGCCCATTTGGAATATAGTAGCCGTAATTGGAACTGGCGAGTGCAACAGGAATATATTTCCGAAAACTTTACTTCCGAAGTGGGTTTTGTTCCACGAAACAATTACATAAAAACAGAAGGTTCTTTGGGGTATCAATTCTTGCCGGCTAGTGAAACGGTGGTAAGCCATGGCCCAAAATTCACCGGTTTTTATTATTTTGATCCTAACATGACGTCCACTGACTATGTTTCCATTGTTGGGTATGGGGTGGATTTTATGGATCGTAGTTCTTTTAGTTTTGATGTGTTTAACGAATATGTTAGGCTTTTGGCCCCTTTTGACCCAACAAATACAGGCAAAGAACAACTGGCCGCTGGCACGCAACACCATTGGAACGGAGTTTACATCACGTACAATTCCAAACCCAAAAGTTTATTTACCTATAATTTGACCACAAGGCTGGGTCGTTATTTTTCCAGTGGATATCGAACCAATTTCAATGCAGACGTAGGGTATCGTTTTCAGCCTTATGTGAGCTTGCGCGCCAACCTGAGCTACAACAACCTAGATTTACCAGACCCTTGGCACACTACGGATTTTTGGCTCGTTGGCACCGAGACGGACATTACTTTTACCAACAAATTGTTTTGGAACACGCTTTTCCAATACAACGAACAGAGCAATAACTTTGGCATCAACTCCCGTTTACAATGGCGATATGCCCCAGCCTCCGACCTCTTTTTGGTATTTAACAACAACGAACAGTTATCACCGCTCGAAGGAAATCTATGGTCGTTGACACTTAAGTTTACATATTGGTTCAATAGATAATACTGCAACCCGGACCAAGCTTGTAGTTTTTCCAGTTTATAAAATCTATCCATCGGATGGGTAACGGGCCAGTAATAGCATTATTACCAAAAAAAATATTCCAATACCGAACTCCATTAGTCAACCACGGTATTTTTGATTGCTTTTTTTAAGTATCCCCCCGTTTTCATCATTCGTCAACTCATAACGGGCATTGGTCAATTCACAAGAGAAAAATCAGAGTACTTTCCCCACTTTTATCTTTTTATAACCAAATGGAAGGATAAAATATATGATGGGATTTACCAAATTCTCTTTAAAAGAAAAGCATAGGGAGTACCGAAAATGGAGAAAGGAAAAATTATTTAAAGGGGATGTAGTCCATTGTACTATCTGTAATTCCAACTATCGGGAATTTGGAATCTTTGGCAATACAAAAAGAAAAAATGCACAATGCCACAATTGTGGTTCATTGGAAAGGCACAGGTTAGTTTGGAAATATATTCAAGATAACGAACTGATCAACGAACCCATGCGATTGTTGCACTTTGCCCCAGAAAAAGTATTCTACAATCTATTTTCAGATATTCTGGAGATTGAATATTTCCCATGCGACCTATTTCCGCACGTTTATAACTACAAAGGAAAAACCAAAATTATGGAAGTCGATATCACCAAAATCCCTTTTGATGACAATTCTTTTGATTTTATTCTATGCAACCATGTATTGGAGCATATTCCCAACGATCAACTTGCCATGTCGGAGCTGTTCAGAGTTATGAGGCCTGGCGGTTTTGGCATATTTCAGGTACCTATTGATTACAACAGGGAAGCAACCTACGAAGATTTTTCCATAACCACGGAAAAAGGGCGGTTGAAGGCGTTTGGTAGGCGAGACCATGTAAGATGGTATGGTAAGGACTATAAGGACAGGTTGGCAAACGTAGGCTTTGAGGTAAAGGAGGATGACTTTGTAAATACATTCTCAAAGGAAGAGCAATTTAAATACGGATTTGATACCTCAGAGAAGATTTATCATTGTAGAAAACCCTACAATCGTAAGTAGTTACAAACTCTGATCAGTTGATTGTTAAACTTGCAAAACGCTTCTCAAATGGTACATCAGTTTAATAAAGTCTAAGATATTTTGCCTATGTTAGAAAAGCGATTAACAAAATTCACTTGTCCCTTTATGAGAGAGTGGCCACAAAAAAGTAAATTCGGCCAATAATTATCATTGTAGCCTATTATTAATGAAGAACATACTTACTTATTCACTTGTTATTTTAATTACTGCAACCTCCTGTACAGAAAAAAACAAGGAACAAACCACTAGCAAGAACAAAATTCAACAATCGGTAAATCCGAATGGCGATAGCGAACTGGCAATTTTAATGCGAGAAATGTTCGATGAAGCGGAATCGATCAAACAGCAAATAGCCAATGGAAAACCTGTAAAATTAAACATAGACCATGAGAAAATGCTAACTGCCCATGCGACCGAACCTGAAAAAACAGCTTCAGGGCAGTATAAAGTGTTTGCCGACCTGTATTTACAAAGCATAAAAAATTTGGAGTCTGCAAAAGCAAAACAAATGGACAGTCTTTACAATACAATGGTAGTAAGTTGCCTAAATTGTCATAAAGCATTGTGTCCTGGACCATTGGTCAGGATCAAAAAGTTGCAACGGCTGTAGCACAAACAATAGCTAACCTCTATTTATATAGTCCTACCTCCTCAATAATCCCTTAAAAATATTACCTAATATTCTTCAAATTGATTACCTCTTGCTCGGTTAAGTACCGCCAATGGCCACGGGGCAAATCCTTTTTGGTCAATCCAGCGAAAATTACACGGTCCAGTTTGGTTACTGTGTAGCCCAAATGTTCAAAAATTCGGCGAACGATCCGGTTACGCCCGCTATGGATCTCCACTCCTATTTCCCGCTTTGGCGCACCTTGTATATAACTAATGCTATCCACGGTAATAGGTCCGTCTTCCAATTCCAACCCTTCGCCAATTTTATGGAAATCTGCCAAGGATAGATTGTTATCCAAATGCACATGGTAAATTTTACGCACATTGTGCTTAGGGTGGGTGAGTTTTTTGGTAAGATCACCATCGTTGGTAAATAGCAACAATCCAGTTGTGTTTCTATCCAATCGACCTACGGGCAACAAACGATTGTTCGACGCGCTGGAAACCAGCTCCATAACCGTTCGGCGCCCCTTTTCATCACTCGTTGTGGTAATAAAGTTCTTGGGTTTGTTCAACAGAACATACTCTTTCTTTTCCAAATTGAGACGTTTACCATCAAAACGTACATCATCCGAACGTTTTACCTTGAATCCCATTTCGGTTACCGGTTTCCCGTTCACCGTCACATTGCCCGCAGCTATATAGGTGTCGGCTTCCCTTCGGGAACAAATACCGGCATTGGCAATATAGCGGTTCAGCCGTATTTCGTCCGGGTTGGATTTTTTCTTGGGAGTCCCCTGTTTTGGCCTTGGTGCATTACCCTTGCCAAATGGTTTTTTAGGGTCCCCGCCCTTGTAGTTTTTAGAAGGTCTTCTCCCTCTATTGTCTGATTTCGCCATCAGTCGTATTTTTTTGCAAATGTACTCTTTTTACACTCCAAAAAATCTAAAGCACAAAGAATTACAATATTCGGTTCAGCACCACGTCCACATCGATCAGAAGAATACTAAAAACTCCTGCCACGATAATAAACTTTATAATGTTGTGCAGCCATACATAGTGTTTTTTGGCATCTGCCCTCCACAATAATACCAAGAACAGCACCAAGAGCACAATACATGCCGCAAAGTAGAGGTACATATATCCAACATCGAAGGTTTTAATAAGTAAGAGCGCAGGAATCAAGGTGAGCACAATGAAAAGGGAAATCATCGTTTTGGACGTTTTGGGACCATACAAAATAGGTATGGTCCTATAATTCTGCGCCATATCGCCGGCCATATTTTCCAAATCCTTGATCATTTCACGCGCCAAGATCAACAGGAACAAAAAAATAGCGTGCACAAAAATTACCGCCTGGAAATTTCGATAATACACAAAAACCACAAAAAATGGCGCAATTGCCAATGTGGACGATACCAAATTACCTATAAACGGAATGCGTTTAAGCTTGTGCGAGTAGATCCAAATACCAAAAATATAGGAAGAGAAAAACAGCACTGCTCTGAACGAAATATAGCTTGCTGCAAAAACGGTCAAAAAATTAAGTATGAAATAGGTGGTGAGCTTAAAACGTTGGCTTACCAAACGATCCAACATACTCTTCGTGGGCTTGTTGATCAAATCCTTCTCGGCATCGTAGAAATTATTGATGATATACCCACTGGCTATTGTGAGTGCAGAGGCCGTAACGATCATAAATAGATTTGCGTCCAAAACCACTTCACCAAGAGGAATATCGGGTGCCAAAATATAAATGGAAGCCAAATACTGTGCTAGGGTGATCACAAGAATATTGTACCCTCTAACCACAGAGAACAGACTCAACAGCTTAAAAAGCAAGAGTTTGTTTTTTCTATTGAGCATGTATTGGCATTTAGAAGTTGTAAACCACTTCCAAAGTATGTCCCTTTAAAGCTTTTCTTGCCTTATCGAGGTCTTGGGTAAAGCCCAATATATAACCTCCTCCTCCCGATCCGCACAGTTTTAGGTAATAATCGTTGGTCTCGATTCCTTTTTGCCAAAGCTGATGGAACTTGGAAGGAATCATCGGCTTAAAGTTGTCAAAAACCACGTTGGATAGCTGCTTTAGATTACCAAATAAGGATTTTATGTTGCCATTCAGGAAATCCTCCACACAAGCATCGGTATGTTTAATAAACTGATCCTTGATCATATTGCGGAATCCTTCCTGCTTCATATTTTCCATGAATATCTGCACCATCGGGGCGGTTTCGCCAGTAATGCCGCTATCCAACAAAAAAACAGCTCCTTTGCCCTCGGTATTTTGGGAGGGTATACTGGTAGATTCGATATTATCCTTGGAATTGATTAAAATAGGCAGACTTAAATAACTGTTCAATGGATCCAATCCGGAAGATTTACCATGGAAAAAAGATTCCATTTTTCCGAAAATCGTTTTCAACTGTAGTAACTTTTCGCGCGTCAGGTTTTCCAAAACCGTAATCTTGTCCGTAGCGTAACGGTCGTAAATGGCAGCCACCAAAGCGCCACTGCTCCCAATTCCATAACCTTGCGGAATCGAACTATCAAAATACATACCCTCGGCCACATCCCTTTCCAAAGCTTCGATATCAAAAGAGACCAAGCCTTCTTCCTTAATTTCCAGCGCTTTTAGGTACGCCGCGTAAGCTTTTAGACTTTTGTTGGATTCTTGGGCCATTTCCGAATTGTTCTTGTCCCACTTTAATGCTCCCTTAAAGAAATTATAAGGTATGGACAATCCTTTGGAGTCTTTGATAATACCGTACTCTCCAAACAACAATATCTTTGAATAAAACAATGGACCTTTCATATTACAGTACTAAGATACAAACAATTTTGTTTAATTTTTGATAAAATTTGATGAACAAATAAATTCTATCGATAAAAATAGCATTCCCAATTGGTAAAAAACTTTGGCAAATAACGTAAAAAAACAGCTTAGCTGTTCATTTTTAGCTGTTTATTTTGATGGCCCCCGACCCCACCACATCGTTAATGTACTGTCCGTTCTCGCAATGGTCCGCCAAGTTATCTTTGATAAACTTTTGTACCTTTTCCTTTTCTGATGACGGGTAGAGCAAATGAACATTGGCCCCAGCATCAAGCGTAAAACATAGCGGTATTTTGGTATCAAGCCTGAACTCCCAAACTTTGTTGATGATTTCCAAAGTGTCCGGTTTCATTAAAATAAAGTAGGGCATACTGGTCATCATCATGGCATGCAGGGTCAAAGCCTCACTTTCCACTAGCTTGATGAATCCTTCCAAATCCCCACTTGCCAAAATTGGTTTTAACGTATCCAAATTGGCAAAGGCCTGTTCAAAACGATTCGTGGCATACGGGTGACCGTGCATTAATTGATGGCCGACGGTGCTGCTCACCTGTTTTTGTCCTTTGTGGACCAATAAAATTGTATCACAAAAACCATTAAAAACCGGATGAATTTCGAACGGATACTCGATTCCGTACAAATTGGAACTGTTGGGAATGTTCTTGTGGGCGCCCCATTGCACCATACTGCCTTTTATGCTCCGGCATGCGCTGCCCGATCCCAATCGGGCCAAATAAGATGCCTTGGCATGGAACAGCTCATCCGACATAGCGGGGTTCAGTGTTTTCTCCATATCCATTAAACACATGGACAAAGCGGCCATTCCACTTGCCGAAGATGCAATTCCGCTACTATGGGGAAAGGAATTGGTGGTATCAATGGTAAAGTGGTACTTATCCAAAAACGGAACATACTCCCGAATACGCTCAAAAAAAGTATGGATTTTGGGTTTAAAATCTTCTTTTGCCTTGCCCTCGAACAATAGATCAAAGGATATGCCCCCATTGTTCTTCTTTCCATACGATACCGATGTGGTGGTGGCACAGGTATCCAAAGTAAAACTTATGGACGGATTGGCGGGAATCTGTACCGGTTTTTTGCCCCAATATTTTACCAAGGCAATATTACTGGGTGCTTTCCAGGTCACCTTGCCATTTTCGGGCAATTCCAAATACGTACCGGGCAAAAATTGTTTTTCCGTCATTGGCAATGGATATTTCAACAAATATAAGGAGCGCCAAATTTACAGTAATTAGGATACAAATAAATTCTTAATTTAGTCGAAGTTGAGCCAGCCATGAAAAAAAGAATTATTTACATCGCCATTAGTGTTTTGGTCTGCCTTGTCATAGGTTTTTTGTCCAGTATTGCCACCCAAAGTTCCGTGAACGACTGGTACCTTACACTGAACAAGCCCTCTTTTACGCCGCCCAACGAGCTTTTTGCCCCGGTCTGGACCGCTTTATATGTTATGATGGGCACTGCAGCTGGAATAGTGTGGTCCAAAGGCTATCATCACATTTGGGTAAAAACGGCCTTGTACCACTTTGTTTTTCAGTTGTTGTTAAACGCACTTTGGAGCATAGTTTTCTTTGGACTTAAAAATCCTCTTGGCGGACTAATTGTAATTTTGGCCCTGTTGACCATGATCCTACTTACCATTAAATGGTTCAAGGTGATAAGCAAACCTGCCGCAATTTTAATGGTACCCTACGTAATCTGGGTCGCTTTTGCCTCTGCCCTCAACTACAAAATCTGGGAACTCAACGCTTAGGAATCTATCATTTCCAATAGTTTCAGCATCGTTTTTCGGTTTCGGGTCGTAGCCTCCACTTTTAGTTTGTTCTCAATGTAGTTATTGTTGAGTTTTGCCCTGCCATATCCATTTTTACAGAGTAAATACACACATTTATCGGTAACAAAATAATCTTCATGCTTAAATTGATGTTGATTAAATTGTTCTACCAAATCATGTTCAGGCGAAGTTCTTAGCCAAACATAATAGAGTCTGTTCTCTCCATCGGCATCCATAAATGGACTTTTGTTCAAAACATGCTCTATTTCTTCCTTATTGAACAGTAATACCGGCACCTCAAAACCAAAATTTTGATAAATAGCATCAAAAATATATCGCTGCAAATCGTTTTGTTCTATGTTGCCACCCTCAAAAACAATATTCCCACTTTGAATATATGTTTTCACCTTTTGAAGACCGATTTCCTCTAAAACTCGCCTCAATTCGGCCATTTTAATCTTTTTTTGGCCACTTACGTTTATCCCCCGAAGTAAGCCAATGTATGTATTCCCCATAGTGATTGATTCTGCACCCGAATAAATTTTAGTAAATTCAAGCGCATTAAATTAACAAAATGAACCAATACATCCTTGCTTTGGATCAAGGGACCACAAGCTCACGTGCCGTAGTGTTCGATAAAAAAGGCACAATTGTGTCCATGGCCCAAAAAGAATTCACTCAAATATTTCCCAGACCAGGATGGGTGGAACACGACCCCAGTGAAATCTGGTCCACTCAAGCAGGAGTAGCTGCCGAGGCCGTGAGCAAAAAAGGACTTAAATCCACCCAATTGGCCGCCATAGGAATCACCAACCAACGGGAAACCGTGGTCGTATGGGACAAAAACACCGGTGAGCCGGTGTACAATGCCATTGTTTGGCAAGATAAAAGGACTGCCGATTATTGCGATGAACTAAAAAAAGAGGGCAAATCCGATATCATCCGAAAAAAAACCGGATTGGTAATCGATTCCTATTTTTCCGGAACCAAGGTGAAATGGATCTTGGACAATGTAGAAGGCGCACGACAAAAAGCGGACAATGGCAATTTGATCATGGGTACCATTGACACTTGGCTTATTTGGAAAATGTCGGACGGAGCCCTGCACATTACCGATGTGACCAATGCCTCCCGCACCATGCTTTTTAATATAAATACCATGGACTGGGACAATGAATTACTCGAACTGATGGGCATTCCCAAAAGTATGCTGCCCAACATAAAACAATCCAGCGAGGTTTATGGAAATACCAGTCCCAATATTTTTGCCACCAAAATACCGATAGCCGGCATTGCTGGTGACCAACAAGCCGCATTGTTCGGTCAAATGTGTACAAAACAGGGCATGGTAAAAAATACTTACGGCACAGGTTGCTTTATGTTGATGAACATTGGTGACAAACCCATTGTATCCGAGAACAATCTACTTACCACGGTAGCCTGGAAAATTAATGGTGAAACCACTTATGCCCTAGAGGGCAGTGTTTTTATAGCCGGTGCGGTGGTACAATGGTTACGCGACAGCCTAAATATCATTAAATCCTCCGAAGAGGTAGAAAAACTAGCCAGCTCGGTCAACAGTACCGAAGGAGTTGTATTTGTTCCAGCCTTTGCAGGTTTGGGCGCTCCCCACTGGAACCAGAAAGCCCAAGGAACCCTATTCGGTATTACCCGGGGCACCACCGATGCCCATATTGCCCGGGCAGCCTTAAAGTCCATTGCGTACCAGACCATGGATATTCTTAAGGCCATGGAAGCAGATTCGGGAATTTCCATTAAAGAGTTACGTGTTGATGGCGGTGCAACCGTCAACGATATGCTGATGCAATTTCAGGCCGATGTTCTGAATACCATCACCGTTCGACCAAAAATTGTTGAAACCACAGTAATGGGAGCGGCATATTTGGCAGGTCTTGCCGTTGGTTATTGGGAAAACCACCAAGAGATCCAGGAAATCTGGCAAACCGATGTACACTTTGAACCGACCAACGAACGGGAAACCATAGAACAGGGCATAAAAGAATGGTACCGAGCGATAAAGGCACTTGAATTTTGGACGGAACTTCCATAACCATAAACACTAATATTACATTGATATGACTCCCTTTATAGCAGAAATTATAGGCACTTTTTTGTTAATGGTCCTTGGGTGCGGTGTAGTTGCGAACGTTTCGCTTCAAAAAACTTATGGAAATGGATCTGGTTGGATTGTGATCACTACAGGTTGGGCGATTGCCGTTTACACCGGAGTAGTAGTGGCTGGGCCGTACAGCGGTGCCCACATCAATCCAGCTGTCAGTATTGGGTTGGCCGTGGCCGGAAAATTTCCGTGGAACCAAGTTCCAGCATATATTTTAGCACAATTTATTGGAGCCATGTTGGCGGCATTTTGTGTTTGGCTAGTGAACAAAGATCACTTTAGTGCCACTAGCGATGGTGATACCAAAAGAGCCGTGTTTTGTACTGCCCCTGCCATACCCAATACGTCAATTAATCTTTTTTCAGAGTTCTTGGGCACTTTTGTGCTCGTTTTCTCGGTACTTTTTTTTACCGATGCCATGCTGACCACGGATAATACCATTATTGGCCTTGGTTCTTTAGGGGCCCTACCTGTATCCTTAATTGTTTGGGGCATAGGCCTTTCTTTAGGGGGAACAACGGGTTACGCCATTAATCCTGCCAGAGATCTAGGCCCACGGATTGTACATGCGCTATTGCCATTGCAGAATAAAAGCGGGAATAACTGGGGTTATAGTTGGATTCCTGTGGTCGGTCCCATTGCAGGAGCAATTTTAGCCGCCTGGGCCGCTATACTTTTACAGTGAGCCCCTAGGAAGTTATGGCCTGTGCTGCAATATAGGCACCGGTCCATGCATTTTGGAAATTAAATCCTCCCGTAATGGCATCTACGTTTATAATCTCACCTGCAAAGTAAAGATCGGGATGCAACTTGCTTTCAAAAGTTTTAAAATTGATTTCTTTTAAATCCACACCCCCAGCGGTCACAAATTCTTCTTTAAACGTACTTTTCCCCTCTACCTTAAATGCTGAAGCCGTCAATTGTTCTGCCAACGCCCGAAGCTCCATCTTCGAAATATCTCCCCAACGTTTCTCCGGCCCGATTTGTGCAGCTTCCGCCAATCGTTTCCATAATCGTTTGGGCAGTTCGGTGACATTGGTCCGCATCACGGTTTTTTTTGCCTCCACCTCCTTTACTTCCCTTAGGCTGGCTTCCATGGATTCGGTGGTGTATTCCGGCAACCAATTCACCAATATTCTAAAAGAATAATTGTAATCGTTAAGAATATTTGCTCCCCAAGCCGACAATTTTAAAATTGCCGGTCCACTTAATCCCCAATGAGTTATGAGAACGGGGCCTTCTGCATAGAGAAAAGTATTTTGATCTAGCTTACTTTTAAGATTGAGCGATTTTTTATCCGTATGGAATACCTTTTTGGCCAAAACCTCGACCGAGGCGTATGTACTCAAACCTTGAATACCTTTAATTCTATTATCGGAAATATTAAAGGTAAAAAGTGAAGGCACGGGGGGGACGACCTGATGTCCTAATTTTTCCAGAAGCTTCCATATTTTCGGATTACTGCCAGTGGCCAACAATAGTTTTTTTGATCGATAATGCTTGTTCATCGTGGTCACCTGCCACCCCTCTTCTGCTTTATTTATATCTTTTACGGAACTGTTTCTTAAGACTGTTACACCCAATCGGTCCGCCTCTCCTACCAAACAATCAATAATACTTTGGGAGGAATCGCTCTTTGGAAAAACGCGTCCGTCCTCTTCCACTTTCAATGGTACGCCCCGTTCTTCAAAAAAAGCCATTACGTCCATTGGGGCATAGGCATGGAATGGTCCCAAAAGCTCTTTCTCGCCCCGAGGATAGTTGGCCGCCAAATCTTTGGGCACAAACTCCCCGTGGGTAACATTACAACGTCCACCGCCTGAGATCTTTACTTTGGAAAGAACAGTCTTGCCCCTTTCAAAAATGGCTATTTTCAGATCGGGAGCACGTTCTGCCACTTGAATTGCCGCATAGAAACCTGCCGCTCCACCACCTACTATAATAAGGTCGAACATTAATTCACACGTTCTGGATAATTGGTGATAATACCATCGACCCCAAATTCTGTCATTCTTTGAATGTCTTCGGGTTCGTTAACCGTCCAGGTATATACTTTTAATCCTTCCGATTGGATTTTAGCAGTATTGTTTTGTGTAAGGGTTTTATAATTTGGGTTAATGGCCACGGCATCCAACTCTTTGGCCACTTCCAACGCTTGCAACGGATCTTCGGAGGTCAATACGGCAATTTTAACATCCTTATTGATCGCTCTCATGGCTTGGAGCTCGTCCCATTTAAAGCTGGAAATAATAAAGTTGTCGATATTCCATCCTTTTTCTTTTACATAAAAGTTGATGGCTTGATTAACTTTATCCGTAGTTCCTGCACCTTTTAGCTCTATATTTAGTGCTACCTTGTTATCTATGAGCTTCAGCATCTCTTGGAGCATGGGAATCTTATGCCCACCGTCCAATACAAGTTGTCGCAATTGAAACATATTATATTCCTCAATGTTTCCGCCGGCGTTGGCAAGCCGGTCTACCTTTTTATCATGAAAGACCACAATCTCGCCACTTTGGATCTTGAATACATCAATCTCGATCATATCCACTCCCAGATCCAAAGCTTTTTGTACCGATGCCAGTGTGTTCTCGGTCTCGTGCCCCATGGCTCCTCGATGTCCAATTACCAATGGTTTTGATTTTGTCATTTCACAACTCGTTAAAAGCCAAATGGCTCCAAGTGCAATAAGTAAGTTTTTTTTCATGATGGTTTGGTTATAGGGTTAAAAATACAATTTGTAATTAAAAAACACTCTTCTTACCCCTTGCAGAAACCCAACTTAACCTAAAATTAAAAAATAGGGCCAACTTGATCGGCCCTATTACTTTAATTTAAAAATATAAGATTGTAGTGGAGCCAAATCCAATTGGATTTGTCCTTGCCCATTTATTACGGAAAGTTTTGGGGAAACTTCTCCATATAAGACCTCGGACAACGGGTAATCACCACCTGTTAGCTCCCATTTTGTGATTACATCTTCCGGTACTTTTAGATTTAAGGAATAGTTTTTTAGGGCATCAAAATTGGAAAGTACTATTAGTTTTTCATTGGATGTCCATCTAACGAACGATAGTACTCTGTGATCATAATCCTCCGTATGATCTTTGTTGTAAAAATGAATTTCCTGGTACTCGCCCATCAACGCCTCACTGGATATGGTAAAATTTAACAGGCGTTTGTAAAAATCCCTAAGTTCCCTTTCTTCTTTGGTAAGTTGCCCTCCATCGAACTTTTTATTGTTGACCCACCTTTGATGATGTGGCACCCCGACATAATCAAAAATCGAAGTCCGGGTCGGGTCACCAAACCCAGCATCTTCCGCCCCGGGCTCACCTACTTCTTGTCCAAAATAGATCATTGTAGGAGAGGTACTGATCGTTGCCGACACTACCATGGCCGGCTTCCCCAATTGTGCATTTCCTGCAAAAGCGGGACTTGCGATACGCTGCTCATCGTGGTTTTCCAAAAAATGTAGCATGTGGTGCTCAATATCCGCCATGCCTTTCTGCACTACGGGGATGTGATCTGTCCATCCATACCCCTTCATTATATGTTTTATACTATCGTAGAGCTCGACCTTATCATACAAATAATCCATTTTTCCTTTGTGGATATAATCTCGGTAAAGGGCTGGATTATAGACTTCTGCCAACAAAAAGGCATCGGGGTTCTTCATCTTAATATTGGAGTTAAGGTAGCTCCAAAACTCCACGGGTACCATTTCGGCCATATCAAACCTGAACCCGTCTACTCCAAAATCCAACCAATATTGGGCAATGTCTTTGAACTTGCCCCAAGAATCCGGGAGTGTTTTGTCCTTCCAGAACTCATAATGTTCTTTATAATCTTTCTCTCGGAACGACTCTGGCAGTTCATCAAAATCTTTTGCACCGTCCGGGCGTACCCCATAGTTTATTTTTACCGTTTCGTACCAATCGTTGTAGTGTGGTTGTGCCAGTCTGGAGCCGTTACCTGTCCATTTAGCGGGGTTTTCTTCAAACTTGGAGTCGGCCAAATTGTTTTCTTCACCACCAAGTGGCAGGTATCCTTCCTGCCAATCAGGCACTTTAAAAGCTTCTCCGGGGATATAATAAAAATTATTGTTTACCGCATATTCTTTTGATGTATCATCGGAGCTTCCAAAATCCTCGACTCCGTCCGGATTGGTCTTTCCTTCATAATTTCTTGCTACGTGATTGGGTACGATATCGATAATGACCTTCATACCTGCGTTGTGCGTACGATCCACCAGTGCCTTAAATTCCTCCAATCTTTTTGATGGGTCGATGGCCAAATCCGGATCAACATTGTAATAATCCTTAACTGCGTACGGGGAACCGGCCCTACCTTTTACCACATCGGGGTCATCATTGGAAATGCCGTATTCTGTATAATCATTGATCACTGCATGATGGGGCACTCCGGTATACCAAATATGGGTAACGCCGAGAGCTTTTATTTCGGTCAAGGCTTTTTCGGAGAAATCGGCAAACTTGCCCACACCGTTTTCCTCTATGGTACCCCATGGTGTATTGGTAGTGTTGGTGTTTCCAAAAAGACGGGTAAATACTTGGTAAACTACTTCTTTCTTTTTCATAGGTTGCGGAGCTGGCTTTGGTTTTTCTTTGCACGATTTTAATGCCGCAATGGCCAAGATCAAGATTAGGCCTTTTGTTGTTCTCATGTTCTAAACAGAAATATTTCTTTGTAGAATTAATGTTCTATGGAATCCCTGATCACCAAGGTGGGCTCCAATATTTTGGTCGTATAGCTTTCTTCCTCAGCTTCGCTCTCTACTTTATCGATAAGCATTTCTGCAGAGACCTCGCCCATCTTTTCCCCGTGTTGGGCCACCACGGATAGACTTGGATTGGCATATTTGGACAGCACGCCGTCGGTAAAGCCGATAAAAGCGATATCCTCGGGAATTTTCAATCCTTTTTCTTGGACCAATCGCATGCTGTAGACCGCAAAAATTTCGTTTACGCACAGAACGGCATCAGGGTTCACCTCGTTCAAAAAGGTTTTGATGGCCTGCTCGTCCATCTCCATGGATGGAAGTTTTAAGATCAGCGATTCATCAACGCCCAAATTGCTTTCCTGAAGCGCTTTTAGGTATCCCTTTGTTCTTGCCTTGCTTACACTTAGGTAATCGTCGGTGGTGATCAGGGCAATCTTGTTTTTTCCTTGGTCAATGAATTTTTGAGTTGCACGATAGGCTCCGAGTTCGTCATCGATAATTACCTTGTCACAGTCGATTTCGTTGGTGATCCTATCAAAAAGAACAACAGGTATGCCTTGGTCAGTAACCTCTTTTAAGTGATTGTAATCGCCCTTAGATTGTGTTTCGGAAGATAGTGACATAATAAAACCATCTATACTTCCATTGGCCAACATTTCCATATTGATGACTTCTTTATCAAAAGATTCTTCGGAAAGACAAACAATTACATTATAGCCTCTGGCATTGGCATATTTCTCGATACCTCGGATAACGGTAGTAAAAAAATGATGTACAATATCCGGAATCACCACGCCTATATTCTTGGTGCGCTTATTCTTTAAGCTAATGGCTATATTGTTGGGCTTGTAGTTATAAAGTTTGGCAAAAGCCTGTACTTTCTCTTTGGTGTCCCTACTGATCTCTTCGCTGTTCTTGAGTGCTTTGGAAACTGTAGATATGGAAACCTCCAGCTCCCTTGCAATATCCTTTAAGGTAATTTTTGACTTCAACTATACTTGTATTTAGATTGCAATTTCCGTAACCCTAAAAATACTTAATTAAGATGCTGTACGACGTAAGAAAATCACCTTTTTTACATCGAACATGTTATAAAATCCTATTAAGGCTTAGCGGCCAAAATTGGCAAAAGCATATAATTTACTATATTAGTGTAAATCTTACTACATTCTTAACCACAGCTCACAAAATTAAGATATACTCAAACCACTATATTCATTTCTGTGAATTCAACATTTCCTAAAGTTATCAACACGAAACCGTTTTCGTGATAAATTACAATATAGTTAAATTTACATTAACCTTTTTTTTATATATGTTTAACACTTGAATTAAATTAACTAAACTTAAAATTAATTATCTATGAAGATTACGCTACTAAAAAGCTTTTTGCTGCTTGGGGCATTTTTATGCTTCGGTTTGGCAAAGGCTCAGACAGTATCAGGTACCGTTTCGGATGCGAACGGGCCGTTACCAGGGGCGAGCGTATTGGTAAAAGGTACTACCAATGGTACGCAGACCGATTTTGACGGTAACTTCACCCTAAACAACGTAGAGGATACCGCCACTTTGGTTTTCAGCTACATTGGTTACAAGACTGCAGAAATTGCGGTGAATGGACAATCTACCATTAATGTAACCTTGGAAGAAGACGCGCAAGCTTTGGACGAGGTTGTAATTATTGGTTATGGCCAAACAACGGTTAAAGATGCGACCGGTTCAGTTGCCGCCGTAACCTCGGAGGATTTTAACGGTGGTGTTATTGCATCCCCGGAACAGTTGATCCAGGGTAAAACCGCCGGTGTACAGATTACACAGGCCAGTGGTGAGCCCGGCGCCGGAATGAACCTAAGAATTAGGGGTTCCAACTCCATTCGTTCCAACAACAATCCACTCTTTGTTGTGGATGGCGTGCCATTATCGGGTGAATCCACTACTCCTTCAGGTGGTGATGTAATCAACGGTAGTAATGCAACAAGAAACCCATTGAACTTTATTAACCCCAACGACATCGAAAGTATGTCCATACTTAAAGATGCTTCTGCAACGGCCATTTATGGATCCAGGGGAGCGAACGGGGTAGTTATCATTACCACCAAAAGTGGTAAATCTGGACAAGGCGGTGTTTTTGAATTTAGCTCCAATTTAAGTATTTCCACTCCAGCCAACAGCTATGACCTTTTTGACAGGGATGAATTTTTATCAAAGACCGCTTCAGTAAGAAGTCAAGCAATTGCTGATGCAAATGATTTTGGATACAATACCAATTGGCAAGATTATATTACCAGATCCGTTGCTTCCCAAAACCAAAACCTTTCATATTCCAGAAATTATGGAAGTGGCAATATTAGAGGAACGTTCTCTTACGGAAAGCAATTTGGTGTAATAGAAAAATCAGCACAAGAACGTATTACCGGTAGAATCAATGCAAGTCACCGTTTTCTTGATGACAAATTAAGACTTACATTACAAGCATCCATTTCGCGTGTAAACGATGATGCACCACCAATTAGTGGTACTTCCGGAGCAAGTGGTAACTTGATTGGAGCCGCTTACTCCGCAAACCCAACTTGGCCTGCAAATTCCGAGTTCTTTTTGGAAGGAAATCAATTAAATCCAGCAAACTATCTTGCCAACTTCCAGTCGGTTACGCATACAGACAGAGCTTTGGTCAACTTTTCAGCTGAGTACGATTTTACTCCGGAATTGACCGGTAAGGTAAGCGTTGGTTACGATGATTCTGATGCTGAATCTATTTCTTCAATTTCGGGCAACGCCAATAACTTTAACCGGGTAACCGGTAATGGACAAACTGCATACAATACGTTGAATGCTACCAGTAAACTTTTAGAAGCGACTCTTAATTATAAAAAGACTTTTGACAATTCATCATTGGACGTAATTGTAGGTTACTCTTTCCAAGATTTCCAAAGAGAAGGCTTCAACTCACAAGGATGGCAAGCTCCAACTTCCGACTTAAATGAAATGGGAGAGTTGCTGATTGAAGACGTGAACAACATAAGATCAAGCATCAACGGGCCATACCAGCAAGCTGGATACGCCCCAAATGGAAATTTTGTAAACAGCATTAATCCTTTCGAGGATACTGCATCATTGGGAATTTCTTCCGGCGGATACACCTCGGTTTGGATCGATACCTTTGATAATACTGATGAACTTCAATCTTTCTTTGCAAGAGCAAACTACACTTTGAACGATAAATTTTTGTTCACAGCAACAGTAAGAGCAGACGGTTCCTCAAGGTTTAGTGAAGATAACAGGTACGGATATTTCCCTTCCGGTGCTTTTGCTTGGAAAATTAATGAAGAAGATTTTATAGGTGACAATATCTCAACACTTAAGTTAAGAATTGGTGCCGGTGTTACCGGTAACCAGGAAGGATTGGGATATGCAAACTTCCTAAGAAGAGTTCGTTTCTCCGAACCGAGTATTAGTGATAGTGGCGAAATCTTAAGACCAGGTGCACAAACCGTAGCCGTTCAAAACCCAGATTTAAAATGGGAGTCCACCTTGGATATGAACATTGGTCTTGATTTTGGATTCAACCTAGATCGTTTCAGTGGATCCATTGATTTTTACCGAAAAGAAACTAATGATCTATTGTTCAGACAAGGTGCCGCTGCTCCTGCTGCAGACCCATTTGTTTTCAAAAATTTGGAAGATGGCACAATCATCAACCAAGGGGTTGAAGTCGCCTTGAACTATGATTTTGTGCAAACAGAGGATATTACATTCTCCTCTTCCTTTAACATAGCTTACAACAAAAACGAGGTTGAAGGGTTAAATGGTGTTACCGCCAACTTTGGAGCATTGAACGGGCCTGGACTAACAGACGCTTTTGCCCAAAGATTAGGAGAAGGTAGGTCACTTTTCTCTTATTATATGGCTGAGTACTCGGAAGACAGCAATGGCAATCCAAACTTTAACCCAGACGAGAAAGATTTTGTAGGAGAAGATGGCCTTCCAGATGTGAACGCAGGTCTTTCCTTAAATCTAAGGGTTAAGAATTGGGATGCATCCGCTTACTTTACTGGTCAGTTCGGTTTCTCCGTATACAACAACACGGCTAACGCCTTTTTGAACAGACCAACTTTTGAAACAACAAGAAATGTTGATCAAAGAGGATTGGACACTAACATTAGCCAAGAAGTTTCTACATTATATTTAGAGGATGGCGATTTTGTTAGATTGCAGAACGCAAGTGTCGGTTACAATGTTCCGCTTAGCGGACAAGGAGCCATTAAAAGTTTGAGACTTTCACTTACAGGACAAAACTTGTTCTTGATTACAGACTATAGCGGTCTAGACCCAGAGGTATCATCCTCTACAGGTGACCTTGGAACAGGTATCCCGAGTGCCAGTATAGATTACACTGCATTCCCAAGACCAAGAACTGTAACATTGGGTATCAACGCTAAATTTTAAAAAAAAAGCAATGAAAAATTTTATTAAACAAACAAACAGATATTTCTCGCTCAGCTTGTGCGTAGGTATTCTGCTAGCTTCCTGTACGGATTTGGAGGTAGAGCCAACGGACTCGCTACTAGACGATGGGTTTACAGGCATACAAACCGCTGAAGCGGCTTCAAGTCAAATTACCGCAATGTACAACGATGCATACGGGTATTTTGGCACACAAGCCAACTTATATGCATTGAACGAAGTTACCACAGATGCCCTTTTGGTACCCACTAGAGGTTCCGACTGGGGGGATAATGGTATATGGAGACAAATGCACCAGCATTCTTGGACTCCGGAACACTCCTATATTTTAGGCGTATGGAACGAATGGAACGGTCTTCAATTACAGGCAAGTGAAGTATTGGATTCAAGATCTGCCTCATCTACCGAATCCATCGGACACGCTTCTTTCCTAAGAGCCTTGTCCATGTTCATAATTTTGGACAATTTCGGACAAGTACCTTATAGAGACACAGAAGCTGCTGATCCATTGGCCGATCCGGACGTATTTACCGGGGAAGATGCCATCACATTTATTTTGAGCGATCTGGACACTGCAATTTCTAACCTTCCAGCTTCCTCTGCAGGCGACGATAATTTCAGGGCAACCAAATCAGCTGCTAGATTCCTTAAAGCCAAAGTTCTTTTGAACAGACACATTTACAATGGTTCCGGTTCAGCTGCTTCGGCAGACATGACCGAAGTTATTTCATTGGTGGATGCTATCGAGTCGGATGGATATGAATTGGCTTCTGACTACTTTGATATTTTCGTTCCCGGTGGAGATACCGAAACTATCTGGTACGCACAAACATCTGCAGGTACTAGAATTTTCAACACATTGCACTACAACTCAACCGAGTTAGGTGGTGGTGGTTGGAACGGCTTTAGTACACTCGCCGAATTTTACGATTTATTCGAGGGTGATGCCGACAACAACAGAGGTAATAATAATGGCACTTTACTCGACGGTCAAGAAGAGCGTAGAGGTTTTGTTCCGGTAGAAGGAGGAATTACTTTCGACGGGACTTACGGTAAAGACGAAAATGACGACGGTATTGTTGATGGGTCCAATGTAGGTTTTGGTTTCCTAGTGGGCCAACAGTACGGACCAAATGGTGCCGCTCTAGAGGACAGAGGTGGTGAGCCACTTTCTTTCACAAGAGAGTTTGTTAGTGCAGTTAATGGACAACCAAGTCTAGTGGACAACAACGAGGTAACCGGTATCCGTGTGATCAAATACAACCCGAGAGATGGAGAATTTGCCAACCACATAATCTTCTTTAGATATTCCGATGCCTATTTGATGAAGGCTGAGGCCATGTTAAGAAGCGGTGGAGACCCAACTTCTATGGTGAATGAACTAAGAACAGTTAGAGGTGCCGCTCCACTTGGTTCGGTTACAGAACAAGACCTTTTGGACGAAAGAGCACGTGAACTGTACACCGAAGGATGGAGAAGAAACGATTTAATTCGTTTTGGACAATACACTAAGGACTGGGAATTTAAAGAAGCTGGAGCAGTGGGAGACACTAACCGTCAGTTGTTCCCAATTCCGTCAGCACAACTTATTCTAAACCCAAATTTGGTTCAGAATCCAGGGTACTAACAATCCAAAGTTTAAGCTGTTTTATAAATGGAAAGACCACCGCTCGGTGGTCTTTTCTTTTTTTTAGTGCTACTATTAATCAATTATTAATCCTTCTTTAGAAAAAGATTAATCGATAGCGTGCTGTTTCTTGGCCATGAATTAGTTAATTTACCCCTTTGCTACCGAAAAGAAATGAAAGGACCATTCTATATCATTATAGGCGTTGTACTTACCGTGTTAAGTTGTGGTAGAGATAAGGACAACACTCTTTTTTTTTTAAAAAAATCGAGCCATACAGGAATAAAGTTCACCAATACCCTTACACAGACACCGGACCTCAACATATTGAACTACCTTTATTTTTACAATGGCGCAGGTGTAGCTGCCGGCGATTTTAACGGAGACGGTCTGGTCGATCTTTACTTCACCTCTAATCAAGGCAAGGACAAATTATACTTAAACAAAGGCAACCTTGCTTTTAAAGATGTCACCCAAGAATCCAATCTCGGCAATGAGACCGGATGGACCACAGGGGTAACCCATGCCGACATTAACAACGATGGCCTTTTGGACCTTTACATTTGCAAGGTGGGCGATCACGGGATTATCCGAGGTCAAAACTTACTCTTCATAAATCAAGGAAATAACGAAAATGGCATTCCAACCTTTAAAGAAAGATCCAAGGAATATGGCCTGGATTTTATAGGGTATTCCACCCAAGCTGCATTTTTCGATTATGATCTAGATGGTGATCTGGACATGTACTTAATGAATCATTCCGTAAACCCCAATCGATCCTACGGCAAAGGCAATAAACGTAAAATTGTGGATTCCATGTCCGGGGATGTATTGTTTAGAAATGATGATGGCAAATTTGTGAACGTATCAAAAGAAGCGGGGATTTTTCAAGGCACCATAGGTTACGGCCTGGGACTTGCAGTAAGCGATATCAACAATGATGGTTTTCCGGATATTTATATCGGCAACGATTTTTTTGAGAACGATTATCTCTACATCAATCAAAAAAACGGCACGTTTAAAGAAATTGTTTCTGCAGACAATACAAAATTGGGGCATACCACCCACTTTTCCATGGGAAATGACATTGCCGATGTGAACAACGATGGACTTGCCGATATCCTCTCCTTGGACATGTTGCCCGAGGACTTGGAAACCTATAAAACATCCGGACTGGAACACCCCTACCCAGTTTATCAACAATATTTAAAAAATGGATTTGCACCACAGTTTATGCAGAATACACTTCATTTAAATCTGGATGGTGAAAATTTCGGGGAAATAGCCAATTTAAGTGGCATAGATGCCACAGAATGGTCTTGGGGAGCCCTATTTGCGGATTATGATAACGACGGACATAAAGACCTTTTCATATCCAACGGCATACAGGGCGTAACCAACGATATGGATTATATAAATTACATATCCAATAAAGAGATCCAACAGAATATAGAAAAAGGCCTGTCCGACAAGGACATGAAACTTATAGACCGTTTGCCCAAAAAGAAGGTTCAAAACTATTTTTTTAAAAATGGAGGAAGCGCCAATTTTAAAAATGTAACCGAACTTTGGAGTCCGCCCTCACCCTCGTACAGTAACGGATGTGTGTATGCAGATTTGGATAACGATGGTGACTTGGAAATTATCGTAAACAACGTTAACCAAGAAGCCTTTATGATGGAAAACACCCTGAAAAACGGGAACTATCTTAAAATCAAATTTAAGGGGAGCAACAAAAATACCTTCGGTATTGGTGCAAAAGTAATTTTGCACAACAAAAATAGGATATCCGTTCAAGAAAATATTGCCACTCGCGGGTTTATGTCCGCAAAGGACAATAGCCTAAATTTTGGTATCGGAAACGATACAATAATCGATTCCATTCAAATTGTATGGCCCAAAGGCAAGTTCCAAACATTGCACAAAGTCGATGCCAACCAAGTGCTGAAGGTTTCGTATGCCAATGCATCAGGCAACTATTATAAAAATACAGAAACCAAGGGCACATCGGATTACACATCCTCTCCCACTCAACTAAACTTTAAGCACAAAGAGTACCCTAGTCTGGATTTTGACCGGAACCCGCTCACACCCTTTGCCTACTCCAACGAAGGTCCGTCCACGGCGGTGGCCGACATAAATAACGATGGTTTGGACGATCTTTTTATATGTGGGGGAAAAAAACAAGCATCAAAATTATACCTACAGAATCAAACCGGGGCATTCCAAGAATATCAACCAGAACTATTTGATTCGGATGCCATAAACGAGGACACTGACCAGGTATTTGCCGACATTGATGCTGACGGAGACCTTGACCTAATCGTTGTTAGCGGAGGCAACGAATTTACCAATGGCAAGCCACTTCAACCAAGGTTGTACCGTAACATAAAGGGCCAATTCTCCAAAGAGGATAACACATTCAATGAAATTGAAATAAATGCATCTAAAATAGATGCTGTGGACTTTGATGACGATGGGGATCTAGACCTTTTCATCGCCTCAAATGCAGTACCGACAAAATTTGGTGCAAAAAGCAATCAATTTCTTTTGGAAAATGACGGCAAAGGCAATTTTAGGAATGTCACTCCTGAGTTTGCACCCAACTTGTCATCTTTGGGCAACATAAAAGATTTTGTCTGGAAGGACATCGACAAAAACGGCTTCCCAGACCTTATTGTGGCAGGCCACTGGATTCCGATAAGCATATACCTGAACAACGGCAAGCAACTTTTGCCCCAAGCAAATAACGGCCTTGCCCATACGAACGGTTGGTGGAACTGCATTGAACTCGGCGATATGGACAATGATGGTGATTTGGACATCCTTGCCGGTAATTGGGGATTGAACACCAAATTTTCGGCATCGGTCAGCAAACCGATCACACTCTACATAAACGATTTTGATAACAACGGCTCCATAGAAACGGTGGTAACACATTACCATGATGATCGAGAAACAGCTTTTGCATCCAAGGACGAACTCTCCAAACAAATGCCATTTTTAAACAAAAAATTCCTTTTCTATAAAGATTTTGCAAAGGCCTCTTTGGAAGAGCTGTTCGGTGAAGAAAAGTTACAGCAAGCCACAAAAAGACAGGTGTACATGCTGGGTACTTCCTATTTTGAAAATGATGGCAACAACAACTTTACGTTGAAGCCCCTGCCACGACTGGTCCAATCTTCCTCCGTGAACGATATCCACTTGGCAAAAAACAATAAAGAAAAGATTAATGAAATATTAATGGTCGGCAATAATTTTGAGATAAGCACCCAACTTGGTAGATTGGATGCTTCGCACGGGTTTTTATTGACGAACAATGAGCAGGGCAATATAACCTGGAAGCAAAGTCTGGGCATTTCCGGTGCTGCCAGAAAAATTAAAAGAATTAATAGAAACGGAAACACTGGATTCATCATTACGATGAACAATGAAGCTCCCATTTTTTTGGTCAAAAATAGCGATAGATGAAACTAAAATATACAACTGCGATTATATTTATATTGGGTCTGGTATCTTGTAACAACAAAAAGAATGACAGTCCCCAAGAAGAACAAAAGATAGAAACCTTATTTACTCTTTTGGAACCCGAGGAAACAGGTATCTCCTTTATCAACAAAGTAGAAAACCAGAAGAACTTCAATATTTTCAAGTATCGGAATTTTTATAATGGTGGAGGTGTGGCCATTGGGGACATAAACAACGATGGCCTACAGGATATTTACCTAACCGGCAACATGGTGTCCAACAGACTTTACCTGAACAAGGGCAACATGCAGTTTGAGGACATCTCGGAAAAAGCTGGTGTTTTGGGCAATAAACCCTGGTCCACCGGAGTGGTAATGGTGGACATAAACAACGATGGGTTAATGGATATTTATGTCTGCAACGCAGGGAATATGGAAGGCAATAACCACGACAACGACCTCTACATCAATAACGGGGATCTAACATTTACCGAAAAAGCAGAAGAGTACAATCTTGCCAAAACGGGCTTCACCACACACGCTTCCTTTTTTGATTATGACAAGGATGGTGATTTGGATGCCTATATTTTGAACAATAGCAATATCCCAGTGAGTAGTTTAGGGTATGCCGAGCAACGCGAAGTCAGGGCCCAGGATTGGGAAGGTGTTCCGGACATTTTTAAAGGAGTTGGTGATATGTTGTTGAGGAACGATAACGGAAAATTCGTAGATGTAAGCGAAGAGGCAGGCATCTACGGTAGCTTGATCGGTTTTGGCCTTGGTGTAATGGTCACCGATTTCAACGGCGACATGTACCCCGATATTTATGTATCCAACGACTTTTATGAGAGAGACTACCTCTATATTAATCAAAAAAATGGGACATTTTCGGAAGAGATCAAAGATTGGACTTCACATTTAAGCCTTTCCGCAATGGGTATCGATGTAGCCGACATTAATAACGACGGTCTCAACGATATTTTTATAACGGACATGCTACCAGAGGAAGAGTCTCGGGTAAAATCCGTTATGGAGTTTGAAGGGTACAATATTTTTGATTTAAAGAAAAGTAAGGATTTTGGACAACAATACATTCAAAACACCTTACAATTGAACAACGGAAACGGCACGTTCTCGGAAGTGGCGTACTACAGCGGAGTAGATGCCACGGATTGGAGTTGGGCCGGTCTAATGTTCGATATGGACAATGATGGCCTCAAAGATATATTTATAACCAACGGCATTAATCATGATCTTACCGATTTGGACTTTGTGGACTTTTTTGCCAACGAAATCGTTCAAAAAATGGCACTTACGGGCAAAAAAGAGTCGATTGATTCCATCATAAGTAGAATGCCCATAAAACCGCAGCCCAACTATGCGTACAAAAACAATGGGGACATTACCTTTAAAAACGCAAACAAAGATTGGGGATTTGATCTTCCCTCCCGCTCCAATGGGGCCGCATATGCAGATTTGGACAACGATGGGGATTTGGACCTGGTCATAAATAATGTAAACACTCCGGCCTTTGTCTATAAAAACAATACCGATTCTCAATTGGCCCATAACTACATCCAACTAAAGTTTAAGGGACCAAAAAATAACCCCTTTGGCATTGGAACTTTGGCCAAAATCTATTTTGATGGAAATATAATTAACCAGGAATTGATTCCTTCCAGAGGCTTTCAGTCCTCGGTACAGTACGATATGACCTTTGGTCTTGGAAAGACCGAAGCTCTGGATTCCATTAGGGTTATTTGGCCGGACAACCAGACCCAAAAATTTGAAAATACGGAAGCAAATCAAGTATTGACCGTGGATTACACCAATGCAAAGGAAATCTATAGTCTTCCGAAAAATAAAGCTGTAAAATCTTTTCTCAAGGAATTGAGTTCCGATGCGGTCAAGGCGCACAAGGAAGATAACTACAATGACTTTGACTACGAAGGATTGATCTCCCACAAAGTATCCCAAGAAGGTCCATCACTGGCCGTTGCCGATGTTAATGGCGATGGCAACGAAGATTTTTATATCGGCGGCGCCAAAGGGCAGCCGGGCACCTTGTACATTCATCAAGGAAACGGCAAGCTTACGGCCAAAAAGGCAACCGCTTTTGAAGAAGACCGGGAGTTCGAGGATGTGGCCGCATCATTTTTTGATGCAGATGGAGATGGAGACCTCGACCTAGTGGTTGGCTCAGGAGGCAACGTAGTCAGTATGGAACGCACTTATAAGGCACGGCTATATGTAAACGATGGAAAAGGAAATTTTTCAAAATCCAAGAACGAACTACCCTCCACATTTAAAAATATTTCCACAATTTCTACTTACGATTACGACAACGATGGTGATGTGGATATTTTTATTGGGTCTCGAAGTGTTGTTGGAGTATACGGCATCTCACCAGACCATCTGCTTCTCGAAAACATGGGAGATGGCACTTTTAACAATGTTACGGAACGTTTGGGGTACGACCTAAAAAATGCCGGAATGGTTACCGACTCCAAATGGGAAGATCTAGATGGAGATGGCAAAAAAGACCTAATCGTAACCGCCGAATGGGACACCCCGAAAATCTATAAAAACACAGGTCGAAGATTGACTAAAATGACCACCCCTTTGGACAGTTTGTACGGATGGTGGAACACCGTGGAAACGGCCGATCTAGATGGAGATGGAGACCAAGATCTTATTTTGGGCAATCAGGGTCTGAACCTGCATTACAAACCAACCGAGTATTCGCCAATGAAATTATACATCAACGATTACGATAACAATGGTACCATTGAACAGATTATGACGATCCAAGAAAATGGTGGGGACTATCCAATTCATCAAAAAAGAGAACTTACCGACCAACTACCTTCACTAAAAAAACAAAACCTAAAGGCGTCGGACTATGCACAAAGGACCATTCATCAACTTTTTCCTAAAGAGATCATGGATAAATCGATTGTAAAAAGAGTGGAAACTTCAGCCTCTGTGATCGCAATTAACGAAGGTGGGGGCAAATTCACCATAAAAAAGCTGCCACCGCGGGTACAACTATCCTGTGTTTGTGATATTATGTGTACCGATGTCAACAATGATGGCAATTTAGATTTGATTATGGCAGGGAACAACTACGAATTTAAACCCCAATTCTCTCGATTGGATGCCAGTCAAGGCAACCTATTACTGGGGGACGGAAATCTAAACTTTGATTGGCAAGATTATGAGACCAGTGGTTTTAAGATCAGGGAAGAAGTTAAATATCTTAAACAGTTCAAGGATAAAAGCGGTAAAATTTATGTGATTGCCGCCATAAACAACAACAAACCTAAGATCTTTGCTGTAAATGAATAGGCTTTTATCCATATTGTTTATTTTGGTTGTTCTGGGTTCTTGCAAAAAAGAGGGCAGCCTTTTTAACAACCCGGAGGCACAAAAAACCGGGGTAACATTTACCAATGCCCTGACCCCTACCAACGACCTGAGCATTTTGGACTACCTCTATTTTTATAATGGAGGAGGCGTATCCGTCGGAGATATAAACAACGACGGTCTGCCCGATATTTTCTTTACTGGAAATCAGGTGAAAAACAAACTATTCCTGAACAAGGGCGACCTTAAGTTCGAAGATATTTCCGTCAGTGCGGGAGTAGAAGGCAACAGTTCTTGGAATACCGGGACCACCATGGCCGATGTGAACGGGGACGGGTTTCTGGACATTTATGTATGTGCCGTGGTCGGCATCAATGGATTTAACGGTTTTAACGAGCTGTACATTAATAATGGGGACAATACATTTACCGAAAGTGCGGCCAAATACGGACTGGACTTCGATTCCTACAGTTCCAATGCAGCTTTTTTCGATTATGACCTGGATGGCGACCTCGACCTTTACCTACTTAACCATGCCGTACATACCCAAAACTCTTTTGGTCGTTTTGATTTAAGGTACGAACGCCGTTACGAAACAGGCGACAAACTTTTACGAAACGACAATGGAACTTTTACCGACGTAAGCGAAGAAGCAGGAATCTACGGAGGAATCAACGGTTATGGCCTTGGATTGGCCATTGCTGACTTTAATCAAGATGGATATCCCGATATTTATGTAGGCAACGATTTTCATGAGGATGACTACTATTACCTCAACAATGGAGATGGCACCTTTACCGAGAGCCTAAAAAAATACTTTGGTCACACCTCAAGGTTTTCCATGGGGAGCGATGTAGCCGATATCAACAACGATGGTAGGCCGGATTTACTTTCTTTGGATATGTTGCCAGAAGACGAAGTGGCCCTAAAATCCTCCGAAGGGGATGATAATATACAAACCCAAAAAATGCGAATAGAACGCTTCGGGTATCATTACCAGTTTACCAGAAATATGTTGTTCGTTAACCAACCTGACGGCAATTTTATGGAAACGGCCTTAATGAGCGGCATTGCAGCGACCGACTGGAGCTGGAGCGCCCTTTTTGGTGATTATGACCTAGATGGCCAGCAGGATGTATTTATTTCCAACGGGATTCCCAAAAGGCCCAACGACCTCGACTTTATCAAGTTTGTCTCCAGTGAACAGATCCAGGGCAAAATGGACAATACCAAGTTAGTGGACCAGCAAGCCTTAGCTTTAATGCCTTCGGGAAATGTTCACAATTATGTATTCAAAGGAGGTAAAGACCTGTTATTCGACGACATGTCGGACAAATGGATCAACAAAGACACCTTAATTTCCGGAGCAACTGCCGTCGCAGACCTTGATGGTGATGGTGACCTGGATTTGGTAACGAACAACATTAACCAACCCGCCTCCCTTTACATCAATAAAACCAACGGCAAGGGCAATTATATAAAACTAAGGTTCGATTACACCAAAAACAATACTTTTGGAATCGGGACCAAGGTATATTCCTATTCCAAGAACGGACTTCAGTTCAAAGAACTTTTCCCGACCCGTGGGTTTCAGGCATCTTCGGAGCCCATGATTCATTTTGGTTACAAAAATGAAGAGCAAATCGACTCCATAAAAATTATTTGGCCGAACAAAACCTATCAAGTTCTGCCGGATCTAGCTGCCAACCAAACCATAACCATCAAACCAGAAAATACCAGGCCATTCGACTATAGATCGTTGCATAAGCCGGTAAAACAATTATTTGAACCTGTAGCCAACACTTTGGGATTGGATTATTACCACGTGGAGGACAACTATACGGACTTTAATAGAGAAAAGCTGATTCCTTACCAAATCTCCGATCGGGGTCCGGCCATGGCGATTGGAGATCTTAACGGTGATGGCAAGCAAGATATTTTCCTAGGTGGATCCAAGTATAAATCCGCAAAAATTTATATTCAAAAAGACACCTCCTTTATAGGTCAAAAGTTTGCCGATCTCCAAAAAGATTCCATTCAAGAAAATATTTCGGCCGCGATTGCCGATTTTAACAATGATGGTGAGAACGATTTAATCGTAAGTTCCGGTGGTGGGGATTTTTTCGGAAAAGCAAGTCCGTTGTTGGATGCATATTACCAGAAAAAGGACACGGTTTTTACATTGATCACCTTGCCGGAAAAATATCAAAATTCATCCGTTGTCCGTCCTTTTGATTTCGATGGGGACGGTGATCTGGATGTTTTCATAGGTGGACATACAATTACAGCGAAATTCGGAGCGCCAGCCAGTTCCTACTTGCTCGAAAATGAAAACGGCATTTTTACGGTGAACACTTCCTTTAAAACCCATTCCAAAGGAATGGTGACCGATGCCATATGGAGTGACTTCGACGGAGACAACATAACCGACCTTATAATTGTTGGAGAATGGATGTCCCCTAAATTCTTGAAAAACCAAAACGGCACGTTCACCGAAATAAAACAGGACAATCTTTCCGGGCTTTGGCAAACTATTGAAGCATTTGACATCGATGCAGATGGAGATATGGATTATCTGCTTGGCAATTGGGGCACCAACTCTAAATTTAAAGCTTCGTCCAAGTATCCCATGAAATTGTTTTTTAACGATTTTGACAAGAATGGCCAGACCGAAACGGTTACGGCAATGCAAAAAAATGGCAACTATTACCCTTTGGAGACTTTGGATGGACTGGCATCTCAAATGGTCTTTCTTAAAAAGAAATATACTACCTATGCTTCTTTTGCCGGGCAAACCATGGAAGACATATTTGGCAAGGAAGCTTTGGAGGAAGCCGCCATATTAGAAGTTAGCACGCTAAAATCGGGATATCTGAGAAATGAAGACGGGAATTTTGTTTTTGTTCCCTTTGCCAACCAACTTCAAGTGGCACCAATAATGTCTTTTCTGGTAGATGATTTTGATGGTGACGGCACATCCGAAGTTTTGGTCGGTGGCAATTATTTTGGTGTAAAACCATATCACGGCAGACTGGATTCTTTCCCAGGTGCCCTACTAAAAAGTGAGAACGAAATTATAATGGGCAATCAGTTGGGCTTGGATTTCACCAAAAAATCCATTCGACACCTTCAAACTATTAGTATAAACAACCAAAAATATCTGTTAGCAGTATTCAACAACGATAAACTACAAGTCTATAAAATCAACAAATAAGCAAAAGGCCATGAAAAAAAGAAAAAGCATAATCACAGCATTGGTATTGGTTCTGGCATCATGCCAAAAAAAACAGGAACCTATTGAAATTTCTCCAGAGGAGTTCCATGCTTCCGTGGACAAAGTCATCGAGGTCATGATTCATGATATTTTCTCTCCTCCCGTTGCCAGTAGGATTTTTGCCTACCCGAATATTGCCGCTTACGAAATCGTGGCCCTAAAAAATGATTCATATAATTCCTTGGCGGGGCAGGTTACCGGTCTGGAAAGCATTCCAAAACCCGAAAACGAGGAGAACATCAATTACGAAATGGCAGCCTTGGTGGCCCACATGGATTTAAACAAGAGACTTATCTTTTCCGAGGAAAGGATCGAAAGTTTCCGAGACAGCCTTTATACTATTTGGACAGAAAAAAATGAACCTGTTTTTATGGCTTCCAAGCAATACGGCCTGCAAGTAGCCAATTTTATCGGCGAATGGATGGATAAGGACAATTACAAGGAAACCCGTACCATGCCCAAGTTTTCAGTGGATTCAGAGGACCCCTCCAGATGGCAGCCCACCCCCCCGGCCTACATGAACGGTATTGAACCACATTGGGAGAAAATACGTCCCTTTGCCATAGATTCAGCTCAACAATTTAAACCTATACCTCCTCCAGAATTTTCAATGGAAAAAGACTCCGATTTTTACAAAGAGGTGATGGAAGTTTATGAAGTACGCAAAAGTATGATCGGAAAAGGTGATAAATCCGAAGAAATTGCCATTGCACAATTTTGGGATTGCAACCCTTATGTTTCGGTAACCCGGGGACACCTAATGTTCGCAACAAAAAAAATTACACCTGGAGCGCATTGGATCGGCATATCCAAAATTGCTTCCAGAAAAACAAATGCCGACTTTGCCAAAACCGTTTATGCCTATACAAAAACATCTATTGCGATCGCAGATGCCTTTATTAGTTGTTGGGACGAGAAATACAGAAGTAATCTTATCCGTCCGGAAACCGTAATTAACGAGTATATTGACGATAGTTGGGAGCCCGTTCTACAAACTCCCCCATTTCCCGAATACACCAGCGGACACAGTGTAGTTTCCGGTGCTGCGGCCGTTGCCTTAACCGATATTTTTGGTGACGATTTTGCTTTTGATGACGACACCGAAGTAGCCTACGGACTGCCTGTTCGATCGTTTACCTCGTTTAATCAAGCTGCTGATGAGGCTGCATTGAGCCGAATGTACGGTGGTATCCATTACCGTGCAGCCATTGTTGTAGGCATTAAGCAGGGTAGAGATCTTGGAAAATTTGTAGTGGACAAATTGGATATGACCAAAGGTTAATCCCTATTTTTGTTCCTTAGTTATGAGGAAGATCAGTTCAATTATTTTAGCCCTTTTGGTGGGGGTGATTCTGTGGTATCTTTTTTTAAAACCACAGGATTATCAAGTTAATTTCAAGGCAAAGGCCATACCCGGCACCATATTCGAAACTGTTAAGGCTTGGAACCAAGGTTTCGACTCGGTGTCACCCATCCGGTACACGAGCCCCCGCCACTTTGAGCAGACCATTTTTGTGAACGACTCCACTCATGTGTACGAATGGGAGATCGACCCGATTCACGATTCGCTAAGTGCTGTTCAGGTAAATATCAAAGATGTACACAATTCGTTGAACAATAGGTTGGCTGTTCCCTTTGCCGACACCGATTTTGAAAAAGGGTCACGAAAACTCCTTTTGGACTTTAACGATTTCCTGATCGATCATATTAAAAATTTCACGGTTTCCATTGAAGGTGAAGAGGAAACCTTCTCTTCCTTCTGTGCCTGTGTCCAATTAAAAACAACGCCCGAGGACAAAGCCAAAGGCATGATGGCCAATTACAATTTTTTGAATGCCATTTTGCTGGAAAAAGAAATCAAATTGAACGGACCTCCTTTTGTAGAAGTACTTGATTGGGACTTGGAAAACAATAGTCTATCCTATAACTTTTGCAATCCTATCATACGTTCGGAAAGACTTCCTGACCATCCAGATATCGAGTATAAACGAATCTTTAGCAAAAATTCCATTAAAGCCATTTATCACGGAAATTACATAACCTCCGACCGTGCTTGGTATGCTATTTGGGACTATGCGGAAAAGAACAACATCTCTATTGAGAAACAACCTTTGGAAATTTTCTATAATAACCCGAACATGGGAGGAAATGAGCTAGAGTGGACCACGGAGGTATTTATGCCCATAAAGGAAACCAATGAATAAAATTGTCTTTGCTTTTATTTTGATCGCATTACAGGCCTGTGCACAAAAGTCCTATTTGGCACAATTGGATCCCATGGGCAAGTTTCCATCCAAACTAAAAGAAGTATCGGGTATGGAAATTACCCATGATGGGGAAATCTGGGTAATAGAGGATAGCGGCAACAAAGACCATGTCTATTTGGTAGATCAAGAGGGTGATATAAAAAAGTCTTTGGAAATAGACCATGCCAAAAATGAGGATTGGGAAGATTTGGCCATGGACAACAATGGCAACCTTTATATCGGGGATTTTGGAAATAATGGAAATGACCGCAAAAACTTGGTGATTTACAAGGTTCCTAAAGACGAAATGGGCAAAAAAGAGCCCAACGCAGAAAAAATCGAGTTTAAGTACCCTGAGCAGAAAGAGTTTCCCCCTAAAAAAGAGAATCTATATTTTGACACTGAAGGTTTTTTTCACCTGGATGACCACCTCTATATTTTTACCAAAAACAGAACAAGACCGTACTCCGGAAAAACATGGATATATCGTGTACCGGATAAAGAAGGGGACTACAAGGCCGAGTTTTTGGGTGATCTGTTCTTATGCAGTAATCAAGATCATTGCTCGGTAACCGGGGCGGATATTTCCCCGGATGGCAAAACTATCGCTCTTTTAAGCTATGGTTACATATTCCTGTTGACAGATTTTGATGCTCCCAACTTTACCAATGCGTCCATAAAGATAATAGACATCAACACTCCTACACAAACAGAATCGATCTGTTTTGTAGATAACCGCACACTTTTTATTGCCGATGAGCAAAACAACCATGGTGGTCGTAAACTATACAGGTTGGATATCGACTAAAATCCCAACCCCAGGCCAAAGGCAAAACGCACACCATCCGTACTGTTAAAGAGTCCAAAGTTGGCAGATAGGACGTCGGCACCGTTCAAAATAAAACCACCCCCATAGGAATTATGCCATTTTTTGGATTCATCGCCAGGGAACCATACCCGTCCATAATCGAAACCACCATATATACCCGGGGTTACCGGCAACACACCGGTTTTGGTACGCCTAAAACTATAACGCAGGTCGGTACTTTGAACATAGGCCTTTTTTCCCGTAAATCTTTGGAAACGGAAACCACGAAGTCCATTGTTGCCCCCTAAACTTGCTGCTTGATAAAACTCGTAGCCGTCCCCAAGGGTAAAATGTGCGTTAACTTTTGAGGCCAACACAACTCGACCATCTGCGGTAAGTTTATGGTCCATGGAAAAGGAAGGTTTTATGTAACCAAAGGACCTTGAAGAATCGTCCAGATTGGTTTTGAACCCACCTTCCAGGCTAAAAGCCATTCCGATGGTCGGGAAAGCAGTATTGTCCGCATTGGAATAATGGTAAGAGGCATCCGCACCAAAGAAACTTAAATGGCTTTCCTCTCCGTTGGCAATATAGAATTCATTGATAAATCTATCCTCTGTCTCCTCTATTTCGATATTTTCATAAGAAATCCCAAGCTTTACCTTGGATCCATAAAATCCTCGCCACACCAAAGCAGGTGAAAACTGTAACGTTCGGATACGCACCCTGTTGTAGTCCAGCCCCAAAGGTTCATCATCATCATTGTTCACCGATTCGTTGCCAAAACCAAAAAAATTGAGGGTAAAATTAGGGCTTGTAAAACGGGCATCCAATGCCAGGTTGACCTTATTGAACACATGGGCAAATTCCCCGTTATACCCTAGATCAAATCCATTGGTGGCAAAAAAATAGGACGCATTAAAAGTATGTTGTTGTGTAAATGGATTTTTTCTGAATCCATTAAAGGTATAGGTGTTGGTAAGTCCAATTTTTACCCCATCGTCCGGATTAAAACCGATCATCGGAAGCACTTGGTTGTTATTCCCTTTTATATTCAAAAAGTCATAGGTGTTGGTATCATAATCGTTCACTAATTTGATCCTACCGGCATAGGCTTCATCTAGAGTATTTTTCTTAGTTTTAAAATCATACACCGATATCCTTTTGGAGTCTTCGGAGATTTTATAGATGTCGTTGTTCTGTCCTCCTGCAATCCGAACCTTTATTTTGGAGTCGGCTGTTTTAATATTGAATACATCATCATCATCCAAACCATACAACCAGATTTCCTTGGTATATTCTGGGCTGTAGACCTTGCTGAAAAACAAGTCTGTCATCTCTCCACCTTTTATTCTATAGCCCCGCACCTCGACATTCCCATTGGGCATGGATACAATATTAAAATAATCGTCTTTATCCGTTCCCGTCACCACACTGTATTTATTGAGCACGGCAAAATATTCCTTAGCGGTCTCGACCAAGTTTTGCTTTCTGGCCAATAAAATTGACTTGATCACCGTCAGTGTTTCGTCCCTAACTTCTTCGGGAAAAGCCATAAAGGCATCATCAATAATATCTGCATTGATATTATCTTGGATAAACTTGGCTTGCTCTATCCACATATCCAAGTCGGCTTCGGACAATAATGCCATATCCAAAGCAAATGTTCTTGGTGAGGATGTAAAGCCTTTAACGCTTCGCACTTTTTCGTGAAATCCTTCAAAAATTCGAAGTGCCGGTACAGCTCTAGAGCCAAAATTCATGATAAGACCATCTCCCCAGCGAGAATACACTTGATCACGATCTCTTGGAATGGGTTTATATAATTTATTCCCGTTTTCCTGCTCAAACTCAGCCCAACGCCATTGATCTACGTGCCTGTCCCAGTCTCCCACAAGGATATCGAACAAACGCGCTTTTACATATTCTTTGTGATCGATACTATACTCCTCATCTTCTCGTAATTTATCCATGAGGTCGTATGTGCTTTCTATTTTTTTTGTATAGCCAAAACTTTTTAGGTTATCGTGATCGTCGGACACATGCTCCTCGATCATATAAAGCTCATCGCCAAATTCTTGGTTATAGTCCCCCAAAACAGATTGTTTGGGCACATAATACAATTTCGGGTTGGTATGGAACATTCCCAGGGCATCGGAAAGTTTACCTATGGTAAAAGGGGCATATGGGTGTGCGCCGGTATATAGGTCCAACAACAATTTTTCTGTGTAGGTATCCTCAAACTGACCTATAATATACTGATCCTGAAAAGCAATGGCCTGCAAATATCTTTCGGCGCTTTTTCTTAGGCCGCGCATTACATATTCCTTTCCTTGCCTATCGGCAAGTCGCAACGAATTGGATTGATTCCCCCCTCCTTTCCTGACCACAGTCAATCCTCCAAAAAGCGTATCGAGCCGAACGGTGGGGGCCTTTACCTGTGTGGCATAATATTTTCGATAACGCTCACCCCAAAGCCACTTATGAAACCCACTTTTTTCTATATCCTCGGCCGAATACACCGAAGCCATTTTGTATGCTGGGAACTCATCGGAAAGTTCCACTTTTTTAGTAGATCTATCAGGAGGTAGGACTTGGGTTTCGAACAAAAGCTCGTGACTATCTGCATCGGCACCATAGAACTCGACTTTGGAAGAGCCGTCCGTGAATACTTTGAGGATGGCATATCCATTTCTTCCGGTGGAAAATTTGCTGCCATTCAATAAGCGTGTGGCTCCTGTTTTGGCTCCGGAACCGCTTACAATTTGTGGTTTTCCAAACTCTTTAATGTATTGAAGCGTATGTTCGTGACCGGAAGCAAAAATCACCTTGTCCGAATATTGAGAGAGGGTTACGATTCGTTTTTTCAGTTCGTTGTAGCGCCTGTTGGTAATATCTTCTGCCGTGGCCCCGGAAGTTTTTCTCAAAAGATTGATCGCCGACCCTAAAATGGGCATGGGCACCTTGCCCCCATTAGGGTACAAACCTTGTTTAAAGGAATATTGACCACCGTGCGACCCATAAGTGAACATAGGATGGTGCATGGCCACAAGAATGGTTTTATCCCTGTTTTTTTTAATTAAACTTTCAAACTCCTCAAAGAACCGGCCCCTGTTTTTAATCTCGCACTCATCATTCATGGTTGGGTGCTTGTCCCAATTGATCAGGTACCATTCCGTATCGATGGCAATTACCAATAGTTCATCGTTGATTTCTATATCTTCAATGGGGCAGCCGTTCTCCGGTTGAAAGGCTTCATTATCGTCCAGTGCATCCTCCACGTATTCCTCCTCTCTTTTTAGACCCTTCAGCCCATCGCTGTACCAATCGTGGTTTCCAGGAATAAACAAGGTTTTCCCCTTAAAATTATCCAAAGTAGCCAATTGCGCATCCAAATAATGTTTGGAATGTTCATATCCTTCTCGATCTTTATCTTTATCCACAAAACCTGCCGGGTAAATATTGTCCCCTAAAAAAATTGCCGTGCTATTTTTGTCGGCATTGTCCAAAACATCTTTGATTTTTTTTAAGGTGGGGTTGAGCTCTCCCATGGGAGACTTCCCTGCATCTCCTATCAGATAAAAAGTGTGCTCTACTTCTTTATCTTCCCACTCGGTATTGTTGGTAAAAGGCTCGGCATATTTGGTTTGGTACGTTGCACAGCCATACAAAAACACAATTAATAAGCCTATAAAGTAATGTTTCTTCATATCTCACAAGGTTGATTCCAAAATTTTGTAATTTGGATGTCTCCAATCAGAAGATATGTCGGAAATTGTTGAAAAAACTAAACTCTTCGTTACCAATCTATTAACAGAAAAGCTAGATTCCAAGTTCTTGTACCACAACTTACGACATACCGAACGAGTTGTTAAAAGTACTAAAGAATTGATCAACTACTATGACCTTGGAGAGGTAGAAAATGAAAGATTGCTCGTTGCGGCGTGGTTCCACGATGTAGGCCATGTGAACGGAATGGAAGAACACGAAGAAAAAGGATGTAAGATCGCAACCGATTTTCTTACGGATAACGGGGTGGATAACACTACTATAGAGGAAGTATGCTCCTTGATCATGGCCACCAAAATGTCCAAAGAGCCCGATAATTTAATGGAGAGCATAATTTGTGACGCGGATTTTTCGCATTTGGCAAAGAGAAGCTATTGGGAGACCACCGATTTTTTAAAAGACGAACTTGAGGAATTAGGTGTTGGCAAGTATACCTCCAAGCAATGGAGGGACAAGAACATTAAAATGTTCCGAAATCATGTTTTTTATACGGATTATGCCAAGGAAAATTGGGAAGACGGAAAGCAAAAAAACCTAAAACAACTTCTTAAAGAAAAGAAAGACGAAAAGAAGATTGCCAAGAAAGAGGCCTTAAAGGCCAAATATAAAAGTGAAAGTCCTGACCGCAGTGTTCAAACACTATATCGCGTAACCCTTCGCAACCACTTAAAACTTAGTGATATTGCAGATACCAAGGCCAACATTTTGCTATCTGTAAACGCCATCATAATTTCTTTGGTACTGGCCAATTTGTTCACCAAATTGGACAATCCTTCCAACTCCTATATGATCTACCCAACGTTTATATTGATTTTGTTCAGTGTAATTTCCATGGTCCTTTCCGTGTTGGCCACTAGGCCGAATATTACATCGGGCAAGTTCACCAAGGAAGATGTTGAGAAAAAAAGGGTAAATCTGTTGTTCTTTGGCAATTTCCATAAAATGGAGCTACAAGAATACGAATGGGCTTTAAAAGAATTGATCAAGGATAAGGACTATGTATACTCCTCTCTCACCAAAGACCTCTACTACTTGGGCGTGGTCCTAGATCGAAAATACAAGATTTTGCGCGTAACCTACAACATATTTATGCTGGGCATAATTATATCGGTACTTGCATTTGGGATCGCATTTAGGTTTTTTGGACCGGACAGATTGATTTTTTAGATCAAAGACTCAATTCGGCCATTAGGTCATCATACGTATAGGTCCTTTCCGATTTTTTATCCTTTTGATATAAAATCTCGGCCCTGATCGCCTTTAATCCAGATACACCCTGTACACCTTCGAGCTCAACAATTTCTATATTATTGGTAAAATAACCCTTGGCCTTTAAAAAGCTGATGTACCTTAGGTATTCCTTTTCGTCCTTACGTTGCGAATACACTATGGACAACTTTCCTTTTTGGGTAAGGCGCTCATTGGTCCCTTTGATATAGGATTTATCGATACGCTTTTTAATCACCTCGTACCTTGCATTATATGTACCGTCCACATCAAAACGCTTTTCGTCCATTCTAAAACGTATGGCCAAAGATGTACTGTACACCAATAATAGGGAGGCCACATCCAATTTTACCGGCAAATGGGGCTTTAGGGCGTAATATCTGTTTTCCATTTCGCACATTACCTGAAGTTGCCAAAGCCTTAGGTTGCTCAAGAACAACTCACTAAATTCCCTATCCTTGGCTATAGAACTTCCTATGTACATGTTATGCTCCACTCCATCGGTTTTGTATCGCTCAAAATAGTGTGGGAACATCTCCTGTGCTTCTTCCTGTTTTTTGTCCAGTAAAGCTGCCAGCTTCATGTTGGCCTCCATTACACTGTCATCATAATTTTTACGATGGTCGTAATAACTTTCGGTAGCTCTATCTATTTTCTCGTTGTATTTATCCAGAAGTACTTTTATCTCGGTGTCCTCTCCTTTTTGTAGGTGATCGAACACCGGGCACACTTCTTCTTTTACAAAATCAAAAACCGCTTGTTCCGTATGGGTAAACAAAGCTTCTTTAACCTCGCTCAAATAGTTGTTTACCCTGAACATTAATTCTTCGTAGATGGGAAGCTTGTATTTTTTGAAAGCAATTTCCAAAACATCGTTTATTTCGGAAAGCTGTATCATTAAATCCCTTTGAATCGCGAGATTTCTTTCTTTTGATGAATCCTTGATATCTATCTGGCCATACAACGGATACACGTTCTTGAAAACTATTTCCTTGAACACAGGTTCTTCACCGGCCATTTCGGTGGCCATAAAGCGTTTGGCCTCTTCTTGGAACTTCCAATAGACCGACGGATGGACAGAGGTGCACTCGTGTTGGATAACGGCATCTATCAAGTTTTCCTCCTCCTCAATGGTGCGCATCACTGCCGCAACAATATACGGCATAACATCATCCAATTTATTGGCATTCACGCTATTGAGCTCGTTTACTTTGCCGGACACCAGTTCCAGCACTCCTACCAGTTCCCCATTAACGGCAATTGGGGCCAAAATGGCACTTTTTATGCCTTGGTCCATTAAGTTTTTATACGGTTGGACTTTTCCTTCCGTCTTTTTAAAATATTTCTCTACGTTGGAAATTGCAAAATATTTATTCTCCTTAAACAGTTTTCCATGGGAATAGGTACAAAAAGATGAATCGCATTCCTCCATATCGTTTCCGTTAAGGATGTAGCTCTCCATACCTTTGCCGTAGATCTTGAAAAAGTGGTTCGCACTCGAATCATACCCTGCAAAACCTACTTTAATATCGTTCAGGTTAAAAAACGATCTAAAAGTATCTTCGAAGCTCTCCATAAAGGACTCCCTGTCCTTTTGGGTCTTTCCAATCAGGGTAGATTTTATTTCCGAAACCGAGTGCTCCGCGGTAACATCGAACATATTGGAAATAACAAATCCTTTGGCGATAAAACTATTGGGCGGAATTTTTTCTTTCCACAGGTCCAGGTTATAAAAGTTGTCCAACAGCTCATCTACATCTTCCTGGGTAATTTCCTTGGCCTTTTCGGTGGGAGTAATTTCCATAAAGTCCGCGTTGTACAAAATTCGGTATCTGCGCATTACCCCATTGGTATCGGGGATATCGTAAAAGAAAGGACGCTTAAAATCCAAGTTGTACCCATAATAGAATTTGAGAATTACGGTACTTCTCATAATGTAACCGAACTCATTGGGTATATTGGTTATTTCTGGTTCAAAGTTCTCCCCGGCATCTTTTAATATCTGTCGAAATCGTTCAGAAGAATTGAACACAATATTTTCAAAAGGGGTCGAAGCCGTCTTGATCTCATTTTTGGTCAAGATGGGCGAAAAAGAATCTTCTAAGATCACCCTGATTACATCCTTGTGCTTGTCCAATAAGGACAAGTCCGTAAAACCTTCCCTTAAGATAGGGTACGGAGCCTGCACGTCCAATACATACTTTGCCCGTTCGGCCACATGCTCGTTGGGGCTATTTACCTGTTCATCATAGTGTTCCAACAATTTATTGAAACTAACTAGTTGAACCAAAGGACTTTCAGCATTGTAATCTTGCTTCATACGCAATTAGTCGAGGATTGTGATGCAAAGTTACAAAAAGTAACGATGCCCGTCCTTTTATCGATATCTTTATGGACAAATCACCATTTTTAAGGATATTTAGCAAAAAACATTTTCATGTCCTCTTCATCCCGGTTGAACCGTGCCTATAAAAATGCCAAGACCATTTGGTTCGGCGAGGAAGACAAGTTCATCTTTTTCAGCGATTGTCATCGCGGCGACAATAGCTTTGCCGATGATTTTGCCAATAACCGAAATATATACTTCCATGCCCTTAACCATTACTATCGCGAAGGTTTTTGTTATGTAGAATTGGGCGATGGTGACGAACTCTGGGAAAACCTGAGCTTTGATTCCATTTTTGAAGCGCACAAGAACGTGTATCAACTCTTGCGAAGGTTCCATTTGGAGCAACGCTTGCACATGCTCTGGGGCAACCACGATATGGTGTACCGGGACCCCGAATACGTAGAAAAAAATCTCTCCCACTATTTTGAGCCCATTGATGGTTCGGACAAAGAACTTTTTGAGGGCATTACTTATCACGAAGCTTTGATCTTAAAACATAAGGATACGGAACAAGAGATCTTTTGTATCCACGGACACCAAGCGGATTGGTGGAACTATGTCTGTTGGCGTATTGGCCGCTTTTTGGTCAGGATCTTGTGGAAACCTCTCCAAGTTGTGGGCATTGCCGACCCAACAAGTCCCGCTAAAAATTACAAAGAGCTCATCCGAATCGAAAAACGAATCAAACGATGGATTCTCAGTAAAAACCTACTTGTTACATTGGCAGGGCACACACATCGGCCGCGATTTCCGGAACCTGGGCAAATACCCTTTTTTAACGATGGGAGCTGTGTTCACCCGAGGAGCATAACCGGCATCGAAATCGAAAACGGAACCATTTCACTGATTAAATGGCACATCGATACCAGACCAGATGGTACGCTTCAAATTGTGAGGGTATTATTGGAAGGTCCTGAAAAACTTAAAGATTATATAGAAAATTAGGTCCGCTCCGCCAACTTTTTGACCGCCACCACAAATTGATCCAGCTCTGCCGTCGTGGTAAATACATTGGGTGTTATCCTGCAACCGTGAACGTTTTCAAAATCTATGGCCACTGTCCAAATATTAAATTCATCCAATAGTATTTTGGCCATATCGCTTGGTTTTATATGTTTTAGGCCCACATTGGCAATTCCACAACTTCGGTGCGGTTCTATCGGGGTATTGATCACCACGTTCTCCACATGGCGCAATTGATCGCTCCAGTACCGTTGAAGATAGCGCATGCGTTCTTCCTTTCGTTCCAGGCCTATCATTTCCAGATAATCTGCCGAATCGTTGATGGTAAGGTCGGTATGTACTGGATGTGTCCCAGTATGGTTAAGTCTTCTGATCTTGGTGTGGTCCTTCTCATGTTCCGCCAATAAAGGCCATATTTTGGGTATGTGTTTTTCTTTTACGTACAACATCCCTGCTCCTAGAGGGGTAGCAAGCCACTTATGCAAACTGGCCCCATAATAATCACAGTCCAAATCCAAAATATCCACCTTAATGTGCCCCACACAATGGGCACCGTCCACCATTACCTCGACCCCGTGCGAATGTGCCATTTCGCAAATCTTTTTAATGGGCAATATCTGTCCGGTTACATTCACCATATGGCATACCATTAGCAATTTGGTCCTAGGCGTAATCTGGGATTCGTAAAGGGACACTATTTCCTCGTCGGATTCGGGATGATTGGGCAAGGATATTTTCTTGCATACTATTCCATAACGATCTTCCATCTGATGAAAATGAATCTGCATGGCACCATAATCCTGCACGGCAAAAACAGCTTCGTCACCTTTTTTCCAAGGATACCCCCCAATGATCATATCGAGGGATTCTGTAGTGTTCCTGGTAATAATCAATTCTTTTTCCGAACAATTGACCAACTTGGCCACCCGAGCCGCTGCCTTATTTTTATTTTCCCATTGCACGGTTCTCATATAATACGACCCTTCAAAATTTACGTTTTGTACATGCTGGGTAAATTTTTCCAAAATAGGAATAGGGATTATATTATAATATCCACTTTCCAAGTTAATGTAATCCGGCTTTAGCTTATAATCCTGTCTGATCCTCTCCCAAAAAGCCTCGGTATTTTTATCCGGGTAGGGCAATGTATTCTTATAATTGTTCTCCACGGTGAGCGGCAGTAATGGAGCTGCCATGGCCGCTTGTCCAATATGGCGCAAGAATTGTCGCTTTTTCATTTTGATGTTGGGTCGATTAAAAAAGAATGGTATTTGTTGTTTTTTCTTAGTTGTGTTAAGATACAATTTAAGCCGGCTCAATGGATGAGGTAAACGTTATTTTTGATCAAATCCCCATAAAGCAAGATCTTATTATTTTGAGCATACCTTTACTACGTCCCCTATTTGGATAAAAGAAAGAAATTAACATCAACCCTGCAGATTAACGATTTAACTCCATTTTATCATGTTCGTGGCAAGGTATTTGCTAAATTTATATTTGCATTATTACCTGTCTTGCCATGAAAAAGAGAGTTTTTGTTTTGTTGGGCACTGTGCTTTTGGCATTCCCAATGTTCGCCCAGGGCGATTTGCCCACCACCCGACCATTAAAGATTGGCGATAACAACAAACTCGATGTTAAGGCAAGCAACCAAGGTACTTTACTGCGAATGCCCTCTGTACTGGACGAAAACCTTACTTCCAAAAATGAGAAACCGGGTGTAAAAATGCTCCCCGACAGACAGTTATTGCAAGCAGGGCACGATATGGTGATCGATCCCAAAGTAATGGAAAAAAAGGAAAAAGGTGCAAACGAACATTTTGGCGACCAATACTTGGGCGATTTTAAAACTACAGCAAAATTTGTGGGCATTGTTGCCCGGGACCACGAGTATGTGGACGGGGACCGCATTAAAATTTATGTAAATGGCCAAGTGGCCGAATATAACCTATTGCTCGATGGTTCCTTTAAAGGAATCAACCTGGATTTGGTGAAAGGTTTTAACCGAATCGAATTTGAGGCCCTCAACCAAGGTTCTTCTGGACCCAATACGGCACAAGTGTTAGTTACCGATGATAAAGGTGTGGTAATCCACAACAACCGATGGAACCTTTCCACAGGTTCTCGGGCCAGCTTGATCATTGTAAAGGAAGAAGATAGCACTGTAGAAAACGGCAACGACTAATATTGTCAATGCTTTTCTCCCGGGGAATAGTTGGCCTTAGCTCGATTTAATACATCTTCCTTGTAAAATGCCGCGTCTTTAAATTCCATATCGGCATAGCGTTGTGCTTGATCATTAAAATGTGGCGAATCCGGGTCGCCACTTTGGCCACCGGCCAACATGGTCTTCGCTTTGACCTTTTCACCAAACTCCACTACCGCTACAAAACTATTGCCCCGGGTACCGTAGATTTTCTTTGTGTTGTTATCATAGCGAGCTCCATATGCCGCCAATGCTCCCCAACTACCACTGGCAAATCCAATGGGAATACTTGGTTTTTCGTCATCAAATGGTTGACGGATATCACCATTCAAACGTTGATATCGGTTTACCTCTCCCCAGGGTGTTTTCCATGAACCAAAATCATTTTTAAGCTTTTCTAACACTTGTTCGAACAGCACCAGCCTTCGCTCTGCGGACACCCATTCTTCATTGTTGTTAAATAATTCGAACTGTGAAGGGCGATTCTCCATTTTTCCGGTTATCGCTTCCCTCCAAAAAATTGTTCCATAAAAATGGGCCAAGGTCATGGCAATCGATTCTTTTGACGTTTTATAATCCCACTTTCGTAAAAGCTCAATGGGTTCTCTTAGTTCAGAAATCGGGTTTTGATCAAAGGCCTTCACCAAACCGGGAATCAAAGCTTTAAAAGCCGGCAGGTAGGGGTCGTGCGCAAGTTCGATTAGACTGTCCAAGGTATATCCGCTACCATCTGTCAACAGCTCGATGGCATGGATGCCCCTAAAGTTCTCTTGGTCCCTTGACATATATTTTGGGTAATCTTCACGGTTTGGACTATATTCCAAAGCCGAAGTGTATGGTGTAGAGTTACAGTTTTGAATCCAACCGTTCCCTGGGTTCAACACCAAGATATTTTCATCCACTGTATGCAATCCTTGCCAATCTGTTTTTGGATCACTACCGTCCACCGGCTCGGTATAATCAAAAATGGTATCGCGTTTGGGCACAAAGTTGCCATGAAAATAGGCAATATTGCCCTCGGCGTCGGCATACACAGTATTGTTGGATGAATTGGTTCGGATATCCATCATTTGCCTAAAACCATCGTATCCATTCTGTTTGGTTCTGATATAGGATTGCTCCAATGCCTTTACGGGTTCCCACATCATGGCCGAAGCCGTCCATTGTTTACCCACTTGATGGGTAATAGGACCATGGTGAGTTCGGTACATCGGAAAAGTCCTCTCCTTTAAGGTTTCCCCATCCTTATATTTTAGTGTTACGGAACTCGAATCAACCGGTCGCAATTCTTCCCCATATTGATAATATAGCTTACCATTATTTTTAACTATGGTTTCCTTGAATTCATCCATTACATCGGTATAGGTCGAGGTGTGCATCCAACCTGTTTTTTCATTGAATCCTTGATACACAAAAAACTGACCCCAGGTAACAGCACCATAGGCATTCAACCCTTCTTCGCTTACTACGTGCACCTCTCCCCTAAAATAAAATGAAGTATGCGGATTGATCAACAACATGGCGTTACCGGACTCGGTCAGGTCTCCTGCAATGGCTATGCCGTTGGATCCCTGTGGCTCGGCCATTTCCTCTTCTTTTTTGATTTGTAATGCTTCCATCTCCGGCAATTCCATGCCACTTTCGTAAAAACTTTTGATTTTACGGGTAGATATCCGCTCAATATCGCCACCAATGGAACCTTCACTAAAATACATGGGCATCCATGGTTCAAAACGAGTAAGCAACTTGGGTTTTACCTCTGGGTGAGTATGTAAATAATAATTGATTCCATCCGCAAAGGCGTCACAAAGTTCTTGTAACCACTCTGGACTGTTATTATAGTTTTCCTTTGCTTCTTCTTCGGTCATAAAAAGTCTGGCCCTAAGATCACTGTACAATGCATCTTCACCTTCGACTTCCGCCAAGCGACCCGTGGCCCAGATATAATTTTGTTCTACACGGTTAAAATCATCCTCGCATTGTGCATACAACAATCCAAAAACGGCGTCTGCATCTGTTTTTCCATAAACGTGGGGCACTCCAAAGTCATCTCGTATAATTGTAATATTTTCGGCTTGGGACTCCCATTCTTGTACCTCGGTCCTAGGTGGTTCTGCACAAGAAAAAAATAACATTAGCACTACAAGGATAGTAATTCTCATATCGGAAGAAGAGTTTAGTTAGTTTTGTGAAAATACATTAAATCGGCTACAATTACCAACTCCCACTGGCACCACCTCCACCAGAACTCCCGCCACCTCCGGAAAAACCGCCCGACGAACTACTCCCGGACCCAGAACCAAAGGAATGGGTTCCGGTGGACGAAAATGTCTTGCTCATATAATCCTTATCCGATTTAAAAAACGACACCTTTATTTCTTCATCGCCCTTTCTTTTGATCTTTACGATCACCAATGCAATTGTTGTCAGGATAAAAAGGATAAGTCCCCAAAATATCCAGGTTAAATCCTCCACCATGGCGTTCATTTGGTCTTCCAAGCCAAAAAGTAAACCCATGAAAAAGAGGGGCATCCCCATAAATACCAAGCCAAAAATTACAGGCATTCCCATAAATAAGGCCATAAAAACTCCACGGAAAATAGCTAGTTTTCCAATGAACATACCTCTTAGGATTTCCAGAAATGTACTATAGCCTTTATAAAAAACAAATCCTCCTGCGGCAACAAAGACCATCAAAAACAATCCAATAACCCCGTAAAGCCACCAGGGTGCTGCCTCTTCGAAATCCATTTCCTCCTTAAACTCTTCCAATGCCCCGGGATCTAAAAGAAACTTGATAATCTGGTCCGTTGCCAGGTCCAAACCTGAAAAAAAGTCCTCTTCCTTAAATTTGGGGATCATGGTATTTCTAATAATCCTCGAGGCCACCGCATCGGTAATATATGATTCTAATCCATAGCCCACCTCTATCCTAACTTCCCTATCCAGTTTTGAAAAAAGAATCAGAATACCATTGTCCTTGCCCGCCTGCCCCAGCTTATTTTGGTTAAAGACATTGAGTGCATATTGCTCAATAGTCTCATTACCAAGCTCATTAATCGTAAAAATCACTAATTGATTGGTCGTCTCCGATTCAAATTGATAGAGTTTTGTGCGTAGCACATCGAGCTCGGATTCTGTAAAAATCTTGGCATTGTCCGTAACTATTTCGGTTAAAATAGGGACTTTTTTTTGAGCAGGGCTACTTATGGACAGTAGAAAAAGTAACCCGTATAATAATGTCCTTCCCATGTTTTTAATTACCAGAAGGACTAAAGATAAAGTTTTTGCTTTTTACTGGAACCTGGGCTTTTAAGAGAAAGTTCCATTAGCCTTCTTCCGGTGCCAACTCCACCTCCAGACCATCCAAATCGTCGGTAATATGAATTTGGCAGCCTAAACGGCTATTGTCCTTTACAAAAAAAGCCTCGGCCAACATCGCCTCCTCATCATCTGTTTTTTCAGGAAGCTGGTGATCGGATTTCACATAGCACTGGCAAGAGGCACACATGGCCATTCCACCGCATATTCCTATGGTACCCTCTGGAGCAAGTTCGTACGAACGCACAACTTCCATTAGGTTCATGTTCATATCTGTTGGGGCATCCACCTCGTGCAGTTTGCCGTCCCGGTCTACTATTTTTAATTTGATATCGCTCATACCTATTTAAAAACCATTACAGGTGGTTTTCTTAACGATTTAAATTTAATTTATTCTTAGTCAATAGCTTTTACTACGGCTTTTGGTGCTTCTTTCTTGCTTCCGTCAAATCCCGTAACACCTCCTACGGTGGTATATTTCATTACATATTTTTTATCCGGGAATATTTTTTGATAGGCACTTTGGCACATCAAGGTAGCCTCGTGAAATCCACAAAGGATAAGTTTTAATTTGCCAGGATAGGTATTAACGTCCCCAATGGCATAAATTCCAGGAATATTTGTTTGATAATCGTAGGTATTGTCGACCTTTATCGCGTTTTTTTCGATTTCCAATCCCCAATTGGCAATTGGCCCCAACTTGGGCGAAAGTCCGAATAAAGGAATAAAAGTATCAACGTCAACTTCTATTTCTTCGGCGGTTCCGGTATTTTTTACCGTTACTCGCTCCAATTCATCTTCACCTTTTAAGGCAATTACTTCTGCGGGTGTAATCAGATTGATTTTTCCTTCGTTCTTGAGCTGCTGAACTTTCTCAACAGAATCCAATGCTCCTCTAAATTCATTTCTTCGGTGCACCAACGTAACCTCTTTGGCCACGTCTGCCAAAAAAATGGACCAATCCAACGCAGAGTCTCCTCCCCCGGCAATCAATACCTTTTTATCTCGATAGACCTCAGGTTCCTTGATCATGTAGGACACTCCATTGTCCTCATACTTGGTCAAGTTCTCCAATAACGGTTTTCTTGGTTCAAAGCTTCCCAGTCCGCCTGCAATGGCAACTATGGGCGCATGGTGTTTAGTTCCTTTATTGGTGGTAACGATAAAAGAGCCATCGTCCAATTTTTCGATGGTCTCGGCGCGTTCTCCCAAGGTGAATCCAGGTTGGAACGGTTTGATCTGTTCCATTAAATTGTCCACCAATTCCCCAGCGAGCACTTCTGGATATCCTGGGATGTCGTAAATGGGTTTTTTGGGGTATATCTCGGCACATTGCCCTCCCGGTTGTGGCAATGCATCTATTAAGTGACATTTGAGTTGTAACAGGCCTGCTTCAAAAACAGCAAAGAGACCCGTAGGTCCCGCCCCAATTATCAGAATATCGGTTTTGATCATAAACTAGAATTTTTGGCATGCAACTTACTACTTGCCCAAAAAAGGAATAATGATTTTTATCAGTTAGGTGATGTTGACCACTTTCTCAATCTGGGGAGCGTACTTTTTTATGGTCATTTCCACTCCGCTCTTTAGGGTCATTTGATTTACACTGCAACCAATGCAATTTCCTTCCAATCGCACCGTAACAATATTGTCCTCAATGGAGACCAAAGTAATATCCCCGCCATCACTTTGTAAAAACGGACGTATTTCATCCAATGCTTTTACTACATTGCTTTTTGTTTCTTCTGATGTCATTGTTGCCATGCTCATTTCTTTTTAACGGCGGAACAACCGGCCATTGTTGTAATCTTAATTGCTTCGGTAGGGGGAAGATCGGTATTTCTTCTCACCATCTCCTGAACCACGTTCTTGGTCAGTTCCTCAAAGGCTTCTTCGGTAGGGGTCGCGGTCTGTAAAGCAGCCGGCCTTCCCACATCTCCAGCCTCCCTGATGCTCTGCACCAACGGAATCTCTCCCAAGAACGGTACATTTAGATCTTCCGAAAGGTTTTTTGCTCCGTTCTCACCAAATATGTGGTACTTGTTGTCCGGCAGTTCAGCAGGTGTAAAATACGCCATATTCTCCACGATTCCCAATACGGGCACATTTATCGCTTCTTGCTGGAACATGGCCACACCTTTTCTGGCATCGGCCAATGCAATTTCCTGAGGGGTACTCACTACCACTGCCCCGGTTACCGGTAGGGATTGCATAATGCTTAAATGGATATCTCCCGTTCCTGGAGGCAAATCCAATAACAAGAAGTCCAACTCTCCCCAATGCGCATCAAAAATCATTTGGTTCAATGCTTTTGCTGCCATAGGCCCCCTCCAAATCACAGCTTGGTTGGGTTCTGTAAAAAATCCGATGGAAAGTAGCTTTACGCCATAATTTTCGATAGGCTTCATTTTAGCCTTGCCCTCCACATTTATGGACAAAGGTTTCTCCGTGGCCACATCGAACATAATGGGCATGGACGGGCCGTAGATATCGGTATCCAGCAATCCCACCTTAAAGCCCATTTTGGCCAAGGTTACGGCCAAATTAGCAGTAACAGTTGACTTTCCAACACCTCCCTTACCAGATGCAACGGCTATAATATTCTGAATTCCCGGAATGGGATTTCCTTTTATCTGATTCACTTTCGGTTTTGCAGGGGCATCAACCTTTAGGTTGACCTTGATCTTCGCCTTTTCATAAACTTCACTATGGATGATTTTCAAAATCTCCACTTCGGTCTTCTTTCTGGCCTGAAGACTAGGATTCTTTATGGTTACATCCACTTCTACCTCATCACCGAATACCTGAACATTCTTCACCGAACCGCTCTCGACCATATTTTGGCCTTCACCCGGGGCGGATATTTTTTCCAATGCTCTTAGAATATCTGCTTTTTTCAACTTCATGAAACCTAATAATTTATTGACCAATTGTTTGAACTGGTTCTAAACTACAAAGATACGGTGTTGGGGTTAGATTAAGAAGTAGTACTGTTGAATTTCAAAATAAATGGGTTTTTACTTTTTACATACTGGCAACAACGCAATCCCTTCATAAAAAATATAGATTATTATGTGCAATTTTCCGAAAAACTGTAGTTTAGAAGCAATAATCCAACTAACTCGACCAACATGCTACCAAAAAACAAAGTTACCCTGTTCGCCCTTTTGGTTATTTCTCTGTTTTGGATCTCTTGCTCAACCCATAAAAATTCCTTCACTAAACGAGACGTAAAGAAATCCGAGAAATTGATCGGACTGAAGTTCTCCGATAGAGCGATCGACACACTTTACCCCTATCTTAAAAGAAATCGAAGCGGGTTCGATTCCTTGCGCAAATATTCTTTGGGCAATGATGTATTTCCTGCCGTGCGCTTTGACCCCACTCCTTTTGATTTTACCATGCCAAAGCAGCAAAATGGCAGCCAATGGATTATTCCCGACAATGTAGAAATCCCTAAACCTTATGATCTGCTGGCCTTTTACACTATTCCTCAATTGGCCTCATTGATCAAAAATCAGAAAATAACCTCGACCGAGCTCACCACATTTTTTTTGGAGCGATTAAAAAAGTATCAACCTGCTTTGCAGTGTACCATTACCATTACCGAAAGTTTGGCGCTTGAACAGGCCAAAAAAGCTGACGAAGAGATAAAAAATGGCAAGTATAGGGGCATCCTGCACGGTATCCCTTATGGAACCAAAGATTTAATGTCCGTTCCCGGTTACCCTACCACATGGGGCGCAGCACCCTATAAGAATCAAATTATTGATGAGACCGCCACCGTAATTCAAAAACTTGAGGATGCCGGAGCCATTTTAGTGGCCAAACTTGTATCCGGAGCTTTGGCCCGTGGCGATGTTTGGTTCGATGGCAAAACAAAAAATCCTTGGGACACTACCCAAGGAGCCAGTGGGTCTTCGGCAGGGTCAGGTTCTGCTACATCTGCTGGGCTTGTTCCTTTTGCCTTGGGCACGGAAACTTTGGGCTCCATTACCTCCCCGAGCACACGGAATGGGGTCACAGGCCTGCGCCCTACATACGGCAGGGTGAGCCGGCATGGTGTTATGAGCCTAAGCTGGTCAATGGACAAAGTTGGGCCTTTGGGAAGAAATGCCGAAGATTGCGCAATTGTTTTTGAAGCGATTCAAGGAAAGGACAAAAATGACCTGACCACCATAGACCTGCCCTTTGGTGTGGATTGGAAAAGAGACATCAAAAGTTTGAGGGTGGCCTATTTAAAAAAAGATATTGAAAAAGATACTACTGATTCTGGCGACAATTTAAGAAACGCCTTAAAATCGCTAAAGGATCTTGGTATTGAACCTACCGCTGTAGAAATGCCCAAGGATATTCCTTATCGAGGATTCGATATTATTCTGAGGGCAGAAGCCGGTGCTTTTTTTGATGAACTTGTACGTTCTGGAGGAGTGGACACTATGGTTGAACAGGACCGGCGATCACGCGCCAATTCCCTGAGACAAAGCAGGTTTATCCCTGCTGTGGAGTACATTCAGGCCAACAGGCAAAGACAGGTGCTTATCCAAAAAATGCAGGATTTAATGAAGAATTACGACGTTTTGATTTCCCCTTCATTTGGAAACGATCAACTTTTGGCCACAAATTTAACAGGGCACCCTGTAATTGCAGTGCCAACCGGATTGGATAAAAAAAATCATCCTACCAGTATGACCTTCGTGGGGAACTTGTACGATGAGGAAAGTATTCTATTATTGGCAAAAGCTTTTCAGGACAACACTTCGTTTGAAGAAATGCACCCCCCGGGATATTGATCATAATTCCACTACGGGATCCCAAAAGTATTTCTGAAAATCGACAACTTGGTTGTCCTTGACCGAGATGCCCTCGTTTTCCAACAATTGTTGCATCATATTACTTCCATCAAAATGGTGCTTGCCCGTTAATATGCCCGATCGGTTGACTACCCGATGTGCTGGAACATCTTTAGTATGGGAATTGTTCATGGCCCAACCTACCATTCTGGCACTACGGGCAGCTCCCAAATATTTGGCTATGGCCCCATAGGATGTCACCCTGCCATAAGGTATCTGTTTGGCTACTTCGTAAACTTTGTCAAAGAAGCTTATTTCCTCCATACTAGCGGTACATAATACGAATTAGGGTAATGATCAACAATAAGAGCATTAGGGCACTCAAAATATAATTGGAATTTTTGGAAAAACGGTTGGTCTTTGTTTCCATTTTATCAAAATAAAAAGTATACAGATATAGTACAGAAAATGTACCCGCGCCCGCCGCTACTACAAAGGTGGTAATGTCCTCGGCCTTGAACTTTATCCAACCCGCCTCGTTCCACATGGCATTTAAACCACTATAATAGGGAATGGTCAACAAATTAAGGGCCGCCAAGAGAACGCCCTTAAAAAAACTATTCTTTTTACTTAGATTTACTTCCTTTATGCCCTGCTGGGATTTGGTCTTGTTCCGTTTAGCCATCACAAAAAAGTAAATGGCAAAAAAGGCAAAGACCGCAACGGCAATTTTAAAAAGAATATCGATCACCTGCGGATTGCGGTACAGAAATTTTGATATGTACACTGCAATATAGGCCTGAACCATAATGGTGCTGGATACACCCAAACTGAAAATAACCCCATTGAGCTTTCCTTTTTCCACACTCACCTTAGCTGCATTCATATTCAGCAAGCCCGGGGGTACGGTAGCCATAAAGGCTGCCGAAAATGTGGCAAAAAAGAGGATGAGTACGTGGGTCATTGATCAGTTGATCCTAAATTGGATATATGTGATTGGTTTTCCGTTTTCAAGATACTGATTTTCGTAGAAAGTCTGAATTTCCAGAACTTCGGATGGTGCTCCTTCATTTTTATACACATCGTGGTTGGCATAGAGTATTTCGTGGCCCAAGCCCTGTAATAGGCCAAGGGTATACCCGTGCATGTACTCGCTGTCGGTTTTAAGATTAATTACCCCTCCCGGCCTCAGTACTTTTTTATAGCGTTCTAAAAACACAGGGTTTGTCATCCTATGCTTTGTTCGCTTGTACTTGATCTGTGGGTCGGGAAACGTAATCCAGATTTCGCTCACTTCTCCTTCGTCGAACAAATGGTCCACCAACTCAATCTGTGTACGCAAAAAGGCCACGTTACCCAGGTTTTGCTCAATGGCTGTTTTGGCCCCACGCCAAAATCGCGCTCCTTTAATATCGATGCCAATGTAATTCCTGTCAGGGTCCATTTGGGCAAGACCTATAGTGTATTCCCCTTTTCCACAACCCAACTCCAAAACTATGGGATTGTTGTTGCCGAAAAAGGAGGCCCATTGGCCCTTATGCTTAAACCCGGCCAAAACATCTTCTCGTGTGGGCTGCACCACATTGGCAAATGTTTCGTTCTCCTTGAACCTCTTGAGTTTATTTTTACTTCCCACTTTGGTATCGAATTGCGCAAAAAATTAATGATTTGGCAAAACTAAGGAAATCTAAAAGCAATTCGCATTTTGTTTTTTTGTTGTTATGAATTCTTCCAAACGCATTCTGGTCGCTCCATTAAATTGGGGTCTGGGACATGCCACGAGATGCATACCTATTATTCATGAGCTATTAAAGCACGGACATCAACCTTTCATTGCTTCGGACGGCGTTGCCTTGGCGCTCCTTAAAAAGGAGTTTCCCCATTTACCGGTTTTTGATTTGCCATCTTACAAAATATCTTATGCGGAAAAAGGAAAGCATTTTAAGATAAAAATGATCTGGGATTCCCCCAAAGTGCTTAAAGCAATGGCCAAGGAAAAGAAAGCGGTAAAACGCTTGGTAAAAGAGTATGGGCTGGATGGCATTATTTCCGACAATCGTCTTGGTGCTTATTACAAAAAAGTGCCTTGCGTTTTTATTACTCACCAGCTCAATGTACTCTCGGGGAACACAACATGGATGAGCTCCAAGGCCCATCAAAAAATCATTAAAAAGTTTGATGAATGCTGGGTGCCCGATGTAAAGGGAAAACCTAATTTAACCGGAAAGTTGGGGCATTTAAAAAAGACGAAGCTGAATATTGCATATTTGGGCCCATTAAGCCGATTTGAAAAAAAGGAACTCCCCATTATCTACGATTTAATGGTCCTGCTCTCCGGTCCCGAACCACAACGCACCCTTTTGGAAGAAAAGTTACTCAAGGAGCTAAATGGGTTCAAGGGCCATATCCTATTTGTGAAAGGTAAGATCGAAGAGGAACAGACATCCGAAGAAATACATTCGCCCCATGGAAAAATAACCTTATTCAACTTTATGAAATCGGATGAGCTGGAGAATGCGCTGAACCAAAGCAAAAAGGTTCTTTGCCGATCTGGGTACACTACGGTTATGGATTTGGCAAAATTGGAGAAAAAAGCATTTTTTATTCCAACACCGGGCCAGTACGAGCAGGAATATTTGGCGAAACGTATGCAAAAACAAGGCTTGGTCCCCTTTAGCACCCAAGAAGACTTTATTTTAGACGACCTATCCAAAGTGGTGGATTATAAAGGGCTGAATCAGTTTGAACCGATGGTGGATTTTTCTTCTTTGTTCGGTGTTTTTGTCGCTGCGGAAGTTTTTTCCAAGGTGAATGAAAACTCGGAACCGACATCCACTTCGCTCTCCACATAGATTTTCTCACCATGGGCCTCCACAATATGCTTTACTATGGCCAATCCGAGACCGGACCCTCCTTCCGAACGGCTTCCACTTTGATCTACACGATAAAAGCGTTCGAATAAACGAGGTATATGCTGTTTTGGGATTCCGGCACCATTGTCCGTCACCCTTACGATAACCTTGTTCTTAATCAAATCTTCCACACTTACCTCGGCCGTTCCTTTGGGCAATCCATATTTAATGGCATTGACCAACAAATTGCTCATTACCTGTTGTATTTTCTCCTTATCCCCATTCACGTAGATGGGATTGGGATAATTCATATCAAAGGTTAAGGACACCTCTTTTTTGGCCGCCCTCATTTCCAAGAGATCGAACGTATTTTGAATAAGCTCTATAATATCAAAATCCTCTCGCTCCAGTTTAAGTTCTCCAGCTTCGAGCTTGGTGATCAAATCGAGGTCTTTTACTATGTAAATAAGCCGTTCAACCCCTTTGTTGGCACGTTGTAGATACTTTTTACGAAGTTTCTTGTCGTTCATTGCCCCATCGAGCAAGGTCAGAATATAGCCTTGCACTGTAAAAAGTGGTGTTTTTAGTTCGTGGGAAACATTGCCTAAAAAATCTTTTCGGTACTCTTCCCTAATTTTAAGGGTGTCGATCTCAATCTTCTTTCCTTCGGCAAATTTTTCGATTTCTTGGACCAAGGTCCTCATATCGGTGGTAACCGGTTTGGAAGAAAAGGTAGACGACTCAAGTAGCGACACATCATCGTATATTTTTTTTATTCTACGATAGATAAAACGTTCCACCCTGATCTGGATAATGGTAAAGCAAATGATAAAACTTATAAAAGCAAACAGCACTACATTTGGCCAGGGCATATCCCCGAAATCGTTATGGAATGCAACAAAAAGGACCGTAATCAAGAAAGTTATGACCAGGGAAGACCTTAAAGCAAATTTATATGACTTTTTAAGCTTTATAGCCATTAGAGTACAAACTTATACCCCACACCTTTTACAGTCTTAAAGTGATCGTCGCCGATTTTTTCGCGTAGTTTTCTAATATGTACATCTATGGTGCGCCCGCCCACAACTACCTCGTTGCCCCAAACTTTATCCAAAATAACCTCGCGCTTAAACACTTTGTTGGGTTTGGAGGTAAGTAGGGAGAGTAGTTCAAATTCCTTTCTTGGCAGTACCATTTCCTCTCCGGCCTTCACAATTTTATATTCTTCCCTATTGATGACGATATCACCGACCTTAACTATATCCTCTACTTCTTTTTTCTCGTCCTTTAACCTTCTTAACAAAGCTTTTACCTTGCTTACCAAGACTTTGGGCTTTATTGGCTTGGTAATGTAATCGTCGGCTCCAGCATCAAAACCGGCCATTTGGGAGTAGTCCTCGCCACGAGCTGTAAGGAATGTAATTATGGTATTGTCCAGACCGGGAGTACTTCGGATAACTTCGCATGCTTCAATACCATCCATCTCTGGCATCATCACATCCATAATGATCAGATGCGGGTTTTTCTTTTTGGCCTTGGCCACGCCCTCGACGCCGTTTTTTGCGGTAAAGACCTCATATCCTTCGGCCGAAAGGTTATACCCAATAATTTCCAATATATCGGGCTCATCGTCAACCAATAGAATCTTAATATCCTTGTTGTTCATGGGTTGGTATTTCTGTGTTAAACGCTCAAATGTAAAGATAATACACTTACGGGATAAATGCTTAACGTTCATTTAATCTGGTAACCTTATTGTAACACAACTGAAATAAACACTTAACATACCTCTAACACGGCTTTTACACCCTCCCTGTTTCTTTGCCCCAAAATTAATCCTACACAGTAGAGCATGAAAACATATTTAATATTGGCCCTGTCCTTATTTACCTTTTCGCTATCCGCACAACAGAACGGTAGCGTTGTGGGGAAACTTACGGACAAGGAACTTAACGATGACCCTCTACCTTTTGCCAATGTACTGATAAAAGGAACTACCATGGGTACCACTTCGGATTTTGATGGTCTTTTTCAAATAGCTGATGTTGAGCCAGGAACCTATACTCTGGTATTTAGCTTTTTAGGGTACGAGACCTTGGAAATACCAAATGTTCTGGTCGAAGCTGGAAAAGTTACAGAAATAAATGCAGGCCTTGGTGCCAGTAGCGTAGGTTTAGATGAAGTCGTTGTTACCACTACTGCCAGAAAAGATTCAGAAATAGCCCTTCTTCTACAGCAGAAAAATGCTTTGGTAATGCAAGAAGCCATTAGCGCGGAGGCACTGACATTAAAAGGTATTGATGACGCCGCTGCGGCCGTTGCACAAATTTCCGGAATATCCAAACAACAAGGTTCCAGCAATGTTTATGTAAGAGGATTGGGCGATCGTTACCAAAACACTACAATGAACGGTCTCGCGCTTCCGTCGAATGATGTAGAAAAAAAGAATATCAACTTAGACCTGTTCGGTTCCAGTATTATCGAAAATGTTTCGGTAAGCAAGGCTTATAGCCCAACTTTTTATGGTGATTTTGCTGCTGGAAATGTAAATATCGACTCAAAAGAATACACTGGCGATGGATACCTTGAAGTTTCTCTTGGTGGCGGAATCAATTCCAATGCTGCTGGCGAAGAATTTTTTAAGAGCGAGGGAACAAGTGACTTTGGTTTTTACAACAGGTATGACAATGACCCGTTCGCGGTAGTTCTATCCCATGGTGTGGACCCTGAGTCTGCATGGGAACCAATTAACCTAAGCGGAGCTATCGAGGGAGGTTACTCCTTCGATTTTAACAACGATAAATCCCGATTGAGCTTTTTTGGAACAGCTAGTTTTTCCAATGGATTTGAAATTTGGGAGGGACCCGCAAGAGACTTCACAAATGTACTAAAAGTGGATTTCCCCAACGTTCGTGAGTATGCTTACAAAACTACAACAACTGCTCTGGCAAACGTAACTTATCGCATTAATACGGAAAATAAACTCAAGTTCAGTTCTTTGTTCGTAAACAGTGCTGCCGACAGGGTAGGATACTACGGAGTAAATGGACAGGGCACCAACCGAGATGCCATTTTGGACACAGACCAAGGGTTCTACGTAATGAACGTTCAATTCAACCAAGATATGATCTTCGTAAACCAATTGACCGGTCAACACCTTTTTGACGACAAATTGAGCCTAGATTGGGGAGTTGGTTTCAACAAAGTTTTTTCTGATGAACCGGACAGAAAGCGTATCACCCTGGAAAACTATCAGTTTGCCTTGGACAATGATGATAGCACCAACCCTGTTTTCTATACCAACATTCCTTTCGACAACCAACGCTTTTTCCAAAGCATAGACGAAAACGAGCTAAATAGCTTTATGAACTTAGGCTATAAAGTTTCAGACAAGGTAAAACTTAACTTTGGCTATAACGGAAGAAGAAAGGAGCGTAGGTTCAATAGTACCCGTTATGGATATGATATTGTAAACAGGGACAATACTCCCATTACAGATGTAAACAATCTCAATTCCATATTTAACGTAGAAAATATCAATATCCCTGCTGGAGAAGGTCTTTGGAACACTATAGTTCTTAACCCGATCACTAACGAAATAGGCAACACCAACCGACCTGGATTGCCAGAAAACACATATAAAGGAAATCAAGGCATCCATGCATTCTACACAACGGCCGAATTGGGTGTTACCGACAAGTTCAGTATTGTACCTGGTATAAGAATAGAATCTTTCAGTCAAAAGGTAAAATACGATGTTATCAACATAAGTCCGGTAGATCCAGGTTTTAGAGAAGTTTATGAAAACATCTTTTTACCTAGTATAAATGTAAAATATGCACTTACCGAAAATTCAAATCTTAGGGCTGGATTTAGCAAGACCGCATCTTTCCCAGAATTTAAGGAAGTTGCTCCATTTGTGTACGAATCGGTGACACAAAGGGTTGGAGGTAATCCCGACCTTTTGGGTGGTCTGGATGGAAATGGCCCTACCTATTCCGATATTTATAACTATGATGTTAAATATGAATGGTTCTTGGAAAGAGGGGAAATAATTTCCATTGCTGCTTTTGCAAAAACCATTAAAGACCCAGTAAACCGAGTTGTTGCTGCCGACGCAACCGGAACGCAACGTTATTTTAGAACTGGAGAACAAGCAGATATCTACGGTGTTGAACTGGAAGCTAGAAAAAACCTTTTAATGGACAGTGATGACAATGCCATTGTTTCCATGGGGTTGAATGCGGCGTACACACACACCGAGCAAGATTTAAAAGATATTCCCGCTGGTACAGAGAATACCTTCGGAACCTCGTTTGACAGAGATTCCGATGAACTTGAAGGAGCATCCCCTTTTATTATTAACGCCGACCTAAACTACAGTCCTACATTTGGTAACTATAGGCCTAAAGCCACAGTGGCCTTTTCCTATTTTTCCGATCGTATTTTCTCTTTAGGAGCAGGTAGTTTGGGCAACATTGTTGAAAAAGCGGTTCCTACTTTAAATTTTGTTTGGCAAAATTCCTTCGGAGAACACTTTGAAGCCAATCTTTCAGCAAAAAACATTTTGGACCCGGATATTTCTTTGATAAGAGAAGGAACCGATTTAGGGGACATTGTAATAAGAGAGTATAATCTTGGGGTTAACATTGGGCTAACCCTTAAATATAAATTTTAATTCTATTTAAATTCTGACAAATGAAAAACAAGTTTTTATTTTTAGGTATAGCCGCTGCTTTGTTCATTGCTTGTGAAGCTGACGATACCTCAGATATTGTTATCACCGATAACAGTGTTACGAACAATACCACCAACAATTCAGATGGTGGCGGAGATGAAGTAACCTCCGTAAACCTTAATGGTCTATACACACAAGACCTTACTTTGGACCCCGATATTGCCTATACGGTAACAGGGCCGGTCCTTATGGCAGAAGGAACAACCTTGACCATTCCAGCAGGCATGACCATTGAAGTAGAACCAATTGGTGTAAACGCCTATATCGCAATACTCCAAGGAGCACAGATCAATGCCAATGGAACATCTGCTAACCCAATCGTTTTCACTTCGAACAGTGCAGACCCTGGGCCTGGTGATTGGGGCGGATTGGTTCTTTTAGGAAAAGCGCCTATCAACTCCACTCCTGATGGATCAACCGACCTTGCTACTTCAGAAGTAGGGGCATTGTCTTACGGAGGAAACACTCCTGGCGATGATTCAGGTGTGCTTCGTTATGTTCGTATCGAATATTCCGGTGGTGCAGTTGATGGCAACGCCGAATTGAACGGACTTTCCCTTTACGCTGTTGGTAACGGTACTGAGATAGATTACGTTCAAATCTACGAAGCATCCGATGACGGATTCGAATTTTTTGGCGGAACCGTAGAAGCAAGCCACTTGATCGTTGTGAACTCCGAAGATGATTCAATCGACTGGACAGAAGGATTTACCGGTGCCCTGACCGATGTATACGTACAACATGGAGGAACCATCAACGACAAAGCTTTTGAATGTGATGGATTCAACACAGACTTTAGTAACGAAGGTGGTTATTTTTCTAACCCAACTGTAACCAATGTAACCGTTGTAGGAGGTCCAAACAACGCTGGTGAAGCAATAAGATTACGTGCTGGAACACAAGGAACATTTACCAATGTTGTTGTAACCGATTTTGAAGAGGCTTTCGACTTGGACGACAGCGATACAGGACAAGGCGTTTTGGATGATCTTTTAAATATTGTTGATGTAACCTTCAACAATGTTACCACGACTTTGAAAAACGATACCGGAGCTGTATTTAACGAAAGCGATGTTATCTCTGGAGTTGGCAACGGTACTGGAACCGATGTCGCTACTTGGGGTGCTGACTGGACAGTTGGTATCAACGAATAAAATTTCTAAATAAATTAAAGGAGCCCTCGAAAAATCGAGGGCTTCTTTTTTGCATTTCATCGAAAAGTAACCCTCTATTCATCAATTGGTTCCGGTTTGGCAAAGCAATTTTTATATATTTGTGGCATACCGTTTGCAACCATTAACGTATGAAGCACTTTTACTTCGTAATTCTTTTATTTATCTGTACACTTGGTTTTTCTCAGGATAATGCCAGGTCAAGTGCCGATATTGAAGGCTTCAAACTTTACCCCAATCCGGTTACTCAAGGAAAGGTCTACATCGAAACAGCTCTAAATGCACCAAAAAAAATCCTCGTTTTCGATGTGTTGGGGACACAGGTCCTGGAAACCACTATTCTTGGTAAGGAACTCAACCTTTCCAATTTGGATAAAGGTGTTTATATTTTAAGGGTTTTCGAAAAAAACAAGGTAGCCACTAGAAAGCTCATTGTTAAGTAGTTCGGCCCTTTTTAACCTCATTTTCCAATCCTAAACAACAGCTTTCAACGCTTTACCACCAGTTTTAGTATTTTCACAACATAATGTGGTACAACTTAACATGGTTATCTACTTTTATATTGCACATAGACCCCAAATCAGCAATATGAAGAAAATCTACTTTGTTTTACTTATGGCTTTACCTTTATTTTCTTTCGGTCAGGAGCTGGTAACAGTGAACAATGAGCCCGTACAAGAGCTCAAGGGTTTTAAAATGTACCCTAACCCGGCCTATGGAAGTGAAGTGTATATTACGACGGAATCCAACGGAACCAAAGAAATCAGAGTTTACGATGTTTTTGGCGAAGTTGTGCTTACAAAAAGAATAAACACCAATACTTTGGACATTTCCAGATTGGTTCCCGGAGTTTATGTACTCCAAGTAACGGAACGCAAAAAAACAATGACCCGAAAATTGGTGATCAAATAAAAATTGCCCAACATTTTTAAAGCCCTTTTCATCAAGGGCTTTTTTATTTTTAGGTAATTTTGGGGCTCAATGAAACAGTTTGATACCCATCGCATATTTTCCATCTCCAACGCTTACGATTTTGACCGGGTCGCATTGGATGTTTTTAGGTTTCAATACCAGAACAACCAAGTCTATCACCAATTTTGCAACCATTTGGGCAAGACCCCGAAAACTGTTTCACTAACACGGGAAATTCCTTTTTTGCCCATATCTTTTTTTAAGACCCACGCTGTACGCTCCACAGAACAGGAAGCAGAAACAGTATTTACAAGCAGTGGCACAACCAAAACTTCCACAAGCAAGCATTTTGTTCCGGAAATCGAACTTTACGAAAAGAGTTTCTTGTCCGCTTTTTATAAATTTTATGGTTCACCAAAAGAGTTTTGTATTCTGGCCTTATTGCCATCTTACCTCGAAAGGGAAGGATCCTCATTAATTTATATGGTCAATGATTTGATCAATAAATCCGCTCATCCAAGCAGTGGTTTTTATCTTCACAATCTGGACGAACTGCACCAAAACCTGCTCAAATTGGAACAGAAGGGAACCAAATGTCTTTTGATCGGTGTTTCCTTTGCCTTATTGGATTTAGCAGAAAGATTTTCGATGAACTTACAAAATACCATTATAATGGAGACCGGTGGAATGAAAGGTCGTCGTAAAGAATTGATTCGAGAAGAACTGCACCAATTACTGCAAAAAGGATTGGGCGTGGAGAAAGTACATTCCGAATATGGAATGACGGAGCTTCTGTCCCAAGCATATTCGAAAGGCAATGGCATTTTTAAGACCCCACCTTGGATGAAAATCATTACTCGGGATACCGAGGACCCATTATCTATCCAATCGGCCGGTAAAACGGGAGGTATCAACGTTATCGATTTAGCGAACATTTATTCTTGTTCATTTATTGCCACACAGGATTTAGGAAAAACCTATCCAAACGGAACTTTTGAAGTTTTGGGCCGTTTTGATGATTCCGATATCCGCGGTTGCAACTTGATGGTCTTGTAATATTACATAGTCCATACATCCAATTATACACAAAACCCATCTTTTCATAACATTATAACCTTTGCGTTATCAATATTTTACGTAATTTATTGAGATAACCAAACAATCGAGATTATGAATAGAAGTGCTTTTTTAAAAAGAAGTGCCCTCTCTGCAGCGGCATTGGCCACTTTACCTGGATTCGCCCATGTACATTCAAAGGAAGAAGAGAACAACAAAACTCTGGAACCAAAAATTGTACGAAAGGGAGAGGGCAAACAAGTAAATGTTATCGGTGACCAACAAACATTTAAACTTACCAGCGAGGACACCAACGGTCTTTTTACCTTAATAGAAGAAGTAAATCCTCCCGGCACAATGATCCCACCACACGTTCACACCAATGAAGACGAAATCTTTAAAGTTTTGGAAGGCGAGCTAGAAGTAACTGTTGGGGACCAAACAACTATTTTAAAGGCAGGTGATTTGGCATTTGCGCCTAAAAATATTCCACACACTTGGAAGGTAGTCGGGGATAAAGACTGCAAAACCATTTTAAGTGTATTCCCTGCAGGGCTGGAACTAATGTTCGAAGAATTGGGCAACTTGCCCCCTGGCCCGCCAGATTTTTCCAAAATAACCGAGATTTGCGGCAGATATGGAATTACATTTTTAACCTAACAAAAAAGCCATCTTTTAGATGGCTTTTTTATATTGCTTTATGTTCAAGAAAATGTCCTTTGTTATCCTGAACTTTTTAAGACTGTCCCAACAATTTGTTTGACCCGTGTGAATTGGTTATTCCGCAATCAACACAAAATAATTTTTTTTGCCCCTTTGTAGCAGTACAAATTTATTGTTGATCAAATCCGATTCGGTAATCAGGTAATCTTCTTTAACCTTTTCCTTGTTTACGGATATGGAATTCTGTTTTAATTCTCTTCTTGCCTCACCATTGGATCCTAAAAACCCGGTTTTGGCGGCCAACGCCCCTATCATGTCCAAACCTGGATTTAGTTCCTCTTTACCAATAGTGGCTTGTGGCACCCCGTCAAAAACATCCAAAAACGTTTTTTCATTGAGTTGTTTCAAGTCTTCTGAAGTTGACTTTCCAAAAAGGATATTGCTCGCTTTAATCGCATTGTCCAAATCTTCCTGGGAATGCACCATGATAGTAACTTCTTCTGCCAATCTCTTTTGAAGCGCCCTCATATGTGGAGCCTCCTTATGTTCAGCAACCAAATTCTCTATTTGCTCCCTGCTCAAAAATGTAAAGATCTTGATATACTTTTCGGCATCTTCATCCGAAGTGTTCAACCAGTACTGGTAAAACTTATAGGGCGATGTTCTTTCTGCATCCAGCCAAATATTGCCGCCTTCTGTTTTTCCAAATTTGGTCCCATCTGCCTTGGTGATCAAAGGACACGTAAGGGCAAATCCCTTTCCACCACCAATTCTACGGATCAATTCGGTCCCCGTGGTAATGTTGCCCCATTGGTCGCTACCTCCCATTTGAAGGCTACAATCGTGGTTTTGGTAGAGGTATAAAAAATCGTAACCCTGCACCAGTTGGTAGGTAAATTCGGTAAAGGACATACCCTCCTTGGCATCGGACGAAAGACGTTTTTTTACGGAATCCTTGGCCATCATATAATTAACGGTAATATGCTTGCCAACGTCCCGGATGAACTCCAAAAACGAAAAATCCTTCATCCAATCGTAATTGTTGACCAAGACCGCAGCGTTGGGCCCACCGCTTTCGAAATCCAGAAACCGGCTCAATTGAGATTTTAAGGCTTCTTGATTATGGCGCAGTGTTTTTTCGTCCAGCAAATTCCGTTCGGCTGATTTTCCAGAAGGATCACCGATCATGCCCGTGGCACCACCCACCAAAGCATAAGGCTTGTGGCCTGCCAATTGAAAATGCTTCAACATCATTACTCCCACCAAATGTCCAATATGCAGGGAGTCTGCGGTAGGGTCTATCCCTACATAGGCAGAACGCATTTCCTCCATAAGATGTTCTTCGGCTCCAGGCATCACATCGTGTACCATTCCCCTCCATTGTAGTTCTTGAACAAAGTTCTTCGTCATGATCAGTTTTTTGGAATAGGTGCAAATATAAAATGAAGTTGGCATTTGACTGAATATTTCCAGCACAAATAGGTACTTTTACGGTATGATTTTGGTTACGGGAGGCACTGGACTGATCGGTTCCCACTTACTTTTCCATTTGATCAGCAATGGGAACAAGGTCAGAAGCAATTATAGGACAAAGGAATCCATTGATAAAGTCCACAACGTTTTTGGATACTATACCGACAATCCGTCAGATTTGGTGGAACAAATTGATTGGGTTAGGGCCGATATTACCAATTTAGGTGGTTTGGATTCGCTTTTTGATGGGATCTCTCAAGTATTCCACTGTGCCGCACTGATTTCTTTTGACCCCACGGATTTTAAAGCTTTAGAGCGCACCAATGTTGAAGGTACTGCGAACATTGTGAACCTTTCCTTAAAGCACAAGGTAAAAAAACTGTGCTACGTAAGTTCCATTGCTGCCATAGGACCAAGCCTTAAACAAAAAGAAATCACCGAGGAAACCGAATGGCTCGAAACCAAGGCATCTGTTTACGGAATTACCAAATATGAGGCTGAGCTCGAGGTATGGCGCGCATCACAAGAAGGCCTGTCCGTGGTTATCGTAAACCCTGGTGTTGTGATCGGTCCTGGTTTTTGGAAGTCCGGCAGCGGCACCTTTTTTTCCTATGCAGCCAAAGGAAAAAAGTATTACATCCCCGGTGGCACCGGTTTTGTAAGCGTGCACGATGTTATCAAAGCCATGACGATGCTCATGGCATCGGAGATTAAAACCGAACGATTTATTTTGGTGGGCCAAAATATGACCTATGGAGAACTATTTAAGAAAATAGCTCCAAAATTGGGCGTTGAGCCACCAGACCGGAAAGTTTCCAAATTTATGTTGGAACTCTTTTGGCGGTTGGATTGGGCAAGAAGCCATTTGTTCGGAAAAAGAAGAAGGCTATCCAGAATAATGGCCAAAGGATTGTATCAACAGCAAATTTATAGTAATCGGAAGATACGATCGCAGCTAGATTTCACGTTTGCGGACCTGGATAAAGCCATCGCTTTTTGCTGCGATAAGTTTATGACGAAGAATTAGATTTCTTTTCATTGGCTTCGCGCACGGCCTTAATGGAATCGGTCCGTTTTAAACTTGCCGCACGAACACTATCGTTACGACGCTTTCCAATGGCCTCCAATGTATCTTTTTTCTGCTTCACCCTTGCTTCCACACCTTCATAAATGGCCTGATACTCCAAAGGAAGCGAAGCATAATACAGATCGCTCTGCGAAAACTGTGCACTATCAATATCGTACTTGGTGTAGATAAAATCCATAATATCGATTCTGGAATCCTTGAATTTTCTGCTCGTGGTTGCTTGTGCTGCATTAAAAATTGCCAGATCATGGAGAATATCCATCATTTGTTCCTTTGGAATAAGGTTTTCCGGTTCTTCCACTACTTTTTCCGCACAGGAGACCATCAAAAAAAATAGACCTATAAAAAAAAGTATGGTACGTATCATTCCTTATCGATTAAAAGTGAGCCTCTTTGCATTTTTCTCTGGATGGAAATTACCATTTTCAAACGCCAATAAACCATTTACAAAGGTTCGCTTTATTTCGGAGCCAAAAGTAACACCTTCGAACGGGGACCATCCACATTTATAGAAAATATTATCTTTTTTAACCTCGTTTTTAGAACCTCTGTGCACCTGAACCAAATCTGCAAAATACCCTTCTCGAACAAATCCTCGCCGATCAATATCAAAAAGCTTGGCTGGATTATGGCACATCTTCTCTACCATTTTTTCCAAAGTAATAACACCTTCCTGTTCTTTTTGTAGCATGGCCAATAGTGCGTGCTGTACCAGAGGTCCACCAGAAGGTGCTTTTGTATAGGGGTTGTCCTTTTCTTCCATGGTGTGCGGTGCATGGTCCGTGGCCACAACATCAATACGATCATCTAGGAGGGCTTCCCAAAGTTTGGCCCTATCGTTTTTGGTCTTAACCGCCGGATTCCATTTAATGAGTGTTCCCTTTTTTGCATAGTCCTCATCCGAAAACCAAAGATGGTGGATGCAGACTTCCGATGTGATTTTTTTATTTTCCAAAGGAATCTCATTGGTGAACAAATCGGTTTCGATGCCCGTTGAAAGGTGAAAGACATGCAATCTCGCCCCTGTTTTCTTGGCCAAGGCAATCGCTTTTGATGAACTTAGGTAGCATGCCTCCGCGCTCCGGATAATGGGGTGCATCTCTATAGGAATGTTATCCCCGTACATTTTTTTATATGATTCCAAATTGGTCCTAATGGTCCCCTCGTCCTCACAATGGGTGGATATCACCATTTCGGTATTGCTAAAAATCTGCTCCAATACTTGCTCGTTGTCCACCAACATATTTCCTGTTGATGAGCCCAAGAACAGTTTGACCCCGGAGCAGGCATTTTTATCCAACCGTTTTAGTTCCTCCAAATTATCGTTTGTGCCCCCAAAAAGAAAGGAGTAATTAGCGAAGGAATCTTTTGCAGCAATGGCAAATTTATCTTCCAATTTTGCTATTGTGGTCGTTTGCGGGTTGGTATTGGGCTGTTCCATAAAAGTGGTTATGCCCCCAGCTATGGCCGCCCTGCTTTCTGTGGCAATGGTACCTTTGTGCGTTAGCCCTGGCTCCCTAAAATGTACTTGATCATCTATAACACCGGGCAACAAAAGATCTCCATTCAAATCGATTACCTTCGCATTGGGATTGGATATATCGGCATCGACACGGAGAATAAAATCACCCTCTAACAACACATCGGATTCAAAAATGCTGTTCTCGTTTACAATGTTGGCGTTTTTCAACAGAATTTTTGACATACTAAAATTTCTTTTTAAAGAATACACTTCTAAATTTCATGGCTATCACACCAAAAATGGCCTCCCGGATAATTGCCGAGTTCATTTTAGATTTTCCTTCTACCCTATCGGTAAAAATTATCGATACTTCCTCTATCTTAAATTTTTTGAGGTACGCCCTATACTTCATCTCTATTTGAAAGGCATAGCCAATAAAGCGCACATTATCCAAATTAATGGTCTCGAGCACTTTTCGTTTGTAGCATACAAAACCAGCAGTGGGATCGTGCACTTTCATTCCGGTAATGAACTTTACATAGAAAGATGCACCATAGGAAAGTAAGATCCTGGCCAAGGGCCAGTTGACCACATTTACTCCTTTTTTATACCGGGAACCCACGGCAACATCGGCTCCGTTTAAGCAAGCTCTGTGCAATCTGGATAGGTCGGCAGGTCTATGTGAAAAGTCGGCATCCATCTCAAAAATGTACTCATATCCTTTTTTCAGGGCCCATTTAAAGCCATGGATGTACGCCGTCCCCAAACCAGACTTCTCTTTTCTGACTTCCAAAAACAGTCGTTCCGGAAAGTCAATTTGCAATTTCCGGACGCAATCGGCAGTACCATCCGGAGAGTTGTCGTCTACCACAAGTACATGAAAATTCTTCTTTAGATCAAAGACCGTTTTTATAATGGCCTCGATATTTTCAATTTCATTGAATGTGGGTATAATGACCAAGCCGTCTGACATTCGCACTGTATTAGTTTGTCAAAAATAAGGTTTTCTATCTTGCCTGCACAAGTAACCTTTGGCAAGTAATACGGTCACTGGTTCAATATTTGTAACTTTGCGCCTTTAAAAAACCTATTTTAATGTCTCAAAAGTTTCCCAGACTTTTTTTTATACTATTAGCGGTTCTTTTTGTACTCAATCTTGTTCAAGCTTCGATAACGGAATTGATTTACGATGAGGCCTATTACTGGTACTATGCGCAAAACTTGTCCTGGGGATATTTTGACCATCCTTCCATGGTTGCCTTTTTGATCAAACTAAGTAGTCTTTTCTTTGATGGTGAACTAGGGGTAAGGTTTATGAGCACCATACTTTCGGCCGGCACCTATATTTTGCTCTGGCTTTTGGTGGACAACCCCAAGAAAAAGGACTATGTTGTTCATTTTTTCTTGTTGGTGTTTTCTTTTACCTTGATGAACGCATATGGTTTTTTAACCTTGCCCGATACATCCCTACTGTTCTTTACCGCCCTGTTCCTATGGCTATACAAACGCTTTCTTGAAAACGAGGCTATCTTGACCACAATTTTACTGGGCCTGACCATGGCTGCGCTTATGTACAGTAAGTACCATGCGGTATTGGTCATCTTGTTTGTTTTCCTTTCCAACTACAAACTAATTTTTAACAAAAAAGCGTGGCTTGCAGTAATACTGGCCTTGATTTGCTACATTCCCCACTTTGTTTGGCTCTATAAGAACAACTTTGTATCCATTACCTTCCATTTGTACGAACGGCCCAACCAAGCCTATTCCTTTGATGGTTTTACATTGGGATATTTCTTGAACATTATTGCAATAGTCGGTCTATTGTTCTATTGGATCTATGGTTCGCTTTTTAAGTTCAGGCCCAAGGATACTTTTTCCAAAGCTTTGGTTTATTTGGTATACGGTGTATTGATTTTCTTTTTCATTTCCAGTTTTAACAGAAGGGTACAAGCGCAGTGGACCATTGTTGTCTCGATCCCGTTGGCCATAATTGCTTTTGATTACCTGATCAGCAATAAAAAAAGTAGAAAATGGATGTACCGAACAGGTATTGTCAGCTTGGTGCTTTTAATGTACGCCAGAGCATGGATGGTACACTACCCGTTATTTCCCATGCTCTACGAAACCCATGGCAACAAGATTTGGGCCAAAGAACTTAAAGAAAAGTCCGGGGGTGTTCCGGTTGTTTTCGAAAACTCCTATCGCAGGGCTCCCAAATATGAATTTTACTCGGGGGTTCCATCCATTTCCTTGAACAATTATATGTACCGAAAAAACCAATATTCCATAGATGGTTCCGAAGAAAGGGTTCGCGGCAAAAAAGTATTGTACGTATCCAAATATAAAAAGAGTGGGGATGTGACCTATATGCATTTGGACAGCACCATATTTTTTGGAAACTATATTGAAAACTTCCAATCGTACCGAAATCTAAAGTGCATAGTGGACAAAAAGGAAAACAATACGGGTTATTCTTTAAAAGTATACAATCCTTATCCTTTTGACATCCCGTTGGAGCAATTAAAATTCACCATTTCCTATTCCAACAAACACAAACAAGTAAAACAAATGCGTTCTTTAAAAGTTAATAAGCTAACGCCGAAAGCATCAACCTTGCGGTCCAAGGACACTTTGTTCTATTCTTTTGATCTACCCCTGTCCAAAATGGAAAACCCATCTTACTTTAGGATTGGAATTGCAGAAAATGGATTGCCTCCCGGACTAAACGGACAACCTATTAAAATTGAATGATGGAACCGGTTGAAAAAACGATCATTTCTATAGATTGGATGACGGTTACGCTGTTCATCAGTTTGGTTGTTTTGGCTTTGGGCAAGTATTTGTACCACAAAAAATTCTTGAATTTTATTATCCTTCCATTTAATGATAAATACATTCTTCTCCATAATAAAAAAGGGCAATTTTCCCATTGGTTCCATCTACTTTTAACCCTTTTCCAATTAATCAACCTTTCACTGTTTCTTTACTTGGTCTTAAGAACTTTTTCCTTGTTGCCGGATGGCGAACCTCTTACCATTTATTTTATATTATTGGGTTTTTTGGCCCTGTTCGAACTGGTTAAATTTTTAGTTCAAATGTTCACGGGATATGTTTTTAACAATACAGTTGTTATAAGCGGCCTGATTTTTAGTAAAATTTCTTACCTCAACTACAGCAGTATTGTAATTTTACTCACCAACATATTATTGATTTACATTACAACCAACTCAAAAACAGCAATATATACTGCAATTCTATGTGTTGCCCTAATTAATGGCATTGGTGTGGCCAAGCTGTTGAAGAACTATCAAAAAGCACTGTTCCCTTATTTTGTCTATTTTATTTTGTACCTTTGCGCACTCGAAATTGCGCCCTTGGTGTTAATTGGAAGCTATTTAAAAGGTTGATAACTTATGAAAGTAAAAACAATTTTGGTTTCCCAACCAGAACCCAAAGTCGAAAACTCACCTTACTCAAGATTAATTGAAAAAGAGAAAATTAAAGTAGATTTCAGACCATTCATTCATGTTGAAGGCGTAGAGGCCAAGAATGTTAGGCAACAAAAAATCGACTTGAACAACTTCTCTGCAATTATCTTGACCAGTAGAAACTCTGTTGACCATTTTTTTAGAATTGCTGACGAAATGCGCTTCAAGGTTCCGGATTCAATGAAATATTTTTGTCAGTCGGAGGCAGTTGCCTATTACTTACAAAAATATGTTGTATACCGTAAGAGAAAAATCTATGTTGGAAAAAGGACTTTCAACGAATTGATTCCTCTGATCAAAAAGTATAAGGACGAAAAATTCCTATTACCGTCATCTGATTCCCTAAAACCTATTGTCCCCGAATTATTGGACGAATTGGGAGTTAATTGGACACGTGGAATTTTTTACAAAACCGTGATCAGTGATCTTTCCGACCTAAGAAACGTTTATTACGACATCTTGGTATTCTTTAGCCCTTCTGGCATTGAGTCCTTGATGAAGAATTTTCCGGATTTTGAACAGAACAACACGAGAATTGCCGTTTTCGGCAATAGTACGGTAAAGGCCGCGACCAATGCAGGACTTAGAATCGATATTCAGGCGCCAACGCCGGAGACTCCATCGATGACCATGGCACTGCAGAAATACATTACCAGTGTAAACAAATAAAGTCGAAATTTTGATCAATAAAAAAGCCCCGAAAATCGGGGCTTTATTTTTTTAGAATGCATACCGTTGCGGGCCTCCCCTTCGGATTTCCTCACTGGCATAAGATTCAAACTTTTTAAAGTTTTCCCTAAAGGCATTGCTCAATTTAAAAGCTGTTTTGTAGTAAGCCTCATCATTGTTCCAAGTAGTTCGTGGACTGAGCACTTCTTTAGGTACTCCAGGACATTCCCTTGGCTGTGCCACCCCGAATACGGAGTGTATATGATAGTTTTCGTAATTGTACAGCCCAAGTTTACCTGTTAATGCCGCACTTATCATTGCTCTGGTGTATTTTAACTTCATACGGGTACCAACTCCATATGGTCCGCCGGTCCAACCTGTGTTCACCAACCAAACATCAACACCGGACTCCTTCATTTTCTTACTCAACATTTCAGCATATTTAGTAGGGTGAAGCGGCATAAACGGAGCTCCAAAGCATGCCGAAAAAGAGGGCTGGGGTTCCACAACACCCGCTTCGGTCCCTGCAACCTTGGCCGTGTATCCGGAAATAAAATGGTATGCCGCTTGGGATGGTGTCAGCTTAGAAATTGGAGGCAACACACCAAAAGCATCGGCAGTAAGGAAGAAGATGTTCTTTACATTTTCACCAATGGACGGCTCTTGAATATTTTCGATATGATGAATCGGGTAACTTACTCTTGTATTTTGTGTAATGGAGGTATCGGCGAAATCGACCACCCCATTATCGTCCATGATCACATTCTCCAAAATTGCCCCCTTTTTTATGGCACCGTAGATCTCTGGCTCTTTCTCTTCGGCAAGGTCTATAACTTTTGCATAACAACCACCTTCAAAATTAAAAACCGTATTCTTGAAGGTCCATCCATGCTCATCATCACCGATTAGCTTTCTGTCGGGATCAGTGGACAAGGTAGTTTTTCCGGTTCCCGACAACCCAAAGAATATTGCGGTATCCCCATCTTGCCCCATATTTGCGGAGCAATGCATGGGCAAGGTGTTTTTATATACAGGTAGAATAAAGTTCAAAGCAGAGAAAATCCCTTTTTTAATCTCCCCCGTATACCCGGTACCCCCGATCAGGGCAATTTTTTTACTGAAATTAAGTATGGCAAAATTATGCTGGCGGGTTCCATCTTCCTTTGGATCGGCCTTGAAACCTGGTGCATTTACAACAGTCCATTCCGGGTCAAAACCTTGCAATTCTTCTTCGGTAGGGCGAAGAAACATGTTGTAGGCAAACATATTGGACCAAGGATATTCATTGATCAACCGTATGTTCAACTTATATTCTGGATCGGCACAAGCATAAGAGTCCCTAACATACAGCTCTTTATTGTTGAGATATGCGATTACTTTATCATAAAGCTTATCAAACTTTTCGCTCTCAAAGGGAATATTAATGTTGCCCCACCATATTTTATCGGATGTAATATCGTCCTTAACAATAAAACGGTCCATGGGTGATCTTCCCGTAAACTCCCCCGTGTTAACGGCCAAAGCTCCAGAGGAGGCCTCTTTGCCCATACCCAACTCAATGGTAATGTCGTGCAGCTCGTCCGGTGAAAGTTGATAATTGATATTATCGTGGGTTATCCCATACGTTTTTAACGAAATCGATTTCGTGGCTGAAGCAGAATCCTTCATAGTTTAGTTTATTTGTTGGTACAAAACTAGAAAATATTCGCTTTTCGACCTTTTAAATATGGGTTAATTGAGTTCTTTTTGGGTTAAAATGTGATATCCCAAATAAATCCAAGCCATGATCAAGAAAACTCCCCCGATTGGTGTTAAAAAGCCGATAATCTTAAAGTCAAATGAAGTTAAACTGTTCAATGCCAATAGGTAAATTGAAAAAGAGAACAATACAACACCCAATAGCAAAAGGATAAAAACCGGCTTCTTTGCTTTAATCTTAACACCATTATACATACCCAGGAAAAGAAGGAACAAGGCATGATACATCTGGTACCGAACCCCTGTTTCAAAAGTATCAACAGCATCGGAATCCACAAGCTTCTCAAGCCCATGGGCGCCAAAAGCCCCCAACACTATCGCCAACATTCCCAAAAAGGTTCCAGTGAGCAAAATTGTTCTGTTCATAACTTTTATTTGCTATTTTTTTAAAAATATAACATTTTAATACCTTAGTAACGATTAAACAAAAGTAAACAAAACACATGGTCCGCACTATATTGGTTTTAGGCGCAGGTAAATCAACCTCATACTTACTAGATTATTTTCTAAAAAAGGCGAACGAAGAAAATATTCATTTAAAAATCGGGGATCTTCGTCCCGAAAATATCCCCGATGAATTTTCCAGACATTCCAATTGCACGGTATTTACGTTGGATATTTTTAATGAGGCCGATAGGAAAAAAGCTGTATCGGAAGCCTCCATTGTAGTTTCCATGTTACCAGCAAGTCTGCACATAAACGTTGCACACGATTGTATCGAATTCAATAAACATCTTATTACAGCATCGTACATAAGTAACGAACTAAAGGCTCTGGATGATAAAGTAAAAGAAAAGGGCCTTGTATTTATGAACGAAATTGGTCTTGACCCTGGAATCGACCATATGAGCGCCATGGAGGTAATAGATCGCATCCGGGACGCAGGTGGAAAAATGTTGCTGTTCGAATCCTTTACCGGCGGATTGGTAGCCCCGGAAAGCGACACCAATCTATGGCACTATAAATTTACCTGGAATCCCAGAAACGTGGTACTGGCCGGCCAAGGAGGCGCAGCAAAATTTATCCAAGAGGGCACGTACAAATACATACCCTATCAAAAATTGTTCAGAAGGACAGAATTTATGGACGTCGAGGGCTACGGCACATTTGAAGCCTATGCCAATCGCGATTCCTTAAAGTACCGCGAAGCGTACGGCCTGCAAGACGCGTTAACACTTTTTAGAGGAACCATGCGAAGGGTAGGTTTTTCCAAAGCATGGCAAATGTTTGTGGTCCTGGGCATGACGGATGATAGTTACTCCATTGAAAATTCCGAAGGAATGTCCTATCGCGAATTTGTGAATTTATTTCTTCCCTATTCGCCTACAGATTCGGTAGAGTTAAAAATGAGACATTACCTAAAGATTGACCAAGACGATATTATGTGGGGCAAGCTTTTGGACTTGAACATTTTTGACGACTCTAAAAAAATTCCGCTCAAAAATGCATCGCCTGCACAAATGCTCCAATACATACTTGAGGATAGCTGGACCCTGAAAGAAGACGAAAAGGATATGATCGTAATGTACCACAAGTTTGGATACGAATTAAATGGCGAAAAAAAACAGATTGATGCCAATATGGTGGTCATCGGTGAAAACCGACGTTATACGGCAATGTCCAAAACTGTAGGTCTTCCCGTAGCTATCGCCACCTTAAAAATCCTGAACGGAGAAATTACGACACCAGGTGTACAAATTCCTATAAGCAAAGAGGTATACGAACCTATCTTATCCGAATTGCGTACCCAGGGCATCGAGTTCAAAGAATATCAAGTTCCCTATTTAGGTTACAATCCCGATTCGGTAGCGAGTTAAAATTTGTTAGATTTTGGATACCTTTAGCTATACTTTAAAATTCAAGAAGTGAAAAACAATAACAGTTCCGTAAAAATAGACGGTATTGACAAAAAGATCCTAAGGTATCTCATGGAGGATGCAAGACGACCCATTCTCGAAATAGCAAGAAACATAGGCATTTCGGGAGCCGCAATACACCAAAGACTCCGCAAACTGGAAAGCTCAGGGCTATTGGCAGGATCCAAATTTGTAATCAACCCAAAAGTATTGGGCTATTCTACCATGGCCTACATCGGCATTTATTTGGACAAGGCCATGACCAACCCGAGAGCGGTAAAACAATTGGAAGAAATTCCGGAAGTACTGGAATGCCATTACACCACAGGAAACTGGTCCATACTCATTAAAGTATTGTGCCGGGACAACGAACACCTCATGCAGGTCCTCAATAAAAAAATCCAACAGATCGAAGGAGTATCACGAACAGAAACCTTTATCTCCCTGGATCAGCAAATTGATAGACAAATACGGATTTGATATTTGTATTGAATCTAAATAAATATTACATTTGACCCCATGAATGTAGTATTCAAATCCAAATATTATACACTTTATCAATCCACGGCCGAACGCCGATATTATATCGATTTTGGACAAAAGCTAGTTCGCATGTCTCTTTGCGAGCTGTTATCCCTTAGGCATAAAATACTGTCCATCTCCGTAGAAGACCATTTTGATAGTGATTTGAATTCCCACGGTTTCGAAGTTTTGATGCTTTGCAATAAAGAGCATTTGTTCATCCTTAATACCTTAGAGGTACTAGATCTTAAAAATCTTATCCATAATGGTTTTGTGGCCATAGGACTTTCTGCCAAAGCCGAAGCCCTTACGTAAAAGACCTACTTACTTTTATCCAGTCTTAATTGGTTTCTAAATTAAAGGGACCTGTACGCTGTACAGATTTAAATCTGTAACTTTATATCACAATCACATTAGAAACTTAGTATTATGAAAGATATCGCAAGACAAAGTATGAGCATAAAAGTGGAATCCATGGATTTGCTCAACGGACAAATAAAAATGGAAGCCCATGCCTCTGCGACCTATTTGGCCATGGCCTCATGGTGCGAGCAAAATGGTTTTTTTACCAGCGCCAAATTTTTCTTTAAACAAGCAGAGGAAGAACGTGAACATATGATGAAAATCTTCAATTTTTTGGTTGATACAGGAGGGAACCCAATTTCACCGGAAGTAACCAATATCAACCACGATTACTCTTCCATTGTTGATGTATTTGAATCTACTCTGGAGCATGAGGTAAAAGTGACCAAATCAATCCACAATATTGTTAAAAAAGCCCGTGAATCCGGCGATATTGCAACCGAGCGTTTCTTGGATTGGTTTGTAATGGAGCAGGTGGAAGAAGAAAATACCGTAAGGGACATCTTGGATATGATCGAGGTAACGGGCACCGAAGGTGTTGGACTCCAAATGATCGACAATCAAGTAGCAAACTGGATTGACTAGTCAATTTTCTGAAAGTCATTAAAAAAGGGGCCGATCGGCCCCTTTTTATTTGAGTTATAATCAATTCTTAATCTCTTCCTCCAAAAACCTGTACCGCCCAGTACAATAGGGAGGCCAAGGCGCCCAAAGCTGCGACCAAATAGGTTCTTGCCGCCCATTTTAGTGCATCCTCTGCTCCGGAATACTCCTCTTGGGTAACCATGTTCTTTTGCTTTAACCACACCAAAGCCCTTTTACTGGCATCGTACTCAACGGGCAGGGTAATAAAGCTGAACAAAGTAGCAAATCCCATCATAATCAAACCAGCAACAGCTATATAAAAGCCAATACCGCCCGCTACACCCGTAGCGGCCATCAGCATAATTCCACCAAAAACCACCCAAGTGGACATTCCAGAGGTAACGCTCACCACAGGAACCAATTTGGAACGCATGGTCAACCATTCATATGCCTGCGCATGTTGTACCGCATGTCCACATTCGTGTGCCGCTACCGCGGCAGCAGAAGCATTTCGTTGGTTGTACACACCTTCACTAAGGTTTACGGTTTTATTCTTAGGGTTGTAGTGGTCCGTCAACATTCCGGGGGTGGAAATAACCTTAACATCCCTAATTCCATGATCATCCAGCATTTTTTGGGCAATCTCCGCACCACTCATCCCATTGCGCAAATGCACCTTGGAATACTTCTTGAACTTACTCTTTAATCGGTTGCTCACCAGCCAGCTGATCAGGGCAATTCCCCCGATCAATATATAATATGTCATCATAATTTAATCGTTTATATAAATATACCACATAAATGCAAAAACCCCGCCAAATCGTGGCAGGGTTAAAATACTGTCAAAATGTTAGTTTGTTAGGCCATTACGGGCTCTAAATGAAAAGTTTCGGCGATTTCTTTGTAAATAATCTCTCCTTCAACAACATTCAATCCTTTTTTTAAGGACGGATCCAATTTGCATGCACTTCTCCATCCTAGATTGGCCAATTGTAGCACATAGGGCAGTGTAACATTCGTCAAGGCAACTGTAGAAGTATAAGGCACTGCCCCTGGCATATTGGCTACACAATAGTGAACTACATCATCTATAATAAAAACCGGGTCCTCATGGGTTGTAGGCTTGGTGGTCTCCACGCATCCTCCCTGATCTACGGCAACATCGACAATTACGGTGCCCGGATGCATATCCTTTAGCATATCCCTGGTGATCAAGTTGGGTGCCTTGGCCCCTTTTAAAAGCACTCCCCCAATAATAAGGTCGTGCGTTTTTATATGTTTTCTGATGTTGAACTCGTTAGAAAAACCGGTTACAACATGACTTGGCATAATGTCGTTCACGTACCGGAGGCGCTTCATGTTCACATCCAAAATAGTGACCTGCGCACCCAGACCTGCTGCCATTTTAGCAGCCTGAATACCAACAGTACCCGCTCCCAGAACCAAAACCCTACCTGGTGAAACTCCGGGAACTCCACCCAAAAGCACTCCTTTACCCTTAACAGGCTTTTCCAGATACTTTGCTCCTTGCTGTATTGCCATTCTGCCGGCAACCTCGGACATTGGGGTTAACAAGGGCAAGGTTCCATCTTCATCTTCCACCGTTTCGTAAGCAATACAAATGGCCTTACTCCTGATCATGGCCTTGGTCAAGGCTTCACTGGAAGCAAAATGGAAGTAGGTAAACACAATCTGTCCTTCCTGAATTAGGTTATATTCTTCTGCTATGGGCTCCTTTACCTTAACGATCATATCGCTCATAGCATACACTTGGCCAATGGTATCCAAAATTGTGGCCCCGGCCTGCTGATAATCCTGATTGAAAAAACCACTGCCTTCACCTGCACCTGATTGCACGTAAACCGTGTGATTGTTCTTTACCAATTCAAATACTCCAGCGGGCGTCATGCCCACCCGGCTCTCATTGTTTTTGATTTCTTTCGGTATCCCAACAGTCATTTTGTTGTTTTTAATGGTTTCTGGGACCAAAGTTGTACAAAAAAAATGAATCACAACAGAAATAATCGATAAAAAGTAGGGGTGTCAGGTTAAATAATATATTTTTTAACATTTATACCCTCTATTTATATAGGTCTAATTAATTTTTTTATATGTTTTTGACTTTGTACCCCTATTTTTTTAAGGGGTGTTGTGTTTTAAACAAAAAAGCATGCCGGTCGGCATGCTTTTTTGAGGGTATTCTTATAAAATTCGTATTGATTTTATCGTAAGGTGATGTTTTCGTCATCCTGAACTTGATTCAGGTTCCCATAAAACTGATTTAATCGTATGAGATTCCGAATCGAGTTCGGAATGACAGCAACAATTTATCGGATTACCCAACAATATTTACAATCTTACCTGGAACCACGATTACCTTTTTAGGTTCTCTGCCCTGCAACTGCTCCTTCGTTTTCTCATGGGCCAGCACCGCGGCTTCAATATCCTCCTTGCTCATATCCAACGGCAACTCTAATTTGAAGCGCATTTTTCCATTAAAGGATATCGGGTATTCCTTACTGCTCTCCACCAAATATTTTTCCTCAAACTTCGGGAAAGGCACTTCGGCAATGGACCCGGTATTGCCCAACCGCTCCCAGAGCTCTTCGGCAATGTGCGGCGCGTAAGGTGAAACCAAAACTGCCAATGGACCCAGAATCGCCTTGCTGGTACATTTTTGAGATGTTAACTCGTTTACACAGATCATAAAGGTAGATACGGATGTATTGAACGAGAAGTTTTCGATATCCTCTTCCACTTTTTTGATGGTCTTGTGCAGCGTTTTGAGATTATCGGCGGTGGGTTCCGTTTCAGCTCCATTCAGCGACCCATTTGTATATAACTTCCAAAGTTTTTTAAGGAAAGAGTGCACTCCGGAAATACCTGCCGTATTCCAAGGTTTGGACTGCTCCAATGGCCCTAAGAACATTTCGTACAAACGAAGGGAATCTGCCCCATACTCCTCACAAATGGCATCTGGGTTCACCACATTGTATTTGGATTTGGACATTTTTTCGACCTCGCGGCCTACAATGTACTTTTCATTTTCTAGAATGAACTCCGCATCTTTATATTCAGGTTGCCATTCTTTAAAGGCCTCCACATCCAATTCATCGGATGCATTGACCAAGGAAACATCGGCGTGAATTTTAATTACCGCTTTTAAAATTCCATCTAACAAGTTTTTTAATACTGGGAATTTCTCTTTTAGTGCGGCTTCTAGAGAAGGAAAATGTGAAAATATTTTTAACTCACCATCACCGAAATCTGCATTCGGATACAATTGATTAGTCAACAAGTCCTTTGATACTAAAATCTTATTATTATAACGTCCTATAAATTTTGTTATTTGATCAACTTCTTCTTGAGAATATTTCCTCCCTTGGATGAAATTACCCAGTGAATCCGTAAAATCTTTCAACTCCAATCTATAAACAAACGCACTCGTCCCCGTAATCATTCCTTGGTTGATCAACTTTTGGGCAAATTCATCTTTGGGCACGTAGCCCATATCGAACATAAACTTCTGCCAAAAACGGGAATACAACAAGTGGCCCGTAGCATGTTCGCTACCTCCAATATATAAATCCACATCTTGCCAATAGTTGATGGCTTCTGGAGAGAAAATAGCGTCATCGTTCCGTGGATCCATATACCTATTAAAGTATTGGGAACTTCCCGCCCAACCCGGCATGGTATTTAATTCTAGAGGGAATACAGTTTCATGATCAATTAATTGATTATTGACCACTGTACATTGTTTTACGTCCCACGCCCATTCGGTGGCGTTGCCCAATGGCGGCTCACCCGTTTCCGTGGGAAGATATTTTTCCACTTCGGGCAATTGTAAGGGCAAATGCTCCAAATCGATTATTTGCGGCATACCATCCTTATAATATACAGGAAATGGTTCGCCCCAGTAGCGCTGACGGCTAAATACGGCATCGCGTAAACGGTAATTCACTTTTCCTTCGCCATGTCCGATCTTCTCCAACTCGGCAATGGCTTTCTTCATGGCATCTTTATAAGAAAGCCCATTTAGAAAATCAGAATTGGCAATAATAGTAGTTTCCTTATCAGCAAATGCCTCTTCGGAAATATCGACACCTTCAAAAATATTGGGGATATCTATATTATAATGTTTTGCAAAATCATAATCGCGTTGGTCGCCACAGGGTACGGCCATAACCGCTCCCGTTCCATAACTGGCCAACACGTAGTCACCAATCCAAATCGGGATAGGTTCTTTGGTAAACGGATGTTCTGCATAAGCTCCCGTAAACACCCCAGATATGGTTTTTACATCGGCCATACGGTCGCGCTCGGAACGTTTTGCCGTAGCTTCCACATAAGCATCAACCTCTGCTTTTTGCTCAGGTGTCGTAATCTTGGCCACCAACTCGTGCTCTGGAGCCAACGTCATAAAACTTACACCGAAAATGGTATCGGGCCGGGTGGTGAAGACCTCTATCTCGTAAGGCTTCTCGACTGTGCTCGAAGTGACATCCCGGTCGCTTCGACTACGCTCAGCGTCCAACACATTAAAAGTAACCGAAGCACCTACAGATCGCCCAATCCAGTTGGTTTGGGAATCCTTTAAAGGTTGCGGCCAATCAATTTTATCCAATCCGTCCAACAAACGCTGGGCATAAGCGGTGATGCGCATGCTCCATTGCGTCATTTTTTTACGGACTACGGGGTGACCTCCACGCTCGGAAACCCCATTTACGATTTCATCATTGGCCAAAACGGTTCCAAGGGCAGGACACCAGTTTACTTCGGTATCCGCCAAATAGGTCAATCTGTATTTTAAAAGGATTTCTTGCTTTTCCTTGTCGGAATACGTATTCCAAGTGGCTGCATCAAAACTTGGAACATCATCATCACAAGCGGCTTCAACATTGGTATTCCCTTCTTTTTCCAAAATGGAGATCAGACTGGAAATGTTTTCTGCTTTGTCCGATTTCTTATTGTACCAAGCGTTGAACAATTGGATAAAAATCCATTGTGTCCACTTGTAATATTGTGGGTTGGAGGTTCGCACTTCGCGGCTCCAATCAAAAGAAAAACCTAGTTGGTCCAACTGCTCACGGTACCTGTTGATGTTGTTTTCCGTCGTAATCGCAGGATGCTGACCCGTTTGAATCGCATATTGCTCCGCTGGCAACCCGAAGGAATCGTAGCCCATTGGGTGCAACACATTGAATCCTTTGTGTCTTTTGTAACGCGAATAAATGTCCGTGGCAATGTATCCTAGCGGGTGCCCTACGTGCAGGCCTGCCCCCGAGGGGTAAGGGAACATCGACAATGCATAAAATTTAGGTTTATTGGAATCGTTGGATGCCTTAAAAGTTTCATTTTCTGCCCAATACTTCTGCCATTTGGCCTCAATCTCGCGGAAATCGTAATTCATTGTTAATCTTGTTCAATTTCGTGTGCAAAAATAGGTTTAATCCCCTAAATACAATTTACTTTTCTATTTTTACGTACTGATTCTATTCTATGAGCCAATATATTGAACGATATCAGAGACGAAAACTGATTTCCTCCTACTTTTCCGTGGCTTTGAGCATTGCCTTGGTCCTGTTTCTTTTGGGTGTTTTGGGCCTTTTGGTGCTCAACACCAAAAAATTGGCAGACCATTTTAAAGAGCAGATCACTATTTCGGTGTTTTTGAAAGATAATGCCAAGCCGGTCGAGATTGACCAGTTACAAAAAAGTTTGGCCCTTGCGGAGCACACAAAATCCGCCGAATACATTTCCAAAGAAGATGCGGCCGAACAATACAGCGAGGAAATTGGCGAAAACTTTGAAGAGTTCTTGGGCTACAATCCCTTGAAAAATTCCATCGATGTGCATTTAAAGGCCGATTTTGTCTCTCCACAACAAATTGATGAGATTGCAGAAGACTTGGCGGCCAAGGCCTACGTGGACGAAGTTAGCTATGACAAACCCTTGATCTCCTTGCTCAACAACAACGCACGGAAAATCAGTTTATGGATATTGGTGGCCAGTGCTGTTTTCACCGTAATTGCCGTTTTATTGATCAATAGTTCCATCCGACTTTCCATTTATTCCAAAAGATTCATTATTAAAACCATGCAAATGGTAGGCGCCACGAAAACCTTTATCCGAAGGCCTTTTATCTGGACCAACATTAAACTGGGCATGGTCGGGGCAGTTGTCGCTTTGATCGGGTTGGGTGTATTGGTGTTCTATATCGACAAAAACTTCCCCGAACTGAATCTTTTGCAAGATTATATCGTTCTCATTATTTTGTTCGTTAGTGTATTTGGTTTGGGCGTTATCATTTCGTGGGCCAGCACCCATTTTGCGACCCAACGCTTTTTAAACCTGAGAACGGACGATCTTTATTACTAAATTTGCAGCATGAGCAAGAAAAACAACAACGGTTCAAAGCCTACAAAAGAATTTGTTTTCCAGAAGAAAAACTATCTCTTCCTATTTATAGGTATTGCCTTTATTGCCCTTGGGTTTATTTTGATGAGCGGTGGCGGAAGCGACGACCCCGAAGTATTCAACCCCGAGATATACAACTTTAGAAGAATCCGCCTTGCACCAACCTTGATTCTTATCGGTCTAGGCATTCAAGTGTACGCCATTTTGTTGAATCCTAACAAGAAAAACAAGGAGTAATTTGGAGATAATCGATGCTATTATCCTTGGAATCATTCAGGGATTGACCGAATTTTTACCCGTTTCGTCCAGCGGACATTTGGAATTGGGAAAAGCCATATTGGGAGCACAGGCCGTTCCAGAGGAAAGCCTTTTATTTACCGTAATCTTGCACTTTGCCACTGCACTGAGCACCTTGGTGGTATTTCGGAAAGATGTTTTCGATATTTTAAAAGGCCTCTTTCAATTTAAATGGAACGAAGAGACCCAATTTTCCTTAAAGATTGTTATTTCGATGATTCCCGCCGCCTTGGTAGGATTGTTTTTAAACGATTTTATCGAAGTATTTTTTGATGGGGCCATTGTAATCGTAGGGATAATGCTCATAATTACGGCATTTTTACTGTATTTGGCAGATTTGGCCAAAACTACGGAAAAAGGTGTTTCTTTTCGTAGTTCCTTCATTATTGGAATGGCACAGGCCGTTGCCATCCTGCCCGGTATTTCCCGAAGTGGGGCAACTATTTCGGCTGCCGTACTTTTAGGAGTTGACAAGACAAAATCGGCACGTTTTTCCTTTTTAATGGTAGTCCCGTTGATCTTGGGAAAAGTGGCCAAAGATCTTATGGGAGGCGAAATCAATTTTCATGGTGATCAGGCCATAGCCATGGGGGCAGGGTTTGCAGCCGCTTTTTTTGCCGGATTGGCAGCCTGTACCTGGATGATCAAGCTGGTACGCCAGAGCAAGCTTAGTTATTTTGCCATTTACTGTTTAATAGTTGGGTTAATTGCCCTTGCTTGGAGCATTTGGGGATAGATCAGTATATTTGATGCCAAAATCCCAATTTTTTGAATACCCAAGAAGATTTTTTGAACGGTCGGATACTCTTGATCGATAAGCCTTTGGAATGGACTTCGTTCCAAGCAGTGAATGCCCTAAAATGGGCCATCCGGAAAAAATTTGGCCTAAAAAAGATAAAAATCGGTCATGCCGGCACCTTGGATCCCTTGGCCACAGGTTTGTTGATTATCTGTACGGGGAAATTCACCAAAAAAATTCCAGAGCTTCAAGGACAGATAAAAGAGTACACCGGAACTATTACTTTGGGAGCTACTACGCCTTCATACGACCTGGAGACCGAAGTGAACGAGACCTTTCCCACAGAACATCTTACCAATGAATCAATCCAAGAAGCTACTACACAATTTTTAGGAGAGATTGACCAAGTACCCCCTATTTTTTCAGCCTTAAAAAAAGATGGGAAGCGATTATATGAACTCGCCAGGGAAGGGAAGCAAGTAGAGATAAAATCAAGAAAAATAGAAATTCTTGAATTTGAGATCACCCGAATTAATCTCCCCGAAGTGGACTTTAGGGTAGTGTGCAGCAAAGGGACCTATATACGTTCCCTTGCGCACGATTTTGGCAATGCTTTGGGGTCCGGGGCCCATCTTAGCAAACTAAGAAGAACCAAAATAGGGGATTTCAACGTAGATAATGCTACAAGCCCCAATGTTTTCAAGGAAAAACTTGAGGTAAATACACCGACCTAAATAGGTCCAAATAAAATATTTTAATAAAAAAGCGGTTATAGTAAAGCCATGAACCTTAACAAGAGCCAGTTATCACTTTTGATTACTTTCTTCTCTATGTCCATAGTGATTTTATTGCTTTTCAATATTCACCTAGGGGGCGTACAAGAGGATGAGTATGTTATTGAAATGAGCCTGGCCGACGAGGATATTGAAAAGCTTATTGAGGAAGAGGAAGAGAGACTGGAAGAAATGCGAGCTGCCAATGACCCCATTAAAAGCCACATGGCCCTCAACGAAACCGCAAAACCCAGTGTTGGCAACCCAGAACCTCTAAAAACACTGGAAGAGCTCATGGAAGAAAGAGCTTTGAGCAGCGAATCCGGGGAATATGCCGATAATTCCGGTTTCGAAGATCAATTAAAAAAACTCCGGGAACAACGCGACGAAAAGAAAGAAAAATTAGGGGAACGCGATGCCCAAAAAGAAGAGTACACCAACTATTTAAAAGATCGACGCACTTCCATTTCCTATTCATTGGTAGAAAGAAATGCCTATTATCTTCCTCCGCCTATTTACACCTGTATTGAAGGCGGCAAAGTGGTGGTGAACATTACGGTGGATAACAACGGGTATGTTACCGAGGCAAGTTTTAACGATAAAAGTTCCGGAACCAATAATGGTTGTTTAGTGGACAATGCCATTGCCTATGCATTAAAAGCACGCTTTAGCCCCGATTCCAAAAATTCGCAAATCGGAACCATAACCTACCTATTCCAAGGCAAGTAGTTCCAATATATCCTCTAGGATATTTTGCCCTTTATTCTTATTGTACCACACCTGTAGTTCCTGTTTAAACTCGTCGGTAAGTTTCCCGTGTTGCCTTTTGCAGTCCTCTACCATTTTAGTGGCAATGCTAGGTCTTGGGCCCCATTCACCGACAATTTCATTTTTGTTCTTGTCCAGTAGGATCACCTTGGGGATAGAACGTGCTCCTTTGGTAAGAAATGCATCCATTAGGTCAAGGCTCTCATCCCGTAAAACGATCTTAAAGGTAATATTGGGACTAGCTTCTGCTATTTTGGCGATTACGGGCAAGCTGGCCGCCGCATCACCACACCAACTCTCGGACAGCGCCAAAAAAACAAGTTGCCTATCCAGGTTGCTCAACTTTTGTTGGTCCTCTTCCGAAATCTTAAAGGTCTTCTCCCACCGCACCATTCTACGGTCGCCAAGTTTGGTATAATTAATTAGGGCATCGGATTGAACAGGACCAGTAGTTTTACCGGATTTTGCGAGTTCGCTCACCAATTCGCTATAAGTTCTGTAATCCATCCCTTTCTGAAGATATTCCCGGACTATTTCCAATCGATTCTTTTCCAATACTTCCATAAAATTGATTTTTTCAAAAGTACATTGGGCCATCCACCCATTTTCTGACTTTTGTCATTGGTAGTTATTAGAGGCTATTCCTTACAATGCTTTGGGGTTTATGGCCAAACTCTTGAACAACATCGCTTTGGTATGGAAAAATTTGTTCTGCATTTCGTTCCGCTTTAAGTAAGCATCGATAAGCTTGCTTTCCCTGGAATTGATCAAAAACAGGGAACTTTCCCCAAAACTGAATTTACGTTCTTCGGCGGTCAACATCGTGGAATAGTCATTTACTATATCCCGGATGAGCTGATTTTGTTGGGTAAAAGAGTCCAACTCGTTATAAATGGCAATTACTTTGTTCTGAATTTCCACTTCGGCATTGTCCCTCTCATATTCGGCATCCCTGAGTTTAAATTTTGCCAATTTTAGGTCTCCACGTTCCTTGCGCAGGAATATGGGCATTTGAAAACTTAAGCCCGCTTTGTAGTTCTCGGTAACAAATGAGTTTATGAATTCTGGTGTTTCGGTTATAAAATTGTATTCCGCCTTTAATTTTGGCAATAGTTTATTGGCTTTCAATCTTTTGTCAACCGTCAACCCTTCTATTTTATAGTTCAATGACAAAAGTTTCGGATGTGATGCCAAACTGAAGCTATCCAATGGCATACCCTCGATCTCCAATGTTGAATTGATATCCATTTCGGGCTCCAAATTAGGCCTTACCCCAGGTTGAAGCTCAACGGGTACATCCTCGATCCATAGGTAATTACTGAGTTCGAGTGATTTTTTCATCAGTTTCACCTTGGCCTGTTGATAACCTAAATCCCGGTTTCGAACAGCAATTTTTGCCTCTACTGTATCGATCATGGCAACTTCACCGGCCATGGCACTTTCCTTGACCCCCTGAAAACGAGTTTCGGCATTTTGTAAAAAATCCCGGTACACTTCGGCATCCTTAAAGGCCCTTAACCAATCAAAATAGGCCAATGAGGCATTGTATAAGACTTGGTTTACCTGTAGATCTTGTTCGGCTTTGGTCTGTTCCCTAAAAAACTTTGCCCTTTTTAAGGTTGCCATACGCTCATTGATCCAAAATCCTTGCAATACGGACATGGAGACCCCTGCACTGTACAGACCATCATCTGGCAAAGTCTCGTCGGGATTGAGATAGGTACCCTCACGCTGTTGATAATTCCCTTTTAGCTCAATACCAAACCATGTGGGTATCTTAAAAGTCGTATTCAATCGATCCCAATACTCGGTCCCTTTAAACTCTTTGGTATCGTAATCTACCTCAACTTTAGGGTCAAAGCCACCCCTTGCTTTCATAAGGTTGGCCTGCCCTATGGCAATATTCAGTTGTGCCTGCTTGGCAATGGGGTGATATTTTTTTACATACCCCAAATATTCCTTAAAGCCGAGTACCGATACATCTTGTTGTGCATAAAATGTACAGGTAGCAAAGATCAGTAGGGCAAAAAATAAAAGTTGGCTTCTATTTCTTTGTGGCATTTGCGCTAGTATTTTGGGGTTGATAATAATTTGGAGGGAAGCCGTTGAGCTGTCTCCACAATTCAAACCAAACCGGAACGTCTTCCAAAAGTGCGATAGTGCTTGCTCCGGATCCTACACGAATATCTTTTGGCCATGGGGCTTCTTCTTCGTCCGGCGCCAATAGTACCCGGTATTTCCCATTGGGGCTGATGAAGTTTTCGATGGCCACGACCTTACCGCCAAAAGTACCGTAGGATGCATTAGGCCAGCCGCTAAATACGATAGCCGGCCACCCATCAAACTGAATCCGCACTTTTTCATCCAAATGGATCAAAGGCAAATCTATGGGCTCAACAAATGTTTCTACGGCCACATCATAATCAGCGGGCATTATACCTACCAATTGGGCACCTTCTTTAAAAGTTTCCCCGATTCCGGATTGGATCGCCTTTGTAATATACCCATTTTGAGGAGCACGTATGTACAGCATATTGTTCCTCATCTCGTAGTTGGTATATTGATTCTCCAATTTTGTTACCTGTGCCTCGGAATCGAACTGATTGGATTGCGCCGTGTACAGATCGCTCTGTGCCTTGGAAATCTTATCCGTATACTCCGCCTTTACCCTATTGATTTCCACTTGCGCATTGATCACATCGTTTTTACTGGTCAACAATTTGTTTTCCTGACTTATCAATTTGGCCTGGGTCTCTTGCAACTTAAGGCGTTTCTCCTCAACATCTGTCACAGCTTTTAGGCCTTCTTCTTGTAATTTTTGAGTACGATCGTACTGCCGTTGGGCAATGGTAATGTTGGTGTTTGCCGCTTCCAGATCAATACTGTCGCTTTTCACCTTTAATTTGGACTGCACCAATTTATTTCGGGCTTGCTCCAATTTTAGTCCCAACTCACTTTTGAGTGCATTTATTTGTTGGTTCAGCGCTTTGACCTTTTCCTGATACGACGTTACGGCCATTTCCTTTGCTTTGATCTGCTGACCGGTGCGCTCTACCAAATTGGGGTCGAAATACTCACTTTTTACTTCGGAAATATATAGGATGGTATCCCCTTTTTGCACATAGTCCCCTTCTCTTACATACCATTTTTCTATTCGGCCAGGTATCGGGGACTGTATGGTCTGCGGTCTTTGATCCGGTGTCAGCGTTGTAAGGAACCCTCTACCCGTGATATTCTGCGTCCAGGGCAAAAACATCATAAAGAACACTGTTATGGAAAAATACGCCAAAAAGCGATTAAAATGTTTGTAATGTCTTTTATGAAAGACTTTTTGGCCCGCCTTATAACCTGTAAGGTCCACTTTCTCGTTCAACTTGTTATTGGAAGAAATATTGAGCATGAGCTTTATTTTATGTTTGTCAATCTACCGTTATCCATTCGAATGATCTGATTACAGCGACTCTCCCATTTTGGGTTCTCGCTAACCACTACAAGTGCCCATCCATTGGCCGGATCCGTAAGGAAGTCCATCATCCGTTCTGTTGCTTCTTCATCGTATTGCTCCAAAGGGTCCTTTAAGATCATTAGCTTTGGCCTGGTAACAACACTGCGTGCCAAAACAATTTTTCTGGAGATAAAGTCCGGTATTTTTTTACCCTCGGGGTACAAGATGGTTTTAAGTCCCTGTGGCTGTTCTTTAACGAACTCTGTAAGCCCCACTTTTTCCAAGGCCCAGTACACATCTTCCATCGGTATCTCTTTGTTCCCAAAGGTAATATTGTCCAACAGCGTTCCCTCGAATGGATATTCTTCTTTAAGGGAATGCCCTAAATATGCACGGTACTGGCTCAGTTTTACACCTTGGAGCGATACATTGTTCACATATATTTTACCGGAATCGGGTTCTAGGATCCCAGCCATCATTCTTAAGAGCGTGGACCGGCCGGAACCACTTTTTCCCAATATCAACAATTTGGAATCGGGACCAACGGTCAAGGACAGGTTATCTATAATCTTCTTTTCCAGTCCGGGAACCTTGTAAACTACATCTTGTAGTTCGATAGTTAACCCATCTTGATCATTGAATGGGGTTTCCCCGTCTTTGGGCTCCAATTTCTTGTCCACGACCTGCCCCATTTTTTCTAAAGAGGTTAAAAGATCATAAAATGTTTCCAATCCCAAAATCAGTTTTTCAACAGAACTGATCACCAAAAGAATGATGATTTCCGCAGCTACGAACTGTCCTATGTTCATTTGCTGGTCCAGAACCAATAATCCTCCGATCAACAACAATCCCGCCGTAACCAAGACCTTAAAACCGATCATTTGAATAAATTGTAGGACCAATACTTTAAAATGGTTTTCCCTGGCCTCTAAATAATCACTTACAAGAGCATCGTTCTTGTCCAAGGCATGGGATGTTTTTCCAGAAAGTTTAAAACTAATAATGGATCGGGCGATCTCTTGTACCCAATGCGCCACTTTGTACTTTATTTTTGATTCTTCCAAACTGGTATCCAACCCTCTTTGTGCCGTAAATTTGAATACGATGTAAATCAATAAGAGCAACAAGAGTCCGTATATGATAAAGAACGGATGATAAAAGGACAGCAGCAACAGACCAAATACGATCTGCAACAAAGCTGCTGGAAAATCTATCAATATTTTGGACAGTGATTTTTGGACGGTCAGCGTATCAAAAAAACGATTGGCAAGTTCTGGTGGATAGTAATACCTCAACTCGCTCATCTTAATTTTTGGAAATCGGTAAGCAAACTCAAAAGATGCCCTGGTAAAAATTTTCTGTTGTAAATTTTCAATGATTCGTATCTGCATCAATTGCAAAACACCTACAAATGCAACCCCCAAGGTCACCAAAACTACCAGCACGATCCACGATGTGCTTACTCTGGCCCCCTGTATAAGATTAATTATGGCCTGTATCCCCAATGGCAGGGAAAGGTTCACCAATCCGGCAAAAATTGCATAGTAAAATATCTGAAAAATGTCTTTCTTGTCCAAGGTCAGAAGTCCCGTTAACCGTTGCCAAGCCGTGAGTATATGTTTAGCCATTTACTTTTTTGTTTAAGGTGCGAAAAATTAAATCTGTAAAAAAAGTTGTTGGTGTTATCTTATGGTTACAATTGGTTATGGTAGGGAAATGTTCCTGCAAAAAATATTGATGGAGCGATCCTTCCAAAACGTTGCTGGCCAAACTGATCGGATAAGGATAGTGATCGTCCACTGCTTTGATCATATCACTGAGACGGTTGATCAGTCTTTTGTAAACAACAAAGTAACCGTCCTTGTTTTCTTGGTTGATTTCTTTTACCAAATAGGATTTGGAGTATTCGTTGATGATCAATCTGCTCAATACCACTTCGTTCACATGGGTCACGGAAGTATCCTCCTCAATGCTCTTGGTCAAGATCTCCACCGCCTTTTCCAGTTTTTTTACCGAGTCGGATATCCCATTGGTGGCAAAAACCATTCTATACTCCATCCATCCCCAATACCACGTGGCCAAATAGAGGAGAAGTTTATGCTTGTTCTCGAAATACCGATAAATGGAACTTTCGTTGGAGTTTATTTTTTCTCCCAGTTTTTTGAAGGTAAAATGATCAAACCCGATTTCATCGATCAACAGTATACTGTGCTGCACAATATTCTTTCCTAAAGTGGAAGACTCCGGGTCTTTTATATAGAGTTTCTCGTTAACTCCAATTTTTAAGGATTTCATAAGTAAATCCATTACTCACACTTTTAAAATTTTCTCTCGCAAATATAAAAGTAATACTATTATTTTATAATACTTTAACTTTCAATTAACTCTAGACTTTTTCCATTACTTTTGATAAAAAGTGAACTGCGATGAAGAAACACAGGTGTGGATGGTGCTTGGGCGACCCGCTCTACGAAGCTTACCACGACACGGAATGGGGAGTTCCGGTTAAGGATGACTCCACGCTCTTCGAGTTTTTGATACTTGAAACGTTTCAAGCTGGTTTGAGCTGGATCACTGTTTTACGCAAACGCGAAAATTTTAGGGAGGCCTTTGATAATTTCGACTACAATAAGATTGCTCAATACAATCAAACCAAAATCGATAGCCTGTTACAAAACCCGGGCATCATCAGAAATAAATTAAAAGTAAATGCCACGGTATCCAATGCACGGGCATTTATGGCCACGCAAAAAGAGTTTGGTAGTTTTAGCAAGTATATTTGGGATTTTGTGAACGGCAATCCCATTAAAAACGAATGGGAAAATTATAGGGATGCTCCTGCCACTACCGAACTATCCGACATTATTAGCAAGGATCTAAAAAAACGAGGGTTCAAGTTTGTTGGCAGTACGGTTATTTACGCCCATATGCAGGCCACCGGTATGGTAAACGACCACGAAGTAAATTGTTTTAGATACCATGAAGTATAAAGTCATCATACTGGCAATACTTGCTATGGCACAGACCGTGTTTGCGCAAAACAAGTACGAAAGAGAGTCCAGAATAGAGCAAGAACAATTCCCTTCCAAATCCTATGGATTGATCCAAGAATACCTACAAAACGCCAAACGTGTTCGTTTTTATCAGGAAACGGACAGCACAAAAAAAAGCTACGAAGTCAAATTTAAAAAAGGCCGTCTGCATTACAGCGTGGAATTTAACGAGCAAGGTTTTCTGGAAGATGTGGAATTTAAAGTAAAAGAGCGGGACCTCCCCAATGCCACGTGGGATGCGATACAACACTATTTGGCAAAAAACCACAGTAATCACAGGGTAAAGAAAATACAGCAACAATATCCGGCCCGCAAAGGACAGTCCGTGGAGAAAACCCTATACAATGCGTTCCAAAATTTAATTTTGCCAGCTGTAAATTATGAGCTTATATTCTCGGCAAAAGAAAAGAATGGTTTTCAAGAATACGAAGCTTTGTTCAATGCCGACGGAAATCTAATCGCCATTCGTAAATCTTTCCCTCCAAGCTATGACCATGTGCTGTACTAAGCGATCGCTTTTGTTTGTTTTATTACTTTCGGTATCCCCGACCATTTGGGCCCAAAAAAACTTAACGGCCTATTTGCAGCCACAGATCGCGGTCAACTACAAGGTTGCCGGATCGTACTCCCACAACTTTTCTTTGGCGAGCCGAAATTATATTTTTAGCAATGAGGATTTTCTTTTAAGAGCCAGGCAATTGGACCTTGCCCATTTTTCCAATTTAAATATCCGCGACAATCAAAGTATTGCACTAGGGGTCCAATATAGGTTCAGAAACAACTTCGAGGACAAAGAAAATGAACTGAGAACAACCCAACAATACAACATTGCCCAAAGGCCCAATGCCATACGTTACGGACATCGGATACGTGCCGAACAACGAATTACCCAATCGCTCACCACTCATCGGTTTCGATATAGGTATGCCATGGACTTTCCTTTAATTGGGGAAAAACTGGACTTGGGCGAACCTTATTTTGTTGGCAGTTTGGAAAATTTGCTGAGCGTTGCCAAAGGTACTTCACCACAATACGATACGCGCCTTTCCGGCCAGGTAGGGTGGCAACTCCAAGGGGGGTTAAAGCTTCAAATGGGTATTGAATATAGGCTGGAAGATTACAGCTCCTCTTTACCACAAAACATTCTTTTTCTATTGACGAGCATGCAGTTGTCCTTGTAGGATTTTCATAAATTCCTTTCTGGGCAGCAATTCGGCACCCAAACTTTCCAGGTGATCCGTATGCACTTGGCAGTCAATGATCCGATACCCGTTTTTATACATTTCTTGGGCCATTTTTATAAATGCGAACTTGGATGCATTGGAAGTTAGACTGAACATACTTTCTCCACAAAATACATGTCCCAGGTCCACCCCGTACAAGCCACCTACTAGTTCGCCATCTTCCCAGACCTCGTAGGATTTAATAAATCCTTTTTTATAGAGATTCATATAGGCCATTTTCATTTCGGGTGTAATCCAGGTACCCTCTTGCCCTTTTCGATGTATTTGAGCGCAATAATCTATCACTTGCTCAAAACATTTATTCTGGGTAAGGGTAAATTTTCCTTCACGGATCAGTTTGCGCATACTTTTGGAAATCTTCACCTTTTCTGGAAAAAGGACCATTCTCGGGTCCGGTGTCCACCAGAGTATCAGGGAATCATCGTTGAACCAAGGGAAAATACCATTCTTATAGGCCAACAATAATCTTTCTGGGGATAAATCGCCCCCAACAGCGAGCAATCCATCTTCTCCAGCAGTTTCAACGGGAGGAAACTGCAACCTTTTGCCCAAAAAATGTAATGGAGTGTTTTCCAAGATCAATTTTTCTTAAAAATACAAATAGGTCCCAAAACAAGAAAATCCGAACTCAACGCCCGGATTTCATTTATAACTTGTTTAAAATTGATTTTTTGATTAAAACGGCAGGTCATCATGATCCTCCTCATTTAGATCGTCCGCAGGCTCAAAAGCTTCCATTGGGGGTACGGGTGGCATATTGTCCGATCCTTGCTCTTGTTGCAAGTTTTCTATACGCCATCCTTGGATAGAGTTAAAATATTTGGTTTCGCCTTGTGGGTTTACCCATTCCCTTCCTCTTAGGTTGATACTTACCTTGACCATTTGCCCAACACTGTAGTTGTTCAGCAAATCACATTTATCCTGCACAAACTCTATCATTATATGTTGTGGATATTGCTCTTCGGTGGTCACGACCATCTCTCTTTTTCTGAAACCATTATTGCCGTATGTCTTGGTCTCGTCTATCATTTTTATTCTTCCCTGAACTTCCATGCAATGTTAATTTTTGTTGAAAACTCAAAAATACATAAAATGAATTCCATCGATCACCGTTATTTCAACTAACTATCAACATGTTTTCCATTTGTTATCTTTAAAAAGAAATTGACCTTTATGAACTTTAGTCCAAAAAGGAAAACCTCCAATATTATAATGCTGATCTCGGCATTCGTGATCGTCAGTCTTATTTTGTGGAATACCAATAGTTTCTTCCGTAAATTCAAGGAGGAGGAACGTTTAAAGATGGAAATTTGGGCCACTGCACAATTGGAGCTCATCCAATCCTCAGTAGATCAAGAACTGGGCAACCTAACCCTTAAAGTCCTTGGCAACAACACGTCGACCCCCATGATCTTGGTCAACGAGGAGGGTTCTTACAAAACACACAATATCCCGGAGGACAAAATAACCGATAGTGTATATATCCATAAAAAAATCGTTCAGTTCAAAAACGAGAATGAGCCCATACAGATCATTCAGGAAGACGAACTGCTGGAAACCTTATATTATGGCAATTCCGAGGTGCTGAACAAACTAAAATACTACCCTTTGGCCCTACTTTTGATCATTTTCTTGTTTGGCGCCGTAATCTTCTTTTTCTTTCGTACCAATAAGGCTTCCGAGCAAAATAAACTTTGGGCGGGTATGGCCAAGGAAACCGCGCACCAGATAGGAACCCCCTTAACTTCTTTGTTGGGATGGAACGAACTGCTCAAATCGGAAGATATCAACCCTGAGGTTACTCAAGAAATTGCCAAGGACATCGACCGTTTGGAGACCATTACCGAGCGTTTTTCCAAAATTGGCTCCATACCTGAGCTTCGGGAACACGATATTGTCGACGAGACCAAAAAAGCTTATGATTACCTTAAACAGCGTAGTTCCAAATTGGTCCATTTTTCTTTTAGTTCCAATGTGGACCAGGCTATGGTATTGATGAACCCCCCGCTCTACAACTGGAGTATTGAAAATTTGGTAAAAAACGGTATCGATGCCATGAAGGGCAAAGGCAACATTGCCATACAGATTGAAAAAAAGGGGCAAAATATCAACATATTGATCTCGGACACCGGCCACGGAATCCCTAAAAGTGATTTTCAAAATATTTTTGACCCAGGGGTAACATCCAAGCAAAGGGGCTGGGGATTAGGCCTTTCTTTGGTAAAAAGAATCGTTGAGGAGTACCATAAAGGAAAAATTAAAGTATTTTCGTCCAGTAAAGAAGGAACTATCATGCAGATTTCCATAAGAGCACTATAAATTTAGGTTATGGCCAAGGAAAAAAAACTTGTAATTCAAGAAGCTGATATTACCAACAACTGCCCCGTGTGTTTTAATCAGGAACTTAAGATTACCTTTTATCAAAAACATACTTTTAATGCATTCTATCACAGGACCACAGGTGTGGTGAGCCACGATATCCAATGTAAAAAGTGCCACTCGACAATTTATCCCGTGGATTGGACCCCGGATATTGAACGTGTTTACGATTACTACAACAAACTGGTAAATCCCGACCGACCTGCGGTAAGGTTTACCATGCTCTTTTTTATTATTCTGATTTTAATGCTATGTCTGGTAGCTGCTGGGGTATATTTTTACTTGGAAAGTTTTAATTGAGGTAAGATCTTATATCCTTGGCCACTTCTTCGAATTCTTCTGTGGTCAAACTTTCTTTTTGTTGAAAAGTTGCGTTTGCCATCGTGTTCAAAGGTATTAAATGCACATGCACATGTGGAACTTCGAGCCCGATTACGGACATTCCTACACGCTTACAGGGTACAGCTTTTTCTATGGCCTGCCCCACCTTTCTGGAAAAGGCCATCAACTTCATGTACGATTCCTCATCAAGATCTAAGATTTTGTCCACTTCTTTTTTCGGAACACACAAGGTATGCCCTTTGGTATTTGGGTTAATATCCAAAAAAGCAAAGTTATCCTCATCTTCCGCTATCTTATAGGAAGGTATGTCCCCGTTTATGATTTTTGTGAATATGCTGGCCATTATCCGTTGTTTTACATAAAAAAATCCCGTTGAAAAACGGGATTAAATATAACTAATTTTGTAGCGGTTACTCTCGTGTAATCTCCAAAATCTCAAATTTTAAGGTTCCATTGGGCACTTTGATCTCGGCAACATCGCCCACTTTTTTGCCCAACAAGCCTTTTCCAATAGGGGAGGTAACGGATATTTTTCCTGTTTTTAGGTCGGCTTCGCTCTCTGCCACCAAGGTGTATTTCATTTCCATACCATTTGCCTGGTTCTTGAGCTTAACCGTGGAAAGCACCAATATTTTGGAGGTATCCAATTGTGATTCATCTATTAATCGAGCATTGGCCAGGGTTTCTTCCATTTTGGATATTTTCATTTCCAATAGGCCTTGTGCTTCTTTGGCCGCATCATATTCTGCGTTCTCGGAAAGATCTCCTTTATCCCTTGCTTCGGCAATGGCCTGCGAAGCCTTGGGACGTTCCACATCTTTCAGGTGGTTCAGTTCGTCCCTTAATTTTTTTAGTCCTTCGGGCGTGTAGTATGAAACTTTGCTCATATCGTTAATTTTTAATGCAATAGGGCATTGAAGAAAATCAAAAAATTTCCCCAATACGCGCTTACTTTATAAATACAAAAAATCCTCAACTATACCCATGACCTGCACGGTATTTTTGCGAGGATTTAACGCAAATATATACAATTTTTCATCAACTTTGTCTCGGAAAGACATTCAAACTTTGATTATGAAACAGTTCTGGGCCATTGTTCTTTTAGCCGTTATTCTGTCGTGTAGCTCGGATTCATCCAATCGAAATCCATATTTGCAAGAGGTTCGGTTCCGCTTTGAACTCAACCTCAACCTACCGCTTTACAACGACCTCAACAATATTGGAAATCCTGTTTACGTTGGCAACAATGGTGTTGGTACCCGTGGGGCCTTTGTTATAAAATCGAGTTTAAATACCTTTTATGCCTTTGAGGCCAGTTGCCCCAACCACACACCGAACAATTGCTCTACCATGACGATTGACGGACAGAATGTTGTCTGCGGTTGCGAGGGATATACGTATAGCCTTTTTACAGGGCAACAACTGGACAGACCAGATGATGGCAACCGTTATTACGACCTTCTTTTTTACAATGCTACGCAGAGTGGAAATACGGTGATTATTTCCAACTGATCATTTTTGTTTTAGAATTTGCTCCATTACCCAACTGGTATGCAATCCCGTTTTTCCCGTTGATGGATGAACCACCGCACCCAAAAGATGCTGTTTTATATGTTCCACATGATGTTGTTGAATGTGCTCTGGGTGATCAATATGTACCCGTTGATGGCCTAATGGGTTCTCAAGTTCAATGGGCGCTTCATCCAAAACCGAAAACTTTATTCGCCCTTGTGAACCCAAAATCTCAACATTGTCCGATCGGTGATGCGTACCAAAATTCCAACTGCCACTACCGGTTGTGCCGCCTTCGTGCACCCAATGTGCAGTAACGGCATCGAAAGCGGGGTACAGACCAAGTTGATTGGTTCCAAACCCACTGACCTTTTTAATGTTTCCCAAAAGAAACGTAAACAGATCCAAACCATGGCTTGCCAAATCATCAAAATATCCTCCTCGGGCAATATTAACATCGGTTCGCCAGTTGTACGATTTCGATAAATCGATTGGGTTAGGGGGTTTTGTTTTTTGCCAGTGAATATGCCTTACTTCTCCAATCAGACCGTCCTCCAACCACTGTTTTACTTGTAAAAACCTTGGTAACGAACGTCGATAATAGGCGATAAAAAGCGGAATATCCTTGCTTTTAAAAGCTTCATATACAGCTAAACTCTCCCGGTATGTAGGAGCCATGGGTTTTTCCAAACAACAAGGCTTTCCTGCCTCGGCAACTTTTAAAGCGTAAAATTTATGTGTGTCGGGAGGCGTTGCAATATAAACCGCATCGATATCCGGATTGTTGATTACTTTATCCGCATCGGTTGTCCATTGTGCGATTTGGTGCCGGTTGGCATAGTCTTCAGCTTTCACTACATTTCTTCGCATTACCGATTCCACCAGGAAGCCCTTGGTCTTCTGATAGGCAGGCACACTTTTTTTCTCGGCTACGCTACCACAACCTATTACGCCCCACCTAAGAGGGTGTTTTTCGGAAAAATTAAAACGGGATTCTGTCATTGTGTTAAAATTACAGAATCCCGATATAAAAAATGTATCAAAAATCAAATCCCGGTACATAACCCTTTAGGGTTATCCCGAACTTACTTTTCTTTTAAAAATTGATGGTCGCTCCCAATAACAAATTAATCCCTGCTTGTGGGTAATAACCGGCCCCTTCAATGGTAGTAACGGTTCCTGGATTGGAGTAATCGTCATCAAAGGTGTAAAAATACCCATTGGAAACAATATCTGCATCAAAAATGTTATTGACCAAACCAGAAAACACAATACTTTTTACAAAAGAATTGGTTTGTATGGTGTACTGCACATTCAAATCCGTTTGTGAATAGCTATCCAGTACAGAATTGTCCGAATCGATATTGCCCATGTACTGTTTGCCCACAAATTTTGACAGAATGGACAATTGAAAATCTTGATCTGGCGAATACGTGATAATGTTCCCTGCAATCAATTTGGGAGAATAGGCAATATTTGTATTCCCTAAATTTTGAAGCTCACCATCTCTTTCAAAATAAAAATCGAGGTTACGGTTATCGCTCAAGGCGATGTTGGGCCTCCAAGTAAAGACATTGGACAAATTGACGGAAGCATCGATTTCGAGCCCCAACCTATAACTATCGCCCACATTGGAACGTAATGGTGCTCCAACGTCGTTCAATTCACCGGTAAGCACCAACTGATCTTTGTAACGCATATAATATACATTGGTGTTTACCTGAAAACTAGGGGAAACGTATCGCCATCCTAGCTCAAAATCGTTCAATTTTTCCGGTTTTGGACTTCCACTTTCGTAATCATTTCGGTTGGGCTCACGATTGGCCCTGGCGTAGGATAGATAAAAGTTATGGTTCCGATTCAAATCGAAAGTTACACCCGCTTTTGGGTTAAAAAAATTAAAGGTATCGTCCACCAATCCTGTATCCTCCCCATTGGCCTCGTAAGATACGCCACGATATTGTAGGTCGCCGAACAAAGACCATTGGTCCGTTAACTGGTAATTGGCTTTTGTATAGAAGTTCAGATCGGTTTTTTTGGAGGAATCATCATAATACCTATCCCTAATTTCTGTGCTACCGGCGTATTCGGCCCAGATAATCTCTCCGAAATGGTCTCCTTTGTACTCGTTGTATCCACCTCCAACAATAAGTTGTAGACCATTATTTTTATATGTCGCGGAAAAAATACCTCCATAAAAATCATTGTCCAACCATCGTCGGCGGATCAAATCGGTGGTTTCCACCAAATCTCCATTTACACTGATGGGCTCCAATCCATAGGTAGCAAAATCATCGTCTTCCCTAAATTGTTCAAAATAGCCTCTTCCCCGAGTATAATGTACGGCAAAATGGGTGTTCCAAGAAGCGTTCCATGTTTCGTACCAATGCAACTGAAAATGATCTTGTTTGTAATTATCCACTTCTTTGTCGTAGTATTGGGTGGTGCCGTTGTCGTCCGTATATTCTCCTGCGGAATTATAGGTACGGTCGTCCCTTAACTGTTCTGCGGTGATGCCGTTCCAAGCTTGGTACGTGATTTCATGCCCTCCAAAAAACAAGGCTTTTACCAGGGAGTTTTCATTTTTATATGCCCCTTGTAAAAAATAACCGTCCAGTTCTGATGATGCACGGTCCACATAGCCATCCGAAGTTATCCTGGACAACCTTCCGGAGAATTCAAAATGGTCGTTCAACAGTCCGGTACTGAACTTAACATTGTTCCGTAAAGTACTAAAACTGCCCACAGAAGACGAGATCCTTGCGTATCCTTCTTCGGAAAATGCGTCGGTAAGTAGGTTTAAACTTGCTCCAAAGGCACCGGCGCCGTTGGTAGATGTTCCCACTCCACGCTGCAATTGCAAGTTTTGTGTTGAAGAAGCGAAATCGGGCATGTTCACCCAAAAACTACCATGCGATTCGGCATCGTTGTAAGGTATACCATTAATGGTAACGTTTACCCTTGTGGCGTCGCTGCCACGTACCCGAATGCTCGTGTAGCCCACGCCGGCACCTGCATCGGATGTAGTTACCACAGCGGGCATAAAATTCATTAGAATCGGGATATCCTGCCCCAAATTTCGCGGTGCGAGTTCCACTTTGTCCAATTCGGAAAATGTAATGGGAAATTCCTTGGTTGCCCTCACACCCTGTACCAAGACTTCGTCCAGAGTCACTTTTTTACCTTGCAATGTGTCGATTTCTTCTTGTGCACTTACAGAAAATGCCAAGCCGAATAGGGCTAGAGTGGACAACAAAAATTTAATGCGATAACGGTTTCTTTTCTTTGTCTGTCGCACTGAACCGCTTTTTAGTGCTGCGGCCTTGCACTGCATAATTGAATAAAGGGTTTTCATTCGTAAAATTGCTACGAATAAAAGGGGTCATTATTCTTTGTTAATAATTGATTTTTGTTTCTGATGAAACATAGAAATTCCAAGATGCGCAATCTGCGCATTCCCTTGGCGGCATTACCCGCCCAGGTTCATTGGGTATAATCTCAGCCTTTTGGTAAAAGCACCCCTTTGAGATGCGGCAAATGTAAGATGTTGTGATGATTTTTAAAAACGAATTGCAAGAAAACCGTTTACCCACAAATAAAAAAGACCGCCGAAGCAGTCTCTTTCACTTTGCGTGATCACAATCGCTTGGAAAAGCTATCTATAATCTGGCAAATGGACAATACATGGATAGTGTTTATATAGCATCACCCTAATTTTTAATATCCTCGTCTCTTTTTCTGTTCTGCAGATAAATTATCAATACGTATAGAGCCAATCCCAAAGAGATCAAATCCATAATAAGCACAATTTTGCTAAACATAGTATTAAGTATAGTGTTCTGTAATTTGGGCCTGACCTTAAAGAAAGCCGCACAATATGCACGGCTTCTTAACAAACCAATCAACCAACTTTAAATAACCCTTTCGGATTATCTCAATTCAATTCTATCACCGAAAATAATTTCGTGTTTACCTATAAGACACAGCTTTTGTTCATTGGTCACTTTCAAAAACAAAAAAACCCATTACATAAAATGCAATGGGCTCCAACTTATTGAAACATATTGTTTTACACCTGATGAGAAGGCTTTAAAAGATCGTTCACGGTTTTTACCGGATTAAATGTAACCAAGGGCACCTCCACAAAAATGGTGTTCCAAAATGCCATTGCTCCATTCCACAGACCTGGAAGCTCGAGTGCCTTGAGCTCTTTTCCTTCTTTGGTTTTTTCCGTTATAAAACCTTGTTTATGATCTACAAAATCCAAAAGATTATATTTTTCTCCTTTGTAATTACGCACACCACAAACCAAATCCACAGGGTTAAAATGTGTGGAGTTTTGTAAAATGGCAGCTTGTTGTCTATTGTTTTGATCTATCTGTGCGGATTCAATAATTTGAAGCGATATAGTTCCTTCATTATCTTTTATCCAAAATGGACCTCCTCCAGGTTCTCCTTCGTTCTTCACCATTCCGCATACACGGATGGGGCGATCGATCCTATCCTTTAAAATTGATTTTTGCTCCGCTACACTAAAATCATCGTAATTTCCGGGCATACGAACATTTAGGTCTTTCTCCAAAAATGCCTTGATCTCATCGGCTTTTTCAAAAGATACTTCACCCTCCAACAGTTTGGCATACGCAAAGGCTTTGTCCTGCACTTTCTTAAGGACTCCTGCCAACATTTTTTTGCTATTGGCCACGGTTTCGAGATTCTTATCGATAATAACGTTGTCTATGTTTTTAATAAAGATTATGTCGGCATCTTGATCATTCAAGTTTTCAATAAGTGCTCCGTGCCCACCTGGACGAAACAAGATAGAACCATCATTATTTTTAAAGGGCTTGTTGTCCATATCCACGGCAATGGTATCGGTAGATGGTTTTTGATTTGAGTACGAGACATTAAAACTGGTGTCCGTTTTTTCTGAAATTCTTGGCCCCACCTGCGCTTCTTCTTCGGCAAACATGGCATCGTGCTGTTCGGATACGGTAAAATGGAGATTTGCCCTGCCTTTGGTTTTTGCGTAAAGTACGGCCTCTTTTAAATGTTCCTCAAAAGGTGTTGCCGCACCAGTTTCATACTGATGGAATGGCAACAATCCTTTGGGATAAAATCCATAATTAAGTCCACTTTCCATCAACATTTCCTTTACAAAAAGAAAAGCTTCTTCGTCTCCATTGGATGCTTTTCCCTTGATCCTGGTCATAATCCGGTCATAAAATGGAAAACTGGATAGGTTATCCGTAAACTTTTTGGCATCGGTATCTCCTGCTCTATCGATATATTCGGAGAGTTTTTCTTTTGATGGATCGTAACTGTCCAAAAAGTTGAACATGGCCTTGAACATTCTGGATGCCGCGCCCGAAGCGGGCACAAACTTTAAAAGGTCCAGTTCTGAGCGATGGTCTTCAAAATACTGCAGAAGATCTAACTGTTCTTTCTCGGAAAATCGAAGTATGCCATTGCCCACTACAGCTGCTTGCGATAGCTGCACAAAGGGAATCCCATCTTTAAATGTTTGTATCTGATTTTCTACTTTTTCTTTGGATATTCCTTTGGAATCCAGTTGTTCCAAGTCTTTAGGACTTAATTCGATCATGTTTTTGGAGTAGTTTATCTATATGTTCAATTGCTGTTTTAAGCCTTGATGCTTTATCACCCCTTAATTTAATGAATTTCCTATTATTCTGTTCCAAAGCCTCCTTAAAATATCCGAACATACGCTCTCTTTCGTCCGGCTTGTCCCTCAGATCATCTGCCACCCAGGGCGTATCTATATAGGTCAAAAAATAAAGATCGTAACTGTTTTGGAGTGCATATTTTTCTATCAATGGATCACAAGTACTATCATAATAAGCCTCTGAATACACTTTGGTTTCCAAAAGATCAGTATCGCATATCAAGACCTTATTGGCTTTTTTGGCCAATTTGTTCTCCAATGCCATTTGCCCGTATGCAATTGGGGGCAGATCATGAGGTTCACAAGTTTTCTGTTCTCGGTCCCATTTGTCTTGTAGATATTCGCGGGCGTACTCGGGCACCCATTCTGTTTGGTAATGCGCTGCCAGTTGTTTGGACAGTGTGGTCTTCCCTGTGGATTCCGGTCCGAACAGGACTACTTTTATGAGGTTTGAGGGCTCTTGCCCAAGCTTTTCTTCCATGCTAAATATCCCTGTATTGCCAACACAGTAAAAATGAGGTATTGCAAAGAGAACATACCCCATCCCCTATACGCATACAAAGGTACGGTTATTAAATCACCCAATATCCAAAGGGTCCAGTTTTCCAATTTTTTATTGGCCATATACCACATTGCCGTAAAAAAAACACCCGATGTAAATATGTCCACATAATTGGTCGGACCGATTTCGGCACCGAAGATTTTATACACGCCATAGGTGACCAACATGGTCAGCACAAAAAAGCCGAAACCGATCCATTTTTCTTTGGAACTTGTTCTGGTTATATGCACCACGGGCTGCCTATTGTCCCTTCTGCGGGCCCAGTTCCACCAGCCATAGATACTCATCATGGAATAATAAAAATTCATCATCATATCCCCGAACAAACTGTCCACAAAAAAAATATACGTGGTTATTACGGTAGCGACCAAACCTGTGGGATATACCAAAATATCCTCTTTTTTGGCATAGACCACACTGGCAATCCCGAAAAAAAAGGCGGTTGCCTCCAGTATGATCAGGGAAAGCTCCCTATCCTCGTAAGGGCCTAGGAAAAAATCAAAAATGGGGTTCATACTCACTTCTGTCAGATTTCACCATTTTCATAGTCAAAACCACATGGTCCAAACTTTCAAAACTTTCCTTGATCTCGGTTTGAAGAACATCCATCACCCTATCGTAATCTCCAAAAACTTGGGTGCTCAATGGATTTTCCAAAATGGTCAATCCAGAATTACGCATTTTTTTGATAAACTCAATAACAGGGGCTTCAAAATCATCTTGAAGTGGCGACAGCGTAAGCTCTACGGAAATTTTCATTGGCGGTTATGGTTACTGGACAAATCTACAAAAAGGATTTATCACCCGCCCATCAATTTTAGAGCATACACACATGTAAAACCTTCAAATTCCAGAAAATCAATTTCGTAATGTGTTTTTTCTCCTTTGTACAATATTTCAGCTACGGTCCGTGTATCGTCAAAAGAAAAATCCATTACATCAATATGTCGTAAAAAACTGAGTCCTTGCTGTGCATAAATTTTGTACAAGGACTCCTTTGCCCCCCAGACTATGGTCAATTTTCGCATCAACGCCTCTGAATTGGCCAAGGTTTTATATTCTTGGATAGGGGTGAATTTGTGGGCTATTCTTAAGATCTTGTCCCTCTGCATCTCAATATCTATTCCCACTTCATCGGTTTCACTGACAATAATCCCGGTGAAATTATGTGAATGGGTAATGGAGATATGGTTGCCATCTTTTAAATGGGGCTTACCAAAATCGTCGTAATAGAGGTCGTGATCCACATACCCAGCCAGTGCCAGCAGGTGCCTGATACTTAAAAAAGCCCTCCGGTGCGCCTCCGATTTCATGCCTTCCATTCGTTTTTGGCAATGATCAGTCAACTCCACATTCAGAGCAAGTTGGGCCTCTGGCTCCGTAACTTTCCAGATGTAGACCTTTGTGGTCGGGGAAACTGTTATTGTTTTGTAAACTGGCATGAACAAAAGTTAAGCGAATTCGTATCTTTGTGCACTATTTAAGCGAAGCTACAAAAGTAAATTTATAAAAAGTATGAGCACTAAGACAATTCCGTATGTACCGTATAAGGTAAAGGACATCTCTCTTGCAGATTGGGGAAGGAAAGAAATTGAGCTTGCAGAAGCAGAAATGCCCGGGCTAATGGCCTTGCGCGAAGAGTATGGGAGCCAACAACCTTTAAAAGGGGCAAGGATTGCCGGTTGTCTTCATATGACGATCCAGACTGCCGTTTTAATTGAAACTTTGGTGGCTCTTGGCGCCGATGTAACCTGGAGTTCTTGCAATATATTCTCTACACAGGACCACGCCGCTGCCGCCATAGCTGCCGCAGGTATTCCGGTTTACGCTTGGAAAGGGATGACCGAAGAGGAATTTGATTGGTGCATAGAGCAAACCCTGTTTTTTGGAGAGGACAGACAGCCTTTGAACATGATACTGGACGATGGTGGAGATCTTACCAATATGGTTTTGGACCAGTATCCTGAATTGGCCGGAGGCGTAAAAGGCCTTTCAGAAGAAACCACCACAGGAGTACACCGCTTGTACGAAAGAATGAAGAATGGCACGCTTCCAATGCCGGCCATAAACGTGAACGACTCCGTGACCAAATCGAAGTTCGACAATAAATACGGGTGTCGCGAAAGTGCCGTGGATGCCATTCGTAGGGCCACCGACACCATGTTGGCGGGCAAAAGGGTTGTTGTTGCCGGTTATGGAGATGTTGGAAAAGGAACAGCTGCATCTTTCCGTGGAGCTGGGGCCATTGTAACCGTTACCGAAATCGACCCTATTTGTGCTCTGCAAGCCTGTATGGACGGTTTTGAGGTAAAGCGATTGGAAAACGTGGTGCCCAACGCGGATATTGTAATTACCACTACCGGAAACAAGGACATTATCCGAGAAGAACACTTCAGGGCCATGAAGGACAAAGCCATTGTTTGTAACATCGGTCATTTTGATAATGAAATTGATATGGCCTGGTTGAACGCAAACTACGGCAATACCAAAGACGAAATAAAACCACAGGTAGATAAATATACCATTGAAGGTAAAGATGTGATCGTATTGGCCGAAGGTAGATTGGTAAACCTTGGTTGTGCCACCGGCCACCCAAGTTTTGTAATGAGCAACTCTTTCACCAACCAGACGTTGGCGCAGATTGAACTTTGGAAACACAGTGACAAATATGCCAACGAAGTGTACATGCTACCCAAACATTTGGATGAAAAAGTGGCCAAGTTGCATTTATCCCGATTAGGGGCAGAGCTAACCGAACTCAATAAAGAGCAGGCCGATTATATTGGAGTAAAAGTAGAAGGGCCGTTTAAACCCGAATACTACAGATACTAAGAAACAAAATGATATAAAAAAACCCATGGCAAACACCATGGGTTTTTTATTGTTCAATGTTTTTTATTCGGCCAAAAGGGTTTCGTTATAATAATAGGTATCCTTTTCTTTAAGCAACGCCAATCCTTCTTCCCTTGTGCTCATAGGGTCTATTTTTACTCTCTCACCGTTGGGCATGTGAACAATATAGAAACCTTCTTCAAATGAAGATAGCTTTATAATTTCTCCATTTGGCCTAATGGCATTCCACGATTTTTCGTCGGGCTTGTAGACCAAATCTATTTTCTTTCCTTTTTTTGGCCCTTCCACCACAGTTACCTGAATCCTGTTTTTGGTGGCGATCATCTCAAAAGTATTGCCATCGTGTTCCACCATCTGGGTTTCCGACTCGCCGTCCTTCATGGCAATTGGGTTGGAGCCGGACCAAAACTCTATCACATTAAATATGATTGCATCGCCAAGAAAGAACAATCCGTAAACCGGAACAATGTTCAATCCCCAAAAAATCAAGTTGTCCAAGAACTTGCTGTCGGTCAGCCCTTGGTTCCAATCTTTTAGGTTATTGAACGCACTGAACGACCCTAAACAACTGGTAAACAAAATAGAACAAGCCAATAGTGATGAAATAACTGCTTTTTTCATGATTTAAGATTTATAGTTAATGTTCTTAAAGCTACAAAAAGAAATCCATTCGCTTATCCAACACAATCTCTGAATCAAACAAATAAAATTATCGTTCATCCCATTGTGATTGTTACCTTTAATCCCATAAATCTGGATATATGGACAGGGATTGGTACGTTATTAAAAATATTGAAACTGTGGATTCTCCATCCATAGCGCTCTACTTAGAAAATTTAAAGCACAATATTAACGAGATGGTCGATTTGATCGATGGTGACACGAATCGGTTGATGCCGCACATTAAAACCAACAAAATGCCCAAGGTACTGGAGCAAATGTTGGCAGCCGGCATATCCAACTTTAAGGCATCCACAATACCTGAAGCGGAAATAGCAGCAGAGGCCGGAGCTACATCTGTTTTGATCGCACATCAGCTTGTTGGGCCCAAGGTGGACCGTTTCCTTAGTTTGTCCAACCATTTTCCCAACACTGCCTTTTCCACCATTGTGGACAATATAGACAGTGCAGAGCTATTGAATTCGAAAGCTCGGGAGAAAGAGGCCTGTATCAGTATTTATATTGACATTAATAATGGCATGGACCGCTCTGGGATAGAAATAGGCCCGGGGTTGGATGAATTGATGGATTATCTAAAAATATGCAAATCTCTTTCCTTTAAAGGGCTACATGCCTACGATGGACATTTAAGGGATGTGAATTTTACTGTTAGAAAAGAAAAAATAGAGAAAGGTGTAAAGGATGTTGAAACTTATCTTGAGGCTCTGAAACCTGATTACCCTTTGGCCAAAATTATTTGTGGTGGAACTCCATCGTTCACCTCCCACCTGTTGGAAGAAACGCGAATTACGAGCCCGGGCACCTGTGTTCTTTGGGATTGGGGCTATGGGGATAAGCTGAGCGAACAAAATTTTAAACCAGCCGCTATTTTGGTCACACGAATTATTTCCAAACCTACGAAAGGCATAATTACAGTAGATCTAGGACATAAATCGGTGGCTGCGGAGAACCCGATCAACAAACGGGTAAAGTTCCTTAACCTGGACAATTACGAGTTACTTTCGCAAAGTGAAGAGCACGGGGTGATCAAAGTGGAAGAGTGGAGCAAATTTAAGGTCGGTGATATCCTTTATGGCATCCCGTATCATATTTGCCCCACTATTAATCTTCATGATGAAGTTTCGGTAATCGAAAACGGTAAAAAAGTTGATGCTTGGGAAATTACCGCTCGAAAAAGGAAACTCAAATTCTAGGATTTATTTTAAGTCCAAGGCTTTGTTCAAATCATAAAAATAGAAGTCCTTTTCATCGTTCATGGCTACAAAAAGTCCGTTAGGGAACGTATTGTTCAACGGAACTGTCACCACATCACATCCATCGGTTTCCGTGGTGGACAGATTCACTGCTTTGATGAAACTGTTATCTTTTCTCGAGAAAATATTGAACTGACCACGTTGTTGGTCCGAAACAATGATGTAGCCCTCTCCATTTGGATATCTGGCAATGGCAATTCCTTCTATATCCTCTAAAAAGTGTTCGCCTCCAAAACAGGCCAACTCTTCATTACCCATACTAGGTTCTGCATAATATTTCTTAACACATTCACCTTCATCGGAATAATATACGTAGCCCAATTCGTTGTCCACAGCAATGGCTTCAATTTCTTTGCCACCAGTAAAGCTTCCAAATTTGCGAACCAAGTTGGCAGAAACTCCAGTACTGTCCGATTCCAATTTATATTGATATAAATAGGAGTCGCTAGGGCCAATTTTTCTTCCAACAATGGCATAAACCGATGAATCTTTTGGGGATTTGTACAGGCTGATGCCCATAGCCAAACGGTTTTCTATGTTGGCCTCGTCTTCAAAAACGGGAAATCCGCCACCATCCAACGGCTTCATATCGGGCACGGAAAACAAACGAATTTGTTGCTTTTCCCTTTCGGTGAAGGCAATTACATCAACAGCGACCGAATCGTTCAATTGAAAACCATATTCCAAATCCACATTATTGGGACGTTGAATCCCTGTAATGGACTTTTCTTTGATGATTTTTCCGTTCAAATCGAAAGCATAGATGCCTCCATTTGTTTCTTTATCCGTCCCGAACACAATACTTTTTGATGCATCTTCGGGGTTTATCCAAATGGCTGGGTCGTCTGTATCGTTCGGTGTTTTTTCAGTAATAACATCTGGTGCAATGGCAGGCAATTTGCTTCCTTGTTCTTTACAGGAAATTGCGGCCAACACCATTATTATTGGTATATATTTTTTAATCATGAGTTAAAAATTTATGTCTTATGTCAGTTCGAGCGCAGTCGAGAACGTTTCAATGCTCTAAGCATCTCGACTGAGCTCGATTTGACCTAGTATATAAAATATACTACCTGATTTTATTTTTTGAACAAATCGTACTTCAAGCCAAAAGTGAATCTTATACTGTAAAACTCAGCTTGTTGTGTTCTTTCCTTTACACTTTGGAAATAACGCAATGGTTGATTGGTGATATTGTTCACATCGCTATAGATTCTCAAGTTATTGGTGATGGCATAACTGGCGTTGAAATCCAAGAAGAACTGCGTATCGTAATATCTGTCCTCAAAAGCATTTCCACCAATCTCATCGATATAGGAATCGGAGAAGTTGGCTGAAAGTCTTGCACTGAATCTCTTATCGGCATAACCCAACGACCCGTTGAACATGTTTGGCGCTGTGTTTGGCAGATCCAAATCGGTACGCTCGTCACCATCTTCGTTACGGATACCATCTGCACTGGATGACAAATACGTATAATTCAAGTAGATGCTAAAGTTTCTTGCAAAACCTGGCAAGAAATCCAATTGTCTTTGGAAAGATACCTCCGCACCGAAAATAGATGCTGAATCCCCATTTAAAGGTTGAAAAACATCATACCCCGCTGTTCCTGAACCAAATGAATCATCTTCGGCCTCAGTGATAAAGGTATAGATGAAATCGTTGATTCTTTTATAGAACAACCCACCTGAAATAATACCTACACTTTCAAAATAGTGCTCTGCATTCAAGTCGAAGTTCATGGAAGTGGTCGGGTCCAACTCAGGATTTCCAACGATAACTTCTTCATCCTCGTTAACGATCTCCGATCTAGGAATTAAATCCACGTAGTTAGGACGTGCCAGCGTATTGGTCCAAGCAAAGCGTAGGATAGTGTTATTATCCAAATCGTACTTAAAGTGCAGTCCAGGCAAAAAGTTGGTATAGGAGTTCTCATCAGAAACAGGCTCTACCTCGATTCCCTCTTCTATTCCTGCATCTTCATCCTCTTCAATATACACCACACGATTTCCATCCGATTCGAGTTTTGTGTTTTCCAAACGAAGACCGGCCAAAACACTCAACTTGTCGGTCAGCTTTTGGTTGAACATGGCGTAAGCGGCCAAAACATTTTCCTTTACTTCAAAATTTCCTGGAAGGTATTCATCTGGCAAAGCTTCACCATTTGTAGTGTTCAAATCCAAAGAACCTAACCATTCTTCACTGGCAAAAGTACCTGCTTGGTATTTTTCTCCAGCCAAGAAATCTGGATCAGTGTAGTTTTTAACAGGAACAGATCCCAAAGTAGGATACAGATCTTCCAAATCATATTCATAAAAGTCGTTGTCGCGCATTTTTGTTTTAAAACGACCTCTACCACCAAATTTGATCGTACCTCCATTACCAAACAGATCCGCCGGCAATTCAAAATTCACAAAGAAGTTTATGTCCTCTTCCTCAGTATATTGGTTTTCGTTGGTGATCTCATCAAACTCAAAGTTGTCCATATTATTGAAATCACTTGGGTCGGATGCAGTCATTATTGGGTACTTTGGGTTACTATTGTCATTATTAACAATGTACTCCGCAGCATAGGCAGCGTATCGTTCGTTCAAACGCTCTTCGGAGGCTTTCGCGTAAGCTGCCATCCAATCCACTTTTAATGAGCCGAATAAATGGTCTCCACCCAGCGTGTAGTTTTGCATACGCTGGTCTTCCAATCGTCTGTTTTTGTTGCGTCCTCCAGCGATACCCCCTTTGGATTCGCGAACTGCTTCAATCGGAAAACGGGTCGGGACTCCATTGGCAATGGTAAAATCCCCTGCTTCAATATCCTCTCCATCCAAAATTTCTTGTGCGAAGGCAAATCTATTCTCACGATCGTCCCTCCAATTGTACATGGTTTTTAGGTAGATATTATTGGCTGCATTGATCTGATAATCAAAATTGGCGGAAAAGCTTCTTCTCACCCTTTGTACCAAATACGTTCTTTGTTCGGTTACATTGGTGTAAGGATCCACATCAACTTCTTCCAAAATAGGCTCTCCCTCTTCGTCTTCCAATCCAGTATTGTATTCGAACTCGTCGCTCCATTCGGCCTCAATGTTGTCGGAACCAAAATCATTGTCGTTGATGGTTGCAGAGAACATGTAACCAAATTTACCATCGTTGGTACGGTCACCCACCAAAATAGATCCGTTCCAAATTCGTTTATCGGTGATAAAGTTTACACCAGATCCCGCAGTCGCAGAAAGTCTGAATCCTTGAGGCGCAGTTCTGGTTACCAAGTTTACAGAACCACCCAAAGCGTCACCGTCCATATCTGGGGTTACCGCTTTGTTCACTTCGATGGTCTGAATCATGTCAGAAGGAATAAGGTCCATCTGAATATTTCTGTTGTCGGACTCAGCAGAAGGAATTCTACTACCATTTAAGGTAACTGAGTTTAATTGTGGAGAAAGACCACGAACAATAATGTTCCTTGCTTCCCCTTGGTCTACTTGCATAGTGATACCGGGAATACGTTTTACAGCATCACCTATATTGGCATCTGGAAATTTACCAATTTGGTCGGTTGACACCACATTGGTAATGTTCATGTTTGTTCTTTGGGTATTCAAAGCTTTGGACTGACCACTCAATCCGTAAGCACTTACCTGAACTTCATCCAGCTCTACATTGGAAGGGTTCAATACAATATTAACGGCAGTTGTTCGACCTGCTGTTACTGCAACTTCTTGTTCCACATCGGTATATCCCATATAGGTAATGGAAAGTGTATAAGATCCCTCAGGAATGCCAACAAGAGTAAATTTTCCATCAAAATTGGATATTGCTCCTTTGGAAATGGATTGAATATAAACATTGGCTCCAGGAACATAAATACCGTTTTCATCGGTAATGGTTCCTTGGATGTTTCCTGATTGTGCTTGCCCAAGTGCTGTTCCGAGCACTAAAAACAGCGTTACATAAAAGAGTTTTGTTAGGTTCATCAGTTGAAATTTGAATTACATTACTTAGTCACCCAAAACTATGTATATCAACTCTTTATGATTTAAACTAAAAGAGAACAAAAGGGAAACAAATCGAAAAATGGCTATAAACATCAAGGCAACAATTACAGTTTGTTTACATGCGATTAACTTTTTGTAAAGAGTTGAGGCAAAAAGTGACTAAAGGTCAACCATAAAGTTTACCAATTCCTCTTTTTGATCTATCGGCAACTTTTTACGGAGTCGATAGCGTGCCACTCGAACACTATCTGGGGTTACCCTTAAAATGGAGGCAATCTCTTTTGATGATAAGTTCAAGCGCAACAACATGCCCAATCGGAGCTCGGCCGGAGACAAGCTATTTTCGGAAAGTGAAGACAATTTTTTAATGAATTCCGGATGGATTTCCTTGAAAAAGGACATGAACTCATCCCATTCGTTCTCTTCCTGAAGATTGTGATCTATTTCCTTGACCAAGGTTTTAATCTTTTCCGAAGTGTTCATGTTTTTTCGGGATGCGATATTGGTCAAGGTTGAGGAAAGATCCAACAGGATTTTGTTCTTTTGGGAAAGATGTAAACTGTATCTGGACAAGGAAGAGGTTTTGAGTTGCACCTCACGTTGTAAATTTTTCTCCTCTATCGCTTTTTTCTCCAACTCTGCTTTAAGCATGCGTTGTTTATATTCCTGCAGTTTGATTTTTGCTTCTTTTTTTCTTCCCAAATAGAAATATAAAATGGTGAGAATAGCTGCAATGGCAAACAATGCCACCCAAAGAACATTTTGATTCGCCCTGCTTACTTTTCCTTGTTCTTTCAGCAATTCAATTTCAGCTTCTTTTTTATTGGTCTCGAAAATGGTTTGAAGCACGTTCAACTGGTCACTGTTTTGGGAAGTGATCATTTGGTTGTTGAATTCCGACGCCGACAATAAATGGGAATGGGCTTTTTCATAGTCCCCCATCAAAGCATAGGTTTTGGACAAATCTTTGTGGGCGCTTTCCAGCTGATGTAAATCGTTGATTTCTTCAGCTAAATTCAATGATTTGACGGTAAACTCAAGAGCTTTGGTGTAATCCTTAGTTTTCCTGAAAACATCCCCTAAATTATTTAGAACATTGGATTCTTCGATTGAAAAACTGCCTTTGAAAAAAGTATAGGCCTTTTTAAAGTACAGATATGCCTTGTCGTATTCCTCGAGGTCCTCGTAGATACTCCCAATATTTTCATTGGTGAGTGCGATTCCTGATGAGTCTTTCAATTTTTGAAACAGTGAAAGACTTTGAAATTGATCCTCTAATGCTTCTGTATACTCCGATTGTTTTTCGTGACTTGCTCCCAGCAAGCCCAAAGATGAGGCCAAGCCGGCATCATATTTAAGTTCTCGGGCCGATTTCATGGATTCGGTAAAATACTGTTCGGCCAATTCAAATTTATTGAGTGCTAGATACACTCGACCTATGTTATTGTTCAGCGTAATGAACAGTGGGTCGTTTAAGGCGGTACCCAATTGATTTAATGCCAGATTGTATTGTTCGGTGGCTTCGGAAAAGAGACCTAAAGAATGGTAGTATTCACCTAGTTTTAAATAGGCCTCGGCTATTTCTTTATAGTTTTCTGGATACTGTTTGACATTTTCCAACTGTTCTTTGAGCGGAAAATAGCCTATCTGGTTTTCAGCAGTGGCTTGGGCAAGGCCAGTATATGGAAATAGGCAACAACCTATCCAAAAGAAAATCAAAAATACCCTATTTTGATTGCCCACCACTTGCGTTTGAAATAAACCTACAAGTAAATCAATCGGGCTAAAAAGAATATTACGGCTAGGTTATAAAACCTTTAAAAGTAACGCAAAACAAAAAGGCTCCACTAAAGTGGAGCCTTTTAAAATTATATAAGTCTTTGTCTTAAGCTTGGAAAGGCTCGATGGAAACAAAAGATTTACCACCTGACTTTTTCTCAAACTTTACAATACCATCAACCTTGGCATGCAAGGTATGGTCTTTTCCTGCGTATACATTGTCACCAGGGTTGTGCTTGGTACCACGTTGTCTTACAATAATGTTACCAGCTACAGCTGCCTGACCACCAAAAATCTTAACGCCAAGACGTTTCGATTCTGATTCTCTACCGTTTTTTGAACTACCTACACCTTTCTTGTGAGCCATGATATATAAATTTTAGTTCGTGTCTTATTTACTTAATGCTTCGATAAGCTCGGCTTTCTTCATAGAAGAGTAACCGGTGATATCTTGTGCTTTTGCCAATTCTCTCAATTCAGCAACAGTTTTGGAACTTAAATCCTCTGTTGCTGTTGGAGCTTCTTTTTTGGGAGCTGCTGCTTTTGCTTCTGCCTTTTTAGGTTCAGCTGCAGGTTTTGCTTCAGCTTTGGCCTTAGCTGGGGCTGCTTTTTTAGCACCTTTAGCTACAATACCTTCAACAACAATCTCGGTCAAATATTGTCTGTGACCGTTTTTCTTGCGGTAACCTTTACGTCTTTTCTTTTTGAAAACGATTACCTTATCTCCTTTAAGGTGTTTAACCACTTTGGCTTCTACAGCCGCACCTTCTATGACCGGGGCGCCAATGGTTACGTTACCACCATCTTCCAAAAGAAGTACTTTATCGAAAGTAACTTTTTTACCTTCTTCTTCTTGCAAACGGTGAACGTACACTTTCTGGTCTTTTGCAACTTTAAATTGCTGCCCTGCCATCTCTACAATTGCGTACATAATGCGTTAATTAGATTAAAATTACTTCGCTTTATTAAAATAAGCGGGTGCAAATATACTGCTAAATCCTTAATCCACAAGTATTCTTAATGGATTTAGCCCATAATTTTTTTAGAGTTATTACTGGTTTTAAAAAGTTGCATAAAAGAAAGTGTCAAAACCAAGGTCGTGGCAAACCCCATAATGGCAACGGTAAAAAAGACAATTCCTTGAAAATTTTGATAATCACTGGCCCAAGCGGTCGAAAGATTATCCAAAAATACACTGTCCAGTTCCGTTGCATAAAACGCGAAGAATATGGTAAATAACAGAGTAGCAACAAATCCAGTGGTTATACCTGCTGTAAATCCTTTGCCGTAACTAAAGCCTTTTCCCTGTTTAATCTTGGTATACTTGATGGTCTCATAGATGCCAAATCCGGTAATTATCCCATTAAAAAGACTATAGAACACATTGGTATGTTTACCCATTAAGGCCAAAATCAAAAAATACGCTATCAGCACAGCGCTGGTAACTATCCCAAATCGAATAGGAAGAGTTAAATTTTTCATGTGATTTCTTTTTGGATTCATTGTATAATTTACTGAATGTTTGTGAATTATCCCACATTTTTAAACCCAAAGACCTATATAAACTACTTATGCCCGATAAAATTATTTTATATTTATCGTAACATCCAGGTTAAAATGGATACCAACCTCGTAGCAACATCAAATATTTTAATACTAACTATTACAATGAAAAAACATTTGTTTACAGCATTTACTATGCTCTTTGCCGTAGCACTGATCTCTGCTCAGGAGGTGGTGTTCGAGGAGTATGATTTGGACAATGGGCTGCATGTGATCCTTCATCAGGACAATGGCGCCCCGGTGGTCACTACATCGGTAATGTACCATGTGGGATCTAAGGATGAAGATCCCGACAAAACGGGATTTGCCCATTTTTTTGAACATCTTCTTTTTGAAGGGACCAAAAACATTGAACGGGGCGAATGGGATCAAATTGTTTCAGCAAATGGCGGAAGGGCCAATGCCAACACTTTTTTAGATCGCACCTATTATTATGAAGTATTTCCTTCGAATAGTTTGGAAGTAGGCCTTTGGTTGGAATCTGAGCGTCTAATGCACCCAATTATAGGTCAGGTGGGCGTGGATACCCAAAAAGAGGTGGTCCAAGAAGAAAGAAGACTGAGAACGGACAATGCTCCGTACGGCGCTTTTTTTGAGCAAATTTTAAAAAATCTATACAAGGATCACCCTTACCGATGGGGCGTAATCGGTTCGTTAGATCATTTGGCGAGCGCCACTTTGGATGATTTTAAAAAATTCAATCAAACATATTATGTGCCCAATAATGGGGTTTTGGTAGTTGCCGGTGATTTTGAGATGGATAAGACCAAAAAAATGATCGAGGATTATTTTGGGCCCATCCCAAGAGGTGCGGAGATACCAAGACCAAATATAAAAGAAGAGCCAATCACAAAAACTATCTTTGCCAAATACCACGATCCCAATATTCAAATACCGGCCATTTTGTTGGCATACCGAACACCTGGCCAGGGACAGAGAGAGGCTTATGTGATCAATATGATCTCTACCTATTTGAGCAGCGGTGAAAGCTCTAAACTTTATAAAAAATTGGTGGACGAGAAAAAGATGGCCCTACAGATTCTTTCCGTTCCGATCGATGCGGAGGATTATAGCTCCTACATTGTTGGTGGCCTTCCGGTAGGGGACAACTCCATCCAGGATATCAAAAAAGAAATTGATGAAGAAATCCTTAAGCTTCAAATGGAATTGATTTCCGAAAAGGATTATCAAAAACTTCAGAACAAGTTCGAAAATCAATTTGTAAACGCGAACAGCAGTGTGGAGGGAATCGCCAATTCATTGGCCGAAAATTACATGTTGAAGGACGACACCAACCTCATCAATACAGAAATAGATATTTACCGTTCCATTACCCGAGAAGAAATTATGGAGGTGGCCAAAAAATATTTAAAGGTGAACCAACGTGTTGAATTGGAGTATTTACCAGAACAAAAAGACGCTAATTAAAATGAAAAAGTATTTAGTTTTAACCGTGCTGTCCTTGTTTATGACAGCCGCTTACACGCAAATAGACAGGAGCACACAGCCGAAACCTGGCCCTGCTCCAAAAATCAACCTAAAAGAGCCTGCGCGTTTCGAACTTAAAAATGGGCTAAAAGTGCTTGTTGTCGAAAATCATAAATTGCCCAGGGTCCGCATCCAATTATCTATAGACAACCCTCCTATTATGGAAGGGGATAAAGCAGGCGTGTCCGCCCTTACCGGAAGTTTACTGGGCAAAGGCTCCAAAAATATTCCAAAAGATGAGTTTTATGAAGAAGTTGACTTTTTGGGCGCCAACATTTTTATTGGGGACCAAAGTGCCTTTGCAAGTTCACTATCCAAATATTTTCCAAGAATTCTAGAGTTAATGGCCGATGCCGCGCTAAACCCGAATTTTACCCAAGAGGAGTTTGATAAGGAAAAAGAGAAAATTATCACTGGCATCAAATCGGAAGAGAAAGATGTTTCAGCGATTGCAGAAAGAGTTCAGGCCGCTTTGGCCTACGGTAAAAACCACCCGTATGGTGAATTTATGACGGAAGAGACCGTAAACAATGTTTCCCTGATAGATGTGGAGCAATTTTACAGGTCTTATTTTGTGCCCGCCAATGCCTATCTGGTAGTGATCGGCGATGTTGAGTTCGATACGGTAAAGGAATTGGTTACAAAGGCCTTTACCCCATGGTCCAAAGCCGCACCGCCATCTTTCACCTATTCCGACCCCAAAGATGTACAATACACCCAGATCAACTTTGTTGATGTGCCCAACGCCGTACAATCCGAGGTAGCCGTGGAGAACCTTACCCACTTAACAATGAAGGATGAAGACTACCTGGACGCTCTTTTGGCCAACAGAATTTTAGGAGGCGGAATGCAGTCCAGATTGTTTCAAAACTTAAGAGAGGACAAAGGATACACCTATGGTGCCTATTCTGGCATCAGGGCAAACAAATACAGCCCTATGAGATTTGATGCCTTTGCACAGGTTCGAAATATGGTTACCGATAGCTCAGTTGTGGAAATATTGAAAGAAATCCAAACTATAACTTCCGAGCCGGTTTCGGATCAAGAGTTGGCCAACGCCAAGGCAAAATATGCAGGTAGCTTTGTAATGGCCTTGGAAAAACCGGAAACGGTAGCACAATATGCCTTGAATATTGAAACACAAGACCTTCCACAAGATTTTTATAAAACTTACTTGGAACGATTGGATGCCATTACCAAAGAAGATGTACAAAAGGCCGCGCAAAAGCACTTTACTACTTCAAATGCTCGCATAGTGGTTACTGGCAAGGGCAGCGATGTTTTGGAAAACTTGGAAAAGGTGACTTTTAATGGAAAAACCGTACCCGTGCTATACTACGACAAATATGCCAATAAAACAGCAAAGCCAGATTACACTGCTGGTATTCCAGAGGGCATGGATGCCAATACTGTTTTGACAAACTATATAAAGGCTGTTGGCGGTAAATCCAAATTAGAAGGCGTTAACTCATATTCTATGATTGCTGAAGCTGAAATGCAAGGTATGAAGTTGGAGCTGGAAATGAAAAAGACTACCAAAGATCAGTTTATGCAAGATGTAAAAATGCAGGGCAATTCCATGCAAAAACAAGTTTTGGACGGAGATTCCGGTTATATGGTAGTTCAAGGCCAGCGTAAAGACCTTTCACCCGAAGAAATCGCAAAGATAAAGGAAGAAGCCGCAGCATTCCCGGAGCTAAACTATTTAGCCGCCGGCGATGTTACCTTGGAAGGTGTGGAGCCTGTTGGTGATTCCAAAGCATACAAGCTAAAAATAAGCGATAACAAAACAGCATTTTATGATGTGGAAACTGGACTAAAGGTACAAGAAACCAATACACAGGAAGTACAAGGACAACAAGTAACCAGCACCATTGGATTCGATGATTACCAGGAAGTTTCCGGCATTAAATTCCCGTTCAAGTTAATACAAAGTATGGGACCTCAAAATATGGAGTTTATTGTAAAAGAAATCAAAGTTAACGAGGGTGTAGAAGCCACTGACTTTAAATAAGATATACTTTGATTCCATTAAAAAGGCGCCCAAAAAGGGCGCCTTTTTTTATGATTATTCTTGATTATTTAAAAAAACTTGCCCCTAATAATATTAGCTCAAAACAAAAAGCCGCTCCAATGGAACGGCTTTTTTATGAATGAATTCATTTATTTCAATCGGCTAGGACGATTACTTTATTGTCCTTCATCTCCACGGTACCACTCGATATTGCCAAAACTGTTTCCCCATTGTTTCCTTTGGAAAACTTATCGGCAAAATCCTCATCAATGGTGATGTTACCTTTCACTTTTACGTTTCCAGCTTGCAAAAGAGATACGATAGGTGCGTGGTTCTCTAACATCTGAAATTCTCCATTCACTCCTGGTACGGTAACCGAGGTTACGTCTCCTGAGAATAAAGTAGCTTCGGGTGATACTATTTCTAAATACATATTTATTAGTATTGAGATATTAGATGTGAGTATTGAGATATGAGCAAAAAGAAATCTAACTACTCAATACTAGCATCTGAAATCTTTTTTAGGCTTCCGCCAACATTTTCTCTCCAGCCTCGATAGCTTCCTCGATGGTACCTTTAAGGTTGAAAGCAGATTCAGGTAGGTGATCCAATTCACCGTCCATGATCATATTAAATCCTTTGATGGTCTCTTTAATATCAACCAATACCCCTGGAATACCTGTAAACTGCTCAGCTACGTGGAAAGGCTGAGATAAGAAACGTTGCACACGTCTAGCTCTACCTACGGCCAATTTATCTTCTTCAGAAAGTTCTTCCATACCCAAAATGGCAATAATATCCTGAAGCTCTTTATAACGTTGCAACAACTCTTTTACACGCTGTGCACAATCGTAGTGCTCTTTACCCAAAATCTCTGGAGTCAAGATCCTAGAAGTGGAATCCAAGGGATCCACAGCAGGATAAATACCCAACTCCGCAATTTTACGGGATAGTACGGTTGTTGCATCCAAGTGAGCAAATGTTGTAGCTGGTGCAGGATCCGTCAAGTCATCCGCAGGAACGTAAACCGCCTGTACAGATGTAATGGAACCTCTTTTTGTTGATGTAATCCTTTCCTGCATGGCACCCATCTCTGTTGCCAATGTTGGCTGGTAACCTACCGCAGATGGCATACGACCTAAAAGTGCGGACACCTCTGAACCTGCTTGGGTGAAACGGAAAATGTTATCTACGAAGAAAAGAACGTCCTTACCTTGTCCTTCTCCCGACCCATCACGGAAATATTCTGCAATCGTTAAACCGGACAATGCCACACGTGCACGAGCCCCGGGTGGTTCGTTCATCTGACCGAACACGAATGTTGCTTTGGAATCTTTCATTGCGGTTTTATCCACTTTGGATAGATCCCATCCGCCTTCTTCCATGGAGTGCAAGAAATCGTCTCCGTATTTTATAATGCCGGACTCCAACATTTCTCGAAGCAAATCGTTACCTTCACGAGTACGCTCCCCAACACCTGCGAACACGGACAAACCACCGTGACCTTTAGCAATGTTGTTGATCAACTCCTGGATCAATACAGTTTTACCTACCCCGGCACCACCGAACAATCCAATCTTACCTCCTTTTGCGTAAGGTTCGATAAGATCGATTACCTTAATACCTGTAAAAAGTACTTCTGTAGAAGTGGAAAGGTCTTCAAATTTTGGTGCTTCCCTGTGAATTGGAAGTCCATTGTCGCCAGTTTTAGGTAATTCTTCCAAACCATCGATAGCGTCACCGATCACATTAAAAAGACGTCCGTAAACATCTTCTCCGATTGGCATTTGGATTGGATTTCCGGTAGCTACTACCTCTACACCTCTGCTCAATCCATCGGTAGAGTCCATAGAAATGGTCCTTACTGTATTCTCACCAATGTGTGATTGTACTTCCAAAACCAATCTTGAGCCATCAGCTTTTGCAATTTCAAGGGAGTCATAAATTCTTGGGATCTCTACCCCTGATTCAAACTCAACATCAATGACCGGGCCTATAATTTGGGCAACCTTACCTGTTACTTTAGACATTAGTATGTTTATTTATAATTGAATACGCGGAAAATAACCGCTATTTTTTCGGCTGCAAAGATATGCTTTTACATTCTTATTCAGAAACTGATTTTCAGTTTTTTTTAAAGAAAAAAGGCGTTGGAAAACCCAACGCCTTTACTTTTTCTTTTTTACTACGGTTTAAGGGTTTATAGTCCAGGACAGATAATATATAGAACCTACAAAACCAGTACCGATCGCCGTGTAATATTCATCTCCCAAAATATTGGAACCACCTACTTTAAAGACAGATTTTAGAGATGGTACGGAATAATTGAGCTGTGCATCCAGTACGGTAAACGCAGGAATATCGCCATCGGCAAATGATGCTTCCCAGAAATAGCTATCGCTCCACCTGTAGTTTACATTGAATCCAAAGTTTTTGAACAACTCCGAATTTCCAAATGAAGCTTTCACCTTATGCTTTGGAGTGTTAAAATTTGTTCTTAAGTCAGGATATTTCCCTTCATCTATATCCAATTCAGCGAATGTATAGTTTACGCCAAGATCAAAGTTTCCTATTTTGGTATCTACCCCAAGAGTAGCGCCATAAGAATTTATATCGGCCTCTGAGTTGGTATATGTTTGATATACTTGGTAATCTCCATTCTGTATAGCCAAGAGGGAAAGACCACCATCGCCTGCTTCACCATAAAAAGGTACAGCTGTAGTTGTGTTGGCCAAGAAATCGGAATAACTATTGTAATATCCGCTCAAATCAATGGTAAACCTGCCCACTTGTCCCCGATAACCTGCTTCGTAAGCAATAATTTCTTCAGGCTTAACAAGCGGCGTATTAACTGCCTCAGGAGCACCTGCTTGCAATGAGCTAGTTGAATAAGCGTTTTCGTAGGCTGCCCGACCAACAATTTCTACGGTAGCTGGTTGACCCAAATCATCTTGAGCTTTTTGACTTATATTAAAGGTACGCACATCCCTATCCAAGTTAGCTGGTGCAGAACCTACCAAAATGGCACGACCCGCATTTAAACCAATAAACAAATCCTGTGTTGTCGGGTTTCTAAAACCTTGCTGCACGGAAACCCTAAGATTATGGTTACGCTCCTCTCCCAATGTATAGGCAAAAGAAACCCTTGGTGAAAGGAAACCATCAAAAAACTCATTTTTATCGTAACGTGCAGACCCTGTGAATTTTAGACGATCGTCCAAGAATTTTTTCTGAACTTGTAGGTAAGCACCGTATTCGTTGTATTTGATCGGACCATCGATATCGGTAAAAATGGTTCCGTTGGAGTTCAGTTCATATTCCCTGAACGAACCTCCTATTTGAACATCTGCCCAATCATCAATTAAATGAGCCAGGTTATAGTTACCATTTACGTGACGGAATTTGGTCTTATCGATAAACTTGGCACCGGTCGTCAAGTCACCATCATTTACAACTGTATTAAAAGCACTTTGGAACGCAGGTGTGCCTGGAATTAATCGCCCTTGATCGGCAGCTTGCCTACCAGCAATATGTGCTTGGGCCGAAGCCTGTTCAGGAGTAAGTCCTGCTCCTTGAATTCCTCCTAGATAAGTAGGAATATAAGCCCCTGCATAATCTGTAAACCATTGAGTATCGGATTTCCAAGCCCTATTCACATTGATTGCCGCAAAACGCGTGTCGTACGCATCCCCGGAGTTCTCGGATACGATATATCCTCGGATAAAGAAGTTGTCGTTTTTGATCTCCAACTTATGCTGCTGCATGGTAAAGCCTGATACTGCGTAACGGTTTGCCCCTTGATAGATGGTTGTCCCCCTACCTATTCTACTGTTCAAAATTATTTCAAGATCATCCGCAAACGGCCTGTAGTGCAACGCAAAATCAGATTTTATACTTTCTGCTCCGTAGTCGGCCAAATCCGCCTCATCATACCCTGTTCTTGATATCAAAGCAGTTCCAACCGTTCCTGTTGGGAAACCAGCTGCGGCATCAAAATCCAACAAGGTAGAAACCTCATCACCATAAACGTTCAATCCGTCGTAAGCTGGATTGGAACGATCGGCCCCTGGGTTGTTTAAATCTACGCGACTATTGGCATGCCAATCTTCGCCCGTTAGTACCGAAAGGTTCGCCTTTATCGCAAGCTTGTCGCTAAAAGCGTGGGCGGCACGCACTCCAAAATCCTTATAAAAATTACTGCCGGCGGCATCTTGGGTAGTTACCCCTGCCTTGGCATAAGCACTGATTCCTTGAAAATCGAAAGGATTTTTACTTCTCATAAACAGAATACCGTTAAAGGCACCTGCACCATAAAGTGCGGAAGAGGCCCCTGGAAGGATTTCTACACTTTGCACATCCAACTCGGACATACCCACTAGGTTACCAAGAACAAAGTTGAGCCCGGGAGCTGTATTGTCCATGCCATCCACCAATTGCAAAAACCTGTTATTGGCAAAAGTGGCAAAACCCCTGGTGTTAATGGACTGGAACGTTAAACTGTTCGTGTTTATATCCACCCCTTTTAAATTTTGGAGACCCCCATAAAACGACTCTGCCGTGGTATTCTTAATTTCCTTTAGACCGAATCTTTCTACGGATACCGGCGATTCGAAGATACGTTCCGGGGTCCTCGAGGCAGAAATAACGATTTCGTCCAACATTGTATTGGCTGCCGAAAGCGTAATGGAAAGTGTTTGGTTGTTAGATGTTACATCGGTGGTAAAATCTGAAAATCCTATACTCGAAAATTGAAGTTTGAACGGGGGTGTTTCCGAAGTATTAAATGTAAAGTTTCCATCAAAGTCCGTAGTGGTTCCTTCTGCTTTGCCCACCAAAACCACGTTGGCACCTGGTATGGGTTCATTGTTTTCATCAACTACTTTTCCCTGAACCGTAGTTTGACCGTAGGTGGCCAAACCAAGCAGCATTAGGGAAACAAACATAAGTTTTTTCATTTGCTATGGATTAGAGTTAATTTAGTTTATGTGCTTGTTTGTATCAAATGGGAAGATACATTTTTTTTTATTCCAATTATACAAATTTGAAAAAAATTATGCATGCATAATACTTTTTTGGCAAAAAAAAGTATCCATATCTACGTTTTCAACAAAAAAAGGAGCCCATATCGGCTCCTTTCTCCTAAAAATATGTTTTAAAAATTTATTCTACCGTTACCGATTTGGCCAAATTTCTTGGCTGATCTACGTTACAGCCCCTCATTACCGCAATATGATAGGATAACAATTGCAATGGGATTGTTGTGAGCAGAGGGGAGAGACTTTCCGATGTCTCCGGCACTTCGATGACATGATCTGCCAGCTCCTTTACCGATTGATCTCCTTCTGTTACAATAGCAATGATCCTGCCTTTTCTGGATTTGATTTCCTGAATATTGCTGACCACTTTTTCGTAATGTCCCTTTTTGGTAGCTATAACCACTACGGGCATTTGTTCATCGATCAAAGCGATTGGGCCGTGCTTCATTTCTGCTGCTGGATAACCTTCTGCATGAATGTAACTGATTTCTTTTAGCTTAAGCGCTCCTTCCAAGGCTACCGGAAAATTGTACCCCCTGCCCAAATACAAGCAGTTGGCCGAATCTTTGTACGTTTCGGAAATTTCCTCTACCAAGGGGTTGGACAACAAGGCCTTTTCCACTTTGGCGGGCACCGCTTCCAATTCAGTTAAATATTCATGAAATTTAGACTGGGAAAGTGTTCCTTTTTCCTGTGCCAGTTTTAATGCGATCAAACTCAACACCGTAATTTGGGTCGTAAACGCCTTGGTCGATGCCACCCCGATTTCCGGTCCTGCATGGGTATATGCACCGGCATGTGTTTCTCTTGCTATGGAAGACCCTACAACGTTGCACACTCCAAACACAAAAGCTCCTTTTTCTTTGGCCAATTTTATAGCTGCCAACGTATCGGCTGTTTCACCTGACTGCGATATGGCAATAAGGACGTCGTTTTCGGTTATCACGGGATTCCTGTACCTAAATTCCGAAGCGTATTCGACCTCCACAGGAATTCGTGCCATGTCCTCAAAAATATACTCGGCCACCAGACCTGCATGCCATGATGTTCCACAGGCAACTATTATGATTCTATTGGCATTCAGGAATTTTTCAAGGTTTTGATCGATCCCCGCCATTTTTATGATGCCCTTATCGGCCAACAAACGACCTCTGTAGGTATCCATAATAGCCTTGGGCTGCTCATAAATTTCTTTGAGCATAAAGTGATCGTATCCTCCTTTCTCAATCTCTTCAAGATTGAGCTGCAACTCCATAATGTTGGGATAGGCAATGGCATCATCCTTTATTTTTCGGAGTTTGATTTCCTTTCCGATACGCACAATGGCCATTTCTTCGTCTTCCAAATAAACGGCATTGTTCGTAAATTCTATAAATGGTGAAGCATCCGAAGCAATAAAATACTCGTTCTCTCCTATACCGATGGCAAGTGGACTTCCCAACTTGGCCACTACGATCTCATCTGGTTTGTTTTTGTCGAAAACAGCAATGGCATAAGCTCCAACAACCTGATTCAATGCTATCTGCACTGCTTTGCCCAGCTTAACTCCTTCTTTTTTCTTAACTTCTTCTATTAGATTGATGAGCACTTCGGTATCCGTATCGGATTCAAAAGAATACCCCCTTTTTATCAAAGCCTGTTTAATGGACTCGTAGTTTTCTATGATTCCATTGTGTATAATCACCAAGTCGCCAGAATTTGAATAATGGGGATGCGAGTTTACATCGTTCGGCACGCCGTGTGTAGCCCATCTTGTATGGCCCAAGCCCAACTTCCCTTTAATGGGTATCGTGGTCTCCGCCTTGTTTTTTAAATCCTCTACTTTGCCCTTGGTTTTGGCCAAATGGATGTTTTCTCCATCGAAAAGAGAAACACCGGCACTGTCGTACCCTCTGTATTCGAGTCTCTGTAACCCTTTGATTATAATTGGATAGGCATCTCTATGACCTATATAACCGACTATTCCACACATAAGTTTTTTTTTAATTAATAACCATCTGGGGGATTGGTCCTCAAATTTAAAATGTATACGTTAAAATATGCCGTTCTGGTTCTTTAAAACGATAAACGTTTAAAAAACTACGATAAATACAAGGTTAGTTGGCCTTAGTGTAGTAGATTTCAAGCTTTAGCTTTCGGTCTTCTTCTTCTGGGGCAACATTACTTCCATAGAGTATGGTTCCCAATGGGCTCATTGCGGCACCAACCGGATAATCTATCTCTTGCATGTCGCTCCCGAGCGCTTCTTGAACCGCGGTTAAAGCAATGTTCGGGGTTAAGGTCAAGCCCAATTTAGCGTTTACGGAATCCCTAACGATTATATTATTGATGTGCTCCGTAATCCGAACCGTGTATTTTACACCTTGATTGTTGCTGGACTGCAACACTCCGTCGTGGCTCGCAAAATATCGCAACGAATTTGGTCCAGAATTCGGCGTTACATCCTCGTTGGCAATATTGTACAGGGGTAGATTGGTTTCTGCGTTGTACAGATAAAGCCTTGGCGGTTCGACCACGGAAGTTCCCAATGTCTCGCGATCCACGTAGAACACCAAATTTGCCTCGTTAATGATCCAATTGTTCTGCTTGATTTCATTGATGATCGTAGCGCCTCCGTTTTCCACTTCATCGAACAAACGCACCTCGGCAAGAGTGGCCCCTCCTTTTACATAAATTCGAGAAGCATTCTCTTCGGAATTCAATGCGCTCTCAATTTGTGAAGGAAGCATGTCGTTTTCGAACACGTTAACCGCATTTCCAGTAATCTGACCATTGGTATTGGCTACCAACAGACGAAGTGTAAAATCTTTCTCCGCGACCACAACTTCCTCAGTCTCGGCATCATAATCGTTATACTCGTAGGTAATAGTGATGTTGGCTTGGGTCAAATCCAACAAGAACATAAGTTGCTCCGTATCGGACCCCGCTAAGTGGATACCTCTTATAAAATTTCTAAAATTGGATTGCCTCAACAACTCAGGCTGACCTTCTTTATCCAAAATGTTCTGTTGAAAAAAATCCGGGTTTAGGGGAATTCGAATGCCCGGGGCAATTCTACTCTCTACAACTGTTTGTGATTCATCTACATCTGCCGTATCGGGGTCATCTTCGGCAAAAACCAAGGTTTCGATATCGTCAATGGTTACTGTTTTTTGACCTTCGATTGACAATTCTTCGCCGATAAAAGCCGAAAAATCCTGATTGGAGTAATATTCTTGGGCTTCTTCAAAATTAGAATTCGGGTCCAAATCGCGCAAGAAGTAATTAGATTTGGAAACTGTCAATTCAAAAGTTTGGGTCCTATCGCCGTATATACTGTCCAAATCAAACCTATTGGGATAAATATTGGCAACAAATCCTTCGGCGGTGCCATCTTCGTTTGGGTCGTACGGATTGGAGCCAATGATCCTTTCCTGGTTATCGGTGACACCATCGCCATCGTAATCAGAATTTGGGTCTTCCGCATCCTCGCCACTTTCCAGTTCATCCGGAATACCATCACCATCAGAATCCGGCGAGGGGGCTGTTTGAAAAGGTATGGTCAAAAACACTTCTTTCACCGTTTCGTTTTCCTCTACCGTTGTGGCATTATCGTCCGAGTCGGCCGTATCCTCCACCTCTTGCCTCAGGTCTCCAAAGGTTGGGGCTTCGGCGGACAATGCAAGTTGGGAAATTATGCTGGCTTTTCTTTGTCCATATACAGGGTCGTTGAATGTACCCAGTTGGTACAAAGGCAATTTATTGGTCTGCACGGCAGTTATACCTTTATTAAAGGCAAAAACATCGTACTCTACTTTACCCGTACTGAAGGGTTCTCCTGCAACAACACCTTCGCCAATGGTGTCCATTTCATCATCACACGAAGCGATCAGCAAAAACAAAGTTCCAACAAGTGTCGCAACTTTGGTAATCTTGGAAAATCTCATTCAAACTATTTTAGAACCTCTGTATTATAGAAATTTGTGTATGCCTCCTCTGCTTCTTGAAGCGGGACATAAGGCAATACTGGTACGGAAAGATTATCTATGTGGTTTTTTAAATCCTCGGACAAATCCTCCGCGGCTAAAATAACGGCATCGGAATGATCTACGGCAACCTTTAACAAATTATTATACTCGGGCTTGGCAAGAACGGAAACTTCCTCTTTATCAATACCATCGAAAGCTATTTTGTTGATCATTTCGGCATCCAGCTCACCTTCAAAATCCTTGCCGTAAACGGAAGTAACAATTCTACTATCGGCGAACAAGGGTTCATCAGCATAATATTTTCTGAGGTAAAGTGGCACCATAGAGGCCATCCAGCCATGAACGTGGATAATATCTGGGGACCAGTTCAATTTTTTTACGGTTTCCACAACACCTTTGGCAAAAAAGATGGCGCGTTCGTCGTTATCCGGGAACAAATTCCCATCGGCATCTGCAAATGTTGCCTTTCTTTTAAAATACTCATCGTTATCAATAAAGTAGACCTGAATCCGTTCTTTTGGTATGGAGGCCACCTTAATGATCAAGGGCATATCCATGTCGTTGATCACCAGGTTCATCCCCGATAAACGTATTACCTCATGTAATTGATGCCTTCTTTCGTTAATATTTCCATACCTTGGCATAAATATCCGTATTTGCCCACCATTACTGTTCACCATTCTAGGTGCTTCGTAAGACATTAAGGAAACAGGATTCTCTGGGAGGTAGGGAACTAATTCAGAAGATACAAACAATACCTTTTTACCATTCATAAACGCTTTCTTTTGTTTATCTGAAAAACATAGCTGCAAAAGTACAAAAATTATGCTGATTAGCTGTATTTGTAGTATTTTTGCACCCTTTTGTACCTGTATATGAAGATTTTCGACCGTAAAAAAGAACTCAATGCCTTTAGTTTGGAGGAGCGCAGAAAAGACCGCACCATTGGTCTTGTCCCCACTATGGGCGCATTGCACTCCGGTCATATTTCGTTGGTAAAAAAAGCCTTATCCGAAAATGATTTTGTGATTGTCAGCATTTTCGTAAATCCCACCCAATTCGACAAAAAGGATGATTTGGAAAAATATCCGAGAACTTTCCAAAAAGATGTAAGCCTTTTAAAAGAAGTATCTGAAAACATAGTTGTTTTTGCACCTACGGTAGATGAGATTTATGCTGGAAACCTTAAATCCGAATCTTACGAGTTCGATGGATTGGACAAAGTAATGGAAGGCGAATTTAGAACAGGACATTTTGACGGTGTCGGCACTATTGTGGAGCTTTTGCTGCGAACTGCCGAACCTAACAAAGCCTATTTTGGAGAAAAAGATTTTCAGCAATTACAGATAATCCGAAAAATGGCCGAAACAAAAGACCTTCCATATACCATAGTAGGATGCGCCATTGAGAGGGAACCCCATGGACTTGCCATGAGTTCCCGAAACGAAAGGCTCTCTAAAGAAACCCGCGAACAGGCCAGTTTCATTCACAAAACCTTACAGACTGCCAAAGCTAAAATTGGCACGAAAAGTGTTAAAGATATTACGGATTGGGTCACTTCTGAATTTGAAAAACAACCTTTGTTCGATTTAGAGTATTTTGAAATAGCCGATGAAAACACATTGACACCCGCTTTAAAAATTCAGGACAACCAAAAATATAGGGCGTTCATTGCCGTTTATGCGGATGGCGTTCGCCTAATTGATAATCTAAGATTGAATTGATATTTTTGCACCATGCAAGTAGAAGTCGTAAAATCTAAAATTCACCGAGTAAAAGTTACCGGGGCAGACCTAAATTATATAGGAAGCATTACCATTGATGAAGATCTTATGGATGCCGCCAATATTATTAGAGGCGAGAAAGTGCAGATCGTGAACAATAACAACGGCGAACGATTGGAAACTTATGCCATTCCCGGACCAAGAGGTTCCGGTGAGTTGACATTGAACGGTGCCGCTGCCCGAAAAGTAGCGGTCGGCGACGTATTGATCCTAATTACCTACGCTTGGATGGATATCGAAGAAGCAAAAACATTTAATCCAGCATTGGTGTTCCCGAACGAGGAAAACAATCTACTCCAATAAATTTTGGGCAAATCCCTAAAAAAATTCCTTAAGATATTTGTACCCATTGGATTTGGGCTTTTCTTGGTTTGGTACTCCTACAACTCCACCACACCGGAAGAACGCAATCAAATTATCCATTACATTTCCAATGCAAGCCCATTCTGGGTGGTAATATCCGTAATTATAGGCATACTGAGCCATATTTCCCGTGCCATTCGCTGGAAATATCTCTTGGAACCCATGGGTTACAGGCCAAAAACCTCAAATACAATATTTATTGTCCTTATATCCTATTTTGCCAACTTGGGCATTCCCCGTTCTGGTGAAATTTTAAGGGCAACAGCACTTACCACCTACGAAAAAGTTCCATTTGAAAAAGGTTTCGGTACAATCGTTACTGAAAGAGTAGTCGATTTATTGATGCTCTTGACCATCATTATGACTACCTTGGTGCTCCAAACCGATTTTATCCTTGGGTTTTTAGAAGAAAAAGGAGTCAATTTCGTAGGCGCTATCGGTATTTTATTAGCAGGCATAATAGGTTTGTTCCTGGGGTCGTACATAATTCGCAAATCCAAATTTCCTTTGGCCCTTAAGCTAAAAGGGTTTCTATCCGGCCTGCAGGATGGAGTCCTCAGTGTTTTTAAAATGAAGAACAAATGGCCGTTTATCCTTCATACTCTTTTTATCTGGACCGCCTATTTTGGCATGTTCTGGGTCATTAAATATACTGTGGAAGAAACCATCCCGTTATCCTTGGGCGAACTATTGGTCGCTTTTGTCGCGGGAGCCTTCGCCATGTCCACAACTAATGGCGGAATAGGCCTGTACCCTATCGCCGTTAGTGCCGCATTGGGCATTTATGGAATAAGTTCTGTTTCTGGTGATGCCTTTGGCTGGATCATGTGGATCGCCCAAACTATTATGGTGGTTGTTTTTGGTACAATATCCTTTGTTGTATTACCGTTATTGAATAGAAATCGGTAAGCCCCAACCGCTAAAACTTAACCAATGAAAAAAAGTCTATTATTACTGATAGGCCTTATTTGCCTGAACTCCAATGCCCAGGTAAAAAAAGAAATCTTTGAATCTTTCAAACTCCAGGAACGAAGGGACGTCTCCTATTATTTCCCCGAAGATTATTCCGATGACAAACTGTATCCGTTGATCGTGGTTCTCGATGCCGACTACCTTTTTGATTTGGTCGTTGCCAACGTTAAATTCCAAAGTCGATTGGACCGCATGCCCGAGGCCATCGTGGTTGGAATCCACCAAGCAGAAAACGATCTAAGATGGGAAGATTGCGATTATGATGAAGCCTCAGGATTACCGACCGAAAAAGGTAAAATGTTCTATGAGTTCTTGGGAACGGAATTAATTCCCTACATGGCCACCACATATAAAATTGCCCCCTTTAAAATGTTCGTTGGATACGATATCACTGCAAATTTCGGCAACTTTTATTTGTTCAAGGACAATTCATTCTTTAACTCTTTTGTGAGTATCTCACCGGTACTGGCAACCGAAATGGAGAATCGTGTCCCCGAGCGTTTGTCCGCATTGGACCAAACTATTTTTTATAATCTAATTGTAGAAAAGGCACCATCGGACGACAGACAGCGCATACTGCAAATGAACCACAGCATCAATTCCATAAAAAAAGAATCGTTGCACTATTTTTTTGATGAATACGAAGAGGCTGATCACGAATCCATCGCAGCTTACGGGATCAGCAAAGCATTCGATAACGTATTCAAAATATATAGACCAATTACCCCCGAGGAATACAAAACTGAGATTGTTACTTCCGAAGAGCCCGTATTTGACTACTTGGAAAACCGATACAACACCATTGAAGATCTATTTGGGTTTGAAAAACAAGTGGAACTCAACGATATTATGGCCATTTATGCCGCTTGCTTAAAAAAACAAGACTACGATTCCTTAAAGCCATTGGCCGATCTATGCAAAAAAGAATTCCCAGAAACCATGATGGGGTTTTATTTTGAAGCAGAACACTATGAGTTCATCGGTGAGCCCAAAAAGGCATTTAAAGCGTTTGAAAAGGCGTTCCAAATGGAAGAAATCGACTTTTTGACCAAAGATTTGGCTCTTCAAAAAATAGATGCGCTCAAGGAAGACTTTGGATATTAGTAAACTGGATTATTGGATAGTTGGATTGATTCGCGATATTTGGATTGGCTAAACTAAAAATCTGATGGTCTAAAAATTGTTTGCTTTAAAGCGAGCTTACAGGCTTGTGCGAACTATAGGCAAATAGAGCAATATCAAAGTCTTTTTTTCCTAAAAGGAATTGAATAAATGAAGGTTGTTTAACCAATTCACTCTTATCCAATTCTAAATTTTTAATCCTTGAAACATTTTTATTACTTGGTTTTCCATCTGGACCATTAAGACAAAACAAATAGAGGTTTTTACTTGGCAACTCCTTAATAGAGAAACCATATTTTAGCAAATTATCTTCATAATCACTAAACTTGAAATTTTCTTGCAACCAAAAATCTAGTTTTTCAAGCTCTTCCTTATCATCAAAATTATCAATCTCAAAATCACTTGTATAGCTTAACAAATACCTCCCCAAATTGAATGAAAATTCATCTGGAAATTTTTCTCCAAAGAATGTGTCATATCTATCATATTCATTTGAAACATAAAAAATTGATAAGACAAAAAACAATGTGATTACAATAGTTCTAACTTTTCTTAGGGTCTCCATATTCATATTTACTTTCCCTATGTTGAAGATACCATTTTTCTATTGATTGAGGATATCAAATAACCCAGGCCTAGAACCGTGAGGCGGAAAAATGATTTCATTTATTGTTGATATCTGATGACCTCATTCCAAAAATCCAACAATCCAACAATCTAATCATCCATCTAAATCCATATCTTTAGGCCCCTCATTGAATTCTGAATGGCCAAGACCAAAACAGCATTTTTTTGTCAAAATTGTGGAGCTCAATTCCCAAAATGGATCGGGCAATGTTCCTCTTGCAAGGAATGGAACACCATTGTAGAAGAAGTTGTCCAAAAAGAGGACAAAAAAGGGTGGAAAACAGATCGGCCCGCCAACACCTCCAATAAGCCGCTTCGTGTTTCCGAAATAACACAGGAAAAGGAACTCCGCTTGGACACCAAAGACCAAGAGTTCAACCGCGTGTTGGGCGGTGGATTGGTACCAGGGTCTTTAACCTTATTAGGGGGGGAACCCGGTATTGGAAAAAGTACCTTGTTGCTTCAAATCGCGCTAAAACTGCCCTATAAAATACTTTATGTGTCGGGGGAGGAGAGTCAAAGACAAATTAAAATGCGAGCAGACCGTATTCAACCTAAAAGCGAGAATTGCTACATCCTTACCGAGACCAAAACACAAAATATATTCCAGCAGATTGCCTCTATTGAGCCCGATTTAGTGGTCATCGACTCTATTCAGACCCTGCACACGGATTATATCGAATCCGCAGCGGGGAGCATTTCCCAAATCCGGGAATGCACCGCGGAACTGATCAAATTTGCCAAGGAAAGTCATACTCCTGTTATTTTGGTAGGACACATCACCAAAGATGGAACTATTGCGGGTCCAAAGATCTTGGAGCATATGGTGGATACCGTTCTCCAGTTTGAAGGAGACCGCAATTATGTATACCGCATTCTTCGTTCCCTTAAAAACCGCTTTGGTTCCACTGCCGAACTGGGCATTTACGAAATGCAAGGAAGCGGCCTGCGTGAAGTAAATAATCCTTCTGAGGTTTTGATTTCCAAGAGCGACGAAGATCTTAGTGGTACGGCAATAGCGGCCACGGTGGAAGGTATGCGACCCTTGTTGATAGAAATTCAGGCCTTGGTAAGTACAGCGGTCTACGGAACACCCCAACGTTCCGCTACAGGTTTCAACGCCAAACGATTGAACATGCTATTGGCCGTTTTGGAAAAACGAGCAGGTTTTAAGTTAGGGGCAAAAGATGTTTTTTTAAACATCACCGGTGGAATATCCGTGGATGATCCTGCCATTGACCTGGCTGTTATGGCCGCCATCCTATCCAGCAATTCCGATATCGCCATAGAAAAAGGCGTTTGTTTTGCCGCAGAAGTCGGACTTGCTGGAGAAATTAGACCAGTGCAACGAGTAGATCAGCGCATTCTCGAAGCCGAAAAATTGGGCTTTTCCAAAATATTTGTCTCCAAAAACAACAAAATAGGCCTAAAACAATCCGGCATACAGATTCAAAAAGTATCCAAGATCGAGGACGTGGTTTCCCATTTGTTCGGGTAAACCTTAGTTGTAGGTTTCTTTATATATTTAGGAAACTTTCAAACTGCACATGAAAAGATATTTCCCATTAACCTTATTGACGCTACTGACAGCTTGCTCAAACTTTGACAAAAACAAAGCCGACAAGCCCTATTTCACTACCTGGGAGCACTATTTGGGCGACCCCGAACGCACACACTACTCCAATCTTGATCAAATTGACACAGCAAATGTTTCCCAACTAAAATTGGCATGGAGCTATAAGAGTGGTGGGCTTCAAGAAGGTAGAACAACACAGATTCAAACCAGTCCACTCATGGTTGATGGGGTCCTGTATGGCGTCAATGCCGCCATCGAGCTGTTTGCCCTCGATGCAACCACGGGCAAGGAAATCTGGAAATTCTCGCCAAAAACCAAGGATGAATCAGGTTTAGGACTTAATCGGGGCCTGAATTATTGGAAATCGGATGGAGAACATCCCGGCCGTATCTTTTTCTCATCGGGACCCAAACTTTATGCTGTCGATATAACATCCGGCAAACCCATCTCCTCCTTTCGAAACAATGGCAGTATCGATTTAAGGGAGGGTCTGGGCAGAGATCCCAGCAAATTATCCGTGGTATCGAACACGCCCGGCGCAGTTTTTCAAAATATATTGATTCAAGGCACCCGAGTGGGCGAAGGTCCAGGCTCTTCACCCGGGTACATACGGGCATATGATGTGCTCACAGGTGAAATTTTGTGGACCTTCCATACCATTCCACAGCCGGGAGAGTTTGGTTATGATACTTGGCCAGCGGAAGCATATAAAAAAGTAGGGGGCGCCAATAGTTGGCCCGGTATGGCCTTGGACACCGGACAGGGCATTGTTTACATTCCCACAGGGTCAGCAGCTTTTGATTGGTATGGGGGCGACCGTGAAGGTGCCAATCTTTTTGCCAATTCCCTTTTGGCGCTCAATGCCAATACAGGCGAACGAATTTGGCATTTTCAAATGGTGCATCATGATATTTGGGACCGTGATTTGCCCGCTCCGCCCAACTTAGTTGATATTCAACGGGATGGACAAACCATTCCTGCCGTAGCACAGGTCACCAAAAGTGGCCATGTGTTCGTGTTCAACCGTATTACGGGAGAACCCTTGTTTCCTATCGAGGAAAAAACCTATCCCAGTTCCACATTGCTCGGTGAAAAGGCTTTTGAAACCCAACCCTTACCCCTAAAACCTGCTCCATTTGCACGTCAGATATTGACAGAAGACGATTTGTATGCGCCCGACCGCACCGCATTTGTGGATGATTTGGTTTCAGGGAACAAAACTGAAAATACGCCTACGGTGCTTGAAAAGTTCAAGTCCATCACATCCAAGGGACAATTTATTCCCATGGATACTACAGGGGTCATTTTGTTCCCTGGTGCCGATGGGGGAGCCGAATGGGGCGGAGCTGCCCTCGACCCTCGTGATGGGGTGATGTACGTAAATGCCAACGAAATGGCATGGATCATTAAAATGAAAGAGGTTGGTGGCGGCGCCGAAGGCTCCAGCGTTGGACAAAGTCTGGCACAAATCCACTGCGCCCGATGCCATGGCGGGGAACTGCAAGGTTTGGCCGGTATTCCGGCACTTCAGAATATAAAGTTGCGTTTGGAATCCGATTCCATAAAGACCATCATCCAAAAAGGGCGTGGTGCTATGCCGGGGATGCCCAATCTTTCGGCAGATGAAACCGATGCCATTACGGAATTTCTAATGGATATGGAACAAGCAAAAGATCACCGAGTGGAAAAAATAAATATAGATGTGCCCTATTCGGTCGCTAGTTTCGCACGATTTAAAGATGACAGGGGCTATCCCGTAGTGAAACCACCATGGGGGACCCTGAATGCCATCGACCTCAACACAGGTGAGTATCTATGGACCGTGCCGTTGGGCCATGAGGAAAGTTTGCAGGACCCGAATGTGTCCGTTTCCGGACTCGAAAATTATGGAGGGCCTGTCATCACCAAAGGTGGAGTGCTATTTATTGCTGCCACCAAAGATGAAAAAATCCGTGCGTTCCATATGAAAACTGGGAAGCAACTTTGGGAAGATAAACTCCCCGCAGGCGGTTATGCCACTCCGATCACCTATCAAGTGGAGGGCAAACAATACCTTGTCATTTCATGCGGAGGCGGAAAAATGGGAACTGCTTCAGGTGATGAATATCGGGCATACGTCCTCGAGTAAATCTAAGGAGCAGGGTTAGGAATTGCATTGTGTATCTCCTCAATGCCATCCAATACCTCATCGGAAAGGTCCACATCGATACTGGCGATGTTTTCCTTGAGTTGTTCCATAGTGGTAGCACCAATGATATTGCTCGTTAAAAATGGTCGGGTATTTACAAATGCCAAGGCCATTTGAGCGAGGCTAAGATTGTGTGCCTTGGCCAAGTCAGCATATTTTTGTGTGGCCTGTGTAGCAGTTTCTCCACTATAGCGACTATAGTTTGGGAATAATGTTATCCGTGCTTTTCTAGGTGGGATTTCGGTAAGGTATTTACCGCTCAGCACCCCAAATCCAAGAGGAGAGTACGCCATTAAACCAATTTGTTCCCTCATCGAGATTTCGGAAAGACCTACTTCAAAAAGTCGGTTAAGAAGGCTATACGGGTTCTGAATGGTACGCATTCGGGGCAATCCTTGGTGGACTTTGCTCTCCTCCAAATAGCGCATGGTGCCCCAAGGGGTTTCGTTGGACAATCCTACATGCCTAATCTTACCTTCGGCAATCAAATCTCGTAGCGTCTCCAAAACTTGGTGTATGTTGTCGTCCCAAACATCAACAGCATGGGCATTGTAACCTCTTTGACCAAAATAATTGGTATTCCTTTCTGGCCAATGGAGTTGGAACAGGTCAATATAATCGGTCTGTAATCGCCTTAGGCTTCCTTCTACTGCACTAACCAAAGCTTCTTTACTGAACCCGGTACTTCGAATATGGTTTGCGACCTGCCCCGGTCCTGCAATTTTTGAAGCCAAGACCACCCTATCCCGATTCCCTGTTTTTTTGAACCAATTCCCGATCAATTCTTCTGTAACGGCATATAATTCCTTTTTGGCCGGAACGGGATATAATTCTGCCGTATCAAAAAAGTTAACGCCTTGGTCTAGGGCATAGTCCATTTGCTCCTGCGCTTCCTCTTCATTGTTTTGGCGCCCCCAGGTCATGGTGCCCAAGCAAATTTTGCTGATTCGGATATCGGTATGCGGGATTCTGGTATATTTCATTTTTTACAAATTAGGACGGTTAACGATTGGGGCTCTCAAACCCAACCATCTTACTTTCTACCTTTAGAATAGCATTATTTTTCAACCTCCAATAAAATGGGGCAGTGATCACTATGTTTGGCTTCGGACAAAATCACGGAACGCTTTAACCGATCTTCCAAAGGATTGGCCACCATGCCATAATCCAAACGCCAGCCTTTGTTGTTGGCCCTGGCATTGGCGCGATAACTCCACCAGGTGTAATTATCGGGTTCCTTATTGAAATGCCTAAAACTGTCAATAAAGCCACTTTTCATAAAATTGCCGATCCATTCGCGTTCCACAGGCAAGAATCCCGATACGTTTTTGTTTCGGACAGGATCATGAATATCTATAGCTTCATGACAAATATTATAGTCTCCCAACACAATTAAATTTGGACGTTCTTTCCGAAGCTCATCTGCATATTTCTGAAAATCGTCCATATACGTCAATTTAAAATCCAGGCGATCCATATTGGTGCCGGATGGCAAGTACATGCTCATTATGGAAAGGTCTCCGTAGTCGGCTCGGATATTTCTTCCTTCATGATCCATGTAGTCGATCCCCGTACCAAATTCCACATGGTCCGGCTCCTCTTTACAAAGTAAAGCCACGCCGCTATATCCTTTTTTTTGGGCGCTGAACCAATAATTATGGGAATATCCGGCCTCTTTAAAAACAGTAGTATCCAATTGCTCCTCCATGGCCTTGGTCTCCTGCAGGCAAACCACGTCAGGGCTCACCGTTTCCAACCATTCCACAAATCCTTTTTTAAGCGCTGCCCGAATACCGTTTACATTGTAGGATACAATTTTCATATACTCAATTTTGTTCAAAAATAGCTATTGTGAACGGCTCCTTAAAATTGAATTTACCTATGAATCTATCAATGGAATGAATTGATGTCCCTTTTTTTGATCTTTTCGTTTACTTTTAAGCCAAAAAGTTTCCTCATGACAGCTCTTGTTCTAATCGATGTCCAACGCGGACTACAAGAAATCGGGTTTTACGGCACAGAAAGAAACAATATGGATGCCGAGGAAAATTGCGGAAGGTTATTAACGTTCTTCAGGAAAAAACAATGGCCCATCTTTCATGTAAAACATAATTCCACCGACCTTGGTTCCCCTTTGCACCCAGGTAAAGTAAGTAACTCTTTTCATCCGGCCGTGGAACCTATGATCAATGAACCGATTTTTGAGAAAACGGTGAACAGTGCTTTTATTGGCACTGAACTGGAGGCTCGATTAAAAACAGAGCACATCACTAATTTAGTGATAGCGGGTCTAACGATAGAACATTGCATTTCCACCTCGGTAAGGATGGCGTCGAATTTAGGTTTTACCGTTATTTTGGTTTCCGATGCGACCGCTGCCTTCGATAAAATAGGACACGATGGCAACACATACGCTGCTGATGTTATTTTCCACGCAGAACTGGCCAACCTTAAAGATGAGTTCGCAACGATAAAGGATACCGACACCATATTGAAAGAACTTGATCATTAGTCCCTATTTTTACAACTCTAATAATTCTGTTATTCTTATGGTAAGATCAGCCTCATTTTTTATATTATGTTTCTTCCTTGCAATCGTACAATTGTTCAGTCAGCCCGAACCGCTTAAAATTGGTATCGCAGGCCTCACGCATACCCATGTTCACTCGATTTTGGGCCGTGATGCCATTGGCGACATCAAAATTGTGGGCATTGCGGAACCAAATCGTAAGCTTGCCCAACAATATGCCGATCAACACGGGTTTTCCATGGATTTGGTCTACAACAGCCTAGAAGAAATGATTGCCGCTACCCAACCACAGGCAGTAACCGCATTTGGCAACATATTCAATCATTTGGAAGTAGTTCAGACCTGTGCACCAAAAGGAATCCATGTTATGGTAGAAAAACCATTGGCGGTAAATATGCGACATGCCAAAAAAATGAAAGCGCTTGCACAAGAACACCGTATACATCTGCTCACCAATTACGAAACCACTTGGTACCCGACCAACCATAAAGCAAAAACCCTCTTGGACAATGGCAAAATTGGCGACCTTAAAAAGGTCGTTGTCCGGGATGGTCATCGCGGACCCGTGAAAATTGGGATTAACGAAGAATTTCTGGAGTGGCTCCAAGATCCCGTGCTCAATGGCGGTGGTGCCCTCACCGATTTTGGCTGTTACGGGGCAAATCTTATGACGTGGCTATTACAAGGCAAAAAACCAAATACCGTTACCGCTGTTACCCAACAATTACAGGCGGAAAACAATCCCAAAGTAGATGATGATGCCGTTATAATTCTTACTTATGACGGCTGCCAAGCGGTATTACAACCTTCTTGGAATTGGCCCATAGGCAGAAAGGATATGGAACTTTATGGCTTAACAGGTGCTATTTATGCAGATAACAGAAATACACTTCGGGTAAGAACTGCAGAAGGTTATGATGGCTACCAAGAAGAAATCTCAATTTTAGAAGAAAGACCATATCCCTACAACGACCCATTTTCACTTTTAGCTGCTGTGGTGCGCGGTTCCGTTGAGTTAAACCCAAATGATCTAAACGCGCTCGAAAACAATATGACCGTAGTGGAAATATTGGATGCTGCACGCAAAAGTGCAAAAACGGGCAAAACCATCAAACTAAAAAAATAACCTCTACCAACATTTGTTTCCAATGAGAGTCTTTGTTTCCCTATTATGTGTATCACTGCCCTTACTTTTACTGGGCCAGATTTCTCCAAAAGACTCCATAACCCAATTGGATGAAATTATTCTAGTCCAGAACGCCGTTCCAAAAAAAGCCACGGGAATCACTCCTTCTTCAAAAATTGACGGTCAAACCTTTGAGCGTTTCAACCCCACGGACATCCCTTCTGCTATCAATCAGATTTCGGGCGTTTATATTTTATCGGGAGCCATCAACACCAACCGCATAACAGTTCGAGGCATTGGAGCAAGGACACCATACGGAACCAATAAACTACGCATGTACTTTAATGGAATCCCTGTAACCAATGGTACCGGCTCTTCTACCATTGAAGCTTTCGACTTTGAAAACCTGGGTGCCATAGAGATCATAAAAGGACCTAAAGGCACTGCGCATGGCTCCAATCTTGGCGGAGCTTTTATTTTGGACACCAAAGCGTCCATTGAAAATAAGACGCAATTGACCAATACGTTTTCGGTCGGCTCGTATAACATGGTAAAGGACAACCTAACATTTTCGCATGCAGAAGATGGTCTTAAACTAAGTTTAAGCTATAATCATTTGGAAACCGATGGGTTTCGCCAGAACAATGAATTTGAGCGTGATGGATTTTTGCTGAACACACAATTCCGAACGGGAAGAAACAGTAGTTTGTCCTTTTTAATGAACTATATTGATTACACGGCCCATATTCCAAGCTCCATTAACCAAACGGATTTTGATGAGGACCCTACCCGTGCTGCATCAAACTGGCTGGCCGCAAAAGGATATGAAGCTAACAAATATATACTTACCGGCCTATCTTACACGCATCGGTTTTCACAGCAGCTTCAGAACACAACCAGTATTTTTTATTCCTATTTGGACAATTACGAACCAAGGCCATTCAATATTTTGGACGAATTCACCAATGGGTTTGGTTTTAGAACCGTTTTTGAAGGCGATCTTGGCAAGGTTCAATTTACTTTTGGAAGTGAATTCTATAAAGATGAATACCACTGGGGCACGTATCAAAATTTATATGAGGAAAACAATGGCAATGGCAGTTTACAGGGAACTCAACTTAATGACAATATAGAATTCCGTCGACAATTCAACCTTTTTGGAACGCTTACCTATCCCATTACCTCTGCATTTTTGGTACAGGCCGGTCTCAACTTGAACAAAACCCATTACAACTATAGGGATTTGTTCAACCAAGGAGCGGAAAACGCATCGGCAGAGCGTGATTTTGATGCTATTTTACTTCCAAACCTTGGACTCAACTACCAATTAAAAAATGGAAAGATCTATGCGAACATTAGTCGGGGTTTTTCCAATCCCAGTTTGGAAGAAACATTGACTCCCGAAGGCGTCATCAACCCGGATATTGCACAAGAAACAGGTATAAATTATGAGTTGGGAAGTGAGTGGTCGCTGTTTGAAAAGAGACTTACGGCCAACATTGTCCTGTATCGAATGAACGTAAAAAACCTTTTGGTGGCCCAACGTGTTGGTGAAGACCAATATATTGGCAGAAATGCGGGAGAGACCCGCCATCAAGGGTTGGAACTGGACCTGCAGTATCAAGGCAAACTGTCTCGGTCCCTCACCTTTTCTCCTTATCTCAGCTATACTTTGAACGATCATAGTTTTTTGGATTTTGTGGACAACGACAACGATTATTCTGGAAATCCGCTCACGGGAGTCCGTAAAAATCGCTTAAGTTCGGGTATCGATTTTCGCCATTCCAATGGATTGCTGCTCCATCTTACCCATCAGTTTGTAGACGAAATTCCTTTAACGGATGCCAATACGATCAAAAGCGATTCCTTTAACGTATTCCATATGAAGTTGGGATTCCGCACTTCACTTTCACAGAACATCAGTTTGGGACTGAACGCAGGAGTCAACAATATTTTTGACACCAATTATGCTCAATCCATACTGATCAATGCGACTGGTTTTGGCGGGTCGCAACCAAGATACTTTTACCCGGGAAATGGTCGGAATTTATTTGGAGGGATACAATTAAACTATGTTTTTTAATATTTGATGCATGACACCTAGAATCGTAACCTTGCCGACCACATTTTTGATTGGCCAAAAAACGACAACATCTTTGGTCAGCGATAAGACCAGGGAACTTTGGCAAAGCTTCTCCCCAAGAAAAAAGGAAATTAAAAATCTGGCAAATCCAAATTTATATTCCGTAGAAATCTATCCAGGTCCGGAATACTTTCAGCATTTTGACCCAACTATGGAGTTTGAAAAGTGGGCGGCCGTTGCCGTATCGGATTTTGATGAAATCCCGGAAGGCATGGATGTGCTAACCATCCCTTCGGGAGAATACGCTGTGTTTCACTACAGAGGAAAACCAAGTGAAGTCATGGAAACATTCAAGTGCATTTATGGCGAGTGGTTCCCAACTTCTGGATTCACTATCGATCGTAGACCCCACTTTGCAGTAATGGGGAGTAAATACAAAGGAGAACATCCAGATTCCGAAGAAGATTTCTGGATACCGATCAAGAATACATAAAAAGATCATTGGAATTAATCCCAACAACAAAATTCAGTTAGACTAAAAAGGATGAAGGCAACAACAAATAGTATAGAATCCTTATCTTAGTTTTCCAATCTGCAATTAAATAATGAGGAAACTTGTTCCGTTTTTACTATTGCTTCTATTTTTTTCTTGCAACGAGCAGGCAAAAAAAGACGTGAGCTCAATCGACCCCGTTAATTGGAACAACCGTATTGCTTCTATATCCGCTAAAGATTCTTTATTGAACGGAACTTCCTACCTCTCCGTGTATTCCCAAATCTATAGCGAAACAGAGCATCGCACTCACAACCTTACGAGCACTATAAGCATGCGGAACACAAACCTACAGGACACCATTTACATCAAAAAAGCAGAATATTTTGATACCAAGGGCAATCCTATCCGAACGTATTTTGATGAGCCCATCTATATAAAGCCCATGGAAACCGTAGAGATCGTGATTGATGAGAAAGACCAATCGGGCGGAACCGGTGCCAATTTCCTTTTTCAATGGTCCATAAAACCCAATGCCCACGAACCCTATTTTGAGGGAGTGATGATATCCACATCCGGACAACAAGGGCTATCTTTCACCACCCAAGGACGACGCGTGGAATAAGGTTCACAGAGCTATCAAACTCCATCATAGTTTTACTGCATCAATTATAGTATATTGTATGTGATTTGCAGGCAAATCGCACACGATTCGTTTGCGCTTAACCCATTAATTATGTCCGACTTACAAATTGCCAAAGGTGTTTCTTTAAAACACATTTCCACCATTGCCGAAAAATTTGGAATCGATTCCGATGAAATTGAAATGTTCGGGAAATACAAGGCCAAACTACCGCTAAAGGCCATTAATAGGACCAAAGCCCAAAACAGTAACCTTATTTTGGTTTCGGCCATTTCCCCGACCCCTGCGGGCGAGGGAAAAACCACTATGTCCATTGGGCTTTCCGAAGGCTTGAACCGCTTGGGCAAAAAAACGACCGTGGTTCTACGGGAGCCTTCTTTAGGTCCTGTTTTTGGCATAAAAGGAGGCGCAACTGGGGGCGGTTATTCCCAAGTTTTACCCATGGAGGACATCAACCTACATTTTACCGGTGATTTTGCAGCCATTGAAAAAGCGCACAATCTATTATCGGCAGTTATCGACAACAATATTCAAAGCAAGACCAACTCTGTACGATTGGATCCCAGGACCATAGGTTGGAAAAGGGTTATGGACATGAACGATCGTTCCCTCCGGCACATTATTGTAGGCTTGGGCGGTACAACTTCTGGTGTACCCCGCGAAACAGGTTTTGATATTACCGCCGCTTCCGAAATTATGGCCATACTCTGCTTGGCCGAAAGCCTTAGCGACCTAAAAAAACGCTTGGGCAATATTTTTGTGGGCTACACCTTCGACAAAAAACCGATCTACGCCAAAGATTTGAAGGCAGAAGGCGCCATGGCTGCTTTATTAAAAGATGCCATAAAACCCAACTTGGTTCAGACCATAGAGGGAAATCCCGCCATTATTCACGGTGGGCCTTTTGCGAACATTGCTCAAGGCACCAATTCTGTAATCGCCACTTTAATGGGCATGTCGCATTCCGATTACACGGTAACCGAAGCTGGATTTGGTTTTGACCTTGGTGCCGAAAAATTCTTCGATATTAAATGCCAGAGTGCCGGCTTAACACCAAAAGCCGTAGTGCTCACTACAACTATTCGCGCGCTAAAATATCATGGGGGAGCAGATTTAAAAACCTTGACAGAACCCAATGTGGAAGCTTTAAAAAAAGGACTTCCGAATTTGGAAAAACACTTGGAGAACATAGCCAAGTTCAAGGTAATCCCTGTTATATCCATAAATAAGTTTGTATCCGACACAGATGAGGAGATTGCCGTGATCAAAGAATTGGCCAATTCCAAAGGAATCCGCGTAGCCGTTGCGAATGTTTGGGCCAAAGGCGGTGAAGGTGCAGAAGAGTTGGCCAAAGCAGTAATCGATATTGTAGAGTCCAACGATTCTAATTTTGCACCATTATATAATTGGAAATCCAGTGTAAAAGATAAAATCGCGACCATTGCCACCGAAATTTACGGTGCCGAGTATGTGGATTACACGGCCAAAGCCAAAGCCGACCTCAGAAAAATTTCTGATCTTGGATTGGATCGGCTACCCGTTTGCATTGCAAAAACCCAAAAATCTTTATCGGATAATCCCAAACTATTGGGCAGACCAAAAGACTTTATCATCACGGTGCGGGAAATAGAAATTGCCGTTGGTGCAGGTTTCTTGATCCCGATTACCGGAAATATTATGCGAATGCCCGGTTTACCCGCTCATCCAGCTTCCGAAGGAATGGATATTAACGATGATGGTGAAATTACCGGATTGTTCTAGATCTTAAATCTTTTGCAACCAATAACGCATATCCACCTCTTTGGAAATGATTTCTTTCACCTCCGAAAGTTTTACACGGTTTTGCTCCATGGTGTCCCTATGCCTAATGGTTACCGTATCATCTTCCAATGTTTGATGATCAACGGTAACACAAAACGGTGTTCCTGCCGCGTCTTGGCGACGGTAGCGACGGCCTACGGCATCCTTTTCGTCATAATCCACATTGAAGTCCCATTTCAATTCGTCCACCAATTTCTGGGCGACTTCGGGAAGTCCATCCCTTTTCAATAATGGGAGTACGGCGACCTTGTTCGGGGCCAGAACGGCCGGAATTTTAAGTACCGTACGTGTGGACCCGTTTTCCAATTCCTCCTCTTGCAAGGAGTTGGAGAACACCGCCAAGAACATACGATCCAACCCTATGGAAGTTTCCAACACATATGGAGTGTAGCTCTGGTTTTCTTCGTGGTCGAAATATTGTAGTTTTTTACCTGAATATTCTTCATGTTTCCCCAGATCAAAATCGGTACGGGAATGGATTCCCTCCAATTCCTTGAATCCGAATGGGAACTTGAACTCGATATCGGCCGCGGCATCTGCGTAGTGTGCCAATTTTTCGTGGTCGTGGAAACGATAATTGTCTTCTCCCATGCCTAGGGAGAGGTGCCATTTCATGCGTTTTTCCTTCCAAGCTTCGTACCACTCCATTTGGGTGCCCGGTTTTATAAAGAACTGCATTTCCATCTGTTCGAATTCCCTCATCCGGAAAATAAACTGACGCGCTACGATCTCGTTACGGAAAGCTTTTCCTGTTTGGGCTATCCCGAACGGGATTTTCATTCTTCCAGTTTTCTGTACGTTCAAAAAATTGACAAAGATTCCTTGTGCAGTTTCTGGACGAAGGTACAGATCCATCGCGCTATCGGCAGAAGCGCCCAACTTGGTTCCGAACATCAAATTGAACTGCTTTACATCCGTCCAATTTTTAGATCCGGACAATGGACAGGCAATTTCGAGCTCTTCGATCAGTGCTTTTACATCGGCTAAATCTTCCTTTTCCAAAGACTGACCCATTCTTTTTAAAATGGAATCGGCTTTTTCTTGATAGCCCAAAACTCGATTGTTGGTGGCAAGGAATTGTTCTTTGTCAAAGCTATCGCCAAATCGTTTGGCGGCCTTGGTCACTTCTTTCTCGATCTTGGCCTCTATTTTGGCGACATAGTCCTCGATAAGGACATCGGCACGATATCTTTTTTTGGAATCTTTATTATCAATCAACGGATCGTTGAAGGCATCCACGTGGCCCGAGGCTTTCCAAGTGGTAGGGTGCATAAATATGGCAGCATCGATGCCCACAATGTTCTCATTGAGCTGCACCATGGCTTTCCACCAATATTCGCGAATATTCTTTTTTAGCTCCGCACCGTTCTGACCGTAGTCGTAAACAGCACTAAGTCCATCATAAATTTCACTGGATTGGAATACGTACCCATATTCCTTTGCGTGTGAGATTACCTTCTTAAAAACGTCTTCTTGATTTGCCATTGGGCAAAAATAGAATTTTACCCAAAAAGAAATAAGCTATTTCAACTGAAATTCGGTGGAAGCCAACAATCTTTCGTCCTCAAATACATTAAGTGTGTAAATTCCCTCTTCCAAAGAACCTTCCGGAACGGTAATGGCATCGCAGATACTGATCTCTTTTCCGGTATATACGATTTCCACCTTTTTACTATAGGTATTCCCACTTACCGAAATGGTATTCGCGTTGTCCTCGACAACCCTCATGTTGGGGTCCAAAAATTGAAGGTAGAGTACTTTAATATCGCCTCTGGAACTTGCATCGCTCAGAATGGTAACGCAACCACGTAATTTTTCGATTACGGAAGCCTTATTGGTTTTGATAGGTCTTCCTGCCCTTAACCTAAATCCGCTACCTTCTGCATCTTGCAGCTTTAAATAGCTTTTTATTCGGAGTTCCCGGGTTAGCTCTTTATTGGTTTCCCTGAGCAGGGATTCGGTTTGTTGCATGCTACTTGCCCTGCCACGGAGTTCTTCCAATTGCTTTATGGTCTCGTCGTACTTACTGGCCAACAAGCTATTGTTGTACCTAAGAAAATTATTCTTGAGCTTGAGGCTGTCAAAACGTAGCTCCAACTTTCTTAGCTCTTTTCGGGTTTCCTTTAATTTGGTAATGCTAAAATTTAAGCGTCCCACAGAATCCAAAAGTTGCTGAACCCTAAAGCGCGAGGTTTGGAGCTCGATTTCGTTAACCTCGTTTAAACCCGACAAACGATCCACCTCGGCCCGCATCAACGTCAAATCCTTTACCAAAAGTGACTTTTCTTCTTCTAAATAAATCATTTGGTTCTTGGACTGAGCGTAACTGTAATAAAAGGCTATTAGAATCCCCACGATTACCGCTACCAGAGCGGCAAAAATAATTTTGTAATTGAAATTGTTATCTTGGGAGTTCATGGGGTTGACAATCTGCTCTAAAACATATATAAGTTTTGACACCAAAAAGGTTGGCTAAGATAATAAACGAGATTAACACCATCCTATTGCCAAGGGCATGTTTTGGATGTAATGCGCAATTATTTACCGAAGAGCATATTTTGTGTGCAGTTTGTCGACATGATGTGCCACTCACCGATCATAACTATCTGGAAGAAAATGAAGTGGACCGCATATTTTATGGTAGAGTTCCCATAAAAAAGGCTGCTTCGTTCGTATTTTTCTCAAAAAATGGACCTATAAAAAATTTACTGCATTGGCTCAAGTATAAAAACCAAGAACAAATTGGTGGTTTTTTTGGGGATTGGTGCGGCTCGCTTTTACAGCTACAGGAAGAACTTGATGATATTGAGGTTGTGATCCCTGTTCCCTTACATAACAAAAAACTTAAAAAGCGCGGGTACAACCAAGTTGCGCTATTTGCCCGAACAATTGCAGAACGACTTGGTGTTGTTTACTGCGATGATTGGCTGATCAAGGTAAAAAACACAAAAACACAGACCAAAAAAGGTAGGCAGTGGCGCTGGGAAAGTTCCAAAGATGCCTTTCGCCTAGATTCGTCCAAAAAGTACACCTATAAAAAAATATTGCTGGTCGACGATGTGATCACTACAGGGGCCACAATAGAATCCTGTGCCCAAACTCTTCTCCAACAACCGGGTATGGAAATTTCGGTATTGAGTATTGCTGTTGTTCCTGAGGGTTAAAATTTATTAATGTGACACACCAGTTTTTAAATAAGTTGTTTCTTTGTTGCACATTATTTTAGGCATGGTGCACTTAAAAAAACTGTTCGGACTCCTTTTCTTTGCTTTTATGACCTTGGCACTTTGGCAATGTGCCAAACGTGGTTCTCCGAGCGGCGGTCCAAAAGATGTAACCCCACCTAAACTTACCCGTACGGAACCAGAGAATTTTAGCACTAATTTCAAGGAAAAGAAAATTCGACTTTATTTTGATGAATTGATCAAGCTTCAAGATGTACAGAATCAATTAGTGGTATCTCCTCCATTTAAACATGCTGCGGAGATAAAGCCCCAAGGCACCCCCAGCAAGTTTATAGAGGTTACCATAAAGGATACACTTCGTGAAAATACGACGTACACCATCAATTTTGGGCAAAGTATCCAAGACAATAACGAAGGAAACCCCAATAGTTTTTTGAGCTACGTATTCTCTACAGGGGACTATATTGATTCCTTGACCTTATCCGGAGCGGTAAAAGATGCCGTAAACAGAAAAGCCGATGAATTTATCAGTGTTGTCCTCTACGAAATGGACAGTACCTATACCGATTCCACTATTTACAAAGAACCTCCTTTGTACATTACCAACACCGGTGATAGTTTGCCGCTCTTTGAATTAAGAAACCTAAAGGCCGGAAAATATGCCCTTTTTGGTTTAAAAGATGTAAACAAGAACAATATGTTCGATCAGGCCCAGGACAAAATTGGGTTTATCGAGGATACCATTACTATTCCGACCGATTCAATCTATTTGCTAAACCTATTCAAGGAAGAATTAAATTATAAAGCTTCGGTACCCAGTTTGGTGGCCAAGAACAAAATAATATTCGGGTATCAAGGCAATCAAACGGATATGGACATCAGTACTATTACTGCTCTTCCCGATTCCGTGAGCACAACTATTTTGAAAGAGCGGGACAAGGATACTTTAAATTTTTGGCTGACACCGACCGAGTTGGATTCCATTGTTTTTCTGGTAAAAAACGACAAGGTCGAGGTTATCGACACCTTTACGGTAAAAATGCGCGACCTCGCCATAGATTCGTTAAAACTTTCTACTTCGGTAAACGGGAAAATTAATTTCGAGGATACTTTTAGCATTTTGGCCAATACGCCCTTGGTTACTCTGGACACCACACAAGTCTCCCTAAATGTAAGCGATTCTATTCCTGCCCCGTACAGTGCCGCTTTGGACACCATAAAAAACAAAATTGATTTTGATTTTAAAACAGAACCCAATCAAAATTATACGTTTACATTGTTGCCCGGGGCCATCACCGATTTCTTCGGGATACAGAACGACACCCTCTCATATAACCTTTCTACCGGTAGTTTTGCCGATTATGGAAATCTGCGCATGGTACTGGGAGGAGACGTAAACTATCCTGTAATTGTTCAGCTCACCAACGAAAAAGGAGAAATTCAGCGAGAGATTTTGGCGCGCGAATCACAAATTTTCGAGTTCAACAACTTGCAACCTGGAAATTATGTTGCCAGAGTAATTTTGGATGAGAATGGCAATGGCAAAATGGATACGGGGAATTTTCTTAAAAAAATCCAACCGGAAAGGGTAAGTTATTATCCCGGAACTATTGAGATCAGAGCTAATTGGGAAAAAGAAGAAACTTTTATTTTATCAAATTAAAAGTGTCCCTGTCTTCCAAAAATTTTAATTTATTTCTTGTATTTTCAATGTGTTCCTTATGCAGTTTGGCATAAAGAATTTCTTCATTTCTCGAGAATACCAACGGTTCGCCGAGTACGTTATAAATTGCCGAATGTCCAGGATATTCAAAACCCAACTCATCGATTCCGCTCCGATTGACCCCGATACTATAGGACATATTCTCTATGGCTCTTGCCTTTAAAAGTGTATCCCAGGCATTAATTCTTTTTTTTGGCCAGTTTGCAACATAAATGAGTATATCGTAGTTTTCGGTGTTCCTTGCCCAAACAGGAAACCGAAGATCATAACATATCATAGGACATATTTTAAATCCTTTGTACTCAAATATCAATTTTTGGTTTCCCGCTTTATAAACCTCATTTTCTCCCGCCAAGGTAAATGTGTGCCTTTTATTATAGGTGTACATTTCCTGATCTGGGGAAACAAAGAACAAACGGTTGTAAAATGCATCTTCTTCCCGATACACAATGCTTCCCATAACCGCCGCATTATTGTTTTGAGCAATAGTATGCATCCATTGTACAGTAATTTCGCTTTCTTCCTTTGCTATGACATCCGGATTCATGGTAAACCCGGTAGTGAACATTTCTGGCAGTACGATCAAATCCACATCATGCGAAATACCTGCTATTTTATCCTCGAACATTTTTCTATTGGCTTCGGGTTTTTCCCAATGCAGATAGGTTTGGATCAATGCGAGGTTCAATGTGGGATACATCTAATATTTTTTTAGGAGTTTCTGCATTTCGGTGATGCCTTGTTCCAACACATGATCCATGGCTGTTTTACCCCTTGCATCCTTTACTGTGACATCTGCGCCATTTTTAAGCAATAGTTCCGCCATATCTTTCCGGTTAAAGGTAACCGCATAAATTAGGCAGGTAGCTCCCATCGCATTCTTTACATTTACACTGGCCCCTGCATTGATCAGAGTTTCTGCAATACCTGTATATCCTTTAAAGCAAACTCCCATTAGAGCGGTGTTTCCGGAACCGTCCAAAGCATCGACTTTGGCCCCTTTGTTCAGCAAGGACCGAACAATATCGCTATGTCCATAATACGCAGCCAAAAGCAATGGTGTTGATCCACGTTGATCTTGTGTTTCCAAGAGTACTGGATCGGTCTGCAATAGGCCTTCCACTCCTTGGAGATTTCCATTTCTTATATGGTTGAAGAGTTCTTCCTTCCTATTTTTAGTCATGCTGAAAGTTATAAAAAAACTGCCACAACCGTATGGGTCATGGCAGTATTGAAATTGATTTTCTTTTTCTGTTTATTATGTTTTAATTCAAATCAAATCGGTCTAAGTTCATCACCTTTGTCCATGCAGCCACAAAATCTTTTATGAATTTTGTTTTTGACCCGGACTCGGCATAAACCTCTGCTATTGCTCGTAAAATGGAGTTTGATCCAAATACCAAATCCACACGGGTACCCGACCATTTAAACTCACCGGTTTTTCGGTCAACGCCCTCGTATAATGATTTTTCTTCGTTGGCAGCTTTCCATTCCGTAGACATATCGAGAAGATTCACAAAGAAATCGTTGCTCAACACTCCAATATTCTCGGTAAAAACCCCGTGTCTCGACCCATCAAAATTGGCTCCAAGTACGCGCAAACCTCCAACAAGGGCGGTCATTTCCGGTACGGTAAGTGTCAACAATTGAGCTTTGTCCACCAATAAATGTTCTGCGGGAACTTTAACCCCATCCACCACATAGTTTCTAAATCCATCATAAGGCGTGTTCAAAAAGTCCACTGATTCTATTTCGGTCTGCTCTTGTTTTGCATCGTTACGACCTGGAGTAAACGGTACTTTGGTAGAAACACCAGCGTCCTCGGCTGCTTTTTCTATAGCGGCACTACCCCCCAAGACGATCATATCTGCAAGTGAGATTTTTTTTCCGCCACCTGCATTCTTGTTGAATTCATCTTTGATTCCCTCCAAAACCTGTATGGTTTTATCGGTTCCTTTGTTTACTTCCCAGCTTTTCATAGGTTCCAAATTGATGCGGGCGCCGTTGGCTCCCCCACGTTTATCACCTCCTCGAAAAGTAGCTGCCGATGACCAAGCCGTATAGACCAAATCGGATACTGAGAGATCGGAATCCAATATCTTCGTTTTCAACAATGCCACATCGGCATCATCGACCAAAGCATAGTCCACAGCGGGAATTGGGTCTTGCCAAATTAATTCTTCTTTGGGCACTTCTGGTCCAAGGTATCGGGAAACCGGTCCCATATCTCGGTGTGTCAGTTTAAACCACGCTCGGGCATAAGCCTCGGCAAAGGCCTGTGGGTCGTTGTAGAATTTTCGTGAAATCTTCTCATATGCAGGATCAAAACGCAAGGACAGGTCCGTTGTCAACATAGTGGGTTTTCTATTGGGGCCTCCAAAAGGATCAGGAATAATGGCCTCGGCATTTGCCGCTACCCATTGGTGAGCACCGGCAGGGCTTTTGGTCAGTTCCCAATCATACTCGAACAAGAATTTGAAGAAATCGTTGCTCCACTGTACAGGGGTAGATGTCCAAATTACTTCCAACCCAGAAGTAAAGGCGTCTGGACCTTTTCCTGAACCGTTCTTATTTTCCCAGCCAAAGCCTTGCGATGCTAAATCTGCTGCTTCTGGGTCTGCATCCATATCCACTTTTGCGCCATCACCATTACCGTGTGTTTTACCTATGGTATGCCCACCGGCAATCAATGCCACGGTCTCTTCGTCGTTCATTGCCATTCGCTCAAACGTCTCTCGGATGTCGTGTGCGGCAGCTACTGGATCGGGATTGCCATCCGGACCTTCTGGATTTACGTAGATCAATCCCATTTGTACTGCGGCCAATGGATTTTCTATTTCTCGCTCCTCTTTATTATGTTGGTAGCGACTGTTCGGGGCATCACTCAATGCCAACCATTCAGTTTCGTTCCCCCAGTAAACATCTTGGTCCGGTTCCCATACATCTTCTCGACCTCCGGCAAAACCAAAGGTGCGGAAACCTGTGGATTCCAAGGCGACGTTCCCTGCTAATATCATAAGGTCCGCCCACGATATTTTCTGACCGTATTTTTGTTTAATGGGCCATAACAAGCGTCGAGCCTTGTCCAAACTCACGTTGTCGGGCCAGGAGTTCAATGGAGCAAATCTTTGTTGCCCTCGGCCTCCTCCTCCACGTCCATCTTGCACTCTATAGGTTCCGGCACTATGCCATGCCATTCGAATAAACAAACCGGCATAACTGCCAAAGTCGGCAGGCCACCAATCCTGTGAATCGGTCATAAGATCTTTTAGATCTTTTTTGAGAGCTGAATAGTCCAGCTTCTTAAATTCTTCGGCGTAATTAAAATCTTTTCCATGTGGGTTCGATTTTTCCGAGTGTTGGCTCAAAAGTTCCAACCTTAATCGATTAGGCCACCAATCTTCATTCTGCGTACCTCCACCGGCAACTTCACTTAAAAAAGGACATTGACTTGCATCTGCCCCATTAGCCATTTCTTTACTCATGATGATATTGTTTTTTAAAGGTTTTTCGGATTACTAAAATTACAAAAAGTAGATCTCTAATCATAGACGTTTGATATTAAAATACTATTAAATCATAACTGTTCTCTATCCTTATTGATTCATTATATGTAAAGTTTAGCTCATATGCTTTTCTTAACAATTATTGTGAAAGTCTTTCCTGTAAACGACTTACGCGTTTTCTACCTTTGAATTGAATACAAAAAACAACAGATATGAAAAAAATAAAATCAGTGATCGTTGTGGCCTTGATGTTAATTGGAACAAGTGCCATAGCCCAGAACAGTAAGGACAGAAAGATTATGGCCGATGCGGAGAGGGCCAAAACAACCCTATTGGAAACAAGTCCTGCTTTGGACCAGTTTTTTGAAGAATCCGCAGGTTACGTTATTTTTCCTAATGTTGGAAAAGGAGGATTTATTATTGGCGGGGCATCGGGCAATGGTGTGGTCTATGAAGACGGTGATGCCGTGGGCATGGCAAATCTTAAAAAATTGAATATCGGGCTACAGGCTGGTGGACAGGCTATTATTGAAGTTATTTTCTTTGAAACCGAAGTGGACCTACAACGTTTTAAAACCGAGAAGTTCCAGTTTGCGGCAGAAACTTCTGCTGTGGCCCTAAAATCCGGAATTGCCTTTGAGGCCAAATACAAAGACGGTGTAGCCGTTTTTGCACTTCCCAAAGCGGGTCTTATGGCAGATTCATCGGTCGGTGGACAAAAATTTAAGTATACGGCTTTCTAAACAATTTACTCCCTAATCCCCGGGGAAAAATCCTCGGGGGCATTTTGGGGCGTTTTGATGGTTCCTGCATCTCCCGAATCGTTAAAAATGGTCCATTCACCAAAGGTGAAGATGGGACTGCCCTTCAAAATATCGGAATCACGAACGGCGCGCCCATCTTCAAACTCATGATCAGTGCCTGTTCCATCCTCTCCAATTACTCCGAACACATCTATTACCTCGCCAAAAGGATCAACCAATTCCAGATTATCATCCCCGTTGGAGTCTGCCGGGCTATTGGTGGACACGCCCAAGTCTGGTGCAAAGCCGTAAACCAGCTCAAATTCTTCCGCATTGGGCGAAATGACCAAAGTACTTTCCGGACCAATAACAAATCCCGACAAATCAATAGTGGAGCTAACTTCTGTATTATCGTTAGTGTATCGTCGGAGTGTCCACAGGTTTAAATCCAATGGTTCCAAAGCGGAATTGTACAGTTCTACAAACCGAGCTTTTGAATTATTGTCGGGGTCTGCCAATTCGGAAATAAATATTTGATCAGAGGTGAACTCTGTAATAATTTCTGGGCAACGCTCTTCGGTAAAATTTACATCTTCCAAAGTTCGAACAAACAATTGCGGTACATCTCCATCCTTTGTCAAAATAGCTGTAAGCGTCCCGTTATTTTCAGGTAAAGATTCGGCTTGGAAGTCGGCATACCCACTATTCACGAGCATAACCTCATTTTCGTCACAATCCTGTATGGTTCGTTCCGTCTCTTCTTCTGCAATGGCGTAGGTTTCCCCAAAAATTTCATCAGCAAATTCAACACTTTGCAATTGTACTACTATGTTTGATGGCAGGCTGTTCATTTCGGGAATGGTTGTGACCACAGGATCTACAATTCCGCCACCGTCACACGACACAAAAAGGTGATCCAATACTTTTCCAGAAGGTATCCTCCCGATGGAAATGTTTCCAAATGAAGAAAAAACACTGCCTATTCGGATATTGTTGCCCTTTTTGCTCAAATAAAGACCTTTTAATTTTACATATACTTTACTCCCTAATGGGAATTTTAAATGCGATTCCCTCAAATCCATTTCCAATTGAATTCCTTTGGACGGATTGCTCAATGCATCTTGCAGATAAAGCTCTCCGAAAAAGTTCCCAGCCCGGTCAGATGAAATCACGTAGCCTTCCAAAATCAAATCCTCTTGAATTTGGACTACCTCTTCTTGCACCAACGAATCCAAGTCTTCAAAGGAGATGTTGGCGGCCATATCGGTCTCATAATTACTGCCAATTTCATCAAATTCCCTTCCATCAACACAACATAAAAGAGTCATTGATCCAATAACAATAATGGTTTTAAACAGTACATTTTTCATAAGTAGGATTTAAAAGCTAATGGCCAAGTTCAAGAAATAGGTCCTCCCGTAACTGTACCAATATTTGGGTGCAAAAGAGGGAGAGCCGCTTTGATTGTCTTGTTTCAACTGACCAAAATTTCCGTTCCGGCTCTGTTCGTAACCACCGGTTCGGAAGACCGTATCAAAAACATTGTTGATGCTGGCAAAAAAGCTGATGTACTTTCCATCAATAAGCCAAGATTTACCTCCGACCAGATTGAGCAAATAGATATCATCAAGCTTATTTTGCTTTAGCAATTTGGCTACATTTTCCTCCGTAGCATCGGAAAAGGTTTCACCGGTTTCCGGGTTTATTAAAAAACTTGCAGTTCTGGTAATAGTGGACAGATTGATGTAATTATTGGTGAGAAAATTGGTGGTTCCGCTTATCCACCAATACTTAGGAGCTCTGTAGGAAACTCCCAGCGCAAATGCCGTCTGGGGTCCCTGGGCCAGTTTTAGGTCTTTAAGGGTGGCAACGCCCAAGTCAATATTTCCTTCTGGCGCTATCAGGTCTTCCTTAACACCTGCAGTATCAAAATTAATTTGGACAGATGGGTCGCTGGCGTACACATAATGCCCCAGATTTCCGGCAGCGGTCAATTTTACCGTAGATGATGCTTCGTACTCGAAGCCAAACTCAATGCCTTTATGTAGCCTATCCAATCCCGTGATCACCTCCTGTACAAAATCGGAACCGAGTCCTGAATCCACAAAAAAGAAATTGATATCCGTGGTATGCTGGAATCTTGTGTAAAACGCACTGATTCGTCCTGTTAAGCTTGGTAAGCGCACAAAATAGCTCAAATCCACACTGCTTACCAACTCTTTCTGAAGCTCAGGAACTATTTCGTTGTTTTCCCTTGGGTTGATGAATATATTTTGAACAATAGGTGACCGTTCCACCATAGCTGCATTTGCAGCAAACCAATGCCTCCCCGTTAAAAAATAGGTAAATCCTCCTTTGTAGGCCAAGTTGGAAAATGCTATTTTATCGCCCGTTCCAAAGGAATTTTCCAAATAGCGCTCGTTTTTAAAAAGACCATTACGTTGCACATTAAAGTTGGAGTAGGAGGCCGAAGCAAATCCATTCCACTTTTTGGCATTAAGTTTCACCTGTGCAAATCCTTCCAGCTTCGAGGCATCTAAATTGTAATGGTAATTGATTTTTTCACCTTCGGTTTTCTGTAATTCTCCATCGACATGATTCAATGTACTGGAAAAGGTATCCATATCCTCATGATAACTGGCACCCAACAGATCTTGAATCTCTGCATAATTTTCTGATGATGTGGATCTAAAATTTCCACCAAATCCCAGTTTAATGAAATCGCTCAATGTATAATTGAAGCTAGTGGCTGCAGAAATAGTTGTGTTGTGAGCAATATCATCATAAAGCAGGTAAGCTGCTTTTTCTCCATTGTTACTGTTAGCCGTGTAGAGTTGTCCCCAATCCAATTGCGGGTTCTCCAAAAAAGCTTCTCTTGCCAAGTTGGCATTTATAAAGTCCGCTCCAATGGAACTGTTGATGTGGTAGCTGGGCAAATAGCGATAGTAGGTCGGGTCGGGATTCGGCGCATTGTAATAGCCAAGTCTGCTTCTGGAATTGATCCCCGTTTGATAGGCAAGTCCAATATTCCAATCGATTTTTTTCTTATCCAATGCATAGTTCAAGAGAAATAACGGTTCAAAAACCTCACGTTCCCTAGAATTCCTGATTTTTCCATCCTGTTTTCCCCAATACGGATTGTACTGGTTGCCCCTCAAATCAAAAACCTCCTCCGTTAAGGCTGAAGAACGTCCGCGCCGGTTACGTGCCAAAATTGAGGTAAATGTGATGCTATTTTGTGGGTTGAACTGGTACTCTATTGCTCCAAAAACTGAATAAGCATCGTACAACGTACCATCTACAAACCCCTCTTTGGCCCACCGCCGCGAAACGGATACCGAATAAGCCAATCCGCTCGGTTTTTCTCCTGAGTTATAAGTGGCCATAAGTCTACCGCGATAGGTACGATTGGAAGCTGATGAAGATAAGCGTAGGCCTGGACGCATAACAGAGGGCCGGGTGTTGATATTGGTATTTCCCAAAATGCCCCCAAATGTATAGGGATCGAATGTTAGACCATTGGTAAATTCTTGATTTCGTACCGCATCATTAAGTCCGCCCCAATTGTTCCATTGCGGCCTCCCATCAAAAAATTTATTCACTGGAATACCATTAATTAGCACTTGTCCATTTCTGGAATCGTAACCTCGTACCTTAAAAAATGCTTGACCAAAATCAAAAGCGGCACGGTTCAAGAAAATGTCGCGTGTAGATTGCAACAATCCCATGGAAGTGGAAACGGTTTCAGCATCATCGGACAGGTCGCCATCGGTAAGCGAAATCAAATTATCCGTTTGCTCGTGGGCAATATCCCGTTCGAGATAAATCAGCCCTAAATCAATCGGGTTTCCTTCCAAATAGACCGAAAATCGCTTCGATATAAAATCCAAAGCGGAAATACGGAGCATTTGGTCTCCGGATTTGGACAAGGTAATTTCAAAGGCTCCGTTCTTGTTTGTCTCAAATTCTTGTGAAGTGTTTTCCAATGTAATTATAGCATTGGAAATGGGCACATCCGAACCATTCTCCATTAATTGTCCTGTAATTCGAGTACTTTGTTGTGCATACAGCAATTCACAACAACAAAGTACAGCCACTACTATGGCTAGCCTCATAGCGTATTGTAGGTTAATTAAGAAAAAAGGGGTTGTAATTGCTGTACAAACTGCGGAAAAGCGAACAATTCTACATATTTTAGCTACAAAATCAAAATAAAATGCGATTATTAATATGCCTACTTGTATTAATATCGACCTCACTGTATGGACAAAAGTCCAAGGCTTACACCTTAAGAACAATTGCTTTTTACAACTGTGAAAACCTGTTCGATACGGTAAACGACTCCCTTACTTTTGATGACGACCGCACCCCGGAAGGACGGTACCATTGGACGCAGGAGCGTTACCATCAAAAGATTGAGAATCTATCCAAAGTAATTTCCAAAATTGGTTATGAGACGTCCAAAACATCTCCAGATATTATTGGTCTCTGCGAGGTTGAAAATCTGGATGTGCTTGAAGATTTGGTGCAACATCCCAACTTGCGGGAAAAGGATTATGGCATCATTCATTTTGATTCGCCCGATGAACGTGGAATTGATGTTGCCCTACTTTACAAAAAGGCTTCCTTTATTCCATCGTCGTTCAAAAGTCATAGGCTTTTGTTGTTTGATGACATGGGGGAACGGGAATATACCCGTGATCAGTTGGTGGTCGGCGGCACCATGGATCAAGAAGAAGTCTATTTTATTGTGAACCATTGGCCCTCCCGAAGGGGTGGTGCCGCCAAAAGCCAGCCATTTCGGGTACGGGCGGCCTTACTCAATAAGCGCATCATAGATTCCATTCAAAAATTGGATTTGGATGCAAAAATCATCGCCATGGGAGACCTAAACGATGACCCGATTGATGATAGTTTGAAAAAAATACTGAAAACAAAGGGTAAAAAACGCCAATTGGATAGTGTTAGCCTTTACAATCCTATGGAGGCCATGTTTAAGAAAGGCGTTGGCTCTTTAGCATATCGAGATAAATGGAACTTGTTCGACCAAATGTTTTTTACATCCAATTTGGTGACCGAAGACCGAACTAGGCTCACATTCTGGAAAGCCGAAATCTTTGCGCCAGAATTCATCCGAACCGACAAAGGAAGGTTCAAGGGTTATCCATGGCGCACATACTCTGGAGGCACCTACACGGCTGGATACAGCGACCACTTTCCTGCGTATTTGTTTTTGTTAAAGGAGGTACGGTGATGGATTTCCTGTTAACTGTTACATCGTGTCTTTCGGCTTCGCTCAGGATAAACCACAACCGAATGTTTTGAGCACTTTTCGACTGTGCTCAAGTTGACAAAATATTTCACATGCCTTGTAGATTCCTACTTTAGCAATGACATCATAACATTTTTAAGCGAACCACTGCCCCCAAGGAATACGGCTTAAAATCAATAACAAGCCCAGTCCGTAGAAAATGGAAATGGTCTTGAATTTTTTATTGCTCTCCATAAATTTTTTGCGGCGGGACCAACCAATGGTGATCAACACCAATGCAATAATATTAATGAACGGATGCTCTACCGCCAATAAGCGCGCAGGAACGTTAAGCCCGCTCATACCCAAGGTCTGTATGGCTTTAAGACCGTTTGTTGAGGTAAAGTACAATAAAAGTCCGACCAATAGCTGAATGTGGCTCAGTATTAGTGCAAATAGGCTTACACGAAGATCCTTTTGCATAGTAAAGTCCTTTTTGCCCAACCAGCCGGCAATGGCATTGACCACTGCGATTACCAAAACGGCCAAAACCACGTAGGCCAAATAAGAGTGTAGGTTTTTAATGATTTCCATAGGTATAGTTTGAGCCCCTAAAAATACGGAATTTTGGAGATAAAAAAAGCCCCTTGTAAAACAAGGGGCTTTTAATATTATGAAAAGAGTTTATTAGAAATCGTAACGCAAAGTAACGTTCCAAGTTCTACCCCATCCAAAGTAACCTTGGTTGGAAACGTTGATACCCTTATAAGTTTCATCGCCAGCTTCAACAGGATTATTTGTTGTTAAGCGAGAAATATAAATGTGATTCAATAGGTTATTAACGTTGGCTCTTATTTTCAATTGCTTTGTTTTGTTTGCGCCAAGAGGAACACTGAAAGTTGCACCGGCATCCATTAAGCTATATGCAGGTAATTTCAAGTTATCCTTAACAGCACCTACATCGGAATAAAGATCTCCGTAATATCTCCAGTCAGAATCAACAGAGAACATATCGTTAATTCTATAAGAGAAACCAAGACCACCAGAAGTTTGGGCCGCACCACCTACTTTTCCACCGTCATAATCAACAGTTTCAGTACTTAGGACATTTCTTTCCTCATCGGTAACTTGTGTTACTGCACTACCTTGGTATTTCCAGTCTCCAATAGATGCAAATCCATTGATGGAAAGACCTGGCATTGGTCTAAATTTAAAATCCAATTCAGCACCGGTATGCAATTGTTCTGTCCCAAAGTTTGTTTCGAATGTAACTACATCGTCAACAACGTCGGAGCTTGTAACCACCCTGTCTTTCCACGAGGTTCTGTACAAGTTTATATTGGCAGAGAACATAGCGCTTGAAAAACCATAACCAGCTTCCAAACCAAGAATTTTCTCGTTCTCGGTCAATGGATTTACTTGGTTGGTAAAGTTCAAGTAAATGTTATCGTGATATGGTTGACGGTTATAATATCCTGCGTTTGCGTAGAAACTATGTTGGGATGTTGGCGTATAGCTAAATCCTGCCTTGGCATTGTACCCGAAGTTGTTCACTTTTTCAGAATCCGTACCTGGCTCAATATCTGCTGGTAATGGCTCTCCTGTCCATTGAGATGACGTCCCATTGATCAAAGCCTCATCAGCATATTGATAGAAATCAAATCTTTGGTGGTACTGATTGGAAATAGAACCTTGGAAAAAAGTAGAGAATGTGTCCGTAGCGTATTCCAATTGTGTGAACAATCCACCGTAAGAGATGCGCTCATCGTTGCTATAAGCAATTTTTTGATCTTCAGGATAAGAATTAAAGGCAGCTGCCCATCCAGATGGTCTGAAGGATTCAGTAGCTATCACCTGCTTGTATGTACCAAAGGTACCATAAGATTCGTGGTTGTTGTTTTGGTCGATCAAACGAATGTTCTCTTGCCAAGAATCCAATCCGTGGAAATCTGAAACTACCCTAAAGTGTTTACCGTAGTATGTTCTTAAATCGAAACCTACATTCCAAGTTAAATTATCACTTAACTGTTTTTCAAAGTTTGAAATCAATCCGTACCAGTTGTGCAAGTTCATGGATGCACGGGTAACATAACCACCTCCTGCGGCGAAATATCCTCCTTCACCATTGGGCACACTTTGGTTGAATGCGTAGATTGCATCATAGTCAATTCGCCCTTCGGCCGTTCTGATACGGTCACCACGGTTTCCTGTTCCACCTCCATTACCCCAAGAGGCATAAAGTACTGTGGAAAGGTTAGCTGTTTCGCTAATAGTCCAGTCCCAGTTAAGGTTGGCCACAGGCTTGTGATAAAAGTTTCTTCTTTCGGTCAAGTATTGACCATTGTATGTACCCCAGTTGTTGTTATATCTTCTACCATACTCCAAATAATCTGAAATTGGCTTGGTAAAGTTTTGATCGTGGAACTGAGGAGCACCAGTTAGCAAAAAGTTGAAGTTATGTGAAGCACTTGGTCTGTAACCAACAGAAATAAAATACGTTTGTCCTTCTCCAAAGTTACCTTCGTTGTAACCATCACCTTGCCAGTGAGACAACATAACACTCATACCCCATCCTTTATCTGAAATACCTGTATTGTATCCAGCAGATGTTTTGATATAGTTATTGTTGGCAACAGTTGCATAACCAAATCCACCTTCGTTCATCTCAGTGGCCTTGGTCACAAAGTTGACGGTACCTCCTACTGAGGAGATAGCCAATTTTGAAGATCCCAAACCTCTTTGAATCTGGATACCTGAAGCAATATCATTGATTCCAGACCAGTTGGACCAGTACATTTTACCGTCTTCCATTCCGTTAATTGGCTGACCGTTCAAAAGGAAAGCGGTGTTATCTTGCTCAAATCCTCTCACCCTCATGTCGGTATCACCAAAACCTCCTGACTGACCAGATACATACACAGATGGCGTGTTTACCAAGGTCATGGTAACGTCTTGCGTACCTATTTTTTCTTGAATTGTTTTAATTGGCACGGAAGACACTGCAATCGGAGTCTGTCTATCTGTTGCAAGGTCAATAATTCCGGTACCTACAACAACAACCTCACCGAGTTCTTCTGCATCGGGCATTAGCGAAATAGTTCCTAAGCTACCAGAAGAAGAGAAAGGAATTGATTTGGAAACAAATCCTATATAAGATACGATCAATGTTCCCGAGCTTTGGTTTACTTCCAAAGTAAAGTTACCGTCGAAATCGGTAGATGTTCCTGTCCTGGTTCCTTTAACCATAACAGTTGCTCCTGGTAACGGTCCGCCTAAATCCCCGTCGACAACCGTTCCAGTAAGAGTTCCTTGTGCAAATGCCATTGCTGAAACAAAAATAGCCGCAATAGCCAAGTAGAATCTTTTCATTTAATTCAGTGTTTAAGTGTTTTATTAGCCCTGCAAATGTGATCCATTTTTGGATTACACCCATTAAGCCAAAGTTAAAATCGATCAAATATAATTAACACTAAATTAACAAACAAAAATCCCTGACAAACAATTATTTACGGTTTTCACAACTATTTGAGAAGATAACGATCTACCCCTTAAAATAATGCAAAAGGTTCAGTGTAGAGCTGTCGTGTTTGCCGATTGTTGAATTTTCTATGTCGGATAAAATATTTTTTGCCAATTGCTTGCCCAATTCAACACCCCATTGATCATAACTGAATATGTTCCAAATTACCCCTTGTACAAATATCTTGTGTTCGTACAGGGCCACTAGGGCACCCAAACTTTTTGGCGTAAGCTTATCTATTAAAATGGTATTTGTGGGTTTATTGCCCTCAAATATTTTAAAAGGAAGCAGTTCTTGGACTTTTTCCCCCGAGAGACCCTGCGTCTCCAATTCTTGCTTAACCTCATCCGATGTTTTCCCGTTCATCAGAGCTTCGGTCTGCGCAAAAAAGTTGGCCATTAATTTATTATGATGGTCCACATCACCGTGCAACGAATTCTTGAAACCGATAAAATCGGTCGGAATCAGTTTGGTGCCTTGATGTATCAGCTGGAAAAAAGCATGTTGTGAATTGGTTCCCGGTTCTCCCCATATTATGGTGCCGGTTTCGTGACCTACCCGATTGCCCGACCTATCTATACTTTTTCCGTTGCTTTCCATAATCCCTTGCTGCAAGTATGCCGAAAAACGGTGAAGATATTGGGTGTAGGGAATAACGGCTTCGGTCTCCGCACCATAAAAATTGTTGTACCAAACACTGATCAGTGCCAGCACAACGGGGATATTATCCTTGAACGGTGTTTCCTTAAAATGAACATCCATTTCGTTGGCCCCGGTTAAAAGCTGCTCAAAATTCTCGTTACCCACGGAAAGGGCAATAGACAAACCTACGGCACTCCAAAGGGAAAACCTGCCCCCGACCCAATCCCACATGGGAAATACGTTCTCATCGGCAATACCGAACTCTTGTATCTTTTCCAGATTGGTCGACACGGCAACAAAATGATCGGCCACGTCTTTTTCCTTAGCGTTTTGTAGAAACCATCTTTTTATGGTCAGGGCGTTGCTCAAGGTTTCTTGAGTGGTAAACGATTTGGATACAATCACAAATAGTGTGGTCTCTGGATCAAGTTCCTTTAACACTTCGTGCACTAAATCACCATCCACATTACTTACAAAATGGATCTTAAGGTCGTTTTGATAAAACTTGAGTGCCTCGGTTACCATTACAGGCCCCAAATCCGAACCTCCAATACCAATGTTCACAACATCTGTAAAGGGTTTACCTGTATGCCCTTTGCGTTCACCGGAAATTACCGCATCGGAAAAGGATTTTATTTTATCCTTTACCTCAAAAACCTCATCTACAATGTTTACTCCATCAACATAAATCTCCTCGCCTTTTTTTGCCCGCAAAGCGGTATGCAATACGGCGCGCCCTTCGGTCTGGTTGATAAGCTCTCCTTGGAAATAACTTTTTAAACTATCTTTTAAACCGACTTCCTCGGCCAGTTGCAACAACAACTCCAAGGTTTTATCGGAGATCCTATTTTTAGAATAGTCCACCAAAAAATCGTTCCATTGAATGGAAAGTTTTTTTCCACGTCCTTCTTCCGAAAACAGTTCCCTTAAATGTACTTCTTTGGTTTCTTGATAATGCTGTTGAAGTTTTTTCCAGGCGTTGGTAGCAGTAGGGTTGATTGTGGGTAGTGCCATTACTGGTTATATGATATTAGGGTTTCTTCAGATTCGAAAAGTGATGGATCGGCATATTCTATGCAATCCAATTGTTCTTTTAATGGTGAAATATGTGCCAGATAATCCGTACGCAACGAATCCGCTATAGGTTCTGCCGCGGGAAGTTTCTCTTTTAAGGGATCCACCTGTCTGCCATTTTTCCAAAAACGATAACAAACATGGGGGCCACCCGTATTACCGGTCATGCCCACCCATCCAATAACATCGCCTTGTCGGACAAACTCGCCCTTTTTTACTTTTTGGGCTTTCATGTGGAGGTATTGTGTGCTATAGGTCCCGTTATGCTTTATTTTAACATATTTTCCGTTGCCCCCTCTTCGAGTGGATTCCGTTACGGTACCGTCGGCAGTTGCCACAATTGGCGTACCTACCGGTGCGGCATAATCTGTTCCTTTATGTGGCCTAACTTTATAACCATAGTAAGCGATTCTACGCTTTAAGTTATATCTTGAGGAAAGCCTATATCCAAATTTTATCGGCGCCCTTAAAAAAGTGCTTCTTAAGTTATTGGCTTCCTGATCGTAATAATCCAAAATATTGTTTACCGTATCCGCTACATATGGGAAGGCATAGACTTCACGGCCTTTGTGTTCAAAAAGCGCCGCTTTTATGGGGCCACGGCCCGCGTAAACCGTATCGTTGATATAGCGTTCATCAAAAATCACTTTAAATTTATCGCCTTTTTCCAGTCTAAAAAAGTCAATGGTCCACGCATAAATTTCTGATAGACCGATTGTAACACCGTAATCTACACCCAAGTTGTCCATAGCTTCCGATAAACTACTGGTTATAACTCCACCTACCTCTCTTTCCCTTAAGGTCACCTCCTTTTTGTTCTTGTAGGCCACAGCCGTATCCCGAAGGTCTACAACAGTATAATTGATCTTATCGTTCTGATATATAAAAACTTCGGCCACTTCCGAAGTATCTTTCGATTTTAAGATAACGTAGGGTTTACCAACCTGTATTTTGCGCACGTCGAAGGTGTCCCTAAAATTTTCTGATATAGTGGCAATCTTTGGATAGTCCACTTTGTTTTTGAGCATTAGCTCCCCAAAACTGTCCCCTCTGCGAACGGTGTCGTGGACTACTTTAAATTCTTTAAGATCAAAACCATAATGCAAGACCGGTGGTTTCACAATAGTTTCAACCGTTGCCACCTCTTCCAATGGTTCTCTTGTTTCTTTGCATGACACCAATACAACCATAAGTGTCAACATTGCCCCAATAATTCTATGCATTTCTATTCCTTGTATTCTACGTTTGCTGGGTTAAAAATATGATCTACCCATTGTTTACCCCACGTATCCAGTTCATAATCTGAGTACAAAGTTGGGAAAAATATTATTTTCTGAAAACTAGGGGGCAAATACTCTTTCCAATTTGTCCCTCCCGTGGCCTCTACATCCTTGCCTTCCTTGGCCAAATATCTATGTGCCGAGCCCATGTGCATTAACGGCCAATTAACGTTGGCGTTCATATCCAACTCCTTTAACGCAGAGATTAATTCTTCATTGTTCCGTGATACCTCGGGCAATTGCAGATATTTATGATAAATAGTACTGTTCTTTACCGCGTTGGCAATTCGTAAAAGTCGTGGGGTATATCGCACCTCAAACTGTTTTAGGGTGAGTGTTTTCTCCCCAGTGGCCAAATCGGTGGCCCCTTTTTTCCAGTATACCTGCTCAAACAATTCTTCAATGGTATGTTCTGATGAGAATGTGTCCCTTTGCGTGGAATGTACCAAATTTTCCAATGGTGTGGCGTAGAACTCTATCATCCTATACTGTGCGGACTGAAATCCACTTGCTGGCAACAAGGCCATCCGATATCTCAGGAACTGCTCCCGCTCCATCCCTTTGATCATTATACTGAATGAAGAGATGAGTGCTTTGAAATAACTGTTTATTCGCCGTGCCTTTTCGGTAAAAAAAAGTACATCCTGTGACCTGTCCTCTACAATTTGCTTTTGCTCATGAAGAATAAGTTTAAAATAAAGTTCCGTGATCTGGTGGTACATAATGAAGATTTCCTCGTCGGGAAAATGCGTTCTGGGTACCTGTAGACTGAGCAGGGTGTCCAAATGAATGTAATCCCAATAGGTGAGGTATTTTTGATAGAGCAGGCCGTCCAAGTATGAACTCAGGTCTTGGCCCGAATTTTTGAACTTTTCTTCTAGCTTGTTTATCTGGGAAGCGATTTTTGCATTCTTGTCCATTAATGCCTACTACTATTTCATTATTATTTTAAACTGGTTCTTTAAACCGTTGTAGCCATCCAAATCCGCTTTGAGCGAGCCTACGGCCAAATCCGCCTTGATCCTGATAGGAATTTTGTTCCAATCGTTTGATACCCAAAGAGTGAGACTCTCTTTTTCTTTAAAAACACGTCCGGACTGAACCAATGGCCTAAATTTAAGACATTCCACCTTTCCAAACTTGGTTCTCAGTATTTCTTTTCCCAAATATTTTAATTGAAACTTGAACACCCCATCATCATCAAACAACATATCCAGGTTTATGGCATCCCCGACCTCGAATTCTTCCAAATTGTAATTGCTCCTTAAAAAATATGAGGCAGATATCAAATCCTGTATTTGATCATGGATGGGAATATTCATTTTAGTGCCGTTCTTATTGTCTTTGAGTATGGCCTTGTCCTCCTTGTAATCAAAATCGATCTCGATATCCTTGGTATAGCCACCTTCATCAATCTTACGGATAAACTTGTAGGGTTTCCCATGATCAATATCAAAATAGCTTTCGTAGGTGTCGTCCACCTTAAAAAATATACTGGCAAAACCCGTTGTTTTTCCCCGGCCGACCACGTGGTACACAGGAACCCCGTTCAACGTATTGGTAGTTAGGTGCATTGTTGCATAACTCGCATTCAGGAATCCGTAGTGTATCCTAAACTTGAGCCATTCCCCTGGTTTAAAAGCTGGCCTGGGTTCTTGCCCATTTGCCGATATTGCCATTATGAGCAATAGTAAGGGCGTCAGTATCTTTTTCATAAACAATTAATTGATATAAAATTAGTAAAATAGCTTTAGGGGTTATGCTGTTTTACATATACTTAAACAAAACTTATTCCAAAATAGTATAACAAAAAAAGCCCAGTCTCGAGACTGGGCTTTTCCTAAATAACCAACCAAACTTTAAATTATGAAAAACCAATACTTAAAGTTATAAGGGAACCACCCCTTATGTGGGTGTAAAGATACGGCAGCATTTTGTAGGAAAAAGTGTTTTTAACGGACTTTAACTAAAGTCGCTAAGAATTGGTTGTTTTTGCTCTTGTTTTTGACAATTTTTTAAGATTGTCCAACATTTTATACAAGGGTTGCAATCAAAACCAATAGCCTACGCTCACAAAAAAATTACCGTTATCCACTTCGGGCGACCACGAATAATATAATTGGATCGGACCAAGAAAAGACTCAAAGCCATAACCCAGTCCAAAACCGATAAAATTGGGCTCCTCGAACCAATCTCCGGTCCTAAAAAGGTCATCGGCCACATTGGCAATGTTCGCGGAAAACAACATATGTTGTTTTGGAGCGAACCTATAGTCCAATCGGCCATAGCTCTTTACATAACTATTACCCGGTATGCTGAGAAAATCGTATCCGAAAAATGGTGTAAAATTGTTTACAAAATTATTCCCGAAACCTCCAAGGATAAAATCAAAAGTAGCTACAGAGGATGTTCCCAGTTTTACACCCCCCTCGGTCTCCAAGTTTAGGCTAAGATTATGGAACAATGAAAACACCCCGCCCAATTTAGCCTTGGCGACCGCAAATTCTTTAAAATTTTTGTTGTAATCGGAAGAAAAGGCATAAAAATGAAAATCCCCATCGAACAAAAGTCCCTTGGTCGGGAAATATTTATCGTCGTAAGTATCCAATTTAATCTGGGAATAAGCACTAAAATAATTGGAATTCTCAAAATTGCTCCTTCTATTGGCAGATTGAGATCCTTCTTCCGCCTCGGGGTCCACTTGGTTCAGTGTGCGTGTACTATAATTAATAAATTTATGTTCCGCCCCGATCACAAAGGCAAATTCCTCCTGTAGAACTGTTTGCAAATATACCTGGTTGGTAAGATCGGTCACATCTACATTGATCCGTTGGATATTGGGGTCGTCCGGAACATTAAAATTGCCCCGAATCAGGGAAAAGTCGATATCTGCATCAAAATCGGTGAGTCTGGAATTTACCCCAAAACTCCAATAGTAGCCTTTATCCAAGTAATACTGCATATTGTACCGGATATGGTCCCCCAAAATAAAATCGAAGGATGCCACATCGTCTTTCATCAAAAAGTTTTTCTTCGTCAGGTTGATCAGGGCGGCACTTTTGTACAGGTCATCGTAATGTGCAGACATTTTGATGAACATTTTAGTTGGCTCTTCCTTAAGTTTTAAAATCAAGTCGGTGCCCAACCCATTTGAAACAAGGTCGTACCGAATGGCCTTAAAGTTACCCGTAGCAGAAAGATTGTTTATCCCTTGCTTTAAATCTTCAAAAGCAATCTTTTCCGATAAGTTGAACCTTAGTTTTCCTTTTATATAACCACGGGTATACCTATCGTTCCCCTCTATGATCATTCTATTAATGGTAAGGCTATCCATCAACTTAATGTTCTTTTTTGGTTTGGGTTCACTTTTTTGGGCCTCTGCAATCTGCACAAACTGGTCCATTTTGGCTCGTGCCGATATTTCGCCATTGTCAATGATCTCCCTGCCCCTTTCAAAATCGATTACGGAAAACTCATCTATATCGGGCCTAATATAAATGTCGGTTTTCTTGGATTTTGATTTCATGTCGTTTACCGTACGATAATTGTTGATCTGCAATAAAATTTCCGTAGCGGAAGAAAGTGATTCTCGCGTGGCCAAGTCGTGTTGAACATCTACTCCGATGATGATGTCGGCCCCCATTGCTTTTACATGATCAATAGGATAGTTGTTTACCACGCCTCCGTCAATTAAAATTTGCCCCTCTATCTCGGCCGGCTCAAACAAAGAAGGAAACGTTCCGCTGGCCACAATGGCCTCGGGCAAATACCCTTTGTCCAGCAAAATCTCCTCTCCAGTTTCCACATTGGTGGCCACACACAAAAATGGGATGGGCAATTTTCCAAAGTCTTGTACGTCCTTGACATGAAAAAGCAACTGCACCAGAAGATTGTAGATGTTCTGTCCACCCGAAATTGCCTGTGGAAACGATACTTTAAAGTTCTCAAATGGCAACGAAAGCGCATACCGTTCCGAATCTTCTTTTTCGTAAAAAGTTTTGGCGCCACGAGGTACATTGTCCTGTATAAGATCTGTAAAATCGGTACTCTTAAAAATGGAGTCCAGTTGATGTGCGGAATAGCCCGAGGCATATAGTGCACCAACAATGGCGCCCATGCTTGTTCCTCCGATATAATCTATTTGTACTCCCGCTTCTTCTAAAACTTTTAGTGTACCGATATGTGCCAAACCCTTTGCACCACCTCCACTTAGCACAAGCCCCACCTTGGGCGGTGTATTGTCCTTGGCGCTTTGGGCCATGGCACATAAACCGACCAAGGCAAATACTATTGTAATGATGAGACCTTTTTTATGCATGGTTATTTATGAAAGGTTTTATAGATTTTTTTTGCTTTTGATGCCCCCACGGAAGCAGTTAAATTTTCGAGCGAGGCTTCCTTGATGCGTTTTACCGATTTAAAGCTTTTTAATAATTGTTGAGCTGTTTTTTCCCCAATCCCTTCAATGTTCACCAACTCGGAGTTAATGGCACCCTTGCTTCTTTTGTTTCTATGGTGGGTAATACCAAAACGGTGTGCCTCGTTCCTGAGCTGCTGAATAATTTTTAGGGATTCGGATCTTTTGTCCAAATAGAGCGGGACGGGGTCGTCCGGAAAATAGATTTCCTCCAAGCGTTTTGCAATGCCCACTATGGCAATTTTTCCTCTCAGGCCCAATACTTCGAGACTTTTTAATGCCGAGGACAATTGCCCTTTCCCCCCATCTATCACAATTAGCTGTGGCAGGGGCTCTTCTTCGCTGAGCAATCGTTTGTATCTCCTATGGACAACCTCTTCCATACTGGCAAAATCGTCGGGGCCCTCTACCGTTTTTATGTTAAAATGGCGATAATCTTTTTTAGAGGGCTTACCATCTTTAAAAACCACACATGCCGCCACAGGGTTACTGCCTTGAATATTGGAATTGTCAAAACATTCAATATGTCGAGGTTCTTCCGATAGGCGAAGATCTGTCTTCATTTGGGCCATGATCCGTTTGGTATGGCGATCTGGGTCGGTTATTTTAATTTGTTTCAATTTATCCTGTCGATAAAAACGGGCGTTCCGTTCCGATAGATCCAATATCCTACGCTTATCCCCTAATTTGGGCAGAGTTACCTTTAAATCATCATCAACAGCAACGGCAAATGGAAGGTAAATTTCTTTTGATCTTGAACTGAACCGTTGTCGAATCTCGGTAATGGCCAATTGCAACAACTCCTCATCAGATTCTTCCAGTTTCTTTTTAATCTCCATGGTATGGGACCGGATTATGGCACCATGTGATAATTGCAAAAAATTGACATAACCATGGGTCTCATCAGAAATAATGGTGAACACATCTACATTGTTTATTTTCGGGTTCACCACTGTAGATTTTGCCTGATAATTCTCGAGTACTTCGATTTTATCTTTGACCCGTTGTGCCTTTTCAAATTCCATTTGCTCGGCATAGTCGGTCATTTGTTGCCGAAATGTCTGTATGGAGCTTTTTAGGTTTCCTTTGATAATCTGCCTAATATCCTCGATCTGGTTTAGGTATTCTTTTTCGCTCTGCAGCCCTTCACAAGGTCCCAAGCAATTTCCCAAGTGGTAATCCAAGCACACCTTATATTTTCCGGATCTTATCTTTTCTTCGGAAAGGTCATAATTACATGTCCTTAAAGGGTAAAGGCCCTTTACCAAATCCAACAACGTCCTAACTGTTTTCATGCTGGTGTAAGGCCCAAAATATTCGGATCCGTCCTTGATCAGCTTTCTTGTAGAAAAAACCCTGGGAAAACGCTCGTTCTTAATACAGATCCACGGGTAGGATTTATCATCCTTGAGCAGCACGTTGTAACGGGGCCTTAATTTTTTGATCAAATTGTTTTCCAACAAAAGTGCGTCCGACTCCGTAGGGACTACAATATGTTTTATGGAGTCTATTTTCTTGACAAGCACCCTGGTTTTTCCATACTCCTGCTTTTTATTGAAATATGAAGAAACCCTCTTCTTAAGGTTCTTGGCCTTGCCCACATAGAGTATTTTACCATCTGTATCATAAAATTGATACACTCCGTGATTGTCAGGGAGTGCACTCAACTGTACTTTTAATGATGCTGATCTGGACATAAAAGCTTAAAAAATGGACCTCAAAGGATTTACAACAAAGTTATATTTTATAAATGGGGTTTATTGTTAAACTTGATCAATTCCTTATTTGGATCGACGCCTAAGGTATCTCAATGCACAAATGATACAAATCTAAATCGGAATTAAATTTGGTAACAATTTGCTAAGGATCAATAGATTGGGGTTTTTCCGTAAATAAACTATGGAAAAACCCCAGTTCCATGTTAACAAACCAGTCCAATTTGTTAAACAGTTGCTAAATATTGTGTATTTCACCGATAAAATGTGCAGTTCATGGTATATTTTTCAATTGTTTTACTTACATTTAACGGTATAAAAACAATCCAATGGAAAACTATATCATTGTTTTGGGAATGTACTTGATTTTGATGCTGTTCTTCAAAATCTTTTTCTCCGTTGCAACAAAGGGAGAGTAATTTTTTTATAGTACCCCCAAATAACCCCTTAATCTTCAACAGTAAATGTTGAAACGTGAACTAAGAAAAAAATATAAAAATCTGAGGATGGGATTATACCCGGCACAAGCCTCCGATTTTAGTTTGATTTTAGCAAACGAATTACTACAAATCCCGATTTGGGATTTTTTTTATTACCATACTTTTCTGAGTATGGAGGATAAAGTCGAAGTGGACACTCTTCCCTTGATCACCTTGCTACAGGGCAAGGACAAAAATATTGTTGTTCCCAAAGTTGCAGGCCCAAACTCCATGGAGAATTATCTGCTCACAGATAGCATAACGATCAAAAAAAGCCCTTACGGTGTTCCAGAGCCAATTGATGGCATAGAGATTCCGGAAAACAAAATTGATGTGGTGTTTGTTCCTTTATTGGCATTTGACACTACAGGAAACAGAGTGGGGTATGGCAAAGGATATTACGATGGCTTTTTGAACAAGTGCAGAAAAGAAACCGTAAAAATTGGCCTTTCCTTTTTTGGACCGGAAACGGAGCCTATTTCGGATATCAACACGAATGATGTGAAATTGGATTATTGTGTAACCCCGGAAAAGATCTACAAATTCTAATTGCCCAAATCTTCCTTTACCTCGTTGGCCTCATCGTTTTTCGGAAAGGCTTTTTTGTTGAACACTATTAAAATACCTACTCCTGTACTTATCGCAGTATCCGCTATATTAAAAACGGGTTCAAAAAAACGAAAACGTTGACCTCCCCAAGAAGGAACCCAACTAGGCCAGGTGGTATCCACTAAAGGAAAATAAAGCATATCCACCACTTTACCATGAAACAGGCTCCCGTAGGGCTCATTTGTAAAAAGTGTGGCCACCTGCCCGTTGCTGTGATCAAATATTATCCCGTAGAAAACCGAGTCTATTATATTACCTACAGCTCCGGCAAAAATCAAGGAAACTGCCAACACCAATGTTCTTGGCGATTGTTTTTTAATTATGTCCCAAAGCCAATATCCGATTCCTAAAACCGCAAAAATCCTGAAAATGGTCAACACCAATTTTCCGGTAGGCTCCGAAATTGGTAAAAGATCGCTCAATTTGGTTCCCCATGCAGCTCCTTCATTTTCTATAAATAGAATTTTGAACCAACTGAACACCTCATGTGATTCACCAAGCACAAAACTTGTTTTAATGAAGATTTTACTTATTTGATCCACGAGCAGAATCAAGAGAATGATGATAAGGGACTTTTTTAAACTCATACTTTTAATAAAGGATTGCAAAAATATGGATATTATTTTGTTTTTGTAAGGAAGATGTCCCCTTCTATGGTCTTAAGAACAAATAGATTATGTCCAAAGGGTATGGACTCACCATTTACTTTCCCATAAGTGCTCTCCGCAACTATTTCGCCCTTTGGTGTTGCCAGCAATATATCGCCTTTTTGTGTAGTTACGGTGACGGACTCCGAAACATCCTGCAACGTACAACGGCCATCGGACAAGGTTATATCCAAGTTTTCGTATTTGCCGCTGGAATACACATTGGTATTGGTTCCATAAACCGCAACATTCTTATACTCGGGCACGCGTACTTGCAAAGCAATGGAAACCACTTTATGCGCACTAAGCTTATCGTTCGGATCTACAAAAAGTGGCTGAAAATCGGCACCGATCATTACCGTGGTTCCGTTTTCTTTGATAGAGATCAATAAATCCTTGGCATATTCGCCCTCCATACTGGCGGAGACCTCTACCTCGTTGGAGGTTGTGGTCTGCAGATCAATTCTATAACAATACCGCGAATCGATCTGGATGGTTTCTGTTCTAGGGCCAATAAAAGCTTTTCTAACCAGTTTTTGCCCATGTACGTGCACGAGTGCAAAAAATACCGACAAAAACAACAACGCCCTCATAAAGAAAAAACGCCCTAAGGCGTTTTAATTATTTTTGCATGTTTTTCGCCTCAATACTCAATGTTGCATGGGGCACAAGCTTTAATCGCTCTTTATTTATCAGCTTTCCGGTAACTCGGCAAATTCCGTATGTTTTGTTCTCTATACGAAGTAAGGCGTTTTTAAGGTCGCGGATAAATTTTTCCTGACGTATGGCCAGTTGTGTATTCGCCTCTTTGCTCATGGTCTCCGAACCTTCTTCGAAAGCCTTGAACGTTGGCGAGGTATCGTCCGTGCCATTGTTACCATCGTTCATGTAAGAGCTTTTTAACAGCTCCAAGTGGTTTTTGGCCTTTTCTATTTTTTCCTCGATCAAGGTTCTGAATTCTTCAAGGTCTTTGTCGGAGTATCTTACTTTAGAATCTTCTGCCATTTTCTTAATGTTTTTGAATAAACAATTTTGTGTTCACTTCATCAAAGGTGATCGCTACACCTTCTTCAAGTTTCTCTTCAAAGTTGAGCTCGGCGGTCAGGGTTTCCGTTTTGATGTATTCTTCGTTACTGGAAACTGCATTTTCCACCAGGCCGTCCTTCAATATTTTAATATCAATTTTATCGGTTACCTCGAATCCGGACTCCTTGCGCAAGTTCTGGATTCGGTTAACAAGTTCCCTTGCAATGCCCTCTTTTCTTAAGGTATCGTCTATCGTTACATCCAGGGCTACGGTCAAAGGACCTGAGCTGGCTACCAACCAACCTTCGATATCTTGGGAACTGATCTCTACATCGGTTAACTGTAAATTAACGGTTTTATTTTCCAATAGCAGCAATATTTCTCCTTCGCGTTCAAATTTTTGAATATCCTCTTGACCCAATTTTGATACTTCTGCTGCAATGGCCTTCATGTCCTTGCCGAATTTTGGACCCAACACCTTAAAGTTCGGCTTAATTTGTTTTACCAATACCCCTGAGGCATCATCCAGCATTTCGATCTCCTTTACATTTACTTCGGATTTTACCAAATTCGAGACTGCTTCGATATCGCTTCGCTGTTCATCATCCAAAACCGGTATCATTATTTTTTGAAGCGGCTGACGTACTTTTATTTTTTCTTTTTGACGGATTGAGAGCACCAAAGAAGATATCTTCTGTGCCAATTGCATTTTACGTTCCAAATCCTTGTTTACCATATTGGCATCAAAAACCGGAAAATCCGCCAAATGCACACTTTCAAAACCTTCTTTTTGCGTGGTGGCATCCAAATCCCGGTACAATTGATCCATAAAGAACGGGGCAATCGGTGCGGATAATTTAGCCACGGTGGACAAACAAGTATACAGTGTTTGATAGGCCGAAATCTTATCTTTTTGATAATCACCTTTCCAGAAACGTCTCCTGCTCAACCGCACATACCAGTTACTCAAATTTTCCTGTACATAATCCGAGATCATCCTAGCTGCACGGGTAGCTTCGTAGTCTTCGTAAGCCTCGTCCACATTTTTGATCAAGGTATGGAGTTCAGATAAGATCCATTGGTCGATTTCAGGTCTTTCCGTTAATGGAATATCGGTCTCGGAATAATCAAACTCGTCTATATTGGCATAAAGTGCCATAAAAGAATAGGTGTTGTAGAGTGTTCCGAAGAACTTTCGTTTTACCTCAACTACGCCTTCAATATCAAATTTTAGGTTATCCCAAGGGTTTGCATTGGAAATCATGTACCAGCGGGTAGCATCTGGGCCGTGTTCTGGCAATACCTCGAACGGATCTACGGCATTTCCCAACCTTTTGGACATTTTTTTACCTTCCTTGTCAAGTACAAGTCCGTTGGAAACCACATTTTTATAGGCTATACTATCAAAAACCATGGTAGCAATGGCATGCAATGTGTAGAACCATCCTCGCGTTTGGTCCACACCTTCGGCTATAAAGTTGGCCGGAAACGCAACTCCATCATCTATTAGTTCTTTGTTTTCGAAAGGATAATGCCATTGCGCATAGGGCATGGATCCACTATCGAACCAAACATCGATCAAATCCGATTCGCGTTTCATGGGTTGCCCAGATGGTGATACCAAAGTGATACCATCCACAATGTTTTTGTGCAGATCGATCTTGTCGTAGTTTTCCTCGGTCATGTCGCCTACTACAAAATCTTCGAAAACGTCTTTGTCCATCACTCCAGCTTCAACAGCCTTGGCCATTTCCGATTTAAGCTCTTCCACGGAACCAATGATAATTTCTTCCTTACCATCTTCGGTACGCCAAATAGGCAAAGGTATTCCCCAATACCTTGATCGGGACAGGTTCCAATCGTTTGCATTGGCCAACCAGTTCCCAAAACGGCCTTCTCCTGTAGATTTTGGCTTCCAATTTATGGATTGGTTCAGGTCGAACATACGTTCCTTTACATCGGTAACTTTGATGAACCAAGAGTTTAATGGATAATACAAGATAGGCTTGTCCGTTCGCCAACAATTTGGGTAACTGTGTACATATTTCTCGACCTTAAATGCCTTGTTCTCTATTTTAAGTTTGATGGCAATCTCGACATCGACCGATTTTTCGGGTGCTTCACCCTCATCGTAATATTCGTTCTTTACATATTTGCCGCCAAATTCTTTGAGTTCGGGTCTAAACTTCCCCTGTAGGTCTACCAAAGGCACCGGGTTATCATTCTCATCCAAAACCAGCATGGGAGGCACCTCCGGAGTGGCTTGCTTGGCCACTAGGGCATCGTCCGCACCAAAGGTGGGCGCCGTATGTACAATTCCGGTACCATCTTCGGTGGTTACAAAATCACCAGCAATTACTCGGAAGGCATTCTCGGGATCTTGGTAAGGCTGCACATAATCGATTAATTGCTCGTACTGTATGCCTACCAAATCTTTACCTACAAATGATCCTCCTATCAAAAATGGAATCTTTTTGTCTCCTTCGCCGAAAGATTTTAATTCCTCCTCGGTTTCTACTTTAAAAAACTTTCCTGAAAAATTGTAGTCCACCAGGTTTTTGGCCACCACAACACTAATAGGCTCGAATGTGTATTGATTGTAAGTTTTAACCAATGCATACTCAATCTTTGGACCTACGGTCAGAGCCGTGTTCGATGGGAGCGTCCAAGGCGTGGTCGTCCATGCCAAAAAGTGGATGTCTCCCTCGACCTTTTTTAAAAAAGCGGGAAGTGAATCTTGTTTTGCTTTAAATTGGGCCGTAACCGTGGTATCGGTCACATCTTGATAGGTTCCCGGCTGGTTAAGCTCATGGGAACTTAAACCTGTGCCCGCCTTTGGCGAATAGGGTTGTATGGTATAGCCTTTATAAATAAGGCCTTTATCGTAAATCTGTTTAAGCAGCCACCAAACAGATTCCATGTATTTGGGCTTGTAGGTTATGTACGGGTCGTCCATATCTACCCAATAGCCCACTTTTTCGGTCATTTCGTTCCAAACATCCGTGTATCGCATCACTGCTTTTTTACAGGCTGCGTTGTACTCCTCGACCGATATTTTTTTCCCTATATCCTCTTTGGTAATACCCAGTTCTTTTTCCACACCAATTTCCACGGGCAGACCATGGGTATCCCATCCGGCCTTTCTTTTCACCTGAAAACCTTTCATGGTCTTGTACCTTGGGAATATGTCCTTGATGGTACGCGCCATTACATGGTGGATTCCCGGCATTCCGTTTGCAGAGGGCGGTCCTTCAAAAAACACATAGCTCTCCTTGCCTTCCCTGGTGGAAACGCTCTTTTCAAAAATCTGTTGGTCTTTCCAAAAGCTTAGAATTTCTTCAGATACTTTGGGTAAATCCAGCCCTTTATATTCCGCAAACTTCATATACTTCTTCTTCTAGTAGAATTCAAGTTTGCAAAATTATGAATTTAGATGGAATTACGCCTTGCAATTTAATATTAGAATGCACATAATCCCCTTACCCTAAATATGATATGCCAACAGGCTTCTTTTTCCATTAAATTTTCTATCTTAAAACCTTAATTAACACTTAACCATTTTAATTATGAAAAAAGTAGTATTGACTGCGATGGTGTTGACTTTATCCTTAACAACATTAACATCGTGCAGAGAAACAAAGGACAAAGCCAAAGAGGCGACCGAAGAAGCTGCAGAAACATTGGAAGACGCAGGCGATGACCTAAAAAAGGCCGCCGATGATGCAGCCGACGCCATGAAAGATGCTGGAGAAGAAGCCAAAGAAATGGGCGAAAAAGCAATGGACAGTCTCAAAAAAGCAGGTGAAGAAACCATGGATGCCGCAAAAAAGGCCGGTGATGAAATGAAAGAAGCCGCCAAAAAAGCGATAGACAGCATTTAGCAACGTTGCGGATAAAAGACAAAAAGCTGTATGGCTCGGGAATTCCCGGGCCTTATTTTTTAAAACACATACCCTATCCCCAACACCAAATTGGTTCCAGGGGCAGCAATTCCCGAAGAATACATTCGGTAACGTTGATTGGTCATGTTTTCCAAACTCATGGTGGCCTTTAGTGCATTGGTGATTTGATATTGCGACCTAAAGTTCAAGGTGTACCAAGAGGGGGAATACGGATTGCCATTGGCGTCGCTGGCATACATATACGTTTTGCTTTGTTCCGACAATGCCAAATCATCATTACTTACCTCCCCATTATAGTTTAGAAATATGTCTGCTTTTAATTTTTGGTTTTGCCATATTAAGTGCACATCCCCGAAAGTTGGAGCGGCATGTCGCGATGGACTATCGGTTCCATCGTCATCTTCTTCGATTCCTTCGGTCAATGTTAAATTGGAATTCAACGATAGGTTTTCATTAAAAAAAGCTTCCACACCAAATTCAAATCCATACACATAGGCCTTAGCGGCATTCTGGATAGCCTGAACATTGCTGGGTTCACCATTGTACTCTATTTCCGTCTCGCCATTGAACGTAAAATTCCTTCTTACCAATGCATCGACCAGATAGGTGTAATACGCTGCTCCTTTTAGTACTAGAACGTCGTTGAAGTTTTTCCTTAATCCCAATTCGCCATTATAGGCATACTCCGGTTCCAGATCTGGATTGGGAACCACTACGGAACCAGGTTCAGAATCAAATATCTTCCCGATATCGTCGATATTGGGCGCGCGAAATCCTGTTGACCCGTTTAAAGTTACTTGCCAATCGGACCTAGGAAACCAACTAAGTCCCAAACTTCCCGTTAGTGCCCCTGTTACAATATCGGCTTCATCAAAAGGAAAGGAATAGTGGGTGTTGCTAAAAGAAGCATCTACCCATACCTGACTATATCGCACTCCGGACAATAAAGTAAAGTTCGGTTTTAGCTGGTACTCTCCGTTTACATAACCAGCCAGGGTCTGCCAAGTTGAACCATCGGGATACCTGGATGCTGTTTCTTCCGTAGCCTCTGTTTCAATATTACGCATACTGCCATTGGAATGTACTTTGTTGAAAACATATTCGGCCCCATAGTACAAGTGAAGATCTCCTATTTTTTTGTTTTCAAAATCTAAATTTACTGAGACTGCATCCACCTTTTCTTCGGTTGAATAGAGTTCCAGACCTTGAAAATCCCTGTCGTGCCTACTTTCTTCAAAAAATTGATAGGCCGTGGTGAGTTTTATTCCATCGTAGAATTTATTTTTTCCTTTTTGGGTTATTTGGAAATTTCCCATAAACCATTTTTGTGGACCATAGTACCATTCCGCAGAACGAAGCCCAGTGCCATCACGGCCAGGTCTTATCAATCTATCATATCGGGGAAAATTGGAAGTTTCCGAATAATACAGTCCCAGATCATAGTTCCAAGTACTGTTGGGTCTGTAAGTAAATTTTTGAAGGAAGTTGATCTGATCGTAGCCGGAACCTACCTGTTTTTTGGGATCATTGTTGGTAATTAATACATCTTCTCCGTTCTCACGAACCACATAATTGTTCCGTAAATAGGATTCTGGGCCGTGTTCACCCATCTTTAGATCATCAAAATGATTAAAGGTAAAACTGGTATAGGATGCCCAATCTTGCTTTCCAATATTAATATCCACATGCGCCGTGTTTTCATTATTTGCCGATGCAAATCGATAATCCAGTTTACCGGAAAAAACCAAGCTGTCCGCAAAGGAAAAACGTGGTTTTTGTGTGTAAAAGTTCATTACGCCGCCAATAGCATCGCTTCCATATATAACGGAACCAGGACCAAAGGTCACCTCTGTCTTTTTTATGGAGAACGGGTCTATGGAAATTACATTTTGAAGGTTTCCTCCTCGAAATATGGCGTTGTTCATACGTACACCGTCTACCGACAATAAAATACGGTTGGTCGCAAAACCCCTGATCATTGGGCTACCCCCTCCCAATTGGCTTTTTTGCACAAATACTTTACCGCTGTTCTGCAATAGATCGGCGGAGGTCTGCGGATTGGCAAAAGCAATGTTTCGTGCATCAATAGTTTCTATTTTCTGGGGTATGTGCTTTTTTTGTTGTTCCCATTTGGACACGGACATAACAACTTCTTCCAATTCTTCTGTTTTTAAGTGTAGGTACACCCTATTGCCCCGACGATAGATCTGTGCCTTTGTTGTGGTATAAGGCTCGTAACTAATATGTTTAAAGGTTATTTTTTCGTTACGGGCAAAAGCATCCAGGTCACTTTTTCCGTTCACATTGGTTATAGTGCTCTTGGATTGATCTTTGTTAAATATGGCGATATTGTCTATGGGCACACCAGTATCGGCATCTAAAACGGTTACCTCTTGGGCATAAGTGATAAGCGCAAAAAACGAAAGGAATAGGGTTAAGGTTGATTTTAGGTTTTGCATTTTACGTAAATACGGCATTAAGTACTGCGAGCGACTTTGGCTCCCGAAATCCATCTACATGCAATTTGTAATATTGGACAACGGTTTTTAAAAGTTCTCGTCGATTGGATTTAGTTAGTTGTATTGTGGACAATGCCTCAAAATCCATGCCTAAAAACTTCTTGAAATTATCCAGGTTTTCGCTCTGTATCAAAGGGTTGAGCGACGGTGTTTTAGTGAAGCTACCTTCCAAAAGATCAAAAAACGGCAAATTATTGTAGGAAGTGTCGGGGTAAAAGCCCAAATATTTGGTAAGATTGAGCAAGAACATAATATGAAAATTAGGTGATAACGCATGCATATCCATCCAATGAAAAGCGTATTCCAAATAATTGAAGAGACTTTCATCCTGCTCTTGTTCCTGAATGCTATTGCCCAACATCTCCGCCAAAAAAAGCACAACACTATTCTTAACGATATTCGTATGCATGGTTTGATAAGGCACAGCTACCTTAACCTCCCGTAAACTTTCCAAATTTCCTTTGTTCTTGTGATTGGCAACAACCTCCAACTGCATTAATGGAAGAAAATAGGCGGGCTTGATTTTTGCCCTTTTGGAAGTCAGAACCCCTTTCAGCAAATACGATTTTACCCCATCGGATCGGGTAAAGGCCTTAACGATAAGGCTCGTGTCCCCGTATTTAAGGGAAGAAAGTACAATGGCTCTGGTCGTAATTTGCATATGCCAATAAAAAAGCAGTTACCGGAGGTGTAAATGTAACCACTAGTTCCGGTAACTGCCAATCAAAAATTACTGTTGATGCTGGGCGCCTTAAATCACCCCTTGTGCCAACATTGCATCTGCAACCTTAACAAAGCCGGCAATATTGGCCCCTTTAACATAGTTGCAATATCCATCTTCGTTTCCGTATTCCACACAAGCATCGTGGATGTCGGACATAATTCCTTTTAATCGTTTGTCCACTTCTTCCCTGGTCCAGCTTATACGCAAGGAGTTTTGGCTCATTTCCAATCCGGAAGTGGCAACACCTCCTGCATTGGACGCTTTTCCTGGAGCAAATAGAATTTTTGCTTCGTGGAATGCATGGATCGCTTCTGGGGTGGAAGGCATATTTGCACCCTCTGCAATGGCAATACATCCATTTTTAATCAATGCTTTGGCATCATCACCATCCAATTCGTTCTGGGTTGCACAAGGCAGGGCAATATCACAGGCTACCTTCCAAGGTGTTTCTCCTTTGTGATATTCGGCAGAAGGGTATTTATCCACATATTCGGAAATTCTACCACGCTTGTTGTTCTTTAAATCCATTACAAAGGCCAACTTTTCCTCGTCAATACCGTCCTTGTCGTAAATGTAGCCTCCTGAATCGGAAAGGGTAAGAACCGTTCCTCCAAGGTGCATCACCTTTTCGGCTGCATATTGCGCCACGTTGCCCGATCCTGAAATCACGACTTTCTTCCCTTCAAAAGTTTCATTTTGGGTCTTTAACATGCTATCCGCAAAGTATACCGTACCATAACCGGTTGCTTCCGGACGGATCAACGATCCTCCCCAAGAAAGACCTTTACCTGTTAACACTCCCGTAAACTCGTTACGGATCTTTTTGTACATACCGAACAAGAAGCCGATCTCACGAGCCCCTACTCCAATATCTCCGGCAGGAATATCCGTATTAGGCCCAATATGCCTACAAAGTTCAGTCATAAAAGCATGGCAAAAACGCATGATCTCGTCATCCGATTTTCCTTTAGGATCAAAATCGGAACCTCCTTTACCTCCGCCCATGGGCAAAGTGGTCAAACTATTTTTGAACACTTGCTCAAAGGCCAAAAATTTAAGAACACTTGCATTTACGGTCGGGTGAAAACGTAAACCTCCTTTGTACGGCCCGATCGCAGAGTTCATTTGCACCCGGTAACCACGGTTTACATGGATTTCACCACTATCATCTATCCAAGCTACACGAAACGAAATCAATCGTTCCGGCTCTACCATTCTCAATAAGATGTTTTTTCCGTGATAGATATCGTTTTGGGCGATATAAGGAATTACGGTTTCTGCAACTTCCTGCACTGCTTGTATGAATTCGGGCTCATGACCATTCCTGGCGATTACCTCATCCATAAATGCTTTTATTTTATTTTCCATAAATGGGTTAAAATTAAATGTCTCTCCGCTAGCGAAAAGCACTTTTATTGTTGAATTGTGATTTTGAGGGCAAAATTATGTTATTTCAACAATCTGATTATAATATAATTATAAATTTTTCAAAAAAATTAATTTAGGGCCTGGTCCAGGTCTGCCATCAAATCATCTACATCCTCTATGCCCACACTTAGCCGAATCAATGCGTCCACTACCCCGTTCTTTTCCCGCTCCACTTTGGGAACGCTACCGTGCGACATACTCGCTGGGTGACCCACCAAACTTTCTACGCCCCCCAACGATTCTGCAAGTGTAAAAATCTCCAGCTTTTCTACGATTCTAATTGCCTCGTCATAATTTCCGCCCTTGGGAACAAAGGAGATCATTCCGCCATAGCCATCCATTTGTTGTTTGGCGATCTTATGGTTCGGATGAGTCTCAAAGCCGGGCCAATACACTTTTCCGACCTTGGGATGGTTGTTCAAAAAGTTGGCGACCACCTCTCCGTTTTCGCAGTGCCGCTGCATTCTTACATGAAGGGTTTTTATACCGCGCAGGGTTAAAAAACTATCCATAGGCCCACAGATGGCTCCACTGGATTTTTGGATGAAGTAAAGTTGTTCGGCCAATTTTTTGTCCTTTACCACCAAAGCTCCGACCACTACATCGCTATGTCCTGCCAAATATTTGGTAGCGGAATGCATTACTAAATCCGCACCAAGATCCAGGGGTCGCTGTAAAAATGGGGTAGCGAATGTATTGTCCACCCCCAACAAAATACGGTGTTTTTTGGTGACCTTGGCCACTGCTGCAATATCGATAATATTCATCATAGGGTTGGTAGGTGTTTCCAACCAGACCAATTTGGTGTTTTGTGTTATTTGCGATTCCAGTTCGCCCATATCCGACATACTAGAAAACAAAAACTTAATACCATACTTTGCATAGACCTGTTTAAAAAGCCGATAACTCCCCCCATATAGATCATTGGTACAAATAACCTCATCACCCGGGTCCAAAAGCTTCATTACGGCATCGATTGCTGCCATACCGCTTCCAAAAGCCATTCCAAAACCACCGTTCTCCAAACTGGCCACCGCATTCTCCAAAGCTGTCCGGGTAGGATTCGAAACTCGGGAATATTCATGTCCCTTGTGCTCGCCCGGGGTAGACTGTGCATACGTGGAGGTTTGATATATCGGTGGCATTACGGCACCGTAGCCCCTCTCCGGTATTTGCCCACCGTGGATGGCCCTACTGTTAAACTTTAACTCTTTTTTGCTCATGCTCAAACTATCTTCCTACAAATGTATCGTTATCTTTCCGAAGTATTATTTTTGATGCTCCAAAACCTCAAATCATGAAACAACTGCTAGGTGCTTTCTTATTCTTCTTTGTATTGGTAAGTTGCCAAACGGAGAGCAAACTTACTTTTGAACCTCTACACTTACAAAGTGAAAATTGCGAAAGTTGCCCTAAAATCGACATCAATATTCCCAATGCTTTGGATAGTTCGCCCGTTTCGCAGGCCATAAACAGATCGTTACAAGAAGAGGTCATCAGTATTTTGTCCTTTAGTGAAGATGATACGATTGATGAAATGGGCAAGGCGCTACAATCTTTTTCCGATAGCTATAAAGAACTGAGGACCAAATTTCCGGACGAGGTCCAGTGGGAAGCCGAAATAGATGGCATTGTGGTTTACGAGGATGAAAATGTGATCACTTTTATGTTAAATTCATATTCCTTTACCGGGGGAGCCCATGGTTATGCTTCCACATCGTACCTGAATTTTGACAAAAAGAAAGGTGTGGAACTGGAAAATTGGGAACTTTTTGAAGATTTGGACGGGTTCGAGGATTTTGCCGAGACCAAATTTCGAATCCAAGAAAAAATACCCCAAGATTCCAATATCAACTCAACCGGTTTTATGTTCGAGGGAGAATCCTTCCACCTGCCCAACAATTTGGGGTACACCAAAGAAGGGCTTAAACTGATCTACAACCAATATGAAGTAGCTTCCTATGCCGACGGCCCAATCGAACTGATCTTACCTTACAACGAGATAAATCTGTATTTAAAGCGAAAAGTAAAAGAATAGCCCATCTATTTAAAATAGTACCTGATTCCAGCGCCCAATAACAGTGTAGAATCATTCAGGTAGCTATTAAAATGGTAGTAACCGTTAATGGGAATGATCAAGGAGAAGGCATCGGATATATAGAAATCCATTTCAAAAGAGGCATATCCCCCATAAATAAAACTACTTTCCGCCTCCAATGCGTCAAAAGCAAACTCTGTATTGCCCTTGTTAATATATTTGTAGCCAGCTGAAGGGCCCCCTCCAAAATAGAAAAAAATCCCCTTGTCGGGAGCACTTAAAATAGTGGTAAAGTATCCTAGACCGAACAAGTAATCATCGTATGGAAACTCAACCCCCGAATTTGGTTTTTCTTTGGAAAAAGTCGCCGCTAGAGACACTTGCATAAAATCCATGGTGCTATGATAGTAATTTGAGTTGAGCTGTATACCGTAGCCGTCCGTTTTATACGTTGGCACCAAGCCCAAAGATAGGTTTCCCCGTTGCGAAAATACTTGTTGAAAAGAAAACAAAAGGAGTGCCAGCAGGACCCCATAGTCTAAATGGTAGTTCTTCATTTTGATTAAGATTTGGGTTCTTAAATTCTGGCAGGTAAATATAATTGATTTTCATGGACTTAGGTTTACCTCCAAATCAATTCAGTGGAAAAACCATGAAAATCTGGCGACTAAAAAACAATCCAAAGCATAAGAGGGCGAAAAATCAACTGCTCGCCAAAGCCCTTTTAAGGGCAAGAATGGAGCCTAAATGGAGCCCTTCGTGGAAAACATTAAATTGCAGTGCATCCTCCACACTGTTCAAGCCGACCTTTGGCGTAGTCATGTACTCCTGGAAATTTTTGAACGTACCTCGTTCATAATCCTGTTGGATTTGTTCCACGGTACTGAATAGATAGGTCATGATCTTCTCCATTTCCGCTTCGGAAGGCTCTCCCTCTGGAAAAGTTCCTTTCTTGTATTTGTTGACCAACTCCTCTTCAATGGTAAAATCCAGACCGCTCAATTTATACAGCAATAATTGCGGGGTTACCACAACATGGGCAATGTTCCACCAAATATTATTGTTAAATCCTTCAGGAATTTTGAACAGGTCCTCTTTTGGTGTGTTTTGCAAAAAAGTGTGAAGAATAATTCTGTTTTTTAAAAGAATATCAAAAATCTTGTCCATGGTTTTGGGCTATTTGTTGTAAAACTAGTCTTAAAATTTTAAACCGCACCAATAGCCGGGCCATACTACAATAATTAATTAAACATCTCCCGCAAAAGGTGTTGAAATTATCTATTCCCCATGCATTTTGATTGATTTTTAACTTCCTTTGTTCCTCCAATACGTAAATCATGAAAAAAATATACCATCTGGGCAGTTGTTCCACCTGCAAGCGAATCCTAAAAGAATTGGAACCATTGGACGGCGTGGAGCTTCAAGAAATTAAAAGTGAATCGATTACCTCCAAGCAATTGGAACACATAGCAAGTTTGAGCGGAAGCTACGAATCCTTGTTCAGCAGAAGAGCAATGTTGTTTAGACAAAGGGGGCTTCACGAAAAAGACCTTTCCGAAACGGATTACAAGGACCTGATCTTGGAGCACTACACTTTTTTAAAAAGGCCAGTGGTAGTGGTCGAAGATCAAATCTTTGTCGGCAACTCCAAAAAAACGGTAGAAGCCGCCAAAGAAGCCCTGCATCCATGAGTAAAAGAACCCTCGCCATACTTGCTGCTATCGGAGCAACGGTTATTTACGGTATTAACCACACCGTAGCCAAGGGTGTAATGCCCGTCCATGTAAAACCCTTTGGGTTTATTTTTTTAAGGGTGGGAGGGGCATCTTTACTTTTTTGGCTTATATCCATTTTTGGTCCGAAGGAAAAGATAGAAAAAAGAGATTGGGGACGTGTATTTATATGTGCTTTGCTGGGCATGTCCGTAAACATGCTCACTTTTTTTAAAGGACTACAGCTTTCCACTCCCATTAACAGTGCGGTTTTAGTTACCATATCCCCAATAATCGTTGTGGTTATATCGGCACTTTTTTTAAAGGAAAAAATCACTTTGAACAAGGGCCTTGGCATCTTTCTGGGCTTTGTTGGAGCCGTGGCCCTTATCCTTTTTGGCGCCGAAGTACGGCAAGATGCTCCAAATATTCCATTGGGCAACATATTGTTCATTATCAATGCAACGTCGTACGGCGCATATTTGGTCGTCGTAAAAACCTTGATAGAAAAGTATCATCCATTTACCATGCTCAAATGGTTGTTTACTGTTGCCTTTGTTGTAAACCTGCCCATTACCTTGCCAGAGGCCATGGAAATAGAATGGGCCTCTATACCATCTTGGGCCTTCGGTTCTATTGCTTTTGTAGTTATAGGCACTACATTTTTAACCTATCTTTTCAATATATTTGCACTTACCCAGCTCAAAGCTTCCTCTGTGGGCGCCTTTGTATATATGCAACCTTTGGTCGGGATAATTTTTGCGCTTTTTTCGGGCAAAGATCAACTTACCGTAGTTAAACTGATTGCCATGGCCTTTGTGTTAGTGGGTGTGTATTTGGCCAGTAAAAACCCTAAAAGACCTTCATAACATTGATCAAAACGGCACCTACGTCAAAACAGAAGTGCCATCCATCAATTTGGCGCTATATTCCATAAATGAATTATGTAGTTTTCCCGTAAAACGGAACACTATGCCAGCACATTCTACACAAATTCAACGAATCAAGAACAAACTCGTTCGTGCTAAGGAGAAAGATAAGCTATATAAGGTTTTTGGAGCCGGAGGCCATAAATATCAAATTAATGCACCGATAGATAGGCAAGACATTAGTGCGTTCGAGCACAATTTCCAGATAAAACTGCCTGAATGCTACAAACACTTTGTGCTACACATTGGGAATGAGGGTTCCTCTTACCAAAATTCGGGTGCCGGACCATATTTTGGCATTTATCCTTTTGGGCAACATTTGGACGACCTGATTTATAACCATGTTGAAAAACACCTAAAAAGGGATTGTATTTTACATCCGTTCATAACCCAAAAACAATGGGACGAATGGACCGATCCATTGTACGAGGACAACATTAGCGATACGGATTTTGAAGAATTGAACGGTCAATTATACGGGGGCATATTACCACTTGGCTCACAGGGTTGCTCCTTTATACATGCGCTGGTGCTAAACGGCAACTATAAGGGCAGGGTTGTGAACTTGGACAGAGGAGAATTGTCGCCGCCAAAATTTTCTGAGGACCTTACCTTTTTGGATTGGTACGAACGTTGGTTGGACGAAATCATCTCGGGGAAATTGATTACCAATACCCCGAGCTGGTTCGGGTATCCTAAAAATTGATGTATCCTATTAAATCATCTCCATGTCCGTGGGAACTTGAACATGCTTGCGGGTATCCTCTTTGGTCAAGATTTTAAAATCGTCCGTTTTTTCCATGGCCTCGAAAGCTTGAAGAAATTCATCGGGCAGACCGACTAATTTACGCTCTTTCAAATCGATCCATGCACCCATCATTTCGCAACGGGCAAAATTTTTCCCATTATGGTCGTAGAAGTTGTGCCTAAATTCAAAGAATTTTCCATCCTCGCTCATCCCGGCAAACTCCAACGATACTTTAACTGGCTTTCCTGCAAATGCTTCCTTAAAATAATACATGTGCTCATAAAACACTACTGGGCCAATATTGTGAACGGCCATACTCTTTTGGTTAAAGCCCAGCAGACCCAAATATGCCATTCGGGTATGACTCATAAAATTAATATAAGCGGAGTTTGCCAAGTGTCGATTAGCGTCAATATCGCTCCATCTAATTTCAAATTCTTTAAAAAACATATCAGGTTATTTTGTTATGCATGCATAATAATTGTAAAAATACCATAGTTTTATAACTGATTCCTATAAAGAATAGGAATTGTTCATATTTTTAAACATAGTTTAACACAGAAGCCATGAGTGAAAAAGCTGAATTCATTAAAAAATTATCCCTTCCGGTGGTTGCCGCTCCCATGTTCCTTATTTCGGGACCAAAATTGGTGGTAGAATGTTGTAAAAATGGAATTGTGGGCACATTCCCGGCCCTCAACCAGCGAACCAGCCAGGGTTTTGAAGAATGGCTCATCCAAATAAAAGCAGAATTAAAGCAATTTGAAGAGGAAACCGGCAAAAAAGCTGCCCCTTTCGGTGTAAATTTAATTGTGCACCCAACCAATCCACGATTGGAAGCCGACATAAAGCTATGCGTAAAACATAAAGTCCCGCTCGTAATTACATCCTTAGGTGCCGTAAGCCAAGTAGTAGATGCCATCCATAGTTATGGCGGATTGGTGTTCCACGATATAATTAAGAAACGCCATGCCGAAAAAGCTGCGGAGGCAGGCGTGGACGGTCTTATTTTGGTATCCGCCGGGGCAGGAGGGCATGGAGGTACCATAAACCCAATGAGCTTAGTAGCGGAAATCAAAAAATTCTATACCAAAACCATATTATTATCAGGGTGTATCAGCACTGGACGGGATGTTGCCTCTGCTTTGCAGATGGGAGCAGACCTTGCCTACATGGGCACCCGTTTTATAAATACCGAAGAAAGCAAGGCCACGGAAGAATACCGCAAAATGATCATGAACGCTGGTGCGGACGATGTTATCTATACGGCCGCCATTTCGGGTGTGCCCGCTAACTTTTTGGCAGAAAGTCTCCGTGCGGCCGGAATTTCCGAAGAAGACTTAAAAAAAGACCGTAAAATAGATTTCGGCAAAGAGTTGGATACAGAAGCAAAGGCTTGGAAAACCATCTGGTCAGCCGGCCAAGGGGTCACCACAGTAAACAATGTGTTGCCCGTATCCCAACTAGTAACCGACCTTAAGAGTGAATTTAAGACCTCAGTAGAAGAGCAGGCCAATCTTTTAAAAACCTATCCAAAAGAGTAAATTGTACCAATGCCCCAACAAGACTCCAATTATGCACCTCCTATTTTGTTCAGAAACGGGCACTTTTCCACCATATATTCGGGTATAATCCGATCGGTGAACGGTGTGGTCCAAAACAGGGAACGGATTGCCCTTTCCGATGGTGATTTTTTGGATCTTGACTGGAGCTATGCGCAATCCAAATCAAAAAAACTTGTGGTGCTCCTCCACGGCTTGGAGGGAGATGCACAACGCCCCTATATTACCGGAAGCGCCAAAATACTTAACCAAAATGGTTACGATTGCTGTGCAGTGAACTTTAGGGGCTGTAGCGGGGAACCGAACATAAAATACAGATCTTACCATTCGGGAGCCACCGAAGATTTGATGGACATTCTAGATCATATACTGAGCACAAGGGATTATAAGAGCATCTTTTTGAAAGGCTTCAGTCTGGGCGGAAATCTTTTGCTCAAATATTTGGGAGAGGGAAATCAAATCCCAATCGAATTAAAGGGCGCCGTTGCTGTTTCCGTGCCCTGTAATTTGTACGACTCTTGTAAACAACTTCTCAGCACAAAAAATATACTGTATGCTATCCGGTTTAAAGGCAATCTATTGGAAAAATTGAGACAGAAACAAGCTATGTTCCCAGAGAAAATTAGCAATGCCGACATTAAAAAAATTAAAACCTTAATGGATTTTGATGATGCTTATACTAGCAAAGCACATAATTTTAAAAATGCTTTGGACTATTATGAGCAATGTAGTTCACTTCAATTTTTACCCAACATACAGGTACCCAGTTTGATCATCAATGCCAAAAATGATTCCTTTCTAGGGCCCGATTGTTATCCGGTGTTGGAAACTGATAATAATCCGAACCTACATTTAGAGATGCCCAACTATGGTGGCCATGTGGGGTTTTGGGGCAAAAATAACATAACCTATACCGAGAAAAGGGCTTTGGAGTTTTTCGAATCCCTATAAACAAGCTAGTGAAGTCATTTTGTGATGCACAAAACAAAATCCCTCCAGTTTTTCTTCCCTAATTGCCTATCTTAGTGGCAACATTTACACAAACAAACTTCAATAAAATCAGAATGAAAAAAACTGTTATGGTCTTGGCACTAGGTGCCATGATAGCGAGCTGCGGAGGAAAAAAAGAAGAGAAAAAAGATGGTTTTGAGGTAAGCCGCACCAAGACCGAAGAAAAGAAAGCCACGGAAAAAGAAGAAGTGCCCGTTGATTTGGACAACAAAGGTGTCGGGCCAATTACCGACCTGGAGTTCCCAGATGATATCAACAATGAGATGGTTGCACGGGGCAAGGCCAAATTTGAAGCCATTTGCGTAGCCTGTCACATGGTAGATAAACGTATGATAGGCCCTGCACTTAAAGGGGTTTACGACAGAAGAAGTCCTGAATGGGTAATGAACATGATCTTGAACCCTGACGGAATGTTAAAAGAAGACCCTATTGCAAAAGCATTGCTGAAAGAGTACAACAATGCGATTATGTTGAACCAAAATTTGACCGAGGACGAGGCAAGGGATATTGCCGAGTATTTAAGAACGTTGTAACAGCCTTAATCAAAAATTTAAAATGCTGTTGTTTAATTGTTTAAGCAACAGCATTTTTATATTTTAGGAGAAAATCGAACCTATGAGAAAGTTTATCACATATTTGCTGGCGTTTATGGCGATTTCAATACTACAAGCCCAATACCAAAAGGGGGCTTGGACCACAACTGTTTCCGCAGATGATGGCCGTATAATTGAACACGTACTTATTTTAACCGAAAACCATTTTTCCGAAGCCATTTTTGAAAAAGAAAACGGAAAATTTATACGCACCAAAGGCGGTAGTTATAGCACTTCGGATGATTCACTGACTTTTTTGTTCGAATTTGATTCCAATGCACCCGAAGTTATTGGTGAATCCAAAATCGAAGCATTCAAAATAAGGAATGGGGCACTTGAATTGGGCAATTCCAATTGGACTCGAATTGATGATGGCTCGCCTGGCGATCTTAATGGTGCCTGGTTAATCTCTGGAAGAAAACGGGACGGTGAAATTGTGAAACGGGACACCTCCGGACCTCGCAAAACCATGAAAATATTATCTGGCACCCGTTTTCAATGGATAGCATACAATACCGAAACCAAACAATTTATGGGAACGGGAGGGGGTACCTACACCACCATTGATGGCAAATACACCGAAAATATAGGTTTCTTTTCCAGAGACGACTCTAGGGTCGGAGCTAGTTTACAATTCAACTATGAGGTAAAGGATGGCGATTGGCATCATTCTGGTAGCAGCAGCAAAGGAAAGCCCATTTACGAGGTTTGGAGCCAAAGGGCTGAAAAATAATCTGCCGTAGTATGAAAACCACCACTATATTGCTTTTCCTTTCCGTGTTTTTGGCCGAATCCTGCATAGGTACAAAATCAAACGAAGAAGGATTATACGGTACAACCTGGGAACTCGAATTTATCTCGGAGTCAAAAATTGCGTTTGAAGGATTATTTCCCGATAAAAAACCACTGATCACTTTTAATAAAGAATCTGGAAAGGTTACCGGCACCGATAGCTGTAACGGCTACTCGGCACCTTTTAAAGTGGAAGAGCATAACATATCTTTTGGGGAACCAGGCCCATCAACCATGATGTTCTGTGGAGGAAGTGAGCGTCAATTTTTGGAAATGATGGCTAAAATAGACGGATACTCCTTGGAGAACGGCAAACTCAGTTTACTAGTGGATCAAGACCCCGTGTTGCGTTTCAAAAAAATATCGCCATGAAAAACATTTTAACCCTTAGTTGTATCGCTTTCTTATTTTTTAGCTGTTTGGACAAGAAAAAACAAGAACCTTCCCAAACCATCGTAGCACCAGAAGCAATTGTAAAGGACACTATGCAAAAAGAAGAAAAAGAACGAGAAATGGAACCCATTGCCATCGATATGGATGGTAGTTATTTTAAGGCTACAGGTACCGAACCGTTTTGGGGATTAAAAATATACAACAATAAAATTGAGCTCAAAACCATGGAGGACACCATCCAGACCCCTCCAACGGAACCCATAAAAGCACAGGATTCCAACATTGCCATGTACCGCATACAAACCGAAGCTACCTTATTGGATGTTATTATTGCGCACAAGGAGTGCAGCAATGCCATGTCCGGCGAAGTGTTTCCATATACCGTTACCGTATCCTATAAGAATACGGGCGGAGACGAAACCAAGGTATACGAAGGCTGCGGTTATTACCTTCCCGATTACAGGATACACGATATTTGGGTGTTGGAAAAGATGCAAGGAACCACGGTCAGTAAAGAAGATTTTAATGGCAATGATGTTCCCAATATGGAAGTCAACATCAATAACAATCGATTTTCTGGATTCTCCGGATGTAACCGGATGAACGGAAGTTTATTTTATGAAAAAGATGTGCTGCGTTTTACACAAATCGCCTCTACACGAATGGCATGCCCGAATATGGAAAAGGAATCCGAATTTTTATCGGCATTGCAAAGCGGTGTCAACTACAAAATTGAAAACAACAGACTCTACCTCTCCAATGATTCGGAAGAAAATTTATTGGTTTTTAAAAAAATTGATTAGTAGGGAAAAATCTATCAATTTTAATTAATGAATTCGAAGATTATTAGTTTAAAATGAAACTACCCTACCGAGAAATCCCAAAATATCCAGAAAACTACTTGCCCGGAAATATATTGGCCAGGTTAATAGATGGCTTGGGGTATCGATTCTATTGGGCAACCGAGGGATTGACGGAGAATGACCTTGCCTACAGACCATCAGAAAAGGGACGGTCCATTTTTGAAACCATGGAACATATTAATGTATTGTCCAACAATATATTATTGGCACCAGATGCAAAACCCTATGAAAAACCAATAAATCCGGCTCCATATTCTTTTGAGGATTTAAGAAAAAAGACCTTGGGCAACCTTCAATCTGCGAGCAGTAAGGTTAAAAATGCCACCATGGAGGATATGGAAAACTATAAAGTGATCTTTAAAAAAGGTGAACATAAATTCGAATTTCCAATTTGGAACATCATTAACGGGATGATTTCGGATTGCATTCACCACACTGGCCAAATTGTTTTGATGCGACGTGCCAGCGGCAATCCACAAAATCCAAATGTGAATGTGTTCATGGGAAAAACCAAGGAATAAGTATATACTTTAGTCCACCACAACTTTATAGGTTGGGTCTTCCAATACGTTCACTTCGATAATATCGTCGGCATTGGCCAATAATCTTCTACAGTCTCGGCTCAAGTGTTTCAGGTGCACTTTTTTGCCCACTTTTCGATAGCGTTCCGTAATCTTGTTCACAGCTTCAATAGCGGACATATCGACTAACCTACTTTCCGCAAAGTCGATGACCACTTCCTCCGGATCGTTCAAAACATCAAATTTTTCAGCAAATAATGTGGTGCTTCCAAAGAATAAAGGACCATAGATCTCGTAATGTTTTACACCCTCGTCATCAATGCTTTTTCTGGCGCGGATACGTTTTGCGTTGTCCCATGCAAATACAAGTGCGGAAATAATCACACCTACCAATACGGCCAAGGCCAAATTGTGAAGAAATACGGTGACCAAAGTAACCAACACCATCACCAACACATCGGATTTTGGCATTCTACGGAAGGTTTTTAGGCTCGCCCATTCGAAGGTTCCCAAGGCTACCATGATCATAAGTCCTGTAAGTGCGGCCATAGGAACTTTTTCAATAAGGCTGGAACCGAACATTATAAACACCAAGAGCATTAAAGCGGCCACAATACCAGAAAGGCGTGCACGTGCACCGTTGGAGGTGTTGATCAAACTTTGTCCGATCATGGCACAGCCACCCATTCCAGAAAACAATCCAGAGAGTATGTTGGCCGTTCCCTGGGCAACGGCTTCCTTGTTGCCCCGACCACGTGTTTCGGTAATTTCATCCACAATGTTCAGTGTCAGCAAACTTTCAATAAGACCAACACCTGCCATAATTCCGGCAAAAGGGAATATGATCTGCAAGGTTTCCCAAGTAAAAGGAAGGTCGGGAATATGAAATGGAGGAAATGTTCCTTGAATGGAAGCTATATCTCCAATGGTCCGTGTGTCCAATCCCAAGAAAAAAACAATCCCGAAGACTAATAGAATGGCTGCTAAAGATGCCGGAACTACCTTGGTTAGTTTGGGCAGTCCCCAAATAACTACCATAGTAAGCAACACCAATCCCAAGAAAATGTACAAGGTACTTCCGCTCAACCACTCGCCATCCACGGTTTTGAACTGGCTCATCTGCGACATAAAAATAATGACCGCCAAACCGTTTACAAAACCAAATATAACCGGATGGGGTACCAAGCGCATCAATTTTCCCAATCGAAGCACTCCGGCCAACAGCTGCAAAATACCTGCTAGGATTACGGTGGCGAATACATATTCTACTCCATATTGCTGTGCCAACGTTACAATTACTACGGCCACGGCCCCGGTCGCCCCAGAGATCATTCCTGGTCTACCGCCCAAGATAGACGTGACCAATCCCATTACAAAAGCAGCATACAAACCTGTCAAAGGGGAAAGGCCGGCAATGAATGCAAAGGCAATGGCTTCGGGCACCAAAGCAAGTGCAACGGTTAAGCCCGATAAAATTTCTGTGCGATAGTTTACTTTCTGGGAAAAGTCAAAAAGATTAAGATACTTTTTCATGGCTTATTTCTTGAAGCGGGCAAAAGTAGCATTATTAAATGCAAGACCCTAATTGCCCAGGAATTTTTAAGGATTTGATAATGTAACAGTTAGTGCGATCTATAAAACAGCTCTTTTGGTGAACGATGGTTAACGGTATCGTATCCGCTTTAACCTATCCATAAAAAAATCGCCCCGATCAATTAAGCTCGGGGCGATCCTTAACTAAATAACCAACCAAAAAAACTGTTTGTATAGTCGAACCATAAAGTTCTTCCTTACATATTTCGTTGACGGGAAACATTCATTACAGGATTGTTGGTCTTTGAACGTTTTTTACCTGTTCCGCCGTTCGATTTTAAATATTGGATGTATCCTCTACCTGTAAACTCGTACACGGTTCCACTGGATACATGGTACAATTCTATAGTGTTATCATTGATAACGTACAACTCAAAATAATCATTGCCCAAGAAGTCATAATCGAGTGTTAAAGTTTTCAGAGTGGCATCGTTGGCAACATCGAACACTTGGTAACCTCCCTGATAATCCCATTGTATATTGGTCAATGGAATTCCCTGTGCATCTACGGAGGATCTAAAATACCCGCCATCATCTGAAAAAAATTGCAAGTAGTTTTCATTATCGAACTCATTTAGTGCGCCTAATTCACTAGTGTAGGTCTTCTCCCAAACTTGATACTCCTGCAATACATATTGGATATTATCGTAGAAGACCATATCATAATCAAACTGACTTTTTTGATAACCTTCCAAAACATAGGAGGTATCTGATCTTGAATCATATATTTCCAATGTATTATTATCCAGCGCATACACATCCAGCAACCACAATCCATCCACATCGTGGTTTATTTCCACTTGACCGGCAAGGGTCGCATACAAGCCTACATCGATACCTTTTCCATTACCTGTTTTTCCCAGACCTGAAAGATTGTTGTTCGCATAAACGGTTCCCCTGTCAAAAGAAATCGTAAAGGCGCGTTGCAAAAAGGGAACTTCACCATTGCCACGAGTTTCATTGATATCCACATACCATAGATCATAGGATTCCAAGACCAAGGCGGTATTAATGGGCGATTCTTCTATAAAATCGTCTTCCACAATAACCTCGGTATAACAAGAACCGGCCAATAGGCCTATGAGTATAATTCCAAAGAGTAGTTTTTTATTTTTCATAATCGAGGTTTTAAGGTTCACTTTAGCTAGACCAATCACTGTGCCATTTTTATTAACTATTTGATAATCAATCTAAAACAGACACACTATTTTATTTTTTAGATTTACACCATAATTAGGATACATGAAAGACAAGCTTACCTTTGGCGTACTTGGAGGTGGAAGTTGGGGAACAGCCATTGTAAAAATGCTGACCGAAAATTTGGATCAGGTAAACTGGTATATGCGAAGCGATTCTGCTATCCGGCATATTGAAAAGGAAGGTCATAACCCCAATTATTTGAGTTCGGTGGAGTTTGACACCGATCAACTACGCATGAGCCACGATATAAACAAAGTGGTCGATGCTTCGGACGTACTCATTTTTGTGATTCCGTCGGCTTTTTTGGAAAGGGAGTTGCAATGTTTGACGAGTTCCTTGACAGGAAAAATTATCTTCTCGGCCATTAAGGGCATTGTTCCTGAAAGTGGGCGTATTGTTGGGGAACATTTTAATGAGAAATACAATATCCCATTCGAGGATATAGGTGTGATCACCGGCCCATGCCATGCTGAGGAAGTGGCACTGGAGCGCTTATCTTACCTAACCATTGCCTGTGCGGATGCCGATAAGGCCAAAATGGTGGCAAATCACTTAAAAAGTGATTATATCCGCACTAAAATCTCCGATGATATTATTGGAACCGAGTACGCTGCCATGTTGAAGAACATTTATGCCATTGCAGCTGGGATCGCCCATGGTCTGGGATATGGGGACAATTTCCAGAGTGTATTGATGAGCAATGCCATCCGGGAGATGAAACGGTTTATTGACAAGGTGTACAAAATGAAGCGCAACATCAATGCTTCTGCCTATTTGGGCGACCTATTGGTAACAGGCTACTCCGTTTTTAGCAGAAACCGCATGTTCGGGAATATGATCGGCAAGGGCTACACGGTTAAAAGTGCCATGATGGAAATGAACATGGTGGCCGAAGGCTATTATGCCACCAAAAGCGCCCATGACCTTATGGACAAACTACAGAAAAAGTCCAAAACACCGATCATAAACGCGGTGTACCAGGTGCTTTATAAAAACAAGAACCCGAAAAAGGTGTTTGAGAAATTAACGGAGAAGTTGGATTGATTTAAAGCTTATACGAAATCTTAAACATCACAATCCTTGGCATGATGGACGTGGATTGGTCTCTGATCAAAAAATCAGAAAACGAGTTCTGCCTTTTGAACCGCACATCAAAAAGGTTTTGAACGGAGACTTCGAAACCCCAAGGACTGTCTTCCTTTTGATAAAACAGCGATGCGTTGGCTACATCAAAAACATTGGTCAGGTTTTGTCCCTCATTAGTGTATTCCGTTCGCTCATAATCACCCTTCAAATGGAAATCATTGAAAAACACATAATCCAGATTTGCAAAGATGCTCGAATTGGTAAAGGTGTTTTTATTAGTGGGTGTGGTATAAACCGATGGGTTGTGCGTGTAACCCAACTCCAAATTGGGCCATTTATCGAAAAGGGTCTCCACCTTACCTGTGGCAGAAATGGAACGGGAAAGGTTTTTGGACACATTGTTGTTCACCAATTGGAAAAATTCGTTATAGCTTCCCCTGCTTTCCAAACTGAGCTTGACCTTGTGGATTCGCTTCCCGAATCTGAAATTGGCGTTTAAGGAGTTTTCGGGCTGGTTGAACAGGGTGTAGGTTACAAATTGATTGATGCCGTCCAATACTGTGGTGTTCTTTACACTTTGTGTTCTTTTATTATAGGTCAAACCAACATTCAGATTCAAACCTCGGAATAGACTGAACTTATAATAGCTCAGGGAATAGGAATGGTTTCTTCCGTTTTCCAAATCAGGCGTCCCCAACCCCACCGAATTGAAGGATCTCAGCATAAAATTAGTGCCCAACTGGTCAATGGTCGGGAATTGCCTCCGCTGCCTGTAGCCGAATCGTATTTTTTCGCTGCTGTTGAACTCCGCCTCTGCATCAAAAGCCGGCAGCAGAACTTGGGTGCTATTGTTTACCGAAAGTCCTTCTTGCTCATTGTCCCAATTGTAATTGTGATAAAACAGTCCTGATTTCACCGTAAAAATACCTGCCAAAAATTTAAATTCCAGCCCCAGAAATGTGTCATTGAACCGATAATTAATATGGTTTCCAAAGCCATTTTCTGAAAAATCATTGATACTTCCATTGGTGAGTTGTTGTATTTCACCACTTGTGAAATCATCGAACCGTAAATTGGTGCCGAAGGTGGTATAGATGTGGTTGAAATTGTTGAGCACCCAATAATCCTTCAATACTAAATCAAAGGATGTGGTCCGGGTCTCTTTCTTCTGAAAAACTTGATAGGAATCGTCTTCTTCCAAAGGAATCAAATCTTGCAGAAAAACTTGGTCCGTTTCCCAAGTATTCTCCGGAGTGCTTTTTTGAAATGCCATAGAACCCTCCAAACTCAGGGTTTGAGCTCTTGAAAAACGCTTGCTGTATTCCACATTCTGTTTTAGCTCCAGTGCCGAAATATTTTGCAGGGTGTTGAAAAAAGTACTTCGATCTTCACTCTGAGTCAAAATGATGCCGTCGCCCTTGTTTTTGGTGAATTTTGCAAACGAATTCAGGGTTACATTCTCATCGCTGTTGGGTTCGTGTTCCACCGTTGCCTTCCCGATCAAAAAGAAATTGTCGTAATTGTTGCGTTCCGTTCTGTCCTCGTTCAAGAATCCATCGGAATTGTTGTAAATGTTCAGGGTGTTGGATTCCGTTTCGGTATCGCTGCTGTTGGCAATTACATAACTGTTGATGTCCGTTTTGGGCGAGACCGTTTGCCTAAGATTGAATGCCCCAAAGCGATTGGTGTTCGCCCTGAAATCGGTGTTGTTCAAAAATTGGGAGAAATCGTCCCTGCTCAGGGAAAAATAGCCTCCAATATCGTCCATAAGCTTGCCAAATCCCCCATTGAACTCCAAATAATCGGAAAAGGAGAAACTTTTGACCCCAATATTGTTCAGGTCACCAATAAAGTTGATATTGGTTTTGGGACTGTAGTAAAACAGGTTGGGGTGCACCAAATAGCGGTCTTTGATCCCTCCACCCGCTTCCATATCGCCAAAGGCGAATTTCTTTTTGTCCTCTTTTAGTTTGATGTTCAGGGCCAGTTCATCGGAATCCTGCAGTCCTTTGAGAAATCCGATTTTATTATAATTGTCCAGCACTTGCACCTCATCCACGGCATCGGCAGGAATGTTATTTACGGCTAGTTTGCTGTTTCCTGTAAAAAAGGTTTTGTCCTCTACGAGAACTTTGGTCACTTTTTTGCCTTGGGCGGTCACATTACCTTCCCGGTCCACCTCAATGCCGGGTAGCTTTTTAAGTACTTCGCGCAGTTTACGTTCCTCTCCGGTAACAAAAGCATCTGTTTGGTAGGTTATGGTGTCTTCTTTTACTTCTATTGGAATTTTGTATTCCAAGACCACCTCATCGAGGTCGTTGGTTTTGGGCACCATTTTCAAATCTTTTATTTCATCTTGTGTTACGGTATAATCAAAAGAGAGTTTTTGGTAGCCGAGGTAGCTCACCTCAATGGAGTAGGCCACCTCTTTTTCCAAGCGCAGCACATACTCACCCTTATCGTTGGTAATGGCAAACTGGGTACGCTCACCATCATTTTTGGGGAAGGCCAAGATGTTGGCGTTGATCATTGGTGCCGTGGTGGTGCTATCCGATACAGTGCCCCTTAGGGTAACATTTTGACCCAATAAGTTGATGGGACTAAAACAAAGAATATAAATCAATAAAAAATATCGGCTCAATATAATTTGACTATTTCATGTAAATTACCTTCCTCCAAATCGTTCTTTGGCTATTTTGGCTCCTATGGCATCAAATTCTGCTTGTGTTATAGGTTTTTTACCCTTAGGTGGAGCTATAAGCTTACGTTGCTTCTCGTCCAATTGACCCAAGTTTATTTTATCAGCATAAAATATTCTATCCTTTTCACGTAGTTCTAAAATTAATCCAGGTAGGCCAGAATAATTTTTGGGACCAAAAGACAAATTGATTTCGGGAGCATACCAAGCAATAACCGGAAATTCAAATCTTCCTTTGCTATTATTTACAACATAAGTCGTTGTGGCTTTATAGCATAAATATTTACCAATGCTTTTACTATTTTTGGTTAGCTTCCACTCATTTGTAATTACAGGATGTTTTACAATAAATTTCTCTCCAAAGGCTGGTAAATCCTCATAAACCAACCCATTTTCAAGATTTGTAAAAAACCTTCCTTTTGCACCAAGAATGGTCAATGCAATATCGGCTCCTTTTTCTGCATCATTGGTCAACAGTTTTTCTCTATAAAAAAGTGACTCCTTTGCATAACCTAAAAGTTTAAAATCTATGAACTTTACATTATCATAAGCTATTTTATAAATATCCTTTAAAACCTCAGAAACTTCAGTTTCAACAAGGTCGACCTTGTACGTGACCTCTACCGAGTTTTGTTGCGCAAACACACAATTGATACAACCCAACAGAATTAAATACATTATTCTTTTCATTTTTGTGAAATATTAATATTCCAATCATTTCTTGATTCTTACCACCATCCTCCATCCAGTTGTGCTTTGACCTTATCGCCTTCACTTTTGTATTCTTCCTCTGTCATGGTTTCGATATCTTGGGGCCAATTTATTATTACTTCTTTTTTGGGGTTTAGTTCAACTTTGCTAGCGGTGTAGGTAGCTATGGGCAATTGTAGTTCCAAGATTAGGCCAGGAAGGTTTCCCACATAATCCACCGGACCAAAAGAAACGGGGATTTCCGGGGCATACCAGGCTATAGTATCTTCATTTAATCCAGTGTTGGATTTATCAAGAATGGCTTTATAGCACAAAAACTTTCCAATTTGTTTCTTTTCCTTGGTCAGAGTCCAATCTTGCTTTTCTATTTCTGACTCTACATTGTATTTCCTATCTTCATAGTAGGTCTGCAATATTTGTTCGCTGTTAGTTAAGTTCGTAAAATAAGTTCCCTTAGAAGTAAGGTACTTAACAAACTCGTCTAGTTCTTTATAATACGAAATACTAAGTCCTCTCTGGTGTTGAAAAACACTTTTTTCTTGGTCGAATAATAATTCCAATTGAATATTTTTGGCAGAATCGGCAACCACCTTATGCATCCTTTCTAACTGTGGTGAACCTTCTTTTTCGTTTTCAGTATTATCCATACTTACACGGTAGAGGATTTTTCCACTTGTAATTTGGGCGAAGGTTGGATTGACAAAAAGCAGAAAAGGAACAATATATATTAGACTATACTTTTTCATAATAAATTTTTTAAGTAGTATGACCGAAAATTTCGGTCATACTACCTTTATATTACTTACATCATTTCACATAAGGCATATGCAACTGTAAAAGCCTTTCCAGCCGCAAAACCATCTCCAGTTTTATTATAAATTGTAATCCGCATAATCAAATGCCATTCCTTCGCAATCAACTGGCATTTCAACTGTAGCAGCATTTAAACCATTTGAGGAAAAACCAATAGCAAAAACAGTACTCAATAAAAAAATTGCTTTCTTCATTTTCTAAAAAATTAATAGGTTAAGAAATCAGTTTTACTTACTTCAAGATTTGCGCAAAAAATTGTAAGACTTGGTATGAAGCTATGTGAAAATTATCTTTCAAAACTCTCAGAATCCACGGATACTTCTTTTAAATTGATGTATGGTGGTTTTGAATTGACGGATTGATAATTTTCAGTATTCTTCAAAAGAAAAATCGTGTCGAGAACTGGAAATCAACAAAAACCGATGTATTTTACTCGAATTGATAGGTTTTGGCAAAGAAAAATATATTTAACAGAGAAGTTGGATTAACCCCGCTCCAAAGAAAAATCGGAATGCTCCTTTAATTGAGCATCCAGCTCTACTGAAAAGGCCTCCATTTCTTCATCGGAGTAGTTATATGATTTTTGGAACTCTTCAAAAACAGCTTCTTTGTATTTCCGAACACTATCAATATCAAAATAAAGCCTGCCCGTTCTCCGAATGAAAAAATCCAAGGGATTCAATGCTTTTTCGTAGGCAATGGCAAATTGTACTTCTGCCCGAATCATGTTTTCTTGGGGGTCGTTTCCCTTAATCTTAGCATACAATTCCAAAATAGTTTCTGCCTGCTTACCATAGGTGGTTACTAAATACCAAGCTTCGTACTTTGTAAAACCATCCCCTTGAAGCCGCTCTTGAAGTTCGGCAATGTATTTTTTTACATGTTTGAACTTTTTAAAGTCGTTTCCACAAAGTGGAATCTTATCCGTGGTACACGCTTTGAGTTCTACTCCATAATCTTCTTCCATTTTTTGGGAAATACGGTTCACGGTGCGCTCTGCCATTTTTCGATAGCCCGTAAGTTTACCTCCGGCAATACTCACTAATCCAGATTCAGAGGTGAAAATTTCATCTTTTCGGGATAATTCAGAAGCGGATTTGCCCTCTTCGTGAATCAAGGGGCGTAGTCCAGCCCATGAAGAAATAATATCATCCAGTTCCAGTTGAATGTCGGGGAACATATGGTTAACGGCAGAAATCAAATAAATGGCATCGGCCAATTCTGTGGTCACATGATCTTTGTCCGAATTATAATTGGTGTCTGTCGTCCCAATATAGGTAACCTTGCCACGTGGAATGGCAAACATCATCCTCCCATCGGGAATATCAAAATAAACGGATTGCTTCACGGGAAGTTTTTCCTTCGGAAATACCAAATGGACACCCTTGGTCAAGTGCAAACGCTTGCCTTTTTTGGATTGGTTCACACTACGCAGCTCATCCACCCAGGGACCTGCCGCATTGATCACATATTTTGATGAAATCTTGTACTCGTCTCCAAACACTTCGTCCGTAAACTTGACCCCTGCTACCTTTTCATCGTCATACAGAAAATCGGTGACCTTGGTATAATTGAATATCCGCGTACCAAATTGAAGGCTTGTTTTTAGGTTTTCCAAAGTAAGTCTCGCATCATCGGTGCGGTACTCGGCATAGTATCCAGCACCGTTCAAAATCTTTTTGGGCAAAAGGGGCTCCAGTTTCATGGCCTCCTTCTTCTCCAGCATCTGGCGTTTATCGTCCCCCGAAACCTGCGCCAGAATATCGTAGACTTTTAAACCAATGGAAGTCAACCATTTTCCGTAGGAACCACCCTCGATCAAAGGGAGCAACATTTTTTCGGGAATCACCAAATGCGGGGCCAATTTATGAACGATGGCCCGTTCGGAACCTACTTCTTTTACCAACCAAAAATCAAATTGTTTTAAATAGCGTAGTCCGCCGTGGATCAGTTTAGTGGATTTGCTACTGGTACCAGAGGCAAAATCACCTTTTTCAAGCAGTAAGACTTTCATTCCTCTGGAAGAAGCATCCAAAGCAATACCGGCACCGGTAATACCACCGCCGATCACCACAAGGTCATAGGAATCCCTATCAATGTTTTGGAGGGCCTCTCTTCTATTCACATTTGAAAAATCGATGTTCCCTCCCATAAAATTTTATTTATTGAATTCGTATTCACGCTCCACGCGACATATGCGTACTTTGTACCAAGAATACCAGGTTTCTATTCCTCGTTTTTGAGCTTTTTTATGATCTAGTTGAGATTTCCAGTTGGCAACGGCCTCCAGACTTTCCCAATAACTAACGGCAATGCCCATGCCATCCCGGGCACTTTCAAAACCCAAAAACCCTGATTGTTTTCGGGCCAATGCTTCCATTTCTTCAGCCATTTGGCCATATCCATTATCTCCTTCGGTTCTCAGGTTGGTAAAAATTACAGCGTAGTATGGTTTTTTAAGTTCCATTTAAACAATGTACTCCTTTTCCAGAAAATAATTCACCACAGCTTCCTTCATTAACACGGTCTGCTCCCCTGCTTTTAGCAGTGGTAGTTGTTCCTTTACTTTGTAATGGGGCCATCCATCTTCATCAAAAAAATCAAAATCGTAATAGCCATAAGGTTCCAAAAGGCGGCAGATAGCAATGTGCATCAGATTGACCTTCTCGTCCTTTTTAAACTTACGATGAAAATCTCCAAGCTCTTGGACCCCTACCAAATAAACAATCCCGTCCAACTCCAAAGGGTCACCATCAGAAAACTGTGCAGACAATTTTGCCACCAAAAATTCCCATCGTTCCTTTAATTGTTCGTCTCTTGACATCTGTTTTTGATATGAGTTTCAAAGGTACAAATCAATATTCTATATTTGTTAAAACCCTTGTATGAGCTTTTTGGACATCATCATCGGAATTCTATTGGTATGGGGCCTATATAAAGGCTTAAAGAACGGACTGTTTGTTGAGCTGGCCTCTTTGATTGCTCTTATTGCTGGACTGTACGGTGCTATCCATTTTTCCCACATCACTGGCGATTATTTGGCCGCACAATTTGATTGGAGCGAGCAATACCTAAAAATAGCGGCCTTTTTAATAACCTTTTTTGTCATCATCGTTACAGTAAACTTGGCCGGTAAAATATTGACCAAGATTGCCGATTTTGCCATGCTCGGGCTTTTGAACAAAGTCGCAGGCGGTATTTTTGGCGCTTTGAAGGTTGCTGTTATTCTAGGCGCTTTCCTTATTTTTTTTGAAAAACTCACGACTCCTTTGGGCCTAATTAATGAGGAAACCAAAGAAGATTCTGTTTTTTACGAACCGATCAAAGATTTGGGCGATCTGATCTTCTCCTATGTTTTTGATGACGAAAAAACTATACCTTCCGATAACATTGAAGCCACCGAAGAGATAATATAACCGGCTTGGTATAAAATGACAAAAATCACTCCCAAAAAACCCTTTGTTTCCTTTTTCCTGTATTTCAACGTAATAATCTGGCCAAACATGGAAATTTCATGGAATAAGAAAGGTGCTCCGCTATTTTAGCAATGAGAACACAAGGGAACTTAGAACACTCCCGAAAACACCCCGAAAATGAAAAAATTATATGGCACTTTGCTGGCCGTAGCGCTTGCTCTTGCCCTCACCGCTTGTAGCACCACACCCGCTCAAGAAGAAGAATTGGGATATACAGAAGCTACTCTTGGAAATGAAAAACAAACAGTTGACCCGGCTAAAATGGAGGAAGATTTGTTAGGTTTGGTCAACGAACATCGCAAATCGAAAGGGTTAAGCTCACTATCCAAAAGTGCTCCCTCCTATAAATATGCCGAAGAACATAACGATTACATGATTTCTCGCAATGCCCTTAGTCACGATAATTTTGATTCGAGAGCATCAAAAATAGCAGCAGAAACCGATGCTATCAGTGTCTCGGAAAATGTAGCAAGATACTATACCTCGGCTGCCAAAACTTTAGAGGGTTGGATAGAAAGCTCCTCTCATAAAGCTGCCATGGAAGGCGATTTTACCCATACTACACTTAGTGTACAACTAGATAAAGAGGGGAGACCGTACTACACCCAGATTTTCTTAAAGGTTGAATAGGTTTTTCGAGTAAAAGTATATCAAGACCCGTCGTTAAGCGGGTCTTTTTTGTTAATCGCTATGTTGCCAGCAAGGATTTTTTTACCTTTCGTAAAATCTTTGAAAATGGCTATACAGGCACCTTTCAATCTAAATAAATGGATTGAGGAAAACCGAGATACCCTAAAACCGCCGGTAGGGAACAGAAACCTCTACAAAGAATCCGGTGATTATATAGTAATGATCGTGGCCGGGCCCAATGCACGCAAAGACTATCATTACAACGAAACCGAAGAGCTTTTTTATCAGTTAGAAGGTCATATTGAGGTAAATATCCAGGAAGATGGACAAAAGAAAACCATGAAGTTGGGCCCCGGGGACATGTACCTTCATCCAGCTAAAGTACCCCACTCCCCGGTACGAAAAGAAGGGTCGATCGGGCTCGTGGTGGAACGCAAACGTACCGATCTGGATGCAGAGGATGGATTATTGTGGTTTTGCGACAATTGCAACCACAAACTGCACGAGGTTTACTTTAAATTGAATGATATCGAGAAAGATTTCCTAGGTCATTTTAAGCACTTTTATGGATCGGAACAATTGCGCACCTGTGATAATTGTGGTACCATTATGCCTGTGGACGAACGTTTTGTAGCCAAAGAAGAATGATACTCCTATTCGCAAAGATCATAATTGGGATCGTGGCCTTGCTCCACATATATTTTCTATGGCTGGAAATGTTCGCTTGGACCACCAAAGCAAAAAAGGTATTCCGTAGTTTTCCGGAAGATTTGTTCGAACCTACCAAAACATTGGCCGCCAATCAAGGCCTTTACAATGGTTTTTTGGCAGCAGGACTGATCTGGTCACTGTTCATACAAAATGCCGAATGGCAAATTTATGTGGCCCTCTTCTTTTTGGGGTGTGTTGCCGTGGCCGGACTGTACGGAGCTCTCACCGCATCTAAAAAAATATTGATCGTGCAAGGCCTTCCGGCCATCTTAGGTCTAGGATTGCTTCTGATCCATCAATTCCTGTAAACCCTTAAGAATAATAAGATTATTCGTAATATTGTAAAAATATAACAATTCACTACTAAAAAGTTATAAATGTCAAAAATAGCAGCTGCTTTTGGAATAGAAGAAGCCTTAAAAGAGTTGGGCTTGAACGAAATCAATAATGGTACCTCTACCGGAAAAGATTGGTTTTCAAATGGTGAAATCATAGAATCTTATTCTCCAGTAGATGGTGCACTTATCGGGAAGGTCAAAGCTACCACCCCTGAAGATTATGAAAAAGTGATCAGTACCGCTCGGGAAGGCTTCAAGAAATGGAGAACCATGCCAGCGCCCCAACGTGGCGAAGTGGTTCGTCAATTCAACGATGAACTTAGACGGTTAAAAGAGCCATTGGGCAAGTTAGTGTCCTACGAAATGGGAAAAAGCTACCAAGAAGGATTGGGCGAGGTGCAGGAAATGATCGACATCTGTGATTTTGCAGTGGGACTATCCCGTCAACTGCACGGACTTACCATGCACAGTGAGCGTCCAGGTCACCGCATGTACGAGCAATATCATCCACTAGGAGTTGTAGGAATTATTTCCGCTTTTAATTTCCCCGTGGCCGTTTGGTCCTGGAATACAGCCTTGGCCTGGGTCTGCGGTGATGCCTGTATCTGGAAAGGTTCGGAAAAAACCCCCATCACATCCGTTGCATGCCAAAATATTGCTGCCCGTGTATTTGCCGCAAATGGCGTTCCCGAAGGTATTTCCTGCTTAATTACCGGAGATTATACCATAGGCGAGCTGATGACAAAGGACGAGCGCATTCCATTGATCTCCGCCACGGGATCTACAAGAATGGGAAAAATAGTGGCCAAAACCGTGGCCGAACGCCTTGGTAAAACATTGTTGGAGCTTGGGGGCAACAATGCCATAATCGTTACCCCGGATGCCAATATTAAAAATACCGTTATCGGAGCCGTATTCGGAGCCGTGGGCACTTGTGGACAACGTTGTACCTCTACCCGTAGATTGATTGTTCATGAAGAAGTTTACGATAAGGTGAAAAATGCCATAGTTGACGCCTACAAGCAGATCAAAATTGGAAATCCTCTGGATGAAAACAACCACGTAGGACCGCTTATTGATAAAGATGCCGTTAAAAACTACTTGTCCGCATTGGAAAAAGTTGAGGCAGAAGGTGGAACTATTTTGGTTGAAGGTGGGGTACTGGAAGGTGAAGGATATGAAAGCGGTTGCTATGTAAAACCGGCCATTGCAGAGGCAGAGAATCATTACGAAATTGTCCAGCACGAAACATTTGGCCCTGTACTATATCTTCTTAAATACAGCGGAGACCTTGAAAATGCCTTGGAACTCCAAAATGGGGTTCGACAAGGACTTTCTTCCGCTATTATGACCAACAACCTGCGTGAAGCTGAACGATTCCTTTCCGTAGAAGGTTCCGATTGTGGAATTGCCAACGTAAATATTGGAACTTCCGGTGCTGAGATCGGTGGAGCGTTTGGTGGAGAAAAAGAGACTGGTGGAGGCAGGGAAAGTGGTTCCGATGCTTGGAAAATTTACATGCGCAGACAGACCAACACCATTAACTATACAACGGAGCTGCCTTTGGCACAAGGCATTAAGTTTGATCTATAAAAACATAAAGCCGCCCTTTCAGTAGTCTTACCGGAGGGGCGGTCTTTAAACCAACTTAACTAACTCAAACTTAAATTTAAAACCCTACTCCAATGCCGGAACTTTGTCGGGAGAAATAGGGTTCTTTACCTAATATTTGGCCTAAAGTTCAGTATATTCCCCATAGTTTCTAAAAGGTATCTTACAAGTGGCCATAAAAATTGTATGATTGGTTCCTTTTTGCCCTTTATCCGTTTCAATTCCATTTCAGCGAATCGTATTTTTTGCTAACTCCCTCAATTTCTGATACATTTATTTAGAATTTTAAGATTTTTTTAATATTTTAAATGTCTCGTTTACATGGTGTTTATTTTTTAAAAATGGATTGGGAAACTTCAACTTTATGGTATTGGATTTTACTGGCCGGTGTAGGGATCATTTCTGCTGTTCTCGGTTATTTTTTTGGAAAGTCCGACACGCCTTCCGTTTCACAAAACACAGAGGCCCTTAATCTTCTTGAAATTGAGAACACCAAGTTAAAATCGGATTTGGAGAATTGTCATAAAAGGCTGGACAATTCAAAAATAAGATCCCTGGATATTGAAAAAATCGTAGGGTCACCCAAACCGGAAACGCACCTATTCGACCCCTCGGAGGCTAAGGCTATATTTGGGAAAACCATTAAAGAAAATGATTTAAAACTTGTGGAGGGAATCGGCCCCAAAATTGAAGGTCTGTTCCACAACGTTGGCGTTAAAACATGGAAGGCACTGGCCGAGTGCTCTGTGGACAAATGCCAAGAAGTTTTAAATACTGGTGGAAAAAGGTACCGTATCCACGACCCTGCCTCTTGGCCTATGCAAGCAAAAATGGCTCACGAAGGTCTCTGGCAGCAGCTATTCGATTGGCAAGAAAAGCATAGGGCAGGTAAATATTAAAAAAACTCCATTGGACCAACCGGTCGTTCTACATTCTTCCGTTGGCCTCGACCCATTTAAAAATGTACTGTTCCTGAGAAAACTGCATTCTCTCGGAAATCCGTTGTAATCGCTCTGGAAGCTTCATAAGATAGTCCCTTGCCTTTTCCGCTTTATCCGAAAGTCCTCGAAGATTTCCAAGGTCCCAATACTCGTTCAACTTTTTTAAGATGTCCACATAATCTTGTGCCGTATAGACTCCGAGTCTTTGTGCACAATTGGAGAATTGTTCGAATGCTTCACCAATGTTACCCCCTGACTCTCTTAAAAAATGGGCGGGCATAACTATTTTCTTCTTCATCATATCGGCAAAGGCCAAAACCATTCCGTCGGGGTCTTGCCCCATAATGGTCTTTACAAATTCTCTATAGGCCAAATGGTGCCTCATCTCGTCGCCAGCTATTATGGTACACATTTTTGCCAGCAGGCCATTTCCCTTTTTCTTTGCCAATTTACCCACTCTTTTGTGGGATATATTGGTCGCGAGTTCTTGAAAAGTGGTATACACAAAGTTTTTATAGGGGTCTCTATCCGTTCCTATATCAAAACCATCGGATATCAAATGCTGGGTGGTGATTTCTATTTCTCGCATATTAACTCGTCCGGACAGATACAAGTATTTGTTCAGGACGTCACCATGTCTGTTCTCCTCTGCAGTCCATGCACGAACCCACTTGCTCCATCCATTATCCTTTCCATTGTGCTGATCTATACCTTCAACATCCATTAACCAAGACTCATAGGTAGGCAAAGCCTCTTCGGTAATAGTATCGGCCACGAGTGTCACCCAAAAATCGTATTCCAACTCTTTGGCTTCTTCCCTGATCTGTTCGATTTCATCAAAAAAATTATCGCTCTGCGAATTGGGCAAAAAGTCGGTGGGTTGCCATATTTTTTCGGTAGGAATAAGGAATTCATCTATAAACCCTTCTACTTTGGGTTCAATTGCCTGCATTACTTCCAATCTTACATTCTTTATCGACATACTTGGGGTTTTTCACAAAGGTCAAAATAAAATATTGGAATCTATCTAATTTCTTCCTCTTTCCTCAGGATAAAATGAATGCACCGGATCACTCTGCCAAAATTCTTTGGTTTCCACATCCAGCATGGTCAATCCGCCCATAAAGGCAGCACCGGTGTCCACGTTCCAAACATTCGCACGCCGTTCCGGCTCCACAAATTTTGTTTTCGACAATGGAGTATGCCCAATAAAAACTTCCTTATAATGGGTAAGTCGTTTTGGAAACTTTGGGTCCTTGGGTGTTAGATCCGGATCAAGAGCGGTCGCAAGTTCCCAAAGAGTTCTATCCCAGTAAAACGACTGTTCAAAATACTCAAAATCTATTCCTTTAAGGTTAGTGTAACCTGCATGTAGATATAACCGGTTGTCCTGCGAGAGGTAATAGTTTTTTAACCCTTCGTAAAACTTAATATGCAATTGCCATTTATCCTTGTCCGTTTTTAAATACGAATTTCGGGTAGCTGCTCCACCATGCGCCAACCATTGTGGGTTCTCCTTTTGACCCATGAGCCATGCCCGGCAAAGTTCATCGTGGTTGCCTCTTATAAAGGTGCACTGATGATCGGTATTTAACTGAATCAAAAAATCCACAGTTTCCACAGCAGTGCTCCAAGCATCAACATAATCTCCCAAAAATATTATATGATCGGAAGAAGTTACCTTTGCCCTCTCCATTACTTGCTCCAAAGCTCTTACTCCCGAGTGGATATCACCCACAACCAATGTACGCATAGAATAGTTTTTGACAATATTACACACAAATCCCTGTCCAATAAAAAATGATAGGAGCTTTATCGAGTATTTAACCTTCAATTAAAATAAGGACCCCGATTTTTGGACGTGGTATAAATTTCTATGTACCTTAGAATATTTCGAAAAGCGTATGAAGAAAATTTACTGCATAGGTGAATTACTTATAGATTTTGTTGCCGAAAAGCAAGGAAGTGACCTTTCCCAGGCCTTTGAGTTTACAAAAAAAGCAGGTGGTGCACCGGCCAATGTGGCCTGTGCGATTTCCAAACTTGGAGGAAACGGGATTTTTATCGGTTGTGTTGGGTCTGACCCATTTGGTTCTTTTTTATTGGAGACCCTTAAAAACGAAGGTGTTGATATTTCCTTGACCCAACTATCCGACACCTTTACAACGCTGGCCTTTGTTTCCCTTTCGGAAGATGGTGAACGGGATTTTGTATTTAACAGAGGTGCGGACAAGGAGCTCAAGTACAATGCAAATCTTCGAAAAAACCTGCATGGGAATATCCTTCACTTGGGTGCTGCGACCGCACTATTGGGCGGTCCTTTGGAAAAAACCTATACCAAATATCTTTTTGATGGTCTTACCAAAGAAATGTTCATCAGCTTTGACCCAAATTTTAGAAGCGACCTTTGGAAAGATGACGAGGAAACTTTTATAAAAAAGTGCATGCCCTTTGTAGAAAAATCGCATTTGTGCAAATTTAGTCAAGAAGAGGCTCAACTGATATCGGGTAAAGAGAACATTGAAGAAGCCTGCGATTTTCTACATACAGTAGGTACAAAGATCATTACCGTTACTTTGGGAAAAGACGGCACACTTTTAAGTATGAACGGCACAAAAAAAATAATCCCGAGCATACCGGTAACCCCGGTGGACACTACCGGTGCCGGCGATGCCTTTATTGGCTGTTTACTCTATCAAATTTCAGATCTGGGCAATTTTGACCCCGTAATGGAAGATTTCTCCCTCCTCGAAAAAATGGTTGCTACTGCCAATAAGGCCGGAGCCATCACTACAACAAATTATGGGGCCATTGTGGCCTTGCCAACAAAGGAACAGTTGTAAAATTCCATGAACCAGACCAGTTTACATCAACTTCTCTCCAAAAATAAGGTCAGTAATGATCTTGAGCTATGCCATTTAAGGTTGGCCACCAACCTCACTTTGATCCAAAAACTGTTCTTCTCCTTATATCCAGAAGAACAGAATCGGGAGCATTTCCAAAACCTTTTGGCACTACTGCCCAAACTGTTTGCAGAAAGACCAACGGAATTAAAAAAACAGGACCTTGAACGATTAAAATCGGGCAATTGGTATCAATCGGAAAATATTGTTGGAATGCAATTGTATGTTGAACACTTCAATAAGGACATAAAAGGTCTGCAGGAAAAAATACCCTATTTTAAAAAACTTGGTGTCAATTTTTTGCACCTAATGCCCATCACCACACGCCCTAAAGGCGAAAATGACGGCGGCTACGCGGTGAACGATTACCTTGAAGTGGACAAAAGATACGGCTCCAAGGACGATTTGTTGGGTTTGACCAAAGCTTTGCGTAAAAATGGCATTTTTTTAATGCTAGATTTTGTAGTAAACCATACGTCCAATGAGTATTCTTTGGCAAAAAAAGCCGCAAAGGGCGATAAAAAATACCAAAACTATTATTACACGTTCGAAGACCATACCATTCCAGAGGAGTTTGAAAAGACTTTGCCCGAGGTATTTCCAGAAACAGCGCCCGGGAATTTTACCTATATCCCCGAAATGGAAAGATGGGTAATGACCGTTTTCAACAATTACCAATGGGACCTCAACTATACCAATCCCGAGGTATTTCTAGAGATGCTCACCAACTTGGTCAAATTGGCAGATATGGGAGTGGATGTTGTCCGTTTTGATGCCCTGGCCTTCCTTTGGAAGAAACTTGGTACAATTTCGCAAAACCTTCCCGAAGCACACAACCTTATCGCCCTCTTCCGTTTATGTCTTCAGATCGTTGCCCCTGGAACCATTCTATTGGCAGAAGCCATTGTGGCCCCAACGGATATTATTAAGTACTTTGGGGAGGATGAAAAACGAGGCAACGAATGCGAAGTGGCCTACAATGCATCCTTAATGGCACTTTTATGGAACTCAATCGCCACCAAGAAAACGCATTTGTTGTACAAGAGTTTAACAAACGTACCCCAAAAACCCAAAGAATGTACCTGGATCAATTACATCCGTTGTCATGATGATATTGGGTTAGGTTATGAAAACCATCTTATAGAAGAGTTGGGCCTAAACCCGCAAATGCACCGAAAATTCCTTTTGGATTATTATTGTCAACGATTGGATTGGTCGCCAGCCACCGGAATGCTGTTTATGTACAATCCCAAAACCGGTGACGGACGCATTACCGGGAGTGCCGCTTCGTTGTTGGGACTGGAGAGAGCCCTTGCCTTAAAAAACAAAACACTGATAGAGCAGTCCGTGGCCAAAATAAATATGTTGCACGGGATCATCCTTGCCTTTGGTGGTATCCCATTGATCTATGCAGGGGACGAAATAGGCACTTTAAACGAGTATTCCTTTCAGGAAGATAACAACAAAAAAGGGGACAACAGATGGGTAAACCGGCCCTTGCAGGATTGGAAAACCATCGCCAAACTGGAAGATACCACTCTTCCACAATCCAGAATATTCGGCACCTTGCAAAAGCTTATAAGAATTCGGAAAGAAAACTCTGTTTTTGCCGACCACAACAATGTTGAGCTCTACCATACCGGAAACGACCACATATTATCTTTTGAAAGAACATGCGAAAAACAAAGGTTGTTGGTTATTTGCAATTTTGATGAAAATCTGCAGGTAATCGATAGTGGTTGGATAAAAAAGCTGGGGTATTTCAGTAAAGGAGAACCCTTAGATCTGGTATCAGAAGAAAAGATAAAACTAAACAGTGGCCTTGTGGAGATCGGCCCCTATCAAATGTTTTGGCTTTTAAATGCCTAGGCATACCTAACTTTGCGCAAAATTCTTTGGGACTCTTTTAAGGATTGGTACACGTGGCTATCGTATGCCTTTAACAATTGCCTTGCACCATCCATTTTGTCCTTGGCCTCTTCAAACCCGTTCAAATAACAAATGAGATAAGTTGCCGGCAGGTGGGTCATATCGGTATGTTCGGAACTCGTGAGGGGAATATGGCTTTCCAACTTTTTTAGGAGGGCATTGTTGGTATTGTATACGTGAAAAAGTGTTTTCTTGTCGAACTGTGGAGGTTCAAATATCAATTTGCTATGTATCGAGTACTTGCCATTGTCGGAAAAAGTGATCGTCATTTCCTCCAAAGGATAATATTTTTGTTGTGACCCCAATCCCAATTGCACATATTCCAATGTTTTAAAGGAATCATCGTCGTAATCAATGGTGATTTCGTCCAAAGCGGAGTAAAAGAGTTTTACCTGCTCATTGATCAGTTCGATATCCACCCGTGAATAATATACCTTGCCCTTGACCTTTTTTTTATTGCCTGCCCAACAGACCACAAATTGTTCTTTAAAAACTTTATAATCGCTTGTTAAGTCGGGATGGCGTGTGTTGAAGAAATTGAGAACGGCATCCAGGGTATATTCAATGTTGTTCCGAGCATGCTGCTCAATGGTGGCCACCTTTTCAGAATTGATGTCCTTAAGTTCAATATCAAAGGCTTTGGGCAGACTTATACTGCCTTCCCTAAAGAAAACGGCACCACCATAATACTTCCAAATATTTTTGCGCAACGCACAGACCTTTCCGTTGGACCTGATGGTCACCAGCCCCACTACCTTGCCTTCGGGCAAATGCGGAAATGGTATGTTTTCATAAGAAATTAAAGGTGGGTTCTCCAAATAAGCATTGACCAGGTTTTGGATTTTGCTGTCATCAAAAAAATCAACCCCGACAATTTTGTTATCTTCATCTTCTACTCCAATAACAATAAAAGAGTTGTTGTTGGGATTGGAATTGGCCAAGGCACAAACATGTTTGAGAAACTTGGCCTTGCCTTCCTTTTCTCCAATGGATATAAAACGCTTTTTGTCGTAAAAACTATTCTCGTCGTTATGGGCCAATAAGTTTTTTACGAGTAGGCGTTTATTGATCATAGTTCTTTCTTCACTATTGTACTGCTGGCCTGTGCAGTGGGCATTACCACAAGGTCGGCAATGTTTACATGATAGGGCCGGGTAACCACAAACAAAATAATGTCCGCAATATCCTCCGGTTTTAAGGGTTGAAAACCTTGATATACTTTTGAAGCTTTTTCAGCATCGCCTTTAAACCTAACGTCGCTGAACTCGGTTTCTACCAGTCCTGGGTTTACGGCTCCAACTCGAATTCCATAAGCATTCAAATCTATTCGCATTCCCTGATTTATAGCGTCCACGGCGTGCTTGCTGGCACAATACACATTCCCATTTGGGTACACTTCCTTGCCTGCCGTGGATCCAATATTAATGATATGGCCCGATTTACGCTCTGTCATTTTTGGAATAATGGCCTTGGACATATAAAGCAATCCTTTCACATTGATATCCAACATGGCATCCCAATCATCTGGGCTGCCCTTGTCAATTGGGTCCAGACCATGGGCATTACCGGCGTTGTTGATCAAAATATCGATTTCTGAAAATTCCTTGGGCAAATTGTCGATGGCCGAGAATACATCCTCACGATTTCTCACATCAAAATTGAGCGTAATAATAGCTGTATCCCTGCCCAATTCGTTCTTAAGTTGATGTAACCGCTCTTCCCTACGACCGCAAAGAATCAGATTGTAGCCTTGCTTTGCAAAAAGTTCGGCAGTTGCTTTTCCTATACCACTGGTTGCTCCTGTTATTAATGCTGTTTTTGACATTCCAATTAAATTCTAAGGAACATCGTGTCCTTGGCTAGCTACCAAAAGGGCAAACCAATCCTGAAGTTCCAATTCTATGTTTACGGCGGCTGCCGATTGTTCAATTCTTTCTTTGTTGGTGGTTCCGATCACCGGGTGTACCTTGGCTGGGTGTTTTAAAATCCAAGCCAAGAGCAACTGGCTTTCATTCGCATTATATTTGTCCAACAATGGATTCATCACTTCTTTTATCCGCTCTGTCTGCTCATCGGTTTCCCTAAAAAAGCTTCCCAATGGACTCCAGGCCATGGCCATTCTTTTATTGCCGATACTATCATCAAAAGTACCATCGTACATTGGGTTATTATGGGTCAGGGAAAATTCGACCTGGTTTCCCTCCACCGGCATCCATTTTTCCAACATGGCGACTTGCGATGGGGTAAAATTGGAAACTCCGAACCGATTTATTTTACCGCTTTGCAACAAATGTTGGGCTGCTTCTGCCATTTCTTCGGGCTGCATCAATGGACTAGGTCGGTGTATCAAGAAAAAATCCAGATAGTCGGTATTCAACTTTTTTAAGGATTCTTCTGCAGATTCAATAATATATTGTTTATCGTATTGGTAATGATTGATCTTGTTGTTCCTCCCATCGGTAAGTTGGATTCCGCATTTGGTGATCAATTGGACATTCTCCCTTTTGATACCGCTCTCTGCAAAAGCTTTTCCAAATTCCGACTCTGTAGAATATCCGCCATAAATATCGGCATGATCAAATGTAGTGAGTCCACAATCCATGCTGTGGTGCATTAATTCGACCATTTCTATTTTTGAAAGTTTTTTGCCCCAGCTCCCCCAGGTCATTGCTCCCGATATAATGCGGGAAAAATTCGTTGTCTGTTCCATAAGTGCTCAAAGTATAAAATTAAACCCTTAAATCCTTCATAAAACTAGGGCTTTAGCGTTTTTTTTAACCATTAATTAACAGGTGGGTTTTAAATAAATTTTCATTTTGCACACCTTAGTAAAAACCCCGACCTTAACACCAAACAATAAAAGTATACAATGGAAGAAAACACTACTATTGATATTAGTGCTGTGAATGAGAAAATCGCCCAAGAAAGCGCTTTTATTGACCTTTTAACGGTTGAAATGAACAAAGCGATCGTGGGCCAAAACCATATGGTAGAACGATTGTTGATCGGTCTTTTGGGCAAGGGCCATATTTTGCTCGAAGGTGTTCCCGGATTAGCAAAAACATTGGCCATCAACACGTTGGCCAAAGCAGTAAAGGGAAGTTTTAGCAGAATACAGTTTACCCCTGATCTTTTGCCGGCAGACGTTATCGGTACATTGATCTACAACATAAAAGAAAACGATTTCTCCATAAAAAAAGGACCAATTTTTGCCAATTTTGTGTTGGCAGACGAAATCAACAGGGCACCTGCCAAGGTACAATCCGCACTTTTGGAGGCCATGCAGGAAAAGCAGGTTACCATTGGTGACGAAACCTTTATTTTGGACAAGCCCTTTTTGGTAATGGCCACGCAAAACCCCGTAGAACAAGAAGGTACCTACCCTCTTCCAGAGGCCCAAGTCGACCGTTTTATGCTAAAAACGGTGATCGATTATCCAAAACTCAATGAAGAACAACTCATTATTCGCCAAAACCTAAGAGGCGAAACAGAACCCATTAAGCCCGTAGTGTCCTTGGAACAAATTCTTAGGGCCCAAGCAACCGTTCGCGAGGTTTATATGGACGAAAAAATCGAAAAATATATCCTCGACCTCATTTTCGCAACACGATACCCTGAAAAATATAACTTGGAAAGCTTAAAGCCGCTCATTAGTTTTGGCGCTTCTCCAAGAGGTAGTATCAACTTGGCGAATGCATCCAAGTGCTACGCGTTCATCAAACGAAGAGGTTATGTGGTCCCCGAAGATGTAAGGGCGGTGGTACACGATGTGCTTCGCCACCGTATCGGGATCACTTACGAGGCCGAGGCGGAAAATATTACTTCCGAAGAAATCATCAACAAGATTGTAAACGAGGTAGAAGTGCCTTAGCGGTTCAATGTTTATCGGATTAAGTAGCAATACTTTTAACCAACCCGAAAACCTATTTATTTGAACCAAATGGATACAAAAGAACTACTAAAAAAAGTACGTAAAATTGAAATTAAGACCCGGCGTCTTTCCGACCATATTTTTGGTGGGGAATACCACTCTACGTTCAAAGGTCGGGGGATGACGTTCAGTGAAGTAAGACAGTATCAGTTTGGGGACGATGTAAGAAGTATCGACTGGAACGTGACCGCACGCTACAACGAGCCATTTGTAAAAGTATTCGAAGAAGAACGCGAACTAACCATGATGTTGATGGTGGACGTAAGCGGATCGGAACTTTTTGGTACATCCAACCAATTTAAAAAAGAAATCATTACCGAGATTTCGGCAACCCTTGCATTTTCGGCACTTCAGAACAACGATAAGGTAGGTCTCATTCTTTTTTCTGACGAAGTGGAACTTTTTATCCCGCCAAAAAAAGGGAAAAGTCACGTACTTCGAATAATTCGGGAATTGTTGGAATTTCAGCCAAAAAGCAACAAGACCAACATTGCGGAAGCTCTAAAATTCTTGACCAATGTTATGAAGAAGAAAGCCATTGTTTTTGTGCTTTCCGATTTTATGGCGAACGACTACGACAATACACTTCGCATTGTGGGCAATAAGCACGATGTTACCGGGATCAGGGTATTCGACAAACGTGAAGAAAACATTCCAAATCTTGGCATGGTACAGATGCAAGACGCCGAAACAGGCGAAGTTCAATTGGTTAACACCCAATCCAAACAAGTGCGTTCTGCCTACGGAAAACATTATATGGAAAAGGTCGCGTATTTCACCAATTCCTTTAAAAAATCCGGTTCCGGAGCAATTAACTGCAGAACGGATGAAAGCTATGTAAGAAAACTATTGGGCTATTTTAAACGAAGAGGATAATGCTAATGGACAATTTACATATAATCAGAGATAGACATAGGCATCCAATCATATGGATCGCCCTGTCGCTCCTATTCCTCTTGCCCATAACGGGCCGGGCTCAATCCGATCCAAAGGTAAACGCCGAAGTGGACACCCTATCCATTAAAATAGGGGAACAGATACAATACAAAATTACGGTGGAGGCGGACTCTACCGATGTGGTTTTCTTTCCCGAAGGGCAAACCTTTTCGCCGCTTGAAACCGTAGAGGCCATTATGGCCGACACCATAAAAAATGAAGAAAAAGTAATCCTTCAAAAAATCTATGCCCTGACCCAGTTTGACAGCGGCGCGTATACCATTCCTCCACAACGGATCGCCATTAACGAGCAACCATTTTTTACAGATTCGTTCCAAGTTAAGGTAGCCGATGTTGCAGTAGATACAACCAAACAAAAGATGTATGACATCAAGCCTTTGATTGAGGTAGAACGGAGCAATGCCGATATGTGGCTTACCGCTCTCTGGATTCTTTTGGGGCTGATTGTGGTCGGTGGTCTGGTCTATTGGTTCTTTTTACGCAAAAAACCATTGACGGAAGAGGAAAAAGTAGCTTTGCTACCGCCTTACGACCGTGCCTTAATGGAACTAAAAAAGCTGGAAAATTCCAAGTATCTCATACAAGACGAGTATAAACAATACTATTCCGAGCTCACAGATATCGTTAGGGCCTATTTAGAAGAGGACGTACACGTTTCGGCGATGGAGAGCACTACCTCGGAACTCATCACCAAGTTGGAAATGCTCAAAGATGCCGGTGAACTCAATTTGGACGACGACACCATCCATCAGTTTCAAAAAATATTGCAGACCGCGGATCTGGTGAAGTTTGCCAAATCAAAACCTGCTACTTCCCTTGCTGAACACGATAGAAAAATTGTAGAACAAATCGTTATAAAAACCCACGAAGCTCTTCCAGAGCCCACAGAAGAGGATTTACTCTTGAACGAGGAATATCTGGAAGAACTGGCCAAGAAAAAACAACGTAAGCGAATATACTGGGCGGCAGCAATTTTTGCGGGAGTTCTAATTTTGGGCAGTGTTTTTTCCGTTGCTTACTTTGGCGCAAAAAAAGTAAGGGACACCGTTTTCGGCTATCCTACCAAAGATCTTTTGGAAGGAGAATGGGTGGCAAGTTCCTATGGTTTTCCACCAATTTTGATGGAAACGCCAGACGTATTGGTCCGTAAGGAAATTGAGTTGCCCAAAGAAACCGAAGAGCTGATCAAGGAATTGCAAACCTTCTCCTACGGCAGTTATGTCGGTATTTTTTCCGTTAGTACGAGTTCCATCACCTTTAAAGAACAGAACGAAGATCCTAATTTTGAAGCTATAATTGTTTCCACGCTAAACAAGTTCGAACAATTGGGTCTTAAAAACATCATTACCAAACAGGAAGAATTTGTTACCCAATCCGGTGTAAAGGGATTAAAAACCTATGGATCGGGATCTTTTGGCGAACCGGATGGCGATAGTAAAAAAGCAAAATACAACATTCTATCGTTCGGTGGAAAAGGGTTTATTCAACAAATAGTGATCACTTGGGAAGATGGCGACGAATATGCCGAAGAGATCGTGGAACGAATTTTAACCAGTTTAGACGTAAAAACACAAGCATAAATGTTTGAGAATATAGAGTTTGCAAATCCTGAATTTTTCTGGCTGCTTCTATTGCTGCCATTGGCTTTGCTATGGTATTTTTTCAAACGAAAAAATGAAATGGCATCACTCCGTATCTCCAGCATCAAAGGATTTACGGTCAAAAGTTGGGCCTCTAAAGTAAAACCAGTACTGTTTGGAATCCGACTATTAGCCTTGGCGGCCATCATCACAGCTTTGGCAAGACCTCAAACAGAGGATATCTCGACACGGACAAAAACCACAAAGGGAATCGATATTGTTATGGCCATCGATGTGTCTTCCAGTATGTTGGCCCGCGATTTAAAACCGAACCGACTATCCGCCCTAAAAGAAGTGGCGGCCAATTTTATTGAACAACGCCCCAACGATCGTATCGGACTAGTAGGATATGCCGGAGAGAGTTATACCAAAACCCCTATTACCAGTGACAAGACCATTGTTTTGGCCGCCCTGGACGATATCACCTATGGTGAACTGGAAGATGGTACCGCCATTGGAATGGGCTTGGCCACATCGGTAAATCGATTAAAGGAAAGCAAGGCCATCAGTAAAGTTATCATTCTTTTAACGGATGGTGTCAATAATTCTGGCTTTATTGAACCCAGAACAGCAGCCGATCTTGCCGTGGAGTTTGGAATAAAAACATACACCATTGGTCTGGGAACCAACGGCAATGCACTTTCTCCCATTGCCTACAACAGAGATGGCTCCTTTAGGTACGGAATGCGACAAGTGGAGATTGATGAAAAGCTTTTGGAAGAAATCGCAGAAGTGACGGGCGGCAAATATTTCCGTGCCACGGATAACGAATCTCTGGAAGAAATTTATGACGAGATTAACAAATTGGAGAAAACCGAAATAGAAGAATTTAAATATTACAAATACGAAGAAAAATTTAGGCCCCTAATATTTCTGGCCGGTATTTTATTGTTGTTGGAATGGGGGCTGCGCAACTCCATCTTTAAAAGTTTTATTTAACGAATGATTCAGTTTGACGAAAAAATTTATTTCTATCTCTTGGCCATAATTCCCGTTATGGTCCTAGCCTTCTTTTTTCTTCAAATCTGGAAAAAAAAGACCCAAAAACGATTTGCGAACACCAATCTGCTCAAACGATTGGCCCCTAATCGGTCCTCATTTAAATCCGCTGTAAAGCTGGTATTTTTGTTGGCCGGCCTTACTTTTTTGATTCTGGGCTTGGTAAACCCCAAAATTGGAACAAAACTGGAAACCGTAAAACGTGAAGGCGTGGACATCGTCTTCGCCATCGACGTATCCAAAAGTATGTTGGCAGAGGATATTGCCCCAAATCGGTTGGAGAAGGCAAAGCGTATCGTATCAGAAATAATCAATCAATTGGCAAGCGATCGTATCGGGATTATCGCCTACGCCGGACAAGCCTATCCGCAATTGCCCATTACTACAGATTATGGTGCTGCAAAAATGTTCCTACAGGGCATGAATACGGATATGTTATCCTCCCAAGGAACCGCCATAAACGCCGCAATTGACCTGGCCAGCACCTATTACGATGATTCACAGCAGACCAATCGGGTGCTGTTCATCGTGTCGGATGGAGAGGACCACTCGGAAAACACCACCTTGGATGCGGTCGAACAAGCCAACCAAAACGGAATCCGTGTTTTTACCATAGGGGTGGGCAAACCAAAAGGAGCACCTATACCCATTAAAAGAAATGGCATAGTTGAAAGCCTGAAAAAAGATAACCAAGGGGAGGTTGTTATTACCAAACTAAACGAAAACGTACTGATCGAGATTGCCGATAGGGGCAATGGTGATTATATTGATGGCTCCAACACCGAAAATGCGGTGGAATACATCAAAGAACAATTGAACAGGATGGACAAAACCGAGTTCGAAGCCAAGCAATTTGCAGAATACAAAGACCAATTCCAATGGTTTCTTGCAGCCGGCTTTTTATTTTTATTTTTGGACATCTTTGTTTTGGACAGAAAAACACAATGGTTGAAAAAACTGAATCTTTTTAACGAGCACGATGATGAATAAGATGACGTTAATGTTTGGACTATTGCTAAGTTTTACAGCGATCCAGGCACAGGAAAACAATATCGAAAAAGCGCAGAGAGAAGCTGAAAAAGCACTACAGGCCTCTACCAATATCACCTACGAGGCCAACCAAGAGCTAACTTCCAACAACTTTGTATCCGCAGAGGCAGAATATAGAAAGGCCATTTCCAAAAGCGATAAAAACGCGGCCGCTAGATTTAATTTGGGCAATGCCTATTACAACCGAGAAAGTTTTGGCGAAGCCTTTGGCCGGTACAAAGAAGCCGGTGACGCCGCAGCGGACAAGAGTGAAAAACACAAGGCCTTCCACAATATGGGCAATGTGTTCATGAAAAACAAAGAATACGAAAAAGCCGTTGAGGCCTATAAGCAAGCCTTGCGCAGCAACCCAACCGACGACGAGACCCGTTATAATCTTGCCCTGGCCAAAAAAATGCTCGAAAAACAGCAGGACGAGCAAAAGAACGATCAGAATAAAGACGATCAAGACAAAAAAGATCAAGAAAACGAGGATAAGGACAAAAACAAAGACCAGAACAACGAAGGGGGCGACAAGGAAAAGAAAGACGAGGGCGAACAAAAAGAAGACGAAAACAAGGACAAGGGAGACCAAGGTGAAAATGGTGAGGACAAGCCCGAAGAAAATCAAAAGGGCGATGGTGATAAGAAAAAAGAACAGGAGAAAAAGCCCAACGAAGGGGACCAGCCACAAGACCAAAAACAACAACCAAAACCCAATCAGCTTTCCAAGCAACAGATTCAGAACCTGTTAGAGGCCATGCAAAACGAAGAGAAAAAAGTGCAGGAGAAAATGGAAGCAAGAAAAGTTCGGGGCAAAAAAATTAAAAACGAAAAAGACTGGTAATGAAAACCTTGATGGGCAACATAGGGTTAATTTTGGGCCTCTTCCTTTTAACAGGAATATATTCCCATGCTCAGGAAGATTCCGATCAGGTTACGTTTACCCTGAACTTGAGCAAAGAGGAATTGGGCATAAACGAACGCCTAAGAGTTGATTTTACCATGAACAGGGATGGCGATAACTTTAAACCGCCCCAGTTTGATGGTTTTAAGGTAGTTATGGGGCCTTCCCAATCCATAAGCTCCTCGTGGATTAATGGCAAGCGCAGTTTTTCCAAAACCTACACCTACATCCTAGTACCCACGGCCAGAGGAAGTTTCACCATTAATCAGGCAACCATAGAAATTGAGGGGAAAACTTACAAGACGACTCCACAAAACGTGGAAGTGACCGCAGCCGTGGACAAGCCGAATTCTCAAAAAACTGTTGATGATGTTGCCGATGAGAGCCTTCATTTGGTCGCAGAGGTATCCAAAGCAAATCCTTATCTCAACGAAGCCGTAACCGTACTTTACAAACTATATGTAAGTCCAAACATTAGTGTTACCAATTACCGCCCATTGGACAACCCGACCTACAACAATTTTTGGAGTCAGGATATCCCGGTAACCAAGCATACGGCCCAAAATGGAACATATCAAGGCAAGCCATACCGCTACGTGGTTTTAAAACGAGTGGTACTATATCCACAAAAAGCCGGAAAGCTGGACATAGAACCGTTATCCTTGGAAGTGTTTGTTGATGTGCCTACAGACCGCAGGGATTTTTTCGGGGGCAGGATTTACACCCAGACCAGTAAAACGGTCTCCGCAGGCAATAGGACGATCAACGTAAAACCATTGCCCGAAGCCGGTAAACCGGAGAATTTTAGTGGAGCGGTAGGTGAATTTGATTTTTCGGTAACTACGAGCAAAACACAACTGAATGCTTCGGAATCGTTGCAGGCAAAAGTTGAAGTGACCGGAAAGGGTAACCTAAAATTATTTCAACTTCCCGAACCAGAATTGCCTAGCTCCCTGGAAGTTTATGATCCAGAATACGACGAGAACATCCGTACCTACAGTACTGGAATGGAAGGTAAAGTAGCCAATAATTACACTATTGTGCCCTCTTTCCGAGGAAAATATCCCATACCCAGTATCTCCTTCAGCTATTTTAATCCTTCGACGGGAAGGTACAATACCATCAACTCGGAAGAAATAAACATTGAGGTAATAGAGGGACCAACAGGAAATTCCGATAATGTCTCGGTACCTTCCGCGAATAAACAATTGGTTGTGCCTACCGGGGAACAGTTCCATTTCATCAACATTAATCCCAACCTAAAGCCCATCGATCAAAAGCGCTTTTTTGGCTCAAATACGTTTTTTATCCTTTTATTGGCACCCCTACTCTTGATCCCAATGGCCATTTTCTTTTTTAAGAAACGTGAGGCCATTGCCAGCGATGTGATCGGAAACAAAATCAAGCAAGCCAACAAATTGGCCAGAAAATATCTTTCCACCGCAAAAAAGGAGCTTGGCAATAAAGAGGCGTTTTATGTAGCCCTGGAAAAAGGACTGCACAATTATTTAAAAGCAAAGTTACATATAGAGACCTCGGAATTCAGCAAGGATAAAATAACCCATATTCTCTCGGAAAAGAATGTCGACACAAATGACATTTCTGGGTTTATTGAATTGCTGAGAAGTTGCGAAATGGCTCGATATAGCCCATTCTCCAATGTTCAGATGCAACAGGATTACGAAAAGGCGAGCGATGTAATATCTAAATTGGACAAGCAATTATGAGCACAAAAAAAATAGTCCTTTTAATTTGTCTTGGTTGGTGCTCTTTGGGATTTTCCCAAAATGAAGCACTCTTTAACGAAGCTACAGAACTGTACAACAATGGCGAATACTCTTCGGCCATTGAGAATTATAAAAAAATACTTGAAAAAGGAGAACATTCGTCCTCGGTATATTTCAATCTTGGGAATTGCAACTATAAGTTAAATGCCATAGGCCCAAGTATTTACTTTTATGAGAAGGCACTGCTTTTGGACCCGAACAACAAAGAGATTCAAAACAATCTTAGGTTTGCCCAGAATATGCGTTTGGATGCCATAGAAGAAATGCCAAAAACTGAGCTTTCACGGATATATACTGCCATAGTCGGTATGTTCTCTTCCGATCAGTGGGCATATATTGCCGTTGGACTTATTTTTTTATTCGTTCTGGCGTACATGGCCTATTATTTTTTACGACCGGCCAACCAAAAAAGAGCCGCCTTTATCTCGAGCATTTTTTCTTTAGCATTGGGGAGTGTTTGTATCTTAATGGCTTACCTCAACCATCAACAGTACAAAAATGATGATCCAGCCATTGTTTTTAGCAAAGAAGTTCAAGTAACTTCCGAACCAAACAACAACAGTGCGGCCATTTTCACCCTACACGAAGGGACCAAAGTAAACATCTTGGAAGAGTTGGATGATTGGAGGAGAATACGCATTGCAGATGGTCAAACTGGATGGTTAATGGATAACACCATTAAGCCATTAAAAGATTTTTAGTTATATTTTAACAGAAATCTTTACGTCTTATCGTAAATTTGCAAAACTTATAAGTATTTATGCGAATACTGGCCTTACCACTTGCTTCTTTTTTGATGGTCTTCATTCTGATGACCTCTTCCTTTGTGCCCCTTTTGGGCAAGGAGTACAGTACGGCCATTATTTTAGGTTCTTCCGAAGAGGAAAACAACACCCACGACACATCGAACAATAAAACATTTGATAGCAAATACTTCCTGTACAAAAGCTTTTTTGCTATGGATCCTTCTATAAATCAGGAAAAAAGCAACAACGCCTTGGGATATGTATTCGCTGTTTTAGAGTTTACACTCGAAACACTAGACCCTCCTCCCCGAAAATTGGTTTAACACTCAATTTTACGTTCAAATCAAATTTTCAACGTCCCCTATCCAGTAATCCCGGTGTGGCGGACAAATCTTACTTATTATTATGTTCAAGAATTTAAAAAATGACTTGCCTGCAAGTATAGTGGTCTTTTTTGTGGCACTACCCCTATGTTTGGGTATCGCCCTGGCCAGTGGAGCACCTCTCTTTTCGGGTCTCATCGCAGGTATTATCGGAGGAATCGTTGTTGGAGGATTAAGCGGATCACAAATAGGGGTAAGTGGCCCGGCAGCAGGACTGGCTGCAATTGTTCTTACGGCCATTGGCACTTTGGGGGGTTATCAGAACTTTCTGGTTGCCGTGGTTTTGGGAGGTGTCCTACAGTTTCTTTTCGGAATCTTGAGAGCTGGGGTCATCGCCTACTATTTTCCATCATCCGTAATTAAGGGAATGCTTACCGGTATCGGTATCATCATCATTCTAAAACAGATTCCCCATTTTTTTGGTTACGATGCCGATCCCGAAGGAGATTTTGCCTTTTTTCAAGTTGATGGTGAAAATACCTTTAGTGAAATCATCAATACCGTGAATTTTATAAGCCCGGGTGCTACCATTATTGCGATTATCTCGTTGGCAATATTGATTTTGTGGAGCCAAGTATTGACCAAAAAATCAAAAATCTTTGAACTTGTACAAGGACCATTGGTAGCCGTAGTCCTTGGAATCATTTATTTTACGGTAACACAGGGAAATGAGACTTGGGGCATCTCTCAAGAACATTTGGTCAGTGTTCCCGTACCCGATAGTTTCGAGTCCTTTTTAGGTTTCTTTAGTTTTCCTAATTTTTCGGTGATCACCAGCACCGAGGTTTGGATTACAGCGTTTACCATTGCACTTGTGGCCAGTTTGGAAACCTTGCTCTGTGTGGAGGCCACAGATAAATTGGACCCTTTAAAAAGAACTACACCCACCAACCGAGAGCTTATGGCCCAAGGAGTAGGCAATACACTGTCCGGTTTGGTCGGAGGACTGCCGGTAACACAAGTTATTGTGCGTAGTTCAGCAAATATTCAATCTGGAGGTAAAACAAAAGCTTCTGCCATTATCCATGGTTTTTTACTTTTGGGATCGGTCATCATCATCCCGACCCTTCTCAATAAAATACCTCTGTCCGTTTTGGCGGCCATCCTATTTATTGTAGGTTACAAACTTGCAAAACCGAGCTTGTTCAAAACTATGTACCAAGCAGGTTGGAAACAATTTGTTCCATTTATCGTAACCGTTGTTGGTATTGTTTTCACAGACCTTTTGGTAGGAATCAGCCTTGGTCTATTGGTTGGGATCGTGGTAGTTTTGATCAAGAGTTACCAAAACTCACACTTCCTTCATATAGAGGATAAGAGCAATGGTGCCCACAAAATTAAAATGACCTTGGCAGAAGAAGTAACCTTTTTCAACAAAGGGGCCATTCTAAAAGAGTTGGATAGCCTTCCAGAAAATTCGTACCTGGAATTGGACGTAAGAAAAACACGCTATCTTGATAATGATATCGTGGAAATTTTAGAGGATTTTTCCAGCAAGGCCAAAAATAGAAACATCGACATCAAAATAATTTCTGAAAGAGGTGAAGTCGAAAATCCGGAGAGCTATATCGAATTCTTTAATCTAAGACCGAAAAAATCGGCATAAAATATACTTATGAAAGCACACACAAAAGAAACACAGTCGACGATGACCCCTAAAAAAGCCATCGATTTTTTAAAGGAAGGCAATGAGCGGTTTCAACAAAACTTAAAAGCGAACAGAAACCTTTTGGAACAAGTGAACGATACCAAGGATGGGCAATTTCCTTTTGCGACCATTTTAAGTTGTATCGATTCCCGAGTTTCTGCAGAGCTTGTGTTCGATCAAGGTCTTGGTGACATTTTCAGCATAAGAATTGCCGGGAACTTTGTGAACGAAGACATTTTGGGGAGTATGGAGTTTGCCTGTAAGTTGGCCGGCACAAAAGCTATTGTAGTACTAGGCCACACAAGCTGTGGTGCTGTTAAGGGAGCTTGTGACCATGCTCGCCTAGGTAACCTAACTGCTTTGATAAACAAGATTGAGCCTGCAGTAGAAGCTGTATCCGAGCCAAAAGATGAAAGCATGAGAAACTCCAAAAACTTGGAATTTGTTGATGCTGTCGCGGTTAAAAATGTGGAAATGACCTTGGACAACATCCGAAAACAGAGCGAAGTGCTCAAGGAAATGGAGGAAGCGGGTGAAATAGCCCTGGTCGGTGCCATGTACGACATATCCGATGGTAAAGTGACTTTTTTATAAATTCACATTAACTTTACGTAAGCAATGCCAGTAGGGTTACCTGCTGGCATTTTTTAAATATAAATATTTCTATATTCAATTACCAAAAACAACAGCCATACCATGTTCAAACACTTTAGAGGAGATTTATTCGGTGGAATTACAGCGGGCATTGTAGCGCTTCCCTTGGCACTGGCCTTTGGTGTAAGTTCCGGTCTTGGGCCGAGCGCTGGTCTGTACGGTGCCATTTTTATTAGCTTTTTTGCCGCACTTTTTGGTGGTACAAACACCCAAATCTCCGGCCCTACCGCACCCATGACAGCGGTTAGCATGGTAGTTATTGCTGGTATTATTGCCGTAAACGATGGAGATGTGGGCAAAGCACTCCCGGCCATTCTTACTGTGTTTCTTTTGGCAGGCCTTATGCAAATTGGTTTAGGTCTTGTTGGGCTCGGAAAGTATATAAAATACATTCCATATCCCGTGGTTTCCGGGTTTATGACCGCAATTGGTGTAATAATACTAGTTACCCAGATATTACCAGCTGTTGGGTATTATCCAAAAGAAGACTCGGACTATGTAAACCAATTTATGCCAGAAGCCGAAGAAAAAATCTTGGAAAACATTCTAAAAGAAGAAGCCGGAGAAGGAATTTTGGTATTGGAAAATTTCACGGAAACCATTAAAAGGGCCGAAAAGATCACCCATGATGATATGTTGAAAGAAGCCAGTACTTTGGCATCCAAAGATGCCTCGGGCGTTCTTGGAACTTTTAAGGTACTGCCCAGGGCAATCAACAACATCAATTGGTTGGAGCTTGCTTTGGCGTTGGCGACCATTTTTATAATTTATGGGTTCAAAAAAATTACAACCGCAATTCCGAGTACTTTGGTGGCTTTGATAGCTGTTTCCGGGGTTGCATATGGTTTTGGTTGGAACTACAGGCCCATAGAACAAATTCCCAGTGGCTTGCCCGTACCAAATCTGGATATTTTTACGTCGTTTCAATTTGATTCGGTAAGCCCCTACATTTTTACGGCACTTACACTGGCACTGCTTGGTGCCATTGATTCCCTTTTAACCTCCGTGGTTGCCGACAATATGACCCAGACCAAGCATAAACCCAACCAAGAATTGGTAGGCCAGGGTATCGGAAACAGTATTGCTGCCATTTTTGGAGGAATCCCTGGAGCTGGTGCAACCATCAGAACCGTTGTGAACATAAATTCTGGTGGAAAAACAAAGCTCTCCGGTATGGTCGCTGGCATTTTATTATTGGTTATTCTGCTAGCCCTAGGACCAGTAGCTTCGCAAATACCTGCAGCCGTGTTGGCCGGTATATTGGTCACAGTAGGTATCGGTGTTATGGATTATCGGGGATTAAAAGCCATTCCACATCTGCCCAAAGACATTAAACTTGGACCACTAAAATTAAGCTCGGAAGTGATTATTATGTTAGTGGTATTGGTACTTTCTTCGGTTTGGAACTTGGTATATGCCGTTGGTATTGGTCTTGTTATAGCTTCGCTAATGTTCATGAAAAAAATCGGAGACCTGACCGCTAAGCATTCCAAAGTAAAGGCTCTTCGGGAAGAAGCATGGTCAGATGAAAAAAATGTGCCAAAAAAAATCCTGGACAAAGTATTTATAAAACACATAAACGGACCTTTGTTCTTTGGTTCGACCAACGAGTTTCAACAACTTGCCTCCCAAATTCCAGATTCTGCTTCCATTGTAATAATTAGAATGGGCAGAATGCAGTATATGGACCAAACAGGGCTCTATGCAATGGAAGATGTGTTGCAAGATCTAAAACGAAAGGGTGCAACAATACTTTTGGTCAATATTTTGGAACAGCCAAGGTATATGCTCGAACGAATAGACATTATTCCTGACCTGATTCCGGAAAACAACGTTTTTAGCAATTTAAAGTCGTGTTTGGCATGGGTAGATACACATCTAAACACGAAGGAATAAAAACGAACAAACATTGCCAAAAACTATTTTCCGCCCCAATATTTACTTTTTACCATATAATATTTTTTGGGATGAACACTATTTACAGTGAAATCCGGTTCTCGGAACAGTAGATATTATCGCATAACCCATATATTCTAGGACAATTTGCTAAATTTGTCCGCCAATAGCGTAATCAATCATGATTGAGACCATAAAGGAACATATTGCCGAAGTAGAAAAGTTCACTTCGACCTCTACAGATGAAATTGAAGCATTCCGAATCAAATACTTGGGAAAAAAAGGACTGTTGAACAGTTTCTTTTCGGAATTTAAAAACGTGCCAAACGATCAAAAAAAGGATTTTGGCAAGGTGATCAATCAATTAAAGAGTGCCGCTACCAATAAAGTGAACGAACTCAAGGAAGCATTGGAAAGCCAGGCTGAAGTAGCTGGGAAATATGGGGACCTAACACGCCCTGGCGAACCTGTATCGCTAGGTGCACGCCACCCTATATCCATTGTAAAGAACCAGATCATAGATATTTTCTCAAGAATCGGTTTCAATGTATCCGAAGGTCCTGAAATCGAGGATGATTGGCACAACTTTACAGCGCTGAACCTACCGGAATACCATCCGGCACGGGATATGCAGGATACATTTTTTATCCAGACCGACCCCGACATCCTACTGCGTACCCACACCTCATCGGTACAAGTAAGGTACATGGAAGCCAATCAGCCTCCTATTAGAACTATTTCGCCCGGGAGAGTGTACCGAAACGAGGCAATTTCTGCCCGCTCACATTGTTTTTTTCACCAAGTGGAAGGTTTGTACGTAGATAAAAATGTGTCTTTCGCAGATTTAAAGCAAACGTTGCAATATTTTACGTCAGAAATGTTTGGGAAGTCAAAAATAAGACTTCGCCCATCTTATTTTCCATTTACCGAGCCCAGTGCCGAGGTAGATGTATATTGGGGGCTGGAAACCGAAACCGATTACCGTATGACCAAAGGTACCGGATGGCTGGAGATTATGGGCTGTGGCATGGTGGACCCCAATGTGCTCAAAAATTGTGGAATAGACCCAGAAGTGTATTCAGGCTTTGCCTTTGGAATGGGAATAGATCGGATTGCTCTTTTGTTGCATCAGATTTCAGACATTAGATTGCTCAGTGAAAACGATGTACGTTTCTTGGAGCAGTTTAAGAGCGCCCTTTAGATCATAATTTTTATGAAAAAGGATATTGAAATTCCGATTGCCACCGACGTACACGTGGCCATAGTACATGAATGGAACGAAGAATTTCTATCCAAAGATTGGAACGCCTATTTAATAAACAACAGGTCGGATACCATCGAAATGGCCATTGTGGTTTCCAAAGGGTTTGATGGAGATACCAGAACGTCCACCATACGACATGGTATTGGAACACTGGAACCGGGCAGCTTTAAAAAAGTAGAAGTATTGCAAGAAGATGTCCTTGCACTAAACAATGAGTTCTTTGTAACTTTTTTTGCCGAGAACAAACTCTTTGAAAAACGATTTTTATTTCCAAAACATACGGTTACAGAAAAAAATCTCAGTACCATCCCCGTAATACAATCAGAAGGGGTTTTATCAAAAGATTGACCTCGCGTTTTCCTCCATTTCCATCTTTTAACAAACTTTTAGTTCTTATTAGTTCGGTAATTACCGAACCAACACTAATTTTGCGCTTCAATTTTAAAAATAATGTCCAGAGAAGAGCAAAAAAAAGAACTGATCGAGGAACTTGGAATCCATTTGGAAAACCAACACGATATTCCGCCATTGGCTGCAAGACTATATGCAATGCTTGTGGTCACCAACCGTAATGGGCTCAGTTTTGAAGAATGCCAAATTAACCGATGTGCAAGTAAAAGCTCCATATCTACCGCAATTAATCTCCTACTAAAATTGGGATTGATCACCTACTTCACCAAACCGGGAGACAGGAAAAGATATTTTAAGACCTCAGCGGCCAACACTTTCTACCTAAACAAATTGGAAGAAAAATTAAAACGTATTGAGACAGAAAACCGAATTATAACGAAAATCAGAAACTATAATCAAACTTATAATCCCGAAAGGTATGAGACCAATAAAGAACGGGCAGAGATCTATCACTCATTTATTAAGCAAAGTGAAGAATTACTGAGCAACACCCTTCAAGTACTTAAAGAATTAGAAAATCATAATCACAATTAAACAACCCCAACAATAATAAACATGAAAAAAATTGCATTAGGCCTATCTGCCATTAGTCTTGCTTTTATTGCTTCCTGTGGTGGTAAAAATGAGCAACAAGCCACTGCTCCTCAAGCGCCATCACTAAAAGTAAATACCCTAAAGAAACAGGACATTACCTTGTACAACTCCTACTCTACCAATATAGAAGGGGAACAAAACGTTGAAATTTGGCCAAAGGTCTCCGGTTTTGTCCAAAAAATCTATGTTGAAGAAGGTCAACAAGTTAAAAAAGGCCAGTTACTTTTTAAACTGGAAACCCAGACGCTTTCTCAAGATGCCCAAGCCGCCAAAGCAGCAGTAAATGTCGCCCAAGTAGAAGTGGACAAGCTAGTTCCGTTGGTTGAAAAGAACATTATAAGCGAAGTTCAACTAAAAACGGCCAAGGCTCAATTGGAACAAGCAAAAAGTACCTATAGCAGTATTGCAGCCAACATTGGGTACTCCAATATTGTTAGTCCCGTTAACGGTTATATTGGGGAGATTCCATACAAAGTGGGCGCCTTGGTAAGCAGTTCAATGGGACAACCATTAACGGTAGTATCGGATATAAGTACGGTACGCGCTTATTTCTCCATGACAGAAAAGCAACTTTTGGAGATGAAGAGCAAAATGACCAAAGGTGGTGCTTCGGTTTCTTCGGAGAATTCTCCAGAGGTGGAATTGGTAATGATCAATGGTGAAACATATCCACATAAAGGGAAGATTGCCATGGTGAACAATATCATCAATCCAACTACAGGAAGTGTTACCCTAAGAGCAGATTTTAACAATCCCAACTTTTTATTGAGTTCCGGAAGTACGGGAACCATCAAGGTACCTTCTCCTCAAAAAGATGTTATGGTTGTCCCCAAAATGGCCACAGTAGATATACAAGGGAACAAATTGGTCTATATACTTCAAGATGACAACACTGTAAAATCACAAAAAATCAACATTATTGATCAGACCGATTCGGAGTATTTGGTATCCCAAGGTGTACAACCCGGAAACACGATTGTTGTAGAAGGTGTTTCCAAACTTAGGGAAGGACAATCCATAAATCCAATTAAATAACACATCACATAAGTAAAAGATAACCCATGTTTCAAAGATTTATAGATCGGCCCGTGCTCTCCACGGTGATTTCGATAATCATTGTTATTCTCGGTCTTTTAGGTTTAAGTAGCCTAGCGGTAGAAGAATATCCAGAAATTGCTCCGCCGACCGTTCAGGTAACAAGTACCTACACCGGTGCCAATGCGGAAACCGTGCTCAAAAGTGTGGTGGTTCCTTTGGAGGAACAAATCAACGGTGTGGAAGACATGCTCTACATGACCTCCAATGCCAGTAACGACGGTAACGCCACAATCAATGTATTCTTTAAGTTGGGCACAAACCCCGATATTGCCGCGGTAAACGTGCAGAACCGAGTGGCCCGAGCCAATAGTGTACTGCCACAGGCTGTGGTACAAACAGGGGTAATTACCCAAAAGTCACAGACCAGTGCCCTTATGTTCTTCTCTTTATTCTCGGAGAACGAAAATTACGATGCAACCTTTGTAGAGAACTACGCAAGAATAAATATAGTTCCCAAACTTCAACGTATTGAAGGGGTTGGAAATGTTACCGTGTTCGGTTCCAAGGATTACTCCATGCGTATTTGGTTGGACCCAGAAAAGATGTCCGCATTTAACCTGATGCCATCCGACATTCAAGCGGCTTTGCGAGAGCAGAACCTTGAGGCGGCTACCGGTAAGATCGGCGAAAATGCCGACGGTGTATATGAGTATGTCCTAAAATACAAAGGACGGTTAGCAGAAGAAGCAGAATATGAGAACATAATTATAAGAGCCGAGGAAAATGGCCAGTTTTTACGTCTGAAGGATGTAGCTGAAATAGAACTTGGCGCTTTTAATTACGGAACCAAGAACGAAGGTATGGGCAACCCCGGAACTGCAGTGGGTATTTTCCAAACTTCGGGATCCAACGCCAACGAGATCATTGAAAACATCGAGGCTATTCTGGAAGAATCAAAAGCTAACTTCCCAAAAGGCTTGGATTATGTTATCCCGTTCAATTCAAAAGACTTCCTTGATGCTTCCATAGACCATGTAGTGCAAACCTTGGTAGAAGCATTTATTTTAGTGTTTATTGTGGTGTTCCTGTTCCTTCAGGACTTTAGATCGACATTAATTCCTGCGATCGCCGTTCCCGTGGCCATTGTAGGTACCTTTTTCTTTCTACAGTTGTTCGGGTACTCCATAAACATGCTTACTCTGTTTGCCATGATCCTAGCCATTGGTATTGTGGTGGATGATGCCATTGTAGTGGTGGAGGCGGTACACGCCAAAATGGAAGAAGGTGCACAAAATGCAAAAGTGGCCACCAAAACGGCTATGTCCGAGATTTCCGGGGCCATTATCTCCATCACCTTGGTAATGTCCGCCGTATTTATCCCGGTATCCTTTATAGGTGGGTCTTCCGGTGTGTTTTATCAACAGTTCGGTATTACATTGGCCGTTGCCATTTTAATTTCTGCCATAAACGCCTTAACACTGAGTCCTGCACTAGCGGCCCTGTTTTTAAAACCGCACGAGCATGAAAAAGGTAAAAAATCAAACTTAATTGCCCGTTTCTTCAAAGCTTTCAATATTGGTTTTACGGCAATGACCAATAAGTATACCAACACCATTGGTACGTTGGTCAAAAGAAAGTGGGTAACCTTGGCTCTTTTAGTAGGCACAGGTATAGTTGTTTTTTTCCTCTTCAGAACCACGCCTTCCGGGTTTATCCCCAACGAGGACAAAGGAATCATCTTTGCAGATGTTACCATGCCGCCCGGAACAACTTTGGAGGAAACCCAAAAAACCGTTAAGAAACTGGATTCCATATACGAATCCATGGGAATTATTAAAGCCCGTATGAACATAACCGGTTTTAGTATCCTAAACAGTGTTAACGGTGGTTCCTACGGATTCTCCGTAATTCGATTACAAGATTGGGAAAACAGAACAGAACCTTCACAAACCGTTGAGGCTACCATTGGGCAATTATTTGCAAAAACAGCAGGATTAAAAGATGCTCGTATTTTCTTCTTTACCCCGCCAGCGGTAAGGGGATTCGGTAACTCGGCCGGTTTTGAACTAAACTTACAGAACACCGATGCAGAAGATTGGCAATCCATAGGTAAAACTACCAACGAGTTTTTAGCTGCCTTGAATGCAAGACCGGAAGTCCAGTATGCCATTACTTCGTTCAACCCAAATTTTCCTCAGTATGAGTTACAGGTGGACGTAGAAAAAACCAAGTTGGCAGGTTTGGCCGTTACCGATATATTCAATGCAATGCAAGGCTATTATGGGGGACTGTACACCACAGACTTTAATAAGTTCGGTAAACAGTATCGAGTAATGATTCAGGCCAGGCCGGAAGACAGGGCGGACGAAAAGAGCCTTAACCACATATTTGTCAGCAATGCAAACGGTGAATCTGTTCCCGTATCTCAATTTGTTTCCTTAAAGAAAATATACGGCCCCGAGATTGTAAGCAGGTTCAACCTTTTGAACTCGGTTAAAGTCAATGGTGCCATGAACCCTGGTTACAGTACCGGTGATGCGATTACCGCAATTGAAGAAGTTGCCGCACAAGTATTGCCCAACAACTATACTTTCGAGTATTCCGGCCTTACCAAAGAGGAGAACAGTGCGGGCAGCCAGACCATAATCATTTTTATTTTGAGCTTGGTGTTCGTGTACTTCTTATTGAGTGCTCAGTACGAAAGTTATATTTTGCCGCTTTCCATATTGCTATCGTTGCCATTTGGTATTGCAGGAGCCATTTTATTTGTGAATTTGGCCGGTTTGGAAAACAATATTTATTTCCAGATTGCACTGATCATGCTCATAGGTCTCTTGGCTAAAAATGCCATTTTGATCGTAGAATTTGCCCTGCAAAGAAGAAAGTCGGGATTATCGCTTTATGATGCCGCCGCCGAAGGGGCCAGAGCAAGGTTACGTCCAATCTTAATGACCTCCTTTGCATTCATCTTTGGTCTTTTGCCATTGGCACTATCTTCAGGAATTGGTGCCATCGGAAACCGTTCAATCGGTGTAAGTGCTGTAGGTGGCATGCTTGTGGGAACCATTCTGGGTGTATTTGTGATTCCTGTCCTGTTTGTAATATTCCAAGCCATACAGGAGCGTTTTTCAGGCAAGCCCGAAGCATCTCAAAATCAGAACAATGCCTAATCATCCTTTGAACCAACAAAGATTATAATCCATGAAAATTAAACCTTCATATAAATTGTTTTTGCTACTTGCAGTACCTCTGCTATTGCAATCTTGTTTTGTGGCAAAAAACTACAGTAGACCAGAACTTGAGACCGAAAGTCTTTACAGGACCGACAATTTGCCACAGGATAGCATCTCAATGGCAGATGTTTCTTGGAGAGATCTGTTCAAGGACAAACAGCTTGCGGCTTATATTGAGCAAGGATTGGAAAATAATCTTGATATCCGAATTGCGCTTCAAAATGTTGTGGCCGCAGAAGCTTATGTAAAACAGGGCAAGGCCGGTTATTACCCGACCCTGTCCGGCACAACAAGCTTTACTAGGACAAAAAACTCCGAGAACAGTCAGTTTGGAAGTTTTTTTACCAGACCTCTGGAGCAGTACGAACTCTCGGGTACCCTTTCTTGGGAGGCCGATGTTTGGGGTAAGATCAGAAGTAACAAACGGGCTGCCGGGGCATCTTACTTACAAAGTGTTTCTGCCCACCAAGCTGTAAAGACCAATTTGATTGCGGGAATTGCGACCACGTATTTCCAACTTATGGCCTTGGACAAACAATTGGAAGTGGCCAAACAGACTTTGGACGCCCGAAAAAAGAGCCTGGAGACCACCATGGCCCTAAAAGATGCAGGACAGGTTACGGAAGTCGCCGTAAAGCAAACCAAAGCTCAAGTACACACCACCGAGATCATTGTGATCGACTTGGAGAACAACATTAAATTGTTGGAAAATGCTTTTAGCATTCTTTTGGGCGAAGGACCGCAAAAAATTGAAAGAGGCAATTTGGACAATCAATCCATCGATACAGATCTAAGTACCGGGGTCCCATACCTGTTACTTGCCAATCGACCAGATGTGATGCAGGCGGAATACGGTCTTATCAATGCTTTTGAACTTACCAATGTAGCCAAGAGCAGTCTTTATCCTTCGTTAAGCCTATCCGCTACCGGTGGTTTTCAGAGTTTGGAGTTTGATAATTGGTTGGATGCCAGTTCGCTATTTTCAAATCTTGTAGGCTCGTTGACCCAGCCGATCTTTAATGGCAGAAAACTACGTACCCAAATGGAAGTGGCCAAAGCACAACAAGAACAAGCTTTGCTTGCTTACAAACAAGCCCTGTTAACGGCCGGAAGAGAGGTCAGTGATGCCCTATATACCTATAATGCGGAAAGCCAAAAGTTGGAGGCACGGGCCAAAGAACTCGAAGCATACGCAACGGCCGAAACTTATTCCGAAGAATTGTTGAACAATGGTTTGGCCAATTATTTAGAAGTGTTGACCGCAAGACAAAATGCATTGAACTCCGAACTCAACTATGTTGATTCACAATATGCACAGTTAAGTGCTATTGTGGAATTGTACAGGGCACTGGGCGGAGGCTGGAAATAGTTTATTTTGAGTGATAAAATCGAAATATTGGCCCACGCTATCGAGAACTTTACCCGATTTGGGAGCAAACGATTCTCTATGGATGAATTGGCCTCCGAGCTAGGAATTTCAAAAAAAACACTCTACAAGCATTTTAGCAGTAAGGAAAAGCTGGTCTCTGAAAGCTTAGCGTATTTTTTGAATGATATCCGTACAGACATTGAAAAATACATATCAGAAAACCCGAATAAGGAAGAGCCCCTTACCACTATAATCTACATATACAAAAAAGGGTTGATGGTATATCAAAACCTCAACCCTTCTTTTTTAAGAGGCCTGAACAAATACTATCCCGAAGCCTATCAAAAGTATATTGAGCTTAAAAAAGAGATTGTTTGGAACATGGTACATCCTCTTTTGCAAAAGGCTCAAATATTGGAACAAATAAGGCCTAATGTCAATCTAGAACTGGTTTGTACATTATTTCTGTCCCGCATGGAAGACATTGTTTATTCCAAAGAAAATCTCTTCAACGAGTTTAGCATCAAAGAACTTCTGGACCACATTATCATAAACAACTTGCGAGGTATTCTTACGTTGAATTATCTTCAAAAATGCCCTGTTTAACGGCAATAATATTGCTCTTTTTTTAAATTTTAAGCTTATTTATTGAGATAACACCTCTTTAAACCCCTGTTTTTTGTGTTTTTATCGTTGATTTTAGTGAATTGATCATATAATTTTAATTTCTTCTAAAAACTAAATAACCAATGGGAACTACAACTAACATCAACAGACGCGATTGGATAAGAAAAAGCGTTCTCACAGCAGGTGGGGCAATGGCTTTGCCATATATGGGATTGGCCGAAACTCCTAAAGCTCCATTGACCTTGGATGCCGAAGGAAACGCAATATATAGTCCGTTCTTTAAAGAATATTTACCAAAACCTGAAGATTTAATGCCAGAATTGGCTGCAAAGTTAAATGCAAACGAAAATCCATACGGGCCATCTCCAATGGCCATGGAGGCATTTAAAAACTCCGTTTCCGGCGGTAACAGATATGCTTGGAAAGAACTATTTCAGTTGGTCGACAAAATAGCGGACTTTGAAAAAGTTGAGAGCAAAAACATTATGATGGGGCCAGGGTCGTCCGACCTTTTGGAAAAGACTGCCATGGTTTTTTTTAAAGATGGTGGCAATGTTGTTTCCGCCGATCCTTCTTATATGTCCTTGATCAGAGTGGCCGAATCCGTGGGAGCAACTTGGAAACCTGTTCCACTAAAAGAGGATTGGTCCCACGACCTCAAAGCAATGGAAGAAGCTATCGACGACCAAACAAAACTGGTCTATATCTGTAACCCGAACAACCCCACCGGTTCTATGACCGATCATGAAGAGTTGGTTGACTTTTGTTCACGCGTATCGGAAAAAGTACCCATTTTTGTAGATGAAGCCTATTTATGGTTCTTGGAAGATGGTGCCAAAAAAAGTATGGTGTCCTTAATAAACCAAGGAAAAAATGTTATAATCGCAAGGACATTTTCCAAAATACATGGTATGGCAGGACTTCGGGTAGGCTATATCGTAGCTCTTGAAGAAACCTTGGACAGGTTGAAAAAGATAACCCGAGGCGGAATGGGAATTACGCTGCCCTCCGTATATGGGGCGATTGCTGCCATGGATGATGCGGATTTTATAGATAAATCACGAACCCTAAATGCCGAATGCAGGGAGTATGTGTACTCAAGTCTAAAACAATTGGGAATAGATTCTTATGTGCCTTCTTCCACTAGTTTCATAATTTTTCCTATTCAAATGGAGGGCAAACCGTTCCTTGAACAAATGACCGAGTTAAAGGTGGGCGTTCGAGCATTTCAATTTATGGATCAAAACTGGTGCCGAGTAAGTATGGGCACCATGGAAGAAATGAAAACTTTCACCAGTGCACTCAATAAAGTGTTGGTATAGTGGATATTGGAATTCAAAAAACCATAGTATTCCTTTTTTTCATCTTTATTGGAATCTTGCTCAAAGCTAAATTTAAATCCAAAGAAGAAATTACTGGAATAAAAAAAGTGATTCTAAACCTTGCACTGCCGGCAACCATATTTATTGCGTTGTTGGGAGTCAGGGTGGAACTGCCGCTTTTAATATTGCCCTTATTGGCCCTTGGCCTTAACGTTTTGCTGTTCTTTTCCATGTCCGTTATTTTACCCCCATTGGGCATTGGCAAAGGAACTTCGGAGTATAGAACAGCTAAGTTACTGATTCCCTCATTGGCACCTGGTTTGTCCGCTTTTCCCTTTATTGTGGAATTTTTGGGAGAATCCTATTTGGCAAAAGCGGCGATGTCCGATCTGGGCAATAAGATTTTTGTGCTCTTTTTTTTATATCTCGTTGCTATGAACTGGCATTATGGCCAACAATCCAGCAAAGAAAAAAATGGCGGAACCCGATTAATGCCCTTGATCAAAGCAATGGTTTCCGAACCGGTCAATATATTTATCGGTGCTGCTTTGGTATTACTGGTCTTTGGTCTAACTATGGACTCGCTTCCGTTTTTTATGAGTGAAACACTCGAAAAACTCAGTTTGATCATGACTCCTTTGGTATTATTGTTTATAGGTTTGGCGGTAAAGATCAAGAGAAAACAGTTTTTTCAAATATTTTCCTTATTGTGCGCCCGGGCAGGATTGGTATTGTTGATTTCTGGACTTTTTGTGGCCATAACAGGGATTAACGCGCAAAACGAAATCTTGTTAACATTGGCCTTTGGTCTTAGTGCCTGTAGTTTTTGGCCCTATGCCCATATTGCAACTGTCGATGGAATGGAGATGGATAAAAAAACAAAAAGCAAAACTTTCAATAGTGATTTTGGGGTAACCATTCTAGCTCTTTCGTTCCCACTTTCCACCATGTTGATTCTTGCAACATTGAACAGTGGATCCTTCTTTGTAAATCCGTTTAATATATTTTTGATGGCCGCTTTATTTTTAGGCGTTGGATTCACTTTTCCTTTGATCAGTGTAATCAACAAAAAAAAGTGGTCAGAGCAAAAAACTATCAACCATAAACTAAATCCAACAACAGAAAAAGCTGCTTAAGTTCAATTGGCAACGAGCCAATTATTCTGACGGTCTTAAAACGAGGCTTCTGGCAGCATTTGCAATCAGACCAATACTTAGCCAATAGCTACTGAGCACAACGATTCCCGAATAAGCAAAGGCTGTCTTGAACTTGGAGATGGCGATCATGGTATCGGAGAACATAAAACATAGTACCGCTACTGCGATCCAACCAAATTCCTTCCGCTTATGTTTTAAATAAAGACCTATTCCCTGCCATGCCATAGTGCAGATTACCAAAATATAAATCGCGACCGGAACCAAAAAATCGCCAAGTCCCGGCCACAGCCAATAAAAAATTAGCCCCCCAGTGCCTAAAAACAGTACTAACGAACTCAAATTGCGCTGAAATCCATTTATATGTACAAATCCCCAAATAAATAGCAGGTGTGCCACCAAAAAAGAGGCAAGGCCGAACACAAAGTATTCCGGAAATAGTAAGACTATATCGCCCAACAAGCAAAAGGACATAGCTAGAACAACAATTTTTCTAAATATGGACCAGTTTGCTTTTGAAATACAGACCAGTAATGCTATCACCAAAATCGTAGTAAGCGGCTTTAACAATCGATATACCGATAGATATTCCGAATATTCCATAACCATGGCCATAACACCACTGATTATGATCAGTAGATTTATAATTACAGTGGATTTCCTAGGTTTTGCTACCACACCTTATACGGTTTTTTGCTTAGTTGTGAATTATAATACTTGATTCTACCTGTGACTTCCTCTCCTAACCATTCCGGTCTTTCAAAACGTTCCTCTTCGTGCTTAAGTTCCACTTCTGCCAATACAAGGCCCTTGTTCTCGCCCAAAAACTCGTCAACTTCAAATATTTGATCACCAAAAGGCACTTCGAACCTTATTTTTTCCAAAATCCCAGATTCGCACAGGTCTATTAGATTTGTAGCTTCGGATACAGAGATTTCTGTTTCCCATTCAAAACGGGTGGTTCCCGATGCGTTGCTGGCTCCTTTAACGGTCAAAAAACCTTTTTCTCCTTTTATTCGAACCCTAACAGTTCTATCCGGATCCGTATTCAAAAAGCCCTGTACAATCCGGTTTTGGGAGATAGCTTTCTGTTTATACCCATCCGACTTTACTAAAAATTTTCGTTCTATTTCCAAATGTTCCATCAAACTAAATATACCCTAAATTTGAAAATGGACTTTAATTTTCCCCTAAGAAAAATAATTCATGTGGATATGGATGCATTTTATGCTTCCGTTGAACAGCATGATAACCCTGAACTCAAGGGGAAGCCTATTGCCGTGGGCGGAGGGTCCAAACGAGGAGTAGTTTCGGCTGCAAGCTACGAAGCCCGTAAATTTGGGGTGCGTAGTGCCATGGCCGGTGCCATTGCCCGCAGAAATTGCCCCAACCTCATTTTTGTAAAGCCCCGTTTTGATCGCTACAAGGAAGTTTCCATGCAGATCCGCAGTATTTTTTTTGAATATACCGACTTGGTGGAACCCCTGTCGCTGGACGAGGCCTATCTGGACGTAACAGAGAACAAAAAGGGAAATCCCTCTGCCACTTTGATCGCCAAAGAAATACGCCAAAAAATTCTTGACAAAACTGGTTTAACAGCATCGGCCGGAATATCCATAAACAAATTTATCGCCAAAGTGGCAAGCGATTACAACAAACCCAATGGACAAAAAACAGTGAATCCGGAGGAAGTAATCGAATTCTTGGAAAACTTGGATATTCGTAAATTCTATGGAGTGGGCAAAGTTACCGCCGAAAAAATGTACCGCCTTGGCATTTTTACTGGATCTGACCTAAAATCAAAATCGTTAGAGTTTTTAGAGCAGCACTTCGGAAAAAGTGGAGCGCATTATTACAAAGTGGTCCGGGGCATTCATTTAAGCAGTGTAAAACCACATCGAACTCCAAAGTCGGTAGGTGCCGAACGTACTTTTTTTGAAAATTTAAGCAGTGAGATTTTTATGCTGGAAAAATTAGAGAATATTGCCGCTGAGCTGGTAAGAAGGCTACAAAAATCCAAAATAGCCGGAAAAACAATTACTTTAAAAATTAAGTACAGCGACTTTACCCTGCAAACACGCAGCAAAACACTGCCCTACTATATTGGCAGCAAAGATTTGATCCTGGATACCGCCAAGGAACTTTTGTACCAGTCTCCTTTGGAAAACTCCGTTCGGTTACTGGGTATTTCACTCGCCAACCTCAACACGGAAAAAGAAAAACAAAGCACGGAAAAAGAATCCGTGCTTGTTCAACTCAAATTTGATTTTTAAAAAGGAGAAGTTGTTTAAAAATACTTTTTAGTTGTCCGTCATTCCGAACTAGTTTCGGAATCTCATCATGAAATTCTAAAAGGATTATGAGAACCTGAAACAAGTTCAGGTTGACATAAAAAGCTTCTTGGACAGCCCTCTACAATTTAGTTTTTTATATCGGTTTCCATTGGCTTTACTGCAGGCTTTATGGGGTTGCCATCGGCGTCTATTTCTATGATGTTATCAAAACCGAGTTCATCCAATTTTGTAATGATCTCAGCTCTATCACCAACCATGAACCAATTCACTTTTTCGGGCTGCACTACTTGGTTGCTCACCTTTCTAACATCGTCCACGGAAAGGTTTCTCACGTTTTGATCATATTTTTGATAATAATCGTCCGGTAAATTATACCTGACCAAGTTTCTTACCGAGCTGTTCACGGAACTATTGGTTTCCCACTGTCCAGGGAGTTTCAAAACTTGATTGGTCTTTACTTTTTCCAGCTCTTCGCTAGTTGCCGGTCTGGTCGATGTAAACTCAGAGATCTCTTTTCTGATTTCGGTAACGGACTCTGCCGTTTTATCGGTTTGAACCGGAGCATATACAATAAACGGCCGTGCTTCTTTGGAACCCATAACAAATCCTCCGGCGCCGTAGGACCAATGCTTGTCCTCCCTTAAATTCATATTGATCCGCGATGTAAAATCTCCTCCAAGAATACTTACCATTTGCTCCAAAGCGATTTCGGAGACATCGCCATATTTTTCGGTAAGATGACCGGCCAAGATCACGGATTGTTGGGATTCGGGACGGTTCATTAAATACAATGTATTCTTGGAATTGGTTTTTGGCGCATTAAATGCAATTGTGGGAACATTACCGCTCTTCCATTTGCCCAATTTCTTTTCCAACTTGGATTTGAGCTCTCCCATCTCTACATCTCCCGTAACGATCAAGGTGGCATTATTGGGCTTAAACCATGTATTGTAAAAATCGACCACGTCTTCCCGTGTCAATTTTGAAACGGTATCCTCGTATCCAGTTCCCGTATAGGGACTGCTGTATGGGTGGTCCTCTCCATAAAGGTACTTGTTCATTACACGAAGTGCCATGGTTATGGGTTGGGATTTTTCTTGTTTTATATTGTTTATTTGTTCTTTTTGAAGTCGTTCAAATTCCTTCTCTGGAAATACAGGGTTGAGGACCACATCCAAAAACAGGTCCAAACTTGCATCCAAGCTTGGTTTAAGGGTGCTCATATAAACATTGGATTCATCCTGACTGGAAAATGTGCTCAAGGAAGCCCCCAACAACTGAAGCTGTTCGTTTATTTCCAAAGAAGTTTTGTCCTTGGTTCCTTCATCCATCAAGTTCATGGCCAACATTGCCGTTCCTGGACTGGCCAAATAATCCGTTTTGTAACCGGCATCGGCGACCAAATTGATTACCACGGTCGGAACGCCTTTGCGCTGTGCGAGTACCACATTGAGTCCATTGGAAAGTTGCGCGCGCTGGAGATCTGGAAATTTTGAACTTTTCGGCGCACCAAGTTCCGGCAATTTACTTCTGTCCACGGACGATTGCACAATATCGTACTCTGGAAATGGGTTACAGACCAAAATATGTTTTCCTTTGGAAAGCCATTTTTGGGCCGTTTTTCTTAAATCTTCCGCAGTGGCATCTTCAACAAATTTCAATTGGGTTTTGTAGTAGGAAGCATCCCCATGATAGGTTTGATTGGAAGCAAGAATATCCGATACACCCCCAAAACCTCCTATACGTTCCAACCCTTTAATAAAGTTGGCAAAGTAGTTTGCTTTAACTCTTTTGAGTTCTTCTGCGGTAGGGCCTTCTTCGATAAATCTCTGGATTTCCGCCTCAAGTTCCCTCTCCAATTTGGATGGGTCTTCACCCTGCTTTACGTTTAACCAAGTAATAAACTGGCTCGCAATTTCGCTGGAGGCTTGGAAAGACACTGCTGCACTTGCAGATTGGTCCTTATAGATAAACTTTTGGTACAATCGTGAATTCTTCCCATTGCTAAGAATAGCGGAAATCAAATCAAAATGGAGGTCCTCCTTAACACCAAATGGCGGTGTATTCCATGCAAAGAGCACTCTTGTTTCGGGAACACGATCCTCGTATACCTGACGAGAATCAAAAATTTTATTGGGAATATTGATCTCTTGTCGTTCCACCGTGGGTCCTGAAGGGATATCCCCAAAATACTTGATTACCTTCTGATGCACTTCCTCGGCATCCACATCCCCTGCCACGGCAACAACGGCATTGGCCGCGCCATAGTAGGATTTAAACCATTCCTGCACATCTTCCAAGGAAGCTGCGTTCAAATCTTCCATTTCTCCAATAACCGTCCAGGAATACGGATGACCTTTAGGGTACATGGCCTTGGTCAAATAATCCCACTGCATACCGTAAGGCTGGTTTTCACCTTGCCGCTTCTCGTTCTGTACCACTCCTCGTTGCTCGTCGAGTTTTGCTTGATCAATAGCTCCCAATAAGTGGCCCATTCTATCGGACTCCAAAAACAGTACTTGATCTAATGCGGATACAGGTACATTCTGAAAATAGTTGGTGCGATCGTTATTGGTTGTTCCGTTAAGATCGGTTCCCCCGATACTCTCCAAGGCTTGAAAATAGTCGGTATTGTAATTTTCGCTCCCGTTGAACATTAAGTGCTCGAATAAATGGGCAAAACCACTTTTTCCTGGTTTTTCATTCTTCGACCCAACATGATACCAAACGTTGACCGCCGCAATAGGTGCTTTGTGGTCCTCATAGACCAAAAGGGTAAGACCATTGCTCAATGTGTACTTTTTGTAATCGATGTTAATGTCATCGGCTTTAAATTGAAATCCTTGGCCAAATCCAACGGCAAAGGACAAAAGCCCGATAAAACAGGCTAGAAGTAATTTTTTCATCTTGATAGTGTTTTAATTGTTTTGATTGATAATACTAGTTGCAACAAGATAGGAAATTGTTTCCAACAAACACTATTCTAGGCGATTAACCTATAGGCGAAAAATAATTTTCTTGAAGATACGTTCTTTTAACCGTTAGTGTCCATAGGTATAAAGGTGTACTTGATAGGGGTTTAATTGCCCGACCCAATATTTCTTTATTACTTTGTACCAACAGCCCACACTTTAAACACTATTACACCATTTTTCTATGCAGCGAAGCGAATTGCACGAACATATCATAACTTCGGCGGGCAACCTTTTTTATTCGCAAGGTTACAATTCTACCGGCATCAACGAGATCATATCAAAATGTGGCATTGCAAAAGCGACGCTTTACAGTCATTTTAAATCCAAAGAGGAAATTTGCAAGGCGTATTTAAAACAACGGCACAACGCTTTTATTGCTCGGTTAAAAAACTATGTTGAGCAAAGGAATACGGGCCGACCAAAGCTACTGGCCATTTTTGACCTGCTACGCGATATGTATCTGGATGAGGATTTTCAGGGTTGTTGGGGCATTAATACACTTGGAGAACTTTCTCCGGACCAAACGGCCATATTGGCCGTAATCCAACAACAAAAAAAAGAGCTGCTATTGTATTTGGGCGAAATAGTTGGCGACAATATCTCCAACTTGTCCAAGGCGGAAACCGAAAAAATCTCGGGTGGCATTTATATGCTATACGAAAGTGCCGTAACGGAGAGCCACCTTTTTAAAAACGATTGGCCCATTTTTATGGCAAGGAGCATTGCCCCAGCGCTTTTTAAGGATACTGAGCTTATCTAAAAGCAAAAAATGTCAGTTCGAGCGCAGTCAAGAACACGTTATGCTGTCAATGGACAAAACATATTGGCTACGCTCGTTGTGACATTCTCCTATTAAAAATAATAGGATTTGTTAGGTTGTAGTCGCTATTATGCGCCTACCGTCTCCAAAGGCTGGGCCTCAGGGAAATCTACAGGTACTTTAGTTGTACTGTGTATATAGTTGGATATGGTTTTGTCGCCTACCAATACAATAGTGTCGATCAAGTTTTCTTTGGTCCATCCGGCCGCAAAGAAATTATCCACTACTTGGGCATCTGTTGCACCTCTGTTCTCGGTAATATTTTTGGCCAAACGTGCCAAAGCGTCCAATTTTTCATCAAAAGATGCCTTGCCCGCTCTTAATTCAAGGATTTGCTCGTCGGTAAAACCGTTCATTTTACCAATGGCAGTGTGAGCGGACAAACAGTAAATACAATGGTTTACTTGACTAACTGCCAAATTTACCACTTCTTTCTCTTTGGCCTTCAAAGAGGTCTTCGCATTGGAAAGTGCTAAATAATTGCCCAAAGCATTTTCTGAGTGGGCATAGGTCGCGAAAAGGTTCGGAACAAAGCCTACTGCTTTCTCCAAGTTGTCAAAAATGGCCTGATTGGCCGTACTTACTTCTTCTCTTTTAGGTACATTGATTGTGCTCATAATTGTAAATTTTAAAATGAATTTTATAAAAGGATTAATAGGTCTGTACAAAGGGTTTTTCTACATCACAGTAAAAATCGTGATGGTACTTTTGCTCACAGTGTTCTGAAGCTCTTACAGTTTGCACCGCGGTTTTTGGTGTTGTTCTAAAAATCTCGATGAGATTAAAAATTGATTTTTCCGTGATATTCATCTCTTGTCTGTTTTTTAATTACAGTGCAAAGATGCTTCGGAAAGGAGGGTGGGTGTTAGGAGCAATTTCCCGACGGCTTGACAATTTTTCCCTTAGGCTACCAAAAGCAGGTTTTCTCGGTATTCGGAAGGGGTCATCTGGGTCATTTTTTTAAAGAAACGACTAAAGTGTGCCGGGTCGTTAAAACCAAGTTCGTACGCTATTTCCTGATTTTGCTTATCGGTAAAGTTGATAAGTCTTTTGGCTTCCAACGCAATTCTATCCAAAATAATCTGTTGGGGGGACTTTTGGTTGTAAATCGAGAATAGGTTGGAGAGGGTTTTGGGAGATTTGTGCAACAGTTCGGCATACTCGCTCACTTTTCGCTTTGTTTTGTAATGCATGTCCACCAAAAAATTGAATCTTCTGATGGTATCGATTTGGTCATTCCCCAAAGTTTTTACGATCAACTGTTCCTTCGCCAATCGCGTACTCATAATTATCAACCTTTTAAGCAGCATTTGGAGCATATCTCCCTGAATATTGTCCGGAGTCGAAAATTCTTCGATGAACATATCGTGCAATAGGTTGAACTTGTTCAATTGTTCTTTGCCAATAGTTATTACCGGTATATCCTGAGTGCCAAAAAACAAAATTCCATTACAGGAAACCTCGCTATCATGATCAGAAATACAATAAAACTCCCGGTTAAAAAGAATCCCTGTTATAGGCAATTGGGCCTTGCTATAAGAAACGTGTTGTAGATAGGTTACCGTAATAATTTGGTTTGGCAACAGTTCCAGGTCCAGTCCATCAATTTGAATGGTCAAGGGACTGCCATTTCTGTTCCACAAAAATTTTATGGTCTTGGAAGTTTCGGAAAAATATCTTTCCTCTTTTTTAATATCATCCGTAAACCCTAATATAGCACCTAACCTGGAATCTTTGTATTCGTGTTTCATTGATCAATTACTTCTATACCCGCTATTTAGTCCCATTTAGTGGTTCATACTTACATCACAGTGACACCTAAAGCCACTAAAATAAAAAGGTGTGCTTTGCAGAGCACACCTTTTTATTTTTGGTATATAACTTCTTTCTAGAAATTACATGTCTCGATTTCGGTTACCCGTAGGGTATTTACCATTCCCTTTTCCTTGATCGGCATTGCAGCCAAACTCACCAACATGTCCCCAACTTCCAAAAATCCTTTTTTACAGGCAATTTGGTTAACGTCTTCTATGGTTTGATCCGTGGAAACGAACTTATCATAATAAAAAGCTTTAACGCCCCAGAGAAGATTAAGCTGGGTCAAAATCCTTTTGTTCGATGTAAATACGAGAATATGTGCCGCTGGTCGCCATGCCGAAATCTGGAATGCGGTATATCCGCTGTTGGTCAAGGTGGATATGGCTTTTGCCGATATCTCGTTGGCCATTAAAGCGGCGTGATAACAAACTGATTTGGTGATGTACCTTTTGGTACGGATATGTGGTGGATTTTGAGGCACTTTGATCAAATTGGACCCTTCTACGCTCGTGACAATGCTCGACATTTTCTCAATTACTTGGACAGGATAGTTGCCTACCGATGTTTCTCCAGAAAGCATTACGGCATCGGCACCGTCCATAACTGAGTTGGCCACATCGTTTACTTCGGCGCGGGTAGGTGTTAAACTGGTAATCATGGTTTCCATCATCTGGGTGGCTATGATCACGGGGATTCTACCCTTTTTGGCACTCAATACCAGTTGTTTCTGAATCAGTGGAACCTCTTGTGCCGGCACCTCCACACCCAAATCGCCACGGGCCACCATAAGACCGTCGGATGCTTTTACGATTTCCTCGATGTTTTCCAGTGCTTCTGGTTTTTCAATTTTTGAGATTACAGGAATTTTATGCTCGGTGTGTTCCTTGATCAAATTATGAAGATCGTATATGTCCTGGGCATGACGAACAAATGAGAGTGCAATCCAATCTACTTCTTGACCGATAGCAAAAATGGCATCTTTGATATCTTTCTTGGTCAATGCCGGTAAAGAAATATTGGTATTGGGGAGGTTGACTCCTTTTTTGGATTTTAGCGGCCCGCCCTGTATTACTTTGGCTACCACTTCGTTTTCTCCATTGGTGGACTTTACCTCGAATATAAGTTTACCATCGTCCAGAAGAATTCGCTCACCGGCCTTTACGTCTTTTGGGAAGTTCTGGTAATTCATGTAAACTCGTTCTGCCGTTCCCTCAAAAGGTTCTCCGGTTACAAAAGTTACTTCATCGCCCGGAGAAACTATGGCCTCTCCTCCCATTACGCCCACTCTTAGTTTGGGTCCTTGTAAATCGGCAAGTATGGCGGTGTTAATTTCCAACTCTTCGTTAAGTTCCCTGATTATTTTGATCCTCTCAGCTACATCTTCATATGCGGCGTGGGAAAAGTTTATCCTGAAAACATCTACTCCGGCCAATATCATTTCCCTTAGGGTTTCCTTTTTACTGGTAGCTGGCCCGAGGGTTGCTACAATTTTCGTTTTCTTAGTAGTTGGCATTGTTAAAAGATTAAATTTCTTTTTGATTTCAAATTATGCGTGTCCAATGGATATGCTGTGATAACCTTGGATATCTTATTTATGAACTTGATTTTTTGGGAATATAGATCTTCATTCTCAGCATCTACCTTCAAAAAATAATCCACTTCCTTCTTTTCTTTGATCAAATGATCGGTCCGCGTGATTACATTGTTCTCGAACAAACCTAAAGAAGGTGTTTCCTCCCTTACTTCACATTTATTGGAGATCAGGGTCCAGTATACATCGTTCAGTTCATCGTCCCAATCGAACAGCGAGAACGACATGTGACCATCGAGACATAGGTCTTTCTTCATGCGTTTTAATTTGAGTCCGCAAGCGGAATTTATTGCATATGTAATGGAGTAGTCCTCCAAATTGCTGTGTATGGCAATAAGGGAAAAATTGTCGTCATATAAATCTGCAGATATCCTGTGCGTTGTCAAATTTCCCATAACACGAACCGTAAATATAAGGCTTAATCTTAATGCATGTCCAGTTTTCTACAGGACAATACTTCTATTAAGTAAACGAAAACGTTAGAGTTAACTATTATTTAAAGTTACTGGTTTTCAATCTTGCTCTGCAGAGCGAAATATGCTCGTTTTGAGGCTTTTTCCTCTGCTTTTTTCTTGGAGGTTGCCCGTGCTTTTGCCAACATTCTATCACCAATGGTAAGTTTTACAGCAAAATGTTTTAACTCGTCGTTTCCTGTGTCCTCATATACGTGATAATTGAATGTCTTTTTTTCTTTTTGGCACCATTCTATCACCAAACTCTTATAGCTGATCACTTTACCCTCGAGCTGTTCAATATCCACATAGGGCTCTATTACTCTTTCATTTATGAATTTTTCACAATACATGTAGCCTTTATCCAAGTAGATCGCACCCACAAGTGCTTCAAAGACATTACCATGAATATTCTCCCCAAAATGTGCTTTCGGAATCCTACTTTCCACAAAATCCAGCAATCCAAGGTCTTTACCAAGCTCGTTCAGGTGCTTACGGCTCACTACCTTGGAACGCATTTTGGTGAGATATCCCTCGTCCCCTTCCGGTACTTGGTTGTACAAATGTTTTGAAATGATGGTCCCCAGCATTGAATCTCCCAAAAATTCGAGGCGCTCGTAGTTTACAGGATTCCCTTTTTCGTCCTTTTTGTTCATGGACCTATGAAGGAACGCTGTTTTATAGAGCTCCAAGTTTTTGGGCTTGAAACCAAGGATCCTTTTCATACCCAAAAAAAAATCCCCATCCGAGTCAGGATGGGAATTGAATATTTTGGAAGTGAGTTTCATGTTACAAAACTACCCTATTTTTTTAAATAAAATACAAGCATTGTGTCCTCCAAATCCAAAGGTGTTGCTCATGGCGACCTTTACTTCGCGCTCTTGTGCCTTGTTCAAGGTCAAGTTGAGCGATGGATCTATCTGATCATCCACTTCACTGTGGTTTATGGTCGGTGGCACCAAATTATGCTCCATGGCCAAAATGGAGGCAATGGCCTCAATGGCTCCTGCCGCTCCCAACAAATGGCCAGTCATGGATTTGGTTGAATTAATGTTGATGTTTTTGGCGTGATCACCAAATACTTTGCTAATGGCCTTTAATTCGGCAACATCACCAAGTGGGGTTGAGGTACCATGTGTATTTATGGCATCTACATCTTCTGGTTTAAGCCCAGCGTTTTGCAAACAGTTTTCCATTACCTTTACCACTCCAATACCTTCTGGGTGTGGAGCCGTCATGTGGTGGGCATCACTGGAAAGACCTCCACCCAAAACTTCGGCATATATTTTAGCCCCCCTTGCTTTGGCGTGCTCATATTCTTCCAATATTAGCGCACCTGCTCCTTCTCCCAGTACAAAACCATCTCTTGTGGCATCAAAAGGTCGAGAAGCAGTTTCGGGGCTTTCGTTTCGGGTAGATAGTGCATGCATGGCATTAAATCCGCCCATACCTGCAATAGTTACAGCGGCTTCGCTACCACCGGTCACAATAACATCGCAATGACCCAATCTAATGTAGTTGAGCGCATCGATCATGGCATTGGCCGAAGAGGCACATGCAGAGACAGTGGTATAGTTTGGTCCCATAAATCCATGTTTAATGGATATGTTCCCAGGTGCTATATCCGCAATCATTTTTGGAATAAAGAACGGATTAAAACGTGGTGTTCCATCGCCATTGGCATAGCTGATCACCTCGTTCTGAAAAGTTTCCAAACCTCCGATTCCCGCGCCCCATACTACACCAACCCTAAACTTGTCCACAACGTCCAAGTCTATTCCAGAGTCTGCTATGGCCTCATCCGATGAAACCAGAGCATATTGGGCAAACCTATCTAGTTTTCTAGCTTCCTTCCTATCAAAAAAATCCGAAGGATCGTACCCTTTAAGCTCGCAAGCAAACTTTGTTTTAAATTTTTCGGTATCGAAGTATGTAATGGGGGCAGAACCGCTTTTTCCGGTTCGTAGTCCTTCCCAATAAGCTTCCAAATTATTACCAATGGGCGTTAACGCTCCCATTCCGGTAACCACAACTCGCTTTAACTGCATTGAACTATTTTTTTACCCTTTAGACGTAAATTATAAAAAAAATTATCCATGTGACAACAATCACATGGATAATTTATAATCTTTAGCGATATATCATATAATTACTTAGCTTCTTCTATATAGCTAATGGCCTGACCTACAGTGGCGATGTTTTCTGCTTGGTCATCTGGTATCTGAATATCAAATTCTTTCTCAAACTCCATGATAAGTTCAACAGTGTCCAAGGAATCCGCTCCTAAGTCGTTGGTAAAGCTAGCTTCTGCAACTACTTCATTTTCATCTACACCTAGTTTATCAACGATGATAGCCTTTACTCTTGATGCAATGTCTGACATAATTATTGTGGTTTTAAAAATTTAAATCGTTGGCAAAAATATAAAACTTTGGATTAAATACACTATTTGACGATAAAATGTGATTCAAATTAAACATCTTACATCAGTGTATCTTACTTTAGCCGACGTAATTTAGTCCAAAATCATATCAATTCCTAACGAATGAAACGAATTGTAATCTTTGCATCGGGCAGTGGGTCCAATGCAGAAAATATCATATCCTTTTTTCGCAAAGACCCTGCGATCACGGTTGCGGCGGTACTTACCAATAAAAATTCGGCAAAAGTACTGGAGCGCTGCGACCGCCTCGGCGTGCCCGCTTTCTATTTTAACGGGCCAGCTTTTAAGGGTTCCGGTGCTATAGTGGATCTTTTACACGGTCTACAGACGGATCTTGTGGTACTAGCCGGCTTCCTTTGGAAAATACCGGAAAACCTTGTTGAGGCGTATCCAAATAAAATCGTAAACATACATCCTGCCCTTTTGCCCGATTATGGCGGAAAGGGCATGTACGGCGACAGGGTACACAAGGCCGTTAAGGACAACAATGAAAGCGAAACCGGCATAACCATACATTATGTCAACGAAAATTACGACGAAGGTGCCATCATATTTCAGGCCAAGACCATGATCGAACCCACGGACACCCCAGAAACCATAGCTCAAAAGGTACACCAGTTGGAATACGAGCATTTCCCTAAAGTGATCAAAAAACTACTGTCCTAATGGCCAAGAAAAAAAAGTTTTATGTGGTTTGGAAAGGAAAACATCCCGGAATTTTCGAGTCTTGGGCCGATTGTAAGGCGCAAATAGATGGCATTAAAGGAGCACAATACAAATCCTTTGCTACGTTCGAAGAGGCCAAAAAAGCCTACAACGGCAATTATGCGGATTTCAAGGGTAAATCCAAGGGCAAAAGCGAACTTACTCCAGAGGAACTGCTTAAAATCGGGAATCCCAATTATAATTCTATAGCGGTGGATGCGGCCTCCAGCGGCAACCCGGGAAAAATGGAATACCGCGGTGTGGATACCAAAAGTAAAAGAGTCCTTTTTCACCAAGGCCCTTTTGAACAGGGTACTAGTAATGTAGGTGAGTTTTTGGCGTTGGTCCATGGATTGGCGTTTTTAAAACAACAAAAAAGTGAACGTATCCTCTATTCCGATTCCAGAATTGCAATTGGGTGGGTAAGAAAGAAAAAATGTGGAACCAAACTGAACAAAACCGAGAAAAATACACAGCTTTTTGAGCTTATTGCACGTGCCGAAGAATGGCTCAAAAAAAATCGGTTCAACACCCCAATAGTTAAATGGGAGACCAAGGCCTGGGGGGAAATACCTGCTGATTTTGGCAGAAAATAGAAAGCAGATACCAGTAATATTAGACGGCACGCCTTTATTAAGTTTTCGCTTGAACTTGAGTTTAACCCCTCATTTATTCTCTGTTTTTCTTAAATCCTTTGTTAATGATTCCAATATGGAATATCAAACCGTATATTTGCAGCAAAATTTAGGTAATGGGCAAATTACTGATCGTGGGGACCATGGCCTTCGACGCTATTGAAACTCCGTTCGGAAAAACAGGAAGAATATTGGGTGGTGCCGGCACATTTATAGGTTTGGCAGCATCACAATACAAAATAGACTCCGCAATTGTTTCTGTCGTCGGAGACGACTTTCCACAGTCCTACATGGACATTTTTATAAACAAGAACATCGACCTATCCGGTGTTGAAGTGGTAAAAGGAGGCAAAACTTTTTTCTGGGAAGGAAAATACCATAACGACCTAAACTCTCGAGATACCTTGGCCACAGAACTAAATACTCTGGCCGATTTTAATCCCGTAGTACCGAGCAACTTTACCGACGCGGACATAGTAATGCTCGGTAATCTTCACCCCAACATCCAGCTAAGTGTAATCAATCAAATGGAAAAACGACCAAAACTCATAGTTTTGGATACCATGAACTTTTGGATGGACAATAGTTGGGACGATTTGATGAAGGTAATTTCTGAAATAGATGTTATCACTATTAATGATGAGGAGGCCAGACAAATGACCGAGGAATATTCCTTGGTGAAAGCGGCCGAAAAAATTCAAAAGATGGGGCCTAAATACGTCGTCATTAAAAAAGGGGAGCATGGAGCACTTTTGTTCCACAAGGAAAATATTTTCTTTGCGCCCGCATTGCCATTGGAAGAAGTATTTGATCCTACCGGTGCCGGCGACACTTTCGCCGGTGGATTTGTGGGGTACTTGACAGAGGTAGGCAACATATCATTTGAAAGTATGAAGAACGCCATTATACATGGCTCCAATTTAGCATCGTTCTGTGTGGAGAAATTTGGCACCGAGCGCATGGTGGATTTACATAAAAGCGAGGTAAATGCCCGCTTACAACAGTTTAAGGAACTGACACAGTTCAATATTGAATTAACCTAAATGCGTGCCCTGAAATTTTCGGGGCTTTTTTTATTTGATTTGCTATGAGTGATCCTATTAAGCACGAATGCGGAATATCGTTGATCCGTTTGCTTAAACCCTTGGAGTACTATAAAGAAAAGTACGGTACAGCTTTTTATGGTGTAAACAAGATGTACTTAATGATGGAAAAGCAGCATAACCGCGGACAGGATGGCGCCGGTTTTGCAAGCATTAAAATGGATATGGAGCCTGGGGAAAGGTATATGAGCCGGGTAAGATCGGCACAGCAGCAGCCCATCCAGGATATTTTTGCCCAGATCAACAACCGTATCAATACGGCACTGACCGAAAACCCAGAGTTTGAAGATGATGTAGCGTGGCAAAAAAAGAACATCCCGTACATTGGGGAACTTTTGATGGGACACGTTAGGTATGGCACCTTTGGAAAAAACAGTATCGAGAGCGTACACCCGTTTCTGAGACAGAACAACTGGATGCACAGAAACCTTATTGTGGCCGGCAACTTTAACATGACCAATGTTGACGAGCTTTTTGGCAACTTGGTGGCCTTGGGTCAGCACCCCAAAGAAAAAGCCGATACCGTTACCGTAATGGAAAAAATCGGCCATTTTTTGGATGACGCCGTGGCAAAATTGTACAAGGAGGTCAAAAAAGAAGGGTACTCCAAAAGAGAGGCCTCTCCACTTATTGCCGAACGCTTGAACGTTGCCAAAATACTACGAAAGGCTTCCAAAAACTGGGACGGCGGTTACGCCATGAGCGGATTGATCGGGCATGGCGATGCTTTTGTAATGCGCGACCCGGCAGGAATCCGACCGGCATACTATTATCAGGATGATGAAGTTGTGGTCGTAGCATCCGAACGCCCCGTAATCCAGACCGTGTTCAATGTAAATTTTGATGATGTAAAAGAGCTAGATCCGGGCCATGCGGTAATCATTAAGAAAAATGGCTCCATGGCGTTAAAACGTATTTTGGAACCTACCGAGCGAAAAGCCTGCTCTTTTGAACGCATCTATTTCTCCAGAGGGAGTGATAAAGAAATCTACCAGGAAAGAAAAAAATTGGGGAAACTGGTTTTTCCAGAAATTTTGAAGTCCATCGACAACGATTTGGAGAATACCGTCTTCTCTTACATTCCGAATACTGCGGAAACTTCGTTCTTTGGAATGGTAAAGGAGGCTCAAAACTACCTCAACAAGAAAAAAGAAGAACAAATTCTGGCCTTGGGGCCGAACATGACAGGCGAGGAGCTTCATAAAATATTGAACATTCGTCCGCGAATAGAAAAAGTGGCCATCAAAGATGCCAAGTTAAGAACCTTTATCACCCAAGATAGCAGCAGGGATGATCTGGTGGCCCACGTTTACGATATCTCCTATGGCTCTGTAAAACCCACCGATAATCTGGTAATTATAGATGATAGCATTGTTCGCGGCACTACCTTAAAACGTAGTATTTTAAAAATACTGGACCGTTTGTCTCCCAAGAAAATAGTGGTTGTGTCCTCTGCACCACAGATCCGCTATCCGGACTGTTATGGTATCGATATGGCAAAGTTGGAAGATTTTGTTGCCTTTAAGGCAGCTTTGGCTTTGCACGAGGAACATGGCACTACCCACTTGATCAAAGAGATTTATGAGAAGTGCCTTACCCAGACCGAAGCTTCAGACAAAAATGTGATAAACTACGTGAAGGAATTTTATGCACCATTCTCAGCAAAACAAATTTCCAAGAAGATCGGGGAAATTCTAAGTCCTGAAGGAATAAATGCAGAGGTAGAGATTATTTATCAAACCATTGAAGGTTTGCATAGCGCCTGTCCCAAAAACTTGGGCGATTGGTATTTTACAGGAAATTATCCCACCCCGGGCGGTAATAAGGTGGTCAACAAGGCGTTTATCAACTTTTTTGAAGGAAAAAACGAAAGAGCTTATTAATCAACCACATAGAAAAAGAGCGCAATCTGTGCGCTTTATCGATGAAACTAGCAGTATAGCGGGTTTTTATACGAACAGAAACCCACAACCCTACTTTAGTACTTGCCATAGCATAAGTAGGTTAAGTTCATGGTAAGATTTGGGGCAAAAAAGGTGGAGTTTATCCACCTTTTTTATTTTTCCTACTTCCAAAAGCTGTTCAATTTTTCCAAATTCCAGTGCCACCACGACATGTAACTACGGAAAATCCCCAGTTTTTTTAAGGTTTTTGTCCAATGCGGTTTAAATTAAAGTTCTTAGTTTAGTCCCAACACAAATCCCCATTACTTGTTGAGCGCAGCAAAAGTGTATTCGAACACAACGTTCGTATGCCGTGTGTTGCGGTGATTTTTTAAGGTTCCCCAATCTTATTAATTATTAAAACTTGACAAAATGAAACAACTGAAAAACCTACTCTTCACAATGCTATTGGCCCTGTTGGCCTGGAACTGCCAAAAAGAAGAGTCCAACAACTACCCTGAGCCAATCCAAGAAGAGGAGGACAATGTACGGCTAAGGGCATTGACCATTGATGAGCTGCCCGATTTTTCAAGTTCCATAGCGCAGCAGACCTCCAAGGTGGGCTGGGCCTCCAAAAACGATGGCTCGGACGTGGTGCTGGACGGCAGCCGTGTACTGGCCGTAACGGACTCGGTGGGCAATACCACCTACTCCCTGCGGATGTACGTTGCGGATACGCCCCATAATGTATTTTACAACGTGGTGGCCAAGCAGACCCACGAAGGGGTGCAGAACGAACCCTTTGTTCTGCGTTATGAGGTGGACGAGGACTACTGGCCCGAATATGTGGCGGGTCCAAGAGAGGAAAAACCGTTCAAGGGAACCATAGGGGTATATACCTTGGAGGCTTTTGGCCTGCAGATGGACCAGAACGGCAAAATGGGCGGCATACCGGAGCCCTGTTTGAGTGTAAATGCTGAAGGAGGCAACGGTGACAGTGGTAATAGTGGCGGCGGCAGTAACAGCGGAAATGAAGGAAGCTCAGGTTCCGGCGGTGGCGGGAACCATGACCCAGGCAACTATTACGACTATTGGAACTCTTATGCCCCGGACTATGGTGGAGGTGCGGGCGACGACACCGAGCCCTTTGTGGAGGTGGGCCAGGGAAAATTCGGCAAATTTGGGGACAACGGTATTCTCAAGGCCTCCCCAACGGGAAAGAGCGCCGACTGCCCCGAGGAGGAAACGCTGATTCCCATTAATGAGGAGGATGAGGATAAAATTATTGATGATCTCACGGGTAAGGCAAAATGCTTGAACAGTCATTTGACTCTTGGAGGATATTTAGAAGATTTGCTGGCTAATTTTGAAGGTGAATCTGAGTTCGACATAAAAATTAAATCTGTTAATACGGTTTATTCGAACCAAAGAGGTCTGTATGTAAATGGCCAAACAAGATATACCATAGGGCAAGATATTATCTACATTGACATTAGTACTGATAAACTTTCTACTATGCCGGCATTGGCCGCGGCACGAACTTTGATACATGAGTATATACATGCAGATATTTACCGAAAATTAAACACTAAATATCCAACAAACGGTGAATTAGACTTCAAAAAAACATATGAAAAATATGAAGTAGAGAAACACCATAATACCATGGCAGAATTATATGTTAATTCTATGAAAAATGCTTTAAAGGATTTTCACAAAAATGTTTTGGACGGTGATTATAATTATTTGACCAATAATGGCATAAACCCACTTCCAGATAGTTTTTACGAAGCTCTTGCATGGCAAGGATTAAAACAGCACAATGTTAAAGCCTATACAGATTTATCCGATAGTAGGAAGACCGAATTAACAAATAGTTTGAATACATATTACCATAGTACGACCAAAAACTGCCCTAATTAATAGTTATGAGATATTTTTTAATCTTGATTTTATCGATGTTTTTTAACTGTGGTTGGGGACAAAAAGTACCCAAAGACACCTTGTATTTTAATTTTGATTCGAATTATATCTCGGCGGAAAAAAATCATGAAGGTGTTCATGCTTTCAGATTCAAGACTGAAGAGCTGGTTACATCAGCGTTTGGACCTATTATAAAGGAAGATTTGTTCTTCTTCACTCAATCAGGTTTTCCGCCAAAAAAATATAGTTTAAAACCAAAGAGAGTTTATAGTCTACAAAAGTTCCTAAAAAAGAAGAAAATCTTTAGAGACGCTTCTACTGGAAAACTGGATGCCTATAAAGTAATGAAGTATTTTGATGAATTCGTTGTGTTTTTTCTTGTGGACGACGAGTTTCTCAAGGTCAATGTCCATACATCTTTGTCTGAATGAAAATCATAATATCTGTTTTTCTCAAAACAGTAAACAATTGATTGTTTTCTGAATAATGAAAACTTAGTAGAGGTGACAACGAACCCTTTGTGGAGGTGGGCGAGGGAAAATTCGGCAAATTTGGGGACAACGGTATTCTCAAGGCCTCCCCAACGGGAAAGAGCGCCGACTGCCCCGAGGAGGAAACGCTGATTCCCATTAATGAGGAGGAAGACGAGGATAAAATCATAAACAACCTTACAGGGAAAGCCAAATGTGTTTATGATAAATTACAGAGCACCAACCTTAATGAACCTGGAATTATTCAAAGTACATATATAAATTTTGATTCAGGTTTAACCTATAATGATTTTCATTTATCCTATGAGGAAGGTGACTTGCCCGGTAATATTGCAGGTCAAACACAAGTTGTCACAAATAATTATTACTCCATTACCCTGGATGAAGATAAAACGGCCAACAGATCAACTCTGGAAGTTGCCAATACAATTGTTCATGAGTCCATTCATGCATTATTATTAAAACATCAATTTGGAGATGGAAGCGATTCTTTTTTGGACATATTTTCAAATTACATTGAACAAACCACAGGACTGAATGACCTTCATCATTCGATTATGCGAGACAAATATATTTTACCCTTAGCCAATGCGTTAGCTTTGTATGACGGGAATAGGGAAGAAAGTTTTATATATGAGAGTTTGGCATTATCAGGTATAGTAGAAAGTCTGTCCGCTCAGCAACAAAGCGATTATGAATTTGCAGTTCAATATGTAAGAGCAAGAAATGAATTAAATTGTGAATAATGATTTCAAAGAAAAAGGTGTTTATTGTAATTGGTCTCGCAATTATTACAATAGTTGGATTGACTTTAAATTTTGGTTTTTTAAAAGCCAAAAAGGTCTACGTTGAGGCACCCTTGGACTTCAATCCGATCTCCGGTTTTCCAGTTACATTGGAAAAGACAGAAAATGAGCACATTAAATTATATCCCGTTTCAAATCCGCGCCCTATCCTTGTAAAAATGGATTTAGAGAGTAAAATCATCACAAGTGATTCCCTTTTGGAATTTTTGTATGATGGCCCTCTTTATCAAATGTATTCTGACAATGAATATAAATTTTTCCTTGTAAGTCAAAAAAAGGATGGTAGTGGAGTGATTATTCAAGTTAAGCCAAGATTGACGCTTTATGATTGATTAATTTATTCTCTGGCATGCACTAGCTTAAAGAGCTAATTATATGATGAACGGGATATAGGACCCCTGTTACAAACCCTTGGAATCCGACGGCAACGGCTCCAACGGAAATGGCGGCGGAGGAAACGCTGATTCCCATTAATGAGGAGGATGAAAAAATTGATATAGATGTATCCGTTGACCCTTGCGTAGAAGGTATTATTAACAAATTAAAAACCAAGGACATGCAAAACCTGACCGTTCCCGACATTGGACAACTTGCAGGAACGGGACATCTATCGCAGGGCATCTTGGATTTGTTTGATTCTTCTGGCAATTATGATTTGGTTTTTAAGGTTGACGAGGCAGGTTATAGCAACGGACAACCGAGAAATGCTTTTACACAAAAAACAATCGGAAAATCTGAATGGACTATCAACTTAGATGATGACTATGTCCGGAATGCGACCCAATTGGCAATTGCTAGAACTGTTATACATGAGAGTGTACATGCGTTTTTGGGGTATACATTGAATGTTAATCCGAATTCGGATCTTAGTACCAAGATTAGGGAGTACTATAATAACTTAGGAGCGCAACAAACTTTAAGTTCAGGGGTGAAAATCAATCTCACAGAACATGAGTTTATAGGGCAATACGTTCAAGGGATGGCAAAATCCCTTTCAGTTTGGGACAATGGGAGACAATCCCAAAATTATTATGAAAAATTGGCGTGGGCAGGACTGGAAACTTCATCTGCATATCAGGCACAGCCTAATAAAACAGAAATTCAAAATGCAATAAACAACGAACAAACTGCCAACAATAATGCAAAAGGAGAAAAATGTCCATAAAATGATCACTAAAGCAAAATACCTTTTTATAATCGTCCTTGTCTTTTTTATGACAATGTCATGCAATACCATGAAAATCAATCCCTCAAACGAGGCTTATGAAGTAATAAATTCATATTACGGTTCTAATGGTCAAAAATCATTGGCAAAAAGAACAATAGATATAAGTTCGTATAGTAAAGGGCTTGATGACATATCTGCTTGGCAAGACGCAAATAACGACCTAGGCAACATGGACAGACCAAGGATAGATTTTCCATTCATGTTTAATAGTGATGAATTTTCGGGTGTCATCAAGAAGTTTGTTGGACAGGGCACCGTTAAGTTGGATAAGAAGAAACTCAATGGAAATATAGAACTTAAACAGAAAGCAAAAAACAGTATTTCTTTTCCATATATTTTCACCAATAATGGCACTAAATACGCATTGATGTATGTAGAAGTCACTGAGGGCCCTGAAAATGCAACTGGTGGAATAACAATGTTCAGATTGGAGAAAGGTGTTTGGAAAGATATTTTTTATTTTCACCTTTGGATCAGTTAAGTTGTGTTCAATTCAGTGATTGAAGGCCAAATCAAGGTGTTGGCCTCTACGACACTCAGGCAGATCAACCATTCAAGCCATTAAACATTTACTATCTGTCTGGGACAACAAACAACAGAGTATGGAATACTATAAGAAACTTTGTTTGGCGCAGTTGGAAAGTTCATCAGTCTATCAGGTTCAATTAAATAAAAATGAAATTCAGGAAACTATACAAAATGAAGCTACAAATTCAGTCAATGCAAAAGGTGATGGATGTAATTAAAAAGGTTTGTTTTAAAAACAGTCTCAATCTAATTCTGTTGATTCCTTTAATTTTTATTTCATGCAAAACAATGGGGGTAGCTTACAAGGGCACAATGGGCAGTTATGAAATTGTAATTAAAACGAAATAATGTATAAATGAAAACGATATATTTTATTATTGTGACCATTCTATTCTTGGTCGTGATGTACATATTGGGAGTGGAGAAAACCTCCACATCTGCTATGGAATGGAAATCCTTTAAAATGGATCCGAAGATTCTGATTGTTTCGGTTTTGCTATATAGTGCCGCTCTCTATATTTTGTACAAAATAAAAATATAGGTTGGATAATTTCGTAGAACCCACGATCCGCGCAGCTACTATGATTATTGGAACTTTTATGCCCCGGACTATGGAGGTGGCGTTGGCGCCGGTACCGAACCCTTTGTGGAGGTGGGTCAAGGAAAATTCGGCAAATTTGGGGACAACGGTATTCTCAAGGCCTCCCCAACGGGAAAGAGCGCCGACTGCCCCGAGGAAAACACCCTGCTGCCGATTAATGAGGAGGAAGACGAGGATAAAATTATAAACAACCTTACGGGTAAGGCAAAATGTGTTTATGATAAGTTAAGTGCTACAAATAATATGCAAGAATTATTGGTGGACTTCTTTGGTAACGATGCAGAGTTTGATTTGACTTTTCAATTGGTTTCTAATTTAGAATGCGGTGATTCTAATAATCCAAACGGCTGTACCTCTGCAAACTATGACTACAACAGTAAGAATGTTGTAATATCAATAGATGAAGATTTGGCCAATAGTCATTCTATGTTGATTATTGGTAAAACCATTGTTCACGAGGCGGTGCATGCAAACTTGTTCTTGGCAGTGAAAAAGTTAAATGGTGGTATAGTTCCCAAGGATGTGAAATTTGAGTCATTATATGAGCAGTATCGCGAGAAAAAGGGGTGGCAGCATGAAATGATGGCCGAAAATTATATCAGCTTAATGGCTGAAATTATTGAGGATTTTCATTCTGAATTGAACGATGACACATTTAAAAATTATTATGATGAATGGAATTGGAATGATTTTTACACTAAACTAGCATGGACTGGACTAAAAAACACAACAAAGGGCAATCAATATTATGAGCAAAATGGAGACCAAATAAGTATTTATTATGAAGCAGCAAAAGTCAACTCAACCAAAACGATAGATTGTAATTAGTAACATCATGAAAAAGGAATTAATGACCCTATGCTTTTCAATTGCCTGTCTATTGACTAATCTTTCTTCATTGTATTGTCAATCCACAACTAAGGATTCAACTGATATAACTGAGTATTATATTTTAATAGACGCTTCAAACCCAAACTTTGATATAAAATATAATAAGAGTGGCCATCCCATTAAAATTTCAATGTTCATAGCTAGGAAAGATTTGGACTGGTTTAAAATTGTATACGACCCTATTAATACTACTGCTTTATTCAATGGTGGGCACTCACACACATATAAAAGGAAAGATCAAATTGGTAAATTAATAGACTACAATTGGTTAATGGAATCCCAAACAGTTTCCAAAATAATACATAGGACAAATAAACATAAAGTATTTTTCATTCAAAAAACGGAAGACAAGAGATTTTGGTCAGTATATGAAACGGGAATAGTTATAGAATTGGAATAAGACTAAATGAGTGTTTATCATTTGCCAAAGTCAAATTAAAAAGACGACTTAGTTTAACTTGTATTATGTTCCTATAAGCCAATGCACTTGTTTCAATGTTTTTTAATAATAAAAATATGAAAATTGAAAGCTTGATAGGTAAGAACATATTGAATGTTCCTTTCGAATACAAAGTGCTTGATTCGGTGGGTAATTCTGGTTCCATTACCTATTTGATTACTGGTGCCAAGCAGGAGTTTTATACCAAACCATTGAAACATATTTTGGTAAAGACCGATGAGGAGGGAGTTATAAAACAGTTATTGACCGATTTTCAAGGTATTGTGGATGAAGAATTCTATCGGTTTTTGGTACTTGAACTTGGAAAGGCCGATTTAATGCTTAAAAACGAAATTGAAACCCAAAGAAAGGTTTCGAAAATTGATGGAATAACTATCACCGAGACTAAAAGTACTTTAAAAAAGTGTGGCATTGAGAACAATCCTCTGTTTATTGTATGGGATAATCGCAAATTGAAGCTGATGCTATCTGTTATCAGGGAAAGCAACAAAACAGAATTGACGATAGGGGATATTCCTTTTACAAAGGATACAATCAAATAAATAGAGTTGGAACAACTATTCATTAATATTAAAAGGCCATCCCAACTGGCAAGAACGACGACTGCCCCGAGGAAAACACCTTGCTGCCCATTAATGAGGAGGATGAAACTGAAGACCCCAGTTGCGAAAGTTTTGATTATTATAAAGTTGGCAATACAGGTGTTCAGGTGCCCGGTGTAAATGGTGTTTGGGATGTAGTCACCAAATGGGGCAAATGCCCTGGTATTGGTGTTGCAGCATCATATCAAACATACTATTTTCATTTACCCGCTTACTGGAACCCAAATTATGCAGCTGCATTTTCGATTTGTAGAAATGGTTTCAGAAGCAACCTTGCAGTCAAATTAATACGGGTGTACTTGCATTGAAAATGGATCAGTTTATAAAAGAAAATTTCCAAGAAATTGGAGGGCAGGCAACAAGAAATGCCCCTTTGGGTTGGTTAGGAACACCGAGACAATATAAAGAAGATTGGTCGGGTACTGATGATTGTTATTAAATTTATATATGAATTCAATTTCGTGGTATTTAGTTTTATCGTGCTTAATCGCTCAGACAATGGTTATCGATGAAAGTGTTTTATGTAAATCGTTCTCAGATGTGTTTAAAGATTCTACTTACATAGAATTAAATATGCACAATTCTATAGATTCTGGTCTGACACCCTATGACTATTGCACAGTTAATGGGATGGCAGGCCAATATCATTTTCTGGGATTTTCTGTAGAAAAGATAGCCGCCAAGGTAAAACTGGGAGAGGATAAAAAGTTCAAAGAAATTCTTCTAATCCTTAAGGTATGGGATATGGAACAATTTTATCAAAAAGTTGTAGGCAAATATGGTATGCCCAATACATCCAGCTTATCTAAATTTTATCTGGAAAAGCATGGATTTAAATTACCTATTGAGGTGCGAAAGGATTCTTTGGATAAATATTACGAAGAAATGCCAAAACCAGAGGTAAAGAACTTCCATGAAATTCAAAGTTTGGCGTGGTACGATATTAACAAGAAAAACAATTGTGTTTTAACCGACCTTTTGATCAAAAACAGGACAAATCCCACCAACAATTTCCAAGAAAAAGAGATTTGGGTTTCTTTTAAACACGCTAGATGATTTATTTTATCATCACAACCATAGTATTTGTGGTTGTTCTTTACATTTTGGGAGTTCAAAAAACTTCAACCTCTTCAATGGAATGGGCTCTCAATGTTTTCAAATGAAATACTTTATAAATGAAACAAAAAAGGTGGAGTTTATCCACCTTTTTTATTTTCTGCAACTTTGCCCATATTTCACTCTCTCCTTTGTTTTCTTGACATTTATCAATAATCGAGCTCTGTTGAACATTTCAACCAATTAAAGAGGGTTTCATCTAAAAGCTTGGGTTCAAAATCAACTCTTGACTTACATTTGGAGGACCATAGCATAAGTAGGTTAAGTTCATGGTAAGATTTGGGGAAAGAAGCCGGAGCATGCTCCGGCTTCTTTATGTTTGACTACCAAGGTTTTAACAATTTTATCGATGAACTGCACATTTTATTTTTACTTCCAAAAGCAAAATATTTTTTAAAACCCTTTGTTATTTTACACAATACCAGTATTTTAGTCGTGCCATAGCATAAGTAGGTTAAGTTTATGGTAAGATTTGGGACGAAAAGGGTGAGGACTTCCTCGCCCTTTTCTATTTTATAAACATGAATAAGAATTTTTGTCTTTTACGGATAGTCGGTAATCAATTGAGAAAGAAGATTATCTTTTAGAAAAGATGGAGTAATTACAAAGACTTTCGAAAATTACGTAATCAAAACTTTGCAATTATGAGTTCTTATTTCTAGGAATACAATAAAAAAAGCGCCCCTCATCAGGACGCCTTTTTTAATCGATAGCACTTTTGCTCTTAAAATTTATATTGAACAAATGCGGATAGATTTCTTCCTGGGTCGTTAATGGGCACTCGACCAAAATCAGCTTGATTCACAAAAGAAAAGTTCAAGTGGTTATTGTAGGTCGCATCAAAAATGTTGGATGCAGCTACACCCACTGTAAAATGTTTGAATGGTCTTGCACCAAAGCTCAAATCCACAACACCATAACCATCTGTAACCTGCTCTCCAAAAGACAGTGCAATGTCCGACTGTTCCGAAGTAAGGGTATAAGTGGCCTTGGCCCATATTCTCTCTTTTTCAAAATTAAAGTTAAAACGTGTCACTAGAGGTGGGGTCAACGGCAGGGATTCATTCAAATCCTTGTTTTTTGCATAAACATAGGACAACTCTGTTTTAAAGCTAAAGTCCTCCAAAAATGCCAACTCTCCATAAACTTCGAATCCTGTTTTGTATGCATCGTCCAAATTCACGAACCGTTTAACTTCGGTCGGTTCTGCCATTGGCATATATTTTTTGTCCAAAGTTGGGTCAATTACCGGAACAATATAGTTGTCGTAAATGGAATAATAAACCGATGCTCCATAGTCCAAACGGTTAAAAAAGTAATTCTCAAAGTCTGTTTTTGCTTTGATCCCCAGCTCAAATTGATTATTTACCTCGGCATCCAGATTGGGATTTCCCACATATTCGAATGGGTCCTGCCCCACAGTAAAGTGGTTGATATACCTCTCGATCATGTTCGCCGATCGCATACCTCTACCAAATGCCAACTCTAACAAGACATCCGAAGACACCATATATTTGAAGGAGGCTGTTGTACTTATATTGTGCTCGGTTCGAGTATCCAAATCGGGATATTCTGCGATAAAATCATCGGAAGGGTCATCGGATTTGGAACAAACCATATCGTACCTTGCCCCGACGTTGAGCAAAAGCTTGGTGGATAACGGATATTTTGCCTCTACGAACAATCCGTAATCATCTATTTGGGAATCTTGCCAAACACCATCCACAAACTCCATGGGAGCGGGCAGTGGATCTCCCGTCATCATGTTCCTTTTCACCAAACGGGTTCTTTCACCCGTTCTTCCTACGGAGAATGCATCCAATCCCGTGTAGAGCTTTATATCTGAACCGGGGCGCCATTCCAATTCGACCCTGCCACCAATTGTAGTCGCATCCACTTCCGAAACTGCCTCTGTCATCATAAAGCTAGGTCTCAGTTCGTTGGTCATTACATGATCTACCTTGGAACGGTACACCTTAGCGTTCAAGGTTTTTAATCCATCGGAAATATTGTCCAATTTATAATCTACCGAAAGTACGTTGCTATCGTCTATTTCGGTATCCATGGGCAGACCGGCATGCAGCACATCCCTTCCGAAGGATTGTCTAAAACCAACTTGCAATCTTTGGTTTTCCGTTGGATTAAAGCCTACTTGCACTCCATAATCCGTACTTCTGAATGATGATGGTATTTCGTTGCCATCCCCATCTTCGTAATTTCCAAAATCACGATACCCAAAGTTCAGGTTTACATCGAACTGCTCTCCAACATATTTTAAATTAGCGAAACTTGTAAGGGCGTTTCCATTGTTCTCGCCACCAAAATTAACGGTACCATGGTAACCTTTTGCTTGCTTTTCCACCTCTTGGGTCACCAAGTTTACAATTCCACCAAAAGTTGGACCATACCTAAAGGTATACGGCCCTTTTACAACTTCTACGCGTTCAATCTCCTCGGGAATTACATGGGTGGTTATGGGATCCATTCGGTTGGGGCAGGCATGCATAACTTTGGTACCGCCATTGAACTGGACATTCAATTGCTCGTATTGGGAAGCACGAAACGATGGGTCTATTGCATAATTCCCCCGTTTGATCAACCCAAAGCCATTAATGTCCTTGAATAGATCGGCTACATTTTTGGATTGCACAATTTTTCGCGCCGGCTCACTTTTAAAGGTAGAAAAAACAGGGTCTGTCTTTCTCTTTCCTTCTACCAGTACTTCGTCCAATTGCACCGGCTCTTTGGTCAAGGTATCTTGTTCGGTAGACTGTTGCGCGTACAGCACACCGGTACCCATAAGCAAAACACATAGTTTTGCCAGTATACTTTTATTCATTTTGATTATTGTTTAAGATTTAACATGCATGGTCCAGGCTACAGACCATTTTCAGAAAAAAACCTTAAACCCTTGGTGGTTCTAATGGGGTATCGGTAAAACTATATGTGTAGTGATCCTTGTGAAAAAATACGTTTAGACCGTTTTCATCACTACGGAAAAGAAAAACTTTAGGCAATTCCATATAAAACACCAAAACCTCCTCCCAACCAATTTGTGGAAAGGGCTCGTCGTCTTCGGTTTGTGCGTTGAGCATTTGTGCCAAAACACATTTTCCATCACAGTTCAATTCGGGCACATCCTTGTTTTCGCAAAGTTGTTCTACAAAACCTTCCCTATCCAAACTGTAATACACATACATGGACGAAAAACGAAGATTGCTCATCAGTATTAAGCTGATGAACAAGCCCGTATAAACTGTTCTAAAATTGAATATGGAAACAATTCTTCGCAAAAACATGAATTTGAAAGCAAATATATTCGTAGTCCCTATTGTTTTTTATGACAAAAATCATCTTGCCGGATTTAATGATTGCGAATTGTATGATAGTGTTTGTGGTATGGTTATTTTTGTGCAAAATTTGTACACAATGAAAAAATTCCAAGCCATTTTAATTTGCTCTGTCCTATTCTTGAGTTTTTCCTGTAAAGAGGAAAAAAAATCGACGGAAGAGTCCTCCCAAATGAAAAAGGTAATGGCCATCCATGACGAGGTAATGCCTAAGATGAGCACCATAGGAAAGCTTGTTGGCGAAATAAAGCCAAAAGTGGATTCCACCGAAATGGGACAGAATTACGAAGTAGCCATGAAGGATCTACAAGAAGCCAATAGGGCCATGATGGACTGGATGAAGGATTTTGGAGACAGGTTTGACCACGAAGAAATATTGGAAGGAAAAGAGCTTTCCGAAGAAAAGCAACAGTGGCTGGACGAAGAAGAGGAAAAGGTAAAAGTGGTGAAGGACAAGATCAATGGCAGCATTGAGCGCGCGCAGGCACTGCTTGCCAAGGATACTGTGCAATAATCAGTTTTTCCATTCCAGACTTTCCATAATTTTCCTGATATCGTTCTGCAGATATATAGCGGCCGGTAAAATGGAATCGTAATTGGGTTTTGCGTAAAAATACAGGGATCCGGTTACAAAGTGGTTAATACTGTCCGTTACATAAAACTGGGATTGCGATGCGGCATTACCGCTTACTTCGTAAAACATCCCATAGACCTTTTTCTCGGCATTGATAAAAGGTTGCTCAACAATATTGTCGGCCTTGACCACATGTTCGTACGACAATTTTTGTGCATCTACCAATAAGGTATCCAGGTTACCCCGCACAGGCTTGTACGTTAAATATATAGACCCGTTCATAATAGGATAGTCCAGAACCAAAGAACAATCCTTGTTTTCTTTTATATTGGAAAGTGTGTTCTTATTAAAGGTGTATACACAGTCGGCATCGGTAATTGTGTATTGGGCGGTTGGATAATCCAAATGCAACATGGCCTTGGGCTTTGGCAACACATCATCCTTACAACTTAAAAATAGGGAGGTTACCATAACTAAAATTAAAATTTTATGTTTCATGTGGCAATGTAACTTTTATTCGTTTTAATCTTTTCTTGTCCATGCTCTCCACAATAAAGCGGTAGTCCTTGAACATAACTTTTTCTCCGATCTTGGGAAAACTGCCCGATATTTCCAACACAAATCCCGCTATGGTCTCGGATTCTCCTTTCTTGCTCTCGAACTCCTCTTCTTCTTCAATTTTTACGACCCGATAGAAATCCTTTAAGGCCGTTTTGCCATCGAAAACATAATTATGATCGTCCAATTTGGAGAATACCAGATCTTCGTCGTCGAACTCATCACTAATATCCCCAACGATCTCCTCTATTATATCTTCCAAGGTAACAATTCCAGAGGTGCCGCCATATTCGTCCACGACCACGGCCAAATGGTTCTTTTTTTCCTGAAACTCTAGCAACAAATCGTCCAATTTTTTGTTTTCCGGGACAAAGTAAGGCTCTCGTATCAAGGACATCCAGTTAAAGGTTTTTCTATCGATATAAGGCAAAAGGTCTTTCACGTAAAGTACACCCAAAACATTGTCCATATTTTCCGAAAATACCGGAATTCTAGAATAGCCGTTTTTCTTTATCTCCTCGATTACCTCCGGGAATTTCATTTTCTCGTTGACGGCAAAAATATCTATCCGCGGTCGCATTACCTGCTTGGTGTCGGTATTGCCAAACGTTACGATGCCTTCCAATATTTTCTGTTCTTCTTTGGTGGTATCCCCCTCGGAGGCCAGTTCGAGCGCTTGCGATAGGTGATTAATGCTTAAATTGGATTTTTTCTTTCCCAACTTATCTTCCATGTATAATGTAATCGACCGCATTGGGGAACTTAAAGGGGTAAATATATAATTGAGTCCTTTTAGTGGAATGGCCATAAAATGGGAAAACTGAACACGATTGCGGTTCGCGTAGATTTTGGGCAGGATCTCACCGAACATTAATATTAAGAAAGTGGCCACTACCACTTCCAATAAAAAGCGCAAGGTTCCTTCGATTTCTTCAAAAATGGTATCGCCAATGGAACTAAATAGTAGAACAATTCCAATATTGATGGCATTGTTGGTGATCAGTATGGTGGCCAGCAACTTTTTGGGCTTGTCCAACAATTGTACAACAAGTTTGCCTCGTTGGGAATCGTTTTCCTGCATTTCGTTCAAATTGGTCTGCGAGAGACCAAAAAGTGCCACTTCTGCGGCCGAAATTAATGCGGAGCATGCCAATAGCAGTACCAGCACAACAATTTTTAAGGTGAAGATTCCACTAAAAGTGGTAAGATAAATTGCCAAACTATGGGGCTCGGGATCCAATTTAATATTGCTTTTTTAATCTTTAGTTCTTAGAATGGTAGGTCGTCATCCTCTTCTTCTGAATTTTGAATAGGCGCCGAAGGTCTTTCCTGCTTGGATGGTTCTTGGTAGTTCGAAGACGACGGGGATGTCTGTGCATTCACCGTTCCTCCTTGTCCGGCGGACAGGCTTTCCTTTTTGGTCGTTAAAAAGGTAAAATCCTGTACGTGTACTTCGGTAGTGTATCGGGTATTTCCGTCCTCACCCTGCCATTGTCTGTTTTTTAAACGGCCCTCTACATATACTTTATCGCCTTTGCTCAGGTATTTTTCACAAATTTCAGCAGCCTTGTTCCGTACCACAATGTTGTGCCAATCCGTATTGGTAACCCTTTCGCCCGTTTGCCTGTTGGTATAGGTCTCGTTGGTGGCCAAGGGAAATCTGCCGATACAATTGCCTCCTTCAAAGTAGTGTACTTTGACTTCGTCCCCCAAATGCCCGATCAGCATTACTTTGTTTAATGTTCCGCTCATATTTCTTTAATTAATCAAAAGTACTAAATTTTAAATGTCTTGATGAAATCAGCTATTAAAACTGGCACAGGAAACCCGCCTATCTTTTTCCAGGGCGTTCCCTCCTCTAAGATATAGGAAGTTTTTAGGATCCAAAATTTTGTGTACAAATGTTGATGGGACAATTTGTGCACAATGGTTTCATTATTATATAAGGATAAGGACTCATATTCCGGCAATTGGCCATTACCTCGGATCAAAAGTTTTAGTTCCTCCGCCTTAAGGTTCTTATCGGACTCTACAAGGGGAAACTGATACAGATTTTGCCAAATACCCTTTCCTGTTCTTTGCTCCAAGATGGTATTATTTTCCGGATCGATGGGAATTACATAATTAAAATAGCGGTTCTTTACCTTGGTCTTGTTCAGTTTTAGAGGTAGCTCACTCACTTTTCCATCTTTGACAGCTACACAACTTTCCTGCAAGGGGCACAATAAACAGTAGGGTTTTTTGGGGGCGCATTGTACGGCTCCAAATTCCATTATACCTTGATTGTAATCCCTAATGTTCCCTGAATCCATTACCTCTCGGGCCAATTCCTTAAAATATCTGATGCCCTTGGTACTATTAATAGGTATATCTACTCCAAAATATCGGGACAATACACGATATACATTTCCGTCCACAACCGGTTCCGGAGCATCAAAACAAAAAGATGCAATGGCACTTGCGGTGTAATCGCCAACCCCTTTTAACGTTTTTAACTCTTTATATGTATTGGGAAATTGGCCATCAAAATTGTTCGCTACTATTTTTGCTGTGGCATGCAGGTTTCGCGCTCGGGAATAGTATCCTAGCCCCTGCCATAGTTTCAACACTTGTTCTTCTGGTGCTTTGGCAAGATCTTGAACCGTTGGGAAAGCATCAACAAATCGCAAATAATAGGGCATACCTTGCACAACGCGAGTCTGTTGGAGTATAATTTCCGATAACCAAACCTTATATGGGTCACGTGTTCTTCTCCATGGCAGATCTCTCTGATTTTCATGGTACCAATTCAGGATTTTTTGGGCAAAACTCATCAAAGAAAGTAATAAAGGTCAAATGTATCAGTTTATATACTTAAAATTAAAGGGTTAAAGGGAAAGATTAATTATAATGTTTATATTTGCAAGCCGAAAAAAATTAGAAAATTAATAAGACGAAATGACGAAAGCAGATATTGTAACTAGGATCTCAGAAAAACTAGGTATTGAAAAAGGAGACGTGCAAGCGACAGTTGAATCCTTTATGGAGGAGGTTAAATCATCTTTAGAGAATGGAGACAATGTTTATTTAAGAGGTTTTGGTAGCTTTATCATCAAGACCAGAGCGGAAAAAACAGGTAGGAACATTTCCAAGAACACTACCATAAAAATTCCTGCACACAATATTCCTGCTTTTAAGCCGGCCAAAGTATTTGTGGAGGGCGTAAAGACCAATGTACAAGTAAAATAATATAATTAACAACTCAAAAGCAAGAGCCATATGCCGAGTGGAAAAAAAAGAAAAAGACATAAGGTAGCCACGCACAAGCGCAAGAAGCGCAGAAGAGCTAACCGACACAAGAAAAAGTAGTTGTTTCAACTACTTTTTCGTTTTACCCAATTACGTTCTTTGACATAGAGATTCCAAAAACGAATTTCAATCGGTTCGAAAAATAACCGATTCCATATATTGTTTAATCATTTGTCCCAAAATTCATGTGGGATAAATTAAAATCGATTCAGGTGAATAGAGAATTAATAGTAAGATCTACGCCGGAAGCAGTCGATTTTGCCTTATTAAAGGATGGAAAATTAGTAGAATTACACAAAGAAGAAGACAACAACAACTTTTCCGTAGGGGATATCTTCCTAGCCAAGATTAGAAAACCCGTAACGGGCCTTAATGCGGCTTTCGTTAACGTAGGTTATGAAAAAGATGCGTTCCTGCACTACCATGACCTCGGACCGCAACTGTCTTCCATGTTGAAATTTATCAAAAAAGCTAAAACAGGGAAGTTAAAGGACTACACCCTAAAAGATTTTCCATTTGAAAAAGATATTGACAAGAATGGCAGCATCAACGATGTATTAAAAGCCAATCAGTCGCTACTCGTACAAATTGTAAAAGAACCCATCTCCACCAAGGGACCAAGAATAAGCTCCGAGCTTTCTATCGCTGGGCGATACTTGGTAATGGTGCCTTTTTCAGATAGAGTTTCGGTATCCCAAAAGATAGCGAGCAAAGAAGAAAAGGACCGACTTATTAGACTTGTAAAAAGTATAAAACCCAAAGGATTTGGTGTAATTATCCGTACCGTAGCAGAAGGCAAAAAGGTTGCAGAACTGGACAAAGATCTCCAGAACTTGTTATCCAAATGGGTAGCAATGTGCAAGAAATTGCAAAGAGCGCCCCATCCATCCAAAGTATTGGTGGAATTGAACAGGGCCTCCTCCATCCTTAGGGATGTATTCAACGATTCCTTTACCGGAATCCATGTTGATGATGAAACGCTTTACAACCAAATCAAGGATTATGTGCACGAAATCGCACCAGAAAAAGAATCCATTGTAAAGCAATATACCGGTTCGGCACCCATTTTTGAAAAATTTGGTATTGAACGCCAAATAAAAACCTCGTTTGGCCGAACTGCATCCATGAGCCGAGGGGCTTATCTTGTAATTGAGCATACCGAAGCGCTGCACGTTATAGACGTAAACAGTGGTAACCGCTCCAACAAGGCAAAAAACCAAGAGGATACAGCATTAGAGGTAAACCTATTGGCCGCTACCGAAATTGCAAGACAATTACGATTGCGGGACATGGGTGGAATCATCGTTGTGGATTTTATTGATATGACCAAAGGCGATCACCGCAGAAAACTGTACGATCACCTTAGGGAAGAAATGAAGGACGATAGGGCCAAACACAAAATTTTGCCCCCGAGTAAATTTGGACTTGTTCAAATTACACGACAAAGAGTGCGTCCGGAAATGAATATAAAAACCAGCGAGGAAAACCCGAACCTGGCGGGAGCCGAAGTAGAAGCTCCCATTGTGTTGATCGATAAGATCCAAGCGGACTTGGAAAGAATTCTAAAACAAAAGCAAAAAAACAATGGAATTGTTCTTAATATCCATCCGTTTATTGCAGCTTACCTTACCAAAGGGTTCCCATCTATCCGTTCCAAATGGTTCAAAACCTATAAAAAATGGATAAAGATCCAACCAAGGGATGCTTACACGTATCTCGAATATCGTTTTAAGGATAAAGACGGTAAAACAATACGAGCATAATACAAAGCGACTCCATATTTTTGGGGTCGCTTTTTTGCTTTTATACATTTCCGTTCAAAGCTTTATTTTTGAAAGACAAGCACAATTATTATGAAAATTAGAATCCCCTTGCTTTGCTCCTTATTGATTTTGGCCTGTACCCCAAAATCTGAACCGTTACTTTCCGACATATTGAAAGAGACCCCCAGTATTTCGGGGAACAGCGAATATTTGTCCTCTCCTTTTGTTACGGCCGGGAACAGAGTTTACATGGTCGGACATCAAGATGGCACCTTCCCGCCTTTGGGTTGGCACATAAAGGGCGAAATGGGTGGAATATGGAACCACCCCATTAAACTTATGGATGGCTTTGATGCAGAACTAACTGTGAACGCAAACACATATTTACTCAACAAGGCTTCGGAATTTGTGAACTACCCCTTTGCCAACAAACACATTTTTGAACTTGAAGACGATACCCTAGTAATTGAGCGAGTTCAGTTTGTGCCCGATAACATTCAAGGCATTTCGATACAGTTCATCATAAAAAACAATAGTTCCAAAAATATAGAAGGACAATTAAAATTCACTGGGCATACCAATTTAAGACCCACATGGCTAGGGGAACAATCCAAAATGTTGGACACCAAAGACTATGGGGTTTTAAAAGAAAATCACTGGTTGGTAAAAGACAGTTTAAATCCATGGCACAATGTTTTTGGGTCGGACCAAGCCCCAATTGCAACACAGGAAATCAAAAGTGCAAAACAACCCAACGGTACTTCCCATTCTTTAACCTATACCGTTCAAGTACCTTCTAAATCCGAGCAGGTTATCAACTTTGCCGTAGCTGGCTCTTATACTTCCGAAGAAATTGCACTAGATCAATACAAAACCATACTGAGCCAACGCAAAGACTTGTTTCAAGAAAAGAAATCCCGCTACGAAGCGCTTGCAAATCAGTCCAAGCTGACTATTCCTGACAAACACTTACAAGAAACCTTTAAGTGGTTAAAGTACAATTGTGATTGGTTGGTGCGCACAATTCCAGAAATAGGAACAGGGATTGGGGCCGGTATACCGGATTACCCCTGGTATTTTGGGGTCGATAGCGAATATGCCCTAAAAGGCTACATGGCCATTGGACAGGATAAAGTAGTTGAACAGACCATAGAACTTTTGGACAGTGTTTCCATGGCCGTTAACACCAACGGTAGGATTCTTCATGAAATGTCCACCAACGGAGTAGTTTTTAATAAAGGCAATATTAATGAAACTCCCCAGTTCACATCGTTGATATGGGAAATATACAAATGGAACGGCGACAAAGAATTTTTGACCAGGTATTTTCCGACCATAAAAAAGGGGTTGAATTGGCTATTGGAAGAAAACGACGACAACAACAACCTTTTTCCCGATGGCTTTGGAATGATGGAAATCCATGGACTTGACAGTGAAATGATCGATGTTGCCTCTTACACCCAACGAGCTTTTGCCGATGCTGCCCTGATAGCCGAAGAATTGGGCAATTCGGAATTGGCCAAAAAATATCAAAATTTGGAAGATGAGCTAAAGACAAAGATCAACGAACAGTTTTGGTCGGAGACGTTTAATTCTTATGCGGATTTTATTGGAACCGATGACCAAGCCCTTCATTTAATAGAAGATGCCTTGGTAAGGGCGGACACTTTGAACAAACCTTGGGCCATTGAAGAGCTGGAGGCCACCAAACAACAAATTTTGAGCAACCCTTCCGATACACCCAGGCCTTTTGTGCTTTATCATAACTGGGTGGTGAACACTCCCATGGAAATGGGAATTGCAGATTCCACCAAAGCGATTTTGGCCTTGGACAATGCCACAAAATTTACTAATCCATTTGGAGTTTTTGTAACAGGAATCGATCGTGATGAAAGCGCAGGCGAGGACGATGGTTCCTTTGAAGGCAGCAAGGTATTTTCCTATACCGGTGCGGTAATGACACTCCCAACAGGGGTACAGGCCATTGCCGAGAACAATTATGGCCGTCCAGATCGAGCTTTGGACTATTTACAGAGAATGTCCCGCACTTTTAGCTATGCGCTACCGGGAAGTATCTACGAAGTTTCCCCGGATTACGGAATGATGACCCAAGCTTGGAATATTTATGCCTTTGCTGTTCCCATTGTAAATCAATTTTTTGGAATTCAACCTATGGCGCATAAAAAAACTATTGTTATTGAACCACAGATGCCAACGGAATGGGGCGAAGCATCTTTGGAAAATGTAAAAGTAGGGGACAATACTGTTTCGATTTGGTACTCTGGCAGCAAAATCAAGATTCAACAGACTCGTGGCGATTGGAAAATAAAGCTCGTATTGCCCGAGGCAGATTATATGGCAACCGAGGGCAATCCAGAAAGGACCACAACAAATGGAAAAACCATCCTTACTTTTTCGGATAAGGACATTGTTGTTTCCAAATAGGCAATCTATGAGATCACAATTTTCCGGACAGAAGTTTTACTCCATCCAAGAAGCAACCCAAAAAATGGAACGCTACTGTGTCTACCAGGAACGATGCCACAAAGAGGTAACGGAAAAACTAAAAAATATGAACATGATCCCTGAGGCCATAGATCAAATTATTGGGCATTTGATACAGGAAAACTTTTTGAACGAGGAACGTTTTGCAAAGGCATTTGCACGTGGAAAGTTCAATATTAAAAAGTGGGGGGCAAACCGCATAAAAAATGAGTTAAAGTATAGGGACATTTCTGCCTACAACATAAAGAGCGCCCTGGCCGAAATCTCCGATGAAGATTATTTAAGGACCTTGGATGAGCTGGCCAGAAAAAGATTAGACCAAATCAAGGAAACCAATAGCTTTAAAAAAAAGAAGAAATTGGCAGATTATTTACTCTACCGTGGATGGGAGAGCCATTTGGTCTACGAAAAAACCAACGAGCTGATCAAGTAGCTATTATTTTTGGAGCAATAGCTTTTGTGTTCGCTCCACGGCCTTCTCGTTCTTCCAGTCTATCCATTTTTGTCCTTTGAATTTTCGCATAAGGTTATCAAAATGCCTCATTACAAAAATATTGTAGACCGCTTGGCCAAAATTCCTGGGTTTTCTGGCAACCGCCCTCAAGCTCATTGAAAATCCGGGCGTTATATATTTCATATGATGCCAATATCCTTCCGGGATGTAAAGGACATTACCATGTTCCAACTCTGTTGTGTGCCCTTTTGCATGTTGCAGGGCGGGCCATTTTTCTAAATCCGGATCGGCAAAATCAATATCCTCCCTGGTAATCAAGGAATGCGGGATTTTATAGAGGTATTTGGTCTCGGATTGCGAAAAAAGAATGCACTGCTTTTTCCCTTCAAAATGAAAGTGAAAGATATTGGCAAGATCTATGTCATAATGCATAAAGGTATGTGAATCCTCCCCGCCAAAAAATAGCATGGGCAACCCTTTCATTAAACGCAATCCAAAATCCGGGTAGTAAAAGTCTTTTTGAAGTACCGGAACTTCTTTGAGCACGTTCCAAAGAAAAATTCGGTATTTTGTTGGACCACTTTTTAGTAAATCTACATAATCGGACATCTTCATTTTAGCGTGCGGCTCATTGAATCCTTCGTCGTGTTTTACTGGGCGATCATCGTACAATGGCACTTCCTTGTCCCCTGCCACCTCTTTTACATAGTCCAAGCTCCATTTGGAATATGCAGGCCAATCCTCAATAAAGCGCTCAATGACTACTGGCTTCTGGGGCTTGAAATATTTTTGGACAAACTCTTTCTTGGAAAGGGTTTTTTCCCGAGGTATCTGTTCAAGATTCAGCTTCAAGATTTCAATGAATTTGAAACCACTAAATTAAGAAAAGGATTTGAATGGCCTCCAATCCAACTTTTTGAAATTGTTTTTCCCATGCCTCGCTTTAGCTTCAATACTTGACCACGCTTTCGGGGGCGACCTTTGTTCCTACTACATTCCATCCTACTCATGTGCGATATTACAACACAAATTGGAGTGCCTATCTAAAACTATAACGCAGACCGAAAAGCACGTTGATCGGCGGCATGGGCACAAAACCCGACTCTATGTAATCTGCATCGAAAATATTGCTAGCCGTTATGGTAAGCTCAGCCTGATTTACTTTAACGGCCAAAGAGGCATCCCAAACATTATAGGTTTGTCCCGTAGTACGTTCTGCGTACTTATAAACTATATTCTGACGTACATTCTTGAACAATTGCGTACTTAGGCGTGTGGTGTATTGATGTTTTAAAGTGTTCAAAGAATATCGCGATAATGCTTCATTCTGATCCAGAATATTATCATCCAAAAAAGCGTAGCCTACATTCAGTGTCTGAACAAAATCTTTGAACATAAAATTATAGGCGGCATCCAACTCCAGACCTTTGGTATTTACCTCTGTAATATTAGTAGCTGTAAATACGTCTTCAGAAATATCGTTTCTGATATAATCTATAAGATTATCCGCATCTCTGTTAAAAACAGCGACACTAGCGTTAAACTTGATTGTGGTATACTTTAAGCCTAATTCTTGTGCAAAAGCTTCCTCTGGTTCCAAATCTGCGTTTCCACTAGTAACAGGGTCGTTATAGAACAAATCGGTATAGGTAGGAACGCGGTAAGTATAACCTATGTTACCATATACTTTAAAATTGTTTGTTAGGCTATACCCTATATCCAATCCGGGAAATCCTTTAAACTTAAAATCTGAAAAGTAGGTGAGTGCCACACCTGGTGTAATATCCAGCTTATTGTCCGCAACACTAAAGCGGTGCTCTAAAAACACATTGGACATAAAACGATCTCTATTACCAAGGTTGTTACTTCTTAAATAAATTTTGGAAAACTCTACCCCAAAACCTGTAATTCCCAGTTTAGAGAGGTAGGATGCATTGGTTTCCACTCCAATTTTATTGGAAATATGCATGTTCCTATAAAAACTCGGTTCGTTTCTTCTCAATAAAAATAAATCTTGATTACGTTTCCAGTAAATTCTTGGTTGTATTTTAAGCTTGTTATTGTTAAAAGTGGTAGAAAACGCCAATAGGCTGTTTTGAGTTTCTTCATACTCATTAAAGGTAGGATTGGTGGTGTAAAAATTCTCGGCCCCAAAATTACGCTCCATAAATGTAGCCGTCATTTCTATAGGTTGGGCATTTTTATTGAAAATACTTTTTAAATAGTAATTGCCATTATCATAATCCGAGTTATTTCTATAACCTTCGGACGTTATCCTGCCCACATGTATAATATGGGATGAGTTTTCCTTTTCCACGCCAGCCGTTACGCTACCATTCAATTGTCCAAAAGAACCTGCCTCTACATTTAAGGACACCGAATTGTTCAAATTCTTTTTGGTAATGATATTTATTGCGCCTGCAAATGCATTTTGACCAAAAACGCGTGCCGCAGGTCCTTTTATAATTTCAATTCTTTCTATTACCTCCAATGGTAATGCAGCATTCATGGTATGGTGACCGGTTTGTGCATCGTCCATTTTTACACCATCAATCAATAATAAGGTCTGGTCAAAGCCGCCTCCTCTTATGTACAAGTCGGCTTGGCTACCCCCGGTACCGCGCCTCCTAATATCTACGCCCGCGACTTGTTGTAATAAATCCGCAACATTAACTGCAGCACTGTTCTTTATATCACTAGAGGTAACTATGTTTATGGTTCTTGAATTTTCTTTAAAAGGAAGATCGATACGATTTGCGGTCACTACAACTTCGCTCAACGAATCTACTTTTACAACAGCATCATCTTGCTGTGCTTTTACCTGAGAAACACCCGTAAGTAAAATCGCAGAAAATAAAATTGATTTCTTCATAATTGGAATTTATAACCGGTTGAAAGTTGTTCAATTAATGCTGCAAAAGTCCTAACTTTCCGGACGATTAAACTAGTCCAGTTTTAAAACAATGAATAGTCCGGTTTTTGAATTATTGAATCAGCTGGTATCGATAGATAAATCCTTGGTTCAGCCTGTATATGTGCAAGTGGCCCAACAAATTATGAACGCGATACAAAGAGGCTATTTAGAAAAAGGCAGCAAGTTACCTGGGACACGAGGGTTAAGTGAGTTATTGGGCGTTCATCGGAATACGGCTGTGGCCATTTACGATGAATTAGCTTCGCAGGGATGGGTAAACATTATACCCAATAGAGGAACCTTTGTCGTGGTCCCGGAAAATTCCAAGGTAAAAATCAAGGCAAGCACACAGCACATCAATCGGGCATACGAATATCCAAAAGCCCCCGGGTTCCCGTTCCAACAATCCTTTAATCTTTCTTCAACAAAAGAAGAGACTACCGCTAAATATGCTTTAAGCGATGGTAAGCCCGATTTAAGACTGCATCCGGTGCATCAATTTTCCAGGTGGTACAGTGCGGCAATGAAACGAAAACCGTTGATCAACAAATGGAACAGAACAAGTGCTTTTGCCCCTTCCATTTTTAGCACGCAACTGTGTAATTACTTAAATGCCACTCGAGGATTTCATATTGAGCCAACCCATTTATTAAATACACGAAGCACGGAAATGAGCTTATATATTGTTTCGCAGGTGCTAATTAATCCGGGCGATTTGGTACTGGTAGGTCAACTGAGCAATTATGTGGCCAACATGATATTTCAGCAAGCAGGGGCAAAAATAAAAACAGTGCCCGTAGATGATGAAGGCTTGGATATTGGTCATATAATGGAACATTATTTACATGAGAACATTCGTTGCATCTATGTTTGCTCCAACAGGGACTATCCCACAACAATAACCTTAAGCACCAAAAGAAGGTTGCAATTGTTAGAATTGGCCAAAATTCATGGTTTTGCTGTAATTGAGGACGATTATGATCATGATTTTCAATTTGAAGGAAGTTCCATGTTGCCGATGGCAAGTTCAGATGCGGATGGAAACGTTATTTATTTGGGCAAACTAGGTCAGTCTTTATTTCCGAGTTTTCATACTGGGTTTGTTGTTGCGCCAGAACAGGTGATAACCGAAGCCAAAAACTACCTTCAATTATTGGATGCCCAAGGAGATTTAATACAGGAACAAATGCTTTCCGAATTGATATCCGAAGGCGAAATATACCGGCTCAAGAAAAAAAATATAGTCACTTACAAGCAACGTAGAGATACTTTAAGCGCTTTATTAAAGCAGCACTTTGCCAATATCCTTGACTGGCGAACACCTTCTGGAGGATTAGCTGTGTGGTTGCGCTTTAAAACTCCGATATCCTTAATTAAGCTTGCCGAAGAAGCTGAAAAACTGGATTTATTTGTACCAAAAACCATCCTCTATCAAAATAAGGCTACCTGTGCCATTCGTTTTGGGTATGGACATCTAAACGAGGAAGAACTCAAAATCGTAATGGAAAAATTAAAACAAGCTTATCTGCAGGTAGTAGCTGCATAAAACAAAAAGAGACCATATAAAAATGGTCTCTTTAAATGGTTTGTCTGTTTTATGCACTTTCTGAAGATTCCGGCTTGTCCAAGTCCTCTTTAGAGTTTTTCCCGGCAACCTTATCTTTTCCTTTTAAATATTCTGGCAATTCCATCCCTGCCATGTTGAACATTTCTTGTAAAGGCGGTACAGATTTGTACATGCCTGAAATAAAGTTTGCCGTAGAATTCTTACCGTCTTCACTATTGCCAGAATCCCAAACAGTGACCTTATCTATCTTGATATTTTTAATGGCCTCGGCTTGTTTTTCAACAAGTTCCGGAAGTTTGTCCGCAATTAATAAAAGTACTGCATCCTTTGGGTTGTCTCCTGCTGCCTGAACGATTTTGTCCAGACCTTCTGCTTGTTTGGTAAGTACCTCAAATATACCCTTGGCCTCTGCCTGGGCTTTAAAAAGTATTGCATCTGCCTCTCCTTTTGCTCTTCTACGAATCATTTCGGCCTCAGCTTCCGCTTCAATTTCTACCTTTTGTTTGTCTATTTGTGCTGGTACGACAATATCTGCCATTTGGGAGCTTCTTTCGCGCTCTGCCCTAGCCATTTCCGCATCTTTCTCTGCCGCATAAGACTCTTCCAATGCTTTTGCCGCCTGTACCTTTTCTGCTGCGATCGCTGTGCGTTCCGCTTCTGCTTCGCGCTGTCTTCGTAAGGAATCTGAATTGGCAACATCAATTTTAGCAACGTTTTCCCCTTCTACCGCTTTGGCATTGGCAGCAGCTACCTGGGTACGCTCATCTTGTTTGGCATTGGCCTCACCAATAGAACCATCCCTGTTCTTTTCTGCTACGGATTTCCTTGCCGCATTTATGGCATGTGCGGCGGCTTCTTTACCCAACGCTTCAATGTAGCCAGATTCGTCTACAATATCGGTGATATTAACGTTGATCAGTTTTAACCCAACCTTCTTCAGTTCCGATTCAACACTTTGAGAAATATTGGTCAGAAATTTATCCCTGTCGGCATTGATTTCTTCAATATCCATGGAAGCAACGACCAATCGCAATTGACCAAATATGATTTCCTTGGCCAATTCCTGAACTTCTTGCATACCAAGTCCTAAAAGCCGTTCAGCAGCATTTTGCATAATTCCCGGCTCTGTAGAAATACCAATAGTAAACCGAGAAGGTACATTAACCCGGATATTTTGTCGACTTAGTGCATTGGTAAGATCAACTTCGATAGAAATTGGTGTTAAATCCAAGAATTCATAGTCTTGGATTACCGGCCATACAAATGCGGCCCCACCATGAATACATTTTGCAGAATTACCTGTACCTACTTTTCCGTAGACTACAAGAATACGGTCAGATGGACATCTTTTATAACGCCTTATAAAAGAGATTATAATAATAAAGAAAAAGAGGATGGCGAAGCCTATGGCCAGTAAGGTAGCCCCTCCGCCCATTTGTAATGGTAGTGTTAGCATAGTAGTTTTATTTATTTAAAAGATTAACGATCAAAATCCCAGTGTCTGTTACCTCATGTACTTTTACCACATTGCCCTGTACCAGGTCTTGGTCTTCATCGGTCAAAGCTTGTAGTTCGCGCAGTGTCCCCTGAACATTTACGGAAACTTTGCCGATTCGAGTTCGATTAGCTCCAATGGTTAGGTACACTTCTCCTATTTGATTTACCGCATTGGAGAGTTTTAGCGTGCCACTGCTCTGCAATTTTGCCAAATAGTAGAATAGGGAAGCCATGGCAAGCATCATTAATAATCCGCACACCACAGAAATGAAGACTGTGAGTCCGGTGGACACCCCATTATCAATACAGGCAATTCCAGACCAACCGAAAATGGTAAAGAAGCCCATTAAGTTTTTAAAGGATAGAAATTGAAAATCAATTCCAGTATCCGCCTCAATGTCTGTATCCACATCCCCCAGATCATCTACATCGCCTCCGATCAAGGTTATTATTACAAGGACCAAAAGGATTGCCGAACCAGCAATGGCAACAATCCAATAGACTTTCTCAAACACAGTCAAAGCTGCAAACCAATTTTCCATGGTATTAAAATTTAAAGTTGGTTATAGGTGTTAAGATACTACTTTGAATCGATATTTTGGTAGGATCAAAGTTATCCAGCGGAAGGTAATATGGACTCTGCATTTTTACGAGATCTCGCAGCGTTTACCATAACGTTTCATTCTTTTTGGGAAATGCTTCGTAAGTTTCGAACGCAATCGGACAGGCCCAAGGTGTTCAAGAATAAAAAACAAATATTTCGGGGCCAAGAGGGCCTGTAGCTCCAAAAACATGATCTGTTCTACTTTCCAATTATATGTAGTTACAAATCAAATTATGTTACAAATTACTTTTCAATAATTTTTCAAATGCAAAGAAACTATCAAACCATCCAAATTTATATATATTGCACAGAAGATAACCAATGGCCCAACTGCTCAACTCCATCGTGTTTCAAAAAAATGCTTCTTTAAGGTATCATAGCTTAGACTGGAAAACTGTCTTATTTATTTTGGCGCTATTGGCCATATGTATTCGGTTCCCCTTCTTTTTTAGGGATTATATAGATCGCGACGAGAGTACTTTTATCTTAATGGGCCAATCGTGGGTCGATGGTCATTTGCCGTACACCCGTCTTTGGGACCTTAAACCTCCCATTACATTTTTATACTTTGCCCTGATCATAAAGCTTTTTGGCAAGAGCTTTATCGCAATACGCTTGTTTGGTTCCTTACTTGTTGCCCTTACAGCCTTGTTCACCTACGGTATAGCGACAAACATTACTTCTAGAAAAGTTGCTTTTTGGACAGCGGTTTTCTGTGTTTTTTTTCAAAGCTTGTTCGGTAGTCTTCAAGGTGTAATGTCCGAACATATCAGTATTCTGTTCTTTGTAATGGGTGTTTATCTTCTTTTTCGCAAAGAGAGTTGGGTTTCCTATCTGGCCATCGGGAGCCTAATTTCCCTTTCCGTACTATCCAAGTTGAACATGGTGTATCCTGCCTTATTTTTGGGATTGTTTTTAATATGGGAGGGACAAAAAACAAAACAATTGTCCCTACGGATCCGGCAATTATCATGTATGGTGATTGGGGCGGTGCTTATCGGTATTCTTACAATATTGCCCTATTATTTCCAGAACGAAATTCATGTGTGCTGGCAATCTATAATTGAGGCACCATTGGCCTATTCTGGAGGAAAACTACATTCTACCTTAAAAACATTGCCGTTTGTATTGGTGGTTTTGGGAATTTTAATAACCCTTTCAGTTCTTAAAATAATAGATTGGAAGGATACAAAACTCCAACTTTTAATGGTAATTACCCTGTCCATTTTATTGTCCTTTGTTCAGGCTGGAAAAGTGAACGGGCATTATTTGATCCAATTATATCCCTTTATTTTGATCCTTTTAGGCATTGCCTTCTCCAAACTTCCAACCATTCAAAAAAAATATAGGCCCCTAATTGCCATCTTGCTGATCTTAATCCCAATGGAATCGTATTTGGAGTATGGGAATATTATTTCCAACAAAATAGAAAAGGGCACATTTTTTAATGGTGAAGGTATAGAAGTACCCCAATACATAAATGATCATAAATTGGATGCCGAGAACATTTTTTTTACGGAATATCACATAGGGTATTGGCTGTTGAATACGGAACCCCCCACAAAAGCAGCGACCCACCCAAGTAATATAACCCGCGAAGAAATGTTTCCGTTTATGGAAAATCCCAGAAACACAGGAATGCAAGAACTCCGATATATTATGGAGGTTGTCCGGCCTAAAACTTTGGTTGCCAGAAAAGGAAAAAAGATATTCGACAAGAAATTGGTCGAATACAACACCTACATAGATGCTTATCTAGAAGATCATTACAATTTGGAAGCTACTGTTGGCAGAGGCCTAATTTATAAACGCTTAGAATAATTCCATTCACCAATGCTCAGCGAGAAGGCCTCGTAATAAAGTTGCACTGCATGCATTGGTACTTTCTGGGTTCAAAAAATGGAAACAGCTTATAGAAAACATTGCTTCTAGAGTAATAAATTTCTGATTTGGCAGCTTTACAATTGGGACAGACCACTGGGTTTCCCAACCTATCGGTAGCGTAACTCCGGATATCATCAAAAATTTCCTTGGCCCGTTCCCTATCGCTCGAATATACCTGAAGCTTAACCCCGCCCAGAGCGGCACTTATCAGAGGGTCAGAATTAATGGTAGCTTCGTCCCTCAAAAAAACAGGAATCCCCTCTGCTTCCAACTTTCCTTTAATTACTATGGCATCGGCAGGAAATTCAAAGGTTCCCAATGTGTAAAATTCTGTTTTCATGCTTCTGTCGATTTACTGAATAATTGTAATGCTGGTCTTCTTTTGATATGATGATCCATATAAAATTATTGGGAAAAATTAGCCACTCCACAAATGTAGTACTTACGTTGATTAAACTGTATCTTAGTCAATCTTAAACCTTTACCAAAAATGAAAATTACACTTTCTTTTTTATTGCTATTCTCGGTTCTATTACTAAACGCACAGACCAATACCTATCAAATTTCTTTCGAGAACGCCGAACATCATGAAGCAATTATTGAAGCCTCTTTTCCCGATCTAACTTCGGACACCGTTGAGTTCCGGATGAGCAGGACTTCTCCCGGGAGGTATGCCCTACATGAATTTGCCAAAAACGTATATGGCTTTAAAGCCACGGACGGTAAAGGAAACGCTTTGACGGTTACCAGACCTAACCCCTATGCTTGGAAAGTTAGCGGACACGACGGAACCATCAACATAAAATACGTTTTGTTTGCCAATAGAGGGGGCGGCACTTACTCCCAAGTGGACGAAACACATGCGCACCTGAATATCCCTGCGACTTTTATGTTTGCCCCAACATTGGAGGACCGACGCATCGAGGTAACTTTTAATGTCCGAGAAGACTTAGGTTGGAAGGTCGCTACGCAACTTCCATTGGTTTCGGGAACTACCTACTCGGCACCAGACCTTTATTATTTTATGGACAGCCCTGCGGAAATCAGCAATTATATGCTTCGCTCGTTTAAATTGGATGGAAAGACCATCAGTCTTGCATTGCATCACAATGGCACGGAAGAAGAAGCCGATGAGTATTTTGAAAAGATAAAGAAAATAGTCTTGGCGGAGAAAGAAGTTTATGACGAATTGCCCGATTTTGATTATGGAAGCTATACCTTTTTGGCCTGCTATATCCCAAATGCCTCTGGTGATGGCATGGAGCATAGGAACTCTACCATTTTAACAAGCACGCGCAGTTTGGCGAACGGTGGAATGGAGCACAACATTGGAACAGTATCCCACGAATTTTTTCACGCTTGGAACGTGGAGCGTATACGTCCTAAAGCTTTGGAACCTTTTAACTTTGAAGAAGCCAATATGAGCGGTGCACTTTGGTTTGCTGAAGGGTTTACCAGTTATTATACCAACTTGATTCTTTGTAGAGCCGGTTTAATAACGCCCGCAGTATATGTGGAAGGTTTGGCCGGAACGTTCAATTATGTTTGGAACTCTCCCGCACGGCAATTTTTCAACCCCATTGAAATGAGCTTCCAAGCCCCTTTTGTGGACGCAGCCACCTCCGTAGATCCGGTAAACCGCGAAAACATGTTTATTTCTTACTACTCCTACGGTAGTGTTTTGGGTTTGGCATTAGATCTATCTCTACGCGAAAAAGGATTGAACTTGGATGATTATATGAAGTCGATCTGGAAAAAATATGGCAAACCCGAAATTCCATATACCATTCAAAACCTACATGATGCCTTAAAAAAATACGCAGGAAATACTTTTGGTGACGATTTCTTCAATAATTACATCTATAAAAGTGAAATGCCCGACTATAAAAAACTTATGGAGTACGTTGGCGTTGTATTGGAGCAACCCGAAACCTATCCCTATTTTGGTGCATATGTTTCCATGTTGCCCGATAGATCCGGCTATAAGATTCTCAGAAACACAAAAATTGGCAGTCCTGCCTACCAAGCCGGTCTAGACAATGGGGATGTAGTTCTTAGTATAAATGATAAACCCTTTACCGAAGACCAATCTTTTGAGGATTACCTCGACCATTTCAGTATAGGAGAGCCTTTACTGGTAACATTCGCGAGGTACGGAGAGGAAAAAACTACAGAAATGGTTTTGACCCCAAGTCCGGATTATATATTTAGTTTGATGGAGGATAAAGAGCAACAACCATCAAAAAAAATGCTTGAGCAAAGAAAGGAATGGCTTACCATTAAGTTATAATAAAAAAAGCCGCTCCAATGGAACGGCTTTTTCAATAATAAAATTATGCTCTTACTTGTTGGCAGCGTAATTTTCTGCAACCTTATCCCAATTGATTACATTAAAAAATGCATCGATGTATTCTGGTCGCTTGTTCTGATAGTTCAAATAATATGCATGCTCCCAAACGTCCAATCCTAAAATTGGTTGTGCTTCGCAAGTTACTCCGGGCATTAGCGGATTATCTTGGTTTGGAGTTGAGCAAACTTCCAACTTGCCACCTTTGTGCACACACAACCAAGCCCAGCCCGACCCAAATTGGGTAGCGGCAGCGGCCGAGAATTTTTCTTTAAAAGCATCGAAAGAACCAAAAGCATCATCTATGGCAGAAGCCAATTCTCCAGATGGAGCTCCTCCACCGTTTGGGGACATTACTTCCCAAAAAAGACTGTGGTTAAAAAATCCGCCACCATTGTTTCTGACCGCGGCATTGGACATGTCCAAATTGGACAAAATGTCCTCGATTCCTTTTCCGTCCATATCTGTTCCTTCGATGGCAGCATTCAACTTAGTGGTGTAGCCATTGTGGTGCTTGGTATGGTGGATTTCCATGGTCCTTGCATCTATATGGGGTTCCAATGCATCGTATGCATACGGTAACTTAGGTAGTTCAAAAGCCATAATATTCTGTTTTTTTAGGTTATTACTTTATTTAGGTAAAAATACAAGTTTTAACATTTATATTCCGCTAAAACCATGTTAACATCAAGCTGGGAATCCTTATTTTGCAAGAAAAATACACTTGGACGGCTCCAATTTTAAAATATACAGTGCATCTGCAGGTTCGGGCAAAACATATGCCCTTGCCAAAACCTACCTAAAATTATTGCTTTCCAACGATTCCGCCATAAAATTCCGTCAAATCTTGGCCATTACCTTTACCAATAAGGCAGTTGACGAAATGAAATCCAGGATTTTGGACAACCTTTTTGCTTTCGGACAAGATGTTGTACCAGAAAAACAGAACGGTCTGTTCTGGGCCATTTGCAACGAACTTTCACTGTCCGAACAACAATTACGGCAAAGGTCGCAACTCATTTTAAAGCGTATTCTCCACAACTACTCTTTTTTTGAGATTTCCACGATAGATAAGTTTAACCATAAGATCATAAAGACCTTTGCAAGAGACCTTCATCTATCACAAAATTTTGAAGTGGAACTCAACACGGACGTCCTATTGGAAGAAGCTGTTGGCAGATTATTAGAGCGCGCCGGGAACGACGAGAACCTTACAGAGGTCTTGATTTCCTTTTCGCTCGAAAAAATTGATGATGATAAAAGTTGGGACATTACCTACGATTTAATAGAAATTGGAAAGCTGCTGTTTCAAGAAAACCATGCCGAACATGTGGAACCATTGCGTGAAAAATCGATCAATGATTTTAAGGAAATCCAAAAACGGATAGCAACTGAGAGCAAGGCCATCGAGGAAAAAGTAAAACAGCTCGCTCAAAATGTGCTGCACGAGATCGATAATCAAGGGTTTGATCCTTCTGATTTTCCCAGACAAACCTTGCCCAATCATTTTAAAAGAATAACCCAGGGTGAATTTAATCCCGGTAAAATATATACCAGTAAAAGCTTGGAGCCCAATCTGGTTGAAGGAAAATTACTCAAAGCAAACGACAAAAGGGATGTCACCAATTTGGCCATTATTGTTTTACAACATTATTTGGAACTAAAACAACTCATCTATCGGCGCAGTTTTCTCCAAAACATTTATGGCAACATAGTGCCCATGACGGTCCTGAACGAAATCGCCAAGGAAATCAAGAACATAGAACTAGATCGTGACATTGTGCCAATTTCGTCTTTGAACGCAATTCTCTCCAAAGAAATCAAAAACCAACCTGTACCTTTTATTTATGAGCGGATGGGCGAAAAATACCGCCATTATTTTATAGATGAGTTCCAGGATACCTCCAAAATGCAATGGGAAAATTTGGTGCCGTTAATTGGCAATGCCCTGGAAAGTGAGGATGAAAAACAAGAACGGGGATCCCTTTTTTTGGTGGGCGATGTAAAACAGGCCATTTATCGCTGGCGAGGCGGCAGGGCGGAACAGTTCCTGAACCTGATCAATGGAAAATCGCACCCATTTGTTGTGGAACCAAGTGTGCGTTCGTTGGATACGAATTGGCGCAGTTTTGACGAGATCGTCAACTTTAACAATAGCTTTTTTACAGAAATGGCTCCTGTGCTTGCCAATGAAGATTATCGAAACCTCTTTTTGAACGACTCTCATCAAAAAACGAACAACAAGCTCGGTGGCTACGTTCAAATAAGCTTTTTGGACAAGGACGAGAAGGACAAAGATCACGTTTATTGTAATGAGACCTTAAAATATATTCAACACATTATTTCGGAAGAATATGCTTATTCCGACATCTGTGTGCTGGTCCGCGATAACAAAAAGGGCATGTTGTTAGCGGATCATTTGGCGCAACACAAAATCCCTATTATTTCTTCGGATGCTCTATTATTGGCCAATAATGAAAAAGTGAGGTTTTTGATATCCGTTCTTCGAATTTTTGAAAACCTAAAAGACCGAGAAGCAGCATACCATATATTAAGGTATCTATCCCCTGATCAATATAGTGCCCACGAGTTTATTTCCGGACATTTGGAAAATATAGCGGTATTCTTGGCATCCCAATATAGTTTTAACCTTGTTGATTTAAAAGGACAACCCGTACTCACCATATTGGAAACCGCAATTGTACATTTTGAGCTTTACCAAGGTTCCGTTGCGCACATTTCTTTTTTAATGGACGAAGTGCTCGATCTTGAAAAAAGGGAAGGACCCAGCGTGTATGCCTTCCTTAATTATTGGGAAGTAAAAAAAGAATCCCTGTCCATAGCTGCTCCAGATGGAGTGGATGCTGTAAAAATAATGACCATCCACAAAGCCAAAGGACTAGAATTTCCTTTTGTGATTTTTCCATTTGCCAGTGCGGCATTGATCAAAAGGGACAAAAAGTCGTGGGTTGCCGCCACTCCTCAAGAAGACAAGATAGGCCTGAATGAGTTTCTTTTGAACACCAAAAGCGATATGCTGGAGTACAACCCGGTAACACAAGCAAAGTATTTGGAAGTAGAACAAAAGTCCTTGTTGGATGCAATGAATGTCCTTTATGTGGCCCTTACCCGCCCCGTAAAAGGATTGTTCGTAATTACAGAATCGGGCAAAAAAGAAATTGTTACTATCGAAGATGCATCCTCCTATCCAGATCTTTTTCAATGGTATGTTCAGCAAAAAAACCTATCTGAATCCGAGAAAGGTGTTTTTGCCATTGGTACATTTCCTGTAAACAATGAATCTTCTTCGACTTTAGAGTCAACCGAAAACTATATCCCATACCTTACGCGGCCCAAAGAAGATACCGGCTTTGCCATTTCCACCAAATCTGGCCGCATGTGGGACGATGAGCGTTTGGAAGCCATAGAAATGGGAAATGTGATACACTTTGTTCTAAGCAAAATCGAAACAGCAAAAGATATTGACCCGATTTTGGAACAGCTGGAAATCGAGGGGCATTTTCCCAAAGGAGCAACTGTCGACATCAAACAAAAAATAATGGCGGTGGTCAACCACCCAAAGTTAAAAGAGCTGTTCCTGGAAAACCATCAAATTTTAAACGAACAGGAAATTCTAACCACAGATGGTCGATCATTACGCCCGGACAGAATTGTACTGGATGGCAATAATGCCTACGTAATCGACTACAAAACCGGCAAACCAACTCCCAAACACAAAGAGCAGATTGCCAACTACGCAGATGTGTTGAGAGATATGGGCTATAACATCAAAGAATCTGTTATTGTTTATATTGACCAAGAAATAGACCCTATTTTTGTATAAAGCTAAATAAAGATATGTACGGAAAAATTAAAGAACATTTGACCAAAGAGCTGGAAGAAATCAAAGAAGCTGGCCTTTTTAAAAAAGAACGCATCATAACATCACCTCAAGGTGCTGTCATAAAAATTTCCACTGGTGAAGAGGTCATTAATTTTTGTGCGAACAACTATTTGGGGCTATCCTCCCACCCAGATGTGATCCAAGCCGCCAAAGATGCGATGGACACCCACGGCTTTGGAATGTCCTCGGTACGATTTATTTGCGGAACACAGGACATCCACAAAGAATTGGAACAGAAAATTGCCGATTTCTACGGTACCGAGGATACCATATTATATGCCGCCGCTTTTGATGCCAATGGAGGTGTTTTTGAACCCCTGCTCACGGCTGAGGATGCCATTATCTCCGATTCCTTGAACCATGCCTCCATTATAGACGGTGTTCGTTTATGCAAGGCAAAAAGATATCGATACGCCAATAATGATATGGCCGATCTAGAGGTACAACTAAAACAGAGCAAAGCAGATGGAGCCCGCTTTAAAATTATAGTCACCGATGGGGTTTTCTCCATGGACGGTCTAGTGGCCCCATTGGATAAAATTTGCGACCTCGCCGATAAATATGATGCCATGGTAATGATAGATGAATGCCACGCCGCTGGGTTCATTGGTGAAACAGGTCGGGGTACCTTGGAAGAAAAAGGCGTTATGGACCGAATTGATATTATAACAGGTACTTTGGGCAAAGCACTAGGTGGTGCCATGGGCGGTTATACCACAGGTAAAAAAGAAATCATTGAACTCCTGCGCCAGCGTTCCAGACCCTATCTGTTCTCCAATTCCCTGGCACCTGCCATCGTTGGAGCCTCCATTAAGGTTTTTGACATGTTAGACAAGGACACCACATTGCGCGATAAACTTCAGAGCAACACAGAATATTTTAAAAAAGGCATGAAGGAAGCCGGCTTTGACATTATCGACGGGGATTCCGCCATAGTGCCAGTTATGCTCTACGACGCCAAGCTCTCACAGAATATGGCAGACATGCTGTTGGATGAGGGCATATATGTTATTGGATTCTTCTATCCCGTAGTTCCCAAAGGCAAGGCAAGAATACGCGTACAACTATCGGCTGCTCACGAAAAAGAACATTTGGACCATGCCATAAAAGCATTTTCCAAGGTGGGAAAATCGTTAAAGGTCATCTAAATTCGACGAAATGCAATAAATCTTCTGGCAAATGAGTCAAAAAAAAAGAAATTTAGATTTTGTTAATAAGTCTTAACAACTTACATTTGCTGCTGATAAACACTTAAACTTAAAATTTTGAGCATGAAACATCTTAGCAAATTATTGGTTGTTGCTCTTGTATTTGTAGGGATCAACAGCATACAAGCGCAAGACGAAAATAATCCCTGGCAAGTAAGCATAGGGGTGAATGCAATAGACGCTTATCCTACTAACGATAGTAACAATCCATTTTCCAGTACTACGTTGTTCGATGAGTACTTTAACGTATCCGATCACTGGAATATTTTGCCTTCTGTATCTTATGTAGGTGTATCCAAATATGTTGGTGATGGATTTTCTGTTGGAGCCAGAGGTTCCTTGAACAGAATCGAGAAAATCGGAGACTTCGAAGTAGATGAGCTTTCTCACTATGCTATCGATGGTACTATCAAGTACAACATCCTTAAAAACACTACCATTGATCCTTTCGTTGAAATAGGTGGTGGTTATACTTGGATCGATGAAATCGGTGCCGGTACTGTAAACGGTGGTGTTGGTGTTAACTTGTGGTTCTCTGACAACCTTGGTTTAACGCTTCAAACACAATACAAGCATGCTTTCGAAGATTATTTGATTACACACTTCCAACACATGGCAGGTCTTAGCATCAAATTTGGTGGTACTGACACTGATGGTGACGGTATCTACGACAAAGACGATGCTTGCCCAGAAGTTGCTGGTCTAGAAGCCTTCAACGGATGTCCTGATTCTGACGGTGATGGTATCGAGGATGCTAAAGATGCATGTCCTAACGAAGCTGGATCTAAAGAAATGAACGGATGTCCTGACTCTGACGGTGATGGTGTTGCCGATAAAGATGATGCTTGTCCAAGCACTCCTGGTCTTCCTGCACTAGCTGGTTGTCCTGATGCTGACGGTGACGGTATCGCTGACAAAGACGATAAGTGTCCTAACGAAGCTGGTCCTGCTGCAAACGACGGATGCCCTTGGCCTGATACTGATGGAGATGGAGTTCTTGACAAAGATGATCAGTGTCCAGAAATCGCCGGTACTGTTGCTAACAACGGTTGCCCAGAAGTAACTGAAGAAGTACAAAAGCAGTTGAACGACTACGCTAGAACTATCTTGTTCGATACTGGTAAATCTTCTATTAAAGCAGAATCTACTTCTGTAATGGTTGACATTATCCAAATCTTGAACGAGTATCCTAATGCTAAGTTTACTGTAGAAGGTCATACTGATAGTGTAGGTAGCGAAAAATTGAACCAAAAACTTTCTGAAGAAAGAGCTAACTCTGTTAGAGATTTCTTGATCGACAAAGGTATCGCTGCTGATAGATTGACTGCCATCGGTTACGGTGAAGCTAAGCCAATCGCTACCAACAACACAAGAGCTGGTAGAGCACAAAACAGACGAGTTGAAATCAACTTGGTAAAATAATCAGAAACAAAGTTTTCTAGAAAAAGGCTCCGCAAATGCGGGGCCTTTTTTATTTTTAGTCCATGCAACAAACATTCCTTGAATACGTACTGGACGACCTCCAAAACAAACAGTTGAATTTTATAAACTGTACTTTTGTATTGCCCAGTAAACGATCGGGCACTTTCCTAAAAAAACATATATCCAACCGTCTCGAAAAAAACATTTTTAGCCCAGAAATAATCTCCATTCAAGAATTTATAGGAGGGCTATGCGATCTAAAACAAACTTCCAATATTGACTTATTGCTGTTGCTGTTCGAAGTATACAAATCCTCGAACATAGAAGATTCCGATGATTTTTCAGCCTTTATAAACTGGGGACAGACCCTCTTACAAGATTTTAACGAAATTGATGGTTACCTAATTCCCGCTTCGGATATACTCAACTATCTATCCGCCATCAAAGAAATTAACCATTGGTCCACAAGTAAGGATAAATCCGAGCTTATCGAGAACTATCTACAGCTGTGGAAAAACCTCGAAACCATTTACAATACTTTCTACACCGCCTTATTAGAACAAAAAAAAGGTTACCAAGGCCTTATCCAAAGAGAAGCCGTAAAAGCCCTAAAAAACGAAAGCAACCGAAAAATAAGGTCCAACCCGATTATATTTATTGGCTTTAATGCCTTAAATGCCGCCGAATCAACTATCATTCAACATTGTCTAGCTCAAGAGAATGCCCATATTTATTGGGATATAGACGCCTACTTTTTAAACGACAATATACACGACGCCGGATTGTTCATCCGGAACTATCAAAATAATTGGCCGTACTACAAACACGGTCAAAAAATAGATTCTCAGAATAATTTTCTCAAACCTAAAAATATTAACATAACCGGGGTTCCCAAAAACATATCCCAGACCAAATATGTGGGCCAGTTATTAAAAAAGTTAGGGGAAACAAAGGAAATAGACCTTACCAAAACTGCATTGGTACTTGCGGACGAAACTTTACTAAACCCTATGCTCAATGCTGTTCCCAGTAGCATCCCAGAGGTAAACATCACCATGGGGATGCCTTTGGACAAAACAGTTTTGTATTCCTTTTTTATAAGCTATTTGGAATTACATCTAAATGTTTCCGACCAAGGATGGTTTTTTAAACGTGTCTTGGAATTGCTCTCCAATCCGTACACACTTACCCTATCCGGTGAAGACCAAGGCAACTTTGCTCAAAAACTATCCAAAGATATTAAAGAAGGTAACCTACTCTATATAAACAAGGAAGCACTTTTAAAATATCCCAAGGCAGAAGATTTATTGACCCTTATTTTTCATTCAGGAAAAATATCGCCGATTGATTGGATAAACAATTGTCTAGGGCTCATTGAGCGGTTAAAAAACATTTATCAAAACGAGAAAAATGCATTAGAACTGGAATACTTGTACAGATTCTATACTCTTTTCAATCAATTGGGACAATATTTGGACCAAGTGGATTTTGTGGGAGAACTCAGGTCCATTAAAAATCTTTTCAAGCAATTGGCCAATATGGAATCCTTGGATTTTATCGGTCAACCTTTAACCGGGTTTCAGATTATGGGAATGTTGGAAAGCAGAAACTTGGATTTTGACACTGTCATTATCACCTCTGTGAACGAAGGGATTCTTCCCTCGGGAAAGTCAAACAATTCCTTTATACCTTTTGATGTAAAACGTGATTATGGCCTGCCCACTTACAAGGAAAAAGATGCCATTTATGTTTATCACTTTTACCGTTTGATACAACGCGCCAAGAATATTTACATTACCTACAATACAGAACCCGATGTGTTGGAAGGTGGAGAAAAAAGCCGATTGATTTCCCAATTATTGACCGATAAAAATCTTATACCGCACATAGCCCATACTATTGCCACCCCTAAAATATCCATTGAGGCAAAGCCACTGATCCAAATGGAAAAGGACAGCCGTTTCATGGATGATCTTATGGCATTTACAGAAAAAGGCTTTTCACCCACTTCGCTTACCAATTACATTCGAAATCCCATCGATTTTTATACCAGGAACATTCTTAAGATCAATGATTTGGATGAAGTGGAAGAAAATATTGCGGCCAACACTTTTGGAACCATTATTCACGATAGCCTAGAGCAGCTATACAAACCGCTCATTAATCAATTTTTGACCGAAGAACATATTAAATCCTTAATAGAGAAAGTGCCTGAAGTGGTGCAACATCATTTCACCCAAAACCTCTCTGGGGTCGATATTTCCAAAGGAAAGTTTCTATTGGTGTACAATGTTATCCTCAAGTATCTGCACAATTTCTTGGACGATGAGCTACGTCAACTTAAACGGCACGAAATCAAAATATTGGCGCTCGAGGAACGTTACGAAGAAATAATTACAGTTCCCGGGGTAGATTTCCCGATCACCCTAAAGGGAACATTGGACCGTGTAGATCAGTTTGATGGAACCGTGCGCATTATCGACTACAAAACCGGTAAAGTAGAGCCAAAAAATGTAAAAGTCACAGATTGGAACGTACTGATCACCGATTACGACAAGAGCAAAGCATTCCAATTGCTATGCTATGCTTATCTGTTTTCCAAAAAACACAATATTGGCGAAGTACAGGCCGGCATTATATCCTTTAAGCACTTGGGCAAAGGCCTGTTTCCGTTTTCAGAGGAGAAGAATACCCGAATACATTCGGATACTCTTGCAACCTTTGAAAAATACTTGTTCTTACTTATACAGGAAATATGCAACCCTACTATTCCCCTGATCGAAAAGGCGGTCTAATTATTTTAAATCGGGACGCGTGGGGCGTACTTCTATTTTACTGGGCAAGGTACGTGGATGCATGGTCAACAAATCAACGACCAATTTCCCGATATCCTCTGGCTGTATCTTCCACGCATCTTTATCCGATGGGTCGTTGTTGTTAAAATTACTGGACACCGATCCCGGCATAATCGTGGTGACCTTTATATTGTATTGTCTTAAATCGAGCATTGCGGCCTGGGTAAATCCTACCACGCCAAATTTTGTAGCATTGTATCCCGCTGCGGTGGCAAAAAAGTTGGTTCCCGCCAAGCTTGCCAAGGTCATATAATACCCTTCCGATGTTTTTAAAGCCTCTACGGATGCTTTTAAGGTGTGGTACACCCCGTTCAGGTTAGTATTTATCATTTGATGCCATTTATCGTCCTCCAATTCATCGATCGGTGCAAAATGACCCACTCCTGCGTTCGCCATAACCACATCCAACTGCCCCCATGTATCGAGAACAGCGGCAACGGCCTTTTTCTCATCGCCCAATTTGGAAACATCGGATACCAAGCCCAATACCCTATCCGATTTATTCAGCCTTTTTACAGCTTCATCGGCACTTTCTTGACTTCGTCCACTAATCGCTACTTTCATGCCCTGCTCCAACAGGCTTTCGGCAATCCCATATCCGATACCCTTGGTTCCTCCAGTAATGTACGCTACTTTTCCTTCTAATTTCATGTTGATTTTGTTTTGAAGTAAAGTTCAAAAAAGCATGGGCCAAATACAAAAAACAGATATTAAAAGGTTGATAAAGTTTGTTGCAGGAAAGGAGGACACGCTAAACCATGGTATAAAATATGGTACATTTACGGTCAGTGAAATGATTTATTAAGCCATGGCAAAAAGTAGATTGATAATTTTACTGGTACTTTGTTTGAACCAGGCAATCGCACAAGATCAAAACGACATTACGCAATTTAACAGCGCACTGAACAAATTCCTAAATGTTCGTGATTTATGTATTTCAGAAAATGGTAGCGAAGCATTTTTTACTATTCAGAGCCCATTGCAAGATATTTCCCAAATCGCCTTTATCCAAAAAAAGGGAAACGAATGGACAGAGCCCGAACTGATGTCTTTTTCGAGTTCTTATATGGATTTGGAACCGTTTTTGTCTCACGATGGAGAACGATTATTCTTTGTTTCCAATAGACCATTGGACGACTTGAGCAAAGAAAAAAAAGATTTTGACATCTGGTATGTGGAACGAGGTGGTTCTGACCAAGAATGGTCCATGCCCAAAAACATTGGCGCTCCCATAAATTCGGGCCTAAATGAATTTTATCCATCATTAAGTAAAAACAACAATCTATACTTTACCTTGGAGTCGCCGAACGGACTTGGAAAAGATGATATTTACTTCTCACGTTGGGAAAATGGTTCTTACTCAACACCACAACTATTGGATAAAAACATTAATACTTCTGGGTATGAATTCAATGCCTTTATTTCCAAAGAAGAGGACTTTATTCTTTTTTCCCGATATAACGAAGAGGATGGTCTAGGTAGTGGGGATATCTATATTTCCGTAAAAGATGATCGGGGAAACTGGGAAAAAGCGAGAAATGTTGGAGCTCCGATCAATACCAAATACATGGAATATTGCCCGTTCTATCACGAAGGAGACCAAACGCTCTATTTTACTAGTCGTCGCAACGAACTATCTCCCAAGTTATTCAACTCCGTATCGGAATTTCAAGAATACATGTACGAAAGCAATAATGGATTGAGTAAAATCTATATGACCCATTTAAAAATCAAGGGCATCACTAAAGAGTAGAAGCATCATTAACCAAATTGAAAACCATACCGTTCCTCATATTACGGAGCCCCAACGGCTACAGGAGTATGGTGTGGGAATTTTTAAAGCTTTGCCCACCAAATCTGCACTTAAAAAGGCTTTAAAGAAAAGATATATATCGGTAAATGGAATACATGCCACCACCGCGACCATAATTTCTGGTGGAGAACACATTGTTTTATCCATTCCTCAAAAAAATATACCCAAAAGGCAACTTATACTTCCCCTTAAAGTATTGTTTGAGGATGACCATCTGGCCGCTATACACAAACCTGCTGGCATTGAAGTGAGCGGCAACAAGTTCAGGACCATCGCCAATGCTTTGCCGCAGAACCTACAACCCAGTTCGCTATCAGAAGCTGTAACTCCCCAACCTGTCCACCGTTTGGATTATGCCACCACGGGTATTGTTTTGGTGGGCAAAACGAGCATTAGCATCCGTGTCTTGAACAAAATGTTCGAAGACAAACTCATATCCAAAACCTATTATGCCGTTACCATTGGAAAGATGAGATCCAATGGAGCAGTTACCACGGAGATAGATGGAAAACCCTCCCGATCGGATTATAATGTAATGAAATCCGTGCCCTCGGAACGTTTCGGTACATTGAATTTAGTAGAATTACGTCCCAAAACGGGCAGAAGGCATCAATTGCGAAAACATCTTCACGGTTTGGGGCATCCTATTCTGGGAGACAAAGATTACGCGATAGAGGGGTTGGTTTTAAAAGGGAAGGGCCTGTACCTGCACGCACACACTTTGGAGTTTGAGCATCCGTTTACTAAAAAAACCATCAAAATAACAGATGTGCTACCTGAAAAGTTTGGGATGATATTTCATGATAAACGAATATAAGGTTTGATGTTACCATCGAACAAAACCGTAACAAAACCTGGCCCAGCTCGTCATAAATTACAATCAATCAAAAAAATAAAATGACGAAATCAACAACACAGAAAAAAGAAGCGTGGAGTACCATAGGCATCTTCTTACTACTTCTAATTGCATTTAGTTCCATTGTATATTATGCAATTCTAAAATTAAATCCCACGAGTATCTATATAGGTTTATTAATGATTTCTCCCGCTTTAGCAGCCTTTCTTACCCTAAAAATCAAAAAACGCCCTATTTCCAGTTTACCTTGGAGTCTTAAGAATCCAAAATATGTAAAATTCGCATACCTAACCCCTCTACTTTATATTTCCGTTGCCTATGTTTTGCTCTGGCTTTTTGGTTTTGCAAATTTTATGAGCCCAGAAACCATTGCGGAATGGAGCAACGAACTGGGCATAGCAAAATCCAATAAATCCATCGTAATAGCTGTGATGGGAATTTTACTGTTGACAGTTGGAGTAATTAAAAACTTAGGCTCTACCTTGGGAGAGGAAATAGGTTGGCGCGGCTTTCTCATATTCGAATTGCGAAAAGTAATGTCTTTTAAAGCCCTAACTATTGTGAGTGGCGTTATTTGGGCTGTTTGGCATTACCCAGTGATCAATCTGATTTACGGAAGGGGAGAAAACCTTCTAATGCACACAGGTACTTTCACTATAATGATCATGGGCATATCTGTGATTTTGGCCTATTTCACGTTTAAATCCAAAAGCCTATGGCCAGCCGCCATTTATCATTCAGTTCACAATATTTATATTCAGAAAATTTGTACACCATTGACCATTTCCAATGAAAACACTGTGTTTTGGATAGATGAATATGGTTTTATGATTCCAATAGTTACAACTGTTTTTGCAGTTTACTTTTGGATAAAAGCTGGGAAGGAAAAGTTATAGCACAAAAAAAAGCACCCTGTTTGAGGTGCTTTTACATTTTTGGTGGAGAATACCGGATTCGAACCGGTGGCCTCTTGCCTGCCAGCAAGAGGATTACCATATCAATCCAATACAAATAAATACATAATAAATTGTTTTTCAGTATTTTAAATAATTTCGTATTCATTTAATTTCAAATAAAATCACCCATTTGCGTGCAAATTGCGTGCAAATTTTTTTTACCTTTGATTAGGATGAATACCAATATAAAACTTTCTTTAGATACGCGTAGGAAGAAAAAAGATGACTCCTATCCTATTATTTTACGGTTAACCCATTTTCGAAAAACAACTTCCATAAGCTTAGGGCAATCAATAAAAAAGGAATTTTGGGATAATAAAAACGAGAAAGTTAAAAGAGCATTCAAAGGAACTTCATCAGTTAGTAAACTCAATAATCAACTCTTAAAAGAAAAGACCAGAGCGGTCGACATAATTAATGACCTGAACGAAAAGGACGAGCTTAACTTTTTATCCATTTTGCAGCTGAAGAAGAAGATTGTAAAAACCGCATCATTGGATTCATTTTTTAAGTTTAGCGAGGATATTGTCGATGAGTTAAAAGCAGCTGAACGTTATGGTAATGCAAACACATACTACGCGGTAATTAAGGTATTGGAGAAATTCGCTGATGGAAATGATATCAAATTCAACGAAATCAATTATGATTTTCTCAAAAGATTTGAGAACTGGCACTTTTCCAAAGGTAATTCTGTTAACAGTCTATCGACGTATATGAGAACAATCAAAGCGGTCTTTAACAAGGCCATTAAGTCTGATGTTGTTTCTAGAGATGCTTATCCTTTTACACATTATAAGATTAAAACTACTCCTACAGAAAAAAGAGCGCTTGACATTAAAAGCATCAAATCAATTATGCTTTTAAAACTGGAAGAAACGGATAGTCTGTTTCACTATAGAAATTACTTCCTTGCCTCTTACATGCTTTATGGTATTTCCTTTATGGACTTGGCTTTTTTAAGGGTTCAAAATATCATTGACAACCGAATTAAATTCCAAAGAAAAAAAACGTCAAAGCCTTATGATATTAACATCACGCCTCAGTTAAAGGAAATCCTCTCGTTTTATCTTAAGGATAAAGAGAGGTCTGAATTTATATTTCCAATCATTAAAAGAGCCACATTTGAACTTCAATATAAAGACGTCTTATGGGCACGGAAGAGATATAATAAAGGGCTTAAAGAAATTGCAAAAAAATGCAAGATAGAGCAGCGGTTGACCTCATATGTATCTCGTCATAGTTTTGCAACCCAAGCTATGCTGCAGGACGTTCCCTTACAAGCTATTTCTTCCATGCTTGGCCATAATCGACTATCAACTACTCAAATATATCTGAAGTCCCTGCCGAATAATATACTAGACAATTATAATCAGAAATTGGTTAAACTGTAACCTTAACCCTTCCTAGTCCCAAATCCTTACTCACAACTTCAGCGCATGGATCCTGGCCTATTTTTGCAGTGTTTGGGAAGATAAGCGTAAAGCAAAAATAGGATAGGGCGCTGTCCTACTTTTGGCCATTATCCTCCAGCCATTTTTGATATAGTTCCTTTGCCTCTGGGCTTTCTTCAAAGAATGTCCTGTAGTGTTCAATTGCATCATCTTGACCTTCTACATATGCAACCTGTTCTTTCTTGGATATCCTTGACACCTTGTAGATTGAAAAACCAAGGACCAAAAGGACCGTGACCAACAACCCCCAAGTAAGTTTTATGGCCCAACTGGGCAAGAGAACGGACCGCTCTACTTTATGAAGAATCCTTTCCATCAGTCTTTGTTGTTCCTTAATGTCGTTTTTTTGTTTGTTGCCATACTCTTTTAGAAGAGCATTTAATTCGCTGGTATCTGGCCTTAATGGAAGGTTTTTGAAATCCTCATGAACCTTTTCCAATCGGCCGATACTCTTTTCAAATCCGTTGATCTCCTCAGTCAACAGTTCCGCTATCTCGTCCAGTTTTGCCATATTGTTTTGTTTAGATTCCTATTCCAGTGTCCCTGACCACTTTGATGGCCAGTTTGATGGTCTTTTTTATGATGGTCTGGGTCAAACTTTTTGGGACATTCACTGTCCTCCCCAAAAGCTGCATGCTCTTGTCCTTGGCAATCCGCTGTGCCATGTTCCTTTCAAAGTTCATTTGACGGGCGATCCTGCCCATGGACATGGACCGGTGCACCTCGCTTCCCTTTAGGTTCGTTCCCTTATGCTCAAAACGGAAGCCCTGCAACTGGTTCTGCCTGTTGATGCTCGGGATGACTTTTACATTGTTCTGCTCCATCGATTTGATATACTGGTCAAAATCCCTTGGCCGTTCCTTGGCCATGACCTTTTCATGGATCTTCTGTATTTCCGATCGGACATATTGCATCCGGTACAGTTTTTCCTGCTGAACTTCCCTTACCGTGGTCAGGTCCATTTGTTTGGCCACCCTTTCCGCCACTTGTTGGCTCCGCTTGCCGATGAAGCTGTCGTTATAGGCCTTCCCCTGAAAGTTTATCCGGTTGGCATACAGGTGGACGTGCACGTGCTCTTTGTCCCTATGGACAAAGGCAATGGCCTGGTGCTGCTTGAGGTTCATTTCCTTGAGGAACCGTTCGGTCATTTCCTTGAGTCGTTCGCTTTCCAGTTTCCTGCCGTCCTCGATGGTGGGGCTCAGCACAAAGCTGAGCGTGTTCTTCCGGCAGAGTTCATTCTGTTCTTGGATGACCTTGAACTCCTCGGTGATCTCCCTCGGGGTCTCCCCGGCCAGATATTGGCTGTGGATAATCTCCGATCCCTTCTCCTGGTTCATCCCGTAGCTCATGGAGGCCGATGTGTGCGATATGGATTTGCCCATGCCTATCATTTCTTGAAATTTAAAAAGTGTTGTCGTATCTCTTTGGCCAACTGGGCCGTTTCCTCGGCCAATCTAGGGTTACGCTTGCGGAACATGTTGGTGATCAGCTTGAAGTTCCGTTGGTATTTGACCAATAGCTTATAGGCCTCTATCTGTTCGTCCGTCATCCTTTCAACTATCCTATCATCGAATGCGGCACGGCGGCAGTACTCACTGATGGAAAGACCGCTCTTCCGGGCCTTGATCCTCAGCAGTTTCTTCTCGTAGACCGAGCACCGGAACTGTACGAACTCTTTCTTCATTTTCACATCATCTTTTGCGACCTACGGGAGCAAAAGCAAGATTTGTCATGACAATGACACATCTTGAATTCGTTTCCGAACTTCATCCTTCGCGCTTTTTACCTTCCATTCGTTTATATCTTTAAAACCTTCATAGAGGAAGGATATATCCCTACTGTTCGGGCACTTTTCCAGTAACAGTTCCGTCATCCCCAATCCCGTTTTGTCCCTATCAAGAAACAGTTTTACATTTTCATAATCCTCTATTTCTTTTATCATCCGTTTTACAAAGGCAGTTGTGTTCAATACCAGAAGGTCATGGCTGTTTACGATATCCGCCATCAGCTCAATTAGGGTGAGCATATCGAACATGCCTTCTGTAATCGCCAATTTCTTTGATTTGTTCCCCATCATCGAAACATCCTTTGGCGAGGTGGAGCCTTTCCAATAGCTGTTCCGCAGTTCCCAGCCTCCAGACCTGTTTTGGAGTCCGATGCCAAAGTATGTCCGTCCTCCTATTCGATAATGGATTTCCTTGCAAAGTATTCTTGCGGTTTTGATCGAGATACTTCTGGAGCTTAGATAGTTTTGCAGGGCCCTGTGCTCGATTTCCTTTTCCTCGATGATTTCAATCGGGTTGACTCTATGTTCCGCTTTGGTTGGATTCGGCCGCCGGTGAAAAGAAAAATGGTCCATGTTCCCGGACAATCGTTCCAATGCCTCCTTTACGGAACAGTTCTCCATTTTCATGACCAGGTCTATGGTACTTCCCCCCTCAAAGGTTCCGAAGTCTATCCAATAGTTCTGTTTCAATGATACCTTGAAAGAGGCTTGGGTCTCGATCCGGAACGGGCTGAGGAACCAAGCTTCTTTTTCCGTTTTCCGGACTGGAAAGTGCCCCAACTTGGCCAGCGTGGAAACGATGTCAATGTTGCGGGCTTTTTCGCAGTCCATTCTTTTTTCTTTCATGGTTCTGTTTTTAATCGATTTTTGATGATTTGATGACAAACCTCTGGGAGGCCCTTTAAATACTGGTAGTTTCCCCGTCATCATTTTGTCATCGTTTCATCGTTTTTGTTTTTTTCTTCATAGTACCTGTCATCATTTTTTATTTTGATGACAGAATGATGACAAAGTGATGACAGCCTAAACCCTTATAAATACTGGGCTTATATCAATCTGTCATCAAATCATCAAAATTTTGGACCAAAAAATTCTTTTTTATGGTAAAGTACCTCCCTTTTGCGTCCTCGGTGTTGATCTCACCGTTGTTCCAGATGGTGATCTTTTGGTACTTGTTGGAATTGGGCTGGTTGTCCAGTTTCCAATCATTTTTCAGCAACCGCCTCAATTGGGTCAGGTCGGTCTTGACCCTTGTGCGGTTGAGCATGTGCAGGGCATCGATGGGACAAAGGTCCACGGAGTCCATCTCGAACTTTTCCATGGCACTGAGCAGTAGACTGGCCAGTTCCTTCTCCACCCTGTTCCGGTTATTGTTTACCAGTTTCTTCAGCGCTGGTGTATGCACCTGTTTTGGAGTGAACCACATTCGTGTTCTTTGCTTGGTACTGTATTCCCTTTTTGAAAGGAAATCCAAAAAAGCGGGCACCTCCCGGGCCAGTTGGTCCAAGAAATCGGTGTCCTCCCTTTTAAGGGATGGGATCTTCCTCACCCAGAACCGTGTCTCATGGGCATCGATCTTGATAAAACTGTCCTCGTTGTTGCTGCAGAGAATAAATTTTCCGAAGAATTCCACTTCCCGTTTGTCCTTGCCCTTGGCCTCAAGCTTGTTCCGGTTGGTGGTGCTCAGGTACTTGATTCGCTCGGTGAGTTCCTCCTTGTTGAACAGTACCTCGTCGACGCATATCAGCAACTTGTTGGCCCAGTCCGCATTGAACTGGCTTGCAAAGCTGTCGTTGGTCAGATAGGTCAGGTTGTTGCCAAAGATTTCCTTGAGCCATTTGAGAAAGGTGCTTTTCCCGGTGTTTCTTTCGGTGGATACCAGACAGAGGATGGGGAGCACCTGCACCGGTCTTTGGTACAGGAGTTTCAGATAGTCCAGTCCCAGCTCCAGTTGATTTCCGAAGATATGCTTCAAAAAGCCCCGTGTCCTTATTATACATCCCTCTTTCGGTTCATGCGTCAAAGGGGAATAGGTATTGTAGAAACCATGGTGTTCCTTTTTAAAATTCACATGGCAAGGAATACAGGCGAACCCGTCATATTTGGGCACCTTGCCCAGATAGTCCTTGCCATGGTCCTGCTTGATGATATGCTCGTTCCACGGAACCAGCTGCTCGTTGAAATGTCCCGAAATGGTAGGATACTTTACAATTTTATAGAAAGACGTGCCCACCCTTATATAAGGTACTATTTTCATATTTTGAAATTTTTGAAATCTTAGGGTTTCTATGAAATTATCGTGAGTCCACAAATAATTTAAAGAGGAATTCGACTAGGGAATCGAATCCCCGATCGTTTTGCTTTCCGGTAAAGGCTTCTGTTGGTTCTGCAGCAGCCAACGCACTATCTTTTTCCTTTCGAAGAAAATCAGTTTTCCATTGGGCTTGGAGTGCGGGATATGCCCCGCAGCGGTAAGCTTGTACAGATAGCTTCTTGATATGCCGGTATAGTCACAGGTCTCATCGAAGGTCAGCACTTCTTTATTGGCGATCAATAGCCTTTCCAAACGGTCGAGCCGTTCCAGTATTAAAAAATTGTCCATTTTATTTCTTTTTAAAGATTAGAAATGAACAAAAGCGCTTTTGTTTTCTTTTGAAGAATTCTTTGGATAAAGATAAAAATAAGGAGGAGGGAAAGTAAGATTGACCGATTGATTTTATTCACAAATAATTGATATACAGTTTTTTATGTTAAAATAGTTCAAATATAATGGTATTGATAAACCCTTAGTTTTATTTGGTTTCATTTGATACCAAATGGAACTGTTCTTATTTTGGGCAAATAGGTGGTTTAATGGAAGAAAGCAGAGTTATCAACAATTAAGACTAGGGGAGTTAGAAAATAGGCACTTTAAAAAAGCATGTTTTAATCTTTGGATTGTCTTAATGAAGTCTGATACTTTGATACTACTTTAAGAAAGTCTAGTGCTTTTTTGAAAAATACTGTCTTGAAAATCGTTCCTTTTAAAAAACTACGCTCAAAGCCATTCTTTGCAACCCAATTGCACTATAATTCTTTTACCTTTGCAAGGTGAAATTTTTTGCGATTATATTATCCATCTACTTTCTGGCACTCAATTTCGTGCCTTGTAGCGATGCCAGCAGTGTTGATGAAGGCACACAGGTCGTTTCTGTAATGGATTTCGATGGCGAACACGGACAAGACTGTGAACTGTGTTCCCCATTCTGCCAGTGCCAATGCTGTCATTCACATACCATCGATTTCCGTTTGGCTATTTTTGAACCCATCGAGCCTATCGTTTCGCTAGAAAATTTTATCCACTTCGATAGTTTGGGCAAGGATATTTCACTTTCCCTTTTACAGCCACCTCGGGCATAATCCAGTTTTCATAGGATAGCTATATCCTGTTTTGACGTGTCCATCTATTGGATTCGTCAACATTGTGCATTGCTTTTTATTCAATGTGCTCAACAAGAATTTCAACTGAATTAACATCCTTATCTATGATTAACAAAATCATTGATTTTTCAATCAATAACAAATTTATAATCGGTCTGTTTACATTGACTCTTATAGGTGTCGGTATCTGGTCAATGGCAACGGTAAATCTTGGGTCTGTGCCAGATATTACCAATAATCAAGTGCAAGTCATCACACAATCGCCCAATTTGGGAACGGAAGATATTGAACAGTTCGTAACCTATCCCGTAGAACTATCTATGGGTAATTTACCAGGCGTTACAGAAATAAGATCTATCTCACGCTTTGGCCTTTCCGTAGTTACTATCGTTTTTGAAGACGATATGGGAACCTATCTTCCTCGACAGCTGGTACAGGAAAAACTAAACGAACTGGGCGAATCTATCCCTGAAAAATTTGGAAGTCCATCTATGGGTCCCATCTCTACTGGTTTAGGTCAGATCTATGAATACACTATAAAGCCAGAGGAGGGTTTTGAAAACAAGTATTCGCCTATGGAACTGCGCACCGTGCAAGATTGGGTTATCAAACGACAACTCACATTACTGGAAGGCGTGGTAGAGGTCAACTCTTATGGAGGCAGTATTAAACAGTATGAGGTCGCTGTCAACCCAGATAAGTTGAATAGTTTGGGTATTAGTATTTCACAAGTGTATGAGGCTCTCGCTCGGAACAATGTGAATACAGGCGGTGCTTACATAGAAAAAAATAAAATGTCAAATTTCATAAGAGGTGAAGGTCTTATTCGCTCTTTGGAAGACATTAAAGATATTTCGATTATTAACGAGGGCAACATTCCCGTAACTATTGGAGATGTTGCAACACGCGTCCATTTTGGGAATCAGGTACGTTATGGTGCTTTTACGCAAGACGGTAAGGAAGCCGTGGGAGGAATAATAATGATGCTAAAAGGTTCAAACCCTAATGCGGTTATTCAAAATGTTAAGAATCGTATGGCAGAAATTGAAAAATCCCTGCCAGAAGGTCTCACTATCGCCCCTATCATTGATCGTAGTGAGCTAATTGCCAGAACGACCGATACCGTTAAAACCAATTTACTGGAAGGTGCCCTAATCGTGATATTTGCCCTTGTTTTATTGTTGGGTAGTTTAAGAGGTGGCATCATAACGGCCACGACCATACCGTTGTCCTTGCTTTTTGCCTTTATCTTAATGAAGCAATTTAATGTATGGGCAAACTTAATGAGCTTGGGAGCTATAGACTTTGGGATTATTATAGATGGTGCCGTGATTATTATAGAAGGAACGGTGTATGAGATCCAAAAACGGATTAGGTCTGGAAAGCTAAAATTCAATCAAGGCGTAATGGATAAAGTAGCCTATGATGCCGGAACCACGATGATGGGTTCTGCTTTTTTCGGGCAGATCATTATACTTATAGTTTTTACACCTATACTTTTCCTTACAGGTGTAGAGGGTAAAATGTTCAAACCGATGGCATACACCTTTGGTTTTGCTATGATAGGTGCAATTATTCTGTGTCTTACGTATGTCCCAATGATGTCTGCGCTTTTTATGAAACCAGTTCAAAACACCAAAAGCTGGTTTGGCAAATTTGAGCGTTGGCTTGAAAAGATAAGTGATAAAATTATTGGTGCTATACATAATGCTTATAAGCCATTATTAAAAGGCGCACTACGGCTTAAGCTTATCGTGTTATCATCTGCTGCTGTTCTGCTTATTATTGCTGGATTTATATTTTCTAATATGGGTGGAGAATTTGTGCCGCAGCTCGATGAAGGAGATATAGCAATGCAGGCGTTTATAAGACCAGGAAGCTCGCTCACAGAATCCATTGAAGTTTCAAAGAAAATAGAAACTATCCTATTAGAAAATTTTCCTGAAATTAAAACGGTAACAGCACGTATGGGTGTGGCAGATATACCTACAGATCCTATGCCTATGGATATTGCAGATATGTATATCATCCTTAATAAGGATATGGACGAGTGGACAACTGCTTCTACTAAAGAAGGTTTGATTGAAGCCATAAGGGATAAACTGGATGATGAACTCGTCGGGGTTAATTTATCATTTACCCAACCGGTCGAATTAAGATTTAATGAGCTTTTAGAAGGCGTAAGAGAGGATATTGCAGTAAAGCTATATGGCGAAGATTTAGAGGTGTTATCAGACAAGGTTCAGGAAATGGCAGCTATTATAAAGACCGTTCCTGGCGCGGGCGATGTGAGTGCAGAACGTACAGCTGGACTACCACAAATGACCGTAAAGTTCAGACGAGATAAAATGGCGCAATATGGACTGGATATTCAAAAAGTAAATGATTACATAAGTACTGCTTTTGCAGGTGGTACCGCTGGCGTCATTTTTGAAGGCGAGAAACGATTTGATCTGGTGGTACGATTTGATGAAAGCCATAGAAAAAGTATTGATGACCTGCGCACGATGTACATCGATCTTAAGGATGGAAGCCAGGTACCCATTATTGAAATAGCAGAGATTGAATACGTGCCTGGACCTATGCAAATCTCACGTGACAATACGTATAGAAGAACCTATGTAGGTGTAAATGCACGAGGCAGAGATGTGGAGTCTGTTGTAAAAGATATACAACAAAAGTTAGATGAAGAACTGGACTTGCCATCAGGATATTATATTACCTATGGTGGAGAGTTTGAAAACCTACAAAGCGCTAAGGATCGTTTAACAATTGTTGTGCCCATCGCCCTGTTCTTGATATTTGTACTGTTATACTTTGCCTTAAAATCCTTTTCACAATCGCTAATGATTTACATCGCGATTCCCTTGGCGGCCATTGGTGGTGTGTTTGCTTTATGGCTTCGAGATATGCCATTTAGTATTTCGGCAGGTGTAGGATTTATTGTGCTATTTGGTGTCGCAGTTCTTAACGGGCTGGTACTTATTAACCGATTTAATTCTTTAAAGGAAGAAGGTGTTACAAGCATAAAGGATAGAATATTTCAAGGGACTAAAGAACGTATTCGCCCCATTATGCTCACGGCTACCACAGATATTTTTGGGTTTTTACCTATGGCATTTTCCACATCAGCCGGTGCAGAGGTGCAACAACCGCTCGCTACGGTAGTTATTGGTGGGATGCTTACGGCCACCCTACTCACGTTGATAGTACTTCCTGTACTCTATATCTTTATAGAAAAGCGACGTGAGCGCAAAGACCAGAACAAGATTGGTTCGTTTAATCCGCAAGCATTGACCACGATTTTAATACTTGGTTTTATGTTAGGTGGTACCGCTTTGGCGAAAGCGCAACAAACACAAGCACCTGTGCCAGACCTCATTGTTCAGGATAGCATTACACCCATTACCTTATCTCGGGCTGTAGAAATTGCCAAAGAGAATTATCCAGCACTCAAGACGAGCCAACTCGAAATAGAAAGACAGAGCGCACTCACGGGCAATGCCTATGACTTCGGTAATACTAAAGTATTTACAGGTGGCGAAGAAGTGGCAGATGGTCAGGGCATTTATACCTTGATAGGTATCGGGCAACAAAATATTGATCTATTGGGAATAGGTGCCAAAAAACGCTTGCAACAACAACGCATCCAGTTAGCCGAAACAGCTTTTGACCTATCTGAAATCCAGATAGAACTGGAAGTCAAAAAAGCCTGGTCAGAAGCTTTTCAGGCAAAGAAGAAATTTGTTCTTTATCGAGAACTGGACAGCATTTATGGTCAATTTGCACAATCTGTAGAACTCAATTTTGAAGTCGAAGCCATTTCGAGACTGGAATATGCTGCTGCGCGCAATCAAGCGTTACAGATAACCAACAGGTTTCAGCAGGCAGAAACAGATTATTTAATCGCATTACAAAAACTCAATCTTTGGTTGACACCAGATACGATGTACACCGTAGCTGATGAATTTGAAGCTACCGAAATTTCGGTGTTAGAGACTGATGATACATTGGATGAACATCCCGAGTTATCGCTTTCGCGAAAGCGTATAGACGAAGCACAAGCAAGCTATGATGCAGCAAGGGCAAGCTTACTGCCCCAGTTTAATCTGCAAGGTGGCCTGCAACGTGTAAATGGCGATAGTGGTTTCTACACCTATCAGGCAGGGATTTCCATACCGCTGTTTTCTGGCCCAGACCGCAGCCGCGCAAAAGCTGCTAAACTGGATGCACAGATTGCAGAAACCAATGCCGCATTCAAACAACGCGAGCTGCAATCCCAATATACACAAGCACAGCAAAATTATACACGATGGCGAGATACTTGGTTTTTCTATAAAACCGAAGCTCTGCCACTTGCCATAGACCAGCGCAAAGGCGCATTGCTCGCCTACAAAGAAGGTGCGCTTGATTATGCAGCATTCACGCAAATTATACGTGATGCCATACAGACCGAAATGGATGCGCTGGACGCACTCGATAATTATTTAGAAGCCTTGTTTAAACTACAATATTTCCAAAACTAAAAAAAGATGAAAAAATTAAAATATATACCGATTACCACAATGCTTATGGCATTGACATTATTCAGCTGTGGCGAGTCAAAAACTGAAGATGGCCACGATGAAGCCACCCATTCTGAAACAGAAGAAAATCACTCTGAAGGGGAAGATGAAGAAGATAATATGGAAGGCGAAACTAAGGAAGTAATGCTCACGGCACAGCAGTTTGAAGCCTTACAGATGGAAATTGACACGCTCTCACAACGTTATATGAGCGGTTATGTAGAAGCAAATGGCACGCTGGAAGTACCACCCCAAAACGAAGCATCCATTACCGCCATAACAGGAGCAAATGTGGCATCCATAGAAGTAATAGAAGGTGATGAAGTGAAAAAAAATCAAGCGGTTGCCTATCTCTCACATCCCAGCATCATACAGATACAGAGCGATTACTTAAATGCACACAGCAACAGTCGGTTTTTAAAACAAGAATACGAACGTCAAAAAAGGCTTTATGAAGCTGGTGTGGCATCTGGTATGAATTTCCAAAAGGCAACGGCAGACTATCAGTCATCTACCGCAATGGTAAACGGGCTGGAAGCACAATTGCGACAGTACAACATCAATGTGAATGGCGTGCGCAATGGCACTATCTACCAGCGTGTTGCATTGCGCAGTCCCATTGCAGGGGTTGTAGAAAAAGTTTTTATAAAAACTGGACAATATGTGGAGCCACAGACCAACCTAATGGAAATAGTAGATACAGACCACGTACACGCAGATTTAATGGTTTTCGAAAAAGATGTTGATAGGGTAAAGAAAGGTCAACAAGTACGATTTAGCGTTCAATCAAGACCAGGAACGGAACTCGTTGCCGAAATTTATTCAGTAGGAAAAACCTTCGAGCAAGATCCTAAAGCGGTGCACGTACACGCAGAAATTGAGAACAAAGGTGGTGGTCTTATCTCAGGAATGTACATTAAAGGTAGGATTGAAGTTGATAACGATGAAACCGCTGAAACCGCATTACCAGAAAGTGCCATTATTACAGAAGGTGGTAGGGATTATGTGTTTAAAGCGCAAAGGGAAGGCAACACTTGGAGTTTTATACCAGTAGAAGTCACTACGGGCGAGAAGGATGGTGACTGGATAGCCATACGTTTTTTTGAAACCCCAGACCCAAATACTCATTTTGCCTTTAATAATGCCTATTACCTTATGGGAGAGATGAAAAAAGGGGAACTTGGTGACGATGATTAAAATGGAATGAAAGAAAAAAGAAAGAAAAACTTAAAAGTAGCAAGAACCTTACAGATTTGGAACGTCATCTACGATGTTATTGAAGTTGCGGTCTCGCTTATTGCTGGATTTACAGCAAATAGTTCGGCTCTGATAGGTTGGGGATTGGACAGCACGATTGAAGTGGTTAGTGCGGGAACATTAGGCTGGCGACTACACGGCGAGATTAAAGGTATCGATGAAGAAAAAGTAAAACGAAGACAAAAAATCACGTTAAACGTAATTGCAGTTTCCTTTACGCTCATCTGTATTTTCATTTCCTACGATTCCATTACAAAGCTTATAAATAAAGAAACCGCAAACTGGAGCACGATGGGACTGATTATATTATTGGTTTCCCTGGTTGTAAATCCTATCCTGATCTATTTCAAAAGAAAGTATGGAAAGAAATTAGACAGTCCAGCCTTGCTGGCTGATGCTAAAGACACCTTTATTTGCTTATACCAAACCGTGGTCGTACTTATAGGATTGCTATTGGTCAACTGGTTAGGCTGGTGGTGGGCAGATCCTGTGGCGGCATTACTTATCGTTCCGTACGCTGCAAAAGAAGGCTATGAAGCCTACAATAAAGCTAAAAATATCAATTATAACACCGCACAAAATGACTGAAATTGAAAAAACATTAAATGACCATAACGTGCGTCCCACCGCAATGCGCATCTTGATTTATAAGTATATGGCCGATAGGGATGCCGCCATCGCCCTGACTGATATTGAGAATGCTTTCGCAAAAGCGGATAGAACCACATTGTACCGAACCCTAAAAACGTTTGAAGAAAAAAACGTGGTGCATCACATAGATGACGGAACTGGAATCTCTAAATACGCACTTTGTGAAGAAGGCTGTAATTGTGAAATAGAACAGGATTTGCATTTACATTTTCATTGCACTAACTGTGACGAAACAGTTTGTTTAACGGAACTAAAAATCCCGCATATCAATTTGCCAGATGGATATTTGGCAGAGGATGTTAATCTCGTGGTTACGGGAATATGCGAAAAATGCAGCAGTAATTTACTTTAATAAACAAACGAACAAATTAGATTGATTTTGAAAAAAAGCACTTTTATAATAACTAAAATGGACTGCCCTTCAGAAGAGCAGATGATTCGGATGAAGTTAGAGTCTTATGCTCAAGTAAAACACTTGGATTTTGATATTCCAAACAGAAAATTGGAAGTATATCACGTGGACGACGTCAAGGCGATAAAAACGTCTATAGCCAGCTTAAAACTTGGGGATTCCTTAGAAGGAACCACAGAAGCCGAACCACCCGTAATGGAAGACCAATCCAAACAAAAAAGAATCCTATGGTGGGTCTTGGGCATCAACTTTGGCTTTTTCGTTATCGAAATGACCACCGGTTGGATTTCTTCTTCGATGGGTCTTGTGGCAGACTCATTAGATATGCTGGCAGATTCCATCGTATATGCATTAAGCCTATTTGCGGTAGGCGGTGCCATTTCAAGAAAAAAGAAGGTTGCGAAATACAGCGGATACTTTCAGATGGCATTGGCAACACTTGGGTTTGCAGAGGTCTTGAGAAGGTTTTTTAGCAATACCGAAACACCCTTGTTTCAATGGATGATTATCGTTTCAATTTTCGCATTGGCAGGTAATTTGATATCGCTCTGGCTCATCAACAAGGCAAAGAGTCAAGAGGCTCATATGCAGGCAAGTGCCATTTTTACATCCAATGATATTATTGTTAATGGTGGTGTTATAGTAGCTGGGGTGCTGGTTTATTTTCTGAATAGTAAATGGCCCGATTTAGTGATTGGCGGCATCGTTTTCACTTTTGTAATGCGCGGTGCATTGAGAATATTGAAATTATCGAAGTAGTTTTTAAAATGATATCAAACTTGATTAGAACATATGAAAAAGAAAAAAATAAACTTACGTGACTTAGAACCAAAAAAACAACAAGGCGAGCACAGTCACGACGATGGCCATAACCATAGCAGCCCTGAAGAAATTTCAAATTTCAGAACCTATCTACCGGCTATTTTCAGCTTCGTAATGTTGATAGCCGGAATTGCTATTGATTACTTTGATGCGTTTCCTTTCTTCAAAGGATGGATTCGCGTAGTATGGTACACGGTAGCCTATATCCCTGTGGGATTCCCTGTAATAAAGGAAGGCTGGGAAAGTATTAAAAAGGGGGATTTCTTTACTGAATTCTTCTTAATGTCCATTGCAACCCTCGGTGCTTTTGCCATAGGCGAATACCCTGAAGGTGTAGCCGTTATGCTATTTTATGCCGTGGGCGAACTCTTCCAAAATGCGGCCGTTAACCGTGCTAAGGGAAATATAAAAGCCTTACTCGATGTAAGACCCAATGAGGCTTTGGTTTATCGTGATGATGATTTTGTTTCAGTAAATCCCGAGACTGTTGAGATTGGCGAAAAGATACAGGTGCGTGTAGGCGAAAAAGTTCCGCTTGATGGCATTCTGCTTTCTGAAAAGGGTTCTTTTAATACTGCTGCCTTGACAGGCGAAAGCAAACCTGATACTATTGCTAAAGGTGATACTGTTTTTGCAGGAAGCATAAATCTTGATGGCGTAATCGAGATTGAAACCACAAAAGAATTTAAAGACAGTTCCATTGCACGAATTTTGGATATGGTGCAGAATGCAACCGCCAGAAAATCAAAGACCGAATTGTTCATTAGAAAATTTGCACGGATTTATACACCAATCGTGGTATTCCTCGCTATCGGACTTACTTTTCTGCCTTACTTTTTTATAGATGATTATGTATTTAGGGATTGGCTCTATCGAGCATTGATATTCCTCGTAATTTCCTGCCCTTGTGCGCTGGTCATTTCCATTCCTCTGGGCTATTTTGGCGGATTGGGTGCGGCATCGCGAAACGGTATTCTATTCAAGGGTGCATCCTTTTTGGATGCAATGACCCAAGTAAACACGGTCGTAATGGACAAAACAGGAACCGTTACCAAAGGCGTTTTTAAAATCAAGGAAATCAATTCCATCACATTTGAGGAAGCCGAATTTATGAAATACCTGATGGCGATGGAAGAACAATCTACTCATCCCATCGCAAAAGCAATTCTCGAATACAAAGCGGACGGGTCAGATTATGAAGCGACAGATGTATCGGAAGTTGCCGGAAAGGGATTGAAAGGAAAGGTCAACGGGAAAACGGTATTGGTAGGTAACAAAGCCTTGATGACCTCAAACAGCATAGAAGTCCCTTCGGAAACAGATGGTATTGTAGAATCAATCGTTATGGTGTCCATAGATGGAACATTTGCAGGTTATGTTACCATTGCAGATGAATTAAAGGATGATGCGCACCAAGCCATTAAACAAATTAGGGATGCAGGAATTTCCAAAATTATAATGCTATCGGGTGACAAAGACTCAATTACACAACAGGTTGCAAAAGAGTTGAAAATCGATTGGGCAAAAGGCGGACTGTTGCCTGAAGATAAACTCAATGAGGTTGAAGAGCTCAAAAAGCAACCCGAAACCAAAGTAGCATTTATTGGCGATGGTATTAACGATGCACCCGTTTTGGCAGCAAGTGGTGTAGGTATTGCAATGGGTGGTTTGGGTAGCGACGTTGCTATAGAAACAGCCGATGTTATCATACAGACCGACCAACCCAGTAAGATTGCAAGAGCGATTAAAATTGGTCGTTCAACGCGACGAATTGTCTGGCAAAATATTGCGCTTGCATTTGGTGTCAAGGTCATAGTCCTCATTCTCGGTGCAGGTGGATTAGCGACAATGTGGGAAGCTGTTTTTGCTGATGTGGGTGTGGCGTTTTTGGCTATATTGAATGCGATACGATTGCAGAAGATGGAATGGAATTAGTACATTCATGAAAATTCATTATTTCATGTATGGCTAAAAACGAACCCATCAAGCAACAATACATACCACGGTCTTACCTGAAAAATTTTGGTGTTGAAGGTAATAACGGCAACTATTTTGTTGATGCTTACAGATTGGAAGATGATTTGCTTCTTGAACAGATTAGTACAAAAAGTATTTGCTTTCAGAAAAATCTTTATACGATTCCGAATGCCGAGATTGATAGGAAATACGATTTGGAATATCATTATGCCGAACACGTCGATTCTGAATTCCCTAAGATTTATAAACTACTTGTCGATGAAAATGTGAAGATATTGACCTCTGAGCAAAAAAGGCAAGTACTATACGTCTGCCTATCCCTTTATTTTAGAACCCCGAGGTTTCTTAATCATCAGAACGCATTTACCGACCAAATTTTAGATAGAATGTTATTGTACGCCGACGAAAACGGCGATGTGAAATTTACATTTGAAGAAGAAAAGCACGAATTCAATATTAAGGATATTGGTAAAGTTAGACACGAATTTAAAGAGCGTAACAGGATTAAATTCTTGGTTCAACATTTGGAAAAATGGAAAGAATTTGTGGATTTCAAATATGATTGTACTATAAATGTCCACCGAATCAATGATGAGGATGCACCATTAATTACTTGCGATAATCCGGTATCAATACGCGGCGTAAAATCAACTCGATTTGAAGGCCTTTTTAATCCTGACTCAGTAATAACTTTGCCTTTAGATACCAAATACTACTTAGAAATCTTTCCAAACAGTATTGCTGATGGTCAAACCAGAATTAATAGGATGGTTCACGATAGGGACTATGTTTTTACTACAAATGGAATCGTTCAGATTAATGCTGAGAAATTGATAATTGGAAAACCGGGTACGATAGAACGACATTTTGAAATTCAATCGAGTTACGAGGATTCTGAAAATGGGGAACAATTTGTTGAAAAGGCAAAGTACAAGTTAGAGCAACTTCAGAAATTTACCGAACTTTTTGAAAAAAAGGGATTAACTTCAAAAGAAACCGTTGGTCAACTGAGAAAAATGCTAAGTCATGAATATTTCAAAGATGAAGACCAACTTATTCAAATGAAAAGGCTACTTATTGCTGCCGGACATTGGAATCAGAATCCGAAATAGAAATATCATAGTCCCCTATTTTTTTCACTGGTGCTACAAAAACTCGGTAGGCATTCGTCTATAAAAACTAAAACAAAGAACCAATCCAACTTCCTAAATAATATGTCTACAGTTTTAGTATATAAGTATTTGCTTAAATAATGATATATTTGTAGACGCGTTAAGTTAAAATTGATGAGCTTGGAAATAACCTGTACCCGGAATGAAGCCGACCATAAACAAATATCACGGTGCAAGAGGACAATAGAAAATTCTTCCGATAGTTTTAAGGCCATGAGCAAAATTTTGGCCCTTGCCGGAAGTGAGGTACGACTGAAAATCCTATTTCTTTTGAACATAGAAAATGAATTGTGTCCTTGCGATATTGCTGACATTCTTGAAATGAGTGTCCCCGCGGTATCCCAACATATCCGTAAAATGAAGGATGCAGGAATTATCACATCGAGACGTGAAGGTCAAACATTATATTATTCGTTGGTAAAGAGTGAGGATAATGTTTTAAATGGAATTTTCAGTTCAATTTCGATAAGAAAGAAAACAGCTTAGAAAGTTTAAATTATGGCATCGAATAATACTTCAAACACCGCGGCCTATACCAGTATTTTTACCGCAGTTGCAGCATCAATATGCTGTATTACCCCTGTCTTGGCACTGATTGCTGGAACAAGCGGCATTGCATCTACCTTTTCCTGGGTCGAGCCGTTTAGACCCTATTTTATCGGCTTGACCATTATTGTTTTGGTATTTGCATGGTATCAGAAATTACGGCCAAAAACAAAGGAAGAAATAGATTGTGCCTGTGACGATGATGCGAAACCTACATTTTGGCAATCCAAACAATTTTTGTTCATCGTAACCGTATTTTCGGGATTGATGCTGGCCTTCCCGTACTATTCCAACTTATTTTATGCACAGCCCACAAAGGACATCGTCTATGTCTCTCAATCCAATATCGAAAAGCACACGTTTTATGTTGAGGGAATGACTTGTGTGGGTTGTGAGGCACACGTAGAAAGTGAAGTCAATAAGTTGGATGGAATTATTTCGGTAAAAACCAGCTACGAAAATGCCAACACCATAGTGGAATTTGACAAGACCAAAACCGATTTGCCCGCAATCAAAAAAGCCATAAACAGTACAGCTTATAAAGTAGTCAAATAATGAGACCTCAGTTAATATCAACAATTACTTGCCCAAATTGCGGGCTTGAAAAAGAAGAGGAAATGCCAACAACGGCCTGTCAATTCTTTTATGAATGTGACAATTGCAAAAAAGTCCTTAAGCCAAAAGAAGGGGATTGTTGTGTCTTTTGTTCCTACGGTACTGTCGCTTGTCCACCTATTCAGAATAACGAAGATTGTTGCTGATTGATTGCCTACACAGTTCTCTAGTAAAAGAAAACTTTTTCGGTGCATTTAAAAACAGTTCATTTTAACGGCCCTTTTTTTGAACTTCTTTTCTATTTCAAAAATTCTGTTGTCATTCGGTCACATTTGTGGTCTCTTTTATTTGTTTCGTTAATTGACCTTTTATGGGACTTAGATTCATAAATCTAATACTGAAGCTAACGCATGTAATAAATGTGATACTTTTTCAAAAAATTATGCTATAAAGGATTAAAAAGCATAGAAATAGCCCAATTTGAATCAAATAATACCGAGCTTAATTTAAAACCAGTTTTGCGTGCAAATTGCGTGCAAATGAAAAAAGCTCCAAAAGTTAAAAACTCTTGAAGCCTTACTGTTACTGTGGAGAATACCGGATTCGAACCGGTGACCTCTTGCCTGCCAGGCAAGCGCTCTAGCCAACTGAGCTAATCCCCCAAGGAGAGCGCAAAATAAATACTTTTTTCCGAAAGTATCAAAAATTGCATTACTTCCCTAATCTTTTTTAACACTGAGCACCAATACCGGTATCTTAACAAAGAATTCCGATTTTTGTATGGTATTCTTTTCCCATAGTTTTTTAAAGAACCCACGCTTTCTTCGGAACACGCATAGCATATCCGGTTGTTCCTTTTGGAAATATTCCGTTACCCCTAAATACGTTGTACCGTTCTCGGTAATGGTCAATTGGGAGCTCAAATCCATCAAGGCAGTGTTAACTTTTAAGTCATCCTCGGTATAACCTGGTCTCTTTACCAACAATAAGCTTATTTCCGATCTAAACTTGTTTTTGATAATGATCAAAGGGTTCAAAATACTACTACGCTTCAAAATACCGGAGCCAAAGGCCGTTAAAATCTTTTTGACAGGTTTAAAAGTTGTTCCCTTTGGAACGATCAAGGTCGGGATCTCGGTCTGTTTGATAATTCTTCCAGATGTGTTGCCCAAATAAAGTTCTTCTTTAATATCATTACTTCTCGGGGCAATAATGATCAAGTCAATGCCAAGTTCTTTGTTAATGCTCTTCAAACCATCGATAATATCGCCATTATAGGTCGCTATTTTTATCTCAACACCTTTGGTGTCTACTTGATCTATAACTCCTTTTAACTGTTCCTTGCTACTTTTTGCTACTTTTTCTTCCACATTCGCCAAACTCCCTACGGCAGTAGTCACGGAAAAAACATCCATAACATAGATCATAGCCCCGAATTCGGAAGCAAAATCAACCGCATATTGTAAGGTTTGAGAAGCATTTGGAGAAGTTCCAATAGGTACAAGTATATTGTTCATGGTTTGGTGATTATGATTAAACCTTAAATTTACAATTAAATTGAAACGAATCAATGATAAGACGAGCAAAGATTTCCGAAATCACCGACATCTTGTCGATTACCAAGGCCTGTGCCGTAAAAATGCAACAAAATGGAATTTTTCAATGGAACGAACATTACCCCTCCAAACAAGCCTTTTTAAAAGACATTCAGCGCAACGAACTTTACGTGATTGAAGAAAACCACATTATTTTGGGCACTATCGTCATATCAACTTTAATGGACGACGAGTACATACCCATACAATGGCTTACACCTAATGGCAACAGCTCGTATATCCATCGTTTATCGGTCCATCCAGATCATCAAGGAAAAGGGTTGGCCCAAAGGCTAATGGACTTTGCTGAAAGCCATTCCAAGAAAAATGGATTTGTATCGGTGCGGTTGGACACCTTTTCCCAAAACAAAAGAAACCAAAGATTTTACGAACAACGGGGATATCAAAAACTAGGCGACATCTTCTTTCCAAAACAAAGCGAACATCCCTTTCATTGTTATGAATTAGTGCTGTAACTTGCACCCGATTTGAGCAAAGAGGTAAATTTTAGGAGCATTAACCAATTGGCGGTTCCCGCTACCATATCGGGCATTGCAGAACCTATACTGTCCATTACCGATACCGCTATTGTTGGCAATATTCCGGTAGACGGACTTGAATCTTTGGCTGCGGCCGGTATAGTGGGCTCCTTTTTGTCGATGCTGATTTGGGTTTTGGGCCAGACCCGTAGCTCTATTTCGGCCATTATATCACAATATTTGGGAGCAGGAAGATTGGACGAGGTAAAAAATATGCCCGCACAAGCCATTTTTCTCAACATCTGTTTAAGCATCATTGTGTTGCTCACCACTATTTTTGTAATTGAAGAGATTTTTTCGCTCTTCAATGCATCGGGAAAAATATTGGAGTATTGTGTCTCCTATTATTCCATTCGGGTTTGGGGATTTCCGCTTACCCTGTTCACCTTTGCCATTTTTGGTATTTTCCGGGGTTTGCAAAACACCTTCTATCCCATGGTCATCGCCATGCTTGGGGCAGGACTTAATATTGTACTCGATTTTGTGTTTGTTTATGGTATTGAAGGTTTTATCCCTGCACTATATTTGGAAGGTGCAGCATGGGCCAGTTTGATTGCCCAGGCCATTATGGCGCTCTTGGCACTATTCTTTTTAATGAAGAAAACGGATATCAGCCTAAAGTTGACCCTCCCGCTGAACAAAGAGATCAAACGACTCATTTTTATGAGCCTTAACCTTTTTGTAAGAACCTTGGCCCTAAATGCTGCGTTGATGTTGGCCGTTCGAGAAGCCACTACTTTAGGAGATCGATTTATCGGGGCACATACCATTGCTGTTAACCTATGGTTGTTCGCCGCATTTTTTATTGATGGTTATGCCGCTGCCGGAAACAGTATGGGCGGTAAACTTTTGGGAGCCGAAGATTATGATGGCCTTTGGAAATTGGCCAAAACAATATTCAAGTACGGAATGATCGTAAGTCTGGCCCTTATGTGCTTCGGATTTATTTTTTATCGACCCATTGGTCAACTTTTTTCGAACGAGGAAATCGTGCTCAACACCTTTTACAGCATTTTTTATATTGTAATCCTAGGACTTCCCATGAACACCTTGGCCTTTATTTTTGATGGGATTTTTAAGGGTATGGGCGAAATGAAATACCTGAGAAATGTACTCCTTGCCGCCACCTTTTTGGGGTTTATCCCCTGTCTTTACCTGGGCATGTATTTAGGTCTTGGTTTTTACGCCATTTGGATCGCTTTTATTGTTTGGATGATGATTCGCGGATTCTCACTGGTCTGGAAATTTAGAAGAAAGTTCCGGCCCTTGGTTCAAAACCCTTAATTTAGTATCCAAAGACATCTGATAACTAAATTGAATGACAACAGATAGAACCAACGGAAGTTTATATACTCGAATAGAAAACAGGATCGCTACGGTCGAATTTGGCCATCGGGCAAGCAATTCTTTTGTTTCGGAGCTTTTGGCACGACTGGCCAAGGAGTTAGTTGCACTAGGGGAAAATAATGAAGTTTCCGTTATTGTCTTAAAATCAGAAGGGGAACGGGCCTTTTGCGCCGGCGCTTCTTTTGATGAACTGGTGGCAGTTTCCAATTTAGAAGAAGGAAAACAGTTCTTCAGCGGATTTGCCCATGTGATCAATGCCATGCGCAAATGTCCCAAACCCATTATCGGCCGGGTGCAAGGGAAAACTGTTGGTGGCGGGGTCGGATTGGTCTCGGCCTGCGATTATGTGCATGCTACCGAAGCAGCGGCAATCAAACTATCCGAGATTTCCATAGGAATAGGTCCGTTCGTAATTGCCCCTGCGGTGGAACGTAAAATGGGAAAGGCGGCTTTGGCAGAACTCACTTTGTATCCCACAGAATGGAAAAATGCCTATTGGGCCAAAGAACAGGGACTTTATGCCAAGGTATACGATTCCATTTCCGAAATGGACAAAGAACTGGACATTCACTTGCAAAAGTTGGCGAGCTATAATCCCGAAGCCCTTGCTGAAATGAAAAAAGTGCTTTGGCAAGGAACCGAGCATTGGGACGACTTATTATTGGAGCGTGCCGAAGCCTCCGGAAAATTGGCACTATCGCCCGATACTAAAAAAGCATTGGAAAAGTTTAAAAAGTAGTTGTATGCTCGCTAATTATAAAAATATGCGTCACCCTGAACTAGTTTCAGGGTCTCATTAAAAAGATTAAGTTGTGAGATGCTGAATCAAGTTCAGCATGACGGTTTTAAACGAGAGAAGAATTATAAAATTTAGAATATGAATGATTTAGTTTTCCCCATACTCGCGCTCTTTGTGATTGTGGTATATGTGGTCAACAGAATACGAAGCAACCGACGTTACAAAAAATAAATGAAGAACATTGCCCTGCCTAAAGGCAAAAAAGTCTATTTCGCGAGCGATAACCATCTCGGAGCACCCACCCGAAAGGATAGTCTCCCCCGTGAAAAAAAGTTTGTAGCTTGGCTGGATTCTATAAAAGACGATGCTGCTGCCATTTTTTTAATGGGCGACCTTTTTGATTTTTGGTTCGAGTACAAAACTGTGGTTCCCAAAGGCTTTACCCGCACCTTGGGAAAACTGGCCGAGCTATCGGACATGGGCATCCAAATTACCTATTTTGTGGGCAACCATGATCTATGGATGAACGGCTATTTTGAGGAAGAACTCAATATTCCCGTATACCATAAGCCACAGCAGTTCCTTATAAACGACGCTTCCTTTTTTATCGGACATGGAGATGGATTGGGTCCTCACGATAAAGGTTTCAAACGAATGAAGAAAGTGTTCACCAATCCCGTGGCCAAATGGCTTTTTAAATGGTTGCACCCTGATTTGGGTGTTCGCTTAGGGCAACATCTTTCCGTGAACAACAAGGTTATTTCTGGAGATGCGGATGCTACATTTTTGGGTGAGGACAAAGAATGGTTGATTTTATATGCCAAGCGCAAACTGGAGCAACAACACTTTGACCATTTTATTTTTGGTCATCGACACCTGCCCATGGAAATCAAACTCAACGAAAAATCCACCTACACCAATCTTGGGGATTGGATTTCCTATTTTACCTATGCCGTTTTTGATGGTGAAAAATTGACTTTGGAGAAACTGCAGGGTTAATCCTCCTTTTCATGTTCATCAATGTCTTTTTGAAGATCCAGTCGGCGAAAGGTCGGTGAAACAATCGCGGTTGTTCCAGCGGTCAAAAGCGTCATGCACCCACCGAATACCACCGCTGTAACAGTTCCCAATAATTTGGCCGCCAATCCACTTTCAAAGGCACCTAGCTCATTGGACGACCCAACGAACATAGAATTCACAGATGCGACCCTTCCTCGCATATTGTCCGGTGTTTTTAATTGTAAAATAGTCTGCCGTATGATCATGGAAACGCCATCCACCGCACCACTCAAAAACAAGGCTATTACGGATAGCCAAAACAATTCCGACAGTCCAAATACGATAATACAAATACCAAAAGCAAAAACGGCCATCAATAATTTTTTACCTGCTTTTTTATGCAATGGAAACCGTGTTGAGCCAAGCATGGTTATGGAAGCCCCTACCGCTGGGGCTGCGCGTAAAATCCCAAAGCCTTCGGAACCCACATGTAAAATATCCTGAGCATATACTGGCAACAGTGCAACAGCGCCACCGAATAAAACAGCGACCATATCTAAGGTCAGGGCTCCAAAAATGGCCTTGTTCCCAAAAACAAACTTGAGTCCATCTCGTAAACTTTGAAATACCGGCTCACCGATTTTTGGATTTAAGATTGGTTTTCTCGGTATTTGGAACAAGAAAATAAGTGCAAGTACCGAAAACCCAAAAATAAGGCACATGCTCCAATGTACCCCGATCCAACTGATCGAGAACCCGGCCAAGGCCGGACCCAAAACAGATGCCAACTGCCATGTGGAACTGCTCCATGTTGCGGCATTGGGGTATATTTTTTTGGGAACGATCAAAGCGATCAAAGAGAAAATTGTAGGGCCCAAAAACGAACGCACAAACCCGCCCAAAAAAACCAAGGCATAAATCGAGTACAGTATGGTTTTAGATTCCCAAGAATCTTCAAGCCCGGGCCAGCTCAACAAGAACAGCCCAAGACTGATTACCGAGAATCCAGCAATGCAAGTCACCAAAAGGTTTCGCTTTTCCCGCTGATCTACAATATGTCCGGCAAACAGGGCCATACTCACCGCAGGAATCACTTCCATCAACCCGATAATGCCTAGTGAAAGTGGGTCCTTGGTCAAGGAATACACTTGCCATTCTATCACAATAAACTGCATGGACCATGCAAAGACCATGGCAAAACGTACCAATAAAAATATGTTGAATTCCTTATAACGAAGTGCTGCGTAGGGGTCCATAAATTGCTAGCGAATATCTCTTAGTTTTAACTGAAGGCTCACCGTTCCGTTCCATTCATTTTCATCCAACGAAAATACGGCATCAAATGGTTTTATGCTTTTAACTCGTGTCAATTTATTGCCCAAATTAAACCCAATTGCGCCAATGGGATTGGAACCGGGCTGATAGAGACTGCATTTCAAGTGCTTTTCGCCCTGTCCCACCCCTCGGGCATGGCCGGTATCCTTTAAACCTTCTGCCATAAAAACAGGTGCCATGTTACCCGGTCCAAATGGGGCGAATTGCTTTAAGATCCGCATTAGTTTTGGTGTGATTTGATGCATTGAAATTTTTGCGTCGATAGAAATTTCGGGCTGCAACAATTTTGGGTCAATTGATTCAGAAACTACTTTTTCAAACTGCTTTTTGAAGAGTTCGTACTGTTCTTCCAATAGGGTAAGTCCTGCTGCATACATATGTCCGCCAAACTGCTCCAAGCAATCTGAACAGCCTTCAAGGGCATTGTAAATATCAAACCCCTTGACCGAACGTGCCGAAGCAGCCAATTTGTCCCCACTTTTGGTAAACACCAAAGTGGGCCGATAATAGGTTTCTGTTAATCTAGACGCCACAATACCTATTACTCCCTTATGCCAATTTTCGTTATAGACCACAGAAGTGAACTTGTCCTCTTCTCGATTTTCTTGTATTTGCACCAAGGCCTCTTGTGTGATCTCTTGGTCCAAACTCCGTCTTTCGGTATTGAACGATTCAATTTCCGATGCAAAACGTTGTGCTTGCAAAAAATTGGTTTCGGTTAACAACTCTACAGCGTGTTGGCCATGCTTCATCCGTCCTGCGGCATTGATCCGAGGTGCCAAGATGAACACTACATCCGTAATGGTAAGTTCGCGCTTTTTGGTCTGATCGATTAATGCTTTGATCCCGGTTCTCGGGTTTTCGTTGATGACCATTAACCCGTAATAGGCCAGAACCCGGTTTTCTCCCGTAATCGGAACTATGTCCGCGGCAATGGCGGTGGCCACTAAATCCAGGTAGAGCAAAATGTCGTCGATGGTCTTTCCTTGCTGATCGGCCAGAGCCTGAATCAATTTAAAGCCAACGCCGCATCCGCAAAGCTCCTTGTAAGGATATGCACAATCCTCTTGCTTTGGGTCCAAAATCGCCACTGCTTCCGGTAAATCTTTCCCCGGTCGGTGATGATCACAAACGATCACGTCAATACCTTTGTCCTTGGCATAAGCAATCTGCTCAATGGCCTTGATGCCGCAATCCAGGGCAATCATAAGGCTAATATTATTATCGGCGGCAAAATCGATCCCTTGAAACGAAATTCCGTAGCCTTCAGCATAGCGATCGGGAATATAAGTCGCAACATTAGGGTAGATTTCTTGCAAATAAGAGCTCATCAGGGCTACCGAAGTGGTTCCGTCCACATCGTAATCTCCATAAACCAAAATGTTTTCGCCATTGGCAAAAGCTTGCTCAATGCGCTCCACTGCCTTTTGCATTCCCTTCATTAAAAAAGGGTCGTGCAAATGGGTTAACTCTGGTCGGAAAAAGCATTTGGCCTCCTCATAATTGGTCACTCCTCGTTGGATCAACAATTGGGCAATTAAATCATCAACTCCCAATGCTTCGGAAAGATCATCAATGCTTTTTTGTTCTGGTTTTGGTTTTACGGTCCAGCGCATATTAGGTATTAGTTTGATGTTGGGACGTTGCTTTTAAATCTTTTAACGAGTGAAAATGTAATAAAAATGTGGGCCAGGTAGTAGGTAGGTGTAATCAGAAAATCGAACGAATGATAACCCACGAATTCTTTGAATGCAATTATAGTATCCGAAAAAATGATCAGTACAATTCCAAAAATAAAGCTTCTTTTAGCGGCCAGGTCTCCTTTTATCCCCATGGCCGCGCCCAAAGAAAAACAAGAAATGAGCAAATACACCAAAGATGCAATCATTAACGTAACATCTGTAAAAGTGGGATAGAGCACCAAAAAGAAAAATGCCAAATAGATAGTCAAAACAATCGCAGTAAACATTCCTCTTATACGACCGTTCCGCAATGCGTAGAGCAAATACCCCAAGTGGGCCAAAAAAAACAGGGCGATTCCCTTTACGAACATGGTGCTATCACCGTTCATATGGGATAAGAACCAATCCCCGATTATGGAAAATAAAAAAGCTCCGATTATCCACCAAGCTTCTTTAATGCTAGATTTGTCCGCAATACCCATGATGAGGATAATAACAGCCCCCATACCTGCCGTACCGGACTTAAAAACAAAGTTTTCGGTCGTAACCCCCAATATTGCAAGAATCACGGAAACCGCCAGCAGTACATATAACCCATTCTTTTTTAGCCACATTTGATTTATATTTTACAAGTAAAAACATCTAGGATTTTGGTAAAAATCCCATTTCGCCAAAAAGGAACCAGGGGTTATCGTCCTTTTCTACATTTTAGCTATTGTGATATAAAATTTTGATGTCCAATTTTGCAAACTTCCTGAACATTTCCATTACACCACAGTATTTTTCCACTGATAGGTCTACCGCTTTTTTCAGCTTTTCCTCGTTAAGGTCAGAGCCGGTAAAATGATACTCTATTACAACGGAATCGTAATATTTTGGATGCTCATCGGTAAGGTTTGCAATGGTCTCTATCTTGAACTCCTTTACATCCAGTTTCATTTTTTTGATGAGGGATGCCACGTCCAGGCCCGAACAACCTGCCAGAGAAGATAGCATCAATGCCTTGGGGCGCAATCCTTCTCCAGATCCACCGCTTTCCGGTCCTGCATCGATTTTTATGGTCTCCCCGGATGGGTTATTGCTTTCAAAAGCCATTTCACCAAGCCATTTGGTGGTAATGTGATTTGTCATGAATATAAATTTTTGTTTCTTGTAGAAATCAAAAATACAACTTAAAATCTCATCGATGGCCTTAGTAAATCCTCTATCCCCCGATCATGACTTGGAAACCAAACAACTGGCGGAGTTCTTTAACGAAACACTTGGGTTTTGCCCGAATTCCGTTTTAACCATGCAGCATAGGCCCGCTATTTCCAAGGCGTTTATCAACCTTAACAAAGCGGTTATGGCCAACGAGGGAAAGGTAACCTCTGCCCTTAAACGAATGATTGCCTGGGTAAGCAGCAACGCGACCGGATGCAGATATTGCCAAGCCCACGCCATACGCGCTGCGGAACGTTATGGCGCCGAGCAAGACCAACTTGAAAATATCTGGGAATATAGAACCCATCCTGCTTTTTCGGAAGCGGAAAGAGCCGCTTTGGATTTTGCGCTAGCTGCTTCTCAGGTTCCGAACACCGTAAACGCTGATATAAAAGAAAGACTCCATAAATATTGGAACGATGGCGAGATCGTTGAAATGATGGGTGTAATCTCTCTCTTTGGGTACCTGAACCGTTGGAACGACTCCATGGGCACCAATATTGAGAATGGCGCTGTGGAAAGTGCTGAAAAATACTTAGGTGAAGTAGGCTGGGAAAAGGGCAAGCACGATGGCAGCAAATATTGATATGTATATGATTTCTTGATCTGCATCAACATTTATGTGCTTGATTACCTTAAAATTTGTGGTTTTAAATCAACAACAATTTTTAAGCGTATGGCCAAGTTATTCCTAACACCTGAAAACCAAATTCAACGATTGAACATTGTGCTCAACAATGTGGTGTCCCTACAAGAACTCGATACAGATATGCTAACAAACGTATCGGTTCCGGATACATGGAGCATTATTGAAGTATTGGCACACTTAAATATTGCCTACGGCCCTTACCGAAATCAGTTAGATGAAGCAATTTCCAAAATGACCGATTCAAATGAAGAGCAAAAACCCTTTAGAGCCAGAACTTGGCAAAAAATGATCATTGAAATGCTACGTCCCAAAGGAACCCGAAGAAAATGGAAAATGAAGACCATGAAACGATTTGAACCCTTGTTGGACAGGAAAAATATGGGGAAGGAAAAAGTGAAAGATATTTTTCGTGAATTTTTTGAGCTTCATGGTCACCTGAAGCATTCAATCCTAAAAAGTAGAAATAAAGATATATCCAAAATTAAAATCACTTCAGGGATAGGACCCATTGTAAAGTTCTATCTACCGGAAAATTTTGAGTTTCTGTTGTGCCATTTGGAGAGGCATATGGTACAAATTGATGAAATTTTAAATCAACAGAAAGTCTTGACTCAGTAATTTATAGTGGGAAATTGCCCCAACTGTATTATTCCTATTTTTATGGAAACCAAGTGATTCTAAACAATGGAGGTCGAAGCATCCCTTATTTTGAAATCTTTCTTTTCAAATCTTGATTTATCGAAAGATGAAGAACAACATTTTACATCCCTTTGGACACTGAAATCATTTGATCAGTATGATATAATTACGGAAGCGGAAAGTATAGAGCGTAACTTTTATATTGTTCTGGAGGGTGTACAAGCAATCTATGTGCTAAATGAAAAAGGCGAAAAAGTGGTTTTGGGATTTTCCTACGCCGGAAGCCCTTCAGGAGTATTTGATTCCTTTGTAAGAGGAGAGCCCTCTAAAATTTTCTTGGAAGCTTTGAAACCATCTAAATTACTGGCTTTATGCAAACAGGACTATGATGAGATGTTCAAAAACCACCTCTCTTTTTATAAATGGGGACATCTTTTTTTCCAGGACGTGCTTTTTGGGCGATTGTCCAGAGAGGTGGAGCTTTTAACCCTTACGGCCGAGCAACGCTATGTTGCCTTTATGAAAAGATGCCCAGAAGAATTAAAGGTAATTCCACAAAAGTACCTGGCATCTTACCTCAACATGAAACCCGAGACTTTCAGCCGATTGAGGGCGGCCAATGTATATTAAGATTTCTTCCCGCCTACCACAATCACAAATTCGCCTTTGGGCGTCTTATTGTTAAAGTGCTCCAGTACCTCCGTAACCGTTCCGCGAACGGTCTCTTCGTATAATTTGGTCAATTCCCGGGATACGGAAATGGGTCTGTCTTCTCCAAAATACTCGGCGAAATGGGTCAAGGTTTTAAGGAGCTTATGGGGCGATTCGTAAAAAACCATAGTTCGGGTTTCTTCGGCAAGTTCCAAAAGTCGTGTCTGACGGCCTTTTTTTACAGGCAAAAATCCCTCAAAAACAAATCGGTCATTGGGCAATCCACTGTTCACTAAAGCAGGAACAAAGGCAGTTGCTCCGGGCAAACACTCTACTGCAATACCGTTTTCCACACAAGCACGGGTCAATAAAAATCCTGGATCGGAAATAGCCGGGGTGCCTGCATCGGATATGAGAGCGTAAGTTGTCCCTTCTTTCATTTTTTGTACCAACACATCCACCTGTTTATGCTCGTTGTGCATATGATGGCTCTGCAACGAGGTGTTGATTTCAAAATGCTTGAGGAGTTTTCCGCTGGTCCGGGTATCTTCTGCCAAGACCACATCGACCTCTTTAAGCACTTTAATGGCACGAAAGGTCATATCTTCCAAATTTCCGATCGGTGTAGGAACCAGATATAATTTTCCCATACCCAAAGTTACGGCCTTGAGATTAAATTCAGCTTGAAAAAATCAATTTAAGCGAACCGTCTTTCAATAAGTGCCACAAATCGGGCTTCGTACTCTTCCTTACCTTTCCAATTATTGTACTCGGGCTTAACCATATTGTTGATAAAAGCTATCGATCGCTCCTGTGAATCTATGGTGGTGAGTTGGGATAGCACCCGGGTGTAATCCTCCATACTGTTGTTGAACAGATGCTTTACAAATGCCAGCTTATCGTTGAGCCCTACCTGAAAATCTTTTGCCAACCTATCGTTTACGGACTTTGCAGATGGTGCAGAAACTGGACTGTTCTCTTGTGGTGCCAGATTTTCCTTGTCGTTCTTCATAAAGTTTGGCTTAGCCACAAACTCCGCGAACACACGTTCTAAATCTGCATTGGAAGGCATTTCGGAAACAATATCCTTAATGGTTTCCATGGATGGGGTGGTTATAATGTCCTCTTGGTGCGGATTGCTCTCGGGAACAGAGGTGTTTCCGCTCAAAACGGCGTTTGCCATTTTCTCGAATCTTGAGGCTATGACGTTCTGGGAAACATCGACCTCAACATCACTCAGTTTTTCATCGATAAACTTCAATACGGCCAATTTCTCATATATTTCTTTAGATCTATCATAAAGTGCCGCAAGATCGGTATCTTCCCTTGCCGTAATTATCTCGGTGGACAATTTGATCAACTCTTCCCTCAATTTCCGTATCATAGCTTTTATTCTTTACTATAAAAATAAAACGATTTTGCAAAAACCCTATCAACAAAAGGTTAAAATCTTATTGAAAACAAGGGTTCAATTTTTTAGTAGCTTTGTGCTCGTCCCATTATAACGGGAAAACAAACAATTTCTTTCAAAAATACGTTATGTTTCTCGAAAACACAGTAAACCATAAAGAACAATTTGGATGGATCGAGGTGATTTGCGGCTCCATGTTTTCGGGAAAAACAGAAGAGCTGATTCGACGTTTAAAACGGGCCCAGTTCGCCAAACAGAAAGTAGAGATCTTTAAACCGATCGTGGACACACGCTACCACGAAGAAAACGTTATTTCTCACGACTCCAACGAAATTAGATCTACTCCTGTGCCTGCAGCTGCCAATATTAGGCTTTTGGCAGACGATTGCGATGTGGTCGGAATCGATGAGGCGCAATTCTTCGATGAGGAAATTGTTACCGTTTGCAACGATTTGGCCAATAGAGGAGTCCGCGTTGTGGTCGCCGGATTGGATATGGACTTTAAAGGAAATCCCTTTGGCCCTATGCCCGCCTTAATGGCGACCGCCGAATATGTCACTAAAGTACACGCCGTTTGCACCCGAACGGGGAATTTGGCCAATTACAGTTTTAGAAAATCCTTAAACGACAACTTGGTGCTCTTGGGCGAAACCGAAGAATATGAACCCTTGAGCAGGGCTGCTTTCTACAAGGCCATGTTGCGCGAAAAAATAAAGGAAATGGATGTGGACACAGAAGAAGTAAGCGCCAAAAACAATAAATCGGATGAGTAAGGTAGGAGAAACCACCTTGGTTTTGGACCTGTTGGCACTAACGCACAACTACAACGTACTGCGATCCAAAATTGATCCAGATACAAAATTCTTAGGGGTCGTTAAAGCGTTTGCCTATGGGAGCGACATGGTGGCCATTGCAAAGAAATTAGAGGAACTAGGTGCCGATTATCTGGCCGTAGCCTACGTAAGTGAAGGAGTTTTACTTCGGGAATCAAATATAAAACTCCCTATTTTGGTTTTGCATCCATTGGCCTCAAATTTTGATGATTTGATCGCAAATCAATTGGAACCGAGCATCTATTCCATAAACATCCTGAACCAATTTCTAGACAGGGCAAAAGAAAAAAAACAAACGGATTATCCAATCCATATTAAATTCAATACCGGGCTGAACCGTTTAGGATTTTCTGAAGCAGATGTTGATTTTATCGTAGAAAAGACCAAAGAGAACGGGTGCATCAAAATTAAGTCTGTTTTTTCTCATTTGGTGGCCTCCGAAGATGCAAACGAACGGGTGTTCAGTTTAAAACAGATCAGCTCTTTCAAAAACATAAGCGATGCCATGACGGAAAAATTGGGCTATGGCCCCATCCGCCATATGTTGAACACATCGGGAATCATCAATTATCCCGAAGCACAATTTGAGATGGTCCGTAGTGGAATTGGTCTTTATGGCTATGGCAATCAAGCAGAAGTGGATGCACAACTACAACCTGTGGCAACCTTAAAAACCATAATCTCTCAAATTCACGAAATTGGACTCGATCAATCCGTAGGCTATAATCGAGCATTTAAAGCAACCTGTGCGATCAAAAGCGCTACTTTGCCCATAGGGCATGCAGATGGTATTGGCCGTCAGTATGGAAAAGGCAAGGGATTTGTTACCATTAATGGGGAAAAGGCTCCTATAATCGGAAATGTGTGTATGGATATGATCATGGTAGATGTCACGAAAATTGACTGCCAAGAGGGAGATGAAGCCATAATTTTTGGTTCCGAAAAATCTGCTGAACAATTGGCCTCCATGGCCAACACGATTTCTTATGAAATTCTTACCGCTATTTCTCAAAGAGTAAAAAGAGAGGTCTTAAATCAATAATTTGTTTGTGTTTTTAACCAAATGGACGGCTTTTTTGCTTAATTTGTTTCTGTATAACCAATACTTGACTATAAAATGGGATTTTTAAAAGAGTTTAAAGACTTTGCAATGAAAGGAAACCTGGTGGATATCGCCGTTGGTTTCGTTATGGGTGCTGCTTTTAAAGAAGTAGTGTCATCTTTTACCGGAGGAATTGTTTCTCCTTTGATCGGATTATTGTTCAACTCAGATTTCAACGATTTGAAATATGTGATCACTGAAGGCACACCAAATGATGCCGGAGAAATTGTAGGCGAAATTGCCGTATTGTACGGTTCGTTCTTAACCAATGTTATCGATTTTATTATCGTTGCTTTTGTTATGTTCCTTATTGTAAAAGGCGTAAACAAAATGAAGAAAAAAGAGGAACCTGCGCCAGAAGCTCCGAAAGGACCGTCCCAAGAGGAACTCTTGGCCGAAATCCGCGATTTGTTGAAAAAATAAAAATCGTTGGTGCTGAAAATAATTCAGCACTCCGCTACACCAGAATAACCTTTAAAAACCATCAATGTGTTTCGCCAATACATTGGTGGTTGTTTTATTTATAACGTTTTGTTATTTTTTTATAAATGAGGCTGCATATGCTTGTTTAAACCGCTGACTGAATTACCTTTGCTACAAGAAATAGTTTTAAGATGAAAGTAGCAGTTGTTGGAGCCACCGGAATGGTAGGCGAAGTTATGTTGAAAGTGTTGGAAGAACGTAATTTTCCAATAACCGAATTGTTGTTAGTTGCCTCTGAACGATCTATAGGCAAAAAACTTACCTATAAAAATGAAGAACACACCGTTATCGGTTTGTCAGATGCTGTAACTGCTCGACCCGATATTGCCATTTTTTCGGCCGGTGGAGACACTTCGCTCGAATGGGCGCCCAAATTTGCAGAAGTCGGAACTACGGTTATCGATAACTCCTCAGCTTGGCGTATGGACCCTACCAAAAAATTGGTGGTGCCAGAAATCAATGCCAGTGAATTGACCGCAGACGACAAAATCATAGCAAATCCCAACTGTTCCACCATTCAAATGGTGCTGGCTTTAGACCCTTTGCACAAAAAATACAAGATGAAACGTGTCGTAGTTTCCACCTATCAATCCGTTTCGGGAACAGGGGTCAAAGCTGTGGAACAAATGGAAAACGAAGCCGCGGGCATCGAAGGGGAAATGGCCTATCCCTACCCCATCAACCGGAATGCCTTGCCCCATTGCGACGTTTTCTTGGGAAACGGGTATACCAAAGAAGAGATGAAACTGGCTCGAGAGCCTCAAAAAATATTGGACGACCGCACTTTTTCCGTTACCGCGACCGCTGTACGTATTCCAACCGCTGGCGGGCACTCCGAATCCGTAAATGTAGAGTTTCACAACGACTTTGATTTGGCCGAAGTTCGAAAGCTCCTCAGTGAAACCCCCGGTATCGTAGTGCAGGACAATCCAGAAACAAACACTTACCCCATGCCTGTTTTTGCCAACGGGAAGGACGATGTTTTTGTTGGTAGAATTAGAAGGGACGAGACGCAACCCAACACATTGAACATGTGGATCGTGGCGGACAACCTAAGAAAAGGGGCTGCAACCAATGCAGTGCAGATTGCGGAGTATTTGGTAGAGAACAATCTGGTTTCGAATACATCTGAAGCTTTTTCTTAATTTTCAAATAAAACGAAAGGGTAAAGTATAGAGTCAATGTGGCATCTGTGCTTTAACCCTTTTTTTATAGATACTGTCATACTCTTTCTGGCCAATAACATCACCTTTTATTGGGTTTTCAACTTGAACTTCCTTTCCAAGGTCCAAGGCTTCCAATACCACACTTCTTCCCTTTAAATCCAACTGAAGCACCAAACCAGGGAGTCCAACGGCCTCAAAAGGCCCTGTCCTAACTGGTATTTCGGGGCAATACCATGCAACTACTTCCGTTTCAAAATTCTCATAGTTTTTGGACATCGCATATCGCTTCCCTATGGCCTTGTAGCAGTCATATCCGGATATTTGCTTTTTCTCCTCTACCAATTCCCAATTCATGTCTTTGAAATAGGTCTTGACCTGAAAATCCTTACCCAATAAAGGTTTTTGTTCAATTAAATATGCTTCTTTTAAATTGGTATAATACAATTTATTACCATCGTATACTATCATAGCCATTTTCACTGCAGAAGCACTTTTATCTAATGGTAAGTTTTTAACGAGGGAAAAAGCGGATGCATCTTGATTAAAAAGAAGTTCAAATTGCAATTTTTGCGCCTGTCTTATAGTCTCATCAATACTCCTTTTATAGGTATTATAAATTTCCTTTGCTTCATTGTTGGTATATTTTTGTTCCACCGCCAATTTATATTTGGCCACCCCCATATTTGCCTGAGCCCATATCAAGAAAGGAAAAAACATTGCTCCCAATAAAAGGGTTCGAATCATTTTTATGTCTTGCATTCAACCAATATCTTAGTAAGCCTGTTCTATACAATCTCCATAAGCAGCAAAATAAACAGCGTAGTAATCTGTTCCACTTAATAGTTGATTGAATGTAGCTATTTTATGGGCATAATCACTGCATACGGTAAAGTACGCTTCACTTTCAGCACTTACAAAACTCATACTGAAAATCGCAACTAACAATAAAATAAATTTTTTCATATTGTAAGATTTTATTGGTTAGCTCAATATTAAAAAAAACAACTCCCAAAATTTCCCTGAATTGACAAATGCCCATTTTCAATTGACCAACACCCTTTTTAAATTGACCAAGGGTAATTTAGCTGCTTTTAGAAGGTTAAAAAGCGTTATGTAGAGAATTCAGTTTTTACAAAACCCAATATTCATTGTATTTTTAACGGAATCAATCCGATAAAACATGAAAAACATTAGTCTGTTGGCTGCTTTGGTTTTGTTTGCAGCCTGCCAAGAAACTACAAAACAAAGAGAATCTATTACCGTGACCTACCCCACTACCAAAAAAGTTGATACCGTAGATAATTACTTCGGTACAGAAGTTCCCGACCCATACCGTTGGTTGGAGGATGATCGCAGCGAAGAAACCGAAGCATGGGTAAAACAGCAAAATGCTACGACCTTTGGTTATTTGGATAAAATTCCATTCCGCAAGGATCTTAAAAACCGACTGGAAAAACTTTGGAACTACGAAAAAGTAGGCTCCCCATTCAAAGAAGGAGATTATACCTATTACTACAAAAACAACGGTCTACAGAACCAATACGTGGTTTACCGTAAAAAAGGCGATGGTAAAGAAGAAGTCTTTTTGGATCCTAACACTTTTTCCGAGGATGGCACCACATCACTGATGGGCCTAAGCTTTACCAAAGACGGTTCCAAAGCCGCCTATCTTATTTCCGAAGGAGGAAGCGATTGGCGAAAGGGTATTGTGATCAATGCCGAATCCATGGAAATCGTTGAAGACACTTTGGTTGATATCAAGTTCAGTGGAATTTCGTGGAAAGGAAACGATGGTTTCTTTTACTCTAGTTACGACAAACCTGAAGGAAGCGAGCTTTCAGCAAAAACGGACCAACACAAATTGTATTACCACAAATTGGGAACACCACAGTCTGAAGATAAGATCATCTTTGGTGGAACTGATGAGGAAAAACACCGTTACGTAGGTGGTTATGTTTCGGAAGATCAGAAGTATTTGTTCATTTCCGCTTCGGTATCAACATCGGGCAATAAATTGTTTCTGATGGACCTCTCCCAAGATAATCCTGAACTAGTGACTATTTTGGACGACACTGATTCCGATACTTATGTTATCGAAAACGAAGGGTCAAAACTCTATTTGGTAACCGACCGTGAGGCTCCCAACAAAAAGGTGGTCGTTGTAGATGCATCCAACCCTACTCCCGATAATTGGGAAGACCTTATCCCAGAAACCGAAAATGTTTTGACCGCAGGTACCGGTGGTGGATATTTCTTTACCGAATACATGGTAGATGCCATCTCTAAAGTGCTCCAGTACGATTACAATGGAAAATTAATCCGAGAAGTTGAGTTGCCCGGCGTAGGAAGCGCAGGTGGGTTTGGTGGCAAAAAGGAGGACAAAGAATTCTACTTCTCCTTTACCAATTACAATACACCTGGTTCACTATACAAATACAATGTAGAGACTGGGGAGTACGAGCAATATTGGAAGCCTCAGATTGATTTTGATCCGGACAACTACGAATCAAAACAAGTTTTCTACAACTCTAAGGACGGCACTAAAGTGCCTATGATCATTACCTATAAAAAAGGAACGGAACTTAACGGAAAAAACCCGACCATCCTATACGGCTATGGCGGTTTTAATGTGAGCCTTACACCCTCTTTCAGCATAGTAAATGCTGTTTGGATGGAGCAAGGCGGCGTGTATGCCGTTCCCAACCTAAGAGGAGGTGGGGAGTACGGCAAAAAATGGCACGATGCGGGCACCAAGCTTCAAAAACAGAATGTGTTCGACGACTTCATCGCCGCTGCCGAATATTTGATCGAAAACAAATACACCTCAAAAGAATATTTGGCCATCCGTGGAGGATCTAATGGTGGTCTTTTGGTGGGTGCAACCATGACCCAGCGCCCCGATCTAATGCAAGTGGCTTTGCCTGCCGTAGGTGTAATGGACATGTTACGCTATCACACGTTTACTGCTGGTGCAGGATGGGCCTACGATTATGGAACTTCCGAGGATAACGAAGAAATGTTCAACTACATTAAAGGATATTCTCCCGTGCACAACGTAAAAGAAGGTACTGCCTACCCAGCTACTTTGGTCACTACCGGAGATCACGATGATCGCGTGGTTCCAGCGCACAGTTTTAAATTTGCTGCCGAATTACAGGAAAAACAAGCCGGAGACCAACCTACTTTGATCCGAATCGAGACCAATGCAGGACATGGAGCGGGCACCCCGGTAAGCAAGACCATTGAACAGTATGCCGACATCTTCGGGTTTACGCTGTTCAATATGGGATTTGATGAATTGCCCAACCAAGCAGTGCTCAAAGAGTTTAAAGATTGACATATTATAGGCTGTTCAGAAAGTAACTTAAAACGTCATTCTGAATTTATTACAGAATCTTATACATTAAAAACAACATAATGTGAGAACCTGAAACAAGTTCAGGTTGACAAACATAGCTTCTGAACAGCTTTTTACACGTTTATGCTAAAAGTTCAAATAAATTCTTTCGGTTATAAAAACCGGGCCATTTTAAAGGATATTGCTTTTGACGTTGCTCCAGGGGAGCATGTGGCCTTAATGGGCGAAAGCGGCTCTGGAAAAAGCACCTTGCTGAAAATCATCTACGGGCTGCTCCATGTAGAAGAAGGCTCTGTTTTTTGGGGCGAAAAAGAAGCTCTTGGACCCAATTTTAATCTGGTTCCCGGAGAGCCATACATGAAATATTTGGCCCAAGATTTTGATTTGATGCCATTCATCTCCGTAGAAGAAAATATAGGTCAGTTCCTTTCTGTTTTTGAGCGGGAAACACACGAGGAAAGAATCAACGAATTGTTGGAGCTTATCGAAATGAAGCCTTATGCCAAGACCAAAGTAAAATTTCTCAGTGGAGGCCAACAGCAGCGCGTGGCACTGGCCCGGGTATTGGCGCAAGAACCAGAAATCTTGCTTTTGGACGAACCTTTTGGCCATATCGATAACTTTAAACGCAGTTCCCTTAGGAGAAATCTTTTTTTATACCTAAAAAAACAAGGCATTACCGTACTTACGGCAAGCCACGACCCCAGTGATGTACTTCCCTTCGCTGAGCGCACCCTTATCTTGGAAAACGGTACAATAATCGCCAATGAAATCACCAAAGACCTGTACAACAATCCACCCAATTATTACACGGCCTCTTTGTTCGGACAAGTGAACCAAGTGCCCATGAAGTTATTGAAATCCTATTCCGAAATTGATAAATCGGTGTTGGTCTATCCACACGAATTTAAGTTTTCCGATTCTTCGGGTCTACAAGTGGAGGTAAGACAAAGTTTTTTTAGTGGCGGCCATTACCTGAATGAAGGTACAGCTATTGACGGAACCATCATTTTCTTCAACTCCGAGAAAAAACAGGAGGAAGGAACAACCATTTTTCTTAATGTATCTTTGAAGACCATTAACAAAAGGCTTCAGGTTGGACAAAAAACAAATTCATAGGGAACTTCAGTTCAAGGCCATGCGAAGCAGTGGTGCCGGTGGGCAACACGTAAACAAAGTTTCTTCGAAAGTGGAACTCACTTTTAATATTTCTACTTCGCAAGGACTATCCGATAGGGAAAAACAACGGATACTTCTTAAACTACAATCCCGACTTACCCAAGATAGCGCTTTAATTTTGCAATGCGACGAAGCTCGCAGTCAACACCGCAACAAAGACCTTGTAGTCAAACGTTTTTTCGACATGCTAAAAAATGCATTGATAATCCCTAAAAAGCGAAAAGCGACCAAACCCACCAAAACTTCTAAAGAAAAACGGTTAAAGTCCAAAAAGAAAACCGCAGAGAAAAAGATATCCCGTAAGCGTCCCGATTTGGGAAACTGATAATTTTTCAGTTATTAACTCACAGAATTACCAACCCTTCAAAAAAAACATCTGTGATAAATTGATATCATATCCATTTAATTTCCTCAATACAAATGCTTAAATTTCAAGCATATTAAACTAATTCACTAAAATGATTTCTAAAACTAAAAAGTTAAAAACACTGCTGTACACCACCGTTTTGTTTTTGTTCTGTGCTGCATTTTCCATAGCCCAGAATGTTCCCAAACCAGAAGATGTATTTGGATTTAAAGTAGGTGCTGACTACAAGCTAGCTGATTATTCACAGATTGAAGATTACCTATCCAAATTGGATGATGCATCCAACCGGGTAAAAAAAATTGAGATTGGCGAAACTGTTTTAGGTCGCAAAATGTACCTATTATTTGTTTCCACTGAAGAAAACTTGGCACAGTTGGATAAATGGAAGGATATCAGCACCAAATTGGCGCGTGTGCAAGTGGGCGAACAAGAAGCCGTAAAACTATCTGAAGAAGGAAAAGCCATTGTTTGGGTGGATGGCGGAATGCACTCCACTGAGCTAGCTCACGGACAAATGACTTCCGAATTGGCATACACCTTGGCAACTTCTGAATCTGCTGAAATTCGGAAAATACGGGAAAATGTAATTACTCTTATTATGCCCGTAATGAATCCTGATGGCCTGGACATTGTTGTGGACTGGTACCGCAAAAATTTAGGAACACCTTACGAAACATCTCGCCCCCCGATTCTTTACCATTACTATATGGGGCACGACAATAATCGTGATTGGTTCATGAACAATATGCCCGAAACCTACAATGTTACCAAAATACTGTACAACGAATGGTATCCGCAGATTGTTTATAATCACCATCAGACTTCACCATCCTGGACCAAGATCTCATTGCCACCATATGCCGATCCGGTAAATCCAAGAATACATCCGGCAATTACCGCTGGGGTTAGCGAAGTTGGCTCAGCAATGACCAAACGCTTTTCGCTGGAAAACATGCCCGGCGCCATTGCGGACAATTTTTACACCATGTTCTGGAACGGAGGTGGACGTACCGTGCCCTATTACCATAATATGATAGGGATTTTGACCGAAACAGGGCATGCCTCCCCCACACCACGATATTACGACCCTGAGAAATTGCCCAAGACCGTAGCCGGAGGAACACCTACCGATGGCACCGACATTATGTACCCAGACCCATGGAAAGGTGGGGAGTCTCATTTTAGGGATGCTGTTGATTATATGTTGACCGCAACATGGGCCACTCTGGACCTTGCTGCCGACCGTAAGAGCAACTACCTGTACAACATCTACAAAATGGGTAAATCTTCTGTGGATAAAGGCAAAACAGAAGGTCTGTATGCTTACATTATCGGTAAAGAACAATGGGATTCCTTTGAGGCCGTAAATTTGGTAAATGTTTTGCTCAGAGGCGGAATCGAAGTCCAAAGAGCCACCAAGGATTTTACGGTGAACGGTGTAGAATACGAAAAAGGTTCTTACGTAATCTATACCGCACAGGCGTTTAGACCGTACTTGCTAGACCTCATGGAAAAGCAAAACTACCCCACCCGCTTTCAATATCCGGGCGGTCCTCCGGACACCCCTTATGATTTGGCAGGATGGACATTGCCCATGCAAATGGGGATTGAGGTCGCTAAAATAGAAAAGCCTTTTAAAGCACCTACCGAAAAAGTATCGGGCTTGGTTAACTATTACGAAGGTACCTTAAACCGAAATGGTTCCTTCGGATATGCACTTAACGTAAACACCAATGCCTCCGTAATCGCAACAAACAAAATACTAAAGGCAGGAGGTACGGCACACAAGAGCATGACCGAGTTTAAAGCGGGCAAGAAAACCTTTCCGGCAGGATCCTACATTGTTTCTGGAGATAAGGAATTGATGGAATCACTAGCAGATGAATTCGGATTGGAATTCACTGGACTGTCCGCAAAACCAGAAGTACAACTCAAAAAAATCCATTTGCCCAAAGTAGGTTTGTACAAGTCTTGGGTGGCCAATATGGATGAAGGTTGGACACGCTTTATCATGGACGAATATGAGTTTGATATGGATACCTTGCACGATGCCGACATAAAAACCAAGGATTTATCGCAGTATGATGCCATTATTATCCCATCGCAAAGAGCAAGCTCCATTTTGCACGGACACAATACAATGAGCATGCCCGAGAAATTCACGGGAGGAATTGGGCTTAAAGGAACATTGGCGTTGAGCAACTATGTTGAGGAAGGCGGAACCTTGATTGCTTTTGATGCCGCCAGTGATTTTGTGATAGAACAATTTGGGTTGCCATTGCGCGATGCCGTAAAAGGCACCGACAACAACGATTTCTTTATTCCCGGCTCCTTGATCAAGGCCGGAGTGGATACTTCTCATCCGTTGGCCTTCGGTATGAAGGACACCGTTGCCGTTTCCTTTAACAGGAGCAGGGCCTTTACCATAAACAAACAGAGAAAAACGGGCGAAGGCGGAAAAGAGGACATTAAAGATGCCTCTGCCCCCGAAGTCGAAGTTATTGTTAACTATGCTGCAAAAGATCTGTTGATGAGCGGCTGGGCCATGGGCGAAAATCGCTATATAGCAAAAAAGCCTGCCATGGTAAAAGCCAAGTACGGAAAAGGTGCGGCCATCTTGTTTGCCTTCCGTCCGCAATTTAGGGCACAGCCACGCGGCACTTACAAATTGATCTTTAATGCGATTTATGAAGGTGCTTCGGAATAGAAATATACAACACATATTTTAAGAGAAAAGCCGTATCAAATTGATACGGCTTTTTTTTCACCGCTATAACCGCGTCATTCTGAATTCATTTCAGAATCTCACTGCATTCATAAAACAAATGGACATGAGAACCTGAAACAAGTTCAGGTTGACAAAAATGGATTTAGTATCTCATCTAAACAAAATTGCCACCGCACCAATGCCAGTAACAATCAAAATAAAGCGTTTGTAATTTTTTTCGTTGATCTTCTTCACCAAAAAAACACCTAAGATCAAACCGGCTCCAATTGCCGGCAATAATCTCAAATTAATCAATAGGCTATCTGCCGAGATGGTTTTCCAAACAAAAACATGAAAAGGCAGTTTAAACAGGTTGGTAATAAAAAACAGCCATGCCGCCGTGCCCACAAATTCATTTTTTGGCAATCGCATGGCCAAAAAGAAAATATTGGTAAATGCCCCCGCCAAATTCCCAATCATGGTACAAATCCCGGCCAAAACGCCCATGGAGCCGGAAAACAACCAATGGGTAGGGACCTTTTTGGACTTCCTGCGATCCCACCAGATCAGCATCCCCAAACTAATAAATATCACTACCACCATGCCCCATTTAAATTCGCGCTCCGGCAAATCTTTTCCAATAAATACCCCGGCCAAGATCCCCAAGATCATCCATGGAATAAATTTTATAATGTATTTCCATTGGGTATGCCGGTTGTAATAGACCACGGCAAAAACATCGCCCACGATCAACAAGGGAATAAAGAGCCCCGTAGATGCCCGCGAACCGAAAGCCAATGCCATAAGGGTTACATTAAAAATGGACATCCCTTTAAGTCCGGCCTTGGAAACACCCATTAAAAAAGCCGCTGTAGCGGCCATGGCCCAAGCAGTAACAGATATATCGGAAAAAGCAGAGAGAAGCATGTAGCATTTTTAGAGGTACACAAAAGTAACCCAAAAAAGCTATCTTTAACTCCAGCCAAACCAAGCAAATGAAACTAGAACTTTTAGATTACATCATCATTTTTGGGTTTTTTGCCCTTGTTCTCTTTATTGGAATATACGTATCCAAAAAATCTGGCAAAAACACGGCTGAGTACTTTTTATCGGGGCGCAGCATGCCTTGGTGGCTTTTAGGGTTCTCGATGGTGGCTACCACTTTCTCTACCGACACCCCCAACCTGGTAACGGATTTTGTACGTACGGACGGTGTATCCGGAAACTGGGGTTGGTGGGCCTTTTTACTTACCGGCCTGCTCACGGTTTTTGTATATGCCAAACTATGGAGAAAATCCAATGTCGCTACCGATATGGAGTTTTATGACCTTAGATATGGAGGAAAACCTGCTCATTTCTTAAGAGGTTTCCGGTCTTTATATCTTGGTGTGGTCTTTAATGTAATGGCCATGTCGGCCGTAACCTTGGCCGCTATCAAAATTGGGCAGGTAATGCTCGGTCTGGAGCCTGTTGAAACCGTTCTTATCGGTGGGACCGTAACTGTGGTCTTTAGTGCCATTGGAGGGTTTAGAGGCGTGGTCTACACAGATTTCATTCTGTTTTTTGTTGCTATGGGCGGTGCCATTGGAGCCGCGGTATATTTGGTGAATATGCCAGAAGTTGGTGGGCTGGACAATATTTTGGCCAATACACAGGTACAGGAAAAAATGTCGATACTTCCCGATTTTTCGGATACCGATGCTTTGATAAGTTTATTGATCATACCCCTAGCGGTCCAATGGTGGAGTGCTTGGTACCCCGGCGGTGAACCTGGCGGAGGCGGTTATATTGCACAACGTATGCTGGCCGCAAAAAATGAAAACCATGCCATTGGAGCAACCTTTTTCTTCAACATTTTGCATTATGCCCTTAGACCCTGGCCATGGATATTGGTAGCATTGGCGTCTATTGTTGTATTTCCGGATTTGGAAAGTATCCGGCAAGCCTTTCCCGATGTGCCGGAAAACATCCTCAAAAATGATCTGGCCTACTCTGCCATGCTTACCATGCTGCCCACAGGACTATTGGGACTGGTATTGGCATCGTTGGGAGCGGCATATATGTCAACCATCTCCACCCACCTTAATTGGGGATCCTCTTATATTGTGAATGATTTTTACAAACAGCAGGTCAACAAAAAAGCTTCCGAAAAAAAGTTGGTTAATGTGGGACGGATTTCCACGGTCGTCCTGATGGTCCTGAGCAGTCTATTCGCTTTGGAACTTAGCAATGCGACCCAGCTATTCGATATAATCATTATGTTCGGGGCAGGTACTGGACTTATCTTTTTATTGAGATGGTTCTGGTGGCGAATAAATGCGTGGAGCGAAATAGTGGCAATGTTCTCATCCGGAATTATTTCAATAGTATTCTGGCAATATGAAGATGTCCTCTTTTTATCAGACGGGGCTCCTTTCCCCACATGGAGCAAATTTCCACTGGTTGTTCTTATTACCACTATTTTATGGTTAGCCACTACATTTTTGACCAAACCAGAAGAAAACAAAGTGCTCTACCGTTTCTACAAAATCACAAAACCTGGTGGCCCAGGATGGAAAAAGCTTCATGAAGAAGCTAGGGCCGAAGGCATTTCTTTGGATGATGAAAATGTGAAATGGAGCGTCCCATCCGGTGTTTTGGCCATGATCGTTGGTTGTATTTTGGTTTATGGTTGTCTTTTTGCTACCGGAAATTGGATCTACGGCAATTATCCTTTGGCCATGGGGCTCAGTATCTTGGTATTGGTAGCCACATTCATACTTTTGAGAATTTGGCGGGGAATGAAAAATGTATTCTAATCGACTTAGTCTCGCAGTTCCAATAACCTCGAAACATACTTTCCGACCACATCAAACTCCAAGTTTACGGTAGAACCTACTTTGTAGGCATGAAATCGGGTGTGTTCGTAAGTGTAGGGAATAATTGCGACACTAAAGCTGTTCTTCTGTGAGTTTACCACTGTTAAACTTACACCGTCCACGGTAATGGATCCTTTTTCTATGGTCACATTGTTTACATGGGGATTGTACTCAAAAGTGTAGATCCAGCTTCCGTCTTTTTGATCAATGGATTGGCAAACGGCCGTTTGATCTACGTGGCCCTGCACAATATGACCGTCCAATCGGGCGCCCAACACCATAGCTCGCTCTAAATTTACCTCATCGCCAACTTTTAACTCGCCCAAATTGGTTTTGCTCAAGGTTTCCTCGATAGCCGTTACGGTATAATTATCCCCGTCCAAGGACACTACGGTGAGGCAGACCCCATTGTGCGAAACACTTTGGTCTATCTTCAACTCCGAGGTAATCTCGGCCCTAACGGTAATATGGAGATTCCCCCCATCCTTTTCTATCTTTTCAACCTTACCCAAAGTCTCAATGATCCCTGTGAACATGTGTATTATTAATTGACTAGTTTTGTAATGCAAAAGTAGCCATAACAGCGTTCATTTTATGAAGGAAAATCAAAAAATAAAGTTAGGGATCTCTATTGGGGACATTAATGGAATTGGGTGCGAAGTGGCACTAAAAACGTTTGAAGACCCTCGTATGTTGGACTTTTGCACGCCGGTATTCTTTGCGTCCAATAAAACTATTTCACAACAGATCAAAGATTTGGGCCTTAACATAAAATTCAATGGTGTTAGGGATGCCGATCAAGCACTGGAAGGCAAAATCAACATAGTAAATGTTTGGAAAGAGATGCCGAACATTGCCTATGGGGAGGCTACAAAGCAAGGGGGCGATTATGCCATACGCTCCCTACGAGCGGCCGTTGCTGCTTTGAAAGAGGATAAAATCGATGTGTTGGTAACGGCGCCCATCAACAAAAACAACATACAATCGGAGGACTTTAATTTCCCCGGCCATACGGATTTCCTTGCCCAAGAACTTAAAGGTGAAAGCTTAATGTTTATGGTAACCTACGAGTTGCGCGTTGGTTTGTTAACCGACCACATCGCCGTTAAAGATGTGGCCAAAACCATTACGCCTAAACTTATCCGTAACAAAATTGCCATTATGGAGAAATCCTTAAAAATGGATTTTGGGATTCGACGGCCCAAGATTGCAATGTTGGGAATCAATCCGCATTCCGGAGACAATGGGACCATAGGTGAAGAAGATGATAAAGTACTTAAGCCAACGATACAAGAACTTTTTAACAAAGGTACTTTGGTTTATGGCCCTTATTCCGCAGATAGCTTTTTTGGCTCCGATAACCATAAGGGGTTTGATGCCGTTTTGGCAGCCTATCACGACCAAGGTTTGATCCCTTTTAAGACGCTTTCCTTTGGAAAGGGAGTAAATTACACGGCCGGATTGGATAAGGTAAGGACTTCTCCCGACCATGGAACTGCCTATGAGATAGCAGGAAAAGGAATGGCCGACGAAAGCTCTTTTAAAGAGGCGGTATTTACTGGAATCCAAGTGTTTAAAAACAGGACCGAATACTTGGACTTGCACAAAAACCCGTTGCAAAAACAAAAAATGAAGCGTGGCGATTAAAAAGTTAGAAGCAATTTGGATATTTGTTGTTGTAAGAATTGCAGTTTTGTAAATTAGTAGTATCTTTGCACCCGCCTTTAAAGGCTGGTACACAAACCTTAAGTGTAGAAATGATGAAGCTGAAAGAGTATATGATCCCTTTTTCAGGTCTGAAGCTGGGAGAAAATAAATTTGTGTACGAAATCGATGATGCGTTCTTTGAATCTTTTGACTACCAAGAATTTAACGGAGCTTCCGTTCGTGTAGATGCCATTTTGGAAAAAATGAGCACCATGATGGAACTACGGATAAAAGCCAAGGGAACTGTAAATGTGGATTGCGATCTAACTGGCGAACCTTTCGACCAGCCTATCGACTCCGATTTAAAGCTCGTCGTCAAATTTGGCGAAGAGTACAACGATGAAGATGATGAAATCTTGATCATTCCCCATGGCGAACACCAGTTCAACATTGCACAGTATATTTATGAGATGCTGGTACTGGCCGTCCCACAAAAAAGGGTTCATCCCGGTGTGGAAGACGGTTCGCTCCAATCGGATATCTTGGACAAGCTGGAAGAGCTTCAGCCAAAAGAGAAAACCACATCATCAGAAAAAACAGATCCCAGATGGGACGATTTAAAAAAGTTACTAACGGATAAATAGGTTAATAATGGCACATCCTAAGAGAAAAATATCGAAAACCAGAAGGGATAAAAGAAGAACCCACTACAAAGCAGTTGCGCCAACAATTGCCAAAGACTCAACAACAGGTGAAATGCACTTGTTCCACAGAGCTCACTGGCACGAAGGTAAATTGTACTACCGAGGCCAAGTGTTAATAGACAAAACTGAAGAGGAAACTGCGGCCTAACCGCAACTCCCTTAAAATAAAGCAACTCCCGTTGAATAATTAACGGGAGTTTTTTTATGCGCCCATATTAACACCCCCAAAATCGGTTAATTTTACCCGTAAAGTCATATAAAATGACTAATTTTCACCGCTTTTGGGTCAAATTTCAATGTTTTTGACAATAAAGAGAGGCTAAAATGAAGAAAACAACGGCAGCGATAACAGCTGTAGGAGGATACCTTCCAGATTTTGTTCTTTCCAATAAAGTATTGGAAACCATGGTGGATACCAACGACGAGTGGATCACCACCAGAACGGGAATAAAGGAAAGACGAATCCTAAAAGAAGAGAACGCGGGCACATCTTTTATGGCTATAAAGGCCGCAGAAGATTTGCTTAAAAAACGAGGTGTCGATGCTTCCGAAATAGATATGGTCCTGGTTGCCACAGCAACTCCGGATATGCCAGTAGCAGCTACTGCCGCTTTTGTAGCTTCGGAAATCGGTGCGACAAACGCATTCGCTTATGATCTGCAAGCTGCCTGTTCCAGTTTTTTATATGGCATGTCCACCGCGGCCAGTTATATAGAGTCTGGCAGGTATAAAAAAATATTACTGATCGGGGCCGATAAAATGTCGTCCATAATAGACTATACCGATAGAACCACCTGTATAATTTTTGGTGATGGTGCCGGAGCGGTTCTCTTTGAACCGAACGATGAAGGATTGGGACTACAGGACGAATATTTGCGATCCGATGGCATAGGGCGTCAGTTTTTAAAGATAGATGCAGGAGGTTCCATTATGCCTGCTTCGGAGGAAACCGTTAAAAACAAACAACATTATGTTTTTCAGGATGGTAAATCCGTTTTTAAGTTTGCCGTTTCCAATATGGCCGATGTTTCCGCATTGATCATGGAGCGTAACAACCTGAGCAAGGATGATGTGCAATGGTTGGCACCTCACCAGGCCAACAAACGGATTATCGACGCCACGGCCAACCGAATGGGCCTGGAGCCCGAAAAGGTTCTCATGAACATAGAACGTTACGGAAATACAACATCCGCTACATTACCTTTGTTGCTTTACGATTTCGAAAAGCAATTAAAAAAGGGAGACAATATTATTTTCGCCGCTTTTGGTGGAGGTTTTACATGGGGTTCCATTTATCTTAAATGGGCCTATAACTCTTAATCACACAACTAACTAAATTATAATCCATGGACATTAAGGAAATTCAAAGTTTGATCAAGTTTGTGGCCAAATCGGGTGCCAGCGAGGTAAAGTTGGAAATGGAGGACATTAAGATCACCATTCGAACAGGAAGCAACGACTCCAGTACACCAGAAACCACAATCGTACAACAGATTCCCGTAGCCCAAGCGCCTACAGCAGCTGCGCCAGTCGCAACACAGGCCGCACCGCAGGAAGCAGTGGCACCATCACCATCAGCTCCAGGTAAAGCCGATGATGACTCAAAATACATTACCATTAAATCCCCCATCATAGGAACATTCTACAGGAAGCCATCTCCGGACAAACCACCGTTCGTTGAAGTTGGCAGCACTATAAACCAAGGCGATGTTCTTTGTGTGATAGAGGCGATGAAACTTTTTAACGATATCGAATCAGAAGTTTCCGGTAAGATAGTTAAGATATTGGTTGACGATTCCTCTCCTGTTGAGTTTGACCAACCATTGTTCTTGGTAGACCCATCGTAGTAAATTTTAGATGATATAGCTTGAGCAACGCCAATGTTGCTCGGGACCATTTAAAATTTTATCATTCAAAATTTAAGATTGTGCTCTATGTTTAAAAAAGTATTGATTGCGAATAGGGGTGAAATTGCCTTGAGGATCATTAGAACCTGCAAGGAAATGGGCATTAAAACAGTTGCCGTTTACTCCAAGGCCGATGAAGAGAGTCTTCATGTGCGCTTTGCAGACGAAGCTGTTTGTATTGGCCCAGCACCCAGTAGCGAATCTTACCTCAAGATTCCAAATATTATAGCGGCCGCGGAAATAACCAACGCCGATGCCATACATCCAGGATACGGTTTTCTATCCGAAAACTCTAAATTCTCCAAGATCTGTGCAGAGCACGATATTAAGTTTATCGGTGCCTCTGGCGAGCAAATAGACAAAATGGGAGATAAGGCGACCGCTAAAGAAACCATGAAAAAAGCCGGTGTTCCCACCGTGCCAGGTTCCGAAGGCTTGCTCAAAGATGTAGATCATGCCAAAAAGGAGGCCAAGAAAATGGGGTATCCTGTGATGATCAAAGCTACAGCCGGTGGTGGTGGTAAAGGTATGCGCGCCATTTGGTCCGAAGACGAGATGGAAAAAAACTTTAACAGCGCCGTTACAGAAGCAACTGCTGCCTTTGGCAACGGTGGCATGTATATGGAAAAGTTGATCGAAGAACCCCGCCATATCGAAATTCAAGTAGTGGGGGATCAGTATGGAAAAGCCTGCCATTTATCGGAAAGGGACTGTTCCGTACAACGTAGGCATCAAAAACTTACCGAAGAGACCCCTTCTCCGTTTATGACGGACAAGCTGCGAGAAGATATGGGAAAGGCCGCTGTAAAGGCCGCGGAGTTTATTAAATACGAAGGAGCGGGCACCATAGAGTTTTTAGTGGACAAGCACCGAAACTTCTACTTTATGGAAATGAACACCCGTATTCAGGTAGAACATCCTATAACCGAACAAGTCGTGGACTACGATTTGATCCGCGAGCAAATATTGGTCGCTGGCGGTGTACCTATCTCGGGCAAAAACTACTATCCCAAGTTACACTCCATAGAGTGCCGGATCAATGCCGAAGACCCTTATAACGACTTTAGACCATCTCCGGGAAAAATCACTACCCTGCACACGCCAGGTGGTCACGGAGTTCGTCTGGATACCCACGTGTACAGTGGTTATATGATTCCTCCGAATTATGATTCCATGATCGCCAAGTTGATTACCACTGCCCAAACTCGAGAGGAGGCCATCAACAAAATGAGAAGGGCCTTGGACGAATTTGTAATCGAAGGGATAAAAACTACGATTCCATTCCATCGTCAGTTGATGGACCATCCAGATTATTTGGCCGGTAATTATACCACCAAGTTTATGGAAGATTTTAAAATGGATCCAAAATATAAACAAGAACATTAAGCTAAGCCCCGATCAATTCGGGGTTTTTTAGTTATGGATTTAAGTTATTGGGAATATAAAAGCTGGTTTTCCAACGTTGATTTTACTGTAGTTGGCAGTGGGATCGTTGGAATTAATTGCGCTGTCCGTTTAAAGGAAAAATATCCCAAAAGCTCTATCTTGATTTTAGAAAAAGGAAGTCTTCCACAGGGTGCCAGCACTAAAAATGCGGGGTTTGCCTGCTTCGGGAGTGCTTCAGAAATATTATCGGACCTGCAGCATCATACGGAGCAGGAAGTAGTGGAATTGGTCCAAAAGCGAAACAAAGGAATTCAAAGACTACGTAAACTACTTGGCGATACGGCCATAGATTTTCAATTGCACGGCAGTCACGAGCTTTTTCCTTTAGGAAAAACGCAGTTGTTCGATAAATGTTTGGAGTCCATCCCATACCTCAACGGTCTCATGGAACCCATATTTGGGAAAGGTCCGTTTGTGACCAACGACAATAGCTTCAATTTTGGGAAAATCCAGAATAAATATATCACCCATACAGAGGAAGGACAATTGGATACCGGAAAAATGATGCGCTCCTTGATCCAAAAATGCTTGTCCATGGAAATACCGATCATAAATGGGGTTTTGGTTGAAGAGGTGGTCGATTTGCAAAACAGAGCTATCATAAAAACGCCCGGTTTCGAATTTACAACCAAGAAAGTATTTGTTGCTACCAATGGATTTGCTTCCAAATTGCTCAAATCTGATACCGTTCTGCCTGCCAGGGCACAGGTGTTGGTCACAGAGCCTATTAAAGACCTACCTATAAAAGGTACCTTTCATTTTGATGAAGGTTACTATTATTTCAGGAACATAGAGAATAGGATCTTGTTCGGGGGCGGAAGAAATCTTGATTTTGATGCGGAAGAGACCGTTGAATTTGGACAAACGGACCTTATCCAAAATCAATTGGAAGTTTTGCTTAAAACCATGATCTTGCCCAATCAACCCGTAAAAATTGACCGTAGGTGGAGCGGAATAATGGGGGTGGGTAAACAAAAAACACCTATTATCAAGCCCGTTTCCAATTCCGTTTACTGCGGTGTACGTTTGGGTGGAATGGGCGTAGCCCTAGGGAGTCTAGTAGGAGAAGAATTGGCCGATCTGGCCGATTAAACCATTCTTCCGTCCAACAAATTAATGATCCTGGAACCGTATTCCGCATTTTTCTCAGAGTGCGTCACTTGAATTATGGTTACCCCGTCATCATTCAATTGTTTAAAAAGCTCCATGATTTCTTCTCCTTGGGTTGAGTTTAGGTTGCCCGTAGGCTCATCTGCCAAGATCAATTTAGGGTTGGATATAAGCGCTCTGGCCACTCCGACCAGCTGTTGTTGTCCTCCACTCAATTGTGCGGGAAAAAGATCTTTTTTTCCAACAATATTAAAACGGTCCAACATATCGGCAACCATTGCCTTGCGTTCGGAGCCTTTTATCTTTTTATAGATAAGCGGCATTTCCAGGTTTTCCTTTACGGTGAGGTCATCCAGTAAATGATAGGACTGGAACACAAAACCGATATATTGTTTGTACAGGTTTGATCTGTGTTTTTCTTTTAATGAATGTACGGATTCGTCCATAAAATTATACTCGCCCTCATCAAAGGTATCGAGCATCCCGATGACGTTTAGCAATGTGGATTTACCGGAGCCCGATGGTCCCATTACCGAAATAAACTCTCCTTCCTGTACTTCGAGGTTTATGTCCTTGAGCAAAAAAAAGCGTTGACCCCCTGAATGGACCCATTTAAATATGTTGTTAAGTTGTAGTAGCATGTTATTTCTTATTTAGTTGTTCTATCCTTTTAGTTGCATTATCGCACCAGTAGCAATTAGATTCGGGCTTAAGTTCCAAGGCTTTTTTATAGCTTTTTAATGAGTTAACCGTGTCGTTTATCAAAAAATAGCCTTCTCCCAAGGTATCCCATAGGTTTCCGTCTTCGGGGAAAAGCTCGGTATTCAATTTTAAAAGTGCTATGCCCCAATTTATGTCCAAATCTTCCGAAACCTGCTTAAATCCAATACGGTTCAACAATGCCTTTTCCTTTATTGGCGCTCCTGTTCGCTTTTCTATAAACCCTGGCAATTCGCTCAATTTATTAGGTGTATTTGTCCTTATAAAATCAAAAACCAATTCATATGAGTTTTTTGGTATAGGATCGGGATCATAATCTTTATCCGTCGCCATTGATGCAATTTCCCACGCAACATTCTCCGATTGTGGATTTAAAATACTGCTCGACAATGCAATAATTACCATATCGTCCTCAACAAATCTGAGGAAGTCCGCAAAGTAAATGCCATTGCTGCCGTTGTGTGCAACAATTTTTGAGTTGTTCTGTGTATTGAATATCGCCCAACCATACCCATAAAAGGAACTGTTTGATTCATTCTCGGACACATATGGGTACTCCATCATTTTTTTGGATTCGGCAGAAAGTACTGTGTTTTTTTCCAATGCCAGGTGCCAAGTATATAAATCTTCTACCGTAGAGTATATATCGCCTTTTCCGATACTGTACCAATGATCATTGTTCGCGGGCAAATACTGTTGTGTTATCCCCCAATCTTTCCATTGCCCTGTGGTGTAATGGTAATAATACCCGTGAGCAATTCGCTCGCTATTAAACCCAATTCCTTTGTACCCGGTATGGTTCATTTGTAAAGGTTCCCAAAAGTTGATTCTTAAAAATGATTCATAATCCATTTGGGAGACTTTCTCAATAATAGCGGCCAACATTATGTAATTGGCATTGGCATAGGTGTGCTTGGTTCCGGGGGCATACATTAGCTTGGATGTAAAAAACTCCTTTAAAAAGGCTTCTTTTTTAGCTGGGTCGTATCTAAAACCTCCTGTACTTGGTGATATACCAGATGTCTGTACAAGTAATTGATGAACGGTAATATTCTTCTTATCGATGGGTGATTGAGGGAAGAACTTTTCAATTTTATCCGAAACATCCAACTTGCCATCTTCCATTAGCTTTAATATTGCCGCTGCGGTAAATTGCTTTGTCACAGAACCAATATTGAATACTGTAGATGGGGTGTTCTTAATTTTCAATTTTTTATCGGCCCAACCATACCCTTTTGAAAAAATAACCTTTCCTTTTTTGGCCACAAGTACACTTCCCGAATATCCATTGTTTTCACTTTGGCTCAAATAGTTATCAATTTTAAGCTCAAGTTCGTTTTTAGTAACGGGAGTTTGGCCAAAAGTAGTCACTACAAACAGTAATATCAGACCTATGGCTTGCAATACAGAGTATCTCATGTTGTATAATTATTCTGTCCGTAAACTTTTCACGGGATTGATCGAAGCTGCTTTTACGGTTCGTGACCCAACGGTAACCAATGCTATAAAAGAGGCTACAAGGCCGGCACCTACAAAAAACAACGGACTTAGATACACGTGCGAAGCATAGTTCTGTAACCATTCATGCAAAAAATACCATGCAATCGGTGTGGCAATTATAAAGGCCAGACCAACAAGTTTTAAAAAATCCTTGGTAAGCAAAAGTGCTACGGAGGAAACACTGGCCCCAACCACTTTTCGTACACCTATCTCCTTGGTTCTTTGTGCCACCACTAACATGGAGATGGCAAAAAGGCCTATACAGCTCAATAAAATGCCAAGTATACTCCCACTGGTAATTATTGTCGCCATTGTTTTTTCCCGGCGGAAAGTCCGATCTACGTTTTCATCCAAAAAAGACCCCAAAAACTCTGCTTGGGGCTCTATTTTTTTCCAAGCAGTTTTAATGGCTTCAAAGGAATTTGCCACATTATTTGGTGATACCTTCACATAGGCATAGTACAGGTCCCAATTTTTATCCATAAAAAGTGTGAGCGGCTCTATTTTTTTACCCACATCCTGAAAATTGTAATCTTTTATCACCCCTATTACAGAGTACACCACGTCTTCGTCCATGGGTATAGTGACCGCTAATGGGTCCTCTGCTCCCAATTGTTTTGCCATGGTCTCGTTTATGACCAAACTAAGACTATCGGTCTGGTGTTCCCTGTTGAACATTCGGCCCGTTATTATTTCCAGGTCTAAGGTCTCTGCATAGTCGTAATCAACAGTAATGGTATTTGTGACCACGCCACGCCCTTGGTAATCAAAACCCATCATACTGCTGGAAAGGCTTCCGTCCCGACCCAAACCAAGGTTGTTGTCCGCGCCGGTCACGCTTAAAATATCCGGGTTTCCCGTAAGTTCTTCCCGTAACAGTTGTACCACATTGTAACTCTGTTTTTTGCCATTTAAGGGTATAGAGATCACTTGTTCTTTGTTGTAACCCAAATCCTTGTTCCTCATAAAATCCAATTGACCGTTCAAAACCAAAGTTCCGCTGATCAAAATAATGGCTATGGCAAACTGCACTACAATGAGTCCATTACGCAATCTATTTTTACCAAGGTCTAATTTGCCTTTTAAGGCTTTCAGAGCACCCAATTTACTCATCAACAATGCCGGATATCCTCCTGCTATCAAGGTGATACAAAAAATAACCAGTCCAAAAATTAGGATTACTTCTGGTTGGGCAACATCGGCGAAAGTGGCCTTGGTATTAAAAAGTGTCTTAAATGGGTTCAATAGCATTTGGCTGACCATTAATCCCAGTACGATGGACAATGCAAAAACAAATAGACTCTCCATCCAAAACTGAAAGAACAATTGCTTTTGTATAGCGCCCAAGGTTTTACGCATGCCAACTTCCTTTAAGCGTTTCTCGCTAAGGGCAATGCTCATGTTTATAAAGTTTGCGCTAACTATAAAAATAATTACCATGGCAATGCACAAAATTATAATTGGAAATGTACGGTTCGCCTCCGCCACTCCGGTATTATAAGATACAAAGTGTAGATCGGTTATAGGTGTCAAATGGAATTGCTTGTAATGGCCTTCCGCATTGGGTTGTGCTCCATCCCTAATATCGCTTTCTATGCTTTCTTGGTAATGGAGCGAGGTAAAGGCCTCTGTACTCTGCTCAAACTGTATTGGATCCACTCCATTTTCCAATTGAAGATAAATTGGGTGGAACTGGGAATCCCAGCGATCAATGTTGGAAAGAAATTCCGGATGGTTCTCAAATGGAATCACTATCCCAAAATCGATGCTGCTATTGGCCGGGGTATCCTTTAAAATGGAAGCAATCGTAAATGGCTTTTCTTCTCGTCCGATTTTTATGGAAATCGTTTTTCCGACCACATTATCCACGGTGCCGAATATTTTTTTTGCGGTCTTAACGGTAATTCCAACAGAATTCTTCTCTGGCAAAGGATTTCTTGTATCATCCCACAAGGTTGGATAGGTAAAAATTTTAAAAAATTCCGGATCAACATACTCGGCATCCAAACTCAGCTCCTTGGTATTGTAGGTGACCAAAACATCCTCGCTCACAGTTCTTGCGATATATTTTATGCCAGCAACCTCCTCTTTAAGGGCTGGTGCCAAAGGAACAGGGTTGGACACACTTGCCTCTACTCCCCTTGGGGTTTGGTGGGATAAGTAAAGTTGATACGCCACATCTTTATTTTTATGGAACTGGTCGTAGGAAAGTTCAAAAAGTGCCGTCATTACCAAGAGAATGGCCACAGCAAATGCGGAGGTCAATCCTATCATATTGGATAAGGTAAATATTCTGTTCTTGATAAGATTTCTCCAAGCGATTTTTAAATAGTTCTTGAACATACTATAGTTTTTTGATTGATGATTTTCGACTATTCGTTCCTTAGGCTATCCACGGGGTTGATCTTTGCCGTTTTATAGGTTCTGGCGCTGATCACCGCAATGGCCACCAATACCATTCCTAAGCCACCGGACATAAATACCCACCAACTCATATTGGTTTTATAGGCAAAGTCCTGAATCCATTCTTGTATCAGGTACCACGAAATGGGCACAGAGATCGCAAAAGCAATTCCTACCAAAATCAAAAATTCCTTACAGAGCAATAGGTTCAATTGTGCAACATTGGCCCCCAACACTTTGCGAACCCCGATTTCCTTTACCCTGCGTTCCGTGGTATATACAACCAATCCCAAAAGTCCCATACAACTGATCAATATGGCCAATCCCGTAGCCCATTTTAGTAATTGAACCGTGCTTCTTTCGGTACGATAAAAATTCTTGACTATCTCATCCATAAACTGAAGACGCATTTCCTCTTCCGGATAAACTGTGGACCAAGCTTCCTCGATTTGTTTGATTGCAACGTCCCATTGTTCAGGATCTGGGCCCAGATCAAAATGCACACTATGGAAGGGCGAATAGTTGTCCCCGCCCCAATCCCCGGTCATTGCCATTGGGTTTATTCCTGATTTTAAAGAGCGTTGGTTAAAATCCTGCATAAGTCCTACTATCTGAATGTTCGTAGTGTCCAGTTTTAAAAATTCACCGACCACGTCCTCGGGGTTTTCAAACCCCATTTCCTTGGCAAAAGCTTCGTTTACGACATACTCCTGTATACTGTCGTTCAAACGATCACGACCAGATATGATGGGAATATTGTAGGTATCCAAATAATTTGCATCGCCCCACAGTATTTGAGTGGATTGATGCTTCTCAAGATCACCCTTAAAGTAATCGAGCACGGTGGACGTATAACTGTTCGAAGCCGGAGGGTCTCCTCCCAAACTAACTGAGGATAGTTGTTTGATTTCTTTTACTTGACTAAAAAAACGCTCTTTTTTAATCGCTGATCGATCGTTCCGTGGAACGGTAACAAATGCTACGGCATCGGTTTTAATGCCCATGTCGGTGTTCATTACATAATGCAGTTGTTTGGCCACCAAAAGGGTCCCGATGATAAAAACCTGTGCGACCACAAATTGAAAAACCGTTAAGGTCTTCCGCAATCGTACACCTTGATCTCCTTTGGAAAATTGACCTTTTAAAACGGATGCCGGTCGAAACCCGGATAGCACAAAAGCAGGATAAAACCCGGACAATATGGCTACCAGGACAACTAGACCAATAATTCCAAGTATCCCAACAAAGGAATAAAGCACGGAGAGTGAAATATCTCCAGGCAAAAAATCTGAGAATTGCCGGAGAAGAAAAGGTGCCAGTACCAGAGATAACGCTGCCGCTATACTGGTTAAAATGAATGATTCAAACAAAAACTGCCGAATCACCTGCTTTTTGGAGCTGCCCAGTGTTTTGCGTATTCCTATTTCTTTTGCCCTTGTGAGTGCTTGTGCCGAATTAAGGTTAATAAAATTGGCACATCCCAACAATAAAAGGAACAAAGCCACAAACCCTAAACTCTTTAGCACTTTTATACTCGCAACGTGTTCCGAATTATTGAAAGGATACTCAGCGTATTCCCCGCCAAAATGTATTTCGGAAAGGGGTTGCATAAGAAAGGTGCGTGTTTCGTTCTCGGCCCAAGGCGCTTTATTTTTATGTTCTTTGGCCAATGCATCCAAACGGGATCGTATGGCAACTATACTTGCCTCGTCCTTTATCTTAAAAAATAATTGGTTTCCTGAACTGGTACTGTTCCATTCATTATTTGTTTCTATATCGGGCAGGCCAAACATTTTGGCCGATGCCATGGACATAAACTCACTAAACCTTAAATCGCTGTTCTGGGTAAAATTGGCTACCACGCCCGTTACTTTTACCGGAATGGAATCGTTATACATCAACGTTTTACCAACAACAGTCCCAACTTCCGTATGCGGGAAGTATTTTTCTGCTGTTTTTCTTGTGAGTACCACTTGGGCAGCTTCGGCAAGTGCCGACTCCTTGTCTCCAGCAATCCAATCGTAGGTAAACAACTGAAAGTAGGTATTATCCGCTAAAATGGAGTTTTGAATGTTCTTAAATGTGAGGTCCAAGTTCTTGTTTTCAACTTTTGAAAAACTTGTGTTTCTAAAATGGGTGGCCAGTTCAACCCCTGTTGTTCCTTCTTGAAAAGTACGGGCCAACGGTAGGGCGACCCCTCGATTGGAAAACGTATTTCCGTGGGATTCCCACTCCGTCGTTAACCGGTAAATTCTGTCCTTATCTTTATGAAAGGTATCGAACGTAAAATCGTAATGGACAATTGAACCGATCACCATCGTAGCACAAACACCTATGGAAAGCCCCAGTACATTGATCAAGGAAAAGAGCTTGTTCTTTAATATACTCCGCAAAGCGATTTTAAGATAGTTTACGATCATTTTACTTTTTTAATTTGTTTCCTTTTATTCTGCCCTTAGGCTCTTCACCGGATTCACAATGGCTGCCTTTATACTTTGGTAGCTCACGGTTACAAGTGCAACGCCGACAGCCAACAATGCGGACAGGGCAAAAATCCACCATGGAATATCGATTCGGTACGAGAAATCCTGTAGCCAACGGTCCATGGCATACCAGCCCAATGGCAAAGCTATAACCACCGCAAGCCCCACCAGTTTTAAAAAGTCCGAGGACAAACGGTAAACTATCTGTCCCACGCCTGCTCCCAGTACTTTTCTTACACCGATTTCCTTTACGCGTTTTTGAGCATTGAATGTAGCTAGGCCCAAAAGTCCAAGACAGGCAATAATAATGGACAATATGGTGAAGATCATAAAAATCCTTCCCAGTCTTTGTTCCGCATCGTAGCTGGTGTTAAAAGAATCGTCCATAAAATAACTGTCGAATGGCTGGGTAGGCGCCATATTCCTCCAAATATTCTCAATTTCGGTAAGAGTTCGGGACACATCGCCTCCATTTAGCTTTATGGCCAAGTTGCTGGAAAATTCCGCTCCATTGAACAGAGCAAGAGCCCCTACTTCTTCTCTTAGTGTCTCAAAATGAAAGTCTTTTACCACTCCAATTACGGTTGATAAGGTGCCCTCTTCCAAATTATTTACAAATTGGGTTCCGATAACGGTTTCCGGTGTTTTTCCGAGTATGGAGACCGCTTTCTCGTTCACAATTATGGCCAATGAGTCTGTGGCGAATTTATCGAGATCGAAAGTTCGTCCGGAAACCAAGGAAAGTCCAATAGTATTCAAATAATCATCGTCCACGGCCCATTGTTGCATGTTGATGGATTTTTCCTGGCTGCGGTCTTCTGCCAACAAATAAGTGCCGCTGCTGCGGGCCGAAGGTGTGGGCAAAAAGCTGCTCAATGTGGCATTGTCTACTTGACTAAGTCGCAATACGGCATCTTTAAATGCTTGTTTTCTTCCTTCGAGTGCGTTTACTCCTCCTATGATCAACACTTGGTTCTTTCCATACCCCAGATCTTTGCCCTGGATAAATCTGAGTTGTTGAAATACGGTGAGTGTGCCCATGATCAAAAACACCGATATACTAAATTGCAGTATGACCAGGGCATTCCTTACCCTTCCACCGCCGATGGCGTTGTCCCCTTGCCCCTTAAGTACTTTTGCCGCTACAAAACGTGACATAAAAAAGGCAGGATAACTTCCGGAAAACAGACCAAGAACCAATGCGGCAATAATCAAAATCAGCCAAAAAATTGGATTGGAAAAAGGAACGGACAATTCTTTTCCTGAAAGCTCATTATAGAAAGGAATGGCAATATAGGCCACGATTATGGCAAATATCAGGGCTCCCATGGCGATAAGTCCAGACTCCGTTAAAAACTGACCAATCAATCCGCTGCGCTGGGACCCCAATGTTTTTCTAATTCCTACTTCTTTTGCTCGTTTTAGCGAATGCGCCGTGGAAAGGTTCATAAAGTTAACACTGGCCAATACCAGTAAAATAAGAGCAATGGCTCCTAGAATATACACGTTTTTGATATCGCTCACGGCACTGAACTCCGGGTTTCTTCCAGAATGTAAGTGAATGTCGGTCAAAGGAATGGTGGAATAGTTCACATAATTGCCTGAATCCAGAAATTGCTGTTCCGTAATGCCCGGAAAAAACCGCTGTGCGTAGGGAATCAAATATCTTCCCACCATGGCCTGTAACTCATTTTGTATGTCGGTTCCGGTGGTGCCGGGCACCAATTTTATGAAGGTAAAATAATTATGGTTGCCCCATTCGGCCAACTGGGCATCCTCATATCCGGACATGGCCAAGAAAAGAGGTTTGTCCTTAAAAATTGAGTTCTTCGGCAAGTCTTCCAGTACACCTGTTACGGTGTACATATCTTGATCATTGATCACAAGTGTTTTTCCTACGGCCCGATCTATGGGAAAGTGTTTTTCGGCAGCAGTTCTTGTAATCACCATTGTATTGGGCTCTGTCAATGCGGTTCGCTTATCACCATACAGCAATTCAATGCCGAACATATCGAAAAACGTAGAGTCGGCATAGGATACTTGGGGCTCCCGAACATTGTCTTTAGCGTTTTGGGAACGAATAAAAACACCTCCTATATTTCGAAACCTTGTGGCCATCTCCACTTGGGGTATGTCGTTTACCATGGCTCCTGCCATGGGTGCCGATACCTCGGCATTTTCTTCCGCTGCACCGCCGAACTTCATATCCGTATTGATGCGATAGATGCGTTCCGCGTCCGTGAACATTTTATCGTGGCTCAGGTCATCGTAAATGTAAAGGCCGAGCAAAAGCCCACCAGCCATTCCTATTGCTAATCCGAAAACATTGAGAAAGGTGAAGAATGGCTGCTTTTTAAGGCTTCTCCAGGCTATTTTTAGATTGTTCCTAAACATGGTGTTCGTTTTTGATTGATGTAGTTATTACTCCTACAGAATTGATGTTATTCTGTTCGTAAACTTCGGGCCGGGTTGGATTTTGCCGCCTTGATCGCCTGAAAACTTACCGTGATTATGGTTACGGCCATGGCCCCGATCATGGCCAGGACAAAAATCCACCATTTCAATATCACACGGTAGGGATACTCTTGTAACCACCCGTTCATTACATAATAGGCAATTGGCACTGCAATAAAGCAGGAAATGATCACGAGCTTTAAAAAGTCCTTGGACAACATGTTCCACACATTAAATACAGATGCTCCCAGCACTTTTCTTACCCCAATCTCCTTGGTTCGCTGTTCTGCCACAAAAGAGGTTAGTCCGAACAGTCCCAAACAACTGATCAAAATGGCCAGAGCGGTAAAAATTCCCGAAAGTCGACCAATGCGTTCCTCCGCTGCAAATTTTTCGCCATATTCCTCATCAACAAAATCATAATGAAAAGGGATATTTGGGAAGTGTTCTTTAAAAACCCTTTCGATTATCGCAATATTTTGACTGGCACTTTGGTTGGGGTTCAATCTCATATTATAATATGAGCCATTTCCGTGCCTGTCGAATACATACATACCTTGTTTTACTGGTTCGTATGGGGATTGGGCAATCATGTCCTGAACCACTCCAATGATCTTCATGGGTTCAAATGGGTCTTCGGTGTCGGAGTCCGTAATAAACTTGCCTACCGGGTCCTGGAGTCCCATATATTTTACGGCAGTTTCATTTATGAGCACGGCTGTGGAATCGGAAGCAAAATCTCTTGAGAAATCACGCCCTGCCACAATTTTTAAATTCAGGCTTTTTGCATACTCGGGAGATACCTCGGTCCATGCAAGATCTTCTTGAAATCCTTCTGGTTTTCCTTCCCATTTGAATCCGCTCCGATTGGACCAAATATTGGTTGTGGGTGCACTTGAAGTGGACATTTCTGTCACTGCTCCAGAGTTTGTGAACGCTTCCCGCATCAATTCAAACTTTCCCGTAAAATCTTCGCTCATGGTGGGCACTTGAATCAATCCTTCCTTATCGTAACCAATAGGTCTGTTTTTGGCATGATTGATTTGTTGCATTACGATTACAGTTCCGATAATAAAGGCCACGGAAACCGTAAACTGTACCACGACTAAGATTTTTCTTGGCAAGCCAGAGTGTTTGCCCGCCTTAAAGGTGCCCTTTAGAACATCTACGGGTCGAAACGAGGAAAGGTAAAGTGCCGGGTAACTGCCGGCCAGAAGCGCTGTGAACAATATAAATGCCAAGGAGGCGCCCCAAAATCCCAATGATAGCCAAGGAAACTCAATCTTTTTTCTGGCCAAATCATTAAATCCGTTTAGAGATAGCACAACGATCACAATAGCGATAAAAAAAGCAAAAAGCACAACTAAAAAGGACTCGCCCAAAAATTGATTGATCAACTGGCCCCGCTGTGATCCTATTGATTTTCTGATGCCTACTTCCTTCGCTCTTTTCTCGGATCGTGCGGTACTAAGGTTCATAAAATTGATACATGCCAACAAAAGGACAAAAACACCGATTATCCCGAACAACCATACATATTTTATTCTGCCACCGACCTGCTTTCCGTTCTCGAACCGAGATCGTAAGTGCCAGTCTTCCATTGGCAGCAAAAACAATTGAGGATTAAATTCAACGGTGTCCTCGTTCAGGTTTTTCTTAACATTCCGAATCTTTTCAGTTACGGTTTCCATCGTTGTATTGTCGGCTATCTGAACAAACATTTGAAACGAGTTGTTCCCCCATTGGTCCTCGGCATTTTTTATCCATTCGTTGATGGATACGTATTTATCCCAAGGCATTAAAAAATGAGTGTCGTTAAAAGATGTATTGAAAGGAATATCCTCGTAAACCGCTGTTACCATCATGTCGTATTGACTGTTTACCTCTATAGTTTTGCCAATAGGGTCTTCATTTCCAAAAAGTGCTTCTGCGGTAGATTCGGATAGCATAATGGAATTAATTTCCCGAATTCCGTCCATTTCGCCCTTTAAAATGTTTAAGTCCAACATTTCGGGCGCTTCCCTTTGTGTAAAGTTTCCTTCTCTGGAAATACTGGTTTCTTTATACTTTAGATACTGGGGCGTGGTCCATGAAGACATCACCATATGTTTAAAATTATCCATATAACTTTCCCGAAATGCCATTTCCAAAGGGCGTGGTATCGCAGGGCCTGTTCCGGTTTCACCGTTAAAGGTCTGTGATTGGAACACCTGGGCTATCCGGTTTTTATTGGAAAAGTAGCTGTTGTGCGAAAGCTCGTCCATGATCCACAGCCCTATGATCAGGGCTACGGCCATGCCAAGGGCCAGACCTCCTACATTGATTATGGTATATCCCTTGTTCTTGGTAAGGTTCCTCCAGGCAATTTTTAGATAATTCTTAAACATGATCGATGGTTTTTTGATTGATTTATTCTGAACGTAAACTTTTTACCGGGTTGACCCTGGCCGCATTTATGGCCTGAAAACTTATGGTCACCAAGGCAATGATTATGGCAATGGCCCCTGCTATGGCAAATGCCCAAGCATTTATGGAAATACGATAGGAATAGCCCTCCAGCCAATTCTGCATTAAGAACCAGGCCACTGGAACGGCAATGATTATGGCCATGAGCACCAAACGCATAAAATCTTTGGACAGTAGGCCAACAATTCCGGTTACACTAGACCCCAACACCTTACGTACACCAATTTCCTTTCTACGTTGGTCTGCGGTAAAGGCCGACAGCCCGAACAATCCCAAACAGGAGATGAATATGGCCAGCAATGCAAAAATTTGCGAAAGGCTTCCTATTAATTTTTCGCTCTTAAATTTGGCATCGTAAGCATCATCCACAAATTCGTATTCAAAAGGAAAAGCTGGGTTGAACTTTTTCAATGATGCCTCCATAGTTGCCAAAGCCGTTGCCGTTGCTATACCGGATTTGGCCTTCACATACATAAAACGGGCTTCGCTCGGGTCGTTAAAAAATATAACGGGGTCACTGGTTCCGTACATATCGTCGTATAAATAATCTTTCACCACCCCGATTACAGGATAGTCCTCTTCCACGGTTTTACCAATGGCACTTCCACTCCCCATCAATTTTGCAAAAGATTCCGTCACGATGATATTGGTACTGTCCTGAGCGGGATTTTTACTGAACCCTCTTCCTTCAATAATTTCCATTCCTGCGGTATTGAAAAAATCGGATGTGATATTCCTCACCGAAACCAGGACATTTTCGGTATCTACGCCCCCCTGCCATTTGAGCCCCGATGTATTGTTGCCCCCGGAAAGGATGTCGGAATTGTTCAGCCCGATGCTTTCTATATTGCCCGATGCCTTCATTTCCTCTTCAATAGGAACAAAATTTTTGATCATATCCCCGGTCACTGGTATTTTGACCAAGTTTTCCTTATCATAGCCCAAATCGCGTGCTTTTACATGCTGTATCTGTTGGTAAACGATAATGGTACTGATAATGAACACAATGGAAACTACAAATTGGGCGGCGACCAATCCTTTTCTAATGAATGCTGCGCTCCCTTTTGTTATTCGTGCCCCTTTTAGCACCTCCACTGGCATAAAAGAGGACAAATAAAAGGCTGGGTACCACCCTGCAACAATACCACATACCAATGTAATGCCGGCCAGAGTAAGTAAATGGACAGGGTCCAAAAGCCGTAGCTCCAATTGCTTATCGATAAGTATATTAAATTGCGGCATCAGTAATTTTAACAACAGTATGCTCACAAAAGTGGAGATGGTTGCGGTTATTATAGCTTCTGCCATGAATTGTGAGATCAACCCCTTTCTTCCGGACCCCAATACTTTTCGCACTCCAACCTCGTTGGCCCGCTTTTCGCTACGGGCAGTTGCCAAGTTCATGAAGTTGATACAGGCGATCAACAATATAATGATCGCGATAAGGCTGAACAGCCGAACGTAGGTAATTTGGCCTCCGACGTTTTTTCCTCCTTCAAAAGTGGACCTTAAATGCCAATCTTTCATTGAGAACAAAAAGGCAACGGTTTCATCGTCTTCTGTCTTTTCGGGAAGTATTTGCTTCACTTTCTGATTGACAACATCAAAATTTGCTTCGGGAGATAGTTCAACAAAAGTGTCAGAAAAATTAGCTCCATATTCCTTCATCCAATCCTTCCCTTTGGCAAAACGTTCAAAAGGAGCTACCCAATCAAAACCATAGGTCACGTTTTTGGGCAAATCTTCGTATACCCCCGAAATCGTATAATTGGTATCGTTATTTATTTTAACCACTTTACCAATGGCAGAAGAATTTCCCCCAAATAATTGCTTTGCAGTTTCTTGTGAAATGATGATGGCATCCACCTCATTGAAAGCGGTTTCCAGGTTGCCTTCAACAAAATTTAAGCTGAACATGCTCAAAAAATCAGGATCTGCAAATCGTCCGTATTTATTGACCGATATTTCATTTACCCTAAATAAAAGATCTTCGCCTTTTGTTCTAGCAGCACCAATAATACCGGGTACTTCCTGTTTCAAAACTTCGGCCAACGGACCGGGAGTGGCCTCAAAAAAGGTTCTCCACTCGCCATCGTACTGCTGATTGGTAGGTATATAATACACCACATCCTGTTTCGCAAAATTCTTATCGTACCCTACCTCATCCTCTACCCAGAGCAAGATCATGGCGGCACATGTAATGCCGATAGTCAGTCCAAAAATGTTCAGCATGCTATAGCCTTTATTTTTCCAGAGGTTTCGCCATGCGATTTTTAGGTTGTTCTTGAACATGATTATGGTTTTGATTTATTTGATTGTTTTTTTGATTGACCCTTTGCTTCGACTACCTGGCTGCGGCAGTCTGGCGCTCGACATAAACTCGATCAGGGCAGGTGAATAAACTCCTATACCATACTTTTCATAGGTTTGTTTTGGCTCTCGGTCACAATTTGACCGTCAAATAGGTTAATGACCCTATGCGCATAGTGTGAGTCGCGATCGGAGTGAGTTACCATTACAATAGTGGTCCCTTCTTGGTTGAGTTCGGTCAACAGGTTCATTACCTCTATTCCGTTTTTGGAATCCAAGTTACCGGTCGGCTCATCCGCCAATATCAATTTTGGATTGGTTACTACTGCTCTTGCTATGGCCACCCTTTGTTGTTGCCCTCCGGATAGCTGTTGTGGAAAATGTTTTTCCCGATGTGCGATCTTCATCCGTTCCAAAACTTTCAACACCTTTTCCTTGCGTTCAGCTTTGTTCATCTTAAGGTAGATCAAGGGTAGTTCTACATTCTCAAAAACCGTTAGCTCATCGATCAGGTTAAAGCTCTGGAAAACAAATCCGAGATTTCCTTTTCTAAGTTGGGTACGCTGGCTTTCTTTTAGGCCGCCGACTTCGTGTCCGGCAAAATTGTAACTTCCCTCGGATGGATTGTCCAGCATGCCGATAATATTCAACAGGGTTGATTTACCACATCCAGAAGGGCCCATGATTGCGACGAATTCACCTTCTTCCACTTTTAGATTTACGCCGTTAAGCGCCAAGGTTTCCACTTCTTCCGTTCGAAAACTCTTTTTTAGGTTTGTTATCTGTATCATTTTTGATGGTTGTTTTTTTCGATTTATTGTAAAGACTGTTCGTTTTTGATGATTGTTACATAGGCTTGGATCATTTCAATACGATCCGCTCGGCATCGCCAAAACTATCGTAGTTGCTGGTAATGACCTGTTCTCCTGGCTGAAGCCCTTCCAAGACCTCATAATATCTTGAGTTTTGTTTTCCCAATCTTATGTTTCGCCTAATGGCTTCGTTCCCGTTTGGGTCTACAACAAAAACCCATTGTCCTCCGGTGCTTTGGAAAAATCCTCCTTTCGGCAATAAAAGCGCATCGTTGGACTCCCCTAGTTGTAATCTGATATTGTAGCTCTGTCCGGCACGGATGGTTTCTGGCTTGTCATCCACAAAGACCAGATCCACCCGGAACCTTCCGTTTCTCACCTCAGGGTACACTTTTCGCAATCGCAATTTGTATTCGTTCCCATTACGCTCCAAAGTGGCCGAAAGATCTCTTTTTACGCGATCTATATAATGTTCGTCTATATCCGCTTCAATTTTAAAATCGGTAAGTACATTAATTTGCCCTATGCGTTGTCCCTGTGAAATATTTTGCCCTATTTCAGCATCCAAAAAACCCAATTGTCCGTCGGCGGGGGCGCGAACATTTAGGTGGTCCAAGCGATCATAGACCATGGAAAGTGTTTTTTGCATCCTTGCGAGGTCGGCATCCAATCCAGTTAATGATGTTTTGCGCAATTCATCGTCCTGCTCTGTTTGGAGCTTAACAATATCGTATTGTTTTTTGGCCAGTTCGTAGTTTTCTTTGGACAGTAGGTAGGTTTCCTTGGATATTAGTTCGTCTTTGAACAATTCTTGGTTCTGCTCGTAGTTACGTTTTAAGCGTTGGAGATCGTACTCTGCTGTGGCCAAGGACCTTCTACCTTCTACCTGTCTGGAATCAAAAGTGAGCTTGGTAGATCGTAGATCGTTCTGTTTTAGGGCCAAGTTACTTTCACTGGCCAAAATTTGTTCGTACAGGGCCATGTTTTCCAGTCTTAGGATAATGTCCCCCTTTTTTACCATGGAGCCTTCCTCTATCAGTTTTTCGGAAACCCGTCCGCCTTCGTAGGCATCCATATAAATAGTAGCTATCGGCGCCACATTACCATTAATGGTAATGTAGTCGTCAAACTTGCCATCGGTAACCGTGGAAAGTGATAAACGTTCTTTTTCGGTTCTAAAAGTGGACATGGAACTGGCAAATACCAATTTATAACCAACAAACAATAGTAATATCCCCAAAGCGATGTAGCCGTAGTGTTTGAGTTTAAGTCCTTTCTTTTTTTCTAATTGTATATCCATGGTATGTTTTAGTTGATATTGAAAATGGGCAGCCCGTTATAAAAATCTATGGTGCTTTGATTTACTTTAAGTCTTAGGCCTACTTGCAGGTTCTGGTTCTGTGCAACTCCGTACAGATTTTTTGCCTGAAAAAGTTCCAATGCGTTGATCAGTCCTTTTTCGTAACGTTTTTGTGCAATGTCAAACGCAATTTTTTGAGATTCCACTTGTTTGGCACTCTGTTCGTACTCGGCAATTAAGGCCCTGTTGTCCTGCACCAATTGTTGTAATAATTGTAATAGTTCCTGCTCTTGTATCTCTAAATTGTTTTTGGCCTGCATATAGGCTATTTTCTGTTGCTTTACCCGTGAGTGATTGGACCATCCACTACTGATCGGAATGTTCAATTGCGCTCCTACAAATTTGGACTGATTGTCCGTAAACTGTGTTTTAAATGGAATCACCTCTCCGTTCTGATCCACGTTCGTTTCGAAATAACTGGTGCCGTAACCCGCAAATAAAGATAAAGAAGGATATAAGGAGCCCCTTGTGGCCTGCATTTGCTTTTTTGCTGCCGTGACCCGGTATTCCTGTGATTTTACCAACGGCACAAAATCTCTTGCTGTTTTGTACAGCGAGTCCAGGGAAATCCGCTCTTCCATGGCCGCCATTTCCTGGCCCATGGTTTCCTGCAGTTGTATATCGGACGCTCCGGTCCAGTTCATTTCTTGGATCAATACCAGTTTGGCATTGGTAAGTTGGTTCCTGTTTTGGGTCAATAACAGTTTATCCCCCAATAGATTGGATTCTGCTTCGTAAAGATCGGCGCCGGCCATCAAGCCCAATTCCACCTGCTTGGCCACCAAGTCGTAATTTCCTTGCGAAATTTCGAGCTGCTCCAGGGAATTGGCCACCAACCCTTCAAAAAACTTAATATCGTAATACGCGCTCATTACCCTAAAGGCCAACAAAAATTTTTCCTGTAATATATCTTCTTGGGTAGCCTTGTAGATAAATTTGGATGCGCGGATGGTATTCAATTTTTGAAAGCCCCGGAACAGATCCAAATTGGCGTTGAGTGAATAATTATTGCTAAAAAAATCCGTGTTCACAAAATCGTTGGTCTGTGGGTCTGCGGACCTACCGTATCGAATGGTGTAGTCGGCCGAGCCAGAAACAGTAGGCAACAAATCCCTGACCGACTGTCTGTAAGATTCTTTGCTGGAATCATTATTATATGTAGTGTTCTTTACCTGTAGATTGTGTTCAATGGCATAGTCCACACATGCTTCCAAAGTCCACAACTTTTGCGAGAACGCTACCACGGATGTGATAAGAAATAATGATGTTATGTATGTTTTTAATCTCATAATGATATCCTGTGCCAAATTCAAGGCTATTCTTGTGCCAAAATAAATTATTGCTGATTACCAGACAGTTGTGTCCGTAAAGTTATAATATGCTTGAATGAGGTGTAAAAATTTTGTACAAAATTTGTCCAAATATTTTACACTTTTGGCATTTGTACTCTGGCATTTACTAGTTTTAAAAAAGAATAGGAAATAGTAGTCTTATGGTCGATGCCAATATTTTAGTGGTTGATGATAACAAAAGCGTACTGAGTGCTTTGGAAATTCTTTTGCAGTTTGAGTACAAAAGCGTCCAAACGATATTCAATCCCAACCAGATCACCTCTTTTCCAAACTTGGAAAAAATAGACATTGTGCTTCTCGACATGAATTTTTCTGCCGGTGTCAACACCGGGAACGAAGGACTGTTCTGGCTCAACGAGATAAAAAAACGATCCCCGGACACCTCAGTAATAATGATGACAGCCTATGGAGCGGTGGATTTAGCGGTAAAGGCCCTGAAGCAAGGAGCGTCCGACTTTGTATTGAAGCCATGGAACAACGAACGTTTAATGACTACCGTAAAATCCGCCCATGAGCTTAGAAAGTCCAAACAAGAAATAAATAAGCTCAAGAAAAAAGAGAACCATCTAAAACAGGTCATTAACGAGGGAAGAAATTATATTATCGGCCAATCCAAAGCACTTACCACGGTGTTGAACTTAGTGTCAAAAGTGGCAAAAACGGACGTTAACGTACTGATTACCGGCGAAAACGGCACTGGAAAGGAACTAATTGCTCGTGAGCTGCACAGATTATCGACCCGAAAAGAAGAAGTTTTTATTCCGGTAGACATGGGGTCCATAGCCGAAAACTTGTTCGAAAGTGAACTTTTTGGGCATGTTAAAGGATCATTTACCGATGCCAAAGAAGATAGGGCGGGTAAATTCGAGGCCGCACACCAAGGTTCGCTTTTTTTGGATGAGATTGGTAACCTTTCCCTACAAATGCAGGCAAAACTATTGTCCTCCATCCAAAACAGAACAGTGGTAAGGGTAGGCTCGAACAAACCTATCGATGTGGATATTCGGCTTATCTGTGCCACTAATTGCAATTTGGAGCAGATGGTCGCCAATGGATTGTTCCGCGAAGATCTATTGTACCGCATCAATACCATTCATATCGAAGTCCCCCCCCTCAGAGATAGGGATGATGATATTTTAGTGTTGGCAGACTTTTTCCTTAAAAAATTTGCCCATAAATATGATAAAGGGGGGCTAAGGATAAATCAAACTGCACAGGAAAAACTCCTGGAATATGCATGGCCAGGCAATGTTCGTGAATTACAACATACCATGGAACGAGCGGTTATCCTATCCGATGGCAATGTTTTAAAGCCTTCGGATTTTCTGTTGCACGCCAAGCCCATGCAATCTATGGACAACGAGCCTATGACCCTAAACGAGATGGAACAGCAAATGATTCTGAGGGCGCTGGAACAAAATGAAGGAAACTACAGTGCGGCCGCGGAGCAACTGGGCATCTCGAGACAAACGCTCTACAATAAACTGAAGAAAAAAGGTGACTGATGGCAAGTAGAAACTTTTATATTCAAATGATCATACGGGTGTTATTTCTCACCTTTACTGCACTTGTTCTGGCATTCTCAGTATCTAAACAATGGTATTTTACTTTAGGTATCTCTGCCGTCGCTTTGATTTTACTCGTGTTTTCCCTGATCACTTTTTTAAACCGCACCAACCGAAAAATCGCTTACTTCTTCGATGCAATAAAAAACGAGGATTTTACGCTACGTTTTCCCGAGGGCGTTACCATTGAATCTTTTAAAGAGCTGAACAAAAGCCTAAACCGGGTAAATGGTTTAATACAAGAAGTACATGTACAATTACAGGTCAGGGAGCAGTACTATCAAGAAATATTGAAACAGGCCAGTATTGGTATAATGACCTATAATGACAAGGGACATATTCTATTTGCCAATCCTACCCTGGAACAACTATTGGACTACACTCCCTTAAACCACATAAAACAGCTCAAACAAGTGGACGAAAATCTATATCGGATTTTTAAAAATTTTAAGCCCTTTGAGCGCAAATTGTTTCAGTTGACCAACGAACGGGAACAAACCCAATTGGCATTAAAATCGACACACTTGTCCTTGGATGGACAGTCTTTGCTGTTGGTAGTAGTTCAGGATATCCATAAAGAACTGGATGAAAAAGAGACTGAATCTTGGGTGCGGCTTATCCGAGTGCTTACCCACGAGATCATGAACACCATTACGCCCATTGCCTCCATATCGGACTCCATTATTAAATATTATAGAAAAGGAGGGAAAATTACACCAATGGCAGAGTTGGAGGAAAGTCAGATAAACAATACTTTGAAAGGGCTGGAAGTGATCAAAGAACAAGGAAGCGACCTAATGGATTTTGTACAATCTTACCGTAGCCTTCTGCATGTGCCCGAACCCAATAAATCGTTGGTCAAGGGCAAAGACCTCTTGGAAAAGATCAATGTGCTCATGTCTGCAAGATTATTGGATGGGGAAAGCGAGTTCAAGGTGTTTTGCAAGCCCGAAGATTTAGAATTTTATATTGATGAAAAGCAAATAGGCCAGGTCTTGATCAATTTGGTCAAAAATGCGCTTCAATCCGTAGAGTATGCCGATAATGGTAAGGTCCATGTAATGGCCGGCATAGACACCAATGGCTCCAAATATATTGAGATACTGGACAATGGCCCTGGAATTTCTCCCGAAATGATGGATGAGATCTTTGTTCCCTTTTTTACCACAAAAAGCGAGGGGACAGGTATTGGTCTAAGCCTATCCAAAAGAGTAATGCAATTGCACGGCGGAAACATACAGGTACGGTCCATTCCCAAAAAGGAAACCGTTTTTCGACTAACTTTTGCGTAACAATATGGTGAAAGAAGAGCTTTTAAAATTCTGCAGGAACTTTGTTGAAGAAAGAACGGCCCGGCTTAAAAAGCAAAGCGATGGCCTCCAAGAATCCTTAAGTTCCGAGACCAAAAGTTCTGCAGGTGACAAGCATGAGACCGGGCGGGCCATGGTGCAACTGGAACAGGAAAAGCTGGCCCAACAATTACAAGAACTTGAAGCTACCCGGAGCATTCTCCATAAAATTAAGATTGATGCGCCTTCTGGTAAAATACGGTTGGGCTCCTGTGTGGAAACCAGTATGGCCCACTATTTTATTGCCATTTCTGCTGGAGTGTTCGAACAAGCAGGAGAGAAATTCTATTGTATTTCGACAAGTGCGCCCATTGCCCAATTACTTATGGGAAAGGAAAAAGGAGACACTTTTATTTTTAATGGAAATACGCACCAAATTACCAAGGTTGGCTAAAAGATTGTTTTAGGAATCCTCCTCCACAAGTTTCATTCCCGAACTTTTTTCGCGCTTAAAAACTATCACGATAAAGAGTATTCCAATAATGATCAAAAACACAATTTCCAGAGTGGACAACAACTGGTTCATGCCAAGAGATCTCTTGGAGCGCTGTGTCAATTGTTTTCCTTCGGACAATTGCACTGCAGAAAGTTCATCAAGATTGTTGCTAATGCTGTTCAGTACGGAAATAATTTTTTCTTTGTTGCCCTGATCGTCCTCCAATCTTTTTAGGGCCGCGTAATTTTCCCTTAACTCTTCCAAATGTAGGGATTCATCAATGGTCAATTCGGTATTGGCGAAATCCACTAGGATGTTCTTGATATCCGGATGCTGAGGCATTTTATCCAAATAAACCGCATTGTTCGCCAAAAACAATTCCTTTTCGTGGAAATAATTGTTAAGGGTATAAATATATTCCTGGACCACCAAACGATCTTCAAAAACCGAATCTACTCCTTGTTCCACGGTAGAAAAGTTTCTGTTGTTCAACCGGTTGGAAGCAAGTACCAATAAAAATGCCGCCGCCAATATAAATCCCGAATTAATACGTTGTTTTATGTTACCCATTGTGGCATTTTGTTTTTAAAGTGTTCAAATTCTGGTTGTTCCGATAATACACATTCATTTTAAAATGAAAAATCCGCCCAGCCTTGCTAACCATTCATGAGCAAACCTAATAGCTTTTAGCTGAGCGGAAAACATCACAATCAAGCAATTATAATACACTCAACTCGCCAGACTCAAGTGCATTTTTTAAATTTGCTTTTACCACTGAATGGCTATTAAAAAATCTTTTGCCATCTGTTTTTTTAAGTTTTACCTCTACCACACCATCTTTGGTCTCTTGGATCTCGGTTACAACCACCTTGTTGCCGACCACTTTTTTAAAATCCGCTATCCCTCCTTTTTTAATAATGAAGTTGGCCCTGGGAAAATCAATGTGTTTAAATTGTGGCATGTCCGGCTTGCCGATCTCTAGTACATCGCCAACCTTGATATCTTGTGGTGTTACATTCTGTGCATGAATATTTACGGATGCTACCGCCATCAAAAATGTGAAAAGTAAAATTCTCATATCTATACTATTTAAGGTTAATAATTAAATGCCCAGTTCTTTTTAGACTTCAAAACTCGAGGATAATCGATGGTTTTTTGCCACATCAACAATCCTAAAGGATTGAACATCTGAAGGAAATCCAAATTGGATATGATCATCTACTGCATGTCCTACCAAATTGGCCCCGACCATACTCACTACTGAAACGGTTTTTTTATTGATATCGCCTTGGATGGATGGAACGAGTTGAAAAGTTTTCCGTGCTCCATATGTCGATTCCACTGTTACTTGAGAGTTTAATCGAACCACATCGTCCGGCATATCCATTTCATCTTCGACCATTGCCATTCCAATTTTTTCGCTCAACCGCTCCAGTGCATCTTTATGAGAGTAGTCCTCATAATACCTATAGAAAATAAGCAATTTTTTTAAGGTAACAAAGTCCTTTTTCTCCAAAATCAGCCTTCCATATTTCATTCTCAGTACTTAGCGAACAGGACACGAATCGCATCCAATATTTGGCAGAATAGAGCAAAGTATATGCCACAGGAAAGCATTGTTAAATATTGTTAGTTTTATGTTGCTGACTACCAATTATTTACAATATGTTGATGTTGAAGAGATCTTTAGTAAATCGGGTAAAAAATACCCAGGTGGAACATTTTGACCCGGTCAAAGTTGCCGGTTAAACTGCTAGAGAAATATTGCCCGCATAAAAGTTTGTTATGCACAGTTTCCACAAACCCCGGTAACTACACAATTGGCCTTTTCCATAACGTAACCAGCTGGCAATTTGATCTGTATTTCTTGATCTAAACAGGATATCGTGTCGCACGAAGTGCACCTAAAATGAAAATGGTGCTCCATAGGATCGTTTTGTTTGCACTTCTGAATAGCAAAGTATTGCTTTCCATCTTCTGCCACAATGCTATGCACCAATCCGTCTTCACAAAACTGGTTCAATATTCTATAAACGGTCGCCCTATTGATATCCAAATCTACCATACCCATGATTACATCATGGCTAATGGCCTCATCGCTCTTCAAAAGAATATCCAACACGGCTTGTTTTGATGGTGTATTTCTTCTTTTCATAAATTTATCGCGACTTTGTTGCAATAATATAAATTATTCATAATTTTGACAAAAGTTTTACGACCATCCTATAAGGATGGACAATATACAGCAGCTAAACACTTGTATCGGTTTTGGTGTTGTCGTAAAACAGCGAACCATTAAATACAATATATGAAAGCAAAAACACAAACTTACGATATTATAGCTATGACAAGTTCACTGATATGCGCAATACATTGTGCCGCTGTTCCCATTCTATTGTCGTTCTCGTCTTTGTCCAGCCTGCACTTTTTGCACAACCCAATTATCGAGTGGTCCTTTATTGGACTTGGAATTGTATTTGTATTCATATCGCTCTGGCCAAGCTATAAAAAAGCGCATCACAATTCAAGGCCATTGCTTATCGCGGCTGTTGGTTTCGGAATTATTGCCCTAGGACGACTGGATTTTAGCGAAGCTTGGGAAACGGTCAACACTGTAAGCGGTGCCATCTTGGTTTCTGTGGCCCACTTTGTCAATTGGAAAATTATGCCCTCAAAAGCTGACCACAAACACTGACCATTTTCAACTTTTATTCTTTGCCCCTTCAACTTTAAGGCCTCTTTAACATTATTTATAATAACTTTATTGCCTTATGCAACAAGGCTACGTAAAACAAGGGATCGGCTTACTCTTTTTAACCATTTTTTTAATGGTCAAAATGGCTGGACTCCATGTTTTGGTCCACGATGAAGACCAAGACCAGTACGCCCACTGCATTGTTGGTGACCATATTATAAAAACACAACAGGCACCGGAAATTACACCATCGGCCACGGCATATGACCTTTTAGTTGAAGAACCCAGGCCCAAAAAACAAATATCACAGGCATATAGATTTATTACTGTTGGTATTTTAGCTTCCAGCCAGCTTTTCTGCAGGCCACCACCACTCACCACATAGTACCTCAATATTTTCTGTTTATTGGTAATGGCGAGTGCATTTGCGCATATTTCTCCAAAACCAATGGTCGTAAACTATATGGGGAGCAAAATACCGTATAACAAATACGTAATTTGGCTTCTTACCCGCATTTTAGCCTATACTTTTCACATATAGATAGGGTTTTTGATAGAAATAATAAATAAACCAACACCAAAATGATAACCACGAATAACCTTACCAAAAAATTTGGTGACTTTGTTGCCGTAGATAATCTTTCGATTTCGGTAAAAGAAGGTGAAATATTATGCCTGCTCGGCGCCAATGGTGCCGGTAAGTCCACCACAATAAACATGTTACTTAATTTTATTAAGCCAACCTCGGGCACTGCCGAAATAAATGGGATGGATGTAGTTAAGAATCCTCTAAAAACCAAGGAATTCGTCACCTATATCCCTGAAAACCTTATGCTGTACCCCAGCCTGACCGCTATTGAAAACCTGGACTATTTTTCCGGGATAGCCGGCAAAAAACTCTCATCGAAAACACTAACGGATTTTTTAAGGGAAGCTGGACTGCAAGAAACTGCCTTTAAAAAACGGATATCCACTTTTTCCAAGGGAATGAGACAAAAAGTAGAGATCGCCCTTGCTCTGGCCAAGGACACCAAGGTACTGTTATTGGACGAACCCACTTCCGGATTAGACCCCAAAGCCAGCAATGAGTTCGGTGAATTGTTGCAAAACCTTAAAAACAAAGGGGTTGCTGTTCTAATGGCAACCCACGATCTTTTCCGAGCCAAAGAGGTCGCGACCCATATCGGTATTATGAAAGATGGCCAACTTCGCCAACAATTTGTCGCAAGTGACATTTCGCTTCCAGAATTGGAAAAAGCATACTTGGATACGATGAACTATAAAGAAGTATTGCCATGATCGTAAAAACCTTCATAAAAGAAAGCAAGGAACTTTGGCGAGACGGTCGGGTTCGTGTTGCGTTCGCCATTGTAACCATACTTTTGGGTATCGCAGTTTGGATCAGTGCGCGGCAGTATCAACATATAAATGAGCAGTATCAAAACGCAAAGAGCGCAGAAAGGGCCATATGGGACGACCAAGGTGAAAAAAACCCACATTCCGCAGCACATTACGGCACATATGCATTTAAACCTAAATATCCTTTGTCCTTAGTGGACCAAGGTGTTGATAAGTACGTCGGAACCTCAATTTTTTTAACGGCCCACAACAGGAATGAAGCCCAATTCAGTGCTGCAGCGGATCAAACCGGATTAGCACGTTTTGGGGATCTTACACCAGATTTTATTTTGCTTTTCATAATTCCATTGTTGATTATTTTATTGGCATATAACATTTTTACCAAGGAGAGGGAAATGGGTACCTTGACTTTATTAAAAAGTCAGGGCATTACGCCATGGAAATGGGCAATAGGTAAATGGAGCGCACTGTTTTTTCCGGTGCTCATTGCAACGATTGTTCTTTTTGTAATTGCTGGCATCGTGCTGTCCAACCTCAAAGATTTTGGTGTGTTCCGTTGGCAATCCTTATTCATTTTATCCTTGGTGTACATTGGATATTACATCATCTTCTTAAATATTGTATTATTTATTTCACTGAAAGCAAAAAAATCCGGGATAGCCTTGGTGCTTTCCTTATCCGTTTGGATATTGGCCTGTTTGGCAGTGCCCAAGGCAGCCAGTAATATTGCCGAATCCAAACACCCCTATCCGACCCGACAGGAATTTGCTGCCAATGTTTTAAAGGACAAACAAAATGGCCTGGACGGCCACAACCCCTGGAGCAAAGAATCAAAAATGTTGGAACAGCAAGTATTGGCCGAGCATGGGGTGGACAGCCTGCACAAACTTCCTTTTAATTTTGATGCTTACCGAATGCAGAAAGGCGAGGAGCACGAAGCAGAAATATACGCCAAGCACTACAAATATTTAAAGGAACAATATTCAAAACAGTCCAGCCTTTATCAAAGTTTGGCAATAATATCCCCGTATTTGCCCACTCGTTTTTTAAGCATGGCAATTGCACGCACCGATTACTCCGCCCATTGGGATTTTTCGGATGCGGCAGAGGACTATAGAATTGCCACACAAAAGTTTTTGAACGACAATTTTGCACAAAATTCTTCCTACGGCGAATGGGACTATCGGGCCAATGCCAATTTTTGGGGCAAACTACCCGAGTTCAGCTATAATCCACAAGAACTCAATGCAATCCTTACTACAAACGCTTCGAGTTTGTGGATTCTGGGTGCGTGGATCCTGCTTTCCTTTGGCGCTTTTCTTATAACCACAAAATCCATTTAACTATGTTACCATACAATTTTAAATACGAACTGCGCTTATTGTTGCGCAGCCGTTGGATTCAACTTTTGAGCGTATTATTATTGGTCCTTTTTGGTTTTTCCACCTATAATGGTAGCACAAAGGTCGAAAAACGAACAAATGATATTTCTTCTGCCAAAAAAGAGGTTGAGGAAACCGACCGGGCCATGCTCAAATTATTGGATTCCGTTGAACGTGGTATGGAGGTGAGTGCCTCCCCATGGACCATTCCCACTAGTCCAATGGCCGTTGGGAACTATCACCCAAGGGTGGCGGCAATGGAACCCCAACCCATGGCTTTTGTTTCCACTGGGCAGGCAGATCTTTTTACCCATTATGTAAAACCAACGGTATCCGGGGATGATTTTGCCTTGAACTTTACCGAAATGACAAGTCCGGTTCAGCTTCTTTTCGGAAGCTTTGATCTGGCATTTGTAATTGTATACCTTCTGCCATTGCTTATTATTGCCTTTACTTATAATGTGCTTTCATCGGAAAAGGAGCAAGGCTCTTTGCGATTATTGGCCTCGCAGCCCATATCCGTTCGAAAATGGGTGTTTCAAAAATTGATTCTTCGCTTTTTCTGGTTGTCGATATTGGTAACACTTTCCTTGTATATCGTATTTCTCGTCGTTGGTATTCAAGCACCGGATTGGCTGAGCGTTTTGAGCCTGTTGGGATTAACCTTGTGCTATATGCTGTTTTGGTTTGCCCTTGCATTTTTGGTCAACCTTTTTGTGGATAGTTCGGCAAAAAATGCCGTATCACTAATAATTCTCTGGGTAATTTTTGTACTCTTGACCCCTTCGGTACTCAATCAAACGGCAAGTACGCTTTATCCCATGCCTTCACGAACCATATTGATTAGTGAAATGCGGGAGCACAAAGCAGAGGCGACCAAAAAACAGGACGAGATCCTGGATAACTTTCTTAGGGACCATCCGGAATATGCAATTAACGATTCCACACAATCCAGAAACTTCTATCACCGGTATATGGCCTCTCAAAAAATTGTAAAAGAAGAATTAGAGCCCATAGTGGGGGAGTATGAAGATCAATTACAAAAACAACAAGAATGGTCCAGAAAATTACAATGGTTATCTCCTGCCATTGTGGTTCAGGAGTCGTTGAACCAATTGGCCGGAACATCCACCGCAGATTATGAAAATTATCGGGGACAAGTCATAGAATTTGCAGAAACTTGGAGAACGCATTTGATCACATTTTTATATAACAACGCAACATTTTCGCAGCAAGATTATGCATCACTCCCACAATTTACATATTCCAATAATACCAATAGAAATATTGGGTTTTCCTCTGTGGTTTTGCTGTTGATAGCGGCAGCACTGCTTACTTTTGGGTTTGCGGTGCAAGGTAGGTCGGAGAAAAAAGGAATGTTGAGCCAATAAAATAACAATAACCGGATATACGTGATAATGATCCATGTAGTATGATACAAACCAACAATCTTAAATTTAAATACGATAACGACAACACCATCTTCGAGTTCCCCGACATCACATTGAGCAAAAACCAAAATCTTTTGATCTTGGGAAAGTCTGGCATCGGGAAAACCACACTTTTACATCTTTTGGCGGGTCTGCTCTCTCCATCGGATGGAAGTATACACATAGATGATGTGGATATTCAAAAACTAACCAACAAACAGTTGGATAAATTTAGAGGTCAAAATATCGGCCTTGTTTTTCAAAACAACCATGCGGTACAATCTTTGAGCGTTATGGAAAACTTGGAGGCAAGACTGTTTTTTGCCAAAAAAACCATTTCCAAAACCGTGATCAAAGATTTGCTGGAGCATCTCGATATTGAAATGTGTAAAAACAAAAAAGTGAGGGAACTCAGTGAGGGACAGCTGCAGCGGTTGGGCATAGCCATGGCCATAGTGCACCGCCCACAACTTGTTTTGGCCGATGAGCCCACCTCTAGCCTAGACGATACAAATTGTAAAAAGGTGATGCGACTTTTAATTGAGCAAGCGGACGCCAACAATGCCAATTTGATTGTAATTACCCACGACCAGCGCATTAAACCATTGTTCAACAAAACCTTGGAACTATGAACATTTGGAAAATCAGTGTAAAAAACTTTAGGTACAAGCCTCTATATACTTTCTTGGGCATTTTGATCCTTTCCGTTAGTATTGCCCTACTTGTCGGAATTCAGCAGTTGGATACATCCTTCCGCAAACAAATGGAAAATAGTTTAGGGGATATAGATATGGTAGTTGGTGCAAAAGGCAGCCCATTGCAATTGGTTCTCGCCTCCGTGCTCCATATAGACAATCCTACAGGCAATATTCCTTATGAAGAAGCCAAGAAATTATTGAAAAACCCCATGATAGAAAAAGGCGTGCCCATTTCTTACGGCGATAATTATATGGGATACAGGATTGTAGGGACAACCCCAGAATTTACCGCTCTTTACAATGCAATACTAAAAGAAGGGAAAAACCCGGAAAAACCAATGGAAGTTGCCATTGGTGCAACAATTGCCGATGCTACCGGTCTGTGGATCGGCGATACATTTCAAAGCTCGCATGGCTTGGCAGAAACAGGCGGGCATGCCCACAACGACCTTTTAAAAGTGGTCGGAATTTACGAGCCCACCCACAAGGTTATGGACCGATTGATCATTACCGGACTACAGACTGTTTGGGATGTGCACGATCACGAATCAGAGCCAAGTTATTCAAAGGAAGGAGGGGTGGTAGAACAAGAGAAGCACCACCATGAAGAGGGAGAACACCATCATGATGAGGAAGGACATGAACACGAACATGAAGAAGAACATGAACATGAAGGGCACGAACAGGAAACGGAACACGGACATCAAGAGGAGCACGAAAAAGAAATCACTTCTATGTTGATTTCATTTCGGAATCCGATGGCACTTTTGACCACTCCCCGAACCATCAACGAAAACACGAACATGCAAGCGGCACTTCCAAAATTTGAACTGGAGCGACTCTATCAATTTACTGGTGTCGGTGTAAAAACCATTACCTGGATAGCCTATGCCATCCTCGTAATTTCCTGTATCACCATTTTTATAAGTCTGTACCGCATGGTCCGTGATCGCGCTTTTGATCTCGCACTTATGCGGAGCTACGGCGCCAATACTTTTCAGTTGATCAAAATGGTGGCCTACGAAGGATTGTTGATTTCCCTTATTGCTTTTGTTATTGGTGTACTTTTATCGCAAATAGGGATTTATTTCATATTTGAGATGATAACCGATCAATACAAACAAAAAATGCCGCTTGAGCTTGGATTCCAAGAATTGTTCAAAACCGCTGTATTGGTTTTGTTAATGGTTCTTTTTTCCATTCTACTTGCTATTAACCCTATCATTAAAATGAACATATCAAAAATATTGAGCCATGAGAAATAACATAATTATTGCCTTTTTTCTATTGTCCACAACGTTCTGTTTTTCACAAACCGAAATAAATTGGTGGGATTTGGCCCGTATCGATTATACAGAAAAGTTTTTTCCTGCTTATGATCAAAACTTTCTTTACCCGGAATTTAGCGATCACATGAAATCTCTCGAGGGCAAAAAAGTGGCCATTACAGGATACTTTTTGAACATTGACCCTAGTGGCAAATTGTTCATCTTGTCCAAAAACCCAATGGCTTCTTGTTTTTTCTGTGGAATGGGAGGGCCGGAAACAGCCATGGAGCTCGAGTTTAGGTCCAAGCCCAATTTTAATACCGACGATGTACTTTACGTAACCGGGACTCTAAAGTTGAACGCTGACGATGTTCAGCACTTTAACTACATCCTTACCGATGCCGTAGCTCAAAAAATGAATTAACCTATCACAATATAATAATCAAAAATGAACAGAAGAAAGTTTTTTAGAAACGGGGCCTTAACAGCCGTAGGTGCCTCGATTTTTACACCATTTGAAACGGTAAGGGCGTCGGACCTTGAGAGTGAATGGAAAAGAAAAAAAGCCAAGAACATCATCTTATTGGTGAGCGACGGGATGAGCACGGGTACCCTGAACATGGCCGACCTTTACCTCTCCAGAAAAACGGGAAAAGGCAGCAATTGGCTAAACCTATACCGGGAAAATAAGGTGAACCGTGCACTAATGGACATGGCCTCGGCCAATTCCATGGTAACCGATTCCGCTGCTGCTAGCTCTTCTTGGGGAGGAGGTGCCAGAATAAACAACGGAGGAATAAACTACGGCGTAAATGGTGAGCAGCACCTTCCTATTTGGCAAAAATTTAAATCCGCAGGAAAAAAGACCGGATGCGTTACAACCGTGCCCATTACACATGCCACTCCCGCGGGCTTTTGCGTGAACGAAAAATCCAGAAACGACCAAGCATCCATAGCGGAAAAATACTTGGAGCATGGGTTTGATGTGTTGATGGGGGGAGGCAACGAATATTTTGATGCCGAAAAACGAAAGGACAAAAAAGATATGTACCGCGCCTTTGCAAACAAAGGGTATGTGGTGGCACGGTCCAGACAAGAAATGATGTCCGCCCCGGCCCATCAACAAATTCTTGGTGTGTTTTCGGACAATGGCCTGGCCTACACCAAGGATAGGGAAAGCAACAAAGAACTCATGGAAAATATTCCAAGTTTGGCGGAAATGACTCAAAAAGCCATAGAAAACCTGTCCGACAGTCCAAAAGGATTCACCCTACAAGTAGAAGCCGGAAAAGTGGATTGGGCAGCACATGCCAACGATATTGCCGGTCTGCTATATGATCAAGTCGCCTTTGATGAAGCCGTGCAGGTTGCCATGGATTTTGCTGAAAAAGATGGAGACACTTTGGTTATCATAACTACCGATCATGGCAATGCCAACCCAGGGCTCATTTATGGAAAAAATGCTAACGATAATTTTGATACCGTTCAAAACTACAAACATACCAATGAATGGATCTTGAACAGTATTGGCAAGGAAACATCCGTGAGCAACTTAAAGGAGCGAGTGGAATTTGCCAATGGATTTGCATTGACGGACGAAGAGGCGAAAACCTTGCTGAGCTATTATACCTCCTTAAAACCCAAGGACGGGTGGTACAATCCTAGGAACCTTCCGTTCAATGCGTTGGCGGAAATCCAGAAAAAGCACACCTCCGTAGGCTGGATAAGCATGCAACACTCCGCAGATTATGTGGAATTGGCCATGTACGGTCCCGGTAGCGAATTATTGAATCCTTTTATAAAAAATACAGACTTGCACTTTCTTATGTTGGAAGCGGCAGAGGTGGAAAACAACTTCTAAGGATGTAGGGCAAAACCTGAAAAGAATAATTCTTGTTTGGAATACAACCGATGGGACTTTGACTTCCTTTGTCCTATCGGGGTATCCTGCAGGATTTCCCAGTAACTAGGTCGTTAAATATAAAGCCGAGTATTAGAAAAACAAAACCCCTCCAAATCAAAGACTTAGAGAGGTTTTCCGTGGTCCCACCTGGGCTCGAACCAGGGACCCCCTGATTATGAGTCAGTCTCTTTATGGTCTCAAATGGTTTTATATGTCTTGAAACGCCCATTTATGGGGTTTTTAATTATCTTTAAATTCGTTTTAAACCATTCAAAACCAAAAAAAGCACGCTGAAAGCACGCTGAAAAAAATTAAACAATAATCTCTTTTTCTTATGGCAACAATTAAGGTCACCTTCGATAGACGCGCCTCTAACACAGTTAAAGGTAAAAAATTTCCTTTGGTACTACGTATCAGCCATAACCGAAAAACACGCGACATTCCTTTCAATTTGCACTTAAAGGAGAATCAATATGATTTTACCACAGGTAAAATTAAAGGCGTTATGAGCGCTGTGCGCCACACTAAAAGGACAATTAAGATATATTCAGATGTGGATTTATGGCTAGATGAGCACGCTGGAGAAATAAAAAATTGGGAAATGAATCGCCTAAAATCAGAAATCGAACAACGATTCTTTAAAAAATCGCAATCCCGCACCATTTTAAATCATGGTGCAAAATATTTGAACCGCCTGCGTATTGAAGGAAGGTTTTCAACTGCAAGTTCTTATGAGGATGCCTTAAAATCCCTAATTAAATATAGGAGGCATTTAAGAGGTTTGGCGGATTCTAAAATCAAATCCTTATTTGAAATCAAGGATGATAAAATGATACCTTTAGAGGAATTCAAGGATTTCGACATGGAGATCAAGGCCATCGATTATGGTTTCTCGAAAGACTTCAAAGCTTACCTATTAAATCGTTACACCTCAAAAAATACTCCGGCCATATTTCTTCGAAGTCTACAGGCCATTATGAACGATGCAAGGAAAACCTATGAAGATTTGAAAGACCACAAGCCTTTGTCGAATATTAAAAAGAAAAGTCACGCAAACGCTCCCTCACCCATCGATTTGCAGGATATCCAAAAAATCAGGAAGTTAGAGTTGCCACCATTTACCCCTATTTGGGACAATCGCAACTATCTACTGTTCATGTTCAATAATATGGGTATGAACTTTTTTGATATGGCCATTTTAAAACGCTTTCAATTTGAGGATAACCGTATCAAATATTTTCGCAAAAAAACGCACTATGAAGGTGATTATTTTAGTGTCCTACAGAACGCTGAGTCTTTGGAAATTATCAACCACTATTTAAACGGTCAGGACGATAATGAGTATCTTTTTCCGATTATCCCAAATAATACTTCACCTGAACGTTTATACAAGGTCAATAAAGGAAAGATTAAAATTTTCAATAAGTACGCTGGAAAAATTGCAGCGCTTGCTGGCATCGATAAAAAAATTACTACCTACACATTACGAGATACTTGGACAAATATTGGGTTGGACATGGGAATCGATATACGGAAGATTTCCTCAGGCCTAGGGCACTCAAGTGTTCAAGTTACCGAAAAACACTACGGCAGAAGCGTTTCGGAGAAAATCCTAGATGAAATAAATGCCAAAATCACAAAAGCGTAATATTCCTATCCATAAAATGGACAACTTACTTTTTCATTTGACCTAAGATACTTTGATGATTCCTTTACATTTTATGCTGTGATTTCTAGTCCAAAAGAAAAAACTCACGAGAAGTCGAATCAAATAAGTATACTTTATCAAAACATTTAATTGATATACTTTTTCGAACAAGTTGGTCAAACCTAAAACTTGACGATTTATGACCTTTTCCTGCTTCTATCAAAAGCCATTTCTCATCTACTAAATTTTCATATGCATTAACTAATTTGGATTTTCTATCAATAATCTTCTGTATTTCCTTTATATCGGCAAATTCGACACGATGCTCCTATCCATTGCCAAAGACTATTATCTGTATCATTGGAGACACTGATTTTGTTGAAATACTCATTTTCTATTTTATTCCTTTTAGTTGAGACGTAGAACTTTCTATCCTTGTTGACAGCATAAATATCATAAACCGTATCGTGCAACAAATCCACAAAATATGATTTCGAATAAGTTTTAACATCCATCTTTTGTTGGGTATAATGAAAATAAACGTTCAAAGCTTCATTGTTATTTTTTTTGAATTTGTTCTCGGCACCATTTAATACCTCCTTCCTGAATTCCTCGATTTTCTTCAGCTTGGAATTTAGATATTTAGTATGTTCGACTGAAATTTTTTTATTTGGGCATGTCAATATAAAATCAGGTGTTTCCATCTCATCAATATCAACAATAGTTGTCTTAAGCATAGTGTACTTTAAAAACTCATCCAAAATATACCTCTCTATTTTCTTTTGTTTTATACTGGTCATATTATGTTTTGTATTATAAATAACTACATTTTTTTCTCCCTAACCACAAAAAGTAACCATCATAGCCAAAGTATTTTCATTTTCGATATGCCCTTTTGCCGCTAAAATGAAATTCCCCGATTCTTCCTTCTCTTTGTATAGTCAGTCAACTCATCCTTAAACCCGTTGTAATCTTCTTGGTTCCCTGTTGGTTTGTCCAATAGCGAGCCGATAGCATAAACACCCTTTCTCAATAGTCGGTTTTGTTTGAAGGTGTTTTTACTTGCTATCCGCTCCTGTATGGCTTTACGAAGCCCTTTATCCATGTGATGTATAGTTGCTTTCCTGTCAAGGTTAGGATATACGCTTTCATTTGTCACCATGTAAGCGACCCTATCGTAGTGGCCCAGTTCCATCAAATGACCGGCCCATAGATTCTTGAGGTTGTCCCTTCTATTTTTGATGAGATTTTCCAAAACCGGTTGCTGTTGCTTTAAGGTCGTTTCCAAATCTGGGATGGAACCTAAATAAAGGTTTGTTCTTTTTGGCATCTTGTAACTTGAGTTTATGTTGGTGTAAATCGACTTTATGTTGATACCGCTTTCTCCTTTCTCAAAATAGAATCCCTTGGCATTGAAAAAAGCGATGTAGTCCTTTGGGGATTTCTCGAACGATGCATGCATCCGTTCGGCATGTTTGAGGTAAGCGCCTAAAGCAAGTCTTTCGTATCGCTGTCTATAATCTGAATTCATACGTTTGAACAGTCCTGGAAAGACCATCGGAAGAAAAAAGGAGATGGCCGTTTGCTTGGATACATTGTCAACATCCTGCTTTATCATCATTTCTAACATGAGATGGTTCTGTCGGACAAATCCATTTGATACATGCTCCTCCATTTTTTTTGGAAAGGGAAGATTTCCCAAGGGAACAGGAACGGAATATTTTTCCGAATCGTTGAACAGTAGTTTGTTGTTCTGGTATCTCACACCCAAGGCCTGGAACAGGTGCCTAACGCTACCATCAGTTGCCCCTACATTGAAAACGCCTTTTCTCAATACATCCCCTATCAAATCGAACTTTCCCTGTAGGGCTTCCTTTTCCTTTATGGTTTCCGTGTCATGTATTCTTTGTTGGGTTTTGGGAAAGGTTTCTTGTAGGTTTTTCCTAAATAGATGTTTCTGCTCGCTTGACATATATTTTTCAAGGAAGCGGTGCTTTTCCGATTCCATTAGGATTGGAACGATGTCCGTAAAACTGAGTGTTTCGATATGTTCCGATAGCAATCCTTTTTTCTGTTTTGATTTCAAGTACGATGTTCGAATCGCTTCCCTTATCAATTTTTGCATTTCTATTAGGAACTGTTTGCTATGAATGTTTATTTCGGTCCATGCATCGCCATTGCCGAAAATATCCAACCGCTTCTGCATGCTTAGATGTTTGCCCAGTTCCTTTTCCCTGAAGACATATCCTGATTTGTCGTAGATGGTATACCCTTCAATGGTATCCCTCTTTATATCAAGTTCGATATCCATGCCCTTATATTCCTTGAGCACTTCCTTGAGGTCGTGCGGTTGGATGGTCTTGAATAAATCGTAGGTCGTCCCTATTTGTTTCAAAAGCCGCTTCCGGTGCATCGGCAACAGCTTGGACCTTTTATGACTGTCGAAGATCCTTTGGAGTTTCGGGCCGCTCATTTGTCGGTGTATCTGGGAACCATTGATAAATCGGGTTCGGTATCCTTGTCGGTTGTCCAGTCCAAAGGCTACCCCTGCCCTTCCCGTTGTGCTTTGGGTCTGTCTGACCTCAAAATGATAGGGCTTTACAAGTCGGGCCAGCTCCTCGAAACTCCTGACCTTATATCTCTGTAGGATGCGGTTCAATACGTCCTGTATGTAGTATCGTGTTCCTTGGATATCATCGTTGTTGGTTCTCGTTTCCGGTAATCTGAAAATCGGGAGTTGCTTCTCCTGTTTTGTCCTTGGGACAGGTTCAAGATTAAATTTAGTTTCCAGATAACCTGTGGTAGCCATGCTCCTTCTCTTGCTATTGTAGAGACTTAGAACCTGTCCCTTGTCATTGACATTGGTGGTTAAGATATGCACATGTTCATGTTTGGTATCGTTGTGTCTTACGACCATGAAGGGCTGTTCCCCATAGCCCATCTTTTCCATATATTCCTTGGAGATTTCAAAAAAGGTACTGTCATCGACATGCTCGTCGTGGGGCAGGTTCAGGCTGATATGGGCATAGCGGTTCTTCGTCGCGTTGCGCTGTCCCTGAAAATGGAGCAGGCTCCCGAAAAACTTCGGGTGGATATCCTGGGAAAAAGTATTCCCATAACCGAGGACCTGCATGCCCTCCTTGCCGAGGATATAGTCCAAGGTTCCCCTGCAGGTCTGTCCGTAAATTATCTTGGCTATCATTCCGTTCTTGCTTTCAGCGTTATTTCCAAAAGTTCGTAGAGCAGTTCGTTGGTCCTTTTTATTTCCGTTTCGAAGCTTATGTTAGGGCTTCTTAAATTCTTTTGGTGGGCCAACTTTACCAATTGGTTTATGTTGTTCCCTATCCTGTTGATATGGTAGGCAAGCTCCAAAGTATCGGGCAATCTTTCCTTCTCTTCTGTTTTGCCGTTCAGGACCAATCTTCGAAGCAATGGACCGAGGGTTCCTCTTTGGCAAATGTCCAAATTGTAGCTTTCGCAAATGGCCCTCAGTTTTTCATATTCGGCATCGTTGAACCTGAGCATTATATTATGCCATCGCTTCTTGTTCCCCAATCGTTTCCTTCCCCTTTTTCTAGGTTTCATTTTAGATGCTCATTTTAGCAGAACACTTCGCCAGAAGTAGCCGATTCTAAGTTACTTAGAATACACCTCGCTATCCGTTACACGGATAAATATAACGGGAGAATATTTAATATAACCAATTTATTTTCAATTATTTATGATCTTGAATCATATGAAACCACATAGGGACAAATGGGACCAAACCGATGTTTTATATGGCCTTAACTGGGATGTCGAAATCCTGAAAAAATCCGTTGATGACGGTTTTGTGGGTAGGGGAAGGAAAGGTCAAGGGGCGTTCTACGCCGCTTGTACTTTTGGGCGACCGAGGGGGTCGGGCGGCCTGTAGCGGAAGGACGACCGTTGCGGACCGGCGAAGCGTGTCCGCATGGGAGAATTGGAGTAGGAGGTCTGGCCGTATTCCGCAGGGGAGGATATAATTTAGTAAACCCGTATAAACTCCAATAATCTATTATTGATGTTAACCAAATTGCAATAATTATTTTTAAATATAAGACATTTTGAAGGATACCATCCTAGAATAGGATGATTAGCTAAACCTATAAAAAGACCACGAATACAAAGCTTTGTTCAAAGAAATACCTTCTAGATTATAGTATAACTTAAAGGGCCTGTTTTTCAATACTAAAATTACATTTTTGAGGATTCATAAACAGAGTAATCTTTTCTTTTGAAAGAAAAGGGTTTGCTCCCTCACAACTAGCTACCATTGCACCAACTGCACATCCATAATCCAACGCCTTTTGCGGTCCTTGTTCACTGAAAAGTTTAAACAAGAGAGATGCCAAGAAAGAATCCCCGGAACCAACTGTATCAACTACCTTTATTCTATAGCCACTATTGTAATAAAAGCATTTATTTTGATATAGTGTTGCACCATAAGCGCCTTTTGTTACACATATAGTTTTCGTATTAGTCTTAGTCGCAACATAAACTATGGTTTGTTCCAAAGAGTTGTATTTTGACCCTAATAAAGTTGCAATTTCGAAAAGCTCATCATCGTTAAACTTAATGAAATTAGCTTCCATCATTAAATCAACCAACAGCCTGGGATTATAATGGGGAAACCTAAGATTTGCATCCAGTACTTTATAACGAGCTTGTTTTAATAATCCTTTCAGAGTAGACCTAGAAACATCATCTCTACATACCAGTGTTCCGAATACAAAGAAATTAGAATCCCTAACCAATTTAGCATATTTATCTAAAAAAGGAATTTTATCCCAAGCTACAGGATAGGGGATATCATAAGAAGCCACTCCCTTATCATTCAAGCCCACATTTACCACCCCAGTCGGAAAATCCCCATGCTTGTAAATACAACTAGTATCTATTCCCGAATTGTTTAGATGGTTCATAATTTTTTTTCCTCTTTCGTCGTCACCAATACTACTTACAATCGATACATCCACACCAAAAGATTGTAACCTTAGAGAAACATTTAAGGGAGCTCCCCCAATTTTAGAATAAGTTGGAAAACTATCAAAAAGGACTTCTCCAAAACATACTGCTTTCATTTTGTGCACTGATTTTTTCATTTATTTTCAATTATCCTGTAATAAAAAGGCACGGGAAAGATTTTCCAGTGCCTTTCAAACTAACAAAACTAACTCAACTTATTATTGTCCTTGAAAATTTAATACCCGGGATTTTGAACATATAATCCACCAGTAAAATCAATTTCTCTTTGTGGTATTGGGTAATATTCATCTCTACCTGCTGTAAAACTAGCGTTTGCGAGAAAATCTCTTTTAGTCTTTTCTTCTGCCAAATATGCATTTAGTGTTTCCTCCGCAATTCCCCATCTTACTAAATCATACCACCTATGTCCTTCCATGGCAAACTCCAACCTTCTTTCAAACATTAAGGCCTGCCATGCATATTCCTTCGATGGAAAAGAAGCGTAAGTACCTATGTTATAAATATCAGTTGCCCCTGCATCCAAAGGCCTTTGAGTACTAGCAGCAGCACGATTTCTAACTTGATTAATTATAGGTAAGGCCTCATCCCATCGGTCTAATTGAATTAAAGCTTCTGCCTTCCAGAGGAGAACATCGGCATACCTAATAAAATCAACGTTTTTGGAAGTGCCCACAAATGGTCCTTCCTTAACATAGCACGAACAATCAGGCGCTTGCTGCTCTTTCATATTCCCGAAAAAGCCATATACTCCCGGATCTCTTGCCCAACTAAAATTATATATCATGTCTCCTGTATCATTTACCGTATTTCTATATTTATAAGGCCTTCCAGGTATTCCCACCGTATGATCAATCCTTGGGTCAACACTCAACCCACTGTCGGGAGGGGTTATTCCATTAGCATCTACGTTGGTGAAAATGTCGGAGTCATTAAATGTTTCCAATAAGGGAAGTCCATTTCCATCAGTCCTAAATGCATTAACCATATTCTGACTGGCCAAATGAAATCCACAACAGCCATAAAGCCCTGTACCATGTGGCGAATTTAACCCAGTTACAAAACTCACCCTTCCCACAGTTGTACCATCATTAATTGAAAACTGGGCAGCCCAGATAGATTCCGGTCCATTGTCAAATCCATCCAAGAAATTTTCCCCAAAATCCGGTTGTAGACTACCGGTAACTTCATCCGCATAATCAATCACCTCCTGTAAACGTGAGGTATTTATATTCGTTACTTGATGTTGATCATTTTGCTCATAAGCTTGAAACAACCTTAATTTGGCTAAATATGCAGCAGCAGCATTTCGGTCTGCCCTGCCAACTTGATCTTGAGCTTGTGGTAGATTGTCATAGGCAAAAAGAAAATCATCAGCGATTGTATTCCATAAAGCATCATTATCTACATCATTTGAGGTCTGTGCAATTTCTTCTTGGGTTAAATTCTCGGTGATATATGGTATTTTTTTAAAAATCAACTTTAACATAAAATGCGAATGAGCTCTTAAAAAGCGTAATTCTGCTTGTCTAGTTGTTTTTTGTGCATATTCACTGTCCGGTATATCATTGATGACAGATAGTGCAAAGTTTGCCCTAGAAATCGCCTTGTAATAATCGGTCCACGTTCTAGGCGCCATCCAATCTCCCATATCTGCAATAGTGAGATTGTATTGCTCATATTTATCTACAACGTCAACATCACCTCGGCCGCCACCGCCTTTATAAGCATCGTCCGAACGTACACTACCATAAACCCATTGATGTGTTAATGGTCCAATCATTTCATCATTGGCAATTCCTGCATATGCTGCAATGACCAAAGATTCCGCATTCTCGGCGGTTGCCACGTTTTCGCTGGACAATACCCCCTCAGGTTCGTACTCTAAATAATTATCTGAACAGGCAGTGAGCAAAAGAGTTGCGCATATCACCGTTGTTATTATTTTATTATATTTCATGATTATCGCTATTTGTTAAAAGTTAATGTTCAAGCCTAGTGAATACACGGTTGGTACCGGAATACGGTTCACATCTATTCTCTCTGGATCAGCTCCAATATATCCTTTGGGGGTAAACCAAAATAAATTTTCTCCTTGCAGGTAAACTCTTAAACCGGTCATTCCTGCCATTTTTCCTATCACATCAGTTGGCAATGAGTATCCCACTTGCATATTCCTTATTTTAAAGTAAGAGTTGTTTCTAAAAATATAGTCTGAAGTATCCGTAAAGTTGTTTACCAAGGAAAGTGAAGGTATCGAAGAATCTGTATTTTGAGGGGTCCATGCATTTAACACGCCAAGACCCGCATTATCTCTACCCTGTACAAAGTTGTTCCAAAAAATATAGGAGTCAACACCTATACGACCGGCAACCCCTGAACCAAAAACAGAGAAATCAAAATTCTTGTATCCTAAATCAAGACGTATACCATATTCTAAGTCAGGTAAGGTATTACCAATAAAATCACGGTCATTGCTGTCGATTACACCATTGTTGTCAATGTCCACAATTTTTATACCTCCCGGTCTAGCATTGCCTGTTTGCACCCCTCCGGTAGGATGGGAATCAACATCTGCCTGGCTTTGAAAAAGACCATCTGTGCGATAGCCAAAAATTGCCGTTTGTGATTGTCCAAGAATTGAATTTTGGGCCGTCCCAGGAAAGGCTGCTCTCACCTCCTCTGGTAGAAATGTAATTTCGTCCTTAAAAGCACCAAAATTAGTGGAAACACCAAGAGAGAATCCGCTTTCCCATACATTAGAATATCCTAAGTTAAATTCCCAACCTCTAGCAGCAGTTGCGGCACCGTTCAATACTCTTTGTTGACCTTCTCCAATTACAGATGCAATGGGAGGAGTAGTCAAGATATCCGTGGTCTCCCTAGTAAAATAATCAAAGGATCCGCTTATTTTATTGTTTAAAAACCCAAAATCAATACCATAGTTCCATTCTTTGGTTGTTTCCCATTTCAAATTAGGATTAGGAGCCTGAGTTGAGACGAACCCTGAAGGCAGCGTGCCTGTATTGTTTCCATTTATATCATATGCCGTACCCACATTATAGTAAATTTCAAAAAATCCTCCTGTCAACTGAGCTTGATTTTGACCGTAACGAGACTCATATAAACCAAACCGAGCCGTATTACCAATCTCTTGGTTACCTACTTCTCCATAACCTGCCCTTAGTTTTAAATTGGAAAGTATTTCACTGTCTTTGAGAAATTCTTCCTGACTAATTCTCCAACCCAGTGTAGCTGCTGGAAAAATACCATATCTATTGTTAGCTCCAAACCTTGAGGAACCGTCTCTACGGATTGTAAAGGATGCCAAGTATTTATCATCAAATGAATAGTTTAATTTCCCAAATTGTGAAGCGAGGCTGTATTGGGTAGATATACCATTATTTGTTCTCGCACCGGTTGCGGCAGAAAGTACAAAATATGATTCTTGTTCTACTGCAAAATCATCTGCCTGCGCAAAAATAGTATCAAAATCTTCTCTTATAGACTCTATACCTAATAGGGCTCCAATTTTGTGCTTACCAAACGCTACATTATAGTTCAAAGTATTTGAAAAGGTCAACGTTCTGAACTTATTAGTATCTAAAATCAACCTATTGTTGCTCCTCGTAATAAAACCGTTAAATACTCTTGGCTCTATATTTTTACGTTTAAAATCACTAAAATCTATCCCTAAATTAGAGCGGAACTTTAGATTATCAAGAATGCTCAATTCTGCAAAAATATTTCCAAAGAAGTTGTTCTTAATAGCATTGTCCCACCTGTTTAAATATTGCATTAAAAGTGGGTTATTTCTATCGGAATACCCAGCTCCCAATGGACCAGCAAACTCACCATTTGCATCATAAACGGGAATGGTAGGCGCCAGGGTTATCGATAAACCTGTTGTGGGTGCACCCCCCACGTCACTTGCTACCAAAGTTTCATTTGAAGTTGATATTTGTGTATTGACACCGAGTTTTAACCTGTCATTAAACAAATTGGTGGTGCCATTAATTTTACCGGTATATCTATCATAACCTGTATACTTCAGCATACCTGTATTCTTTAGGTATCCCAAGTTTATAAGTAAAGAAGATTTTTCTGAACCTGCCGAAACGGTAACCTCATTGTTGAATACATATCCTGTTTCATAAAGCTCGTCTTGCCAATTGGTATTACCTGAAGGTACATTTGGGTCTCCTCCTACAAAAGGCTGAACGGTAACACTGTTTAGTATGGGATTGTTAAAGTCATTATTCCAATCAAAATTGTATATTTCTCCATAACCTGCATTAGGATCTGCTCCATCATTTACGGATGCCCTCCACAAAGCTTCACCACGTTGTTGGGAACTCAACATATCATAGCGCTGTTTTCGCTCTGATTGGACAGATAAATTGGAATTGATACTAACCGTAAGTCGTTCTCCTTTGAGACCTCCTTTTGTACTTACAACGATGACCCCGTTTGCTGCTCTTGACCCATATATTGAAGAGGCCGACGCATCTTTCAATACTTGAATGGATTCGATAGTTGCAGGATTTAAACTTGCGAATACCTCTTGCCTTTTTGTTGGAACACCATCTATAATGTAAAGCGGATCATTATTCCCTAAAGTGGTAAGACCTCTAATCAGTATTCTACTGTTCAGCCCCGTAGGGTCACCGGATTTCTCAATAAAAAGACCCCCAACCCGTCCTTGTAGGGCTTGCATGGCGTTACCAGAACTTAAACTTTGACCTTCTATGGGTGCTATGTCAACAACTGTGACCGCACCGGTCAAATCCACTTTACGTTCTGCAGTATATCCTGTAATGACCACCTCATCAAGTTGTTGAGCGTCAACTTGTAAAGCGACATTAATCGTACTTTGGCCATTGACAGGAATATTGGTGGACAAAAAACCTACGTAACTAAATCTTAAAGTTGCATCTGATGGTACATCCTCAAGGGTGTAGTTGCCGTCAAAATCAGTTTGTGCACCAGTAGTGGTACCCGCCACTATAACCGTTGCACCCGGCAACGGCATGCCATCATCTTGAGATGTTACCGTTCCCGTTACCGTAACCGATTGTGCCCATATAAGGCATACTGGAGACAGCAAGGTCAATACGAAAAGTTTCAATTTCATAATAGATAGTTTTAGTTAATTTTTAGTTCATGTATTTCTATTGATTCAAGAATAATTTCTTGATTTTCGGTTGTTATATGTAATTCTGTAAAGGGTTCCGTTAAGAAGAAAATTTCTGTCATAACGGTTTGGCCGTCGTCAAAAAACAATTCTATGGAAGTTTTATCCAGAACAATTGTTCCTGACCAATCCTTTTGTGTAGAAATCCTTGGAGCTATGGCAATCCGGTCACTAAATTTGTTCGAAAAATCAGTTATCCCCGCCTTATTTCTATCTACAAAATAGTTACCCCCTGTGGCGTCGTAACCAAACCGTAACTTATCCCCTTTGCTATTCGTCAGTTCAAAAGTGTAAATCCCATCAACCAAATCTTCAACTTTAAAGTTGATCTGAGCTCGAGTAAAATCGATTGCCTTAGAAGTAGTAAGCAAAGTCTTTCCTTCAAGTGGGACATCTAAATTTTTAAGCTTCTCAACCTTAAATTGATTTAGTTCTGGGACAGGATTCGCAACTAATCGAAACGTATTTTCATCCTTTGTCAATTCCAATGTGCGGGCTATCGTCATAGCACTTCGCCATTTTTCAGTAGGGACCTCGTTGGCATACAACCAATTGGACATCCATCCCATAAATAGCTTGCCGCCATCTTTGTTTTCAATATTGGAAAAGGTAACGCCCGCGTAATCGTCACGACCATAGTCTACCCAGAAACTATGCTCTTTTTCCATCTCCTGTTTGAATGATTCGTCCAAAATAAAATCAGAGCCATCAAAATCTCCTACAAAGTATTGGGTAGCAGAGCCGGTATTAGGCCCGCCAGGATTAATGCTCACCAACAAAACCCATTTTTTTTCTGACTTGCCAACAACCGGTAATTGAAAGAAATCCGGACATTCCCATACTCCGTCATGATTACCGATACCTTCTCCAAAACTTGTAAGTTTATCCCATGACTTTAGGTCTTTTGAGGTGTAGAATTGTATCTCTTGACCAGCGGCCAAAACCATTGTCCATCGTTTCCTTTCATCATCCCAGCTAACCTTTGGGTCTCTAAAATCTCTGAAACCTGGATTTTTTAAAACAGGATTGCGTTCATATTTTGTCCATGTAAGACCTTCGTCCAGCGAATAGGCGATACTTTGATTTTCCACATCTATTTCACCCGTTTTCTCTTTTTTAGGATCGTGGCTTGTGAAAATTGCAACTATAGGTACTTTGCCATCTACTCCAAATCCTGATGTATTTTCGTGGTCTACAACAGCACTGCCGGAAAAAATATAGCCCAAATCATCTGGATACAGCGCTATAGGTTGCTCTTTCCAATTGAACAAATCACTACTAACAGCATGTCCCCAATGCATAGGCCCCCATTTAGTGCCATCTGGATAGTGTTGAAAATATAGGTGGTAATACCCGTTATAAAAAAACATTCCATTTGGATCGTTCATCCAACCTGTATCTGGTGAAAAATGGAAATTTGGACGGTATAACAATTCATTGGAACTGACAAGTGTATCTTGCTTATCTTCAACATTGTCGTTTCTCCTTTCCATAGAATTTTTACAAGAAGCTATCATTGAAAAAATTCCTATTACGATAGTTAATTTTAATGCTTTATTTTTCATTTTTATGGTCTTTATAATTTTCAGTTAGATTTCCCTTCATTAAAACCAATAATATTTTCGATTTTGTCCTTCCTTCCCCTTGTTAGGGTATTACTTAACTCTTCTAGCGATATACCCTTTGTTTCCGGCATTACAAAAGCCACAAACAACAATTGCAGTACCATCATAAAAGCAAAAAAAGCAAACACCGTACCTGCACCAATTGCTGTGAATAATACAGGCACCAACGAGGGAATAATGGCTGCCAAAATCCAGTGCACCGAACTACCGAACGACTGACCCGAGCCTCTTAAATGATTTGGAAAAATTTCAGAAATGAACACCCAGATTACGGTTCCCTGTCCTACAGCATGTGCAGCAATAAAGAGAAATAGAAAAATAGGCACTGCAATACTTTCCCAGTGAAGGAAAAAAGCACAAGCTACTAGTGATAGGGAAATAATGTACCCGACAGAACCTATGTACATTAGTTGTTTTCTTCCTAGCCGATCAATTAGCAAGACTCCTATAAGGGTAAAAATCAGATTGGTTACCCCTATCCCAATACTGCTTAATAGAGCGGTACTTTCGCCTAAGCCTGCCTCTTCGAATATTCTAGGGGCATAATAAAGAAATGCATTGATGCCAGAAAATTGATTGAACATTGCAATTAAAAAAGCCAACATCAGTGGAAACCTATATTTCTTTATAAGTATATTTTCGTCGGAAACGTTGTTTTTGCTTTCTGTCCTAATTTCTAGCAACAATACTTCTGGATCTTGTTCAGGATTGATAAGTTGTAATACCTTTTTCGCCTCATCAGTACGCATTTTGGTCAACAACCACCTTGGACTTTTTGGAACCGTAAGTACGAACAGGGTATAAACAAATGCAGGTATGGCCTCTACGCCTATCATCCATCGCCATGCATTTTCTCCAACACCGCTTAACAAGTAATTCGATAAGAAAGCTATTAAAATGCCGAAAACTATATTAAATTGGTAAAGTCCTACCAACTTCCCACGGTCCTTTGGTGGAGCTATTTCAGAAATGTAGGCAGGAGCTGCTATGGTTGATGCACCTACTCCCAGACCACCAATAAATCTGAATATTGCGAAAGTTATAGGGTCATTTGCAAAAGCCGAACCTAATGCAGATACTGTATAGAGTATACCTATCCATAATAAAGTTTTCTTTCTCCCAATCTTATTCGTAGGAATACCACCCAAAATTGCCCCAACTACGGTTCCCCACAAGGCCATCGCCATTACAACTGTACCATGGAATATATCGGAAGATTGCCATAATGCTTGTAGTTTTTTATCGGCTCCTGAGATGACTACTGTGTCAAAGCCAAAAAGAAAACCAGCCAATGCAGCGGTAATCGACCAAATCCATATTTTTCTCATAATCGTAATTCTCTAGTGATGTCACTAAAGTATTCGCAAAAATGAAGTGTGTAATTTGATAATGTGTCAATGTGTTATGCTTTGGTTAAGAAACATATCACAAAATGTTAAGTAATTGATTATCAATATTTTAAAATAATTTTTTAACATTATCGAGTATGTAGCAAGTATATTCATGTTACATTATGTTCGATATTGTTACTTCTAAGATGAAAAGTGTTGGAAGGAATGGTTGAACTGTAACTCAAACAGACTTACGAAACGCCGCAGGGGAAATACCGTATTTGTTTTTAAAGGCAGTAGAGAAGTAATTTGGAGAAGAAAAACCATTGGCATAAGCAATTTCTGAAACTGTTAATGAGCCATTTTCGAGCATGGTTTTAGCCTTTTCCAAGCGGATATTGCCTATGTAATCACTAATGCTTATACCCATAATTGCCTTGACCTTTCTGTATAACTGGACACGTGAGATAGTAAGATTTTCGGCCAGATTTTCAACTGAATAATCAGAATTGCCCAAATTATCATTTATCAATGTATTTAATTGGCTAATAAATTTTTGTTCTATATCCCCAAAGGAATTTATTTCTTCAATTTTATGGATGTTACTGGTAAAATAATACCTGAGTTTTTCTCTATTATAGAGCAAAGACTTAATTGACTGAATCAAAATAGAATAGCTGAATGGTTTCGTAAGATACAAATCTGCTCCGGATTGAAGTCCTTTGATATAGGATTCCTTATTGCCTAGTGCAGTTAGTATTACAGTAGGTATGTGCGATGTACGCAAATCCTTTTTTAAAATCTCGCAAATTTCGAAGCCATCTTTATCCGGAAGATTAATGTCACAAAGTATAATATCCGGAATAGTCTCAAAAGCTTTCTCAATTGCATCCGTACCTTCTGATAAATGAATATCATACTCCAACTGTAGTTTATTTTTAAGGAACAAAGAAAGATCTTTATTGTCCTCAATTATCAAAACTGAATATTTCTCTTTGTTTTTGCTAGGAGCCTCAATTAAATAATTATCATCTATTAATTGGTCAGAAGAAAAATCGATTATATTGGAATCAACCAAATCTTGTTCCGATATGATTTCTGATTCATCTAGATGTGCTTGACCTTTGTAAAGTGATACAATAAACTCCGTACCGTGTAGAGATTCAACTTCAATATTACCTTTGTGCATCTCCACAAATTCCTTGCTCAAATGTAAACCTATGCCGGAGCTGTTTTTTCTATTATTAGAACCTTTAAAAAATGCTTGAAAAACACCATCTATTTCGTTCGAAGGTATACCAATTCCTGTGTCCTTAAAGTGAATTTTCACAATATTGGCACTTTCATCATCTTTTATATATACACCTATTTTACCATTGTCTGGTGTGAACTTAAATGCATTGGAAAGAAGATTGAAATATACCTTATCCATTAAATTTCTATCTATAAAAATATCCAAGGATTCATTATTGGAAGTTAATTTGAAATCAATATTTCTTTTCATGGCTTCCCTTTCAAAATCTTGGAATATTAATTTTGAAAAGTTGTATAAATTAGTTTTGGATGCCTTTAGATTAAAATTACGGTCTTCGATTTTTCTAAAATCAAGTAATTGATTAATTAATCTCAATAACCTATTGGAGTTATTATGTATTAACTCTATTTCGTTCCCCATTCTGGAGCCTTTTTCTTTAGCATAGTCGCTTATCGACTCTATAGAACTTAAAATTAACGTGAGGGGCGTTTTAAATTCATGAGAAAGCCCTGTGAAAAAATTTAGCTTTGCTTCATTGCTTATTTTGATCTCCTTCGCAATTTTTTCGATTTGATTCCGCTGCACGGTAACCTTTTCGTTAGTCAATTCCAGTTGCCTATTTTTCTTTCGAATTGCAAAGATGGAATAAACGCTATATACTGTAAGGCTTAGAATAATTGCCAACAATGCCATTGTAATTTTAAGAAGGTTGTTTTGCGAATAATAAAGTTCCTCTTGTAATTTTATCGCAGCCAACTGTTCTTCCATTTGATTTTGTTGATCATTTATCTTTTCAAATTGGTTGTTCATAATGTCAGCGTTCAACTCGTTGATAATAGTAGTCGAGAGAATGTTATTTTTAGGTATAGATTCGTTATCTAGGATTTTCAAAGCCAATTTAATTGCTTCATCTCCACCAGTAGGATAGAGAACCGTTGCCTTTAAAATTCCATCTTTTACCGCCTGAATTCCTCCATTAGTTCCAGCTAGACCATCTACTCCAATAAAACTAATTTCATTTTCTATTCCCAACTTGCGTGCTACCTCCCATGCACCAACTGCCATTCTATCATTATGGGCAAATACATAATCAACTTTAATATCGTTATTTAGCAGTTGTCTCAGCGATTCCTGAATAGACTCCTTCTCCCAGTCCCCTTCTATTTTCGCAACTATCTTTGCATTTTTGAATTGATTTATTACCTGTTGAAAACCCATCGTCCTTTCTTCTGCAGGAGAAGATCCGGCCATACCTCTTATTTCAATAATTCGAATTGAGTCTTTTCTATTTGAAGCGATAATTTCCTTAGCCGCATTTCTTCCTATTTCGATATTATCAGCTCCCAAATAGGCTGTATATTGTTGATCTTCAGTTTTTCTGTCTACAACCAGAACAGGAATACTGGCATTAATTGCTTTCCTAACAACCGCCGTAATAGGTTTAGATTGAATAGGCGATACAATTAGAACATCTACGCTATCTGCAATCAGCTCATCTATCTGTTTTATTTGTGTAAGCACATCATAATTAGCATCTTTAATTTGCAAATCAATTTCAGGGTTCATTGAAGCCTGCAATTCCATGGAGTTATTCATGGAACGCCTCCAATCGTCATTCGTCATGGCCTGGGAAAAACCAATATGTATTTTTTCAACGTCTTTACTTCTGTCACATGACAAAATGGAAAAAGCCAATGAAATATTGATTAAGATGAAAATATACCTGATATGTTTCATGAATTTGTGACGAGCATAAGTTTAATTAAATTGAAATTTATCCATCCTTTTCTATTAAAAGTTGAAAAAATATTTGAAAAATTACAAATTTGGATAAATATTCCCAATTGAATACTCTTTTAAAGTAGTGTATTTTTGAATAGTTTTATGATTAAAACTACTTCACTTCTTACAATCCCTTCTTTTTACGGTGTTAGAACTTCCGCCTGTAGATTTTTCACTAATGAGGTTTTTTAATTGTAACAATTGGTAGGTTTAAATAAACCTGTTTAACCTAAAAGAATTGTAGCAAATTGTTATAATCTTAAAGAAAAGTAATAGCAAAATTGCTATGGCCAAATACCATAAACTTTTCTATCATGAAGTACTAAAAATGTTTAAAGAAGTATTTTTTAAAGTTCAAAGTAAATGATTTCCTGCAAACATAGATTTTTAGTTGCCCGATTTTTGTATTTTTATTTTTATAGAATTGATATGAGCACTTCTGAACTAAATACTACAAAAAAGGAACTCGTTAATTGGATTGAGTCTTTAAAGGATGATACGCTTGTTGGGTTGCTCAATTCTGTAAAGCTTTCAAGTGAGGGTAAATCGGGGGATTGGTGGGATGAACTGACCGAAAGTGACAGGGTCAATATTCTTGCCGGTATCAGGGATTTTGAACAAGGAGGTACAATGAGTTCAAAAGATTTTTGGAACGGTCTGGCCAATGGATAATTTTGTTCAGGTAAAGTGGACAGAAAGATCACTTTCAAATGCACTTGACATTAAGGAATTTCTTAGGGTCAAATTCAATAAAAAAGAAGTCCTTAAATTTGAGAACCTGCTAAAACAATTTGAAAATACGGTTTCGAATTTCCCGACCCTTTACCCCGAATCTAAAAGTAAAAAACTAATAAGGAGGGCCGTCATACACAAAAGAACGACAGTGTATTATGTGTTCAAAGGGAATATTGTCACTATAATCGCCATGAAAGACAATAGACAACTTAAACCAAAGTATTAAAAATCAGTAAAATTAGGTTTCTATAACCCTAAACCTTTGTTCCTTGTTTTTTTAAAACTGTTTTCTACCGATTTTTCCTGTTTCTTATCTTTTAAAAGTTTGGCTTCATCAATAAAGCACTGCATTCCCAAATGCATTGGATTATCGGGCATGATTTTTTCTTGATTCTGAATCAAAGGAGTTTTAAGGTTCAACTCTTCAGCCAAACGATAGCCTAAATTAAAGGCGCTTTTAAACTTTTCGTCAACTTTAATCTCTTCTTCCATAGTTAAAAAGTTTCACGTGCGTGTTTTTCAATGTATTCCATAATAGACACTCTGTCGTATAGAATAATCTTCTTTTGAGGCTGTGAGAACCTGACCTTTCCTTCATCCCTTAGTTTTTGAAGGGTGGTAGTCGACTTAATTTTCAAAATCGACATAGCCTCCTCACCATCAATCCATCTCTCTGGTGTGTTTGGTCTTTTCGATTCTACATGTTCAATTACTTTCCGAAACAATGCATAAAATGCTTCCTCTTGTAGACAAACAACTTGCATAATTGAAAATCGGTTGGTTTAATTATTGCTTAAGGAATATATTAAAATATATCCTAGTGGATTGAATAATTAGATAAACTGTCTAAAAAAGTCAATAAGTGGGACTGAATAATGAATGTCAAGTATATTTAAACTAAGAGAGTATTGAATATGGCAAACCCGAGCCATATTGTGTTCAATATGTAAACGAAATAGTTTTAAATAAATAGTGAAAACACCAAATCCTACATTCCAAAAAAACACGCTGAAAGCACGCTGATGAAACAAATAAGGCAGTCACAATACTTTGTGACTGCCTTATTTTACTGGTGGTCCCACATGGGCTCGAACCATGGACCCCCTGATTATGAGTCAGGTGCTCTAACCAGCTGAGCTATAGGACCCGCATTTTGCGGATGCAATATTAGTGTTTATTTTTCTTCAGCGCAAGGATTTAACCGTTCTACCCCTCTTTTATTTCTTGACATACCTCCACCAGCACCCCATTTGTGCCCTTTGGATGCAAAAACGCCACCAGTTTGTTGTCCGCACCTTTTTTTGGGGTTTCGTTCAAAACAGTAAAACCTTCATTTTTTAAACGATCAATTTCGGATGCAATATCCTCCACTGCAAAAGCAATATGGTGGATGCCCTCTCCCTTCTTCTCCAGATACTTGGCAATAGGGCTGTCGGGCTTGGTAGCTTCCAACAATTCTATCTTATTGGGCCCGGATTTAAAAAAAGAGGTTTTTACCCCTTCCGAGGCCACCTCTTCAATTTTGTAGTGCGGTACACCCAACAGCTTTTCGAAAAGCTTGTTCGATGTCTCCAAATCTTTTACCGCGATTCCGATATGTTCAATTTTTTCCATAGGAAATGTAATTTGCCTTAATTTTCTACCTTTTTTCAAAATTAAGCACTGTAATCGGTTCATAAAGTGAGGTTAGTCATTAATTCGCTTATTTTTGTACCATGGAGGAAACACAACGACAAAAAAAGATAGCAGGAATCATTCAAAAAGACCTGGCCGATATTTTACAACGTGCCGCTACCGATGGTGGCCTTAAGGGAACTTTGATCTCTGTATCCAAGGTTTCCGTTACTGTGGACTTATCATTGGCCAAAGCTTATGTAAGTATTTTTCCGAACAAGGGGGCCAAAAAATTATTGGAGGGCATCAAAGAGAGCCAAGTGGCCATTCGCCACGAACTGGCCCAGCGTACCAAACACCAACTTAGACGTGTGCCTGAAATCAATTTTTATCTGGACGATTCCTTGGAGTATATTGAAGGAATCGAAAAATCCTTAAAAGGGGAAGAAAACCCAATAGAGAACAGAGACTTGCTCGATAAACGTAAGAAATCCTGATTTTGAACTTCCCGCTTTATATCGCAAAACGTTACTTACGGTCCAAAAGCAGTCAAAATGCGGTAAACATCATCAATTTTATTACTTTTTTGGTGATTGTGATCGGTTCCGCGGCCCTTTTTATCGTGCTTTCCGCTTTTGCCGGTCTAAAAACGTTCAGTCTTTCTTTTTCCAACACATTTGATCCCGACCTCAAAGCTTCTCCCGCTATTGGAAAGCATTTTTCAATTTCTGCGGACGAAGAATCTGCCCTGAACCATATTGAAGGCTTGGCCAGCTTTTCCAAAGAACTGGAAGAACGGGCTTACCTTACCTATAAAGAAAAAAGTACCATTGCCTATATTAAGGGGGTGGATCAAAATTATCGCAATGTTACCGGTGTGGACAGCACTTTAATTTTTGGTAATTGGGGCTCGGATTTATACAGTAGTGTTATTGGTATCGGGATCTATAACTTACTGGGTGTGCCAATCAATAATCGTTCGGCCATGGAGGTTTTGGTCCCAAAACCTGGCGAAGGCTCCTTTTCCCAACAAGGATTAAATGCCAAACCTTATGATGATATTGCCTTGGTGGTGAGCGGCGTTTTTGCTGTGGAAGAAACATTGGACAAAAAATACGTTTTTGCACATCTTCCCGTAGTACAAGAATTATTGCAAAAAGATAGTACGGATATATCTGGCATCAATTTTAAATTGATGGAGAATGCCTCGGCAGAAGATGTCAGGAATTCCATTGTTGGGATTTTGGGGGATAAGGTTTCGGTTTTAACGCGCAGGGAGCAGAACACCTCTTTATATCGGATGCTCAACACCGAAAATTTAGCAACTTATTTGATTTTTACCCTAGTACTGATTATTGCTCTGTTTAATGTAGTTGGGGCCATTATTATGATGATTTTGGACAAACAACAGAACTCCAAAACACTATATAGCTTGGGCACAACCATTAAAGAATTGCGACGAATCTATTTTATCCAAGGCTTATTGGTCACCTCTTTTGGCGGGCTGATCGGTGTGCTGATCGGTTCCTTGTTGATTGTTTCACAATTGGTTTTTGGTTGGCTCAAAATTACTCCTTCTTTGGCCTATCCGGTGGAATTTAATGCCCTCAACGTATTGATCGTGATTGGAACCATTGTGGTTCTGGGCTTTATTTCTTCAAAAATTGCGAGTAGCCGAATCAACGAAAAATTGATTTCCGCTTAAGCGAACTGGTAATCCCCAAATTTTTCCTGAACCTCGTCAAAAGCGGCAAAAACATCTGCGGCATCGTCACTGGTTACCATCTTCATCCGGTATTCCTTAAAGTGTGGAATCCCTTTAAAATAGTTGGTATAATGTCTTCGTGTTTCAAAAACGCCCAGTTTTTCGCCCTTCCAATCAATAGCCATTTGCAAATGCCTGCGCGCGGCATCGACCCTTTCCTGCATTGTTGGGGGGGCTAAATGCTCTCCTGTTTCGAAAAAATGTTTTACTTCCTTAAAAAACCAAGGGTAACCAATACTTGCCCTACCTATCATGGCTCCGTCCAACCCAAACTCGTCGCGCATTTTTACGGCAGCTTCGGGCGTGTCCACATCGCCATTGCCAAATACGGGAATATGCATCCTTTGGTTGTTCTTTACCTGTGCAATAGGTTTCCAGTCGGCCTCGCCCTTGTACATCTGCACACGGGTACGCCCATGGATAGAGATTGCTTTAATACCAACATCTTGCAAACGCTCGGCCACCTCAACAATTTTGATGGAACTGTTGTCCCATCCCAATCGGGTTTTTACCGTTACGGGCAAATGGGTCCTTTTCACAATTTCTTCGGTAAGCTTCACCATTAAGGGAATATCGCGTAAAATTCCGGCACCTGCATTTTTACACACTACCTTTTTTACCGGGCAGCCAAAATTGATGTCAATGATATCCGGGTTCGATGCTTCCACAATATCCACAGCTTGGAGCATAGAATCCAATTCGGCGCCAAAAATCTGGATGCCCACAGGGCGTTCTTTTTCGTAAATGTCCAGTTTAATCACGCTTTTTGCGGCATCCCGAATCAACCCTTCCGAAGAAATAAACTCGGTATAGACCACATCGGCGCCCTGTTCCTTGCAAAGTTTGCGGAAAGGAGGGTCGCTCACATCTTCCATCGGAGCTAAAAGAAGCGGAAAATCAGGTAGTTCTATGTTTCCAATTTTTGGCAAATCCTACTGTTTTTTGGACTGCAAAAGTACAAAATAGCTTAAAACCAAAAAGCTAGTTCGGTGATTGCAGTCGATCGCGCTCTTTTTTATCGATGCCGCGTTCGTTATCCTCCAACCTAAAGTTTCCGAAATTATAGGTAAATCCAAAGCGGATAAATTGAGTCTCAGGCCGTCTTCGGTAAAAGTTGTCCTGATTCAAATACTTAGAGCGGTAAGTGGGAACATATTGTTCCAAAATATCCTCAGCGGCAAGCGATACTGTAACTTTATTATCAAAGAGGGTCTTTCTTAAGCCTATGGTAAGATTGAATTGTTCATCCGACACATATGATCCAAAAAGAAACTTGGAAACATAGGTGCCCGCTATCTCTCCCGTAAAGGTACCATCTTTGGAAAGGGTTAAATAATTCCCCAAATAGGCATAAACGCCATTAACTTCGTTTGTGTACGGAACATTGCCACTTTCTTCGGCCAAAAAGGTCTCTTCTTCGTGAAAAAGGGACGTATAAGCATACATAAACCAAGCTGGGGCAATGGATTTGCTCAAGGTAAAGTCCAGCCCGTAGGACTTACTGTCCAAAACATTCTGTTTGAATTCTACCAAGGTTTGGTTTTGGTTATCCTGAAACACCAAATAGGCAATATTACTGCCATTGTCACGATAGTACACGTCGAAGAAAAACTCACTGTTCAGGGTGTAATTAAAATTGAAGTTGTTGCTGAAGCTCGGTCTCAAGCTTGGATTTCCTTCTTCAAAATCATTCTCGTTGTAAAAAAATCGAAAAGGGTTCAGATCGTTGTACTTGGGCCGGTTTATATTTCTTCCATAATCAAACGCAAAGCTATGTTTGTCGGATGGCGAATACAGCAAATAAACCGATGGGAAGGGTTCAAAAAAGTCTTGGGTGTTGGTCTCGCCCAAGGTGATCGAATTCCCTTTGGCCTTGGTAAGCTCTCCACGAACACCAAGTTTCATGGACCATTTCTCCCAGTTTTTTACTAAGCTCATATAAGCCGCGTAAACATCTTCATCATAAATATATCTGTCGGATTGGGATGCGTCCACGGTGTTGCTCGATCCATTGAAATTGAAAAAGTCCATAGTGTTCTCCGAAGTAATCGAAGATAGCTTGGCCCCGGATTCAAAAGACATACTGCCAATAGGTGTAGAATAGTCCAGTTGTCCGGTAAAAATCTTTATCTCTTGATCGGAATCGGTATCAAATCCAAAATCCCTTAAAAAGGAACCGTTGGCATCAAAATAACTGGTGGACAGTCGTTGAAACATTTCTCCATTGAAGTACGTATAATGTCCGTTTGCTCTAATCTGCGCGCCCTCCTTCTTTAATTTATGCACATAGGTAAGATCAAAGGCCAAGTTGGTATTGTCCAAATTAGAGCCGTTTCTCGTGGCAAAGGTGGAATCTAATTGTGCCTGTGCATTTCCCATATCGGTGTTTAGAACAGTTTCCTGCTCTTGATCTAGGTTAAACAGTAAATTGGAGGTTACATTCAGGCTGTTTTGAGCATCGAAAGTATAATCCAGGATAAAACTCGCATTTTGCGATTGCGATCTATTGGTTTGATCATAGTCAGTATCCCAAACAGAGAAAACGGCATCACTACTATCTATAAAATTGATGCCCTTGTTCGTTTTGTTGATTTCCTTTTGGGGGTTGATGGTGTAATTGGCAAACAAATTAAGCTTGTCCGTTTTGTAATAATGGCTTGTACCCATGCTAAACTTGGGAAAAACGGCCTGAGTGAAGGTTCCGTTTACACTGCCCTTATATCCCGGCACAATATTTTTACTCGTTACAATGTTCAAAATAGGGCCGCCCTCGGCATCGTAACTTGCCGGAGGGTTGGCAATAACCTCTACCGATTTAATATTTGTTCCCGACAAGCCTTGTAGCAAATCTTGTACCTCCTGTCCGGATAACTGAACCTTCCTGTCGTTCAAGTAAACTGTTGCGTTCTGGCCACGAATCAACAATTGATCTTGATTTACGATAACTCCGGGCGTATTTTTTAGAATATCCCAAGATGTGCCCTGGGAGACCACTGTGTTTTCCACCGAAAAGACAAGTCTGTCCGGCAATCGTTGTAGCTTTGGCCTTTGAGCGGTGACCACCACTTCGTCCAGTTCGTTGTCCGATAAGGGAATGATCAATGCCCCTAGGGAAACATCGGTGGTAATATCCAAAGCCCTGGGTTCCGAGCCCCTCCCTACATAGCTTGCCTGTAAAAGATAAAGATCGGGTGCAACCTCAACAAGTTCAAAAAAACCTTCGTCGTTGGCAGAAGTCCCTTGAACAAAAGTGGAGTCGATCGCTCGAAGCAATAAAATATTGGCATATGGAACAATCTGGTTTTGCTCGTCCACAACCTTGCCCGTAACCTTATAGGTTTGTCCGTAAGTACAGCATATAGCAAAGAGTACCCATAAAATGGCAATGGTCAGGTTCTTCATTCGAGGTTTGGGTTGAACCTCAAATCTAAGAAATTATTTTTGAGGAATATAGGAGTCGATTTTTCTTATTTGTAAAAATGCATTTACAGGTATATAAAACAACTATATTTGCAGTTGATTATATCCCATTTTTGGGTATGTTATAGTTGATATGGAGAAGATCAGGAATTTTTGCATCATTGCGCACATAGACCATGGTAAAAGTACCTTGGCAGACCGTTTGTTGGACTTTACCGGTTCGGTCACTGAACGCGAAAAACAGGACCAGTTATTGGACAATATGGATTTGGAACGCGAACGGGGCATTACCATAAAGAGCCACGCTATCCAAATGGACTACGTCCACAACGGAGAAAAATATGTGCTTAACCTGATCGATACTCCCGGGCACGTGGATTTCTCCTACGAAGTATCCCGATCCATTGCCGCATGTGAGGGTGCACTTTTAGTGGTAGATGCCGCGCAGAGCATTCAGGCACAGACCATTTCCAACCTCTATCTTGCGCTGGAAAATGATCTGGAAATAATTCCCGTACTCAACAAAGTTGATTTACCAAGCGCCAACCCTGAAGAGGTTACCGATGATATTGTGGATCTTTTAGGGTGCTCCCCAGAAGATGTAATTCCTGCAAGTGCAAAAACAGGCCTCGGTATCCAAGACATATTAACAGCGATAATAGAACGTGTTCCTGCCCCAAAAGGCAATCCCAATGAGTCGCTTCAAGCTCTTGTTTTTGATTCTGTTTATAACCCGTTCAGAGGGGTCGAAACTTATTTTAGGGTCGTAAACGGAGAAATTACCAAAGGACAGAAAATTAAATTTGTCGCCACCGGAAAGTCTTATGAGGCCGATGAAATCGGAACCTTAAAATTGACCCAGGTGCCAAAAAAGAAAATTTCCACAGGAGATGTGGGCTATTTGATCACCGGCATCAAAGATGCCCGAGAAGTTAAAGTGGGTGATACCATTACGGATTCTGCACATCCCACCAAAAACCCGATTGGAGGGTTTGAGGATGTAAAACCTATGGTTTTTGCCGGAATTTACCCTGTTGACACCGAAGATTTTGAAGATTTGCGTTCTTCCATGGAAAAACTGCAGTTGAACGACGCCTCTTTGGTATTTACCCCGGAGAGCAGTGCCGCATTGGGCTTTGGTTTCCGATGTGGGTTCCTGGGCATGTTGCACATGGAAATTATACAGGAACGTTTGGAACGTGAGTTCGATATGACGGTAATAACCACGGTGCCCAACGTGAGCTACCATGCATACACCACCAAAGGTGATGAAAAACCAATTATCGTAAACAACCCTTCCGACCTGCCCGACCCTTCGACCATAGATCGGGTAGAAGAACCGTACATTAAAGCGACCATTATCACAAAAGCTGATTTTGTGGGCAACGTAATGTCGCTCTGTATCGAGAAACGCGGGCAAATCGTTAACCAAACCTATTTGACCACCGAACGTGTAGAGTTGATTTTTGATATGCCCTTGGCAGAAATCGTATTTGATTTTTACGATCGTTTAAAAACTGTATCCAAAGGCTATGCCTCTTTTGATTATTCCCCGATCGGAATGCGTCAATCAAAACTGGTAAGGGTAGATATTTTGTTGAACGCCCAACCCGTAGATGCGCTTTCCGCTTTGGTTCACTTTGACAACGCCTACCATATTGGTAAAAAGATGTGCGAAAAACTGAAAGAGTTGATTCCAAGACAGCAATTCGACATCCCGATACAGGCGGCCATTGGTTCCAAGATCATTTCCAGAGAGACCATAAAAGCATTGCGTAAAGACGTTACCGCAAAATGTTACGGTGGGGACATTTCGCGTAAACGTAAGCTATTGGAAAAGCAGAAAAAAGGTAAAAAGCGAATGCGCCAAGTAGGTAATGTGGAAATCCCACAACAAGCTTTTATGGCCGTTCTAAAGTTGAATGATTGACAGGAGTCTAATCTGAGCTTCCTGCAATACAAACGAGTTCCACATATTCCTTTGGTGTCAATTTCAATGATTCCAGCACTTCTTCCTTTACTATTTCTTCTTCCCCATCATAGGAAAAAGTATAGGTTCCATCACCATTATCACAGATTTTAGCCTTTTCGCAAGATTCACAATCATTTTCATCGTCCTTAGAACAGGAAATCACAAAAACAGCAACCATTGCTGCCAGTACAAGTTTTTTCATTTTTAAATGAGTTTTTGATTATCAAAACACCAAAATACTTGTACTGGAACTTATAATCGGGCCTCAATTGATGGGTGCCCTATTTGAGTTGATGTGTGGGGGAAATTCTTAGGTTTTCAGCTATTCTTCCGCCCCATTATCCACATCGGCTTCCAATATTTTACCAAGGTAAACCAATTTATAGCCTTCTCCTTTAGGGGAGAAATCCTTACTGTTGGCAGGTATTATATCAATACTACCACTAGGTGATTTGGTGAACAATGGAACTATATCCCTCATCTTTTTGGTGATGTCGATCAAGCTATCGTAATGTTCCTTGTTCTTAAGGTCAATTTCATGGATGGTAGGATGTTTCCGAACGGTATCCATCAATTGAATAAAATCATCGGTGTGGGAAAACAGTCCTTCTTTTGGGTTGTTCTCCGGATCGTTGACTTCCTCTGTGTTCACCAAACGGAAAGCGCCGTTTTCCCCAAACTGTTTTTGAAACTTATTAATCGCAAATTTATTAATGTCCGAGTTGCCGGTCAAAGCCATGAGATAGCCCATGTCGTTCAACTCGATATTGTCGGTTAGCGAATCAGAAAAAATGTTGGCCGTAATCGCTTCCATACCAAGCTTTTTGGCTTTTTCCACATTGTTCTGGTTGTTATCGATCAGAACAACATGCCTATTGTTCTTTCTAAGGTAATTCCCTATTAGCCTGGAGAGCTTGGATGCGCCGATAATCAGAATGCCTTCAGATTTTTTCAGGAAGACGCCCACAAGTTTTGCAAAAAACCTTGCGGTGGTAGCGTTCAACAAAACGGTGCCCAAAACAATCATAAACACCAATGGGGTAATGTATTCTGCCCCGGGCTCTCCCCTTTGCATCAGTTTAGAACCAAAAAGAGAGGCAATACCAGCAGCAACGATACCTCTTGGCCCCACCCAGCCGATAAATAGCTTCTCGTTAAATTTTAAATTGGATCCCTGCGAACTTAAAAATACACCCAACGGCCGTATTATAAATACAATTACGGCAAATAGAGCTACCGTGTTCCAGGTATAGATCAGTTCCAAATCGCTCATATTGATGTTGGCCGCCAACAAAATAAATAAGATCGAGATCAGCAGAACACTAAGAGATTCCTTAAAATAGAGCAGTTCCTTTAAATTGGGGAGGTTCATGTTCCCCATAACCATTCCCATTACCACAACGGCCAATAGTCCCGACTCGTGTGCAAACAGGTCGGACTCTACGTAAACCAACAATACTGTTGATAAAGAAACCACGTTCAACAAATAATGGGGTATAAAATTTCTTTTTATGGCAAAGGCAAGTGCATGGGCAAACGTAAATCCGAATGTGGTTCCGAACAAAATAATCTTGCCGAACTCGATCAAAGCCGTTTGGGTAAATGCCTGTCCTTCCCCAACACTTATAAACTCAAAAACCAATACAGCAACGAGCGCGCCTATAGGATCTATCAAAATTCCTTCCCATTTTAGAACGGCCGACACATCTTTTTTAAGGGGGATGTTCCGTAGAATTGGTGTGATCACAGTTGGTCCCGTAACAATGATCAAACCGGAGAACAAAAAGGAAATTTGCCACGATAACCCGAAAATATAATGTGCGGCCACACCAGCTCCAAAGAAAGTCACAATGGTTCCAATGGTTATCAATTTTGTGATTACCGGACCAACATTTGATATTTCTGCCCTTTTAAGTGTAAGTCCTCCCTCGAATAGGATTACACTAATGGCCAAGGAAACAAAATAGTAGAGTCCCTCCCCCGGGAATAGGCCTTTATTGCCGTTCCAAATAGGTTCTATAAGTTTAGATCCGTCTTCAGTGTACAGGGTGGCAATGGGGCCAACCAACAAACCTATTAAAATAAGGGGTAGAATCGCAGGCAGTTTAAAGCGCCAAGCTACCCATTGTGCAATAATGCCAAGAATTATAATTCCCGCAAGTTCGACCATGGTGCAAGTTTTGCGGAAATTTAATGTTTTTCTTTTAGATTATCGTTCCGCTCTAATCGCCACAATCGAAATCGGGTCAAATGCCGATGTCGATTTGAGCAGATTCAAGGAGCGAATGTATTACCATGAACCCTTTTTTGTTAAAATACGGCTAATAAATCTTTATTTTTTCGGCAATTGGGTGGGGCTTTTCTTATTTTGCAGACCATTTTATTTTCTACATGACAATTTATCCCATAGAAACAGGAAATTTTAAATTGGACGGCGGTGCTATGTTCGGTGTAGTGCCCAAATCCATATGGAATAAAACAAATCCTGCCGATGCCAATAACATGATCGACCTTGCAGCTCGCTGTCTTTTGATTGAAGACGGTGAACGTCTTATTTTGATCGACAATGGCCTGGGCAACAAGCAGTCAGAAAAGTTTTTTGGTTACTATTATCTCTGGGGCGATCATTCCTTGGACAAATCCTTAAAAAATGCCGGATTTCATCGTGATGATGTAACCGATGTTTTCTTGACCCACCTACATTTTGACCATTGTGGTGGAAGCATTCAATGGAACAAGGATCGAACAGGATACGAGCCAGCTTTTAAAAATGCACGCTTTTGGACCAATAAAGACCACTGGGAGTGGGCCACAAAACCCAATGCAAGGGAAAAGGCCTCCTTTTTAAAAGAAAATCTTTTGCCTATGCAGGAAAGTGGTCAACTCCATTTTATTGATCGAAAAGAAAGTTCCTTTTTGCAAGAATCCGAGCTTGGATTTGGAATCCATTTTGTAGATGGGCATACGGACAAACAAATGCTGCCACATTTAAATTATAAAGGAAAGACCATGGTTTTTGCGGCTGACTTGATTCCTACGGTGGGACATATACCCCTACCCTATGTAATGGGCTACGATACACGGCCACTGTTAACGCTACAGGAAAAGGCTTCATTTTTGGAAAAAGCTTTAGACAATGATTGGCTATTACTGTTCGAACACGATGCCCATAACCAGATCTGTTCCCTGAAAAGGACCGAAAAGGGAGCCCGTTTGGACCAGCTTTTCTCTTACAACGAATTGTTCAACACACAATAAATCCTCACTTACATAATAAAATAATTCTATGAAATATACATATCGCAAACTATCGTTCTTTGCCTTGGGCGCATCTCTTTTTCTTATGGGATGTGGTTCCACCACATTGGTATCGACCCCTGTTGAAAATATCGATGCCGTACCTTTAAAAGTTTCCGAACTTACAGATGCGGAGAAAAAAAATTGGGGTCACTTGGACCTTATCGCGGATACCATTCCCGGAATGAGTGTGGACAAGGCCTACAGAGAAATCATTAAAAACAGAAAGGGAAAAACAGTTGTAGTTGCCGTTCTCGATTCTGGAATGGACCTAGATCACGAAGACCTTAAGCCCGTGCTTTGGACGAACAAGGGCGAAATTCCCAATAATGGTAAAGATGATGACGGTAACGGATACGTGGACGATGTGCACGGCTATAACTTTTTGGGCAAGTCGTACAACGAACAACTGGAATATGTTAGAATGCTCCGTTTAAACATAGGCGATGCCTCCGATAGGGCTGCCGCAAGGTTAAAATTGGATAAAGAATATCCCGAAGCATTGCAGAACAAGCAACAGTACGAGCAAATTTTCCAAGTGGTAAAAGGAGCCGATGAAGTTGTAAAAAAGGAATTGGGCAAGGACTCCTACACCAAAGAAGATTTACTATCGATTGAGGCAAAGACCCCTCAAATGGAACAAACCATTGCTGTTTTAACACAAATGTTCACCTACGGCGACAGTATTGAAAAAGTATTGTCTGAACTGGAGGAAGGTATTACCTACTTTACGGAACAAGTAAACTACAACCTCAACAAAGATTTTAATGGCCGAATTCCCGTAGGGGACGACCCATACGACATCACAGATATTGTATACGGAAATGGCAACCCAAATAATATGGTGGAAACCGAGAGCCATGGAACGCATGTGGCGGGAATTATAGCCGCCCAAAGGAACAATGGTATCGGAATAAACGGTGTTGCAAAGAATGTCGAAATTATGAGTATCAGAGCCGTTCCCAACGGGGATGAGTATGATAAAGATATTGCATTGGGCATACGATATGCCGTGGACAATGGAGCGTCCATTATCAACTGTAGTTTCGGAAAATCTTTCTCGCCAAAGGCCGAGTGGGTCTACGACGCCATAAAATACGCAGAGTCCAAAGATGTTTTGATCGTACATGCCGCCGGCAACGATGGCTTGGACCTACAACTGCCAGAAAACAAAAACTTCCCGAACGATCACAAGTTTGAAAATATGGAATATGTGGACAACCTAATTACTGTAGGTGCCCTAACGAGCAGCTATGGGTCGGAAATGGTGGCATCATTTTCCAACTATGGAAGTCAAAACGTGGACATTTTTGCTCCTGGAGCAAAAATTTATTCCACCATGCCCAACAATACTTACGAATTTCAAGGGGGGACCTCAATGGCCGCTCCGGCTGTTGCGGGCATTGCAGCGCTGATCCGTTCTTTTCATCCAGATCTTACCGCGGCACAAGTAAAGAGCATCATCATGCAATCGGGTCTGCAAACAAAAACTTCCGTTATTGTGGCCGGCGATGAGAGCAAAGCCATGTCTTTTGATAAAATTTCCAAGTCCGGCAAAATGGCAAATGCCTATAATGCCTTAATTTTAGCAAATAACATTTCAAACGGTAAAATGACCCTAGAAAGCAATTCCAAATAACATATGAAGCGTTTAAAATCATTCCTTTTTTCAGCCTTTTTAGGAGCTAGTTTCTTCCTAAGTGCACAAAATTCAAGTAGCTGGCAACAGCATGTGGACTACACCATGGATGTGCAAATGGACGTAAAGACCTATCGATACACTGGCACCCAGAAATTGGTCTACACCAACAACTCACCAGATGAATTGAGTCGCGTTTACTATCACTTGTTTTTCAATGCCTTTCAACCGGGCAGTGAAATGGACATTAGGCTCCAAAACATTAAAGATCCGGACAAAAGAATGATGGAGGGCGACAAAAGCAGAATTGCTTCGCTATCTGAAGACGAAATAGGGTATTTGCACGCCAAAACATTAACCCAAGATGGGCAGCCCGTTCGTTTTACCGAAGAGGGGACCATTCTTGTAGTGGATTTGGCCAAACCGATTCCTTCTGGGGGCAAAACTACGTTAGAAATGACTTTTGATGGCCAAGTGCCGTTACAAATCAGACGTTCTGGAAGAAACAGCAAGGAAGGTGTTGCCCTTTCCATGAGCCAATGGTACCCAAAACTTTCTGAATACGATTTTGAAGGATGGCACGCAAACCCGTATATAGCTCGCGAGTTCCACGGTGTATGGGGCGATTATGATGTAAAAATCACATTGGACAAAGAATACACCATCGGGGGCACCGGATATCTCCAAAACCCGAATGAAATAGGGCATGGTTACGAAACCCCGGGCACAAAGGTAAAAACCAAAGGAAAAACGCTGACTTGGCATTTTAAAGCCCCTATGGTACACGATTTTATGTGGGGAGCGGACCCTGATTATATTCACGATGTATACCAGATGGAAAATGGGCCCACGCTCCATTTCTTTTACAAGGACAAGCCCGAACTCCAAGAAAACTGGAAAAACCTTCAGCCCAAAACGGCAGAAGCCATGACTTTTTTCAGTAACAACATAGGAAAATACCCATACGATCAATATTCTGTTGTGCAAGGTGGAGATGGGGGTATGGAATATGCCATGAGTACCTTGATCACCGGTGAACGTGAATTTGGAAGTTTGGTCGGTGTTATGGTCCACGAAATGGCACACTCTTGGTTCCAGCACGTACTGGCCACCAACGAATCCAAACACGAATGGATGGATGAAGGGTTTACATCTTTCATTAGTAGTCTGTGCATGAACCAAATTATGGAACAGAACAAGCAAAATCCATTCGAAGGATCGTACCGAGGGTATTACGCCTTGGTAAACTCTGGTTTGGAAATGCCCCAAGCTACTCACGCCGATCGGTACACCACCAATTTTGCCTATGGCATTTCTGCCTATAGCAAAGGTTCTATTTTCTTGTCCCAGTTAGGTTACATAATCGGTCAGGATAAATTAATGGAGACCATAAAAAAGTATTTCGATGATTTCAAGTTCAAACATCCTGTTCCCAACGATATTAAAAGGACTGCCGAAAAGGTATCTGGAATGGAGCTTGGTTGGTATTTGACCGATTGGACACAAACAACCAACACCATCGACTACGGCATTAAAAGTGTCGAGGCGGATGGCGAAAAAACCAAGATAACCATGGAACGTATTGGCGAAATGCCCATGCCACTGGATATTTTGGTGGTAAACACGGACGGAACACAGGAAACCTTTTATGTTCCAATTCGAATGATGTATGGAGAAAAGGAAAACCCTTATCCCAACCTAAAGCGCACCGTTTTGGAAGATTGGCCTTGGGCATACCCTACCTACGAATTTACTGTGGAAATGCCACTGGAAAAGGTACAGGCCATAATGATCGACCCATCACAGTTAATGGCAGATGTCGATGGAGAAAACAATGTATACCAAGTAGAGGAATAGTCTCAATTTAGTAAACACAAATTTTAAGGGCGGCCAATTGTGTCGCCCTTTCTTGTTCTATATCGGACTTATTTGAGTAATTTGTCTTTAATAATGGAGCTGTCCGAACAATGTTAGAAAAAAACACCCATCCAACCACTACAGGGACCAAAAAGAATTTAAACAAAAGATCTTCAATGGATTTCTCTTTCCCAAAAAAAGAAAAGCTTACCAATAAAAAAGTGTTCGAAACTCTTTTTACAGAGGGGAAGGCCCTGCGTGAATTCCCATTACAACTAATTTACGTTAAGACTGCTCCCAATGGCGAGGTTCCCATAAAGGTTGCCGTGGTCGCCCCTAAAAAAAAGTTTAAGACCGCTGTGCAGCGCAATCGGATAAAACGCTTGTTGCGAGAAGCCTATCGGCTCAACAAGCCCATTATTTTTAACAACATTGAGGGAAACTTTGCGTTCATATTTTTATACCTTGGCAAGAAGACCCCAAACTTTAAAGAGGTAGATCTAGCCATGAAAAAGTTGTTGGAGTCATTTTTAAATAAAGAGTTCCATGAAAAGATTGATTAAAAAGCAGGTGTTTGTTCCCGTTTTGGCTGTGGCAATTTTTGTTGGGGCCAGCAGTTTTAAGAGCGACTTTTTTGAGATTGCAAAGCAGATAGAAATATTCACCACATTGTTCAAAGAACTCAACATGAACTATGTGGACGAGACCAATCCGGCAGAATTGATGGACTCGGCCATAAAAAACATGCTGGGCGAACTTGATCCCTACACCCAATTTTTGAATGAGCAGGATGTTGAATCCTACAAAATCAATAATTCTGGAGAATATTCCGGCATAGGTGCGCTCGTGCGCTCGTACGAAAGTAAATTGGTGGTTGTGGAACCTTATGAAGGATATGCGGCCGACAAAGCCGGTTTAAAGGCCGGTGACGAAATTATTAAAATAGGTGAAACATTGGTTGCCGATTTCGACGACAATGCGGGAGAACTATTAAAAGGAGCGAACAATTCCACGGTAGAGGTAACATTTGTAAGACAGGGAGAAACCAAAACCACTTCCATTACCCGGGAAGGTGTTGAGGTCGATGCCGTTCCTTTTTATGATATGATCGATGAAAAAACCGGTTATATTGTACTTGCCCGTTTTAATAGAAAGGCATCCAAACAGACGCAATTGGCCCTGCAGGACCTTAAAGGTCGAGGTGCCGAGCGTTTGGTATTGGATTTAAGGGGAAATCCGGGGGGATTGCTCTCCGAAGCCATAAACGTTACGAACTTGTTTGTGCCCAAAGGAGAATTGATCGTTACCACAAAATCGAAAGTAAAAAAGTTCAACCAAGAATATAGGACCAAGAACAAGCCGGAAGATGTAGATATTCCTTTGATTGTTCTTATAAACGGAAAAAGTGCCTCCGCCAGTGAAATAGTCTCGGGCGGCTTGCAGGATTTGGACCGTGCCGTAATCTTGGGGGCCAGAAGCTTTGGCAAAGGATTGGTTCAACGCCCGCTCAAACTCACCTATGGAACACAGTTAAAGGTTACCATATCCAGGTATTATACCCCTTCCGGAAGATGTATCCAGTCTTTGGATTATTGGAACCGGGATGCTGAAGGAAATGCAGTTCGAAACACCAAGTTTAATGAGTTCACCACAAAAAACGGCCGAAAAGTTTGGGATGGTGGCGGTGTTATGCCCGATGTAACCATTGAATCGTTAAAAACCAATTCCCTTATCGATGCTCTGGAGGCGAACAATATTATTTTTGATTTTGCAACGAACTATTTCTACGAACATAATTTCGATGATGTTAGCGATTTCTCATTTTCGGAAAGTGATTATATGGCTTTCAAATCCTATGTAAAAGAACAGAACTTTACTTTTCAGACAAAAACGGAAAAGCTTTTAGAAGAGTCTATCAACGCCGACGATTCGCTTTTAGGGCAAGATGTACAGGAAAAATACAAAGACCTCTTATTGGCCGTAAACCGGGGCAAGATCACCGCGTTGGACAGCTATAAAAAAGAAATTCAGAAAAACCTGGAAGACGAGATCATCACCCGATACTTTTATCGCAACGGTCTCTATAAATATTATTTAAACCACGACGATGCCATTTTAACTGCCAAAGAACTATTGGCCAACAATAGTAAATACAATGGTATTTTACAATAAGATTTGGTAGCCAACAACCCATATTGGGTATCTGTCAACTCATAAGGGTCAACCGTCAATTGTTTGGGTCAGGGTAGGTTTTTAGATACTACCTTAAGCCAAAAACTGTAAATGACCTACACAATACTTACCCTGGCCTTGGTTGGCATAATCTTGCTTTTTTGGCTTTATCATTTAATGAAATATTGTTTCTGTAGGTATTTCTGTATTTACAGAAATCAAAAGAACGGTTCTATTGTAAAAAGGCAAGCTACCATCTTATCTGTTACAACCCTTAAATTGGGCAAAAAACCATTGTTGGAGCTCCTGTTGTTATTTAACAATCTTTCTGGATATCCCATACATAGAAAAATAAGAGTGTGGGACAGTAAGCCCTACCTAAATCGCTTTGAGGTGGACAAGACCATTCCTATTGGTATTAATCTGGCGAAAAAACCGAAAGACCCTGTTTTTTTATCATTGAACGAAAGTCGTATATCGTTCACTTTTGTGCTTATTTGTAGTATAAAACTCATTGTTTATGTTACAGGTTGTTATCTTTTGATGAGCGAAGCCATTAACAAGGTTTTTATCTCACCAAACCAATATGAACGTTTGTTCGCCAATTCAGATATTTGGTATTCTGGAGTTTTCGTGTTGGTAATAATTGTTATTGCATATCAATTATTGCGCACAACAGGTCTATTGTCCAATAAAAGTGCGGAAACATCAAAATGGGACCTAATCTATTATGGGCAAACCGTCTCGGCGGAAATAACTTCTTTTAAAGATACTGGAACATTGGTAAACCATAATCCTTTAGTGGAGTTTTTCTACTCTTTTAAAGATGGTTCTGGAAACATCATTAAAGGATCCGATAGAAAAATAGTTGGGAAATTGGAAGTTGGCGCACTATACGGTATGCAAACTATAGATGTAATGTATTTGCCAAAAAATCCTTCTTTATCCAAATTGGCGGAAAACTTAGAGGCCAAGGGCATATCAAAATACTTGTCCTTTATTCTTTTATTGACTATGTTCATTTTCTCGGCCAATGTAATTTATTGGTTTTATAAAATTGTAATTTAACTTCCCTATTCGTGGTATTGGTTATATTACATATTAAAATAGGTTGGAATGGATAAGCCAGACCGTAACGATATTAAACTTGTGGTGCTGCACAGCAATTGGTCCGAACAGGGCGTGGACAGAGCTTTGTCTGATCACGTATATTCCAACAAATACGCTTGGCTGCGTTTTTTAAAGTTACTTGTTCTAACGCTCGGTATTTCGTTTACCGTTGCAGGAATTATCTTCTTTTTTGCCTATAACTGGGATAGTTTAAACAAGTTTTTAAAGCTTGGTGCTGTTCAGTCTCTTGTACTAATATTCACATTTTTAGCATTATTTATAAAACAGAAGGCTTTTATAAAAAAGTCAATATTAACGGGAGCGGCTGTTTTAGTTGGTGTAATGTATGCGGTATTTGGGCAGATATATCAAACAGGAGCAAATGCTTACGACTTTTTCCTTGCCTGGACCATTTTTATCACTATCTGGGTGTTTATATCCAACTTCCCTACATTATGGTTGATCTACGTGTCGCTTTTGAATATTACACTTGTACTTTATGCCAAACAAGGGGTGGAAAATTGGTCAGAATCGGAGGTATTTATCCTTCTATTTCTTTTAAATACTCTAGCGCTCATCTGTTTTTTGTTTTTACCAAGATTCTTAAAAGCAAATTATTATCCCAAGTGGTTCACCAACTTCTTGGCCATAGCAGCTGTAACCGTGGCAACTGCAGGGGTTACGGGTGGAATACTCGTAGATGAACAAGATTATTCCTTTTGGTTATTATTGTTTCTTTTTTTCTTTTTTTCTGGATTGGGAATTTGGATGGGGTTACTAAAAAAGAATTTGTTCTATATCGCAATAATATGTTTTAGCTGGGTTGTTGTATTTTGTTCGTTCCTACTTAGTGAATCCGATGGAGCAGGGTCTTTTTTTACCGTAGGAGTTATAATTATAGTGGCGGTTACCTTTCTAATCCGATGTTTAAAAAATCTTCAGAAGAAATTGACCATCTCCAAATTATGTATTTACCATACGACCCATTAGCTTCACGAATTTCCGAAAATCTGGAAACATTGGAGTTCAATCGATTTCTCAATATCCTGTTTATGATAGTCAGTTTTATTTTTTCGGTGGTGTTCATCTTTTCATTTTATAAAACTGTTTTTCATTCATGAAATTAGAATTAATTAAAAAGGAATAAATCCTATTTTTGGGCATGCAAAAACTAAAGGTATGTGAACTTTTTGCCGGTGTGGGCGGGTTTCGTTTGGGACTGGAAAACACAGGACATTATCAAGTGGTCTGGAGCAACCAATGGGAGCCCTCTACTAAAATGCAGCACGCATCCTTGGTTTACGAAGCCCGTTTTGGAAAGGAAAATCACTCTAATTCCAATATCGAAACGGTACCTACCAAAGATATTCCCGACCACGATATACTAGTGGGCGGATTTCCCTGCCAAGATTATTCCGTGGCCACATCTTTAAAAAACTCCAAAGGTCTTATAGGCAAAAAAGGGGTGCTTTGGTGGTCCATTCATCGTATCCTTTCAGAAAAAAAGAACAAACCAAAATATCTTTTTTTAGAAAATGTGGATCGTTTGTTAAAATCGCCTTCCACTCAACGTGGTCGTGATTTTGCCGTGATGCTGCGCAGTCTATCGGATTTGGGCTATGCGGTGGAATGGCGGGTAATAAATGCGGCCGATTATGGAATGCCACAGCGCCGAAGGCGCGTTTTTTTTCTGGCCTATTTAAAAGGGACCACATTACATTCCAAACTAAGAAAAACCCTGCCAAATAAATGGATTTTGGAAAAAGGTACATTTGCCGAGACTTTTCCCGTGGACCAAAATACGCCAAAACCCGTTTCTTTTGTTTTAAAAGAAAATTTGGTATCCTTATCCGAAACTTTTAACAGTAAAAAAGAACTTTCTCCGTTCTTAAACTCGGGTATTTGCTTAAACGGTAAGGTCACAACCATAAAAACCAGTCCCGATTTTGATGGAACCAAAACGGTTCTTTCCGACATTTTGGAAAATGACTGCATTGCTCCAGAATATTACATTAATGAGTCCGATATGCCCAAGTGGGAATATTTAAAAGGCTCCAAAAAAGAAATACGCAAGACCAAAGCAGGTTTTGAATACAATTACAGCGAGGGCGGTATGGTTTTCCCCGATGCCCTTGATCAACCTTCCAGAACTATTATAACCGGTGAGGGCGGTAAATCCCCATCCCGGTTTAAACACGTGATCCAAACCTCCAAGGGACCACGAAGACTTTTACCAGTTGAATTGGAACGGTTGAACATGTTTCCGGACAATCACACCAAATTGGAGGGTATTTCCGATACCAAACGCGCCTTTTTTATGGGCAACGCCCTGGTGGTCGGGATTGTGGAAAAGATAGGTGCTTCCCTGTTCCGGAAAATAAACGAAGTTGAAAAGCAAATTCAAAGCTGATCTAAAAAAAGAACAAAAATTAACCCCATTATTAGACTCGTATTACCAAAAACACTTGAAGCATTATAGTTTTGAGCGGATTTCACAGCTTAAAAAACAATTACAGGGCATCGATGTTATCCTAAAGGATAAACGTTCTTCAAAACAGTTTTATGTTGATGAAAAAGCCCAACTGGATTATATTAACGAGAGCTTGCCCACTTTTGCTTTTGAATTGTTTTATCAGAAAAATGGAGTCCAAAAACAGGGTTGGCTCTTCGATGCCTCCAAAAAGACGCATTTTTATGCATTGGCCACCAGTATTTATTCGGATGAAGATGATCATTTTACCTCATGTAACATCACCATAGTAAATCGGGAAAAATTAATTCAACACTTAGATAAAGTTGAATTATCGCAAAAGCATCTGGAAAAAATTATTTCCAAAAACCCGATTGTCCATGGTAAATTGAATTTAGAACAACTAAACCCGAAAAGTAAAGGATATTTGTTCTTTTCTACCAAAAACAAGGCAGAAAAGCCGGTGAATCTTATCCTTAAATTAGAGTATTTGATCAAAATTGGTGTAGCGAAAAGGTTGGTTTAAACAATTTTGTTACTCCAATTTATAAAGAAATTCATTTTTAAGGCAATAAAATCACAGCGTACTTCGACTTCGCTCAGCATCCCTGTGGCAAAACAGTATAAAATTACTCCTTCAGCATCCTCCTATGTGGAATCCCATCTTCCAAATATTCTTCACCAGTGACCTTAAATCCCAATTCCGTATAAAATTTTAATAAATAGGATTGTGCCGAAATTTCAATGGGTTGATTCGGAAATCTTTGGTCTATCGCAGCAAGTGAGGCTTGCATAATCCGTTTTCCAAGACCATATTTACGTTGATCTTGGCTTACCACTACCCTACCGATACTTACATTGTTGAAATAATCCCCTGGTTTAAAAATACGCGTGTAGGCAACTATTTCACCATTTTTTGTGCCTATAATATGAAGGGCCTTTTGATCTTTGTTGTCCACATCTTGGTACACACAATCCTGTTCCACTACAAAAACTTCGCTGCGGAGACGTAAAATTTGGTAGAGCTCTTCTGTAGTGAGCTGATTGAACGTTTTTATGGCCACTTCCATTAGTCCTGGACTATTATGCTTTTGGAATCGCACTTATCAAACTCTGGTTGTATATTCACATGGTTAATTCCATGTTTATGGTATACGTGCTCTTCTATCTTTTCCAAAATTTCATCGAACTCCGATAGGCGAATATCTTCTTTAAAATCGATATGTGCTTCCATATGAACTTCTTCTTCATTGAGTTGCCAAATATGGACATGGTGCACATTTTTAACTGGGTCTATAGTACAAATGGATTCCACAATGTCCTGAATCACGACCGATTTTGGGGTAAAAAGCATTAACACTTTTGTGGATTCCTTCAATAGATCGTATCCCATATAAATAAGGTAGATTCCAATGATCATGGTCAATACGGCATCTACCCAATAAATTTCAAAATACTTCATTAATATACCGCCTACCAAAACTGCCACGGAGGCCATCATATCCGTGAGCAAATGCAAATAGGCAGATTTCATGTTCATGTTATGGTCAGAGTCCTTTTTTAGGAGAAGAACACTGAATCCATTGAACATAATAGCAATCAATGCCAACCAAATTACCAGATTGGATTCAATTTGTTGGGGATTTAACAACCTTTCAACGGCTTCTTTCATTAAAATTATGGCCACAACCACTAAGGTTGCCGCGTTTACAAATGCGGCCAAAATCTCTGCTCGCTTATATCCGAACGTTTTTTTTCTACATGCTTGTTTTTTGCCCAACCTTTGAGCAACAAAACTTATGATCAGCGAAAGTACATCGCTAAAATTATGGAGTGCGTCCGACAGCAAAGCCAAACTACCGGAGAGCAAACCCCCTATAACTTGTGCCACCGTTATTCCAATATTAAGGAATATGGAAATAAGCAGATTTCTTCCTTTTAGATCGGAATGGTCATGTGAATGGTGATGGTGGTGATGGCCCATATCACTTATCTACATGGTATTTTTTCTATCCTGCGTTCGTGCCTGCCCCCATCGAATTTGGTGTTTAAAAAAGTATCAACCATTTCCAAGGCCTGCGGTAGAGATATAAAACGTGCCGGTAAGCTCAAGATATTGGCATCGTTGTGTTCTCTTGCCAGCTGTGTGATCTCCTTATTCCAACATAGTGCTCCCCTTACGTTCTGGTGTTTGTTAATCGTCATGGTAGCACCATTGCCACTACCACAGAGAACAATACCCATATCTACATTACCATTGGCCACATCGGTGGCTACAGGGTGGGTAAAATCCGGATAATCCACACTATCCGTACCATCGGTACCATAATTGACAACTTCTATACCCTTGGATTTTAATAGGCCAATAATGGCCAATTTATAATCGGTTCCGGCGTGGTCGTTTCCTATCGCAATTTTCATGTTTTTGTATTAAAATGAATGCTAAACAAAGGTACGATATCTTTTAATGGGATGCTGTTTATAAAAATGGGAAGCTTTTTGCATTTAGTTAAAAAACAAACACTTAACAACATCTATATTTTGTTAATTCTTTTAAGAAAAAATATGGTAACGAAATTTTGATTTCTAATAAAATATATCAGTAGTAATAATTATTTAACCTTGACTATAGATTTCATTAAAAATTAATCAACGAATATGAAACATTTATGTTAGGTAATTAACATTAAAAACACATTAACTTTTCAATAAATTGATGTTGACAACGGTTATTAAAAACCGTGAATAAAAAATATAAAAGACTGATTCTTAAATTTCTTGTACGCTGACAAATTGTGAACAAAATATTTTGACTGTTCAAAACAACTTTTTTCTAAAAATTTTATTCCACATTTCAACGATCTATCATAATCATCATTTTTATAAAATTTAAAAAAGAAGAAAAAATATAATATTGATAATTGTTGATAAAAGCAGATTTGTTTGTGATTACTTTTTCTTTCCTTGTTGGTCACGGATTATAATTTGTATTTTTCAAAAAAATAAGGACGTTAATGTCAAAGAAAAAGAAGAGAGCAAGTAGCCAGCGGAAGAACGAGATAACCAAGGGCATTTTTACCATCCTGGAAAAAGAACCGTCCAAAACCTTTAATTACAAGCAAATAGCTTCTAAATTGGGTATTTCGGATACACAAGATAGAAACCTGATGATCAAACGATTAGGTCAGTTAAGGGCCAGTGATCGTATTGTTGAGGTGGAAAGGGGCAAATTTCAAATGAAACCTTCTTTGCATACCTATTTTACAGGTAGGGTAGATCTTACTACCAGTGGCAATGCATATATTATCGTAGAAGAATTGGAGGACGATGTATTTGTTCAGAACAATAATTTGAACGGAGCTTTCCATGGTGATACGGTCGAAGTATTTATAAGGCCACGGAAGAAGAGTAATAAAATGGAAGGTGAAATTTCGAAGATACTCGAAAGGAAAAAAACATCTTATGTTGGCATTGTGGACAAACAAAAAAGATTTGCTTTTGTTCGTCCTACGGATTCCAGAATGTACACCGATATATTTATTCCACCGGAAAAATTGAAAAATGCCAACGATGGTGATAAAGTATTGGTTCTTTTGGGAGACTGGCCCAAAGATGCGGATTCTCCCTACGGTGAAATTATAGAAGTGTTAGGAAGACCTGGGGAACACCATACCGAGATTCATGCCATTTTAGCGGAATATGGCCTTCCCAATGAGTTTCCGTACGAAGTGGAACAGTATGCCAAAACTTTGGATACCAGTATTAAAGAATCCGAAATTGCCAATCGAAGGGATATGCGAGATGTGTTGACCTTTACCATTGATCCAAAGGATGCAAAGGATTTTGACGATGCACTCTCTTTTCAACAGTTGGAAAACGGGAACTATGAAATAGGTATCCACATTGCCGATGTTTCCCACTATGTTAGGCCCGATTCAATTTTGGAAGAAGAAGCGTACAATAGGGCCACTTCGGTGTATTTGGTGGATCGCGTTGTACCCATGTTGCCGGAAGTCTTGTCCAACCAAGCATGTTCCTTACGGCCCAACGAGGAAAAATATACCTTCTCCGCAGTTTTTGAAATGGACAACAATGCCCGATTGGTAAATCAGTGGTTTGGAAGAACCGCCATCAATTCCAATGAACGATTTGCCTACGAGGAGGCACAGCACATAATTGAAACCGAACAAAGTCAAATTCCAAAGGAAATATCCATCCGTGGAAAAGCCTATGCAGTATCCCAAGATATTGTAAATGCAGTGTTGACATTTGATAGGTTGGCCAAGATTATGCGCAAGGCCCGTATGGATGCCGGAGCGATCTCGTTTGATAAGATCGAAGTGAAATTCCATCTTTCCAAGGACAACGAACCCGTAGGTGTATATTTTAAGGAAGCCAAAGATGCCAACAAACTAATAGAAGAGTTTATGTTGCTTGCCAATAGAAAGGTGGCGGAGTATATAGGTAAGCAGAAAAAAACATTTGTTTACCGTGTGCACGACAAGCCGGACGAGGATAAATTATTGGCCCTTAACGGTGTAATTTCCAGATTTGGACATAGCATTAATCTTAAGGACAGCAAGTCCATTAACCAATCCTTGAATAAGTTGTTGGAGGATGTAAAAGGCCAAAAAGAACAAAATTTAGTGGATACCTTGGCGATTCGCAGTATGAGCAAGGCTATCTATACTACGGAAAACATAGGGCACTACGGATTAGGGTTCGATTACTACACACATTTTACCTCTCCCATTCGAAGATATCCCGATGTAATGGTACATAGATTGCTACAGCATTATCTCGATAAGGAAAAGGCCCCAAATGTCACTTTGTACGAAGAAAAATGTAAACACTCTTCCGACATGGAGCTGTTGGCCGCCAATGCGGAAAGGGATTCCATAAAATACATGCAGATAAAATTTATGGAAGATCACAAGGATCAAGAGTTCTTGGGTGTAATTTCCGGGGTTACCGAATGGGGCATATATGTGGAAATAATTGAAAATAAATGTGAGGGTATGATCCGTATCCGGGACATTAAAGATGATTATTATGTTTTTGATGAACGCCAATATGCCATAATCGGAGAAAGGACCAAACGAATGTACCAATTGGGAGATGAGGTATATGTGATGGTGAAGAGTACCGATCTTGTAAAACGGCATTTGGATTTTTCGTTGTTAGGCAAAAAGAAATAATACTATTTTGGAACAGAATTTGTTATTCTATTGATAACCAAATTTTTATAACATGAGATTATTTGCGATTGTTATTATATTTCTGTCCTTTCAATTTATTGAAGCTCAGGACGCCACCATAACCCAAGACCTACAAAAGTTCACTGAAGTAAAGGGGTTCGATGGAATTTCCATCAACTTGATAAGATCCAACGAAAACAAAGCGGTGATTACAGGTGCCAATACCAAGAATGTCGCCATAGTCAATAATAATGGTGTACTTAAAATTAGGATGGAGATCGTAAAGATCTTTAGTGGTTATAGAACTTATGTAGATCTCTACCACTCCGAGGAATTGGTGGTAATAGATGTTAACGAGGATGCGAGAATTTCGTCCGATGATACTTATATCCAAGATGTATTGGAACTTAAAGCCCAAGAAGGCGGTGAATTGGAAATTAATTGCGAAGTGGACCAATTGTTGATCAAATCCATATCCGGGGGAGAGATCATTGTTGGAGGATTTTCCAACACACAAGATGTGATCATCAACACAGGTGGATCCTATCAAGGAAAATCGTTTAAGACAAAATTTACCACAATAAACGTAAATGCGGGCGGAAATGCCGAAATTTATGCATCGGATTACGTAAAGGCCAATGTAAAGGCCGGAGGCGAAGTACTAGTGTACGGAGATCCAAAAAAAATGGATGAACACACCCTTTTCGGTGGTAAAATAAAAAGAATAAAATAATAATGATTGACGATATCCAAGCAGCGATTCCCTTAGGATTTTTGCTCAGCTTTATGATCGGTCCCGTTTTCTTTGTTTTATTGGAAACCAGTGCCACAAAAGGTTTTAGAGCGGGAGTAAGTCTGGATATTGGGGTTATAGTTGCGGATATTGTTTTTTTGATCATTGCCTACTTCAGTAGTTTCCAATTGTTGGAAAATCTAAGTAACGAGCCGGGACTGTTCGTATTTGGAGGAATGATTCTTTTGGTGTACGGAATTTATCTGTTCGTTAAAAAAGCCAAGAAAAAATCGAATGTAAAAGCTTCCAAGGGTACCTATTTGGGGTTAATTGTAAAAGGATTTTTATTGAATTTCATCAATATCGGTGTTCTAGCATTTTGGCTCGGTTTAATTATTGTTGTAGGACCAAGTTTAGAGAACAATCCAAATCGAATGTTGGTATTTTTTAGTACGGTGATCTTAGTGTATTTCGCGACCGATCTTGTAAAAATTATATTGGCCAAACAGTTAAAGCGTTATTTGACCCAAGACCGTATTGTAGTCATAAAAAAAGGTTTAGGTATTGTTTTGATCATTTGTGGCATTGTTTTGATCAGCAAAGGATTCCTGCCCAAAGAAAAATTCGATATTAAAGAAGGAATAGAAAAGATCAGTTAAAAAAACCCAGCACAAAGTACTGGGTTTTGAGGCATCGAGCGGATTCGAACCGCTGTACAAGCTTTTGCAGAGCTCTGCCTAGCCACTCGGCCACGATGCCGATTAAGAGTGCAAATGTACTATTTTTTTTAGCTTACCCAAACGATTATTATTGTCTTTGAGAGTTTAAAATAACGGCCACGCTTTCCACATCTCCACCTATTGGGGGATTAATTTTAGCTACTTCCACTTCTATCTGGGTTACTTGTGGCAATTCCAAAAAGATACGATCTATAATACGTTTGGCAACGTGTTCCAAAAGGTTGGATCGCACCAACATTTCATCTTTTATAATATTGTTGAGGTGAACGTAATCCACGGTTTCGGTCAATATATCGGAATCTGCCGGTTTGGAAAGGTCGGAGGTTACCTCTAGATCTACACGGTAATCGCTTCCGATCAACATTTCTTCTTTTAAACAACCGTGGTTGGAATGTATTCTAATGTTTTTTAATCTTATTTTTCCCAAAACTGTGATTTAAGAATGGGCAAAAATAGGACAAAACGGTTAAATCAATACATACATCTACAGTTACTGATTCCCTGGAACAGATCCATACCCACGGTGAGGACGTGCGTACCTGTACTATATCCCAAAATTTCGTTGGTAATTACCTGATAGGAATACCCAAAATAGAAGTTACTCTTTTTAAAACCTGCCAAAGGTGCAATATAAAGCGGTTCTCCCAATTGGTCGTTCAAAAAGCGATAGGTAAGTCCTACGTAGTAATAGTCTTCAAAATCGCGAAAACGGAATTTGGCATTTAAATCCGTAACCGAACGTCCATCACTTTCAAACCATTGAAAAAATACGGAAGGTTCTATTTCCAATTTACTGTTTTTACTTTTGGAAAAACTATATCCTGAATACAGGTAATAGTTTCTAAGTTTATTGGGTTCTATCCGTATAATATCTGTATTGAAATTGGATAGATCTTTATTGAGGACGTTTCCGGCATTTGCACTAAAGAAAAATTTATCGTACCGATATAAAAACCCAATATCAAAGTTATGATTTGTTGTGGCTTTATCGTCTGTAGGCAACTGACCATTGTTTTCCTCAAACTGTTCCACATCTATCCTAAATTGGTTAAAATTATAGGACAGACCGAACGAGAGGAAGATATCGTCATAACGGTCCAAGGTCAAATGGTGGGCGAAAGATACCCTTGCACCCCGTTGTCTTGTAAAACCGTTGCTATCGTTGTAAAGCAGCATACCTACCCCCGATCTGTTTCCAATTCTGGCATCGGCTGCCAATGTTTGGGTATCCGGGGCATCCTCTATGCCTACCCATTGCGTTAAGCCGTTTAAACGAACTTTTATATGGTCGCCGATACCTGCATAGGTAGGGGACATTAAAAAGGGATTGTCGGCTATGTATTGAGATAATTGGGGTACGGTCAACTCCTGTCCCTTGGCACAAAGTGACAAGGAAACCAATAGGATTGTTGAATATACTTTTTTAAGCATGGGGTTAGCAGGTTAAGTGTTATTGTCGATATAGTGTAAAATGGCCTACAAACTCGCGGTCGTCCAATGGACCTTCCAGTTTAACAACGTACCAGTAATCTCCGGTAGGCAATGGTTTTCCATCGTAATTGCCATCCCATCCCTGTACGTTTCGGGTCATCTCTTCCACTACTCTACCATAACGATCATAAATTATAATTAGTACGTCCGGGAACCCTTCAATGTTGTCAGGTAGCCATATATCGTTGAGACCGTCGCCATCTGGGGTGAAAAAGTTCGGAAATTCAATATCTATGAATTCCATAAAGATCTCCGCAGTGGCCTCACATCCATTTTGATCAACAACGGTTACAGTGTAGGTATCCGTTCTGTTGATGTAGAATGTGTTTTCGGTTCCATTATCGATATCGTTGAAATAGAACGTATAGTCTTCTACACCACCATCAGCTATTGCTGTTATCTGGTTGATGTTGTTATTCTCCAAGGTTAATGTCAATGGTTCAAATGCTTCGATAGTGAAGTCATAAGTCGTCATACAACCATTGGCGTGGGCTACGGTCAGGTAATGATCGCCGGGTGCCATATTGGTAAAGTCGGCCGTTAATTGCATATCTGCCGGATCGGTGGAATCCAAAGCGAACATTAAGTCGTTGGTAATGGATTCGTCCTCAAAAGCAATGTTCAAATAGTTATCCGGAACAATATCACTACACTCGTACATTGGTGTAACGGTTGCCGCTAAATTTACGCCAGGATCAATTTCAACGATTACATTGGTTTCACAACCTTGTGCATCCCTTACAAAAACTACATGGGTTCCAGCGGTCAGATTTTGGAACAAGAACTGGTCCTGTACAAAATTTTCATCTGCTGTTGAGTTTAAACTGGTTTGGTAAGGAGCAGTGCCTCCAGAGATTTGAACTTCAAAGGATCCATCGCCGCTTTCAAAACATACCTCGTCCATAATGTTGATGGCCTCGGCAACTACCGGTTCTGGTTGCGTAAGTTCAAATTGGAAGGTGATAAAGCATCCGTTTACATCCTGGGCAATTACATCGTAAATACCTGGTGCCAAATCTGTAAAGGTGTTTTCGGTATCGAACTGATCTAGATTTGGTGAAATGGCGTAAAGTATCTCACCGGTTCCTCCGGAAACTTCAACAGTAATGGTTCCGTCCTCCATACCAGAACAAGTGATATTGGTAAATTCTTCCCTATCGACAACCAAAGGATCTGGATCAACAATGGTGATTACAGGTGAAACCTCAACACAGTCTACGCTGGTTACTCTTACATAATAATCTCCTGCAATTAGTCCGTTAAAGGTTCCACTGGTTTGTGGCCCATTTACTAGATGGGTCAAAGCTGCATCACTGAACAATTCGTAGTTATAATTGCCCAAACCACCGGTTGCGCTTGCAATAATGGTCGCAGAAGCTTCACCCATACAATTGATGATGGCTGCAGAATCGTCTATTTCGAGCATTAGGTCCGGAACAGCATCTACGGTTACCTGGTTGGATATCATAGCATCACAACCGTTGGCATCTCGAACATAGTATTGATATATTCCAGGTGCTACATCGAACGTATGGGTATTTCCACCGCTCATGGCCGTAAAACTTATGCCATCCGTACTATAGAAATAAGGGGCTGTTCCACCGGCCGCACTCAATAGGATCTGTGCATCGTTGGTACAGGTCATTCCACTTAATTGGATCAAAGATGCCATAACCTCTGTTGGTTCGGTAATGGTCACTTGAGGGGTTTCCACACCACAGCTCCAGCCATCGGATACGGTTATGCTGTATATTCCAGCACCCAATCCTGTAAATGTATCACTGCTTTGTACGCCAGTGGTGAACTGGATGGTTGTTCCGGTAGCATCATAAATATTTAATTGGTATTGGTAAACACCTTCGCCACCTAAAACATTATCAGCCCAAACCGCAGCACTATTGTCGCCATAGCACAAAAGATCTATTGGGGCAGCATCAATATCCGCAGTAATCGGAATGGGTTCCGTTAGGGTGATCGTTCTATCTTCAACACATCCACCATTGTCCGTAACACTTACCGTATAATTTCCTGCAGATAAACCTGTAAACACATGGCTTGCAACATTGTTTATGGTATATACCTGTGTTGTAGTAGTGTTGGTCAATACAATGTTATAAGGTGCATAACCTCCTGTAGGAGCTATCAATATTTCTCCTTGATCATTGGTACAGGTTACATTGGCCACTTCTTGTGGTGTATAATCCAATGCTGAACTTGGCGATATTATGGTAATGGTATTGGAATCTTCAATACATTCCGGATACCCGGTTTCGGTTACACGCACAAAGTAGTTTCCACCTACCAATAATGGATCGGTTATGGACATTGGATTCGTGGTTGTATTACCACTTCCCGATATACCAGTTGTTGTACCATCGGCATTGAATACTTCATAATTGTAAGTGCCAGTGTAACCAGTTACATCAATTTCCAGAGTTCCTGCATCACCAAAACACATAGCAGGCGATGTTGCCGTGGCCACAACGTCAATGGTATCGTATGGAGCTATGTTGTGTGTAGTCTCCACATAGCAACCGGTAGTATCATTGGTAGCCCTGAATGTATAGCTTCCAGGTTCTGTTAACTCAAATGTTGCTGTTGTTCCTGTTGAGGTTGTGATTGCTCCATAAGGATTTCCAACAGGCAACAATTCAAAAGTATAGGTGTCGCCACCGATGAATTCAGTAACTGTTAAGGTCACAGTTTCTGGATCAACACAAGAAATGGCAATATCTTGATTTAAGTTTAGGGTAAATGTGTTCAGAGGTTGAACAGTTATACTATCCGGATATTCACATCCATTGGCATCCCTAACAATATAGTTGATGGTTTGTACGGTCGTATTGTCCACAACATTGAAAGTAGCATCGGAAGTGAAGCTGTTTCCTTCAAAACTATAGGTATAGGGTGCTGTTCCTCCAAGGGCCGAAATAGTTATAGTGGCTTCGTTTACACTATTACTTGGGCTACAAGCAAAATCTGTCGCAGAGGCAGATGCTGTTAATGCAGACGGTTCGCCCACGGTTACATCAAAAGAGTCTTCACATGCTCTTGAAGAGATTACCCTAGCTTGGTAATTACCTGCAGGCAGATTATCAAAAACAGGACTCGATTGAGCAAATCGGTATGGATTCACCAAATCCGACATTTCATAAAGTTCGTAGGTGTATACAGGATCAACTACGGTAGCAGGATCGAGTACAACGGTCAAACTTCCGTCGGAACCTCCATTACAGCTCACATCTTGTATGATAACATTATCGATGATCGGATCAACTTTATCATCCAATTCTTGGGTAACTACATAAGTACATGGTGTGGCAGTATCATTATCTGTTACCGTAAAAGTATACACACCGGGCATGGTTAAACCTGTAAATACTCCTGTAGTGTTTGTTGGAAGTGGCGTTGAACCATCCGGGAATTCTACTTCGAATTCTAAATTTGTAGATCCACCGGAAACATTAACAGTAATTTGTCCGCCTGGATCGCTAATATCACAATCTATAGGTTTAACCACAGTTGTATTGGCTGTCATGGCATCTGTAAGAACTACTGGTCCAACAGTTGTGGTACAGGACCACTGATCGGCGATCAACACTTCATAGGAACCAGCTCCAAGACCTGAGAATATGGTATTTGTTTGTGGAGAACCAACATTTGTTCCATCTTTAATTAGTTGATAGGTATAGTTGCTTCCTTGTCCACCTGCTGTTCCCACCACTTGGATTTCACCTTGCAGATCGGTACAGTTTTCCACATTGATTTGCAATGTGGCAGTTATCGGATTAGGATCGGTTAAGGTTACGGTATCCACCAATTCTTCACAACCACTAGAATCGATTACCCAAGCTTCATAAGTTCCAGCAACGAGTCCGGTAAAGTTTGGACTGGCCACATAGTCACCGAGCACTGTTGGAGAAGAAGTACCTACATAGTAGGAATATCCGCCCCATCCACCGGCAACATTGGTAATCTGGATGGCACCATCGTTGCCCAAACAGGTAATATCGGTTACTACAGTGGTTCCTGTAATGGCAGCAGCTGGACCCGCAATAGTGAAGGATTCGCTGTACAGACATGCAGCTCCCGGAGGATTGGTATCCGTTACTTCGATATAATATGTTCCGGCAGCGAGTCCCGTGATGGTAAAACTTCCGTCGGTGTCTGTACCTGTTGTAATGGTATCGTCTCCCAGATTGGTCGGAGTATTTAAGAAATCGTAATACAGTGTATAACTTGTAGCACTTGCATAGGTAGTGCTGGAAGCATCAACAAGGTTCAGTACAACTTCGCCATTAGTGTCTCCAAAGCAAGTAATATCTGTGGTGCTTACCACATTCAAATCTAAAACTTCTGGATCGGCCACTTCGTGTGAAACAGTTCTAACACATCCTGTTATTGTATTTCTTACTTCAAAATTGTGTGTTCCAACACTCAATCCTGTAAAGACTCCGGTAGGCTGGAATATACCAGAAGGCAATTCCCTAAATTCATAATTGGCCGGATGCGTATTGGAATTAGTGATAGATCCTACTGCGGTAATGGTAATATCCTCGCCAGTGGCACAAGTAGCAACTGCATCAACCGTAATAGTCGCGTTGTCCAAGCTATCAAACGCTGCAATGCTAGCTGTGGTTGTGCCTATACAACCATTACTATCATATACATTGATGGTGTAGTTGCCACCGTTGATATCGGTTTCGGTGTATACAGGATTGTTTCCGGATTGAACCACTACAGCTCCCGCATCGTTGATAAATTCATAGATAACATAGTTTCCACTACCTCCGGTTATAGAGGCTGTATCAACCGTGATGGTCGCGTTGTTCATGTTGTTGCCAACACTACAACCGAATTCAACTACTGATGCGTTTACATTGGTTATGGCATCTGGCTGGGAAATAACGATCCCTGTAATATCAAAGGGACAGTTATTTGCACCAATTGCTCGTACATCGTATGTTCCTGCAGGTAAATTTTCAAAAGTATTTCCATTTAATACAGCGCCAACAGGCATTGGCGATAAAGTATAGGTCAGGGGCAGAATGCCATTATCGACCGCTGTTAGGGTAATGCTACCATCGTTTCCACCAAAACAGGTTACATCTACATGGGTTTCTGTAAAATCTGGAATAGGTGCATCTGGAACTTCTATGGTTATGGTTTTAGGACAGTTCGGTGGTGCTGTACCCATGTCGTACACAATCACATCATAACTACCGGCAACTGCTGCGCCTGTCCAAGTAAATTGATTGAAAGCATCCAATGTAAGAACACCTCTTGCTACATCATTTGTGCCCGGTCCATCGATCATATACTCATAGTTTCCAGATCCCGAGATTACATCGATCAATAGTTCGGCATTACCGGCAGCACCAATTTCACAATCCAATGCTACTGTTTGTGTAACCGTAAACTCCAAAGGTGGATGAATATCAAAAGTTTCTGTTTCGGCACATCCGTTCAGGTCTCGAACAGTTATTGATTGACCTGTACTTGAAGATAGGTTGGATATTAAATATTGATTGCTTCCATTGAATGTAAAGTTTTGGAATGCGCCACCATTAATACTAATTTGGAACGGTGCCATGGCCACTGCTGGGTTGTCCAACGTAACCATAACCTGGAATAGTCCTTCGTCCACACATTCATCTATTATGGCCAGAGAAATATCTGGGCTTGGATCGAGTAGAACGGTAACGGGATCACTTTGTATACAATCGTTCGCATCTTTTACATACACAATGTAATCACCAGCTTCTACATTGGCCGTGTTACTGCTTGTCCATCCAGCGGTAGCAGCTGTAGGAGCGGGGTCGGTATCCAATAAATACAGATACTCGTAAGGAGCAAGACCAAATTGGGCCGATGCGGTGATAACACCTGCATTTGGATTACAGTTGTCGTTAGTTGGTGAACTAGCTGTAACATCTAGCAAAGTGGGCGCTTGTTCAATAAGGAATTCATCAGAAGCAATTACACAACCAGCGTTAGGTCCATCGGCCTCTTCGAAAAGAATGTAGTATTCTCCGGGGCTCAAACCTGTTGCTGTATCGCTTTCTGGGCCTCCGATTGCACCCGATATTGTATCCGATATACCTGTGGTAGTATGGGTATTGGTGTAGAAAATCTCGTAATTCACATTATTTCCACCATAACCGGATATAGTAAAATCTACTGTGCCATCGGCAGCTCCTGTACAAGTTATATCGGTTGAAGCATCTATAGTTGATACCAAAGTAGAGTTGGTAGCCACAGGAACGGTTGCTTCCTGAATATATTCACAATTGGTATCCGTATCAAAAACAATAAAAGTATAAGTTACACCGGGGGTAAGACCTGTGAACAAGTGGGTGTTGTCCGGTGCTGGTAGCGGATCTTCCGGGAACCATGCAGGATCGGCCGCATTAAAAGCCGGAGCAGGATAGATGGCAAAATAGAATGTTCCTACACCCAAAGTTCCATTGGAAGCTTGAGCCTCAACAGTCATTTCACCGCTACCAGGCGTACAGCCCGAAGCCCCTGCCGTGGTTATCAATATATCCGGACCTGTTGTAATGGTAACCGTTGATATGTTTTGACATCCATTGGCATCAGTAATTTGTACGGTGTAATCTCCAAAATCAAGACCGGTAAAGGTATGATCATTGGTTCCCAAAGAAGTATCGTAGGTAAGGTTTACACTGAAATCAGTGTTGTATACCTGATAGATATAATCTGGTGTTCCTCCTGAAGCATCAACGGTTATGGTTCCCAATTCGGTGGTCGATGCAACACATGTAAGATTGGTGTGCGTTACATTTGGCAAAATAGGAGTTGGTTCAGAAATAACCACAGGGAACGGATCGGAAACACAACCTTTATCATCGGTTATGGTTACTTCATAAGACCCTGCTGGCAAACCTGTGGTCTGAGTTCCATAGTTGGTAGGCCCACTTGTTTCTACTACATTAATGGTGTATGGCGGAACGCCAACCGAGGTATCGATTACAACGTTCAGAGACCCGGTACTATCACCAAAACATAAGATATCTGTTGGGATAACATTGCTGATTACAGGTTGGGTTGCCGGAGTTACTATAACACTATTTGTTACTGTGGTACAAGTAGCTGTATCGGTAACACGGAACTGATAGGTTCCATCGGTATTTGTAGTGAATACGTTTCCAGTGAACCCGGTTGCAAAATAATTGGTTCCTCCATCGTTGGACCATTCGTAGGAATAGCTACCGGAACCACCAGTTGCATTAATGGTTATGCTGGCATCGGCCAAACAGGTCAAATCACTGTTCAACGATGCTGAAGCGGTCAATGCTGGATTAATGGTTGCAGTATCCGTGGCTGTACATCCAAATGCATCTCGTACGTCTATGGTATAGGTTCCTGCCGTTAAGTTTTCAAAAAGGTATGTTGTACCGTCGGTTGGTGTGGGCGTCATCCAAGCACCGCCATTCAAACTAAATTGATAGGTACCGTTTCCATCGGTAACATTTACTTGAATACTTCCATCATTATTTCCACTATAACAAAGTGTAGGTGTTAGATTAAAAGCGATGGTTGCCGGAGGATCAATTGTTATATTGGTCGTGTCCTCACATAAATTAATATCCCTTGCACGGATCACATAATCCCCTGCGGCAAGTCCGGTAAACACATTGGAAGTTTGGAAAGTTGTGATTATACCTCCCAGATCATCTTCTAGCTGATATTGATAAGCAGGTGTTCCATCGGTGGCCGTGGCCGTGATGGTTGCACCTCCGTTGGTACAGGTCAGTACATTGGTTATTGTTGCGGTTACATCCAGAATATCGGGCTGTGTCAAGGTTTGGTTCAACACCACTGAACAGGCAGGGTCCCGTAGATCAACTATGTTGATGGTATGTGCGCCTGCTGCGAGTCCGGAAACAGTTATAGGACTGGCAAATTGGGCGGCCGATACAGCACCGCCATCCACTTGATACGTAAATCCGATCGCTGGATCAAAGTTTTCAGCTTCAAAAACGATAGTTCCGTCCGCAGCACCATTACAAGAAATATTGGTAAAGGAAGTAATGGCACCATCAAAAGCATGGCCATCTTCAACTGTTACATTCAAGGTTAAGGAATCGGTACAAACCTCGGGTATTTGGTATGCTTCGATGTCGTCAATGGCTATATCGTTTCCATTGATTACCGCAGAGTTGGTTCTAATAACGATATCCAGATTGGAGTTTGCCCCAGGGTTAAGGTTTACGGTATAATTGTGCCAATCGTTGGCACCTGTGTTTTTTGGAATATTTCCTGTGGTTGTACTGGCAATAACTGTTCCGCCTCCATCTACCAACTGAATTTCAATAGTTGGGTCACCACCACTGGTTCCATTACGCAATAGGTTAAACGCATATAGCGAAACAGTGATATCACGGTTGGGTACTACTTCTACTCCTGTTTTTTGGTAAACGATTCCACCAACACCGGCTACTCCACCCACATTTATGGCCAAGAACCTCCCATTCGCCACTCCAGTATGATCGTTTGGACTTTGCCAAGAAGGATAAGGGTTTACAATATTTTGAGTTACAGAATATTCACCATCTTGAATATGTGTGTCCGCACCAAAACCTGCACATGCGCTGGCACTGCCATCTTGCGGTTCGTAACAGTAAGCAGGGTCAATTTCGGTGATGCTTGTATTTGGTCCCACCCCAAAATTTTCGGATAAAAGAATACTGGGTGAAGGGGCTATGTTACTGGTGTAATTTACCGTAATGGTATGGTTGCCCACGGGTACGTTTGGAAATACATTATTGGTATCCGGTGTGTTAGGCGTACCATTAATTTCGTAAGTATAGTCAAAATCGGTGCTGCTTGGTGTTACCGTAATGGTTCCTTCACCATCACACTCGTAATCAATGGTTGTGGTTGCGGTAGGAGGTGTTGGTTCTGGATCAATGGTTACGGACATTGGATAGGTACACAAGTTGGCATCTCTAATGTAAAGCGTGTGTGTCCCCGGCAATAGATATCCAATGGAACTTGTCCCATAGTTGGAACCGCCATCAAAACTGTATTCGTAAGGAGCTGTACCTCCAATGGCATTGGTGATACGCACCTCAGCACCCATTCCAGGGAAACATTCTGCCAAGGCAGTTACCGCGGCAGAAGCCGAAAGGGTCAAAGGTTCTGTAATGGAGTAAATTTGGGTCACCTCGCAATTGTTGGCGTCGCGAACCCTGATATTATAGCTACCCGCTGCTTGATTTACAAAAATGTTGGAAGTTTGATAGGTGGCCCCATTGTCAATGCTGTAGGTGTAAGGTGCTTCACCACCTGTCGCAGTTATGGTAATTTGGGCTTGAGCTTCACCACTACAAAGAATGTCCGTATTGGCAATGGTTAAGGCCAATGGATCGTCTTGAAGAATGGTAATATCGTAAACGGCCTCGCAATATCCTGCGGCACCATTGTTATCTCTTACGTACACATCGTAATCTCCTGCCCCAGTAATAGTAATGGGGTTTGCAGCTGCGAAATCCCCAGCGGTTGGTGTAGCCCCATTATTTACAATGGCATATACGTAATTTCCATCTCCTCCGGCCGCTGTTACGGTCACATCCGTATCTGTTCCACAGGCTGTTATGTTGGGCGCTGATGCCGTTACACTAAGTTCTGGATCAATGGTGATTGATGCCGAATCGGTACAATCGTTCCCATCCCTAACATCAATGGTATAGGTTCCCGGACCGAGGCCTGTGAATATATTTATGGCCACGAACGGACCTCCATTTAGGCTGTATTCATAATTTCCATCTCCTCCAGATGTAACATTGGCCGTTAAAGTCAATCCCGTGGCATCGTCATAACAAATATCGTTCGGAACAATATCTAAAACCGGTGCAATGGCTTCCGTTAGTGTAAAAGTGTCCGTAAACACACAACCATTGGCGTCGGTAACGGTGTAGGTATAGGTGCCACCAATATTTAAACCGGTGAACAGGCCGTTAGCTTGTGCTGTTGGCAGTACGTATCCTGCTGGGCCAGCAGTAATTTCGTAAGTATAACTTCCCCATCCATCAGCCGCAACAATATCTACCGAACCATTGGCCATACAAGTGGGTTGTGCCACAGTAACTGAAGCATTGAGTGCTGCAGGCGGAGCTACAACGGTAACACTTGCGGTGTCCGTACAGTTGGTAAAGTTATCGGTAACGGTAATGGTATAGGTTCCTTCCGCCAATCCAGAAAGAGTGATTGTTCCATTGGTTTCGGCGGTTCCCGAAAATGTTGCAGGACCAGTTACGGAATAATCATAATCGGTATTGAAGTCGGATACATTGTACCTTATTTCTCCATCTGAATCACCAAAACAGGTAATGTTGTTCAGCAATTGACCTGTTACTGCGATTTCGGTTACAGGGTCAATGGTAAAACTTTCATCATAGAAACAACCATTGTTATCGGTTACCCGGAACATATAGGTTCCTGGAGACAGACCTGCAAAAGTTGCATTGTTTCCGTTGTTTACCGCACTAACGGCAGGCGAAATAATTTCATAGATCAAATTAGGTGTTCCACCTGTAACGGATAGGGTTACGTCCGAAACAAAAGTTGGACAAAGGGGATCGGTTGCCGTAAAACCAATATCGGTTGGAGGATCTAAAGGATCTATGGTAACAGAATCCGCAAAGGTACAAAGGTTGGCATCTCTTACAGTTATAGTATATGTTCCATCCGTGAGGTTGGAAAATGTTTCTTCTAACAAGGTGCCGGAATCGGGACTAAAATTAACCCCGTCTATGCTGTATTCATAAGGAGCAGAGCCACCTTGAACATTGAACATTCTTATTTCTCCTAGTTGTGTACAAGTATAATTTTGTGAGATTTGAATATCTGCATCAAGAGCAAGAGTAGGTCCTGAAATACTTTGATATTCGAAGTAATCACAAGAAGCACTTCCTTTTCTTTGATTTATTACAATAACGTAATCGCCACTGTTCAATCCCGGAAAATTACCAGAGGTATTTGTGGCTATTGCATTGTTCAAATCGTAATTGTTCTCATCAAAACCAGTGGCATCGAATAGATAATATGTAAGTTGGTAGCCATTGCTGCTTAAGAGATTAAAAGTAATTGTACCAGATGCATCTCCATAACAAAATACGTCGGTAACCGTGGTTGGATCAAAATCTGCAGATGGTCTAAATTCAATTGTTACAGGGTTTGAAATATCGTGACAGTTATTTCTATCCACAACAACAAATGTGTATTGACCCGGGTCATAAATGTCAAATATTTGACTGGTTTGATATGCAGAGGCCGGAATGTCGTTTACTGAGGGATAGGAAATAATTGTATTGCCCCCTTCATCAATATAGGACCATATGGCATATGTGTGTGGAGTCTTTCCTCCTGATGACTCCATTAGAATATTACCTTCTCGACAGGTTATGTGTTGTGAAATTCGCGCGGTAAGTTCTAGGTCTGTCAAATCGTTAATGGTAACTTGTTCGGTATAGTCGCAACCATCATCTGTGGTTACGGTGACGTCGTAAACACCATCGTTCAGATTTTCAAAAGTGTAATTGTTATCGTTGGTTGGTCCGTGGGTATCCACCACGGTGCCTCCACTTGAAATTTCGTAGTAATATTGCGCCTCAACATTGAGAACGGAGATGGCAATTTCTCCCAATCCGTTACAATCGGTGTCCTGGGGAACAACATCTACCTGGAAATCCCTATCCAGAATACCGATATTGTCCAACACAAAAATACAACCATCGGTTACTCCTTGTTGTCTTATTTCCACCATGTAGGCACCGTTGGTATCAACAGTAAAGCTGGGGCTGGATTGGTAAGGAGCTATAATCGTTCCTGTGGTCTGGTTCACCAATTGGAACTCATAAGTCAAAGGGACATTGGTAACGGTGATGTTTCCATCGGTATCACATATAATATCGCTGCTGGTGTATCTCGGATCCAAGGGATTCTTGTAAATATTGAAATAGAATCTACTGAAGCATCCATCCTCATAATAGATAACCAATCTATATTGGCCAGTGTCCGAAGCCAAGAAATCGTTTCCGGCATGAACCACATTCCACGTACAACCGGTATTTGTGTTAGCACAACCATCTACGGGGTCTCCACAGCTAGATTCGTCCAGTTGTTCCCAATCGATTCGTGTAGCATCGGGAATGTTGATCTGTAGAAGTTCTGTATCGTTAAGTCCACACAAGAAAATTTCGGGCAGTTCACTACCGTCGTTGGGGCATATTTCAATATCACCATCTATGCTGTTCGATGGGTCGTTGATCAAGGCTGTAATTGGGTTAGATTGAACCGAACCAAACAATTCTACGGTAATTATTTCTTGAAAGTCTTTACATGGGTCGGCCACTTGCTTGTCCACAATATAAGTGCCCACTTCGGTAACCAACATGGTACTGGGATCCGTATCTGAATCGGCATCGGTAATAACCGTATCGATTCCTATATCAATTTGATTGTTACCGTTTTCGTCGCGGTACCAAATGTAGTTGTCAAAGTTATCTCCCGCGTTCAACAATACATCCTCACCACAGAGTTGTACGGTCCTACTAAAGTTACACGCGCTAAGGTCGTCCAACAAGAAATTTGTGGCACCAGGAGAACCAAATCCACAACCATCAAAATCGTAAACACTGGGGTCATCGGTAATTTGGTTTGAGTTCAAAACACCCTGATAAGTGGAATATGCCAAATTTTGAATGATATCCGTACAGGCATCGATAAAGTCGAAACAGTTTTCGGCCACTTGTACCCGCATACGGATAACTGCTGGTGGATCTCCTTCCTCAACAATATCATCGGGAATGGTAAAAACTATGGTTCTGGTTGCAGGATCGAAGGTATAGGTTACCCCAGAGGGCATGGTTATACTGGATTCGTCCAAGGTCACATTTATGGGAAGAACGTCCCTTATGGTATAATTTGTGGCATCGTCGTTTCCTACGTTTTGGAAAGTAAGCACATAATCCAGATATTGACCTAGGTGCACACCTTGTCCAGTAATATCGTTACCACCTATATCCTCGACGGTTTTGGCCAAGTTGATAGATGGTTCAATGATCTCCACATCCAAGGAGGTGAAGAAAATATCGTATTTATCTTGTGAAGACGAAGCTCTTAATGTTGCCCCTGTTTCTCCGTTGGGTATTACGGACCGGCTCGGGTTTGGTATGGTGAACAGATCTACGTCCCAACCCAAGGTGTTGATACTATTGGGGTTACGATTGGTTTGAATTACCCCTTCGTTGGTAATATTACTATTAAAAAAGTTATTGGATGGATTTGCCGTGTTAGACAATGTGGTGAAAGACCCATTGCTATCTGCTCTAATGGACAGTCGATCCCCGGTAATACGGTTATCTCCTTCCAAGGCGGCTACACCAAGTTTTGCGTTTACCGGGAAAGGTGCTGGCAAAGTGGTAAATCCGCTAAAGGGAATATCTACCGTTTCTCCGGATTTAATACCGGCATATCCGTCAAAAGTAGTGATGTATTTTCCTGGATAGGTAGGGTTTTCATAAACGATCACTAAAGACCAACCTCCGGAAACGCCTCCAGTAACGTTATCTCCCGAACTGGCCCGTACATTGGCCACGGTATATTCTCCATCTGGATTGGTCAAGCCCGTTAATATGGATGTTACATCTTTATAGCAGGCATATGGAGCGTAGCTGCCGAAATCGGAATCTCCATTACCATCAAAAAGAATTTCATCGGCAGTTAGATCTACGTAGCCGGCACCTGGCACCCTAAACTTGATTTCGTCAAAATCCGTACGACGGTTGTTATCTCTATAAACGGCAGACCAATATAGTCCCGCATATCTAATTCTTGAACAATCCGAATCTGGTACTGCCAAAGTTGCACTACTTGAGCTAAAGGTACTAGGGTCGCCATCAACATCAATATATTGCATGTTGAGGTCATCGTTGTAACTGGAGCTTGAACCAGTGCTATTATATGGATCTTCCGGATCTCTATTGTTGGAGTCCCGGTTTACTATATTATTGGCAATAAACGTAAGGTCTCCCCTAATTTCGTTTGCGTAACGAACATCGAAATCGTTTTTTACTTGAGAAAATCCCGCGTATGCAAACAGGAGTAAACAAGTAGTTATGCCCCACCTGAGTAGTGATACTTTCATAAGCGTGGTGGTTAAATGGTTGTGTTTGGTTTTATTCGCATGATCCACATATCGTCTTCATACGATGCGTTGAGTTTGGTATAGTAAGAGGTCAATGCATTGCTCCAAGTATCGTGTTTCTTTAAGTACACATACCTGTGCTTGTCCTGGGGGCTTATAAAGTAACTGGCATGTAGTCCTCTGGCATTTAGTTCTTTAACAAATTCTTTCGCGCTTGTAGAGTTTTCGAACACATTGGCAATAATGTAATACCCTTCGGGCAATCCTTCTCCAGAATGGGTTCTTATTACCACATGGCGTTTTCCTCCAGAATTTGCTGCGATGTTTTTGGACAATAAGCTATTTCCATATTTGGATTTTTTAGTATTGCTTTCTTCATTGTATCCAGCAATTGGCGAGTTTCCTCCGTTTACGTTCATTACCCAGGCGTCTCCTTGGTAAGTTCCGTTCATTTTTGTGCGATAGGCATGTAAGGCTTCTTTCTTGTCGTTAAACTCGGCGATATAGACATAGTTGAGTCCGTTTTTCGGATTTTCAAAGTAATCGGCCTCAATGCCTTGTGCCTGTAGTTTTTCTATAAAAGAATGCAGGTTGTCCTTGTCCCTAAACACATTGGCGATCAAGTAATGTCCGCTTTCCACATTTGGAACAACATGAGCTTTGAATTTTACTTTATTGTTTTTTGTATTTCTATAGGTTCTGTCCTGTTTTGCCCTTGCAGTTGAGGCATAGGCCTTATTGGTATTATCTTTTGCCTCGTTGATCTTTATTACCTTTTTGGTAGCTGTAGTATTGGATAGACCATGGTTGGCAAGCGGTTGCTTTTTTCTTGTTACGATATCGGCACTGTCCATATTGGCGAAGTACACTTCTTTGGCCTTTTCCTCCAGCTCCGGGTTTTGTCCACGGGTTTCGCGCTGAACCATCTTCATAACGGTCTCAAAGCGTTTTTCAAGATCTTGCCTACGGTTGGATTCTATGGAATCTTGACGCATGAGCAATTCATCGAGAATGGCATCGTTTTCTGCCAATTTATCTTTTAATTGGGCTATTTCTAGGTCTTTATCGGTAATGCTTAAACTGTCCTGGGGTACATCTTCTTCGTTCGACACTAAGTCTTCTCCTTCTTTTTCCAACATTACCCTGTCTTCCGTTAGATTGGGGGTAAAGGAATAGGCGAGAGAGATTTCGTGGGTGACCCCAAAGTTTTCGAACTCGTTGGACAATCCTTTTTCTACTGTATAACCCAGCGATATATTTTTGGTAAGGTTAAATCCTAAACCTGCCGATGCACCATAAAAGTCATCGTAGCCAGCTTGCACCCACCCTAGTTTTGGCAAATCCAAGATAAGGTTACCACCAAGGGTAATTTCTTCTTCACCTATTTTGCGCACCCTTGCCAATGGCATTAAACGGGCCTGCTCCATAATACCTGTTCCGTTTTCGAACTGATGGGTATATTGTAAGTGACCGGAATAGGTTTTTTCGTTAAAATCGGTTACCGATTCGCTGGTTTTAAGATTATAATCGAAAAGGTTCTCTGCAAAGCCACCAATATCGAATTTACCAATGGAGAAGTTGAATCCTGGTTGAAAGCTTACCAAGGAGCTACTTTCCAAAGTATCCAAGAAAGGGTCTACTTCGACAGAGTTTACTCGATCGCGGTTGAATGCACTTTGGTAGTAGCTAACATTGGCACCAAAAGTAAAAGTACTGTTGGTGCTTAACCTAACACCATAGGCGTAGTTGGCATGTACACCAAAATTGTTGAACAGCCCTTCCCTGTTGGTGAACAAGCTTAAACCCACACCACTTCTATCGCTAACTCTACCACTATAGCTCAAGAAGTAAACCTGGTTGTTGTCATCAAAAGATACTGATTGGTTTCTATGGAATAGATTGATGTACGACTTGTCTTCCCGAACCGTGGAAAAGGTGGGGTTCAACAAAAATCGATTGAACTTCAAAAGGTTTTGAGAAGGCACGTTATAGGGTACGTACACTTCCTCTTCCTGTCCTCTCGTTGGTGAGAAGGCAAGTAGCAAGAAAGTTAGTAATAGTAGAGGTTTGTTGATTTGCATTGCTGCTTATTTAATAACTGTGATAGTTCCTTGTTTAAGGCTTTTACCACCTCGCGTGATCTTGTAATAGAAAATCATGCTCTGTTTGTTAAAGGATGTGGTGGATTGAGGCCAATTATTTTCGTAGCCGGCTTGGCTGAATACCTGTTCTCCGCGCTCATTAAATATGGTAACGAGAACGTTGGGGTCTCTGGAATAAGTGTTCGGCAAAACCCATAGGTCGTTGATTCCATCACCGTTCGTAGTTATAACGTTCGGTATGGCAAACATATCCCTATAGGTTATTGTGATCACCTTGCTAAGGGTACATGTACCAAAGCTGGCAATTAGCAAGTATTCTCCTTCTTCTGTAAAATCGTAAGAATTACTGGATGATATTAGGTTGTTGCCAGCATCGTACCACTCATAGGAGTCGGCACCGCTAGCGGTAATTGTTTCGGTTTCCCCTTCGATTATGATGAGGTCTTTGGATTTATCCAGTACCAGTAAAGACTCATCAAAATTAGTTATGGTCACCTCATTGGAAATCAATGGACAATCATTTGTGTTTATGATCAATTGATATACACCGGCAGCGGTTACGGTAAGTGCTTCAGAAGCCGTATCTACTACGGTACCATCTTTTTGCCATTCAAAGGCTTGGTCGGTAAGATCCAATCCACTATTTAATACAATAGCTTCTCCTCCTTCACAGAGCACCGTGCTATTTGCGGTTATTACCAAGGATTCATTCGAAGCTAGTTGAACTTCAAGTCCATTGGAAATAGCATCAAAAGCGTCTATAGATCCAAATAAGGTATAATTTCCGTTGCCCTCTTGATCGGATATGGTGATAGTTTTGGAGTTTTCCCCAGCTATGTTGGTACCTTCTTGCTTCCACTGGTAACTGAAAGAACTATGTAGATCGGCCGTAACATCTGTTTTGGAGCCGTTTTCGCCAACTGCATTTATAGTCGTTAAGCTCATGGTTGCGTCGGTACTGGCGCAAGAAGTGTAAGTGCCCACATAGTCGATTACGAGTTCAAAGGATTCTGGCGAAACCACTGTTGTAGTAGCGGAAGCCAAAGGTGCCGGGGTACACGGACCACCATTTTCGGTTACTTCTACATAGTACTCACCCACAGTATCAATATCCAAAGAACTATTGGTTGCATCGGTAATGGGCGAACCATTTTTATACCATTGATAGGTAGCATTGGTCGCGGTGGTACTTACGGATAAGGTTTTATTCTGAGACGGAAGCAAAACAATATTTTCTTCATGGTCCAAAGTGATATCAAAAGAACCTGAATTGGAAACAACAACTGCGTTAGAGGATTCTTTGCATATTCCGGAACCTTCTATTTCTACAACATAAGAACCTTCAAACCCTGAGATGTTGGCATTTACTGTATACGAGCTACCATCAACCGTAGGGCCGCTGACTATATTTCCGTTTTTATACCAGGTATAGGTATATCCCATTCCGCTAATGTTCGCCTCCAAAAGATGTGTTGCACCGGGACAAACCTCAATGGAACTGGCTCCGTTAATAGCAAGCCCAGAACTGGTTCCAGTTGTTATTTCTATGGTATTGGACAAGGTGTTGGCCGAGCCCGAACAATTGCCATAATCCAATTCTACGTAGTACATTCCAGGATCAGAAACGGTGATGCTCTCTGATTTTTGAGGAAGTAGTGTACCGCTTCGATACCAATTGTAGATATAAGAATCTGCATTTGGGATATTGTGCGGCTTTAAGGTTACCGATCCTCCCCCACAGATTTGAATCTGGCCTCCGGAAGGGATGGTTCCGCTCCCGTTCTCACTAATTAGCAATGGTGAATTATAGTCGATAAAGTACATGGAAAATGCATCAGACGGCGGACTGGTCTTGGCCGGGCTGGTGCTGCGTACCCTCATTTTAAAGTTGTCACCTCTTATGTTCGTTGGCAGGGCAAACTCAAACTCAAAATCAAAAGTTCCGTTTTTGTCGCTAACCCTGGCAAGTTCGGTAGGTGAAGAAAAGTATCCATCGCTATCCGATAATTCAAGGATAAATTCGTTGCTACTGTCCACCATGGGCGGTAGCCAAGTAAAGTTTACGAAGTATTCGTTAAAACCTGCCGATGCACAAACCGCGGTCCAAGCGGAGTTTCCGGCTAGGTTGGGGTTGTCTGCGGGTACAGGTTTGTTGAGAATTTGAGCGTGTACGCTCAGGGTACCAAATAGCACAAAAGCCAAGGCCAGAACTAAAATGCTATTTGTTGAATTACTTTTTTTCATCACCGTTAGATTTTAAGAGGTTATGGGCCATATAGCCCTGTTAGTTTGTGCCCCTTAATAGTAATTCTTTCAAAAGACGGTGTTCAGGCGTCTCTTTTTCATATAGTAATCCAATAACAAATATGATTCTATTTTCGACGAATGGAAAGATATTGTTGTAGGTCGCTGAAAATCTGTTGTGAAAATGCCTACTTTGTATACACAGATGCACTAAAAATAGCTATCAACATGGGATTTTACTACATTTGCGCATCAAATCAAGGGTATGTCAGAAGAAGCTAGATCGCTCAATTTTATAGAACACATTATCGAGGAAGACCTAACAAAAGGTTATGTAAAGAACGATTTAAGGTTCCGATTTCCTCCTGAACCCAATGGATATTTGCATATTGGACATGCAAGTTCCATTTGTCTCAATTTTGGATTGGGATTACGGTACAACGCACCTGTTAATTTGCGTTTTGACGACACTAATCCGGCCAAGGAGGAGAAAGAGTATGTTGAAGCGATTAAAAACGATGTGGAATGGCTCGGTTTTAAATGGGACAAAGAGTGTTATGCATCCGATTATTTTCAGCAGTTGTACGATTGGGCCGTATACTTGATTAAGGAGAAAAAGGCTTATGTAGATAGCCAAACTTCCGAACAAATTGCCGAACAAAAAGGTACACCTACCGAACCAGGTAAGGAAAGTCCGTACAGAAATCGTTCCGTTGAAGAGAATTTAGAGCTTTTCAAAGGTATGAAAGAGGGACGGTTTAAAGACGGGGAACATGTTCTTAGGGCTAAGATTGACATGGCATCTTCCAATATGTTGATGCGTGATCCGGTAATGTACCGAATTTTACACAAAGCACATCACAGAACAAATACCGATTGGTGTATATATCCCATGTACGACTGGACGCATGGCGAAAGCGATTATATTGAACAAGTATCTCATTCTTTGTGTACATTGGAGTTTTTGCCCCACAGAGAACTCTACGATTGGTTTTTAGACCAAGTGGTATCTTCCAATAAACTTAGGCCAAAACAACGGGAATTTGCCCGTAGGAACCTAAGCCATACCGTTGTGAGCAAGCGTAAACTGCTGCAATTAGTGGAAAAGGGTGTTGTTTCCGGGTGGGACGACCCAAGAATGCCAACAATTTCTGGATTGCGAAGAAGAGGTTTTACACCTGAGTCCATTAGAAATTTTGCGGATATCATTGGTATTGCCAAAAGGGAAAACGTGGTAGATGTCTCGTTATTGGATTTTTGTGTAAGGGAGCATTTAAATAAAATTGCACCACGGGTCATGGGTGTTTTAAACCCATTAAAAGTGGTTATCACCAACTATGAAGAAGGAAAAGAAGAATGGTTGGTGGCCGAGAACAATCCGGAGGATGAGTCCGCAGGAAGTCGACAAGTACCATTTTCCAGGGAAATTTATATAGAACAGGAAGATTTTAGAGAAGAGGCCAACAGAAAATTCTTTAGGTTAAAACTTGGTGGTGAAGTACGTTTAAAGAATGGATACATTATTAAAGCCGAAACCTGCACAAAGGATAACGAAGGTAATATTACCGAAGTGCAATGTACTTACGACCCAAAAAGCAAAAGTGGCTCCGGCACCGAAGAAAGTCTTCGAAAAGTGAAAGGAACTTTACACTGGGTCTCTGTACCACATGCCATTACAGCAGAGGTTAGATTGTACGATCGTTTGTTCACGGACCCAACACCAGATGGTCATAAGGACAAGGATTTTTTCGATTTTCTTAATCAAAATTCATTACAAAAGGTAACAGGTTATTTGGAGCCGAGTCTCAAAGATTCACAAGTTGGAGACCAAATGCAATTTCAACGTATGGGATATTTTAATGTTGATAAAGATTCCACTCCAGAAAAGTTGGTGTTCAACAGAACGGTTACTTTAAGGGACACTTGGGCCAAATTGGAGCAAAAAGGATAGTATAAGACTTATTTATTCTGTACTTGTTGTCCATTGAGTTACCTTATCAAAAAGCTGCTTTTTATTTGCGTTTTGCAAGCGTTTTGTTTTTCTGGAATCTATTTGCATGATGTGAACCACTATGGTTGCTTAAAAGGCTTTATTCTTAATATTTTGTCAAAAGTTATCTAAAGCGTCAAGGATTAGAGCGATTGAATCGATCATCGTTCTTTTGGCGCTTTAATTTTGGAATAAATCAATTGTTCATCAGATTGATTGGTTTGTTAAAACAAAGTTTAATTAAAAATAGATAACATTATGTCAAATAACACTGGAAACGTATTAACCGCATTATTAACCGGAGCCGTTGTGGGTGCCGGAATAGGAATTTTATATGCTCCGGACAAAGGAAAGAAAACCAGAAAGAAAATTAAAAAAAGTGCCGTTAAGGCCAAAGACGATCTTGCACAAAGTCTTCACAACGCCAAGGATGAGTTCTCTAAAACGGCGGATGCCAAAAAAGTTGAATTTGAGGAAAAATTGGAGGATACCCTTTCCAATATGAGCTATAAGGCCGATGATATTTTAGTAGCATTGGAGAAAAAGCTGGAAGACCTTAGAGAAAAGAATGCCCAACTTCAAAAGTAATATATGGCATTCGAAGACATTAAAGAGCAAGTGGGTTATGTAGAGGATGGTGTGAAGAACTACCTAAAAAACAGCCTGGACCTATACAGACTGCAGAGTTTTAAGTCCATGATGAAAGGAATCACTATGGCCACAAAGGCATTGTTTATAGGTGGCTTTGCATCCATTGCCCTTTTGTTTTTATCGATAAGCGCTGCTTTTTGGTTGGGATCATGGACGGGCAATACCGCAACGGGCTTTTTATTGGTAGGATGCTTTTATGTACTGATAGGTATTGTTCTTTTTATTCTCAGAAAAAGGATAGAAAAGCCACTTTTAAAACGATTTTCTAAATTTTATTTTGATGAGTTATGATGCATACCGAATACACATCTTTTGAAGAGATAGACCGAGACCTTAAAATCCTAAAGTTACAAAGGCAGATACACGAGGAAAAGGTAAAATTAGCGGTACAGAATACCAAAGAGGAATTTTACCCAGCCAATATATTGGGAGGTTTGGCTCCATTGTTCCAAAAAATCGCAATCTCTTTGGTGGCAAAAAAATTGCTTAGAAAGTTAGGTTAGAATTTGGTAACCAGCACAAAAAAGGCTCCCGATTGGGAGCCTTTTTTATTGTTCATTACAAAGAGTTATTCGGTTGTGCCCGAATCTTTTTCGTTTTGTTTACGTTTCATGGCCTCTCCGATTTGGTTACTTGCCGTAAAGGATGCCACCATATTGTTCAACATATCGCTACCCGCTTGAGGGGAGTTGGGTAATAGAATCAGGTTAGTGTCGGTTTCTTCACCAATGGCCTGCAAGGTATCGTAGTGTTGGGTAACAACAATCAATGCAGATGCTTCCTGGGAATTTATGCCCACTTTGTTCAATACTTCAACAGATTCTTCCAGTCCACGTGCAATTTCCCTTCGTTGGTCGGCTATACCTTGACCTTGCAAACGCTTACTTTCTGCTTCGGCCTTAGCTTTTTCTACTATAAGGATACGTTGGGCATCACCTTCAAACTGTGCTGCAATTTTCTCGCGCTCCGATGCATTTATTCGGTTCATTGCGGCTTTTACCTGCGCATCTGGATCAATGTCGGTAACGAGGGTCTTTATTATATCGTATCCATACTCGAGCATGGCATCTTGCAATTCTGATTTTACCGCGATGGCGATATCATCTTTTTTGACGAAAACGTCGTCCAGCTTCATTTTTGGAACTTCTGCACGCACAACATCAAAAACATAAGAGGTAATTTGATCATGCGGATATTCCAATTTATAGAATGCTTCGTATACTTTTTCTCTGATTACAACATATTGCACGGACACCTTCAACTTTACAAAAACGTCGTCCAATGTTTTGGTCTCAACGATTACGTCCAGCTGCTGGATCTTTAGGCTCAGTCTGCCGGCGATACGTTGGATTAATGGGATTTTTAGTTGAAAGCCAGAGTGTCTAACACTGGTAAACTTGCCGAATGTTTCAATTAGAACTGCAGTCTGTTGTTTAACAATAAAGATAAATTTGAATAAAATAATAAGCGCGACAAACGCAATAGGTATTAGTAAATAGTTGCCCATAGTGTTTAGATTTTATGTTAGAAATGGAAATTACAAAACTCGACCAATGTATTAGTAGTCAATTATTGAATATTGTTACAGTTCCTGAAAATCTAAAGTTGTTCAATAGCCGTACTTATGCGTTTTACACTTTCTTCTTTACCGATTAAAGCCATAATGTCGAATAGATGCGGCCCTTTCATATCTCCAACGATCACCAAACGCAGCGGAGGCATAACCTTACCGAACGAAAGTTCTTTTTGTCCTATCCAAGCCTTAACCTTTTCTTCTACTATGGCAGATTCAAAGTCGTTTATACCTTTTAGTATATCAATTACTCCCTTCATAATGTCCGGCGTATCCTCTTTCCATTGCTTTTTTACCGCTTTTTCGTTGTAAATGGTGGGCGCCGTGAAGAAATAATCGGATAGTTCCCAAAAATCCTTTACAAATACAGCACGCTCTTTTATCGAATAAACTACCTGTTTTATGTAACTGGAATTTGCGGAAATTCCTTTGGATTCAAGATTTACAGTAAATAGTTGGGCGAGTTCATCGTCGCTCTTTTTTTGTAGCCACTGCTGATTATACCAATTGTTTTTTTCTGGATCGAAACGCGCACCCGACTTATTTACACGTTCCAGCGAAAAAGCGTTTACCAATTCTTGTAGGCTGAATATTTCTTGTTCGGTTCCAGGGTTCCAACCGAGAAGCGCCAAAAAGTTGATCACTGCCTCGGGAAAAAAACCAGCTTCTTTATAACCCACAGATTGGTTCCAGCTTAGTGGGAATACAGGAAAACCTCCCTTTTCTCCATCACGCTTGCTCAATTTCCCTTTCCCTACTGGCTTCATGATCAATGGTAGGTGTGCAAATTCGGGTGCCTTCCAACCAAATGCATCATAAAGAAGTTGGTGCAATGCCAAAGAGGGCAACCATTCTTCACCACGGATCACATGGGAAATCTCCATTAGATGATCATCAACGATATTGGCTAAATGGTATGTGGGCATACCATCACTTTTAAACAAAACTTTGTCATCCAGAATATTGGTGTCTATTTTGATTTCACCTCTAATGCTATCGTTGAGAATGAGTTGTTGGTTCTCCGGCGATTTAAATCGAATAACATAATCCTTACCATTATCAATTTTCGACTTTACTTCTTCCGGGGATAGAGATAGGGAATTGGTCAGTTTTAGACGGTTATGCCAATTATAAATAAATGTTTTGCCTTTGGCCTCATGGTCTTTTCTGTGATGATTTAAGGTTTCCGGGGTATCAAAAGCGTAATAGGCCTTATCTTTTGCGATAAGATCAAGAGCATATTGTTTGTAGAGATGTTTTCGTTCACTTTGACGATATGGACCAAAAGCACCTTCTTTGCCTGGGCCCTCATCAAAGGGAATTCCGGACCAGTTTAAGGAGTCTATAATATATTGTTCGGCACCCTCTACGAACCTGTTCTGATCGGTATCTTCTATACGAAGTATAAAATCGCCATTGTTTTTTTTGGCGAACAAATAATTGAACAATGCGGTTCGCAGGCCTCCTATGTGAAGGGGGCCGGTGGGACTAGGTGCAAAACGGACACGTACTTTCTGACTCATAACAGTGTTAAATTTACTCGCAAAGATACGTTCCCCCACACGAATTGGAAAGATTTTGGATGCTTGCTTTCTGTAGTTCGGATAATTGGAAAAGAGTAAGGTTTAACAAAATTTTTCTGTTGGTTTACTAAGGATCAGGTAATTTGGTAAGACAAATGCATTATTGTGAATGGATATCAGCACATATTAGATAAGTTAGAGGACTTCACTAAACGATTTTATGCTAAAGAATTGATTAAAGGTTTGTTCTTGTTTTTAAGCTTGGGAACAATTTTTTGGTTTGTTGTTGTTGGATTTGAATACTGGCTCTGGTTGGATAATGCTTGGAGAATGGTGCTGTTCTGTGTTTTTATTTTGGTGGAGCTGTATTTATTGTACCGTTATATAGTGGTTCCTTTGCTGTATCTTTTTAAAATCCGAAATGGAATTGATACAAAAGACGCCTCTAAACTTATTGGGTCACATTTTTCAGAGGTAGGAGATAAACTCTATAATTTATTGGAACTATCGGATAACAATGAAAAAACAGAATTGTTGTTGGCCAGTATTGATCAAAGATCCGAACAACTAAAGCCGGTACCCTTCACAAAAGCAGTGGATTATAGAGAAAGCTATAGGTATGCAAAATATGTGGTAATACCCCTTATGCTTTTAGTTTTTATTTGGTTAACAGGAGATTTGGTGTCGTTTTTCAACTCCCATAAAAGGGTTGTGCAATACGACACCGCCTTTGAGAGACCTGCACCTTTTTCATTTGTTTTATTGAACAGCACATTAGAGGTTATGGACAGCCAAGCCTTACTAATCCAGGTTAGAACGGTTGGCGAAGTTCGTCCCGATCAAGTGGAAATCGTTGTTAATAATGAGCCGTTGTTAATGCAGAAAAAGAACGATTTTTATGAATATACTTTTCAAGCGCCAGTATTAAGTTCAAAGTTCTATTTTTCTGCTAATGGATGGAATTCCAGAACATACACTGTAAATAGTTATAGGACTCCAACATTGGTGGATTTTACGTTGGAGTTGGATTTTCCAAAGTATTTAAACCGGGTGTCTGAGAAGGTTAGCGGTACTGGGAATGCGGATATCCCGGAAGGCACCAAGGTGACATGGAATATTTTGGGAAACTATGTGGAAAACATAAAGATGATAGCTATGGATACAGTCCTTGCTTTTCAAAAAGATGGTGATCTATTTAATATTGATAGAAAAATATTTAACGATTATGATTATGAACTGCGGACATCCAATGAGAGGGTTAAGGATTTTGAAAAACTCTCGTATCGTTTAAACGTGATCAAAGATCAAAAAGCTACGGTACAAGTAGATCAAGTAATGGATTCATTGAACCCGAACGAATCATATTTTGTTGGGGAAGCGGCCGATGATCATGGGATAAGTGATATTCGTTTAGTGGTTTACCCAACGGATGATTTAGAAAACCAGCAACGCTTGTCTTTGGAAAAGCCAAATAGCAATGTATATCAGTTTTACTACACTTTTCCTTCTGGATTGGCATTGGAAAGTGGTAAACAGTACAAGCTGTTTTTCGAAATTGTTGATAATGATGGAATTAGAGGCGGCAAGGTGACAAAAAGCGCTACGTTTAATGCCACTATATATAGTGATAAAGAGTTGATAGACAGGGAGATGGAGCATCATAGCACTACTTTGAAAAAGTTGGATAATACATTGGAAGAATATAAGAAGCAAGAAGATATACTGTCCGAGATCTCTAATTTACAAAAGGAGGAAAAGGCGCTTAATTATGAAGAGAAAAACCAGATAAAGAATTTTTTGAACAAGCAAAAACAACAGGAAGAGCTGATGCAAAAATTCAGCAATGATTTGAACAAAAGTATAGAGAAAAGTTCGCAGGATACTGAGCTTAAAAAAATGCTTCAGGAACGTTTGGAACGACAAGAGGCAGAGGCTAAGAAGAATGCCGAGCTTTTGGAAGAATTAAATAAAATTGCTGAAAAATTAGAAAAGGAAGAGTTTCAGAACAGGCTGGAGGAGCTAGGTAAAAATCAAAGTAAGAATGCAAGGAACCTCGAACAGATCTTGGAATTGACCAAAAAGTACTACGTTACTGAGAAAGCCAATCAAATAGCTAATAATCTTGAACAACTGGCCAAGAGGCAAGAAATATTGTCGGAATTAAAATTGGGTCAGGAGTTTAGTGACAAAGATCAGAACAGATTAAATGATGAATTTAAGGAGCTGGAAAACGAGATTCGAGACCTGGAGAAGGACAATGATAAGCTTCAAAAACCATTGGACTTAGGTACGGATAAGAAAAAGACAGATGCTATTAAACAGGATCAAGAGGAGGCGCTAGATGAAATTAATAAGCATCAAGGATTGGAAGAATCTTCTCAAACGGAAGAGAGACAACAAGCTGGAAGCAACGCTTCCAAAAAGCAAAAGTCCGCAGCCCAGAAAATGAAAGAAATGAGCCAGTCCATGAAATCCAGCGCCAGCTCCGCCGGAGGTGAAACAGATGCTGAGGACGCGGAAATGTTAAGGCAAATATTGGATAATTTGGTAACATTTTCTTTTCAACAAGAAAATCTATACGATAACATTCAGAACGCCGATGTTGACATTTCTCAATTTTCAAGAACAGTAAAAAGCCAACAAAACTTACGTAGGTTGTTCGAACATGTGGATGATAGTCTATTTGCGCTTTCACTGCGGAGGGCAGAATTGTCCGAATTTGTTAATGAGCAAATAACCGAAGTGTATTATAACATAGACAAATCATTGGAAAGTATAGCCGAAAATCAGGTTTATCAAGGAGCATCTTATCAGCAATATGTTATTAATGCCACAAATGCATTGGCTGATTTTTTGGCCAATGTGCTGGATAATATGCAACAAAATATGCAACCCGGACAGGGTAAGGGGTCTGGTCAGGATTTTCAATTACCGGATATCATTCAAGGGCAAAAGGATATCCAGGAAAAAATGAACGGGAGTGGTAAACAGGGACAACAATCCCAAAGTGAAGGCCAGGAGTCCGGTAAGAGTAGTGGCGGTCAAGAAGAGGGGAATGCAGGCGGCCAAGGTAGGGGAAACAAAGGAGAGAAAGGAGAATCTGGTTCTACGGGAAGTTCTGAGAGGAAGGAGCAAAAAGGCGAGCAAGAGGGAGGCAATGGTATTGGTGAAATGGACCTGAACGAGGTTTACGAAATTTATAAGGAACAGCAATATTTAAGGGAAAAGTTGGAACAGCAATTAGAGGATATGTTACAAGAGTCTGATAAAAATCTCGCTAAAAAGCTGGTTCACTTAATGGAAGAATTTGAGAATGACCTATTGCAGAACGGTATTACGGAACGCACCCAGAGTAAGGCTAACAACATTCAACATCAATTGATGAAGCTCGAAAATGCAGCTATGGAACAAGGTGAGAAAAAAGAAAGGGAAAGTAGCACTAGCATTAAAAGATTCGATAACCCCATTACTACACGACCGGAGCTCCTTCGGGATTATAGAAATAGCATTGAAATATTAAATAGACAAGCACTACCTTTGCGCCAAAATTTTGAAAAGAAGGTAAAGGTTTATTTCGATAATGATTGATTTTCATTTTAAAAGTGATTTTGTTTTAGAGAACAAACCCAAGTATTCAGATTGGATAACTAGGGTAGTAGATTCAGAAGATTATTCGGTGGGTCAGATCGATTATATTTTCTGCACAGATGATTACTTGTTACAATTGAACAAGGAGTACTTGAATCACGATACGTTAACGGACATCATTACTTTCGATTATACAGATGGATCGGTTATTTCTGGCGACGTTTTTATTTCTACCGAGCGTGTTGAAGAAAACGCTAAAAAGTTTAAGGAAGATTTTTTGGATGAGCTACGCAGAATAATGAGCCATGGGGTGTTGCACCTTACTGGATATAAAGATAAAACGGTTGCCGAAAAAGAGTTAATGCGCAAAAAGGAAGATGAAAAAATTAAAATGTTCCACGTGGAACCATAGCTATGTTTGAAAAGGAATATGACGTAATTGTTGTTGGTGGAGGACACGCTGGGGCGGAGGCTACCGCTGCCGCCGCGAATATGGGCTCAAGCACTTTGCTGGTCACTATGAACCTACAAACGATTGGGCAAATGTCGTGCAACCCTGCAATGGGTGGAATTGCAAAAGGTCAAATTGTTCGAGAAATAGATGCATTGGGCGGATATAGCGGCATCATCACGGACAAGTCGGCCATTCAATTTAAAATGTTGAACAAATCCAAAGGCCCCGCTATGTGGAGTCCAAGAGCACAGAACGACAGAATGCGGTTTGCTGAGGAATGGCGCATGGCTTTGGAGAATACACCAAATGCCGATTTTTATCAGGAAATGGTAAATGGTTTGTTGATTGAAGGGGATAAAGTAGTGGGCGTAAAAACAAGTCTTGGGCTCGAAATTAGAGGCAAGGCGGTTGTTTTGACCAATGGAACTTTTTTAAATGGGTTGATCCACATCGGGGAAAAACAATTGGGAGGAGGAAGAGCTGGCGAGAAAGCAGCGACAGGTATTACTGAACAGTTAGTTGACCTTGGTTTCGATAGTGGACGAATGAAAACTGGAACACCGCCAAGAGTGGATGGAAGGTCCCTGGATTACTCCAAAATGATTCCCCAGCCAGGAGATTCACAGCCGGAAAAATTCTCGTATTTAAACACACCGGTTCTTACTGAACAGAGAGATTGTTACATGACGCATACGAGTAAATTGGTTCACGATTTATTGCGAGAAGGGTTTGAAAGGTCTCCAATGTTCAATGGTAGGATTAAAAGTATAGGGCCCAGATATTGCCCCTCTATTGAGGACAAGATCAATCGTTTTGCAGATAAAGATTCTCATCAAATATTTGTTGAGCCCGAGGGTTGGAATACTGTGGAAGTTTATGTAAATGGCTTCTCAACCTCGTTGCCCGAAGATGTTCAATATAAAGCTTTAAAATCCGTAAAGGGATTCGAGCATGTAAAGTTTTTTAGACCTGGTTACGCAATCGAGTACGATTATTTTCCTCCAACACAATTAAAGCATACCCTTGAAACCAAGTTGGTGAACAACCTTTATTTTGCAGGACAAATTAATGGCACAACTGGCTATGAAGAAGCGGCTTCCCAAGGGTTAATGGCCGGGATAAATGCTCATCTTAAAATTAACGAAAAGGAACCTTTTGTACTTAAAAGAGATGAGGCATATATTGGGGTTTTAGTCGATGATTTGATTACCAAAGGGACGGAGGAACCTTATCGTATGTTCACATCAAGGGCGGAATATAGAACATTGCTACGCCAAGACAACGCAGATTTACGCTTAACACCAAAGGGATATCGAATCGGTTTAGCTAAAGAAGAACGGGTAAACAGGATGGAAGAAAAGATGAAAAAGTCTGAGGCTTTTGTTCATTTTTTCAAGAAAACCAGTTTCAATACGGAAGAAATCAACCCCATTTTAGAAGGGCTCGATTCATCTTTGGTAAAGCAGTCGGATAAACTATTCAAGGTGTTTTCAAGACCAAAGGTTACTATGGATCACATGCTTCAATTGGATGCTGTCGCACAATTTGTGAAGGAAAACGAGCTCGATACCGAAGTGCTGGAGCAAGCCGAGATCCAAGTAAAATATTCAGGTTATATAGAGAAAGAAAAGACAAACGCGGATAAACTTCAGAGGTTGGAAAATGTCCGAATCCCGGATAATTTCGATTATTCAAAATTAAAGTCACTCTCATATGAGGCAAGAGAAAAGCTTGAGAATATTCGCCCGGTGACCATTTCACAAGCTTCACGTATAAGTGGCGTTTCTCCTGCCGATATAAGCGTCCTTTTAGTCTTTTTGGGGCGATAAGGAGCCAAACTGTTCCACGTGGAACAACTGTTATCTTTTTGGCTGGATGTAATTGGCTCAGTTTTTGATTTGTATTTGCAAATCAACTTGTAAAATGAAACAGCATCTACTTCTTGCGTTAGCGGTTATGTTTTTGCATTCATGTATACCACTGCGTATTGCCCCCACTATAAAAAACTATAAAATAACCCAAGGGAAAAAGTTTAAAAGGGGACTGCCCAAAAAAACAGTTTTTGTTTTCGAAGACCCAAAAGATGCCGACGAGTTTTACCATTATGTAAATATAAAATATCAACTGGACGATTATTACGTGGATGTGCAAGTACCATTTACAATCAATGACCAAACCTTTTATTTTTCATTTTACGAAGTCGAGATTCCGACCAAAACCATAAACCTGGTTCCTTTGGCGTTGGATGTGGCATTAAGCCGAGCGGCCGATATGGATCCCATGTTTGAGGATGTCCATGCTACACGAATAGGAAATTGGTACATCGCCATAGAAATATTCAGTGCAACAGAAGAAGATTGTTTATCGTTCGATTCAGTTTCAAGAGAATTGGTTTTGTCCTATCTTCGGGATTTGAAGAAAGAATATTTGGCCACCGATAATTATAATGAGCTTGTTTTTAAAAACTAAAGACTTTTCTGTTTCAGGCGAAGAATTTGAACTACATCATGATCAAGACCTGGATATGTTGGTTACTAAACCACAACCAAAAAACCTTGACCCATATTACGAAAGTGAGGATTATATTTCGCATACCGATGCCAAAAACTCATTTACAGACAAATTATATCAGCTAGTAAAGTCAAGGAATTTAAAAAATAAAACTCAAATAGTTGATAATCAGATAAATAAATCAAAAAAGCTACTCGATATAGGTGCAGGAACAGGTGATTTTGTGCTTGCAGCGGAAAAACAAGGATTTGAAGCCTTTGGGGTGGAGCCCAACAACAAGGCTAGGGAACTAGCTCTAAAAAAAGGTGTGGGGCTAAGCGCCAAAATAGAAGAGATAAACACTAATAGGTTCCAAGCCATCACTCTTTGGCATGTACTAGAGCATTTACCGGATTTGGAAAAAGATATTAAAACTTTGGTGGGTCTTTTGGAAGAGGACGGCGTAATGGTAATCGCTGTCCCAAATTTTAAATCGTTTGATGCAAACCATTATGGGTCGTTTTGGGCCGGTTACGATGTTCCTAGGCATCTTTGGCATTTTTCAAAAACAGCGATCGCCAAAATATTTGCTGCACATCAAATGGAATTGGTAAAGATTAGACCCATGCTCTTCGATGCATTTTACGTTTCCATGCTTTCAGAAAAATACAAAGGCAACAAGCTTTATCTGATCAAAGCCTTTTTTATTGGACTATGGTCAAATTTAAGTGCCATCTTCACCAAAGAACACTCTTCACTGATTTATATCCTCAAAAAGAAGCAATAGGCCGTTTTAAGCCTTTTGGACAGCTCATTTCACACCAAATAGGACAATTACATTGGCCAAAAAAGAAACGCTTTCAGAGGGGCGTTTCTGAGCGCACAGAACATAAGTGAGCTCAATAGAAATTGAAACTATAAATAAGAAAAGCTTATAGTTCCAATTTTAACTTTTTAGAACGTTCCAACTTAATTATCCCTATTTGAAAACCTTTTCTATTTTTGCCATCTATAAAAACTTAATGATGAAAAAATTACTAGTGCTTGTAATTGCCATAACCGCCATGGCATGTCAGCAGAACAAAATCGCATTTGTGGATAGTGTACGAATCATGGACGAGTATCAAGAGAAAGTAGATGTTGAGGCCAGGTTCAAAACCAAAGCGGATGCCATGGGCAAAAAAAGAGATAGTATTTCACAAGCTTTTCAATTGGAATTGCAACAGTTTCAGACCAAGGCGCAGAAAATGTCACAGAAAAATGCACAAGAGGAATACGCACAACTACAACAGCGTGGGCAATTTGTTGGTCAACAGTTGCAACAAGAAGAGCAGCAGTTACAGCAATCCAGTCAGGCAGAGATGGACAGCTTGGTAAAAAAGGTGAAAAAAGAAATAAAAGCCTATGGCGAGGCAAATGGTTTCACGTACATCCTTGGAGGTGGCGACGGGGGCTCCGTTATTTATGGGGACGAAACAAATGACGTTACCGATGCCATTCTAAAAATATTGAACGATAAATACGAAAAATAAAATTATAGTTCAGTTGTACACCAGCCCGCTTTTAAGAGCGGGCTTTTTGTTTTTGTGCCTTTGATTTTTTATATGATGTGAATAAAAAAGCACCGAACGCAAGTTCAACCACGGCACCACTAAGTGCTGAAAGGCCGGGAGATGCATTTAGGAAAAACAACCCAAAGGCAGTAGCTCCCAAAAGCCCGCCCAATATCCAATATATCTTAATCCCGTAAAGCGTGGTAAAGGTCAAATACCTTCCACCAATGATCAAAAGCATACCTTGAAAAAACCACGTATGCTCCTGCACAGATAGCAACAATGCCAGAGGAATGCACATGAGCATAAAAAATGTACCCTCCATGGCCAGTTTTCCCAATGCATTTTGATTGGAATGTTTACCAGGAACACCGGTTAACCTAGCCAACAACAATCCTAAAGGATGAATAAGCATGCCGCCGAAAAAAAGTGTCCAAACCGCAGTTTGGCCATTGACCAAAAACGCCACTGATCCAGAAACAAGCCAAACCAATCCGGATGACAATACACCCAACGCCCCATAACCGTAACCCTTGCGAAGGTCGGATTGGGCAACATTAATATGGTTTAGGTCTTGCGTACAGGAATTGTTACTTGCTGTGTCCATATAAAATGGGGTTAGGTTTTTAAAAAGATTAACCAAATAAAATAATGAAACTTAGGCTACACACGCGTATAAACTTCTTTAAATGGAATACGCATGCGATCGCCCCATACCCCGCCTTCTGCACGAATGCCACACGAGATAATCATGTTGATCTGTGCTCCATAGGGCAATTTTAAAATGCGCTTTGCCCGTTTGCTATCAAAACCCTCCATGGGGCAGGTATCATACCCTTTGGAAGACATGGCCAGCATAAAGGTTTGGGCGGCCAGTGCACATGTTTTATGTACAACCACATTCATATCGCTTTCGGATACTTGGTAAACCATAGGTCGGAACAACCCGACTATGTTTACCATAATTTTTCTGATAACTCCAAGCACACCAAAAAAACGAGCATATAAAAATGGCATTACCCTTCCATAATACAGCTGCCATCTCTTTATGCGGGCCTCTTGTTTTTCTCTTGGGCTATTCTTTTGGACATTTTTGGTTTCTAGTTTTAGCATATCTCTTTCCCTTGTCCGATGAAGATCTTGGCGTGTAACAAAAACCACTAATTGTTGGGCTGTTGTGGCCGCCTGTTGGTCCAAACACGCCACCGAAAGTTTTTTAAGCACCTCAGGATTTGTGATATGGTAAAACTCCCAAAGCTGCATATTGGAACTATTGGGTGCCAAAGTGGCCATTTGGAGGCAATGTTTCACGACCTCTTCATCAATGGATTCTTCTTTATAATTTCTGACGGAGCGACGATGGATTACGGCTTCTTCAAATGTCATTGGGGTGGTGGATTAAGTAGAGTTGATTAAAATTAAAAACGAAAATCAAACGATTTTGTATGAGAAACCAAAGAGTTCTTGCAGCCCATATCAATTTCCATTTAGGGTTATTCTTAATCATATATGGGAGCGTGCTCCAAACGTGTCTTATTGCATTAAAAACACTAAAAATAGGGTAGGTATCAAGTACACAACAATAGTTTGGGCACCTACGTAATCTTTGGCGACCCTCTGACCCAATAACAACATCAGCAAGGTAATTCCCGACAGAATGGCGCCGTAAAAGCCATAACTGCTCTCACCATCAACAATAAATTGAAAAGCGCCGACACCGGCCAGTATTCCCGATAACATTTCCAATACCAAAACAATTCCCAGAAGTCCGGGGACCATTCCCCTAAAAATGGATTTGGAAAAATGACCGGTCAACCAATCCAAATTGCCTTTCCAATCTAAAATTTTATCTATTCCACTTTGCAAAAATGTAATTGTCAAAAACAATAATAAGAGGATTTCTGTGGCGTTCGCGAATACATTGTTCATAAACTATATTTTAAATTAGGCGGCCTTGGCGTGCAAAAGCCTTGTAAGTTTTATGGACAGGTCCGTAAAGATCAATTTGGAATTTCCGTTACGTTCCACGTGAAAAATAGCCTGTTCCAACTCCTTTACAATATCCAAAATATTGTTTTCATGTACAAAAGGAGCAAATTTGTTGAGGTCAAAGCCCTCCATATGTATTTTCGCATGTACCAGTTCCGTGGCGCTATAATTTAGCAAAAGTGCTTGGCGCATCATGGTGAGACAGTAATTCAAAAACTTCTTTTGCACCTCACGTCCCGTTTTGGCCACCTCGTCACTCCACAAGATCAGTTCCTGTACCGCAGCTTTGTTACCTTTGGCCTTAAATGCGCTGCGCACCCATTGTACAAACCATCTTTCGAAAACCAAATCCTCGGAATCCTTGTTCAATAGGTCCAAAGCTTTATTAAAATTCCCGTTTGCCTCCAAGGCAATGGTCAACGCTTCGGTCTGGTCCACACCTTTTAGGAGGAGCGCATCGGTAATCGCTTGTTCCGCAAGTGGGGGAAAATTCAAAATTTGACAACGGGATCTGATCGTGTTTATGATTTGTTCTTCATCTTCGGCCAAAAGGAGCAAAATGGTTTTGTTTGGAGGCTCCTCGATCAATTTTAGCAGCTTGTTCGCAGCGGAGACATTCATTTTTTCCGCCATCCAGACAATCAAGATCTTATATCCGCCCTCATAAGACTTTAACGATAGCTTTTTAACCATGTCCTGGGCTTCGTCCACCCCGATTTGGCCCTGTTTTTTTTCAATGCCGATATGCCGGTACCAGTCGAACAGGTTTCCATATGGTTGCTCTTTTACAAATTGGCGCCACTCTTCCAAATAATGGTCGCTTACCGCATGCGATTTTATCTTGTCCGAATTGGAAACGGGAAAAGCAAAATGAAGATCGGGATGCGACAATGAGTTGCATTTGGTATTGCAATCGGTATGTCCTCCTTCATTTTCGCCACCGATGTTGCCACACAACAGATACTGGGCATAGGCAATTGCCATGGGCAGAACGCCGGAACCCTCTGGCCCCACAAATAATTGAGCATGCGCCACCCTTCCGGTTTCAGCTGTGGTCACCAAATGGTTTTTGATGTGCTCTAAGCCTAAAACATTTTTAAAAAGCATGTCCCAAAGATACATTTTTAACGGCTGAAGTTTCCCTAAGGAAAACAGGGTATCCCAAAGAAGGTTTAACAGAATTCAACGAAAAGGTTAAATCCACTGAAACTTTTAAATAATAGTCCGGATGAATAGCCGAAAAAGCAGGAAATCTTTACTTTTGAAATTCTCAAAAAAGGACACACAGATGAAAACGATAGACGATTTTAATTTTGAAGGAAAAAAAGCATTGATACGAGTAGATTTCAACGTGCCGTTGGATGGCGATTTCAATGTAACCGATACCAGCCGGATCGATGCTGCAAAACCCACCATACTAAAAGTTTTGGAAGACGGCGGGTCTGCGGTCTTAATGAGTCACTTGGGCCGGCCAAAAGGAAAAGCAAATCCGGATATGTCGCTATCGCATATCGCCGAAACCGTATCCGATATTATCGGGGTACAGGTGAAATTTGTGGAGGATTGTGTTGGAAACAAAGCGGATGAAGCCGTAGCAGGGTTAAAAAGCGGCGAGGTTCTTTTGCTGGAAAACCTAAGGTTTTATGCTGAGGAAGAAGCTGGAGACGAATCGTTTGCCGAACAGTTGTCCAAACACGGGGATGTTTATGTGAACGATGCTTTTGGAACAGCTCATAGAGCCCATGCCTCTACAACAATAGTGGCCAAGTTTTTCCCCGAAAACAAGTGTTTCGGATATTTGTTGGCCAAAGAAATAAAAGCAATAGACAAGGTGATGGAAACCGGGGAAAAACCAGTAACCGCAATCTTGGGCGGCGCTAAAGTTTCTTCCAAAATCACCATTATTGAGAATATTCTGGACAAGGTGGACAATTTGATCATCGGAGGGGGTATGACCTACACTTTTATAAAAGCCCAAGGGGGTAAAGTCGGGGACTCCATCTGCGAGGATGACAAAATGGATTTGGCGCTCGATATTCTAAAACAGGCAAAAGCCAAGAACGTTCAGGTATATTTACCGGTAGATGTTTTGGCCGCCAATGATTTTGATAATGCCGCCGACACCCAATTTGTGGAGGTAAACGAAATTCCGGATGGATGGCAAGGCTTGGATGCCGGACCTAAAACCCTTGAAATTTTCAAACAAGTAATTCTTGCTTCCAAAACAATTCTTTGGAACGGACCCGTTGGAGTTTTCGAAATGGAAAACTTCGCCAAAGGAACCATAGCCGTTGGCAACTATATAGACGAAGCCACTCAAAGTGGAGCGTTCTCGCTAGTTGGCGGAGGTGATTCCGTTGCGGCCGTAAAACAGTTTGGTTTCGAGGACAAGGTGAGCTATGTTTCTACAGGTGGTGGGGCCATGTTGGAAAGCTTGGAGGGCAAGACCTTGCCCGGAATTGCTGCAATAATTGGCTAAGTCTCACGTTTTGAGATATTGGGGAAACGTTAAAAGAAAGAGAATTTTATCTCTTGGCTTTACTATTTCAGAAAAAAAAGCCAATTTAGTTCGCCCCAAAAAAATCAAACCTTGTCCAAATGAACCAGAAAATTAAAAAAGCTGTTTTTGCGGCCATTCTTTGCGTAGCTTCGAATATGGCGGCACAACAAGTGGATGATCAGCAGAATGTTGATGGAGATTCAACCAAGGATCAGGAGAGTGAAAATGCCACCATTGCCGTATCAAACATCAAAATAGATGGGCAATTGATGGCTCTTGAAACGCAAGAGGACGGCAAATTTAGACTGCGCGATCTGGAAGAGGCATGGAGATACGATAGCCTTTGGCTCAAAGAGCTTCACAGTAACGCAGAGCTATTCAGTGATATGTTGTTGGAAATCCAAAGTGCACCGGAACAAGAGCCGGCTGTTTTACTGGATTTGCCCACCGATACACTAAAGGCCCGTTTAGCCCGAATGGATGAAAAAACACCCTTCCACATCTCATACAACCCATCGTTGGAAAGCGTTATCAAATCCTTTTTAACACGAAGGAGGGACTTAATGCAACGGATGATGACCGCCAGTCAATTTTATTTTCCACTGTTTGAACAAGAACTGGACAACCAGAACATTCCTTTGGAAATAAAATATTTGGCAATTGTTGAGTCCGCACTCAATCCCAAGGCAAGGTCCAGGGTTGGGGCAAAGGGCCTGTGGCAATTTATGTACAGCACCGGAAAAATGTACGGGCTGGATGTGAGCAGTTATGTTGATGAGAGGCATGATCCGATCATGGCCACCAAAGCGGCGAGCAAGTACTTGTCCAGATTGTATGATATTTTCGGGGATTGGGATTTGGCCCTTGCGGCCTATAACTCGGGACCGGGAAATGTAAATAAGGCCATAAGGCGCTCCGGGGGATATGAGAACTATTGGAACATCCGACCGTTTCTTCCACGTGAAACAGCAGGATACCTCCCTGCGTTTTTGGCTACCATGTACATTTTTGAATATGCGGAGGAACATGGGCTACAATATAAAAGAGCAGAACGCGCTTATTTTGAAACCGACACGGTTCATGTAAAAAACCTGATAACGTTTGATCAAATATCCAAATTGGTGGATATAGGTAAAGAGGAGCTGGAAATGTTGAACCCGGCCTATAAATTGAATATTATCCCAAAAGTGGAAGGGAAGAATTATGCACTCCGTCTGCCGGTTTCAAAAATTGGAAAATTTGTCTCCAACGAGGAAGAAATCTATGCCTATGCCAAAAAGGAATTGGATTCCATGGAGAAACCATTGCCCAGTATGATCAAGGCACAGGATCAAATAAGATATCGTGTAAAAAGTGGGGATTATCTGGGCAAGATAGCGGAGCGCTATGGGGTTGGTGTAAGCCAGATAAAAAGATGGAACGGACTTAGGAGCAATAATTTAAGGGTCGGACAGCGCTTAACTATTTTTCCAAGAAAACCGTATATCGCTAAAAAAAGCAGCAATAGCAGTAGTTCCAAGTCAAATGGAAAGGTAGCGGACGGCTCAAAAATCCACACAGTAAGATCTGGGGATTCCCTTTGGACCATTTCCAAAAAATACCCCGGTGTTTCCATCGAAAATTTGCGAGAATGGAACGGTATTAGCGGTAATAATCTAAAACCGGGCACAAAACTAAAATTGTGCGATTGTTCTTCGTAAATTTAACACAAGATGAAAAAATTAGGAACACTATTTATTGTCACCGTATTGCTGGCATTGGGAGCTTGTAACAGCTCGGGATCAAAAGAAAGGTTTTTACCGCCATCCACAGGAGGGATCAACTCCTTAATGGTAGTTATGGATACTGAACTCTGGCGAGGCCCAGTTGGCGAAAAAATAAGGGAAGAGTTTGCGGCCCAGATTGTAGGATTACCGCAAATAGAACCAAAGTTCAGCCTAACCCAGATACCACCAAAAGTGTTTAAGGGAACAACCACCCATTCCCGATCACTGTTGTATGTGGAGCAAGACTCTACCTCCTTGGCCCACATTAAAAACGATGCATATTCAAAACCTCAAAAAGTAGCCGTTGTAACCGGGCCTACAGAAGAGGTGTTGATCAAAAACCTGGATTCGTTGGCCGATAGGGCAATAAAAGAATTCAAAGCAAACGAGATTGCCGAGGCCCAGAAGCGCTTTGAGCGTTCCTTGAGCAAGGACAAAGCACTAGAAGAAGAGTTCGGAATACAACTTAACGTGCCCTCGCTTTACAAAGTGGGCAGAAGGGAAAACAAATTTGTTTGGATGGACATTCAAATCCCAAAAGGAACCATGAACATTATTGCTTATGAGATGCCATGGGACTATTTTAATAACGACTCTACCTTTGTGGAGGATATTGTAAGAATGAGGGATTCCATTGGAAAAAGCTTTATTCCCGGCCCGTATGAAAACACGTATATGATTACGGAAAAAGCTTTTGCCCCTTATGTTTTTCCTGCAGAAATAGGTGGCAAAAAAGCGGCTGAGGTAAAAGGCGTTTGGGAAATACATGGTTACCCAATGGCGGGTCCGTTCTTAACCTACATTATCAACGATAAGGAGAACAATAGAAAAATGATTATCGAGGGATTCACTTTTGCTCCATCCGAAGCAAAAAGAGACTACATGTTCGAGCTGGAAGCCATTTTAAAGACCATAAAGTTTGATTCCGATCTTCCAAAAGGATAGGAACAACCAAATTCAAATATCAAAAAAGCCCAGTGCACATTGCCTGGGCTTTTTCGTTCTTTAAAACTTAGGTTGATTAATCAAACGCAAAGCCTGTTGCTATCCTGTAAATAAAGGCATAAAGCACAATAAAGAACATGACAAAGCTGAACCAGGCAAATATTTTAAAGTATTTTTCCACGATGATGTGCCCCAAGTTGCGGAACGCATCCATATAGATTTCTTTGACGAGTACTAATTTTTTCATAAGCTTGATTTTAAGATTTAAAGACATGTCAAAGATTCGACTACGAAGGTGAGAACCGAAAACAAAGGGATGAAACGCAGGAAAAAAGGGGTGAATGCTGTTGTGAAAAGTGTTAAATCCGTAAGATTGTGCTTTTGATCGATAAACTACATATTGCCCTGATCGGCTATACGATCAATTTCATCGATAAACAGTAGAAGTTCTGTGTTTTTAAGTCGGATAAACACAGTTTTTTAAGGCCTGTAAGAGCTTATTCGGCAATTAGGATAAACTCCGACCTTCTGTTTAAACGGTGCTGACCAGGAGGACAGGATTGGCTATCTCCACAATTGTTCAATAAACGGTCTTCACCAAATCCAGAGGTGCTAATAATTCGGCTCGGGTCTATACCTTGCGAAACCATATAGTCTTTGGTAGACTTGGCCCGCTTCTCGGAAAGATATTTATTGTAAGCCTTGGAACCAATAGCATCGGTATGGGATTCAATCTTTAAGGATAGCCCTTTGTTCGATTTTAGCACAGTAATCAGTTTATCCAATTCTTGTGCGGAACTCAGGGTTATTTCGTAGCTATCAAAGTTGAAATAAACATTGTTGGGTTCAAATGTTTTAACAATGGCCTCTGCAGCGGATTGTTTGATCTCTGCCTTCAGCTTTTGGGTCACCACTATATTTTTGTTATCGGCGGTTTGTATCGCAAGACTATCGTTTAGGTACCCCTCCTTTTTCGCCACCACCATATAATTGGAAGTTGGGTTTAGGTTGGGAAAGGAATAGTGACCCATTTCATCTACGGTTGTTTCATTTATCATTCTATTTTCTTGCAATAGTAATACGGTAGCGCTCGGCAACGCTTCACCTGACGCCAAATCTTCCACAACCCCTGTGATCGCATTTAGGTTTGGAGTGTAGGCAAAGGAATAAATATCGTCATCACCTTTGCCTCCTTTTCGGTTAGATGCAAAATAGCCCTTCCCGCTAGAGGCGTCCACGATATACGAAAAATCGTCCCTATTACTGTTAATGGGCTCGCCCAAATTCATCGCGCCTGCAAAAGTCTCATCGGAACCATCGGATTTGTAAACATCTAGCCCGCCATATCCCATTGGTCTGTTGGACGAGAAATAAAGAATGTTTTCCGTTACGTACGGGAACATTTCCTTTGCATCCGAGTTGATGGCCCTACCCAGGTTTTTGGGCTCGGAAAACGCACCATTTTCTAGAATATCCACCACATAGATGTCCGTTTCGCCAAAACCGCCGGGCATATCGGAAACAAAATATAGTTTTTTGCCATCAGGACTTACAGTAGGGTGTCCCGTTGAATAATCTTCACTATTAAAGGGAAGTTCTTCTGCGCTGGTCCATTGGCCATCTATGTTTTGTGAGCGATAGATCTTGAGGTGGTTAATACCATTTTTACCTCGCTTCAATCGTTTACCATAGTTGTTTCTGGTAAAATAGATGGTTTTTTGGTCGGGAGAAAAGGCAGATGATGCCTCGTGGTATTTTGTATTGATTTTCTTGGAAAACTTTTTGGGCGGCAATAGATCACCATCATCATTTTTCTTTTTTGAAACGTAGAGATCAAGAAAAGGCTGATTGGTCCAGCGATAACGACGTGTGGTCAAAATGGAAGAATCCTTTGCGGAAGCATAAACGATATCCGAATCATTATGGAACATGGGCGAAAAATCGGAATACTTGGAGTTAATATCCAAATTCTTGATCGTCACTTGTGTTGCGCCTTTCCAAGTATTGGTGTTTAACGATTCCAGTTCGTTCAGGGGCTCGTCCCTTTTTTGCCTCAATATTTTGGTCAAAGCTGCCGCTCTACGATATTTTCCCGTTCCCTTTAGGGTTTGGGTATATTTAAAAAAGGTGTCTGTATTTATTTCATCTTCGTATAATGTGTACAGCTCGTTGTACCACTTGTACGATTTTTCCAGATTACCTGTGTAATAATGGGAATCGCCAGCTTTGGAAAGTATTTCGTAGGTGTGCTTTGTATCGGTTTTTTCGAGGACAATATCAAAAATGCGGGCAGCTTCGGCATACCACATTTTGTTAAAGTACGAATTGCCTCTTTGGACCAGTTTTTCGGCCACTCCTTTTTTACCAAGGTATTTATTGAGCTTTTTATTATTGAGCCCGTCGAGGTATTTTACAAATTCACTTGGGGATTCATCGCTGTTATTGTCCATCAGTGTATCGGACAACAAAGTATCCTCTCCAATATTGGAAAGGGCAAGCTCCTGGGCATTTGACCCTAGGAAGCATGAGAAGAAAAAAAGCAAGATCAATCTTTTCATTACCACTCCGTCTGCACAAATGAACAAAAAAGGCTCATTTGGAGGTTAAGCATGCAAGCCTAACAGTTTAGTTGTAACCGCTAAAATAGGATAAGGTAATTGGGGGGATAATTTTTTGTTGTGAAAGGCTGAAATATCGACATTGAAACCTTAAAATATGTGGTCGTTGGTCGAAAACCAATTAAAAACCAGTGCGTTTCAACGCCCAAAAAATCCGTTTAGGAATTAGATTCGTTTTTTCCGCCTTCCAGTTTCTCGTCTTCTTTGGTCGCGTCCTTAAATTCTTTGATGCCGCTACCAAGCCCTCTCATAAGTTCCGGAATTTTTCTGCCTCCGAAAAGCAAAACTACCACGGCAACAATCAGGACAATCTGCCAAGGGCCCAACATTCCAAGTAATATAGTTTGAGCAATCATATCTTCAAAAACCTTTAATTTAGAAAGGTAAAGGTACTAAAAAGAAGTGGAAGAGAATATTCGATTAACGAAATTTAGGATTTAAAACTGATTTTTAGACTTGTAAGCAGCGTAGCTTTTTAAAAAGCTTAACATCCATATTAAAATCTAAGACTATCTTTGTTGACCATGGCAAAGGACAAAAAGAAAAGAAAGGAGATAAAACGTAAGCTACTGCACAAGTATCGCTTGGTAATTCTTAATGAAAGCACCTTTGAGGAGAAAATTTCGTTTAAACTCAATCGGCTCAATGTTTTTGTTACCGGAACCTTATTTATAATTGTATTGATAGGGCTCACGACATTGATCATTGCCTTTACGCCCCTTCGAGAATATATTCCGGGATACTCCTCAACAAAATTAAAGAGACAGGCTACGGAACTTACCTATAAAACAGATTCTTTGGTCACTGTTCTTAACTATACAAATAAGTACTTGGACAATGTTAGAAAAGTACTGCGCGGCGATATCGAGAATAACCAGACGAATAGGGATTCCCTGTTCGAACAGTACAAATTGGACCCCTCCACAGTAGACCTGACACCCATACGCGAAGATTTGCTTTTGCGTGAAGAAGTGGAACTGGAAGACAAGTACAATCTTTTTGAAAGGGATGTGGAAAACCTTGGAACACTTTTCTTTTCTCCCGTTAACGGTACTTTGACCCAAGGGTTCGACCCAAAAACAAAGCACTATGCTGTGGATTTGGTAGCGCCAAGAGATACACCGGTCAAAGCAATTGCGGACGGCACCGTTCTTTTTGCTGAATGGACCACCGAAACAGGGTATGTGATCATCGTGGAACACCAAGAAGGCATTACATCGGTGTACAAACATAACGGCTCGTTGAGCAAAGCTCAAGGCGATATGGTAAAGGCAGGCGAGGTAATAGCTTCAATAGGAAATACAGGAGAGCTTACTACAGGACCACACCTACACTTTGAACTTTGGAGAAAAGGCAAACCAGTGGACCCACAAAACTATATTGATTTCAATTAAATGTCCTTAAAAGCATTTGCAGCTAAAATATTTGCGAATCGAATTGCAAAAAAGACCGATAAATGGGTAAAGCAGCCCGTTAAGACCCAACAAAAGGTTTTTAACCAATTGATAACCGAAGCCAAGAACACTGTTTTTGGCAGGGACCATGGCTTTGACACCATTAAATCACATCAAGAATTTACGGAAAGAGTTCCTATTAGGGATTATGAAGAGCTCAAAGGCTATGTTCAGCAAATTCTTGATGGCAAAAGCGATGTGCTCTGGCCCGGGAAACCCATATATTTTGCCAAAACTTCCGGGACAACATCTGGCGCCAAATATATTCCAATCACCAAACCATCAATTAAAAATCAGGTAGAAGCCTCTCGAAATGCCATACTCAATTACATCCACGAAACCGGTAATGCGGATTTTGTGGACGGCAGAATGATTTTTCTTCAGGGCAGCCCCATGTTGGAAGAAAAGAACGGCATAAAATTGGGAAGATTATCGGGCATATCGGCACATTACGTTCCCAATTACCTTCAAAAAAACCGCTTGCCCAGTTGGGAGACCAATTGTATCGAGGATTGGGAAACAAAGGTGGACAAGATTGTAGAGGAAACCGAAGAGGAGAGTATGACCGTTATAGCGGGCATTCCCTCTTGGGTCCAAATGTATTTTGAAAAGCTGAATGCAAAAACGGGCAAAAAAGTAGGGGAGCTTTTTAAAGAATTCCAACTGTTTATTTACGGAGGCGTAAATTATGAACCATACCGCGCAAAATTCGAAAACCTGATCGGCAGAAAAGTGGACAGCATTGAACTGTTCCCCGCTAGCGAAGGTTTTTTTGCCTATCAGAATTCCCAAAGGGAAAAAGGAATGTTGCTGTTGCTGGATGCGGGTGTTTTTTATGAATTTGTAAGAGCAGACGAGTTTTTCGACGAAAACCCAAAACGATTGACCATTGCCGAGGTTGAGCTGGGTGTGGACTATGCTATGGTAATATCTACCAATGCGGGGCTTTGGGGCTATAACCTTGGGGATACCATTCGGTTTATTTCCAAAGACCCGTATAAAATTGTGGTTTCCGGCCGCATAAAACACTTTATCTCCGCTTTTGGTGAGCATGTAATTGCCAAAGAAGTGGAAGAAGCCCTTCGATTGGCAGTGGAACAGACCGATGCCCTTGTAAACGAATTTACCGTTGCCCCACAGACCAATCCGCCAGAAGGGGAACTCCCGTATCACGAATGGTTCATTGAATTTGAAAGGGAACCAACTGACCGATTAAAATTTGCCGGAATTATTGAGGCAAGTATGAAAAAGCAGAACAGTTACTATCTCGACTTGATCGATGGACATATCCTTCAGCCCTTAAAAATCAGTAGTGTCAAAACAAATGGCTTTCAGGATTACATGAAATCCATCGGTAAACTGGGCGGGCAGAACAAGGTTCAGCGACTTGCGAACGATAGAAAAGTGGCGGACGGATTGCAGTCCTTTAAAATTAGTTGACTCATAACAGTTTAACTTTCATAGGAATTCACTTATTTTTGCCAGAAGATATGATGGCAACAGAAGTAAAACAGACTACCAGGGCACAGGAATCTACCAATGCGATCGAACGCTTGTACATTACCATGCGCCATTTGCTCAATCGCGGTTTTTATAAACCATCGGGCGTTTCGGGAAACGCCCTCCGCAGTGCACTTTTGCTGCTCAGGCCCGAAATATATGGTACAATTGCCGAGGAAAAGGCAGAGCTCAACGGATTGATCTATGTATTGGAACGTCTTCCAGAAGGCATTGAGGAATGTCGATTTATTAACCTTACCTCGGATGAAGGCTTTGCCAAATCGCATTTAAAACCTATTGTTCCCCCAAAAAGAAGACGAAACTGTTACCGCATTGACGACGAACAGATGAACATAGAAATAACCCGTGGACGTAGTGATATTTACGATATTTTGACCCACCTTACCTTCTTGTTCATTGAGTCCGGAAAAATTTCCAAAAGAGTTTTGGTGGACGATGGGAATGCAACCATTAGAGATTGGGACAAACTTACCGAGTTTGTACTGAGCGAGGAAAAAGATAATGAAGAAAGAGAAGTGGCCCTGATACATTGTGCCAATATCTTGGGCAGAACCTTTGATGAGGTAGTTGATATTCAGAACAAGCTAAAAACCCAGAAAGATCCAGACCGTTTTTTAAATGTGATGTACTGGTTGGGCAAATTGGCCATTGAGGAAGAAACAACTGGCAATAAAAGAACCATTACATTTAGTCCGTTGTTGCGCGAACGGTTAGGGCACCACATTCATGGGGAAAAGTGGGCCAACAAAATAAAGAACACCTTAAAGCAGAACAATTTAATACATAGGCCATTGCATATCATCAGTGCCAATATGCACAGTGTAATGAATTCCCTTTTTGCCAAAAAGGCATTGGCCGAAGAATTTCCGGACAACGATTCCCTGGACATTTATGTAGCATTGGGTTCCGAAAAACACAAATCGCTGAACCAAAAAGTAAAGGAACTGGCACAGAGCAATGGGATGATTTTCTTGGACGATGAATCCGGGGCCAATATCGATGTCCAAATATTTGATACTGCAAAGTTTGGTGGGGAAAGCTGCTGTTACAATTTGCCGGAAGGTATCTCCGAGGACGAAAAGCCGGTTATATTCGTAATGGATTATGCCTTTGGGGAACAAGCATACGAAACCATAGATGAACTGTTGAAGCCCTTGGAAGAGGATGGTGAAAAGATTTTCTTGAATGTGGATTCTGTCTCCATTATGGGCAAGGCCGGAATTCTGGAAGGAGGCAAAGGAGATTTAATGATTCCATCCGCCCATATTTTCGAAGGAACTGCGGACAATTACCCCTTTAACAACGAACTCTGCGCCTCCGATTTTAAGGGACATGGACTAAAAGTAATGGAAGGTACCATGGTCACAGTGTTGGGAACCTCGCTTCAGAACAGGGACATACTCCAGTTTTTCCACGAGTCCACTTGGAACGTGATCGGATTGGAAATGGAGGGTGTACATTATCAAAAAGCTATACAATCGGCTTCTCAAATACGAAAAAGCATAAACAAAGAAGTTAAGGTGCGCTATGCCTATTACGCATCGGACAACCCCTTGGAAACTGGGAGCACCTTGGCTTCTGGCGGACTGGGCACTACAGGTGTTAAACCCACTTACTTGATTACGGACAGAATTCTTAAACAAATATTCAATACATAAAAAATGGCGGACCAACCAGTAAATCAGAATAGTTCAGACGAAATAGATTTGGGGCAATTGTTCCAAATGATTGGAAAATGGTTCAATAAACTTGGAATTTTCTTTTTGCGCGTTTTTCTATATTTAAAGAAAAACGCAATAATTCTCGCGGCTTTGGTTGTACTAGGCGGGGCAATCGGGTATGGATTAAAATTTATTACTTCTGAAAAAATGCAGTTGGATGTAATCGTTAGGCCCAACCTGGACAGTAAAGACTATTTGTATGATGTAATAGATGAAATTGATATAAACCTTAAATCCGAAAACAAAACTTTTTTGGATGAATTAGGGGTTACGTTGGAAGAAGTAAAAGGCTTTCAAGTAACAATAGAGCCGACAAAAAAAGATATAGAAAATTCAAAAGAAAAAGAATTGGAGTATCTGGAGACGCTTCAAAAATTTCAAAATACAGACTTAGTAGCAGATGTATTGCGCGATGAACTTCTAAAAAACTCCGAATTAAATCACAAGGTCACTTTTAAATATAAGAATCCTTCAGGGGCAATTGTTGCAGAAAAAATAATGAAGTTTATTAACTCAAATACTTATTTTAAAGAACTTTTAGCAGTCCATACAGAGAATTCAATTTCAAGAATAAATCAGAATAAAGTCTTAATTGGACAGATTGATACGATTATAAAAGGATATTCTTCAAAATTTAACGGCTCGAGCAAAACATTTGAGAGCGGAAAACTCATATTGCAAAATGAAGATAATCTGAATGTCTCAAGTTTACTCAGCCTTAAAACAAGGTTAATTGAAGACATTGAAGATAAGCAAAAAGAGCTCAAGGAATTTTCGAACACAATAAGTATAATTAACTTTGGCAAACCTCATCAGGTCACCAAGGCTTTCTTTGGCAAGAAAATTATATTATTGCCCATGTTGTTAGTAGGATTGTTCTTTTTGTTATCATTCCTTAAATATCTCAACAAGAAAGCTTCACAGATAGAAGTTTAACACTTAGTTTTTCCATCAAAATGTCTAAAATCTTGGTTACGGGCTCCAAAGGACAATTAGGGCTTTCCTTGATGCATGTGGCACAAGGTTTTCCAAACCTGGATTTCGATTTTAAAGCCTCTAATGAACTTGATATTGCCAACAGGGAAGATCTGGCCAAGGTAATTCACCAAAGCACGTATAGCTATTGTATCAACTGTGCGGCATACACCCATGTAGAACAGGCCGAAAAACACCCTGATTTGGCATTTAAGATTAATGCCGAGGGGGCAAAAAATATAGCAGAGCTTTGTAATGACCATAACGTTACATTGGTACATATTTCCACAGACTATGTTTTTGATGGTGAAAAGGAAGGCCCTTATCTGGTAGACGATAGGCCTAACCCGATCAATGTTTATGGAGCATCCAAATTAAAAGGAGAGCAGTTTATTCAAAAAATAATACCCAACCATTTTATTGTTCGGACATCTTGGTTGTACAATAAAAAACATGGACATAACTTTTACCGTACCATTTTGAACAAGGCAAAGGCGGGAGAGGAATTGCGAATTACAGATGCTCAGAAAGGATGCCCGACCAATTCGGATGCCCTGGCCAACTATATTTTAAATGAAATTGTTTGTGGAGAAAGGCCATTTGGAACCTATCACTATACCGATGGGGAGCCTACAACATGGTATGGTTTTGCACAACAAATACTCAAGGAAAACGGTTTGGAAGAAACCGCCAACCTTATTTTGGACAGGAATTATCGTACCTTAGCAAGGAGACCTAGGAATAGTGTTCTCGCTGCTACATAATTAGAACCTAAGGGGCTTTAAGCATATATTAATGGAGCACAATATTTCCAAAAACATTCTTATTACCGGCGGTGCCGGGTTTATAGGCTCACATGTTGTTAGGCGATTTGTTTCCGAATACGAAAATTATCAAGTTTTCAATTTGGACGCCCTGACCTATGCAGGAAATTTGGAAAACCTTAAAGATATTGAAGACGCGGACAATTATACCTTCATCAAAGGAGATATTACCGATACGGACTTTGTAAACAAGCTTTTTTCCAAACATCATTTTGATGGTGTGATCCATTTGGCGGCAGAGTCCCATGTAGATCGTTCGATCACAGACCCGTTGTCGTTTGTAAGGACCAATGTTTTTGGAACCGTTAATTTGCTGAATGCATCCTTGGGGTTGTTCCGGAATAATCCAGGGTTTGTGTTTTATCACATCAGCACCGATGAGGTCTATGGTAGTTTGGGAAGTCATGGCTTTTTCAAGGAATCTACAGCATATGCTCCCAATTCCCCTTATTCGGCCTCTAAAGCAAGTTCGGACCATTTTGTAAGGGCATATGGGGAAACGTATGGCCTTCCTTTTGTAATTTCCAATTGTTCCAACAACTATGGGCCAAACCAATTTCCAGAAAAGTTGGTTCCTCTGTTCATCAACAATATCATTCAAAAAAAACCATTGCCCGTTTATGGTGATGGCAACTATACTCGGGATTGGCTTTTTGTAAAAGATCACGCCCAGGCCATAGACTTGGTGTTCCATCAAGGAAAAAAGGGGGAAACATACAATATTGGCGGCTTTAATGAGTGGAAGAATATTGAACTGACCCAATTATTGTGCAGATTAATGGATAAAAAATTGGACAGGCAGGCAGGCACTTCGGCAAAGCTCATAAGCTTTGTAAAGGATCGTCCAGGACACGATCTAAGATATGCCATCGATGCCTCGAAAATTAATAAAGAATTAGGGTGGGAACCATCGGTAACATTTGAAGAAGGTTTGGAGCTAACAATAGAGTGGTATTTTGATAATAAGGAATGGCTAGACCATGTTACTTCGGGAGACTACTTGGAATATTATAAAAAGCAATATCAAGCATAAATAGGATGAAGGGAATTGTATTGGCAGGAGGAACAGGCAGTAGATTGCACCCACTTACCTTATCGGTGAGCAAACAGTTGATGCCCATTTACGATAAGCCGATGATCTATTACCCCTTGTCTACCCTTATGTATGCAGGAATAAAGGAAATATTGATTATTTCCACACCCAAAGACCTTCCACTTTTTAAAGAATTGTTGGGCAATGGCCACAAATATGGTTGCTCATTTTTCTATGCGGCCCAAGATTCACCCAACGGGCTGGCGGAAGCATTTATTATTGGGGAAGAGTTTATAGGGGATGATAAGGTGGCACTTATTTTGGGCGATAATATTTTTTATGGAGCGGGATTGTCCAAGTTATTGCAGAGCAACAATAACCCCGAGGGGGGCATTGTTTATGCCTATCGCGTAAACGACCCACAAAGATATGGGGTTGTGGAGTTCGATGAGGATGGCAAGGCAATTAGTATCGAAGAAAAGCCCAAGCAACCCAAATCCAACTACGTAGTACCGGGCATTTATTTTTATGACAATGAAGTCGTGGACATTGCCAAAAACATTGAGCCCAGCAAAAGGGGCGAATTGGAAATCACAGATGTAAACAGGGCGTATCTAGAAAGAGGAAAACTGAGCGTAAGTATTTTAGACAGGGGCACTGCCTGGTTGGATACAGGAACCTTTCAGGCCCTAATGCAGGCTTCGCAGTTTATAGAAGTAATCGAGGAACGCCAAGGATTTGTGGTCGGATCTATAGAAGTGGCAGCATTTGAAATGGGATATATAAATGCAGATCAGTTTAAAGAATTGGCCAAGCCCTTAATAAAGAGCGGCTACGGTGAACGTTTATTGGGTATTTTGAAGAAAGAGGGATGATAAAGGCGACGGAGACCAAATTAAAAGGATGTTTTGTAATCGAACCTACAATCTTTAAGGATGACCGAGGTTATTTTTTCGAGAGTTTTAATCATAAAGAATTTTGTAAAGCCATTGGGCAAGAGGTAAATTTTGTGCAAGATAATCAGTCCTATTCCAAAAAGGGAGTGTTAAGAGGACTGCATTTTCAAAAAGGCGAACATGCCCAGGCCAAGTTGGTTTCCGTATTGGATGGAAGAATTCAGGACGTAGTGGTCGATTTACGTAAAAATTCCCCTACTTTTGGCGAGCATTTATCCATTGAACTGGGCAATGAGAACAAAAGACAACTGTTTGTGCCAAGAGGATTTGCACATGGTTTTTTAACTTTGAGCGAATCCGCAAGAGTTTTATATAAATGTGATAATTATTATAATAAAAGTGCAGAGGGAGGTATAAGGTACGATGACCAAAAATTGAAATTGGAATGGCAGCTCAATACCAGTGATTTGGTCCTTATTGAAAAGGACAGAAAGTTGCCCTTTTGGGATAAAATGGACACGTAAACTATGAATAAAAGGTCTAATTTCTGTGTCCTAGAGTTTAACCTTGATCAAATTTCGTTAGAAACCAATTTAAATACATTGCCCTAAAATTAGAAATATTCCCAATGGATAGCGAATCTCTTTTTTTCTCTCATGAAACAGCAGTAATAGATGATAACTGCGTAATTGGAAAAGGAACAAAAATTTGGCATTTTTCCCATATTATGTCCAATTGTCAAATAGGTGAATCATGCAATATAGGACAAAATGTAGTTGTTTCCCCCGAAGTTGTGCTAGGAAACAACGTTAAGGTACAGAACAACGTGTCGATTTATACAGGTGTTATATGTGAAGATGATGTCTTTTTAGGGCCATCCATGGTTTTTACCAATGTAATAAACCCAAGAAGCGCCATTAATAGGCGCGATGAGTATATGAAGACCATTGTGAGAAAAGGCGCCACCATTGGCGCCAATGCAACTGTGGTTTGCGGTAATGATATTGGGGAATATGCCTTGATCGGTGCAGGAGCGGTAGTTACAAAAGCAGTGCCCCCATATGCCCTTCTTGTGGGGAATCCGGCAAAGCAGATCGGATGGGTAAGTGAATATGGGCATCGGTTGGATTTTGACAATTCTGGAATGGCCACTTGCCCCGAAAGCAATCAAAAATATCTACTCGAAAACAACAAGGTAAACAAGACTACATGAAAATAGATTTCGCAAATCTTGGCAGGGCGTACGAAGAACATAGGGAAGAATTTGAAAAAGTGGCGTTGGATGTAATGCGTTCCGCAAGATATATACTTGGAGCAGAAACGGAAAGGTTTGAACAGAACCTTTCAAGTTTCACTGGAAACAAATATGCACTGGGATGTTCCTCTGGTACGGATGCTTTACTACTGGCACTAATGGCCATGGGAATTAGGGCGGGAGATGAAATTATCACCACACCCTTTACCTTTATAGCTACGGCAGAGACCATTGCATGTTTAGGGGCAAAACCCATTTTTGTTGATATTGATGAAGATACATATAACATCGATGCTTCAAAAATTGAACAGGCAATTACCAAAAATACCAAGGCCATAATGCCAGTATCCCTATATGGGCAAATGCCCGATATGGATGACATCAATGCAATTGCGGAAAAGTACGATCTAGCCGTAATAGAAGATGCCGCGCAAAGCTTTGGCGCAATATATAAAGGCAAAAAAAGCTGTAATGTTTCTACATTTGGATGCACCAGCTTTTTCCCCGCCAAGCCCTTGGGCTGTTTTGGAGATGGGGGCGCAGTTTTTGCAACCAATGAAGAAGATTATGAAAAAATGAAGGCCATGCGCGTTCATGGCCAAGTAAAAAGATATACACATCATTACATAGGCATGGGCGGTAGATTGGATAACTTACAAGCAGCTATTCTTGATGTAAAGTTGGCCACATATGAGAATGACATCTCAAGAAGGCAGGCCGTTGCAGAGAGCTATTCGAACAAGATATCAGATAACGCAGCAAAACCACTTGTAAAAGACGATAGAACATCGGTTTGGGCCCAATATACAATAAGGGTGAAAGAGCGAGACAAAGTTCAAAAAGCCCTTATGCAAAAAGGAATACCAACAGCCGTTCACTATCCGATTCCAATGCATTTACAAAAATGCTTTTCTTACCTAGGTTATACACTTGGTGATTTCCCGGTTTCAGAAAAATGTGCACAAGAAGTAATGAGTCTTCCAATGAACCCATATTTGGAAGAAGCCGAAATAGATTACATAACAACAAATCTTAATACTATTATATGAAGAATTTTGCATTGATCGGTGCAGCGGGATATATAGCTCCGCGACACATGAAAGCAATCAAGGATACAAACAATAATCTTCTTGCAGCTTATGATAAGGGCGATAGTGTAGGCATTATAGATTCACACTTTCCAAATGCCGACTTTTTTGTGGAATTTGAAAGGTTTGATCGCCATATTGAAAAATTAAAATATGAGAAAAACACTTTCTTGGACTATGTTAGCATATGTTCACCGAACTATCTGCACGATGCCCATATACGATTTGCCTTAAGGAGCGGTGCGGACGCCATCTGCGAAAAGCCTTTGGTGCTCAACCCATGGAACATAGACAAGCTCAAAAAAGTTGAGGAAAACACGGGAAAAAAGGTATATAACATACTTCAGCTAAGGGTACACCCAAGTATTATTGCCCTACGAGAAAAAGTAGCCAAAGCAGACAAGAACACAAAATTCGATGTTGATTTGACCTACCTGACCTCAAGAGGTCATTGGTACCAGACCTCATGGAAAGGCGATGTGAGCAAATCAGGAGGTATTGCCACCAACATTGGGGTACATTTCTACGACATGCTTTCTTGGATATTTGGGAATGTGCAGGAAAATGTGGTCCATGTTCATGAGAAAGATAGGGCAGCGGGTTACTTGGAGTTCGAAAATGCCCGGGTGCGCTGGTTCCTTTCCATAAACTCGGAATATCTGCCAAAAGAGGTTAAAGAAAAAGGTCAAACAACTTTTAGATCCATCACCATTAATGGTGAAGAATTGGAATTTAGTGGGGGCTTTACGGATTTGCACACCATGGTCTATAAAGATATTTTGAACGGTAAAGGCTATGGTTTGGAAGCCGCCAGGACCGCCATTGAAATAGTGCACGATATAAGGAATACGCAGCCAATTGGCCCAAAGGGGGAATATCATAAGTTTTTGGACAACTAAAGTTAGGTGTGGGAAAATTAAAGGCTTTAATAGAGGAAATTAAAACCTCTGAGTTTTTTAGAAATGTTCTTATTCTATCATCGGGAACTGCCTTGGCTCAGCTAATTCCTCTCATTATTGCCCCTTTTCTTTCCAGAATATACTCTCCAGAGGAGTTTGGTCGCTTAGCCCTTTATTTGGCAATTACACAGATTTTAGGTTCTTTGGCAACCGGAAGGTACGAATTGGCCATTCTTTTGCCAAAGGAAGAAAGGAAAGGGGTTCAGTTGACATTGCTCTCCATTTTTATTTCTGTTGCAGTCTCCCTTATTGCCCTTATAGGTGTATTGTTTTTTCGCTCAGAGATAGCTGTATTATTAGGAGACCCAAAATTAGAAAAGTGGCTGTACCTTGTTCCATTGAGTGTCTTAATGATAGGATGTTTTAATGCGTTGAATTACTTTAATACAAGGTCCAAACAATTCAAAAATATTGCAAGGGCAAATGTTTTCAAGTCCTCTGGGGGCGGCTTGGTTCAATTAGGTTTGGGGGCTTTGAACTTTACTTCTGGTGGTTTAATTCTGGGACAGACACTTTCACATTTTTTTGGAAATATTCGCCTTTCCAAAGCATTCTTAAAATATAGAGATGTTATACTTGGCTCTAAAGCACAAGAAATCCAAAAACTGGCACGGCGATATGTAGACTTCCCTAAATTTTCAATGTGGGGCATTTTCTTTAACTCAATATCAGTTAATGTCGGAAACTTTTTTATTTCATGGTTTTATGGGTTGTTCCCATTAGGGCATTACTCTTTTGCCTATAAGTATTTAGGATTTCCAATAATACTAGTTGGCAATTCCGTAGGACAAGTCTATTTTCAAAAATTATCAGAAAATAAAGAGAATCAAAAAAAAGCCCTCTCGATTTTCATAGGCACAATTAAAAAACTGACCCTTGTTGGTGCTTTTATATTTATTCCTGGATATTTTATTGTAGAACATCTATTTGTATTTGTCTTTGGCGAGGAATGGGGTGAGGCCGGAGGATATGCAAAAATACTACTTCCCCTTTTTTACGTAAGGTTAATTGTTGTACCTGTAACGGTAACAAACAGCATATATGAAAAGCAAAAGATATCATTTTACTGGCAATTAGGTTTGGTGCTGATTACTCTGGGCATTTTTTTATTGGCTTATGTTCTTAAATTATCCTTATCAACAATGTTGCTCGTTCAGGTTATTGCGCTTTCTTTTCATTATTTTGTATTAATATTTATAATGTGGAAAATTATACAAGGGAAGCTATAAAGGGCAATTGCGCAGTAGTATTGGGAGGCTATGTTAATGGTTATTCCATTGCTTTGGAGCTGCACGAGAAAAATATTGAAAACATAGCTCTTGTGCAATATGGCAAACAATTGGCTGGATACAGTAATTTGTTCAACACCAAATTGTCTGTCGATAAAACATCAGGTACTTTGTTGTTGGCTTTGCAAAAACTAAGCAAGGAATTCGGTTATTTGGTGCTCTTCCCAACAGACGATTTGTTTATTGAAAACCTATATAGTATCAGGGAAAAGATAGAAGACTTTGCCTTTTTACCTTTTAATCCCGGTAATATCATTTCAGCTAGCGACAAGGCGGTACAGTATCAGTTTTGCGAAAAACTTGGGGTTCCATATCCGAAATCGGTAGAGTTAAAAAACATAAATGATGTCCCCGATCTTGCGAACAGGCTAAGATTGCCAATAATCATTAAACCGAACAAAAGAGAAGATTTAAAAATAAAGGTATTCCGTTCGGTCACCATTTCATCCGAGAATGAACTCTCCACGCACCAAGAGAGCCTCAAAACATATTTTGAAAAAGGGGTGTCGTTCCTGGCGTCGGAGATAGTCCCTGGCCACACTAACGGAACCATTTATGCCTATGTGGGTTACAGATCTCCAAAGACCAAAACAATCCTAAACGAGTGGATAGGAAGAAAGCTAACACAATACCCTGATGATTATGGGGTTTTTTCCAGCGCATCCAACGAAGCCCCTGAAATTATAAGGGCCCATGGACAGGCGTTATTGAACGGGATGGACCTTTACGGCATATGCGAACCAGAATTTAAATACGACCCTAGAGATGGAGACTACAAATTAATGGAAATAAACCTTAGGTCGATGATGTGGCACAGGGTAGGAAATTTATCCGGAGTGTTTCTGCAACAAACGCAATGGCTTGATGCTTTGGGCAAAACCGTTCCAAAATACGAACAGAGCACTAAACTTGTCCATTTTTCATATCTTAAACACGAGGTGGTCAATTTAGTGTTGAGAAAAGGCTATTTTAGGTTATTTAAGCAAAATCTATATAAGGGAGACGAAAATAGACTGGCCATGTTCACAAAAGGTGATTTAAAGCCCTTTATCATAGATCAGGGCAATACCATAACCACATTGGTAAAACAGGTGGCAAAAAAGTTGTTGAGAAGGGTAAAGTAAAATATGGCAAAAAGTATAAAAAACAGAATAAAGCTTTTTCTTGAGAAAACACTTTTACGCTTTAAAAACGTAAAAATGTACAATAACACGGTTTTTTCAAATATAAGCTTTAACGGAAGTGCAACAATTGAGCCATATTGCAGACTGATCGGTGAACCAAAAATTATTGTGGGCAACAATTTTTACATGAATGCACATTGCCACATACTTGGCAACATTAAGTTTGGGGACAATGTTATGTTGGGACCAAAAGTAGTAATTTGGGGTAGGGACCATGGTATGAAAATAGGGTTGCCAATGAACGCACAACCTCATGTAAATAAACCCATTGTAATTGGAGAAGACGTCTGGATCGGTGCAGGGGCAATAATATTAAAGGGCGTAAAAATTGGTAACGGAGCTGTTGTGGGTGCCGGTTCCGTAGTCACAAAAGATGTGCCGGAATATGCCATTGTTGTAGGTAATCCCGCAAGAATAATCAAAAGGAGAACGGACTAGTGTTTATAATAAGGACCAACTCGACTTGCTCTAACGAGAAAGAATACATTTTTGAACAAATATTAGGTTTATTTTTAGGTGTTCCTTTTTTGGTACGGTATACTGAAGATTCGGATGGAATAAGTATAGAAAAAGAAGGTGAAAAAGGAACAATAGAAATAGAAGATGTTTTTTTTGACCAATTTGGAAAAGGAATAAGTTGGCTGTCAGAAGAATCTTTGCCAAAATTACCTCTACAGATAAATACGGAAGATGGGCTACCTATAATCTATGGGAACGGAAAAATTGAAAAACAAAGAGACCAAGTTAAAATAGGCTTGGACATTTTTGGATCTTGTTTTTTTATGCTTTCCAGATACGAAGAAGTTATCAACACAAAAAGAGATGCTCATGGCCGTTTTCCTGCCAATGAATCCTTAGCATTCAAGGAAGGATTTTTAACTAGGCCGATTGTGGACGATTATGTAAATTTATTATGGAATCAAATTCAGCACTTGTGGCCGGGGGCAACAAAAAAAGAACATTTTTTTCGCGCCAATATCAGTTGTGATGTGGATAATCTTTTGGATAAAGGAGTCAAGTTTCCAGGTATTATTAAACGACTTGCGGGAGACATTCTTCATAGAAAGTCCATCAAACAATTTTGGACCTCGATATATCAGTTTTATAAAGTGTCCATTTTACAAAATCTAAAACATGATCCTTTTAACACATTTGATTTTATGATGGATGTCTGTGAGTCCAATGGGTTAAAGGCGGCATTTTATTTTATCCCAAAGAATAATAAACTACCAATAGATGGTGATTATGATATAGAAAGTGAAGACGTACTCGTCTTGATGAAGCGTATTATCTCTAGAGGTCACGAAATAGGATATCATGCGAGTTATGGTTCCTATATGGATGTGGCAACCACTAAAGCAGAAGTAGAACTTCTTAGGCAGGTTTACCAAAAAGCAGGTGGGGATCCAAAAGATATAAAGGGGGGCAGACAACATTATCTTAGGTGGGAACCTGGCGTTACAGAACTCAATTGGGAAGCTGCGGGGTTAAAGTACGATGCAACTCTTGGATATGCGGAGCATGTAGGCTTTAGATGCGGAACAGCAAGAGACTTTAAACTGTATAATGTCCCAAATAGAAAAGAGCTTGCTCTTTCCGAAAGACCATTGATACTTATGGAAGGCAGTCTGTTTTTAAAAAAATATCAAAATTTAAATTATAAAGAAGCTGAAACAGTTGCGAACAACCTAAAGGAGAAATGCCTTCGCCAAAGCAGTAATTTTAACGTACTTTGGCACAATTCCTTTTTTAGGGAACCAGAATTGTTCAGTTTGTTCAAAAGAATTTGTAAAATATGATAAAAATCGTCACTATAATTGGTGCAAGGCCCCAATTTATTAAAGCAGCAACAGTATCCAGGGCTGTAGCCGAAAATAATGGGGTAAAAGAGACAATTGTGCATACGGGGCAACATTTTGACGCGAATATGTCCGATATCTTTTTTGAGGAAATGGGCATTCCTAAACCAGATTACCACCTAGGTATAGGTGGCGGGGGACATGGATTGCAAACGGGACAAATGTTGATCAAAATAGAGGAGGTTCTCCTAAAGGAAAAACCAGATTGGGTTTTGGTATATGGAGACACGAACTCTACCTTGGCAGGAGCACTTGCGGCTGTTAAGCTTCACATTCCTATTGCGCATGTAGAAGCGGGGCTAAGAAGCTTTAACCGTAGAATGCCGGAAGAAATCAATAGGATTTTAACGGACGACGTTTCCGATATTTTGTTTACACCAACAGAAACGGCTGTAAAAAACCTAAACCAAGAAGGAATCCAAAAGGAGAAGATATGCAAAGTGGGCGATGTGATGTTTGATGCCGCGCTCTTTTATGGACAAATAGCAGAATCCAAAAGCAAAGTGCTTTCCCAATACGGATTAAATATCAAGAACTTTATTTTATGCACCATACATAGGGCGGAAAATACAGATAACCCGGAAAGGTTAAAAGATATTTTTAATAACCTGGAACTCGTTGCTACAAAACATACCTTGGTTTTACCGCTGCATCCAAGGACTAAGGGAGCTTTAGAAAAAATAGGTTTTGATAGGGAAGCGTCCAACATAAAATTCATCGACCCCGTGGGCTACATAGACATGGTTATGTTGGAAAAGCAATCCAAGTTAATCATTACGGATTCTGGTGGGGTACAAAAAGAAGCTTATTTTCATAAAGTGGGCTGTCTAACACTACGGGACGAAACCGAATGGGTGGAACTGGTACAAAACGGTTACAACGTTCTGATCAAGGATTTTAATAAACTTGTAGATGAAGTTGATACTGCCTTGGGAAAAAATCAATTTGAAAAAGAGACCTTTTTGTATGGTAATGGAGACTCCGCCAAATTAATAGTAGACTTTTTAAGACAAAAATAAAAGTGAAAATAGCTTATGTCCTCCCTATAGATATTGTTAGGTACCATGGTGTTTTAAACAAAGTATCCAGCCAGATATCGGCGTGGGAAAAAAATACAAACACAGTAAAAGTCTTTTTGGTCACTTCTCGAGACTTGTCAGAGCTTGATTCCACGGCCCTATCATCAATCAACGATAAAAAAAAGATAGCAGCATATAAATCAAAAAAGCTGGGTCTTTTGCCTGTTGATTTGTTAAAAGATTGGATAGGGCTTAGCAGTACGTTTTCCGAAGTCCTTGAAGCTATAGCGGAATTCTCTCCGGACATCGTTTATGCAAGAAGTGCGCTGTACCAGCCGTTCTACGGAAAATTAGGCAGCAAGTACAAATTGGTTTTGGAGCTAAATACCGATATGGCTTCGGAATATAAGCTACAATCCAAACAAAGTATAAAGTATTTTTTAAGGTATATTTATTTTTTGTTTACGAAGGAAAGGCTTTTTAATGGTGTATCCGGGATGGCCGCTGTTACTTTTGACATTGCCAAGGCAAGTAAGGTAAAAGGCAAGGAACTGGAGGTGTTCCCCAATTCTATCGACATTTCTAAATATCCAGAATTGGACCGTGTTAAAACAGAAAAAAGAGTAATATTCATAGGTTCTCCAGGCATGCCATGGCATGGTGTTGATATTCTTGTGGAGTTGGCAAAAAAAATGCCCACAATTAATTTTGATGTAGTCGGTATTTCTGCCACAGAACACGTTGGGGCAACAAAAAATGTTCAATTTCACGGTTATTTAAAAAAAGAAGAATATCTAAAACTTTTTGAGCGTGCAGCTTGTGCCATTGCTACCCTGGCATTTTTCCGAAACAATATGGAGGAGGCCTGCCCCTTAAAGGTTAGGGAATATGTAGCTTGCTGTAAACCTGTTATTCTTCCGTATAAGGATACAGCTTTTGAGTCTCTTGGTTATCCAGATTGGGTCCTTCAGTTACCCAATAGTGAGAAAGGTATTCTATCTTCATCGGGCAAGGTAGAAGCATTCGTGGATAAATGCACCGATTTCACCATCAACAAAGAAGATGTCAAAAAATATGTGCATGTAGACGATATCGAAGGAAGAAGACTTCGATTTTTTGAGAAAGTGATGAACTCAGCTATAGAATCCAATTAACACCATGGGCAAAGTCGCCAAAATATTGCTATGGGTTTTTTATGCAGTAACACTTGCGGCATTTGTACATTTTTCATATTCCAGGTATTTCAACCTTTTCTTTGAAGGCTTCTTTATCGTGATCTTTATGGTTTCTGCACTAAAGATCAAAAAGAAGAATCTTACCATGCTGACCTGTACATTGGTGTATTTTTTTGTTAGCATGGGATACGCCGTGTTTTTAAAGCACAATAATCTTTTGGACTTTCTTTTGATCTACAAGTTCTTTTTTTATGCGTCCCTTTTGTTCTTTATATCAGGGAAAACGCTATTTACCGGAGTAGCCATTTTGCGTTTATATAAGTTTTTGCTTTGGATTTTTCTCTTGAAATACTTGTTGGCAAAATTCGTTTTTGGAAACGATCGCCCCATTCTTTTCCATGAAAATAATTATGAGCTCATGTTTTTGACGCTTGTCTTTTATCTTTCTTATTTAATTAATAAAAGAGTAAGTTATGGAGAACAGCTTATGTTGGCGATTATTTTTTTGCTCTCTGGGTCTAAATCGGCAATTTTAATTTTGTTTTTTGTTTTGGCCGTAGTCAATTATAAGCTACTGCTAAAAAGAATCCACGTATTATTACCAGGCGCAATGCTCTTTATTGTTCTAGGTTATGAGGTAATAAAACAGCGAATGGGTGGCGCATTTGACTTAGAAAAGGTAGATAGGTTTCGTTTTTTGATGCTTTTTTTTAAAGAAGTCGAGAACTGGAGTTTTTGGGACTTTCTTGTAGGTGCAGAGCGTATAACCGCTTTAGACCCTTATGTATGCCAACAATTGGCCTATTACCAAACGTTGTTCAGTTATAGCGGCGACGGCACTTGTTACTCGGTGATCTTTCACTCCTACTTGTTACGGATAATTTACGACCATGGTCTAATTGGTCTATTGTTTATGTTGGTAATACTTTACACCATATGTAAACAATCCGGCTTATCCTCCAAGTCTTATTTAGTGATCCTTGGTATTGGAATGTTAAATGGTTTATCGGTATCGTCATTCAATAGTATTTATTTTGTGGTTGGATTGGTGTTCCTATTGGTCACGAACAAGAAAATAAATGCGGTATGCTAAAAAGCAAACAAAAGGGTATTTGGGAAAGAGTATTTTTGATTGCTTTGGCCATTTTCGGCTTTAGTCTTAGCCTGGACCCAGACTGGAGCAGTAAAGCCCTTATACCCGTAATTGCTGTTTCTTTAATTAACATAAGAATCAATAAAAGTCTCATAAAAGCGCCCTCGTTTTACGTTGTACTTTTAATTTTTGGGTATACACTGGTCAATGCATGGGTTTTTCGGGTAAGCCCAGATATGGAAATGTTATCGGTCCCAATCTGTCTATTTATGTTTTTTTATGTCTTGGTGCTGAGCAAAAAACTGAACGAGAAAAGCTTTAGGATCACCCTTTATTCGTTTTCAGCAGGTGTCCTGTTGGTTGGTATAGCCAATCTAATGGTCTATTTAATGGGTAGTGACCCCCCCCAGGATTTTTATGAAGCCTGGAACAAGACTACCATAGTTGACATTCATAAAATATATTATGGAGTCTATGTAAACTTAATGGTAGCGATTATTTGGCACTATACTTTTATTAATCACAGGTTGAATTTCTTAATGTTTTTCATTGTTCTGGGCTTTTCTTGGACCATGTTTTATTTTACTGGAGCCAAAAGCAGTATGTTTATCAATGTGGTTTTGCTAATGCTTTTTTTAATTCAGAAATTGTGGACCAAAAAGGCAAAGCTCATAACCTCAATAATGACCTTGTTGCCTATCATTATAATGCTGGCATTGTCATCTACAAAGGTACAAGGCTATTTTATTAAAATAGATGGAGAAGCTTCTAGAATAAGAAACTATACGATCAATCAAAAATTGATCTTGGAAAAACCTTTATTTGGTCATGGCATCGGCAATGAGTTCAACATTATGCAGAAGAATAGGGGAGAGAACAGTTGGGAATATAAAAATGGATACAACGCACACAACCAATATTTTCATATTTTGCTTGGGGGAGGGCTTGTACTTTTAGCTTTCTATATATTAGTGATCTGTTATGTTGGAAATGGCTCTAGCAATCAATTTTTGCTGCCATCTTATTTTGTATTGATTGTAGCTTATGTTTGTTTGATAGAGTCCTTTTTTGAAAGACACCATGGTGCTTTTTTTACAACATTCTTTATTTGCTTATTTATTGGTTGGAATAAAAAATTAAAAATGCATGACGCCCAAAAACTTACTGATCAATAAAACTTCCAAGAAATTCGATAAGTTGAACCTGACCGATTCTGGCAGTTATACTTTTTTGAACCCATTTAGTTATTTGTTCTTTAGAAAGAACCTAACACTTTTTTCGAATTTTGATGGCATTTATATAGATGGTATTGTCCTGGTACGACTATTAAGGCTTTTTGGAATTAAGGTTGACAGGGCAAGTTTTGACATGACTTCTCTTGCTCCGTTGGTAATCGAAGAAGTGATCAAAACAAATAAATCGATATATTTTATTGGATCTACAACAGATGCCATAAACGGATTTATTGAGGTTATTTCAAATAAATGGCCCAAACTAGACATAGCTGGTTTTAGAAATGGTTATTTCTCCACTCCAAAAGATAGACTAGGCGCTATAAATGATATTTTACATAAAAACCCAGAAGTGGTTGTCATTGGGATGGGCACACCTTATCAAGAACAATTTCTAATTGAGTTAAAGGAAAACGGGTTCAATGGAGCAGCATATACCTGCGGTGGTTTTATTCATCAAACCACCAATAAAGTTTCTTATTACCCTCGGTTCTATGATAGATTTAATTTGAGGTGGCTATATAGAATGATAGACGAACCAAAGTTGATCAGCAGATATCTTTTAGACTACCCAAGAGCGGTGATCCTGTTTGGTATAGATTTTATTTTTAAGTAAGCACGGGTATTGGTTTTTACCAAAATAAAGCACATTCCTCTTTTAAGAACAACAATACAAGTGTTAACGGTATAAAAGTTGATATCTTTGCTGACAAATTATTGTGGCAGTATGTTTTTTGCACAACTTAGATATTCAAGTCTTATTACGGCTATTCAATATATTATTGATCTAGTTGTTTTGAATTTGTTTTTACATCTTTTGCCCATTAACTTTCAAACACCGCTATTAATCCACATATATATATCCGTTGCTTGGATTGTTATTGCTACAAAAAACGAGTTTTACACTGTTTATAGGTTCTCAAAAGTGACCTACATTGTTAAGCAGTTGTTTGTACAATTTGTTTTTTTCTTTTTAGTACTTTATGCATTTATAGGATTTTTTAAGCAACCAATAATAAGCAGGTTGGCCCTAGGGCAATATTTTATCATCGTTTGTTTGACCATATCTACCCTAAAACTTTTGGGCTATTTCTTGCTGATGGAGTATAGGGAAAAGGTAAAGGGCAGCTTAAGAAATGTTGTAATAATTGGCAAGAACAAAAAAACAGATCAGCTACGAAAGGTTTTTGAGGAAAGAAGGGAGTTTGGGTATAACTTTAAAAAGCAATTTGCACCAAAGGCAGAGGGTTTTAAGGTGCATGATTGTTTTAGTTACATACAAGAAAATAGTATTGACGAAATTTATTGTTCCGTATCGGAGCTCAAAAACGAGGAGATAGGTAAGTTTATCAGTTTTGCGGATAATAATCTCAAAACACTAAAATTTATACCTGACAATAAGAACATTTTTTCCAAAAAGTTAAAGTTTGAGTATTACGATTACATACCGGTACTTTCTCTAAGGGATATTCCTTTAGATAGTCCTATCAATGCATTTATTAAAAGGACTTTCGATGTTGTATTCTCACTCTTTGTTATAATTGGGCTGCTTTCCTGGCTAACTCCAATTTTGGCTTTATTGATAACATGGGAATCTAAAGGCCCAGTATTCTTTAGGCAAACAAGGAATGGGATAGACAACAGGGAGTTTTATTGTTATAAGTTCCGATCAATGGCCCCAAATAATAATGCGGACCATATCCAGGCCACAAAAAACGATATGCGAATAACCAAAATCGGAAAATTTATAAGGAAAACCAGTATAGATGAGCTTCCACAGTTTTACAACGTGCTATTTGGAACCATGTCCGTAGTAGGGCCACGGCCCCATATGGTAAAGCATACCAACGAGTATGCAACAAGTGTGGACAAATATATGGTGCGCCATTTCGTTAAACCTGGAATTACTGGATTGGCACAAGTACGGGGGTATAGAGGGGAAATAGAACAAGAGGCAGACATACAGAATAGAATTAAATTCGATATTTTTTACATAGAAAACTGGTCGTTGTTTCTCGATTTAAAAATTATAGTTCAGACAGTACTCAACGCAATCAAGGGAGAGGCGAAAGCATATTAAAATCAAATGAAAAAAACACTCATCACCGGGGCAGCCGGATTTTTAGGCTCGCACCTTTGCGATAGGTTCATTGCCGAGGGCCATCATGTTATCGGAATGGATAACCTGATCACAGGCGATATCAAAAACATAGAGCATCTATTTCACTTAAAACGTTTCGAGTTCTTCCATCACGATGTTACCAAATTTGTCCATGTACCCGGAAAAATGGACTATATCCTCCACTTTGCCTCACCGGCAAGCCCTATCGACTATCTTAAAATTCCGATAGATACCCTTAAAGTGGGCTCCTTGGGAACCTTGAACTTATTGGGCTTGGCCCGTGACCATGGAGCAAGAATTCTTGTGGCATCCACATCCGAAGTATATGGCGACCCCTTGGTGCACCCACAAAATGAGGATTATTTCGGCAATGTTAGCCCTATTGGTCCAAGAGGGGTATATGATGAGGCCAAGCGCTTTATGGAATCCATCACCATGGCCTACCATAGGCATCATGGATTGGACACCCGAATAGTTAGAATATTCAACACCTACGGTTCTCGAATGCGATTGAACGATGGCCGTGTAGTCCCTGCTTTTATGGGGCAGGCACTTCGTGGCGAAGACTTAACGGTTTTTGGTGATGGCTCGCAATCACGCTCCTTTACCTACATCGATGATCAAATCGAAGGAATCTACCGTTTATTGATGAGCGATTATGTAGAGCCCATCAATATTGGTAATCCCGATGAGACTACCATTCTGGAATTTGCGGAAGAAATCATAAAACTTACAGGAACCGATCAGAAAATCGTATTTAAACCATTGCCGCAAGACGATCCTATGCAACGCCAGCCCGACATTTCGAGGGCAAAAGAAATACTCGACTGGGAACCCAAGGTGCACCGCTCCGATGGGCTCAAAAAAGTGTTCGAGTATTTCAAATCGTTATCACATGATCAGTTGTGGGAGGCCCACAGAGAATTTTCACAATAGATCATTCGCAAATAACTCTTAAATTAAAATACAATTGAGTTATTTTTGCCAAAACTTTAATACATGAACATTCTGGTCCTAGGTTCAGGTGGTCGAGAGCACGCCATTTCCCTTAAAATATCCCAAAGCCCTAAAACTTCTAAACTTTTTGTTGCGCCCGGTAACGCAGGCACTTCTCAAATAGCAACAAATGTCGAAGTGGGCGTAAACGATTTTGAAGCCATTAAACAATTGGTGTTGAAAGAAAGCATTGACTTGGTGGTAGTGGGGCCGGAAGACCCTTTGGTGAATGGAGTTCACGATTTTTTCTTAAACGATACCGAGCTAAAGGCAGTTTCTGTAATTGGGCCGGAAAAAGCGGCCGCAGAGCTGGAAGGGAGCAAGGAATTCGCCAAAGAGTTTATGATGAGGCACAATATTCCCACTGCAGCATATCAGAGTTTTACGGCAGATACATTAGAAAAGGGCTATGCCTTCTTGGAAACCTTAAAACCGCCCTACGTGCTCAAGGCAGATGGTCTGGCGGCAGGTAAAGGAGTACTTATTCTTCAAAACATTCAAGAAGCCAAGGATGAGCTTAAATCCATGTTGCTCGATTCCAAATTCGGAAACGCAAGTGCAACGGTCGTTATCGAAGAGTTTCTTGACGGCATAGAACTGAGCTGCTTTGTTCTTACCGATGGCGCTAATTATAAAATACTCCCTACAGCAAAAGATTATAAACGAATAGGAGAGGGAGACACTGGGCTCAACACAGGAGGAATGGGGGCTATTTCCCCTGTTCCATTTGCCGATTCCGAATTTATGGACAAGATAGAGCGCCAGATTGTAAAACCGACCGTGGATGGCCTTAAAAAAGACAATTTGCCTTACATAGGTTTTATCTTCATCGGCCTGATCAAAGTTGGCAACGAGCCTAAAGTGATCGAATACAATGTTCGAATGGGCGATCCTGAGACCGAGGTGGTGATCCCAAGGCTTAAAAGTGATTTGGTAGAGGTGCTTATGGCCATGGCCAAGGGGACATTAGATAAAGTAGAACTGGATATTGACAATAGAGCGGCCACTACGGTAATGGCAGTTTCTGGTGGCTATCCCGAAGCTTATGAAAAAGGCAAGGTAATTACGGGTACAGAAAACATTAGGGATTCCATTGTGTTCCACGCCGGAACCAAAGTGTCGAACGGGCAAGTAGTTACCAATGGAGGGCGCGTAATCGCCATCACTTCTTTCGGAAAAGATTTTAAGGAAGCGTTACAGCAATCCTATCAAAATATGGAAAAGCTCCATTTTGATGGAATGTACTACAGAAAAGATATTGGTTTTGACCTATAGATAAGAATGGGAGCTGATCTCCTTGTTCTCTTCGTTATTGTCATTAAAGATCTTTAATTGTTTCATCCAATAGACCATTGCGATAAAACCAATGATCATAAAGATCCAGTTGATCGTGTTGGCACCCCACCAGCTGTGCATAAAGCGTAGAAAATCCAAAGGTGCGAATAGGTAATTTACAAATAAGTCCTCTATACCGTAAAAAAACTTGCTCATGTTGGCTATATTTACTTTACAAAAGTAGCAAAAGATAGGATGATTTCAAGCTTTTTCGGAAAAACAAAGCCCATAAACTATATTGTGCTGGGAGTGTTCTTGTTCCTTTTTTATTTTGCCAATATTTTTTTTGGGCCTAGCGGGCAAAAATTTAGCCAGATCATCCCTTTTGAATTGCTGATGTTCACCGCATTGCTACTCTCCGTTTTCATTACAAATCAGATTGTGAGAAAGGAAAAGGCGACCGAGTCCAATTCCTATACCATGGTGTTTTTTGTGCTTTTGGCCATCTCCTTTTCCGACCATTTGGGGCACCAGAACATTATTTTTGCCAATTTTTTTCTGCTTATGGCATTTTGGAGGGTGTTGTCCATTAAATCCATTAGGAACGTAAAGCACAAGATTTTTGATGCTTCCATGTTAATAGCCACCGCAAGCTTATTCTACGATTGGTCTTTGGCGTTTATGCTCTTGATCTTTTATGTGATAGGGGTTTACGACCGTAAAACCTTTAAAAATTGGCTGGTGCCTGTTTTGGGAACGGCCACTGTTTTTGTTTTAACGTTTACCGTGCTCAAGCTAAAGGGATCTCTTCATTTTTTTGCGGAACACTATCAATTTTCTTTAGGATTGTTTACCGATAAATCCTTTTTTCAAGTGTTGGATTTCAAAATATTGATTTATCTAATTTTGATCACCATTGTTTCCATCACCGTATTTGTGCGCCTGCGAAATGTGAGCGGGGGAAAATTGTTGCTCCTACGAATTGTGTTTTTTACCTTTTTGCTGGCCACGGTATTGATTCTGTTTAACCCTGTGGATCGTTCGCCGGTAATGATCACGTTTTTTCCCGCATCAATTTTCCTTACCAATTATTTTGAAGAAATAAAAAAACAAAACCTTCGAGAAGTGGTTTTGATCGGTTGTTTGGTATTGGCCTCCACTCTTTTTGTGGTCCATCTAAACTAAGTACGCCATAAAGCAATATCTTTGAAAAAAACTACTATTATGTTCAGCAATTTTGCCTTCAACATATTTGAGGAAAGTATAGAAAAGTACCATCTCAAGGATGATGTCTATCAAGAATTTTCTAACCCTTATCCAAAGGATAAAGTGGAGCACCTGTTGTATAGAAAAAATTGGATAGACACCGTTCAATGGCATTATGAAGATATTATACGTGACCCGGAAATTGACCCTGTTGCAGCCTTGGACCTTAAACGTAAAATTGATGCAAGTAACCAAGACCGTACCGATTTGGTGGAATATATAGACAGTTACTTTTTAAATAAATACCAATCGGTACAGGTAAAGCAAAATGCCAAGATCAATACGGAGAGCCCGGCATGGGCCATTGACAGGCTTTCTATTTTGGCCCTGAAGATCTATCATATGCAAGAAGAGGTAAACCGAACGGATGCTTCTTCCGAGCATATTAAAAAATGTAGCGATAAACTCGCCGTATTGCTCGAGCAAAAGAAAGACCTGTCCACTGCCATAGATCAGTTATTAATGGATATTGAATCCGGGGACAGGTACATGAAAGTGTATAAGCAAATGAAAATGTACAACGATGATGAACTAAACCCGGTTTTACGTGGACAAAAAGGGTGAACATACCCATATATTGGTTATCCGCTTGTCTGCAATGGGTGACGTGGCCATGACTGTGCCCGTACTACGAACTTTTACAGAAAAATACCCCCAAATGCGGATTACGGTGCTCACCAAAAAATCGTTTGCGCCTATTTTTAATGGGATGGGCAATGTGGAAGTTGTAGCAGCGGAGGTAAAAAAACAACACAAGGGACTTATTGGGCTTTGGCGGTTATTTAAAGAACTTAAACCATTAAAGGTTGATGCAGTGGCCGATCTTCACAATGTACTGCGTAGCAGGGTTCTTAAAAAATATTTTACTTTGGAACGGGTGCCCGTTGTACAATTGGACAAGGGGCGAAGGGACAAAAAAGCACTCACCCGGCCCAAAAACAAAGTTTTTGAACAACTAAAGACAACCCACCAACGCTATGCCGATGTGTTTGCCGGGCTTGGTTTCCCCATCGACTTAACCAAAGCAAAACCACTGGAAAGGATCCAGCTATCTGAAAAAGTACTGGGTCTGGTGCAACAAGATACCAAGAAATGGGTTGGAATTGCACCTTTTGCAGCTCATGATGGAAAAATGTATCCTTTGGATTCTACAGAGGAAGTTATTAAGCAGTTAAACAATACCAATAAGTATAAAATTTTATTGTTCGGGGGTGGGGCCAAAGAGGTTGATGTGTTGGAAAAGGTAGCAGGAACGTATGAAAACGCCTTGTGCATGGCTGGCAAGCTCGATCTTTCCGAAGAACTACAATTAATTTCAAATTTGGATGCCATGTTGTCCATGGATAGCGGCAATGCACATTTAGCAGCAAACTATGGTATCCCGGTAGTGACACTCTGGGGGGTTACCCACCCATATGCTGGGTTTTATCCGTTTGGGCAGCCCATGGACAATGCCCTATTGGCGGATAGTAAAAAATATCCTTTGATTCCGACCTCTGTGTATGGCAACAAAGTGCCAGAGGGGTATGAAAATGTTATGAGCACCATCAAACCTCAAGAGGTGCTGGATAAGCTAGTGGAAATATTGGACCATTAAGCCACCGTTCCTTGGCAACTGCTGCCCGCCCCTGCAGTGCACCCATAGCAATGTTGTGAGATAATTATATCCCGATTGCTCAGCACATCATCATTATAATCCTTGATGTGTTTTACCTTACTTGCTACTTTAAGGTCCAACATTTGGTTAAAATCGCAATCGTACAACCAACCATCCCAGCTTACTGAGATGGTGTTGGTGCACATTACATTTTCTACCGCAGCAGGGTTGTAGGCATCTACCAAAGAATACATATAATCCTCGTAATTGTCCGAAGCGATGAGGTAGTCCAAAAACCGTGAAATAGGCAAGTTGGTAATTGCAAAAAGATTATGAAAATCGATATCAAAATCAGCTTTCAACGCTTTTTTAAAGTCATGCTCCATGGCAGCTTGATCAGTGGGCAAAAATGCTCCGGAAGGATTGTACACCAGATCTAAACGTAAATCGCTATCTGGTCTACCATAACCCACTTGGTTGAGCATTTGCAAAGCCTTTATGGATTTATCAAAAACCCCATCGCCACGTTGTTTGTCCGTTTTGCCACGGGTATAGTGGGGCATGGATGAAACTACATGAACATTGTGCTTTTTAAAGAATTCCGGCAGATCGTGGTATTTCTTGTTGGCCAATATAATGGTCAAGTTGGACCGTACGATAAAATCTTTGATACCGGCCCTGGAAGCCTCTTCCACAAACCACCGAAAATCAGGGTTCATTTCGGGGGCACCACCAGTAAGATCCAACGTATGGGCGCTGGTATTCCGGATTACGGACAAACACTGTTCCATGGTCTCTCGGGTCATAATTTCCTTTCGGTCGGGGCCCGCATCTACATGGCAATGTCCGCAAACTTGGTTGCACATATATCCGACGTTGATTTGAAGCACCTCTAATTTTTTTGGTCTTAAGGGAGACTGACCCGTTTCGGTAATTTTATCCTTAAAGTAAGGTAGATCGCCACCCTCAAAAAGTTCCCCGTTCAATATTTCAAGTTGCTTTTGTGTACTGGCAAGTGCGTTTTGGTTGGCTTTTAATGATTTTTTAGCTGCTTTTTTTAGGTCTGTCAATATGCTTTGTTCCATTTAATGCTTTTATAGGATTTAGAGCAATCCAGTTCAATTGAGGTTATTGCTAACATCTAAAAGGGTAGCGGTCTTATTTCTATGGGCAAGGCGCTTTAGAAACTACATGGAAAGTTTCTCGTACTTGTTCATCATCTGAACACCATGAACCAAAGTGGCACCACTTTCGATCGCTGCACCTGCGTGCACGGCCTCCATCATTTCCTCTTTGGTTATGCCTCTTTGCAAACCATCTTTGGTATAGGCATCAATACAATAAGGACACTTTACTACATGCGCAACAGCCAGGGCGATCAATGATTTTTCTCGAGCGCTCAAAGCACCTTCCTCGAACACTTTGCCGTAATAATCGAAAAATTTATTGCCAAGCTCTTCGCTCCACTCTGTAATATTACCAAATTTTCTCAGGTCTGCCGGATCGTAATAGGATTTGGACATGCTTCAAATTTTTATGTTACACCTAAACTTACAACAAATATCACGATTGTATTTTGCTGTAACCTTCAAAAATCCATTTCTATCTGCAATAGACTAGTAATGTAGCCTGTTTATCAACTTAATATTAAGATGACGATTCGGTTGATATATTTACACTATGGAACCATCCAAAAATGTACATTTGTTCTAAAAGGAATAGATGTTTAAGAATAAAAGAATAGGGCTTGTGCTATCCGGTGGGGGTATACGGGGAATGGCTCACATAGGTTTGATCAAAGCCATGCGCGAACACGGGATAGAGGCCAATGTTGTTTCCGGGACCAGTATCGGGGCATTGGTGGGCGCACTTTATGCCAATGGAAATTCCGCTGAAGAAATGCTCTCTTTTTTTAAAGAAACACCATTGTTCCAGTATAGTTTTTTTACCATAAACAAACCCGGTTTTATAGATACTGAACGGTATGCCAATGTATTTGAGCACTTTTTCCCATCCAACTCCTTCGAAAGTTTGGGAAGGCCACTCTATATTGTTGCCACCGATTTAATGAGGGGCAAAGAAACTGTTTTTAACACAGGCGAACTTATAAAGCCCTTATTGGCTTCCGCTGCGCTTCCCCCAGTTTTTAGTCCTGTTGAAATCAATGATGCCCTGTATGCCGATGGGGGAATTATGAACAACTTTCCAACGGAATATGTGGAGGATAAAACCGATTTTATGATCGGGAGCAATGTGTCCGTCACCGTGCCACTGCAAAAAAAGGACCTTCGAAATTCGTTTCAATTGACAGGGAGAGTCACCAGTTTGATGATACACGCTTCCAACGACGAAAAATTGCAGAGGTGCGACCTTTTTATTGAGCCCCAAGGACTTGAAAAAATAGGCGTGTTGGACAAGAAAGGCATTGAAAATGCTTATAACATCGGCTACGAACATGGGCGCAAGGCCTTGGACAACATACTTTCCAAGACCTGACCCAGTTTATACATTATCGAAATCCACGGTAATTTTTGATGTAATTGGGTGTGATTGGCAAGTCAGGACAAAACCATCACTGATTTCGCCATCGGTTAGAATTTGGTTTTTCACCATTTCGGCCTTTCCATCCGTTAAGCGAGCTATACAACTACTGCATACACCACCTTGGCAGGAATACGGCGCGTCTATATCTTGTTTTAGAACAGCATCTAGGACAATTTCTTTTTTATCCATTACAAAATTGTAGCTCTCATCGTCCAAAATTACGGTTACTTGGGTTTTCCCTTCCAAATCTTCGGCCAAGGAATCTTCGGCATCCCCACTTGTGAAAAGTTCAAAATGAATTTCGCCCTCATCAACACCGTTATCTTTTAAAGTGTCCGTTACCAAGTGGATCATGTCCTCTGGCCCGCACAGATAAAATCCATCAAAAGCAGTTTCCTTGAACTTGTTTTTCAGTACAAAGTTTACGGTGGATTTTTCTATCCTCCCAAAAAGAGCGTCCTTTTCTGTAGATCTGCTATACACATATTGTACAAAAAAACGATCACCATATTGTTCTTTAATAGCTTGTATTTCCTTAAAATACATGGTCTCTTCTGGCGATTGATTGCCAAATACCAAAACAAAAACATTCTCGGGATTGCTTTCCAATACGGTTTGGGCAATGCTCATTATCGGGGTAATACCACTACCTGCCGCAAAAGCAGCAATGTTTTTGGGCGAATCGTCTTCAAAGATAAACCGGCCTTCGGGGGGCATAATTTCAAAGGTGTCGCCAACTTTGATATGTTCATTGGCAAAAACGGAAAAAGTACCATTTTCCACCTTTTTAATGCCCACTGTAAGTTTACCAGATGAAGGGGGGGATGAAATGGAATAGGCCCTGCGGAGTTCTTTTCCGTCCATCTCGTGTTTTATAGTGATGTATTGTCCTGCTTTAAAGGCAAAAGCGTTTGTAAGGTTTTCAGGAATGTTAAAAGTAAGGGCCACAGCGTTTGGAGTTAGTTGGTCCACTGCAGCTATTTTTAAAGCATGGGATGCGCTCATGTACAAAATTTTGTTACAAAATTAAGCATTACGCTTGTTTTGAACAGTCATTTTAAGAAAAAGCATGGGTTTTGTAACAAAACCGATAAATTAGACACCAACAAAAAAAAGCCAGCCATGCTCAAACATTTTATGGGACTTCAATGGAAGTCATTTTTTAGGTCTGCCAGTTTTAAAACAGAGATTTGGTTTAAAATATTGATGGCCTTGGGTGCCCTTTACTTTATTGTTGTTTTCTTGGGAATGGGGGTCGGGGCCTTTTATTTGATCGAGAAAATGGAGATAGGCGACCCCTTGCGTGTTGTCAACCAGTTTATGGTCTATTACATGGCCCTTGATCTTGTTTTTAGGTACATGCTGCAAAAAATGCCGGTGACCAATATAAAACCATTGCTCTATTTGCCCATAAATAAGAGCAAGGTGGTAAACTTTTCATTGGGGAAAACGGTAATCTCTTTTTTTAATATTGCCCATGCCTTCTTTTTTGTGCCGTTCAGTATTGTTTTACTGATAGAGGGCTATCCTCCCGTGCAGGTTATTGGATGGCACTTGGCATTGATGGCCCTGTTTTACTGTAACAACTTTATCAATGTTATGGTGAACAATCAAAATGGGGTTTTCTATGTATTTGCGGCCATATTTATATTGGCCGGGGCATCGCAGTATTACCAATGGTTTGATATTACTGTTTACACCCAACCTGTTTTCGACCTATTTTACGATATGCCCTGGTCGGCCATAATACCATGGGCAGCTTTAGCTGGCATGTATTATGGAGCCTATGCTTATTTTAAAAAACATATGTATTTGGATGGTGGTCTGGCCAAAAAGCAATCGGTGGCCAAAACAGAAAATTTGGAGTGGTTGGACCGCTTTGGCAATTTGGGAACATTCCTCAAGAACGACATCAAACTGATAAAAAGGAACAAGAGATCACGTTCGGCCGTAATAGCAGGAGCCTTCTTTATTTTTTACGGACTTCTATTTTTTACCGGAGCTTTGGAAGTTTATGAAGGCCCTTTCTGGAAAGTATTCGCAGGCATATTTGTTACCGGAGGTTTTCTCTTCAGTTTTGGGCAGTATGTGCCCAGCTGGGACAGTAGCTATTATCCTTTAATGATGAGCCAGAATATTAAATATCGTGAGTACCTTTCCTCAAAATGGTACTTGGTAATCATTGCAACCATTATTTCCACCATTTTGGCTTCATTTTATATCTATTTTGGTTGGGAGGCCTATGCCGCAGTATTGGTAGGCGCCATCTATAATATCGGTATTAACAGTTACCTTGTGCTTTGGGGAGGGGCCTATGTAAAAACACCGATAGATTTAACCTCTAACAAAAAGGCCTTTGGCGATAAACAGGCATTTAATGCCAAAACACTATTGCTCACGCTGCCAAAGTTGGCCTTGCCCATGGGTATTTACGCCATTGGACACTTTTTAATTTCTCCTATGGCCGGATACATTTTTGTGGCAGTTTTTGGATTGCTCGGATTTGTTTTTAAAAACAAAGTGTTTACCATGATCGAGGGCATCTATAAAAAGGAGAAGTACAAAACATTACAAGCATACAAACAGAAATAACCAACATAAAAAACACAGATGATAACAGTTCATAATTTAACCAAGACCTACGGACAGAACACCGTTTTGAACATTGATCAATTGGAAATACCAAAAGGACAGAGCTTTGGCCTTGTTGGGAACAACGGAGCAGGAAAAACCACTCTATTTAGTTTGTTGTTGGATTTGATTCAACCTTCCACAGGCCATATTATAAACAACGAGGTACAAGTGGACCAAAGCGAAGCATGGAAACCCTTTACCTCTGCATTTATCGATGAGACTTTTTTGATCGGCTACCTGACCCCGGAAGAGTATTTTTACTTTATCGGCGAACTGCGTGGCAGGAACAAGGCGGATGTAGATGCACTCTTGTCCAATTTTGAAGATTTTTTCCATGGAGAGATCTTGGGTCAAAAAAAGTATCTGCGGGACCTTTCCAAAGGAAACCAAAAGAAGGCAGGTATAGTGGCCAGCTTTATCGGTAACCCCGAAGTGGTTATTTTGGACGAGCCATTTGCCAATTTGGACCCCACCACGCAAATTCGATTAAAGGGAATTATAAAAGATCTGGCCGCAAAAGAGGGAGTTACCGTTTTGGTGTCCAGTCATGATCTGATTCATGTAACCGAAGTCTGCGAGCGTATCGTGGTGCTCAACAAAGGCGAAATTGTAAAGGACATCCACACCTCGGCAGAAACCATGAAAGAGCTTGAAGCTTTCTTTGCGGGTTGATGTTTTAAAACGACCTGAAGAAATTCTTGCACTTTATCGATAAGGCTTATAATAATCCGCTCATTTTTGAGTTAATGGTTACACAAGATTATCGATAATTTTGAAGCTTCATCACACATTTATAGGGGCCATGGTTTTGGGAGGACTGGTTTTTAATGCCTGTTCCACCAAAAAGGACAAATTCGTCAACCGAAATTGGCATGCACTCAACACAAAGTACAACACCTTGTACAACGGAAATTTGGCCTTTCAACAAGGGCTGGAAGAAATCAACGCCAATTATAGGGACGACTATTGGGAAATTTTGCCCGTGGAACGCCTTAAGGTCACCGACGAGGTAAAACTCGACTCAGAAGATAACAATCCCAATTTTATTATTGCTGAGGAAAAGGCCACCAAGGCCATCCAAAAGCACAGCATGGACATTAAGGATGAAGAAAGAAACCCACAAACAGACGAAGCCTTTCTTTTGCTGGGGAAGTCCCGATACTTCGATCAGCGCTATATCCCTGCCTTGGAATCTTTCAACTACATCCTGAGAAAATATAGTTCCAGCGATAAACTCAACGAGGCAACCATCTGGCGAGAAAAAACCAATATGCGATTGGACAACCCCGAGGTGGCCATAAAAAATCTAAAACGTCTTTTTAAGTACGAAAGGCTCAAGGATCAGGAATATGCCGACGCCAATGCCGTTTTGGCCCAATGTTACATCAACCTTAATGCCCCGGATACAGCTATCCAAAAACTTAAAATATCGCAGGCCTACACCAAAAAGAATCCGGAAAAAGGTAGATACCTGTTCATAATTGGGCAGTTGTACGATCAATTGGGACATAAGGACAGTGCCAATTTTGCCTACGATAAGGTTATAGCACTCAACCGCAAATCGCCGAGAGTGTATATGATCAACGCGCATCTGAAAAAAATCCAAAATACCCAACTTACCGAGGACAACAGGGAAGAAATGTTGGAATACCTTACCAAACTGGAAGAAAACAGGGAAAACCGACCTTTCTTGGATAAAATTTATCGACAAGTGGCCGAATACCACATGGCATTTGAATCCGATAGTTTGGCATTGGCCTATTATAATAAATCCATCCAAGCCACACAGGGAGAACGAAAGTTAAATGCGCTCAATTATCAGAGTTTGGCCGATTATTATTTTGATGAAGACCAGTATAGGATTGCGGGGTCATACTATGATAGTACTTTGACCAACCTGAATGAAAATACCAGAAAACACCGCGATATTACAAAGAAGTTGGACAACCTTGAAGATGTAATCAAATACGAGGATATTGTTCAGCATGCCGACAGTGTTATTACCCTATATCAAATGCCCGTTGCCGAGCGTAAGGCCTATTTTGATGACTATATTGCCGAATTAAAACGAAAAGAGGAGGCAGAGGCAGAAAAGCAACTGCAAAAAACAGTGGCCGGATTCGCCACTTTTGCGGACAGTAAAGGCGGAAAGGAGAACAAAGGCAAGTTCTATTTTTACAATATTACCAGTTTGGGCTACGGAAAAAACGATTTTAAGACCCGATGGGGCAACAGGGCGCTCGAAGACGATTGGAGGTGGAGCAACAAGGCCAGGGTCTCCGTTTCCGAAGCCACCGGCGAACCTATCGCTAACAAAGAGGATGATTTAACAGAGGATCAAAAGTATTCCACGGAGTACTATTTGGCCCAGATACCTACCGACGTGGCCGTGATCGATAGTTTAAAGGGCGAACGCAACTTTGCCAATTATCAGTTAGGCCTTATTTATAAAGAAAAATTCAAGGACAATATGCTGGCTGCCGCCAAATTGGAGCGCGTACTATCTTCTAATCCCGAGGAGCGATTAATATTGCCATCAAAATATAACCTTTACAAAATCTACGAAGAATCAGGAAGTCCATTGGCGAACAATATAAGGCAGGACATTATTTCCAATCACCCCGATACACGATATGCGGAGATCTTGCTAAACCCACAGGCGGTATTGGATGGCAATACCGATAGCCCAGATGCCAGGTACGCAGCATTGTTCAAACAATACCAACAACAGGAATTTTTAAATGTAATTACCCGATCCGAAGAATATATAAGCAAGTTTACGGGAGATCCCATTGTGCCCAAGTTCGAAATGCTGAAGGCCAATGCCATTGGCCGCCTACAGGGATTTGAACCTTTTAAAGAAGCTTTGAACTATGTGGCGCTGACTTACCCCAATAATCCAGAAGGTAAAAAAGCGGAACAGATCGTGGAGGAACAATTGCCAAAATTGGAGAACAAAGAGTTTTCTCCAGAAACGGGTTCAACAGGAGCCGGTAATTGGAAGGTAGTATTCCAGTTTAAGATCAGGAACGACGAAAAGGCGAACGAACTGAAAAAGAGACTCGAGGAGGTAATAAAAGAACTGCGGTACAACAACCGGATATCCAAGGACATCTATAATTTGGAAGATCAGTTTGTGGTGGTACATGGTTTCCGTTCCAAAGACTTTGCCTTGGGCTTTGCAGAACTTATAAAAAACAACAGGGACTACCTTATTAAAGATGAGAATTTTGTAGTTTTATCAGAGAATTACAAAATAATACAAGTCCACAAAAATTTAGAATCGTACAAAGCACAATTTTAAACCCCAAAACCCCAGAACACCATGTTTTCCGACAACAAAAAACCACGACCTATGAATGAATTTGGCGGCCAGCCCAATAGAATTGAAAAGAACACGACAATAAAAGGCGACATTACTTCCGAGGCCGACTTTAGGATAGACGGTAAACTGGAAGGAAATGTAACCACTTCCGGTAAGGTAGTCATTGGGAAAGATGGTTACATCAACGGAAAGGTAGAGTGTGTAAACGCGGATATAGAAGGGAAGTTCAATGGAGAACTTATGGTAAAAGATCTACTCTCTTTAAAATCTTCTGCAACGATAGAAGGAACCGTGAGCGTGGCCAAATTGGCCGTAGAACCCGGAGCTACCTTTAACGCCGCCTGTACCATGGGCAAAGGAGCTGTTGCAACGGCCACTAAAATGCAGTCATCCAAAAAAGATGAGCCAGCAAAAGCCTCCTAAGAAAAAGTATAACAAAGCAATTAATACAGCTGCCCGTTTGTCTGGTTCTGCCATTCAAATGGGCATTGTTATTTATTTGGGCGTATGGGGAGGCAAGTGGCTGGACGCCCATTACGGTACCGAAAAAATATTCCTTCCCATTTGTACCCTGCTAGCGGTTGCCATTTCCATATATTTGGTGATTCAACAACTAAAAAAAATCAACGATTGAAATTTAGGTATTACCCGGCCCTTTTTGTTTCCTCCTTGTTATTGGGTCTAGTTGTGCTGTTTTTTGCCCAGATTTGGCTGCTTGAAAATAAAGGGCATCAACTTTCCGGCCTTCAAATTGTGAAAAGTTATGTGCTGAACGGCATAATGGCATTGATCGTGTTTTTTGCCATTTATATTTTTCGAAATAAACATCGTGATCTGCTGGGCTTTTTTTTCTTGGGGGGAAGTCTTATAAAATTTACCCTATTCTTCATTTTTTTATATCCAGGATTTAATCAAGACGGCAATATGGAACGTTTGGAGTTCCTTGTGTTTTTTGTGCCCTACGGATTTGCATCGGTGCTCGAAACATTCTTTTTGGTGAAACTGCTTAATACTGTGTAGCAAAGCCCTGAAAATCACCTAAAAAAACAATAAAAAAAATAATACTGTAAAAAGCTTTTTTCTTTTGATTGGGGAATGTATTTTTGCACCAATTTTTGAAGACCCATTAGTTGGATCATATGCGAAATTCTTTTTTCAGTAAAAAAATAGTTGCCGTAATCTTTTTGATTGCGGGATTTGTGTCGGCCCAAAACCATGAGGGAGAAGAAGTTGAAACCGGCGGCCATGATTTAAAAACAGAGATTAAGGAATACATCGACCATCACCTTTTGGATTCGCATGATTTCAACCTTTATTCCTACACTACGGATACAGGGGAACATAAATACGTTGGCTTTCCGCTTCCTGTAATTCTTTGGGACAACGGCCTTAAGGTTTTTTCTTCATCTAAATTAAAGCACGGAGAAGGCGTGGCTGAGGTTGATGGGAACTACTACAAGCTATACCATAATAAAATTTATAAGACCGACGCCGAGGGTACCATTAATTACGGAGGGCACCATGGTGAGGAAACACATACCGAGGATGCTTTTGGTGAGAACTTGGTGGTGGACGATTCCCATCCTACCAACGAAAAGCCTTTGGATTTTTCCATAACAAAGAATGTTGTGTTCATAATTGCAGTGGCGCTTCTTATGTTTTTGGTGTTCCGCTCCATGGCCAAAAGATATCAGAAGAGTACAATGCCAAAAGGATTGGGAAGATTCTTGGAGCCCCTTGTTCTTTTTGTTCGCGATGAAATAGCTATCCCTAATATTGGTGAGCACAAGTATAAGAGGTACATGAGCTATTTGTTAACGGTATTCTTCTTTGTGTGGATTATCAACCTTTTAGGATTGACACCACTTGGGGTTAACGTAACCAACAATATTGCCGTTACTTTCGCATTGGCGATCATTACCTACTTTATTACAACATTTACGGGGAACAAAAACTACTGGAAACACATTTTTTGGATGCCGGGAGTACCTGTTCCAATGAAAATTATATTGGCGCCCATCGAATTGTTGGGAACCTTCATCAAGCCATTTTCGTTGATGATTCGTTTATACGCCAACATTACCGCAGGTCACGTGGTATTGATGAGTATTATCGGGCTTATGTTCATATTCAAGAACTGGATAGGTAGCCCATTGTCTTTCTTGTTGGCATTCGCACTTTCCTTATTGGAATTGTTGGTGGCGGCATTACAGGCGTATATTTTCACCATGTTGTCCGCTCTATACTTTGGTATGGCGGTAGAAGAAGATCATCATTAATTAGAACGTTTAATATTTAAATTCATATATCATGACAATTCCAAACATCGTAGGTGCTGGTTTGATCGTAATCGGAGCAGGATTGGGTATCGGTAGAATCGGTGGACAAGCAATGGAAGCCATTGCACGTCAACCTGAAGCTTCTGGTAAGATCCAAACAGCAATGTTGATTGCAGCAGCCCTTATTGAAGGTATCGGTTTCGCCGCTCTTTTTGCTGCTTAATAACCGTAAAAACATTGATGAAGGCCATAGCGGTTGGCTGTGGCCCTTCATTGATTTAAATGATATAGTTTAAAAGAATTAATAGAATAAGATAAATGGAAAAGTTAATCGAGCAGTTTTCCTTCGGGTTGTTTTTTTGGCAGATGTTGCTTTTTATCGCTCTTTTATTATTGCTTAGAAAGTATGCATGGAAACCTATCCTTGGTGCGGTTGAAAAACGTGAAGAGGGTATAAAAGATGCACTTGAGGCAGCTGAGGCGGCAAAAAAGGAAATGCAGAACGTTACTGCCGACAGCGAAAAGCTTTTGAGGGAGGCCAAAGTTGAAAGGGACGCGTTGTTGAAAGAGGCCAGGGAAATCAAAGAAAGCATTATTGCTGAAGCCAAGGAACAAGCCCAAGTTGAAGGCGATAAGGTGATCAAGCAAGCTCAAGCTACTATTGAAGCTGAGAAGAAAGCTGCGGTTGCCGACATCAAAGCGCAAGTGGCCAACCTATCCGTTGAGATTGCGGAAAAAGTAATCAAAGAAGAATTGTCCGATAAAACCAAACAACAAAAGTTGGTAGAGGACATGTTGGGCGATATTAAACTGAACTAACAGACCATGAACCAAAACAGGGCAGCCATACGCTACGCAAAAGCAACCTTGGATTTCGCAGTCGAAAAGAAAGCGGCCGATGCCGTTGAAAAAGACATGCGGGAGATAGCTGCGACCATTTCTGAAAACGTGGAACTTCAAAATGTATTGGAGAGCCCTATCATAAAATCAGAAGTAAAGAAGAACAGTTTGCTCGAAATCTTCAAAGGTGCCAACGAAATCACCAAAGGTCTTCTTCAAACGTTGATCAGCAACAAGCGAATAGATATGTTACAGGAAGTGGCCTACAAGTACATCATCCTTCACGAAAAATTGAAGGGAGAAGAAGTAGCTTATGTAACAACTGCTGTTCCTTTGACCTCCGAGTTGGAGAAAAAGATTTTGGACAAGGTTACCAAAGCTACCGGCAACAAGGTGACTTTGGAGAATAAAATCGATGAGAGCATCATCGGAGGGTTTGTACTTAGGGTGGGCGACACCCAATACGATGCAAGCATCGCAAACAAATTGAACGGATTAAAAAGAGAATTTACAAATAGTCTATAAAAATGGCAGGAGTAAAAGCCGCTGAGGTATCAGCAATTTTGAAAAAACAGTTATCAGGTTTCGAAGCATCCGCTTCTTTGGATGAAGTAGGTACCGTATTACAAGTAGGTGATGGTATTGCCCGTGTATATGGACTTTCCAATGCCCAGTACGGGGAGTTGGTAGAGTTCGAGGGTGGTATGCAAGGTATCGTTCTTAACTTGGAAGAAGACAACGTAGGTGTTGTATTGTTGGGCCCATCCAAAGAGATCGTGGAAGGCGCTACTGTTAAGAGAACCGAGCGTATTGCTTCCATCAATGTTGGTGAAGGAATTGTTGGCCGTGTGGTGGATACCTTGGGTAAACCTATCGACGGTAAAGGACCTGTTGCTGGTGAAACCTACGAGATGCCTTTGGAACGTAAGGCTCCTGGTGTAATTTTTAGACAACCCGTTGACGAACCAATGCAAACAGGTATCAAGGCTATCGATGCCATGATTCCGGTTGGTCGTGGACAAAGGGAGTTGGTGATCGGTGACAAGCAAACAGGTAAGACCACAGTTTGTATCGATACCATCCTAAACCAAAAAGAATTTTACGATGCAGGTGAGCCGGTTTACTGTATCTACGTTGCCGTAGGTCAGAAAGCATCAACGGTAGCCGCCATCGCCAAAACGTTGGAAGAAAAAGGGGCATTGGCCTATACGACCATTGTTGCCGCAAATGCTTCCGACCCTGCTCCTATGCAGGTATATGCCCCGTTCGCGGGTGCTGCTATCGGTGAGTACTTCAGGGATACAGGTCGTCCTGCATTGATTATTTATGATGACTTGTCAAAACAGGCAGTAGCTTACCGTGAGGTTTCCTTGTTGTTGAGAAGACCGCCGGGACGTGAGGCTTACCCTGGAGATGTTTTCTACCTTCACTCCAGACTATTGGAGCGTGCTGCGAAAGTAATCGGTGACGATGCTATTGCAAAGAATATGAACGACCTTCCTGAATCGTTGAAGTCTAAAGTAAAAGGTGGAGGTTCTTTAACAGCACTTCCAATTATCGAAACACAGGCAGGTGACGTATCCGCTTATATCCCTACCAACGTAATTTCCATTACCGATGGTCAGATATTCTTGGAGCAAGACTTGTTCAACCAAGGGGTTCGTCCTGCAATCAACGTAGGTATCTCCGTATCACGTGTGGGTGGTTCCGCGCAGATCAAGTCCATGAAGAAAGTAGCAGGTACCTTGAAACTTGACCAGGCCCAGTTCCGTGAATTGGAAGCTTTTGCCAAGTTCGGTTCCGATTTGGATGCCGCTACCTTGAACGTAATCGAAAAAGGACGTAGAAACGTGGAGATCTTGAAACAAGGTCAGAACGATCCATTTACCGTGGAAGATCAGGTGGCCATCATCTTTGCAGGTTCCAAGAACTTGTTGAGAGATGTTCCTGTGGACAAGGTAAAAGAGTTTGAAAAAGATTACTTGGAGTTCTTGAACGCCAAGCACAGAGATGTTTTGGATACGCTTAAAGCCGGTAAATTGACCGACGAGGTTACCGATACATTGACTGCTGTTTGCAAGGACCTTTCAAGCAAGTACAAAGCATAACAATTGTCATTTCTGAGGGGCCCTGAGCGTAGTCGAAGGGCACTGCAGGAATCCATAACCAAAAAGATTCCGCATCAAGTGCGGAATGACAAAGAAGAATATGGCAAATCTAAAGGAAATACGTAACAGGATATCATCCATCTCATCAACGATGCAGATTACCAGTGCCATGAAAATGGTATCTGCTGCAAAGTTGAAGAAGGCACAGGATGCTATCACGGCGATGCGTCCCTATTCCGATAAACTGACCGAGCTCCTACAAGGGCTTAGCGCCAGTTTGGAAGGAGATGGAGGAAGCGAGTACGCCGACAAAAGGCCAGTGAACAAAGTTTTGGTGGTAGCCATTACTTCCAATAGAGGTCTTTGTGGTGGATTCAATTCCAACATCATCAAGCAGAGCAACAATTTGGTGTCCAATAAGTATCCGGGCAAACAGGTCGATTTCTATACCATTGGTAAGAAAGGAAACGATATCCTTAGAAAAAGACATACCATTTTAGGCGACCAGAGCAAGGTGTATGATGATTTAACCTTTGAGAACGTTGCCGAAATTGCCGAACTTTTAATGCGTTTGTTCACCAAAGGTGATTATGATAAAATCGAATTGGTGTACAACAAGTTTAAGAACGCCGCTACGCAAATTGTAATGACGGAGCAGTTCCTGCCCATCGTTGGTGCAGAAGGTGACGAAGCCATTGCTGCCGATTACATTTTTGAACCTTCAAAAGTGGAAATCGTAAAAGAGTTGATACCTAAATCCTTGAAGACACAATTGTTCAAGGCCATTAGAGATTCTTTTGCGAGTGAGCACGGTGCCCGTATGACGGCCATGCACAAAGCAACGGACAATGCCGCAGAGCTTAGGGACGAGCTTAAATTAACGTACAACAAAGCACGTCAAGCAGCGATTACCAACGAAATCCTCGAAATTGTTGGTGGAGCGGAAGCGTTGAACAATTAAGCCGAACCAAAGAGTGAGGCTAAATATTCAATAGCAGAAGCGTTGAACAATTAGGATATACATAATTTAATATATACAAAGGCCACCGATTCGGTGGCCTTTTTGGTTTTTCTTAGGACAATAAGGTTTAGGTAATACTGGCTTTTGCGTAACTTGTAGCCGCCTAAGCAAGGTTTTCAAAGAAGCAACACCTATTGAATCCACTAAAAAAGCTTTTTAAACAAACATTTATCTATGGTTTGGCCACGGTATTGCCGCGGGTCCTCTCCTTTATATTGGTGCCTTTGTACACTTCTGTAATGGACCCGGAAACCTATGGGGAAATATCGGTGATCTTCTCATGGTTTGCCATTTTTAATGTAGTGTTGGCATATGGTATGGAAACAGCCTTTTTCCGATTCTTTAATAAATACTCGGATAAGGGAAATGTAATTTCTACATCCTTGATATCCTTACTGATGTCTTCCCTTATATTTTTTGGCGCAGCCTTTCTTTTCAAAGGAACCTTTGCCGCCTTTATAGATGTACAGGAATCGTTGATCATATATATTATTTTGATTCTGGTGCTAGATGCATTGGCCATAGTGCCGTTCGCTTGGATCAGGGCAAATGAACGGCCATTAAGGTATTCGATAGTAAAAGTCACCAGTGTGGCCATTAATTTATTGTTGAATATATTTTTCTTGACCCTATTGCCCGGATTGGCTGAAAATGGGCAATCATTTTGGGCAGCTCTTTATAAACCAGATTTTCAGATAGAGTATGTCTTTATTGCCAATGTAATTTCCAGTGGTGCTGCCTTTTTATGGGTGAGCGGAATTTATTTTGACACCAAATATAAATTTGATAAAGGTTTGTGGAAGGAAATGCTCAAGTACTCCATGCCCATTATGGTGGCCGGACTTGCATTTACGGTCAACGAGGTGTTCGACCGCATTCTTTTAGATCGATTATTACCAGAGGACATTGCCAAGGCAGAGATAGGGAAATATTCGGCCTGCTATAAATTGGCGGTATTCATGACGCTGTTTGGAACCGCTTTTCGGTTGGGGGTGGAACCGTTTTTTTTTAGCCACGCAGACTCGGAGAACCCTCAAAAAACCTATGCCCAGATCACAAATTACTTTGTAATTATGGGCAGTCTCATTTTTTTAGGGGTAATGGTGTTCATAGACCCTTTAAAAAGATTGTTGGTCAGGGATTCTGCTTTTTGGGAGGCTTTGGACGTGGTTCCTATCATACTTTTGGCAAGTTTCTGTTTGGGCATTTATCACAACCTTTCAGTTTGGTACAAAGTAACGGATAGAACCAAATTTGGCGCCTATATTTCTTCCGTTGGAGCAATCATCACTTTGGCCATCAATATAAGCTTGATTCCCAAAATAGGATATATGGCATCGGCCCTGGCAACTCTGGCGGCCTACGCGACCATGATGGTCCTATCGTATCACTTTGGAAAAAAATATTACCCTGTCCCCTATAACATGAGGAAAATTGTCTTTTATTTCGCTGTATCACTCTTGTTCTCAATACTATCGTTCTATGTTTTTAATAGAAATTTAATAGTGGGCAGCATACTACTTTTCTTATTTTTGGGGTTAGTATATAAGATGGAAGGAGATAAACTTAGAAGTATTTTTATAAAACGTGAAAATTAAAATAATCAATACATCCGGCCACAAGTTGCCACATTACGAAACCCTTGCCTCGGCAGGGATGGATCTAAGGGCCGATATCGATTCACCCATAACATTGAAACCCTTGGAAAGGGCTATTGTCCCTACAGGACTGTTTATGGAGCTTCCGGTAGGCTATGAAGCGCAGGTAAGACCTCGAAGCGGATTGGCGGCAAAAAAAGGGATTACAGTGCTCAATGCACCAGGAACCATCGATGCGGATTATCGCGGTAATGTCGGGGTAATCTTGGTCAATTTATCCAATGAGGATTTTATAGTGGAAAATGGAGAGCGTATCGCCCAAATGGTAATTGCCAAACATGAGCGCGCCGAGTGGGAAGAAGTTGAAGCACTTTCAGAAACCGATAGAGGCGAAGGTGGGTTCGGAAGTACCGGAACCAAATAAAGAAGAATGTAGGGTCGAGCTTAGTCTTGACCTTTTTAATAAAAGTCTAACCATTAAAAAGAGACACCTGGCCAGACAGGTGCGTAAACTATGAAGATAATCGTTCCAATGGCGGGAAGAGGTTCCCGATTAAGACCACATACATTAACAGTTCCGAAACCATTGATACCTGTTGCGGGAAAACCGATAGTACACCGACTGGTTACCGATATCGCCAAAGTGTTGGGTGAACCAATTGATGAGGTTGCCTTTATTCTGGGCGATCCCGCCTTTTTTGGCGATGATGTTGTAGAGAGCTTAATGGAATTGGCCAGCGAAATGGGAGCCAAAGGATCAATATATAGACAAGATCAGCCACTTGGAACCGGACATGCCATAATGAGCGCAAAAGACTCCCTTAGTGGACCAGCGGTAATAGCTTATGCCGATACATTGATCCGTGCAGATTTTGATTTGGACAAATCTGCGGACAGCGTAATATGGGTAAAACAAGTAGAACATCCCGAAGCTTATGGAGTAGTACAATTAAATGATCAAAATGAAATTGTTGAGTTGGTCGAAAAACCAGCAGAATTTGTTTCCGATCTAGCGGTAATCGGAATTTACTATTTCAAGGACGTGGAAGTTCTCAAAAACGAGCTACAACATGTGTTGGATAACGATATTACGCATGGGGGCGAATACCAAATCAACGACGGCATAAAACGAATGATGGAAAAGGGCATGAAATTTGTTCCCGGAAAGGTGGACGAATGGATGGACTGTGGCAATAAAAATGTAACCGTGGAAACCAATCAGCGCATGTTGGGCTTTTTGGAGCAGGAAGGGGAGAATATGGTGGCCGAAACGGTACAACAAGAAAATGCAAACATTATAGAACCATGCTTTATCGGGGAGCATGTGGTATTGAAAAATACCACGGTCGGCCCATATGTATCCGTAGGGGCAAACACGGTATTGGAAAATTCTACCATAAAAAATAGCCTTATCCAGAGCAACAGTAAAATTAGCAACGCAAACCTGGATAATGCCATGATCGGGAACCATGTGGTGTACAATGGTAATTTTGAGACCATTAGTATTGGAGATTATTCCGTTTTGGAATAACTTTAGTATAGATTTTTAGTTTGACGGGGACTTAAGACGGTATGAAAAATGTATTACTTCTTTGGGTGTTTTTTGTAGCATCGATGTTGGTGCCCTGCGATACTTATGCCCAAGAAGAACAAGAAAGCGCCGAGGTCTACCTCGACGAATATACCGATGAGTTTCAAGAAAACTTTTTTGAGGCCTTAAAACAAAAAGGTATCCAAAACTACGATAGAGCAATTGATCTGTTTTTAAGATGTAAGCAATTGGAGCCCGATAACAGTGTTGTGGACTACGAACTGGCCAAAGCCTATCTTTTGGACAAAAAGTACATACAGGCTCAAGATTATGCTGTTGCAGCACTTCTTTCAAAACCTGAAGATTATTGGTATTTGGACAATATATTGACCATTCTCGACAAACAGGGAAGCCCAATAGAAGGGATTAAGCAACGCATACCTTATCAAAATGAAAAGTTACGGCAAAACATGGCGGTTTCGCTCTTTAGGATGAAAAAGTATGAGGAAGCTTCTAAAGTGTTGGGTAGCATGGAGAATTCGGGTTTAAAAACAGAGCTGACTCGAAAAATAAACGATTCTTTGGAAAAAGGAGGTCAGATGCAAGAAGTTCGGACAGTGGAAGAAAGAAACAATAGCAACGATCCGGTACTAAAATTGCAAGCAACAATGGAACAATTGATCTCAGCGTCCAATTTTAAGAAGCTGTTGAGCGAATCGCAAGAGGCTCTGGACACTTATCCCTTACAGCCCTATTTTTATTATGCATATGGTACGGCCCTTATTGGCACCGGAAATTCCAACAAGGGCATTCAAGTGCTGGAAAGTGGACTGGATTATCTTTTGGACAATCAAACTTTGCAAAATAGGATATTTCAAAAGCTCTTCGAAGGATACACCAAAATTGGGAATACGCAAAAGGCAAACGAGTATTTGAACAAAATCAATTCGGGATTATAATGAACCTACATAAAAATATAATAAGATTCTCCGCAATACCAATGTTGTTGTTCGTATTGGGCGCTTGTAAGAGCACTAAATCCATTACTGGTGGGGAGGTCAATTCTCGTCTTACGGCAAAGAACATTATAAACGCCCATTACGCCAATCAATCCAATTTTAAGACATTGAGAGGAAGGGTAAAGATAGATTACGCCAACGGAGACGATTCGCAAGGAGTTAATGTGAGCCTAAGAATGGAAAAGGACAAGGTTATTTGGATGAGTGCTCCCTTAGGAGTGGTCAAGGCGCACATTACCCCAAAGAAGGTTTCCTTCTACAACAAGTTACAAAACGAATATTTCGATGGGGATTTTAGTTATTTGAGCGAACTTTTGGGCACCCAATTGGATTTTGAAAAAGTACAGAACCTCCTCCTCGGCAATGCTGTGTTGGACCTGCGAAAGGAAAAATTCAATAGCGAAGTGTACAATGGGAATTACCAATTAAAACCGAAAAAGGCCCAAGAGCTTTTCAAAATACTGTTTCAGTTGGAACCTAAAAATTTTAAGATAGCGTCTCAAGAAATATCCCAGCCGGAAAATTCCAGACAACTAATGGCTAAATATACCTATCAGGATATTTCAGGAAATGTGCTGCCGAACGAAGTTAAGATTGTCGCCGAAGAAGCAGGTGAGCTGACCACTATTGACCTAAGTTTTAGAAACCTGGAATTGAATAAACCCATGAGTTTTCCCTATAAGATACCCAAAGGATATGATAAAATTATATTAAAGTAGTATGAAAGATAAAAATTCATATCTGTTTTATTATGCGTTAGTTATATTCTTTGTTTCATCGGGGAGTTTTGCCCAGACCAGCGAGCAAAAAGTACTGGAGGCCAAACGAGAACGACTGCAGAAAGAAATTAAGGAAATCAATAGATTGCTCTTTGCAGAACGTAAAGAAAAGGGCACCGTATTGGACCAAATGGAAGCCTTGGACAACAAGATCAACGTTCGCCAAGAACTTATTCGAGTAACCAACCAACAGTCGAACTTGCTAAACAGGCAGATAAATGTAAACATCAGAAGCATAAGCAAATTAAGAGAAGACTTAAATGCACTAAAAGAAGATTATGCCCATTTGATCCAAAAAACCTACCAGAATAAATCACAGAACAATCGACTCATGTTTTTGCTTTCAGCTGAGAATTTCTTTCAGGCTTTTAAAAGGCTTCAGTATATGCAACAATATGCCAAACATCGAAAAAAACAAGGGGAAGATATTGTAAAGAAAACCGAAGAGCTTACCCTTTTAAACCAGGATTTGGTACGTCAGCGCAAGCAAAAAGACCAACTCATTGCGGAGAATAGAAAGGCAAAAGATGAACTGACGAAAGAAATAGAGACCCAAAAGAGCCTTTTAACGAGCATAAAACAAAACGAGGCAAAATATACTACAGCAATAAACAAGAAGCAGGCAGAGGCCCGTAAAATTGATCGAGAGATAGAACGAATGATCAAAAGTGCGATCGCCAGCTCTAATAAAAGCTCCGGTAAATCGACTAGCAGTCCAACTTTTGCCATGACCCCGGAAACTAAATTGGTTGCGGACAACTTTACCTCCAATAAAGGAAGGCTTATTTGGCCGGTGGAAAAAGGAGTTAAAAGCCAAGGGTACGGGGTTTATGCCGATAAATTGTATCCTGGAATCAAGCACAGGAACAATGGGGTTACCATTACTACGGACAAGGGCAGCAAGGCAAGGGCTATTTTTGAGGGAGAGGTAATAGCCATACTTACCGTTCCAGGTGGGAACAAGGGTGTTCAAATAAAACACGGAAACTACATCACCACCTATTATAACCTATCCGATCTTTATGTAAAAAAAGGGGATAAAGTAGCTGCCAAGGATATTTTGGGCGAAATAAATACCAATCGGTTTGATGGCACAACAAAATTGAAGTTCTATCTGTATAGGGATTCCAACCGATTGAACCCTGAAGATTGGATATATCAACTCTAACACTATGAAGAAATTATCAGACTTGCAAGGCTCCTTTGAACTCCACAATGGGGTCCAGATGCCCTATTTAGGGCTTGGTGTTTACCTTTCCAAAGATGGAGAAGAGGTGATCAATGCGGTAAAAGAAGCTTTGAACCAAGGTTATCGTCATATAGATACTGCTGCCATTTACGAAAATGAGGAAGGGGTGGGCGAAGGAATAAGGCAAAGCAATGTACCTCGGGAAGATGTGTTCTTGGTAAGTAAAGTTTGGAATACCGATCAAGGATACGAAGCTACATTGAAGGCATTCGAAGCCAGTTTAAATCGTTTGGGAACCGATTATCTGGACTTGTACCTCATCCATTGGCCCAAAGGGGACCTGTCCAAAGACACCTGGCGAGCACTTGAAAGACTGTACAGGGAAAAACGGGTGCGAGCCATCGGAGTTAGCAACTTTTTAAAGCACCATTTAGAAGATCTTTTGGATACCGCCGAGATTGTGCCCATGGTCAATCAAATGGAGTTTCATCCCTACTTGGTGCAGCAAGAGTTGATGGATTTTTGCAGCTCGCACCAAATCCAATATGAAGCGTGGTCCCCTTTAATGCAAGGGAACATCTTTGATTTGGACATTATGAAGGACATGGCAGCTAAATACAACAAAACAATTGCCCAGATCGTGCTGCGATGGGATCTGCAAAAAGGAGTGGTCACCATTCCTAAATCATCCAAAAAAGAACGGATCAAAGCCAATTCGGAGCTGTTCGATTTTACACTTTCGGATGAAGACGTAAAGCTCCTCGATAGTTTGGACAAAGGCAAACGATTTGGCCCCGATCCGGACAAATTTGATTTTTAAACTTTAGGAAGTAGTAAACAATGCTTTTAGTTCGGTAGCATCGGCAGGTTTCATTTTACCGGCAAGTACCAAGCTGAGCTGTTTACGTCGTAACGCAGCGGCAAAACGTTGCTTTTCCAGCTCGGTTTCCGGCTCCAACGGTGGGACTTCCGTTGGTTTGCCGGTGTCATCCACCGCAACAAAGGTGTAAATGGCCTCATTTGCCTTGGTACGCTCTCCCGTAAAGCGATCTTCTATCCAAACATCCAAGAAAATTTCCATGGAGGTATTAAAAGCGCGGGAAACAGAAGCCTCTACGGTCACCACACTGCCCAAAGGAACTGCGCTGTTAAATGCAACATGGTTCACGGAGGCAGTTACGGTGATACGTCTGCTATGTCTACGGGCAGAAATACTGGCAGCACGATCCATGCGGGCCAATAGTTCACCGCCAAATAGGTTGTTCAACGGGTTGGTTTCGCTGGGTAATACCAAATCGGTCATTACCGTACGTGATTCACTAGGAGTCTTAGGCGTCATACCTTTAAATTTTGCGCAAAGATATTGAAGTACGGAAAGGTTTTAAAAGAAAGCGGGATTATTTATTTTTCGGAAAGCATCCAAGCATCCCTGGAATCCTCAACTTTGACCTTTCGTAGGAACAGCAGTGCTTTTTGAGGGTCTTCAAAGCTATCGTAAGCCACTTGGTGCAGGCCATATTTGTTTACCCCAAGATAAAAGGCATTGTATCCTTTTTCTTTAAGTTGACCTACCCTTTTTTCAGCATTCTGTTGCTCCCGGAAAGCTCCCGCGATAATATGGTGGTGCCCCCTTTTCTTTTTGGTCACGCTAAGGTTGATGGCTGGCAGTTCCAAAGGAGAACTTTCAAAAAAAGTAGCTTCTTGGATCAAACGGGAAACTTCTTGTTGTGCATCTTGCTGGGCGGCAACCTCTTTTTGCTGTAAATCATCATAAGTTCGGTACGATGTTACACCCATGGAAACGGCCAATAGAATAACCGCGGCATATTTTAACCAAGGCCTGAACGAGGTCTGTTCCCTTTTCTCAGGGGTAATTATAAATGGAATGCGCTCTTCCAGTTCTTCAACCTCCTCCTTGATCACCTCACGCTTGATCGGCGTAGCGGCAAAAGCGGACAATCCAAAGGAAGACGTCAAAAAGTTGATTTTTTCCTCTGGCTGAAATTGGATTTTATGCTCGTTGTTGTGCCACAGTTTGCCTATACCAAAAAGCTCAATGCTCTCACCTTTGGATAATTTATTGTTCCAATCCAGTGAGATATTTTCCACTTCCTTTAGCATTTCCTCGTACCCGATATTCTTTTCTTTGGATATGTGGGATACCAATAGCCCATCGTTTTTGGTAAGTTGGGCATTAAAGGAAATTACCTTGCTCGGTGGTACCAATGTGTTGGTGGTCAAATCGATTTCTGCGGATTTTCCGTGAGCTAAAAACGCCCCAAAACCGGGAACAACCACACAGTTGTACTCGAACAATAATTTTTCTAGGTATGAGTCTATCCGCATAGCCACAAATATTGCAAAAAAAGGGGGAGTACAAAATATGCGGCATAACTTTTTATTAACATTTAAAAATCTGTATTTTGTGAACAACTTTGACTCCCAAATCAAATGACTGAACCTGAAATTATTGCGGCTTTACGGCTGCAAAACATTCCCAATATCGGGGATGTGACCGCCAAGAAATTAATTGCACATTGTGGAAGCCCAACAGCAGTTTTTGAAGATAAAATGCATCATCTTTTAAAAATTGATGGCATTGGAAAAGTTACTTTGAAAGGTCTGCAGGACACAATTTACCTTGAAGAAGCCCAAGAAGAATTCGAATTTCTGTCCAAGCAGAATATTACCATCTCCTATTTTATGGATGAAGATTATCCGGCCCGGTTGAAACATTGCTTGGACGGGCCTATTATATTGTTTCAGCGCGGGAATATAGATTTAAAGGGTCAAAAGCTAATCAGTGTGGTGGGCACAAGAAATGTGACCAACTATGGTGTCTCGTTCTGTCATCGATTTATAGAGGAATTGGCGCCGTTGAACCCGGTTATCGTTAGTGGATTCGCCTACGGAGTGGATATTGCTGTTCAAAAGGCGGCCATGGACCATGGATTACAGACCATAGCTTGTATGGCGCATGGATTGGATCAAATATATCCTAAGGTACATGCCAAATATCAAACCAAAATAGAGCGAAATGGTGGGTTTATGACCGAGTTTTGGAGTACAAGCCAGCCTAATCGGGAAAATTTCCTCAAAAGAAACCGCATAATTGCAGGAATAAGTGAAGCAACCATTGTGATCGAATCTGCGGAAAAAGGGGGGAGTTTGGTAACCGCCGATCTGGCACATGGGTACCACCGGGAAGTTTTTGCCGTTCCTGGCAGGGCTACCGATAAATGGAGCAAAGGCTGTAATGACCTCATAAAATATCAAAAAGCGCATATATTGACGTCTGCAGCCGAGCTGGTTTATCTTCTAGGATGGGAAATTGAAGCGGAAAAACAAGAAAAAGCGGTGCAAAAGCAGCTGTTTGTCGAGTTGGATGAAACAGAACAGTCAATCTACAACTACTTGCAAATAAACGGAAAACAACTACTGGACACCGTTGCTTTGGAATGTAATCTGCCCATTTTTAAGGTTTCCAGCACATTATTGAACATGGAAATGAAGGGCGTGATCCGATCACTGCCCGGTAAACTGTTCGAGGCGGTGTAGTTTCCGAGGTTCAATTGGTAGGGAGCAGTGGGTAGTAGGTCGTTGAGCGTATTCGAAACGATAGTCGGTGGTCGTTCAACAGACAGTTATGGGTGTGGTAAGGTGTTGTTGCGAACCGTCATCAAGAGCTCTCATCCTGAGCTTGTGGAAGAAGAGCAAAGAATTCCACCAGATTTAGTTTTCAGTTTTTTGATGATGGATTCCTGCCTGCGCAGGAATGACATTCGTCGTATGGAATGATAACAGAACAGTCACTCTGTTTTAGGGCGTTGTTCATCGAAGACTTGCCACAAAAAATCGGGTTTTCTTTCCTTTTTAAAAAGGGTTTGGCAAGGAAGTCCAAATTTACCCGCTCCTTGAATATGGGCCTATTAAGTCAAAATATCGATAAAAGGCTAATACCCCAACTTTTCTCGAACACGGACCAATACCTCATTGGCCACTTTTCGGGCTTTTTCCGCACCAAAGGCCAAGGCCTCGTCGATCTCGCCTGTATGGTTCATGTAATACTCAAACTTTTCCCGGGGCTCTTCGAACTTTTCTATAATAAGCTCGTACAAGGCTTGTTTGGCGTGTCCGTAGCCATAATTGCCCGCTAAATAATTGGCGCTCATTTCCTCGATTTGCTCTGGGCTGGCCAAAAGCTTGTACAGTGCAAACACATTGTCCTTGCTGGGATCTTTGGGTTCTTCCATGGGTGTACTGTCCGTAACAATGCCCATGATCTGTTTTCTTAATTTTTTATCGGTTTGGAAAAGGTTTATAAGGTTGTCGCGGCTTTTGCTCATTTTTTCACCATCTGTTCCTGGAACGTATTTGGTCTGCTCGTGGACTTTGGCCTCGGGCATTACAAATGTTTCGCCCATCTGATTGTGAAAACGAGAAGCTACATCCCTTGTTATTTCCAAATGTTGCAGTTGATCTTTCCCTACAGGAACAATTTCTGCATCGTACAACAATATGTCCGCGGCCATTAGCATGGGATAGGAAAAAAGTCCTGCGTTCACATCTTCCAGCCTGCCGGCCTTATCTTTAAAGGAATGGGCCAATGTAAGTCGCTGGTATGGAAAAAAGCAGCTTAAGTACCAAGCCAATTCCGCAGTTTGGGGAATATCACTCTGTCTGTAAAAAACAGTTTTTTCAATATCCAGGCCAAAAGCGAGCCAAGCAGCGGCAATGGCATAGGTATTGCTCCTTAACAGCTCCCCATTTTTTATTTGAGTTAACGAATGCATATCGGCAATAAACAAAAAGGAATCGTTTTTAGGGTTGCCCGCCATTTCAATGGCAGGGACAATTGCACCTAAAATATTTCCTAAATGGGGTGTGCCTGTACTTTGTATTCCTGTAAGAATTCTGGCCATTTTTAATTTTTTGACCGTAAAAGTAAGCATCCGCTGATTATAAAAAAAGCTGGATATAGGACTGTTTGTTTAAAGAACCGGTTATGCCCATACATCCCATATCGATTAAAATTGGGAAATAGGTTACTTTTGGCAGATGCTTGGAATAATCAAAAATGTGGGGCATTGGTTGTATAGGGTTTGGTTCTATATTTTGGTGGCTGTTCCTATTTTTCTGTTTTTTCCCTTTCTACTGGCCACTACAATTTCGGAGAAGACCTATCCCCAATTTTTCTGGTTGGCCCGAAATTTATGGGCTCGTCCCATTTTGTACGGTATGGGATGCTTTCCTAAAGTTGTGCGCGAACAACGGATGGATAGGGGGAAGAGTTATATGTTGGTGGCCAACCATACCAGCATGCTCGATATTATGTTGATGCTCCATGTAAGTAAAAACCCTTTTGTTTTTGTGGGCAAAAAGGAATTGGTAAAGATTCCCATATTTGGATTTTTCTATAAAAGAGTTTGCATTTTGGTGGATAGGGACAGTGTTAAAAGCCGCACAGGTGTGTATCGAAGGGCACAAAGGCGATTGGATCAAGGTTTAAGTATCTGTATTTTTCCAGAAGGAGGGGTCCCTGACGAAGAAGTAGTTTTGGACAGTTTTAAGGACGGAGCATTTAAAATGGCCATAACCCATAAAATTCCGGTGGTGCCGATGACTTTTTATGATAACAAAAAGAGGTTCTCATTTACTTTTTACAGTGGCGGACCTGGTAGAATCCGGGTACGGGTGCATCAATTTTTTGAAACCGGGATCTTGAGTCCGGAGGACACATCCACCTTAAGGGAAGAGGTCAGGGATGTTATTCTTGAGGAACTGATTTGAATTAATCCATTGCGTTTTCCGATATAGCAAGGTTGGGCAGTTGTAAAACAATATGTTTTATATCTGTTCCATTGTTGAAGGAGCTCGTGGTCTCATGGAAAATTTGATACCCTTTTACCGTGTTCAAAAGTTCAATCTGCTCTTTCCAATTTATCATGTTTTTACGGTACCAATGATTGTCTGGGGACTCGGAATCCATCCCTTTACAATGATATTCAACATCAAAAGTAACCTTGTTTTTTATGGTTTTTATTCCAATCTTAAAATGCTGATCGGTAACTCCATTTATAATGGATTGTTCCACAATATTCTCAAAGAGCATAAGTATTACAAAAGGCGGGATGTAAGCTTCTTTTGAAATAATATTATTTTTTTCCATTGAGATAGTGTAGTCGAAAGAATCATCATATCTCAATTTTTGAAGCTTTAAATACCAATTCAACATGTCGACCTCGTTGTACAGAGAAGCCGAGTCTTGACCTATCTGCTTTAAATAAAACCGGACAAGCTTACTAAATGTAGAAAAATAATCAAGGGCCAACTTGGTATTTTGTGAAGTAATAAAGTATTGTATGGCATTTAAGGCATTGAACACAAAATGCGGATTAAGTTGCGAACTCAGTGTTTTTAACTTTAGCTCGAGTATTTCTTCCCTTACCTCAATAAGCTTACGCTGTTTTTCCAGCAATTGTCTATTGGTGCGCACACTTCTAATTTTTATGGCACAGATAGATGCAATGGCAGATAGCATTTTTAAATGCCGATCAGTAAAAAAACCTTTTTCCGGGTGTTCACAGTCTATTACACCATAAATTTCATTTTCATATTTAATGGGGACACAAATTTCTGAGTGCCTAAAATCATCATCCACGATATATCTCGAGTCCTTCGTAGTGTCGAGAATCAGTTCGGGTGAACCAGTGGTTGCGACACTGCCTGTAATGCCTTCTCCAACCGCAATTTTCACAGGGTTGTACAATGTTTGGTCTTTTGGGCTTTTTGGCCCGTATGCCGCTTTCTGAATTAGCATTTTTTGGCCAGGGTCAACCAAGTAGATCACACAATCGACAAACCCCAATTTGGAAATGCAGTTTTTTGCAACATCCCAAAGAATGTCTTCTTCATTTTCCATGCCCATAAGGGATTTGGAAAAATAGATAAGGATATTTTCAAATTGATCAGCATTCACATTGTCAGGGAGTTGGTTTGTGTTTTGAGGCATAATGTAAGAATAATATGCGAATATTTTGTTTAAAAAAAGCGCTCTTGATCAACAAGAGCGCTTAAATGATTGCATAGAGGAGCAATCTTCCTAACCAACTTCTTTATGCTAAAACCTAAAACTAAAACCACTGTAAACACCAATGGAATACGGTTGAAAATTACCCGAAACATTGGAAAAGGTGTTCAATTGATATTTAAAAACAGGTTCCACATTTATCTTGATTTTTTTGGAAAACTTATAATTGAGGCCCATGCCCACATTGGCACTAAAATTCAGCGAATTTATATTGTTCGCTTCACCCACCTCTGTTACCAAATCGTTGGATTCCAACAACACGGAATTATCCACCAATAACAGAGAACTAAAGCCCCCTATCAAATCCACACCGAACTTATTGTCCACAAGAGCATAATTTACTTCCAAAGGGACCTCTATGTAGCCCAATTGTTGCACCATTTTACCATCTAGGGCGGGAGTACTGTTCAACGCTATTTCTTTAGAGGTCGCGGATGGCGAACCTTTGTTTGCATCCCTACTTTCAACAATTATGTTTGTTGGGTTTGGTTTGTAGTCAATATTAGCGATTCTGTCCGTTGCTGCGGCGTTTAATGTAGAGGAGAAAAGAACATCGTTGGTGCTGTACCCGAAATTAACGCGATGTACCCCGGAACGCAGTTTTATTTTTTTTCCTATTTCGTAGGCTACGGTGAGCCCGTAGCTTAGATTAAGGTTTCCCGATTTTGAATTGGAAGAAAAGTCGGGGCCGATTGGGGAGCCATCACCAGAAGCATCAAAATAAACTGGTGCCAAAGAAGGGCCAACGGACCATTTGCCAGCGTTGTTGTTGGCAACAGCCTTATCTAGATCTTCTTGTTCTTTAATGGCATCATAAATGGATTGTTTTTCCATCTTATCCTTTTCTACTTCGGTAGACGCAATTGCTTCCTCTGAATTGGGAGTAGTTGGAATAGACTGCTGCTTATCAGTAGGTTCTCCAACAAGTTTATTGGAGGCCAAGACCGCATTGCTTTCTGATGCTGTTCCACGGCTTTTTGAAAATTTAGGTTCCGATGGGGCCAAATTATTTTCAGGTACATTATCTGCTACAGTGAAATTGTTTTTGGTGGTGGAAGTGGGCAATGAGCTCGAAGTTGTATTTGCTTTATTGTTAGAAGGCTTGGAATTACTGTTCTTTTTGGAGTTTTCTGTATCTGCCAAAACTTTGTCCTCAAGCGTTAAATCAGTACCAGGAGAAAGAGATGGTTTATTGAAAGTGTCGGTATCCACATCCTTTTCGGCATTGGTTGGAGAGGAGGGGTCGTCCTCGACATTTGTAATGATTTGTTGCTCTGCCGGTTCACCGGCAAATGGATCGATAGCGAACAATACGACCACCAAGGCAGCGGCAACACCGCCTAGGTACCACCAAATGGGCACGATCCGTTTCTTCTGTTTTTTGTTGTCCAAAGAGGATTCAATGGCACTCCATACTTTTTGGTCCGGAATTTCTTGATAGTCCCGAAACTGTTCTTTGAACAATTGCTCTAAATTCTTTTTCCCCATGGTCTGTCTATTTAAGCAATGTTGATCTTGGTTTTTTCTATTTTATCTCTCAAAATGGCCTTGGCCCTAGCCAAATTCGATTTTGAGGTTCCTGTTGAGGTTCCCAATAGCTCACTAATTTCTTTGTGGCTATAGCCATCCAATACATAAAGGTTGAATGTTAACCGGTATTTATGCGGCAATTCCTGAATGTATCCCAAAAGTGTGGAGAGGCTGACATCGGTAGCCTCGGTGTCCACCTCGACCTCATCTTCTGTGTTTTCCGAAACCACATTGAGGTGTTGATCCTTTCGATACTTTTGAAGAACTGTGTTTACGGTTATTCTTTTGATCCACCCTTCAAAGGACCCTTTAAAATTGAACTGCCCTATTTTCTCGTAAATGGTCATAAAACTGTCGTGCAGATTATCTTCCGCCTCGGTTTTGTTCCGGGAATATTTTAAGCACATACCAAATAGGATGCTGGAATACCTTCGGTATAACTCAGCTTGCGCCTGCCGATTCCCTTTTTTACAGTTATGTATCAGTTCTTCAAGATCCAAATGTTGGTCAATTCTGGATTCGTATTTTTACTTTTGCGTGGATTCCGTTGCTACAGGAACTGTATATTCCAAATAGGTCGGGTTCCCCTCGGCATCGTCTCCCGCATAAAACCTAAAGGTATAATCTTTGTTGTAAATTACATTAAACGTTAATGTGGCCATTACTTCTTCAACAGCTTGTGTACACGCTCTGTTTTCGTCGGTGAGCACGGATCCGATCACCACCACATCGCGATCGGTCATTGAGGTCTGCACCACATCGAACCCTTCAAAAAATGTACAGCCATTGGGGCGTTGGTAGGTTATGTCGATGTCGTAAGTTCTACCGTATTCGAAAGATTCGGGCACATCGGCCTCTATCGTATGAAGCGCGGTAAAGTAAAAATTGGGGGAATCATCGTCCACTTCACAGGAAACGAACCATGAGCATGCCACAAATAACACAACGGGCATTAACACTTTTTTCATATCAAAAATCCTTTTTCCCTTAGATGTGCGGTACAATCAAGGGTTGCGTAGGATTTTCATAACCAAAAGTTAATCTGCCCAAAAAATCGATTAAAAGCTTATTCGCTTACTGCGGCAATGGCTTCCCGTATTTTTTCTTCCAATTCTTCGGACAGTTCGGGGTTGTCCAACAGTAATGTTTTTACCGCGTCCCTGCCTTGTCCCAATTTGGTGTCTCCATAACTGAACCAAGAACCGCTTTTCTTTACAATTTCGTATGCTACGCCCAAATCGAGTATTTCGCCGATTTTTGAAATACCTTCTCCGTACATAATATCGAATTCGGCGGTTTTAAATGGAGGAGCCACTTTGTTTTTTACCACTTTTACCCGGGTCTTGTTCCCTTGGACTTCACCATCGGTACTCTTAATTTGGGTAGACCTTCTAATATCCAAACGCACCGAAGCATAAAATTTTAGGGCATTCCCACCGGTGGTAGTTTCGGGGTTGCCGAACATTACCCCGATTTTTTCCCGCAACTGGTTTATGAAAATTACGGTACACTTGGTCTTGCTTATGGTTGAGGTAAGTTTTCTGAGCGCTTGGGACATTAATCGTGCATGGAGCCCCATTTTTGAATCGCCCATTTCCCCTTCGATTTCGCTTTTTGGAGTTAAGGCTGCTACGGAATCCACAATCACAATATCAATGGCGCCGGAACGGATAAGGTTATCGGCTATTTCCAAGGCCTGTTCCCCATGATCGGGCTGTGAGATGATCAAATTATCGATATCCACCCCCAGTTTTTTCGCATAAAAACGATCAAAAGCATGTTCGGCATCAATAAAAGCGGCAATGCCACCGGCCTTTTGAGTTTCTGCGATCGCATGCAAGGTCAAAGTGGTCTTACCGGATGATTCCGGACCATATATTTCAACAACCCTTCCTTTTGGGTAACCACCGACCCCGAGTGCAATATCCAGACCTAACGACCCTGAAGGAATAACCTCGACATCTTCAACAACACTGTCCCCCATTTTCATAACGGCACCTTTGCCGTAGGTTTTGTCCAATTTATCTAGTGTAAGTTTGAGGGCTTTTAATTTTGCTTCTTTCTCTTTGCTCATGGTAAAAATTGTTAGGAAGGCTAAAATACCATTTCTTTCTACATGCCACAAAGACGACGCAACCTTTTTAATAACAATGCATCTTGGGTGTACTAACTCATCTTTATAGAGCTTTATTTAGCTCAGAATTGCTAGAAAAGAAAATTTAGTTGTGAAAAAGAAAAAGTGAATTAAGGGGGCCTAATGGCCCTTTTGATTTACTGTTGTTTTCAATCCCTATCTTTGCAAAAAATTTAAAGGACCATTCTTTAACTTAATCAGGTATAGCATGCAACTGTACAATACATTAAGTGCAAAAGAAAGGGAAGCTCTTATTGAGGAAGCCGGCAAGGATAGGCTTACGATCTCTTTCTATAAATATGCACATATAGGGAATCCTCAAATTTTGAGGAACCATCTTTTTTTGGCTTGGAACGACATGGATGTTCTTGGCCGCATTTATGTCGCTCACGAAGGGATCAACGCCCAGCTTTCGGTGCCGGCAGAGAATTTCGGGATTTTTAAGGAGCATTTGGATAGCATTTCTTTCTTGGAAAATGTACGCTTGAATATTGCCATTGAACAGGACAATAAATCTTTTTTAAAACTCAAGGTAAAGGTCCGCAAAAAGATTGTGGCCGATGGCCTCAACGACGACACTTTTGATGTCACCAATAAAGGAGTCCATGTAGGAGCAGAGCAATTCAACGAACTTATTGAGGACGAAAATACTGTGTTGGTGGATATGCGCAACCACTACGAAAGTGAGATAGGCCATTTTAAGAATGCCATAACTCCAGATGTAGACACCTTTCGAGATTCACTCGATATTATTGAGCAAAATTTAGCTGAGCACAAGGAGGATAAAAAACTTGTGATGTACTGCACGGGAGGTATCCGCTGCGAAAAAGCCAGTGCCTACTACAAACACAAAGGTTTTAAAAATGTGTACCAACTAGAAGGCGGGATAATCGAATACACCAGACAAGTGCGCGAAAAGAATTTGGAAAACAAATTTCTCGGTAAGAACTTTGTTTTTGACCATAGGAGGGGCGAACGAATTTCTGACGAAGTGATAGCGCACTGCCACCAATGCGGAAAACCTTGCGATACCCATGTGAACTGCGCCAACGAAGCTTGTCATTTATTGTTTATTCAATGCGAGGAATGTGCCCAAGAGATGAACAATTGTTGTTCCGTGGAATGTAAAGAAGTGCATGCTTTACCTTATGAAGAACAAAAACGTTTGCGAAAGGGAAAGGGCGCCAGCAACAAAATATTTAAAAAAGGACGTTCCCCTGTGTTGAAATACAAGAAGTAGCATTTCCCTGCTGCCACAAATTGTACTATATTTACAATGAGTAATTTTTATGAACCCTATTTAAGGAGATGGTTCAAATTTCCTTAAATCAAGATATTAAATATGGCGTGTAGCAGTTGTTCAACCGGCAAGGATGGACAACCGCGTGGTTGCAAGAACAATGGAACTTGCGGCACAGATGGTTGTAACAAGCTAACAGTCTTTGATTGGCTTTCCAATATGTCGTTGCCCAACGGTCAAAAACCCTTTGATTGCGTTGAGGTACGTTTTAAAAATAGCAGAAAAGAATTTTATCGGAACTCGGACAATCTTCAATTGTCCATAGGTGATGTTGTGGCCACTCAGGCCAAGTCCGGTCACGATGTCGGAGTGGTTACATTGACCGGTGAACTGGTGCGTATTCAAATGAAACGCAAAAAAGTTTCACCAGAGGACAAGAATATTCCAAAGATCTATAGAAAAGCTTCACAAAGGGATATTGATATTTGGCAAAAATGTAGGGACAAGGAAGAAGAAATCAAAAAGCGTTCCCGTGAGATTGCTATATCACTTAAACTTCAGATGAAACTGAGCGATGTGGAGTTCCAAGGCGATGGTTCCAAAGCTACCTTCTATTACACGGCAGAAGATCGTGTGGACTTTAGACAATTGATCAAGGACATGGCCAAAGCCTTTGGTATCAGAATAGAGATGCGCCAAATCGGCTACAGGCAAGAAGCACAACGTTTGGGAGGAATCGGTTCTTGTGGTCGTGAACTTTGCTGCTCCACTTGGTTGACCGATTTTAGATCGGTGAGTACGGCCTCTGCGCGCTACCAGCAACTGGCCTTGAACCCCCAAAAATTGGCAGGTCAATGTGGCAAGCTAAAATGTTGTCTCAACTATGAGCTCGATATGTATCTCGAAGCCCTAAAAAACTTTCCTTCGTCGGACTGTAAGCTAAAAACAAACAAGGGCCTGGCCTTTTGTCAGAAAGCAGATATTTTTAAGGAAAAGCTTTGGTTTTCATACAAGGACGAACCTGCAATTTGGCACACTTTGACCAAAGATCAAGTGTTGGAAATTTTGGAACTGAACAAAAAAAATCAAAAAGTGGCAAGTCTCGAGGAGTATGCTGCCGACAATGTGATCGAAGAGAAAACAACCTTCGAGAACGTGGTCGGTCAAGACAGTCTCACCCGATTCGATAGGCCCAAAAAGAAAAAGCGAAGAAATAAAAAGCGAAGAAAGCCAAAACCTAAAGCATCATCCAATGCGAAATAAAATTTTGTTGCTTCTTATTGCAGTAGTGACCCTATCTTCTTGCAATGAGTTGTTGGTGTATTCCGATTATCGGCCGATCAAGGAAGGAAAGTGGGAGCTCGATAAAACAGTTGATTTTCAGTTTTCCGAACTGGACTCCACACAGACCTATAACCTGTTCATCAATATTAGAAATGATGATTCTTATCCTTTTAGCAATTTATTCTTAATTACCGAGTTAGAGTATCCCAACGGCAACACAATTAAGGATACGTTGGAATATAGAATGGCGGAACCCAGTGGAGAATGGTTGGGAAAGGGAATGGGAAGCGTAAAGGAAAATAAACTTTGGTACAAGGAAATGATCGATTTTTCGGAATCTGGCGTATATAAAGTGAATGTTTCGCACGCCATGCGCAAAAATGGCAATGTGGAAGGACTCCATATTTTGGAAGGAGTAACAGATGTTGGTTTGGAAATAGAAAAAGCACCCAAATAATAATGGCAAAAAAGCGTCAAAAAAAACAGCAACAAAATTTTCGACCTTTTATTAAGTGGTTTTGGATTGTATTCGCAATAGGAATACTTTCCGTTGTTCTTATTTTTCAATTGGCCTCTTGGGGCGCGTTTGGCGAAATGCCCACTTTTGAACGATTGGAAAACCCCGAGACAAATCTGGCCACGGAATTCATTTCAGCGGATGGCGAAACCTTGGGTAAGCTCTATTTGGATGACAACCGTACATGGGTGGATTATGAGACCTTGCCTCAAAATATTGTGGACGCATTAGTTGCAACAGAGGATGCCAGGTATTATGATCATTCAGGAATCGATGCCAGGGGATTTGCCAGAGCATTGGCCTATCTGGGATCCAAAGGAGGTGCAAGTACCATTTCTCAACAATTGGCACGTCAGCTTTTTGTGGGGGTAAGATCCAGAAACCTTTTCGAAGCCGTTACCCAAAAAATAAAGGAGTGGGTCATAGCCACCCGTCTGGAAAGGAACTATACCAAAGAGGAGATCATAGCCATGTACTTGAACATTTATGATTTTAACTACAATGCCGATGGTATCCGTTCCGCGGCCAGAATCTATTTTGGAAAAGAACCAACAGAGCTAAAAACAGAAGAATCAGCCGTTTTGGTAGGAATGCTCAAAAATTCATCGCTATACAATCCCATACGAAGAGAAGAATTGGTGTTCAACCGAAGAAACACCGTGTTGGGCCAAATGGCAAAATATGGATACATCTCGGAAAAGGAGAAAGACTCACTCCAAAGCTTGGAGATGAAAATCAATTTTAACCCAGAATCACATAGGGAAGGTTTGGCCACCTATTTTAGAATGTACATGCAACGCTGGTTGAACCGATGGGTAGAGGACAACCCAAAGCCCGATGGTGAAAAGTATAATATCTATTTGGATGGGTTAAAAGTTTACACGACCGTAGATTCCAGAATGCAAAAAAATGCAGAAGAAGCGGTACAGGAACACATGAAAAACCTTCAGGCCGAGTTCTTTAACCAAAATACGCCCGAGCGCAACCCTACTACACCATTTTTGGACATCAGTAAAGGCGCTGTGGACACCATAATGCGAAACGCCATGAAACGCTCTGCCAGGTGGCGTCATCTAAAACGCGAGGGACTGTCGGATAAAGATATCGAAGCTACTTTCCACAAAAAGACGGAAATGACCGTGTTTGATTGGAACAGTGATTCCTACGAGAAAGATACCATAATGACCCCACTGGACTCAATCAGGTACTATAAAACCTTTTTGCGAACCGCGATGATGTCCATGGAGCCACAAACTGGTCATGTAAAAGCATGGGTCGGAGGAATAGATTACAAGCATTTCCAATATGATAATGTGATACAGGGAGCAAGGCAAGCAGGTTCTTTGTTCAAGCCTTTCGTGTATGCAGCGGCCATTGATCAGTTGCGTTATTCGCCTTGCTATACCTTGCCGGACAATCAGTATAGTATTGAGCCAGGAAAACACGGAAACATGGAAGCCTGGACCCCAAAAAATGCCGATGGCAAATACTCTGGGGAAGATATGACGCTAAAGAACGCTCTGGCGAACTCGGTAAACACAATAACAGCTCAACTTATAGATAGAGTGGGCCCGGGTGCGGTGGTTTCAATTGCGAAAAGCATGGGGATTACCAAAGAAATTCCCGAAGTGCCTTCCATTGCGCTGGGAACACCGGATGTATCCGTTTATGAAATGGTAGGGGCCTTTGGAACATTTGCCAATCAAGGTGTGTACGTTAAGCCCGTAATGGTTACCCGTATAGAAGATAGGAATGGAACCGTGCTTTATGAATATACACCAGAAACTAAGGATGTACTGAGCAAAGATGTGGCCTATGCGGTGGTTAACCTATTGCAAGGCGTTACCGAAGCCGGATCGGGCGGAAGGCTTAGACATACATATGGAGTAAATAATACAGTTTACAAAGAAGTTGTAACGGGTTATCCATACAAGCTGTATAATCCCATAGCTGGTAAAACAGGGACCACACAGAACCAAAGTGATGGTTGGTTTATGGGAATGGTACCCAACTTGGTGACCGGTGTTTGGGTAGGCGGTGAGGAAAGATCTATCCATTTCAATCGTTTGGCTTACGGTCAGGGTGCTGCGATGGCATTGCCTATTTGGGCCTTGTACATGAAAAAGAATTATGCCAACGAAGAACTGGGAGTGTCGCAAGATGCATTTGAAGAGCCGGAGGACTTATCCATAAATGTGGATTGTTCCAAGCAAAAAGAAGAGGAAGATATAGATACCGACGACGATTTGGATGATTTGGACTTCTAACCGGAAATAATTTAAAAGAAAGCCCCAAGCATATCATAATTTGCTTGGGGCTTTTTTATTTAAATCGTAATTTCAGGCAATCATAAATACGAAATGCATGATCAATAAAACAGTTGCGAATGTTGCCGAAGCTTTACAAGGTGTTAAGGACGGTATGACATTTATGTTGGGCGGATTTGGCCTATGTGGCATTCCGGAAAATGCAATTGGCGAACTGGTACGTTTGGGCATTAAGGACATTACCTGTATCTCGAACAATGCTGGTGTAGATGACTTTGGGCTTGGCCTGTTGTTGCAAAAACATCAAATTAGAAAAATGATATCTTCCTATGTAGGAGAGAATGATGAGTTCGAACGTCAAATGCTCAGCGGTGAGCTCGAAGTGGAATTGACACCACAGGGCACCCTGGCAGAAAAATGTCGGGCAGCACAGGCTGGATTCCCTGCGTTCTATACTCCGGCAGGTTATGGTACCGAAGTTGCCGAAGGAAAGGAAACTAGGGAGTTCGATGGCAAAATGTATGTGCTGGAACCCGCCTTTAAGGCCGATTTTTCATTTGTGAAAGCTTGGAAAGGCGATGAGGCGGGAAACCTTATATTCAAAGGAACCGCAAGAAATTTTAATCCATGCATGTGTGGAGCTGCGACCATTACCGTCGCAGAAGTGGAGGAGCTGCTTCCTGCAGGAAGCTTGGACCCTAATCAAATCCACATTCCGGGAATATTTGTACAACGAATCTTCCAAGGTGAAAAATTTGAAAAACGAATTGAACAAAGAACCGTAAGACAGAAAGCATAGTTATGTTGGACAAGAATGGAATTGCAAAACGCATCGCAAAAGAGGTCAAAGACGGGTATTATGTGAATCTAGGGATTGGAATCCCAACCCTGGTGGCCAATTTTGTACGCGATGATATCAGTGTAGAGTTTCAAAGTGAGAACGGTGTACTCGGTATGGGGCCTTTTCCTTTTGAAGGAGAGGAAGATGCCGATATCATTAATGCAGGAAAACAGACCATTACCACATTGCCCGGAGCTTCATTTTTTGATTCTGCACTTAGTTTTGGAATGATCCGTGGACAACATGTACACCTCACCATTCTTGGAGCTATGGAAGTGGCCGAAAACGGGGATATTGCCAATTGGAAAATTCCCGGTAAAATGGTCAAGGGAATGGGAGGCGCCATGGATTTGGTGGCATCGGCGGAAAATATCATCGTAGCTATGATGCATACCAACAGAGCAGGGGAATCAAAACTGTTAAAACGCTGCACACTGCCGTTGACAGGTGTAGGATGCGTAAAAAAAATAGTGACCAACCTTGCGGTGCTCGAGGTGACGCCAAAAGGGTTCAAATTATTGGAGAGGGCTCCCGGTGTTTCGGTGGAAGAAATCAAGAAAGCTACTGAGGGAGAGTTGATTGTGGAAGGAGATATTCCCGAAATGAATATTTGAATCGAATCAATCGCAATTTTACAACAAAAAAAAGAGATTACACAACAATAGTTTTTACAGGCAGTTCATCGATTATATATTTGGTTATATCGAAATTTTTACCCAAATTAACACCGTTAAAACCTATTGACCATGGCACTAAAATCAAACACCACGATGAACGAGAACGTACAAGTTTACAGAAACGATTTTTTTACAGGTTTTATGTTATTGATCAAGAAGCTTTTTATGCTATAGGTCAGTATTCATCCCCCTGAAAAAATTGGAGCCAACATCGTGTTAGGCTCTTTTTTTATGGTATTTTGAGATGTAATTTAGATGGAATGGCACTTTATTTTCGACAATGTGATAGTACGGACCTAGACTCTCTGGTACAACTTTCCAAAATCACATTTTCAGATGCTTTTGAAAAGGACAATGATCCACATGACTTTCGTGCCTATCTTCAAAAGGCATTTGGATCCAAACAATTGGCCAAAGAACTTTCCAATAAAAACACATTTTTTTATTTTGTATACGATGGCCAAGAATTGGTAGGATACTTTAAACTAAATGTTGAATCTGCCCAATCGGATGTACAAGACCCCAAAGCTCTCGAGATTGAACGTATTTATGTGCTCAATGAACATCAAGGCAAAAAGATTGGCTCACGGATGCTTAAACGAATTACCGAAAAGGCCAAAGAAATGCACAAGCAATATATTTGGCTGGGTGTCTGGGAGCATAACCCAAAGGCCATACGTTTTTACCAGAACCATGGATTTGTAAAGTTCGGAGAACACCCATACCTTATAGGAACAGATGAACAAACCGATTGGTTGTTGCGATTAGAGATTCAATAAATCTCCCAGAAACAGAATATCCCCCTCTGCTTGTAACTTGTACGCAAAAGAATTCTCGAACGCAGCATGGATAAGCAACGAAATTGCATAGGCATTTAGTTTGGTTAAGCTATTGGTCCGGTAAACCACATCTCTAATGGTAGAAAAGCTAACATTGCTTTTAATGGCAATATTGGCAAAATCGTTTTTTGTGGTGTTTCGTCGAAGCACAAGGGAAAGCCTTTCGTTAATAGGCTTTCCATAATCTTCATCTCTAAAAATCAGTTCGGTTTTTACAATGGGCCCAAGCCCTTTAATTGATCCCATACATAAGTCGTGTTAAATAATAATATGTTGGGGTCGAAACCTATTTTCTATATTTGGCTTGTAACCCAATTACAGAAAACTAGATAAATTGCTGCGTTGAGTGCGTATTGCGTAACAATATTACACAATATAGAAATAAATGTATATAATTAAGCAGTTACGAAGAAAAAATAATATTAGCCAATCACAATTGGGGAAAGAAATTGGTGTAAGTCTGCGCACTATTCAGCTCTACGAACGCAAAGATGCGAATATCCCGATCAAAAATTTAACAAAGATTGCCGAGTATTTTGGGCTTACCATTGCAGAACTCTACATGCACGAAGTCAACGATATGGGCGAGGCGTACACCAAACGACAGCCGTTTACCAAGCACGGCAGCGTTTTCTACCCATTGGAGCACGGTAAATATTTGGTAATGGCCCCTCTGGTATTGGTCGAGTGGCACAGAAAGTATATCGAAAGTCTTCAGAGCACTAGTTTGACCAATCCGTTCCAAGGCGGTTTTGTAATTGATTTTTTAACCGACGAACCCCATCGAATTTTTGAAATTTCCGGGGATTCCATGAACAATGGTACGTCCGATTCAATACCGAACAAGGCATACGTGCTAGGTTTGGAAATAAAAAAAGAGTCGTTTACAAAAAACCGTCCGACCACTTGGAACCAATCATATGTATTGGTTTGTTCGGATAGGATTATCTGTAAACAGCTTACAGGGTTTAATAAGATGAATAAATCGCTCCAGTGTCATAATTTGAACAAATCGCCCGAATTTAAGGACTTTGAATTGCCTTTGGATGATGTGTTACGGGTATTCAAAATCGTTAAGAAGCAGTTTTGATACTTTTTAAATGGTCTAGGACTAAACCAAGGCATTCATCCAAGTTTTTCTTAATCTCGCTTTCCCAAAACCGGAACACGGTATATCCTTTTTCCTTCAGGGCATGGTTCACCTCTTGATCACGTTGTATGTTCCGTTCAATTTTGGGAATCCAGAAATCTCGGTTGGTCTTGATTTTTTGCTTACGTTCTTCCCAATTATAACCGTGCCAATATTCGCCATCAATAAATATAACGGTCTTGTACTTTTTAAGGGCTATATCGGGCTTTCCTATAAGCTTTTTGTAGTCGATACGGTATCGGTAGCCCGCTTGCCACAGAGCTCTTCTAAAGGCTAGTTCTGGCTTTGTGTTCTTGCCCCGGATTTTGCCCATGATCTTGGATCGCTCAGGGGTGGTGTAAAAACCGGACTCCTCATTGAACCGAGGGACTTTTATGCGCTCTGTTGGGTATTCTTTGGGCATACTCCAAGATAACAAAAAACCCAAGCTCCTATTGGAATTTGGGTCTCGAGTATTAAAATGTATTGTGTTTATCCTTTTAACGAAGCGGATAAATACTCACGGTTCATGCGTGCAATGTTCGTCAAGGAAATACCTTTAGGACATTCCACTTCGCATGCTCCTGTGTTGGTGCAGTTACCAAAGCCTTCCAGATCCATCTGGCGAACCATGTTCTGTACACGCTCCACGGCTTCCACTCTACCTTGTGGCAACAATGCAAATTGCGAAACCTTTGCAGATGTGAACAACATGGCACTCGCATTTTTACAAGCAGCAACACACGCTCCACAGCCAATGCAGGTTGCAGCATCCATGGCTTCGTCCGCAGCATGTTTGTTAATAGGAATCGCATTGGCGTCTATGGTGTTTCCAGAAGTATTAACGGAAATATACCCACCAGCTTGTTGAATACGGTCAAAGGCACTGCGGTCCACGATCAAATCTTTGATTACGGGAAATGCCTTGGCACGAAACGGCTCAATAACAATGGTGTCACCATCGTTAAATTTACGCATGTGTAACTGGCAAGTGGTAATCAGTCTATCGGGACCATGGGGTTCGCCGTTAATTTGCAGGGAACATGTTCCACATATACCTTCCCTGCAATCGTGATCAAATTCAACAGGCTCCTCTCCTTTGGAGACCAGTTCTTCGTTCAAAATATCCAACATCTCCAAGAAAGACATATCACCTTCTACACCATCAAGGGTATAATCCACTATTTTTCCGGGGGTGGATGCGTCTTTTTGACGCCATATTTTTAGATATAATTTCATAGTTTCTTATTTGTAGGATCTTGTCTTCAGTTCAATATTCTCGTATACCAAATCCTCTTTGTGCAATTTGGCGTCTTTGGGCTCGCCCACGTATTCCCAGGCGGCCACATACTTAAAGTTCTCATCGTCTCGGAGAGCCTCACCCTCTGGGGTCTGGTACTCTTCGCGGAAGTGACCTCCACAAGACTCGTTTCGGTGCAAGGCGTCCTTTGCGAAAAGTTCGCCCAATTCCAAGAAATCGGCAACCCGTCCAGCTTTTTCTAGCTCCTGGTTTTTGGAATCCATGGTTCCGGTAACCTTCACGTTTTCCCAGAAATCTTTTCTAAGGGCGGAAATCTCCTCGATAGCTTCTTTCAATTCTTTTTCATTACGGGCCATGCCACATTTGTTCCACATGATCTTGCCCAGCTTTTTATGATAGTAGTCCACGGAATGGATTCCAGAACCGCCCATCAATTTTTCCATTCGGTCTCGTACTTGTTGCTCTGCCTCTTCGAACTCCTTGGAATCTGTTGGAATAGCTCCCGTTCTAATGTCGTCGGACAAATAATCCCCGATGGTATATGGCAGCACAAAGTAACCGTCGGCAAGACCTTGCATTAGGGCAGAGGCTCCCAAACGGTTGGCTCCATGGTCACTAAAGTTGGCCTCTCCGGCGCAATAGCAACCGGGAATTGTGGTTTGTAGATTGTAATCCACCCAAAGACCTCCCATGGTATAGTGTACCGCTGGATAGATCATCATTGGGGTCTTATATGGATTCTGGTCCACAATTTTTTCATACATCTGGAAAAGGTTACCGTATTTGGCCTCGACGACCTCTTCACCAAGTTTGGTGATCGTGGCCTTATCGGGATTCTTGATCCCAGAAGTCAGTGCCTTTTCTTTTCCATATCGTTCGATGGCCGCTGCAAAATCCAAGAATACGGCTTCACCGGTCTTATTTACACCAAAACCTGCATCGCAACGCTCTTTGGCCGCTCTGGATGCCACATCCCTTGGAACCAGATTACCAAAGGCAGGGTATCTTCTTTCCAAATAATAATCACGATCTTCTTCGGCCAGTTCGGTAGGCTTTAGCCTTCCTTCGCGAATGGCGATGGCATCCTCCTTTTTCTTAGGTACCCAAATACGCCCGTCATTTCTAAGTGACTCGGACATCAAAGTCAATTTGGATTGATGATCGCCAGAAACAGGAATACAAGTCGGGTGGATCTGGGTAAAACATGGATTGGCAAAGAATGCTCCTTTACGGTGTGCTCTCCAAGCGGCCATTACGTTACTTCCCATGGCATTGGTAGAAAGGAAGAAAACATTTCCGTATCCCCCGGTTGCCAGAACAACGGCATGTGCACTGTGCCTTTCAATTTCGCCAGAAACCAAATCCCGGGCAATGATTCCTCTTGCTTTTCCGTCCACCAATACCAAGTCCATCATTTCGTGACGGTTGTAGGCTTGGATCTTACCACGGTTTATCTGGCGGTTCATTGCGGAATAAGCACCGAGCAATAATTGTTGTCCAGTTTGCCCTTTGGCGTAAAAGGTTCTGGATACCAATACTCCACCAAAAGAACGGTTGTCCAACATTCCGCCGTACTCACGGGCAAAAGGAACCCCTTGTGCCACACATTGGTCTATAATGTTGCCGGATACTTCTGCCAATCGATAAACGTTGGCTTCGCGGGAACGATAGTCGCCACCTTTTATAGTGTCGTAAAAAAGACGATAATTGCTGTCACCATCTCCTTGATAATTTTTTGCCGCATTGATACCTCCTTGGGCAGCAATGGAGTGTGCCCTTCGGGGTGAATCTTGGTAGCAGAATGTTTTTACATTGTAACCCAACTCGGCCAAAGTTGCTGCTGCGGCACCACCGGCAAGTCCTGTTCCAACAACAATAACGTCGATGTTCCTTTTGTTGGCAGGGTTAACCAGGTTGATGTCGTTTTTATGCTTGGTCCATTTATCGGCCAATGGCCCGGATGGAATTTTAGAGTCCAATATGCCCATACTTAATGTGTTATTGGGTTAAGGTGGTGGTATATGGCGATAAATGCAAATGCCAGGGGTACCACTACCGCAAATATTTTAGCAAATTTTGTGAATCCAACGGTGTATTTGTTGTTTGCACCCATGGATTGGAAGGATGAAGCAAAGCCATGCCACAAGTGCAAGCTGAGCAGAACAAAGGAAATAACGTAAAGAATGGTCCTCCAGAAAGGAGCGAATTTCTCCACGGTTTCTCCATAGTAACGTGTTGGGTCCTCAGGGTTGGCCTCAATGTACTTGTAAGCCATTTCGTGTACCCAAAAGTCATAAAAGTGCAAGGCCAAAAAGGCAAGGATTACCAGGCCGGAGTAGATCATGTTCCTGGAAACCCATGGAGCATTGGCACTGCCCTTGTACTTTACATAACGAACATCCCTTGCTTTTTTGTTCTGGATTTCCAAAACAAAGCCCATCACAAAGTGCACAATCACACCAATGATCAAAATAGGTTGCATCAAAAATTGGACCATTGGGTTATAGCCCATAAAATGGGATGCTTCATTAAAAAATTCCGGGGAAAATACCGAGGCCAAGTTGATGGTCACGTGTAGAATCAAAAATATGACCAAAAAAAGACCCGATAGGGCCATCACATATTTTCTGGCCAACGAAGATTTAATCAAACTCATCAGAAGTTAGTTTTTACACAAATTTACGGCACGGATGAGTTTTTAACAAGCTTTCAACAACGCAAAACAGGTTATTTAGACTCATTTTAAGCTACTGGGATTTAACCCTTCAGGATTTATTTTTCGGATTTTTAACCGATATTGGGATTGATTATCAAACCAATGTAAAACATGGACATTGCCCTGCTTTCCGTAAGTCTAAACGTGTATTCCACAGCGAGAATCGCGGAGGAGTTCGAAAAAGCGGGACACTATGTTGAGCATATTGATCACACTAAATGTTCCGTGCTTTTGAGCGGGGAAAGACCTCAGATTTTTTTCGAATCCGAGAACATTACGGATGAGTTCGATGCCGTTGTGCCGAGAATCGGCACTACGGTTACTAGGCATGGTGCAGCGATCGTAAAACAATTCGAATTGAACCATGTGTTCAGTACCGCAAAATCCCTTGGCATACTAAAAGCAAGAAACAAAGTGGCCACCCTCCAGTTGATGTCCAAAAAAGGAATTTCAATTCCCAAAACGGTATTTTCTATCAATCCCAACAATGTAGAAGATCAAATCGAATTGCTGGGCGGAGCCCCCGTAATTATAAAACTACAAGAGGGGACCCAAGGCAAGGGGGTTATTTTGGCAGAAAGCAAAAAGTCCGCAAAATCCGTGATCGATACTTTGTATAATATGAATACCAGTATTTTGTTGCAGGAATTTATACAGGAGGCAAACGGGGAAGATTTAAGAATAATCGTGGTGGGCAATAAAATTGTGGCCAGCATGAAAAGGACCAGTGGACTGGACGATTTTAGATCTAATGTGCACAGGGGAGCAGAGATACAAAAGGTGCAACTAACACCGCGAGAAAAGTATATGGCCTTGAATGCGACCAAACATTTGGGACTTGGGGTGGCGGGAGTTGATCTGATCAGATCCAAAAGTGGCCCCTTGTTGATAGAGGTCAATGCTTCGCCCGGGCTCAAGGGAATCGAATCTGCCACAGGTGTAAATGTGGCCAAGGCAATCGTTCGGTACGTGGAAAAAAATGGTAAGCGATAATGGTCGCTGCTTTTTTATGCAGATAGGTCGATTTCTTTACCCGAAACTTTGGACAGACTAAATTTAATGGCGTTTTCCAGATTGGAAAATTGACGGATTTTATGACGAAAGAACATTCGCTCCAACACTACACTGGCCAATCCACTTTTGTTATAGGCCACAATGGAGTAGTGCTCCAATCGATGCCGATGTTTGTAAAACTTTAACCAATCGGTGGGAACAACGGAGTAATCGTTGATTCGATTGCTGATATAGGCAATGGGCTTGTCCTTTCCTAAAAGTTGGTAGGCAACTAGGATGATCTTTTCGGCAATATCCCAATTAAAAATTGCACCCTCTTTCATTTCGGAGATGACCAAACCGTCAAAAAAATAAAATATGCCAAATTCGTATTCCCTGATCTCCCGGATGTTTTTAAAAAACTCCAACTCTTTAACGCTCTGCATAAAAACTGTTCTTTTTTTGATGAATCCATGTCTTCATCAAAAATAGAGTCAAGCATAGGTTATCAATGGCGCTATTTTACCGATGCCCCTTGTTGGTTGGTGTATCGGCCATTTCAATTGACGGGAAAATCGACCCTTTTTTGCCAAAAAGAAGTATTCCTACAAACACCGTTAAAAACCCTTATTATTTTTCCATATTCTCCAATTGTATGCCCAACGCTTTTGTGGAAAGTTGAACTTCTAAAAGGGAGAGTACCAAGGAAATCATTAAAAAGACCAAGCTTATGCCAAATATTACATTGGCCCAGACCTGCATTTCCACATAAATTAAAAACATGGTTATCGCTGACAATAAAAAACTGACTATCGCAGAGGCCTGCATATTCTTAATTATGCCCAAACGGGAGCGTAATTGGTTGATCTGTTGCTTAAGGGGTTGGGCGGAGGTTTCCTCGAATTGTTTGTGCAATTGCCGAATTAAAGCGGCAATGGCCAAATAACGGGCGTTGTATGCCAACATGGTCAACGAAATGGCAGGAAAAAGTAGAGCTGGAATACTTAGGCTGAGCTGCATAGTTTTAATTTGAAAGGTAAGGTAAGAATTTGTCATCGGTATGGCAATTACCTAAATTTGAGCAAATCAAAATATAGATATGAAATACGATCAAATAGACAGCAAACTTTTTGTAAAGAACCGTAAAAAGTTCACGGCATACATGAGGCCCAAAAGTATTGCAGTATTCAATTCTAACGATATTTACCCCATTGGCGCAGATAGCACCCTTCCTTTTGAGCAAGATCGGGATATTTTTTATCTGAGCGGTGCCGACCAAGAAGAGACCGTTCTGTTGCTTTTTCCGGACGCAATGGATCCCAAACACAGGGAGATTTTATTTGTTAGGGAGACCAATGATCATATTGCGGTGTGGGAAGGGGCAAAGCTGACCAAAGAAAAAGCGACCGAAGTGTCGGGCATAGAAACCATTTATTGGCTTTCGGATTTTGACAAGATATTCTTTGATCTGATGACCGAGGCCGATACCATTTATTTTAATACCAACGAACACTACAGGCAAGCGGTGGAAACCCAAACCAGGGAAGACCGTTTTATAGAAAAGGTAAAAAAAGAATATCCGGCGCACCAATGGGCGAAGAGCAACCCCATCCTACAAAAAATCCGCGGGGTCAAGGAACCCGAGGAAATAGCAATAATGCAAAGAGCTTGCGATATTACCGAAAAAGGGTTTAGACGAGTACTTGGCTTTGTAAGACCGGGCGTTTGGGAACACGAGATCGAGGCAGAATACCTGCACGAATTTATCCGAAATCGATCAAAAGGATTTGCCTACAGTCCTATTATAGCATCTGGAGGGAATGCCAACGTATTGCACTACATCGAGAATAACCAACAAACCAAGGCAGGTGATTTAATTTTGATGGATCTAGCCGCTGAGTACGCCAACTATTCCAGTGACATGACGCGGACCATACCGGTTAATGGTAAGTTTACCGAAAGACAAAAAGAGGTATACCGTGCCGTTCTCCGAGTAAAGGATGAAGCTACAAAAATGTTGGTGCCCGGGACCATTTGGGCCGAATATCATAAAGAAGTTGGAAAGCTTATGACCTCGGAACTCTTGGGGCTAGGACTATTGGATAAAGCAGATGTGCAGAACGAAGATCCCGAATGGCCAGCGTATAAAAAATACTTTATGCACGGTACCAGTCACCACATAGGACTTAACACGCATGATTATGGAGAGTTGAAAACTCCGATGAAGGCCAATATGGTATTTACGGTAGAACCCGGTATCTACATTCCTGCAGAGGGTATGGGCATTCGTTTGGAGGATGATGTGGTTATACAAGAAAAAGGAGAACCGTTCAATTTAATGCGCAACATCCCAATAGAAATTGAAGAGATAGAAGAATTGATGAATAGTTAATGTGTCAATTTAAGCAAATATAAATTGCTGTGACACCCCTTTTTTAAACACGATGTATATGAATCTATTCTGGTCGATTCAACAATCCAACATTGAACAAAAAATTAAGGAAGCCCCCGATAGCGCATACGAAATAGGTGTGGTGATCGGGAGTTACCTCCCTTTTGTGGTATTGGCGGGAATTGCTTATGCTATATACTATTACAACAAAAAGAACCGTGGTTCCGATTAGCTGAGGCAATCCCATAACAATACCTTTTCTTATAAACCTTAAACTACGGATTTATATATGGTGCTGGACTTGCGACCTTTGTTGGATTCACTTAACTTAGGTTTTCGCAATTTATCGTATAAAAAATGTCCAGAACAACTTATATTTTTTCATTGCTTTTTGCTTTCGCTTTTACAGCGTACGCCAATCCAAATATAAAGGCTGCCGAGGATGGCTTGGTCACCAAGAACGTAGTGCACCCATACGTTCAAGAATTAAAGGAGCAAGGGCAGACGGTTCAGAACATAGAGGTTAAAGGAGCCGGACACGCTTTTTTTGATTGGAAACCGGATGCACAGACCAGGAAAACTTTCGAGAGATACGGTGTCCCTTACGCTGCAAAAATGAAATCCTTTTTTGATTCTGTTTTTTATAAATGATGCAAAAAAGAAAAAATCATTGGGAAACCGTTTATCGGACAAAAAATCCGGATGAGGTCAGCTGGACCCAAGATGTCCCAAAAACATCACTCGAATTGATAAAGGCAATTAACTTGGACAAGAGCGCCAAAATAATTGATGTAGGCGGAGGAGATGGTAAGTTGGTAGATTTTTTGCTGAACGAAGGATTTGAAAATATAACGGTTCTTGATATTTCGGGCAAGGCAATTGAAAGAGCTCAATCGAGGTTGGGAGACAAAGCTCGAAAAGTAACATGGATCGAGTGTGATATCACTGATTTTCACCCCGAAGAAAGGTATGATGTTTGGCACGATAGGGCGGCATTTCATTTTTTGACAGAGGAAAATCAGATTCAGGCTTACGTGAAATTGGCAGAAAAAGCTGTTTTGGACTATTTGATTCTAGGCACGTTCTCCGAGAACGGGCCCAAAAAATGCAGTGGCTTGGATATTAAGCAATATAATGAAGTTCAAATGGCAGAAACGTTTCAAAACTTCACAAAAATCAGTTGCCGAACACTTGACCATATCACACCTTTCGGCACCAAACAGAATTTTACTTTTTGTAGCTTTAAACGAATGGGGGGCTAATACTTTACGCTTGTTTTTTTCCGTGAACCAAGTTGGAAATTAAAAAAGCCACCAAACTGGGCAGAACCCAACCTAATTGATAACCGTTAAAAGGTATCCAAGTGGTATAATGGGATATATGATCGCCCAGTCCAACACTTCCCAGAAAATCGGGAATACTGAACAGAACAGTTACACTTACCACTCTTTTGAACACTTTGGAAGAGCTCCATTGTTCCGGAATCACGTTCAATAGAATCAATACAATAGTGATGGGATAAATAAACATAAGCGCAGGAACCGCTACGGCAATAATATGGCCTACATTAAATTGCCCCACCATTACCCCTAGAAAACAACTTATAAGTGCAGTGACCCGATATGCTAAAATGGAATTGTTGAACCTACCTTTTATAAAATCTGCCGTACCCGTTACAATGCCCACGGCTGTAGTAAAACAGGCAAAGCTTACCAATACACTTAGGAAAAAGTTGGCTTTTTGACCTAGAGTTTCGGTGCTAATGCCTCGTAAAAGTGCGGTTCTGGAAATTTCGTCATCAAAAGACCCTCCAAACAATGCGCCGGTTAAAATTAGTCCTCCATAAACCAAAAGCAACCCAATGCCCGCCCAAAGTCCCGCTTTTGCAATAAGAGTTTTCTTTTCTTGGAACGAGGCTGTTTTTTCCTTTATGTTAACGGAAATGATGATTACGGCCCCAACGACCACCGCTCCAATGGCATCAAAGGTTTGATAGCCCTCCAAAATCCCGGAACTAAAAGGGCGTTCCATCTCGGAAGTTACAAAGTCAAAATCCAGGGAAAAAATCGTTGCGGCAATTATCGCGATCAGTATAATAAGAATGCCCGGGGTCAATAATTTACCCAAAAGGTCCATTATTTTGGAGCGATTTATGGCAAAAACAAATACCAAAATAAAATAGATCAAACTGGTCAGTAGCGATGACGAGTCCAAAAATGGTTGAATGGCCATTTCGTGGGTCACCGAAGCTGTTCTTGGTGAAGGCAGGGAAATGGCGATGCCATAAATTATGTAGCAGTATATGGCACTGAACATGGGCGACACCTTTTTGGCAAAATCGAACAAGGTTCCCTGGAGTTTGGCATGTGCCATTATTCCTAAAATAGGGATGAGAACACCCGAAATACAGAAACCTAGGGTGACTAGCCACCATAAACTCCCTGATTTGTATCCTAAAAGCGGTGGCAAAACCAAATTTCCTGCACCAAAAAAGAGGGAAAACAGAGCAAATGCAGTTACAGTTAACGTTTTTTTATTCTGGCGTTGTTGATAATTTGTTTTCAATATAGTATCTTTCAAAAGCGTTTTTTGGCGGAAAAAGATGTCTTTTAGTCGATTTTTTGGTATTTCATCGAAAAAAATGTTTTAGCAGTGTGTTCGTAAAATAAAAAGTTATCAACATCCGTTCCAGTAAAAAGAGTAACCTCTAAATTATATTCATATAACAAAAAATTACAAGTAACCAATTTAAGCATTTTTCGAAGCCCCATTTCGTCAACCATTGCTTTTCTTCAAACAAACCAGCTTATGAAAACATCTACTATCCAGCATGGCAAAAAATTATCTTCTTTCTTTTGTAGTTTGTTCGGGCACCATTATGTGGTTTCCAAAAAAGTAACAGAGCACATTAAAGAGTACAAATGTGTACATTGCCAAAAACAGGTTACAACGGATGTCAGCGGAAAACTATCTGCATTGACTCCTCAAATGCAAGAAATCAACAGTACATTGGAAGATATGTACAGAAAACGAAAAAGTAGGGTGGTGCACCAAGTAGCATAACCCTTTTTCTTTTTAAAAAAGGCCCAAATCTTATCCCGGAAACTTAAGTAATTACCTACTGCTACTGGTTACGTGCCCCAATACCATGTTGTAGGGAAATCTTGATTTTCGGGATTTTTTATTTCTCAAAAGAATTCCAGCCCTGCGCCGTAATCGGAATTTTGGTTTCTGCTCTAGTGATCAAATGTATCCCTTCATTCTTTTCCGTCATGTGACCTATAACCGTTAGATTGGGATTTCCTTTAATTTTTGGAAAATCAGCTTGATCAATGGTGAACAGCAATTCATAATCCTCCCCGCCACTCAGGGCAATCATGGTGCTATCCATTTTAAATTCTTCCGAAGCAGAAATAACCGTGGGGTCCAAAGGAATTTTATCCTCAAAAACATTGCATCCCAAATCACTGTGCTTGCACAAATGAAGAACCTCTGAAGATAGTCCATCGCTAATATCTATCATGGAAGTAGGTTTTACTTCCAATTTCGTGAGGAGTTCCACAATGTCCTTGCGGGCTTCAGGCTTTAGTTGTCGCTCCACGATGTAAGAGTAGGGTTCAAGATCTGGTTGGCTGTTCGGGTTTACCTTGAACACTTCCTTTTCCCGTTCAAGTACTTGTAGTCCCAGGTAGGCGCCACCAAGGTCTCCGGTCACTACCAATAAATCGTTTGGTTTGCCCCCTTTGCGGTAAACAATGTCATTTTCATTGGCAATGCCAATTGCGGTAACGCTTATTATCATTCCGCGTGTAGAAGATGTAGTATCGCCACCGACCAGATCAACATTGTACAATTTACAAGCAAGCGCAACCCCGGCATAAAACTCTTCCAGGGCTTCGAGGGGAAACCTGTTGGAAATGGCCAACGAAACCGTAACTTGTGTTGCCATGGCGTTCATGGCGTAGATATCGGATAGGTTCACCATCACAGATTTATAACCTAAGTGTTTAAGGGGCACATAACTCAAATCAAAGTGAACTCCTTCCACCAACATATCGGTGGAAACCACTGTTTTTTTGCCATTGTAATCCATAACGGCGGCATCGTCCCCAACACCCTTAATGGTTGAAGATTGGGATAGTTCGAAATTTTTGGTAAGGTGTTCGATCAGGCCAAATTCACCCAATTTCTCCAGTGCAGTACGTTCTTGATTCTTGTCTTCTAGCATTTTGCAAAAATAATGAGGATAATCTAATAATTTGGTGTTGTTGGCGACATAATATTTTTTGGTCCAATTTGAGCAAAACATGTTGCTTAGTGCCTATAAGTTCAAGGTTGCTGGGCCATATGGCTCCATCGGTACTGTTTTCTATAAAGAACACCTATGGAATCATTCGTTATAATAATGTTAGCTGCTATGGTAAAACACTACTTATACAGTATATTTGTAAGCTATTTAGATTAAATTCAAGTAAGATGATTAAGGTTTCAGAATCAGCAAGGCATAAAGTGGTGTCGCTCATGACCGAAGAAGGTTTCAATGCGACCACAGATTATGTGCGTGTTGGTGTAAAGAGCGGAGGATGCAGCGGATTGTCTTATGAGTTAAAGTTCGACAAGTCGGCTGCTGATACAGATAAGGTTTTTGAGGATAATAACGTAAGGATTATCGTGGATAAAAAAAGCTTTTTGTATCTCGTGGGCACCACATTGGAATATTCCGGAGGTTTAAACGGAAAGGGCTTTGTTTTTAATAATCCAAATGCCCAACGAACCTGTGGATGTGGAGAGAGTTTTTCACTATAAAATGAGTTAAAAGAGCTAAACATTAAAAAAGTAAAAGTATAAATGTACAGCTCTTTTGAAGACTTGGAAGTTTACAAAACAACAATAAAGTTTACTGGCCAAGTTTATGATTTATTGAAGAGAAGTCCTTTAAAAGAAGATTTTGCAATGGTTGACCAAGTACGAAGAGCTACCATTTCAATTTCAAACAACATTTCGGAAGGATTTGAAAGGGAAACGGATAAAGAGTTGATAAGGTTCCTTTATTTCTCCAAAGGTTCGGCCGGAGAAATCAGAAATCTTTTTAACTTAATGGAAGAGGTAGGATATTTTAAAGCTGAAGAATTGGTCGATTATAAAAAGCAGGTAATCAACATTTCAAAACAGCTTGCTAATTATATCAAGTACGTTAAAAAGCGAAGCAATCTTTGACTTTTTGACTTTTAACTGAGAGAATATATGGCTTATACAGAGGAAGAATTAAAAAAAGAACTGGAGACCAAGGAATACGAGTACGGTTTCTACACGGATATTGAATCGGACACCCTGCCCAAAGGGTTGAACGAGGATATTGTAATAGCTATTTCCAAAAAGAAGGAGGAGCCCGAGTGGATGACGGAGTGGCGACTGGAAGCTTTTCGTGCCTGGAAGGAAATGGAGGAGCCAGAATGGGCCAATGTGACCTATGAAAAACCCGATTTTCAAGATATCTCCTACTATTCGGCCCCTAACAAAAAGCCCAAGTACAATAGCCTGGACGAGGTAGATCCAGAACTGTTGGAGACTTTTAAAAAGTTGGGAATATCCGTGGACGAACAGAAAAAGTTGGCCGGGGTAGCGGTGGATATTGTGATGGATTCCGTTTCTGTGGCCACAACCTTCAAAAAAACCCTGGCGGAAAAAGGAATAATTTTTTGTTCCATTTCAGAAGCTATCCAGGAACATCCTGAATTGGTGAAGAAATACTTGGGAACTGTAGTGCCCAAAAAAGATAATTTTTATGCAGCGTTGAACTCCGCCGTATTCTCCGATGGGTCATTCTGTTATATCCCAAAAGGAGTAAGATGTCCCATGGAGCTTTCCACTTATTTCCGTATCAACCAAGCGGGAACAGGACAGTTCGAAAGAACCTTGGTGGTGGCGGATGAAGGCAGCTATGTAAGCTATTTGGAAGGCTGTACCGCACCTTCCCGCGACGAGAACCAACTGCACGCAGCGGTTGTAGAGCTTATCGCCTTGGACGATGCCGAGATCAAATATTCTACCGTACAAAATTGGTACCCGGGCAATAGTGAAGGTAAAGGAGGGGTGTTCAATTTTGTGACCAAGCGAGGGATCTGTGAAAAAAATGCCAAGATTTCCTGGACACAAGTGGAAACAGGATCGGCCGTAACTTGGAAATACCCATCATGTGTATTAAAAGGAGACAACTCAATAGGTGAGTTCTATTCCATTGCCGTGACCAATAATTTTCAGCAAGCGGATACCGGGACCAAAATGATCCACTTGGGAAAAAACACCAAGAGTACAATAATTTCCAAAGGAATATCCGCCGGACAATCACAAAATAGTTACCGAGGCCTGGTTCAAGTAAACAGCAGGGCCGAAAACGCCAGAAACTTTTCGCAATGTGATTCCCTGTTGATGGGCAACCGTTGTGGAGCGCACACATTCCCCTACATCGAGGCCAAAAACAAATCGGCACAGATAGAGCACGAGGCTACCACCAGTAAAATTGGAGAGGACCAAATTTTCTATTGTAACCAAAGGGGGATCGATACCGAAAAGGCCATTGCCTTGATCGTGAACGGATTTAGTAAGGAAGTGTTGAACAAACTTCCAATGGAATTTGCAGTAGAAGCACAAAAACTATTGGAAATTAGTTTGGAAGGATCAGTAGGATAGCTTCGGTTGAGCTCAGCTACCCAATTCGATTTGTGGTAGAGTTAAGTCGAAATCACAATTAATAAGATAGGATACAATTATAGAAGATGCTAGAAATCAAAAATTTACACGCAAGCGTAGACGATAAAGAAATCCTTAAGGGAATCGACCTAAAGGTGAACGCAGGAGAGGTGCACGCCATTATGGGCCCCAACGGTTCAGGTAAAAGTACTTTGGCCGAAGTAATTGCAGGCCAGGAAGAATTTGAAGTGGGAGAAGGAAACATTCTCTTGGAAGGAGAAGATTTGGAAGAACTTTCACCAGAAGAAAGAGCTCACAAAGGAGTGTTCTTGTCCTTTCAATATCCAGTTGAGATTCCTGGAGTGTCGGTGACCAACTTTATGAAGACCGCAATAAACGAATCCAGAAAAGCACAAGGCTTGGAAGACATGCCGGCCAATGAAATGCTCAAAAAGATCCGTGAGAAGTCCGAAATGTTGGAAATTGACAGAAAATTTCTTTCACGCTCTTTGAACGAAGGCTTTTCTGGTGGTGAAAAGAAACGGAACGAGATTTTTCAAATGGCAATGATGGAACCCAAATTGGCCATTCTCGACGAGACCGATTCCGGATTGGATATCGATGCACTCCGTATCGTGGCCAATGGCGTAAACAAATTGCGCAGCAAGGACAATGCCATTATTGTGATAACGCACTACCAAAGATTGTTGGATTACATTGTGCCGGATTTTGTACATGTATTGTACAATGGTAAAATCGTAAAATCCGGTACCAAGGAACTAGCTTTGGAATTGGAAGAAAAAGGGTACGACTGGATTAAAGAAGAAGCTTCGGTATAACCAGTTTTGTCATTCCCATGAAAATGGGAATCCAAATGAAAAAGAATCATTAATTCGATTCCTGCTTTCGCAGGAATGACAATTAAAAACGAATGGATTTAAAGGAAAAATTAGTCTCCTCATTTTTGGCTTTTGAAGATGGTATGGATTTAGACCATCCCGTACACGAAGAAAGGTCCAGGGCCATAAAGAATTTTGAGAGCAAAGGGTTTCCGTCCAAAAAAGACGAAGCCTGGAAATATACATCCCTTAAAAGTTTGGAAAAGATAGATTTCAGCATCTTTCCAAAACACGAGACCTCGTTGGAGTACAAGGATGTCAAAAAATATTTCCTACACGAGATAGACACATACAAAATTGTATTTGTAGATGGAGTCTACAGTTCTTATCTATCTGAAACCACACACGATGGAGTGGATGTATGTTTGATGAGCTCGGCCTTTAGCAAGCCCATGTTCCAGCAAGTGATCGAAGTATATTTCAACAAAGCGGCATCAAAAGATGAAACGCTGACCTCGTTGAACACAGCTTTCAGTAAAGAAGGAGCCTATATCTACATCCCAAAGAACAAAATGCCCAAAAAACCCATCCAGATACTGCATTTGGCAACGGGTAACGAAGCGGCCCTGATGTTGCAGCCGCGTAACTTGATCGTGGCAGAAGACAACGCTGAGGTCCAGATTATAGAGCGCCACCAGAGTTTGACGGGGAACGAAGTTTTTACCAACTCCGTGACCGAGATTTTTGCGGGCAAGGACGCTATTGTTGACTACTACAAGGTACAGAATGATGCATCTACAGCCTCCTTGGTGGACAACACCTATATTTCACAAAAGGATAGCAGCGTAGTGCGCGTACACACTTTTTCTTTGGGCGGTAAACTTATCCGTAACAACCTGAACTTTTATCAGAACGGGGAACGTATCGACTCTACCTTGAAGGGTGTAACCATTTTGGGAGATAAGCAGCATGTGGACCACCACACCTTGGTGCACCACGCACAACCTAATTGTGAGAGCCATCAGGATTATAAAGGCATTTTTGGCGATAGTTCCACCGGGGTCTTTAATGGTAAGATCATTGTGGACAAGATTGCACAGAAAACGGATGCCTTTCAGCAGAACAACAATATATTGTTGAGCAATAAGTCTACTATCAATTCGAAGCCCCAATTGGAGATTTTTGCGGACGATGTAAAATGTTCGCACGGATGTACCATTGGTCAGTTGGATGATGAGGCCCTTTTTTACCTAAGATCAAGGGGAATACCAAAGAAAGAGGCCAAGGCTTTAATGATGTACGCTTTTGCAAACAACGTATTGGAAAGCGTTCGAATCCCTGAACTAAAAGTTAGGATCAATAAAATCATTGCGGATAAACTCGGCGTTCGTATGGGTTTTGATCTGTAGATACAAAGTTTATAAAATAATACTTCAACCTTACTCTATTTTATTAATCAAAGCTGCATAATTAAATATGTGGCTATTAATTCAAATTTGATTGAATATGAAAAAATCAGTAAGTGTTGTAGCAATTGTTTTGTTAGCGAGCAGTTTATTTGTGAATGCCCAAGAAAGAAATTTTGGAGTAATTGGAGGATTAAATTATGCCAACATTAGGGGAGACAGAACGGATTTTACAAACAATAGTTGGCGAACTGCTTATCATTTGGGTGTATTTTCAAATATTTCATTAAATGATAAGATGGCTCTGGAACCAAGAATACTGTTTTCTTCAAAAGGATATAATGATGAAATAGATTTTGGCGAGTTCCAGAGTCAAAACGGGGAACTACCATTAACCCAAAGACATGTCAAATATGCTAATAGAAATAGTTATCTGTCAGTTCCTTTGTTGTTCAAATATAAGTTGGTGGATAATCTTAGTTTGGATTTGGGGCCAGAAATCGCTTTCTTATTATATTCAAAAGATGTAATTACCGAAGTTGATGGAGAGGGCTATTTCGCAAAAGGTGATGTACCACAAGAGGGGTCAGGTGATTTCTTTCTGGATTACGGAGCTATGGCAGGTGTAACCTTTTATTTTGCAACTAACGCATCCATACAGCTTAATTATTTTCATGGACTGTCCAATTTGGATAGAAAAATCACCATAATTGATTCCACTCAGAACAATTCTGTTTTTCAACTTTCATTAGGTTATCTTATTTTTTAATGATTACAAAAACATTGGACATACAAACAATTCGCAAAGACTTTCCCATCCTCCAAAGAGAGGTCAATGGTAAGCCTTTGGTATACTTGGACAATGCAGCCACCTCGCAGACGCCACAGCAGGTGATTGACACCATTGTCGATTATTATCAAAACTATAATGCCAATATCCATCGTGGGGTGCATACCTTGTCGCAAGAAGCCACTGATGCCTACGAGGCTGCCCGTCAAAAAATCCAGAAGCATTTCAATATTGCAAAAGCACACGAGATAATTTTTACTTCGGGAACCACGCAAAGCATCAATTTGGTGGCAACCGGATTCACTTCCTTTTTAAAAGAAGGAGATGAGATTTTAGTGTCTGCCATGGAGCACCATTCCAATATTGTTCCCTGGCAAATGCTGTGTGAACGCACGGGAGCACTTCTTAAAGTGATTCCAATGAATCTGGATGGGGAATTGGTCATGGAGGAATACCATAATCTATTGTCCGATAAGACGAAATTGGTCTTCTGCAACCACGTGTCCAATGCATTGGGAACCGTTAACCCAATTGAAAAAATTATTGATGCCGCACACAAGGTAGGGGCAGCAGTCTTGATAGATGGAGCACAGGCAGCCCCACATATTAAAGCTGATCTGCAAGCTTTGGATGTGGATTTTTACACCGTTTCCGCACATAAAATGTGTGGACCAACGGGTGTTGGAATGCTATATGGAAAAGAGGAATGGCTCAAGAAATTGCCTCCTTACCAAGGCGGAGGCGAAATGATCGCGGAGGTGACCTTTGAAAAGACCACCTATGCCGACCTGCCCCATAAATTTGAAGCCGGAACGCCCAACATTTGCGGTGGAATCGCTTTTGGAGCAGCTTTGGACTATATGAACAGTATCGGATTTGATGCCATTGCCCAATATGAAGATGAATTGTTGCAATATGCTACGGAGCAGTTGCTCACGATCGAAGGCCTCAAGATTTACGGAACTGCAGTACATAAAACTTCCGTGATATCCTTTAATATTGAGGGAATCCATCCCTACGATATCGGTACCATTGTGGACAAACTGGGGATAGCTGTTAGAACCGGTCACCATTGTGCACAGCCCATCATGGATTTTTACCAAATTCCGGGAACTGTACGGGCCAGTTTTAGCTTTTACAACACCAAGGAAGAAGTGGATAAGCTGGTAGAAGGTATAAAACGAGCCAAAAACATGTTGCTTTAGGCAAAGCGTTATCTTTATCTTAAACACTTGAATCGCAGCATAGCGAGTTGTATTTTTGAACAAAACCATTGCATGACCATAAAAGAGATACAGGAAGAGATAATAGACGAGTTTTCCATGTTCGACGACTGGATGCAGCGCTACGAATACATGATCGAGCTCGGTAAATCACTTCCGTTAATAGAAGAAAAATATAAAACCGACGACAACATCATAAAAGGTTGTCAGAGCAAAGTGTGGGTACACGCCGAACTGGATGGAGACAAGTTGGTTTTTACAGCAGATAGCGATGCCATTATCACCAAAGGCATTATTGCCATTTTGATCAGGGCGTTCAGCAACCAAAAACCACAGGACATTATTGATGCCGATACCGAGTTCATTGATGAAATTGGACTAAAAGAACATTTGTCCCCCACCCGCGCCAACGGATTGGTAAGTATGATCAAGCAATTGAAACTGTATGCAGTTGCCTATCAAACACAGTTAAAATAACACAGAATGAGTGAAGAAACTACCATAGATACACAAGAACTGGGCGAAAAAATCGTAAAGGTGCTCAAGACCATTTATGATCCGGAAATCCCTGTGGATATTTACGAGTTGGGACTGATTTACGATGTATTTGTGAACGAAGAATACGAAGTTAAGATTTTGATGACCCTGACATCCCCTAACTGTCCCGTGGCGGAAACTTTGCCCGTGGAGGTAGAAGAAAAGGTAAAGTCCATTGACGTTTTGAAGGATGTGGAAGTGGAGATCACTTTTGACCCACCATGGACCCAGGAACTGATGAGCGAAGAAGCCAAATTGGAACTCGGGCTCCTGTAAAATACACAGCCAAACCCAAATGCAGATGACCACAAGACAAATTGATAGGATTATTGAGATGGCTTGGGAGGATAGAACCCCTTTCGAAGCCATGGAATATCAATTTGACCTCAAGGAAAACGATGTAAGGGAAATAATGCGCAGCAACCTTAAACGTTCGTCTTTTGAGTTGTGGAGAAAGCGGGTAAAAGGAAGAAAGACCAAGCACCAGAAAACATCTCCGGCCAATCGGTTTCGTTCGCAGAATCAAAAGCTCTAATGCATTTTTTGTTTTCTTAGAAATGTCCACTGGTCGGTATTTAGGTCTAACTACTGAAATCTAACATCTGATGTCTGAAGAAATTGTAAATAGAGTAGCCCAAAGCAAGTTGATCACTTTCAACCTAGAGGATTATTATCCAAAGGGAGAGCGAAAGGTGTTGGACATTAAGGATTGGCTGTACGAAGGCTTTATTTTACGTGAAAAGGAGTTCCGTGCACACGTTGATGAACATGATTGGACAGCCTATCAAGATGCCTATGTGGCGCTTCAATGTTCCTCGGATGCCATAGTGCCCGGTTGGGCCTTTATGCTGATTGCCTCCAAACTACAGCCCTATGCCAAAAAGGTGATTCATGGAAGTTTGGAATACTTGGAAACCGCTTTATATCAAAAAATATTGGAGGAATTGGACGTTTCTGATTTTAAGGACAAACCCGTGATTATAAAAGGATGTTCCAATAAACCCGTACCCGAAAATGCTTATTTGATGGCCGTGACCAAAATACAGGAAGTGGCCAAAAGTGTAATGTACGGCGAAGCCTGTTCCTCGGTGCCCTTGTTTAAAAGAAAGAAGTAGATTTCAGTTGGCAGTAGTCCAGCGGGCAGTGTCAATTCGAACATCGTGAAGCACCTTTTTTATCTATTAAATAAGCCTGTCATTGTCATTTCGAGCTGTCGCGCTAAGTATCGCTCAGTCGTAAAAGCAGTAAGATTTTTGTAAATGAAATAGGATGAAGTTGTTTTCTACAACGCAGTATTCATTGCTCATTGATTTGACAAGAATTATACCTATTATCATTATTGTCTTTAACAACTTTAAACACTCATTTCTAGAGTTTTATATCAAAAATCTAACATCTGATGACTGATTTCTGTATTGATAATACTTTAGAAAGTGACTTTTCTTATTTTTGCGGGTCTTAACACTAAACTCCATACTATGAAAAAACTGTTTTTTACAGCTATGTCCCTTTTTGTATTTGTGTCTGCTTCGGCACAGACAGCTGAGGAACTAAAATCAGAAATTGCCCCGAAAAAAGATTCCATTGCGGCTATTCAGGCAAGGGTGGATGCCCTACAGGCAAAACTGGATGCTCTTCCCGGATGGAAAATCGGTGCTTTTGGAACTATTGGTGGAAGCATTTCCGAATTTAATAATTGGTTTGCCCAGGGCATTCCAAATAACTCTGCCGGAAACATAGGTTTTACCGTTAATGCATTTGCCAACCTTCAAGAGGAAAAATTCTTTTGGCGTAATGCGGCCAACATAAACCTTGCTTGGGTAAAGTTGGATGATAAGGACGATCCTACGGACGACGATAGCTTCCGACAGGCTACAGATGTTTTTAATATATCATCATTGTACGGTAGAAAACTGAGCGAAAAATTTGCGATTTCCGGCTTAATGGAATATCGTACTACCATATTAAGCAACTTTAACGATCCAGGTTACTTGGATTTAGGGGTTGGTGCTACTTGGACGCCCATACCCGATTTAATAGTTGTAATGCATCCTCTCAACTATAACTTTGTGTTCAGTGATGAGGATACCATTTTTGAATCTTCTATGGGTGCCAAGATTGTTGCCGATTACACCAAACAGATCGGAGCAGTTAGTTTTAAGAGCAACCTTTCCATGTTCCAAAGTTACAAGAGCGGTGATTACAGTAACTGGACCTGGACGAACTCTTTTAGCTATACATTATGGAAAATGATCGGGGTTGGTTTCGATTTTGGATTAAGAAACAACAAGCAAGAAACCTTGAACTATGTTCTGAACAATGCCCCAACGCCAGATCCTACAGCAACTTTTGAAAGTATAGATAACGAACTACAAACGTATTGGACTTTAGGATTGAGCTATAAGTTCTAAAAACAAGCAGAAGTAAAAGTAAAAGCCGGACAATTGTCCGGCTTTTTAGCTAATGGTTAGATTGCCCCACTACTAGAGGGGTAGATCCATTAAAAATTATTCTAAACCAAAATATGTGGCCACAGCGTTGTAATCCGAAGTGTCTACTCCAGCAGCTTTTAGTTCTGCCATAACATTCTCACTTGTTTTTCCAGCGTTGGAAAGTTCTATTGCAACTATAACAACAGTTTGATACACCAATCCAGGAACCATATATGGTGCATTGTCCAAATCATAAAAATTAACAAATAGAGTGCCTGTCTGTAAATTTGTATGAACTCTGGCATAATGGGTATTGTCCACTAAATGACCTGGTATTGAATATCTATTTCCGTTTGTACCATGTAAGTAGTATAAAAAAGCGTAATTAGCAGGAGTATCTATTTCCTCAAAGTCATTTAAATTAATTGTTAATTCAGTGTAGTCTCCAAATAGCTCTAGACCATATAAAAGCTCTTGTACATTGGCATTACCATCCACACCATTCTCACCATTATCACCTTGGCAGTCCTGTGCATCAAAATTCCCATCTTGGTTAATATCCTCATCCGCATCTCCAATACCATTTCCATTAAGGTCCCAACAGCTAATTCCATCGTCTCCAGCTGGACCTTGTGGTCCTGGAACTGTACTATCTGCACCGGGATCCCCTGGCTTTCCTTGTTCACCTTGTTCCCCATCCTCTCCCGAACAGGAAATTAAACTTACTGCCAAGCAAAGCATGGCCATTGCAACTAATTTTAAAGATTTCATAATTTTTTGTTTTTAAATTAGGGTTATTAACAGACCAAAAGTATGGTAGGAAAATGGGGTGATTTTACCCTAATTAACGTAGGCAGGCCACCATTTGATGAATGATGCTTATCAATTGATGTAATATTTATATTGTAAGTATTTTCTTTCTATTTTGTTTCAGCAAAATAAAAAAGCCCCGAAACGGGGCAATTGTTTTATCTAGATTAAAGAGTGTTTTTATTTAAAATCCACCTTTACCAATTGTTTCCTGCCTCCTCGTTTGGCATAGAAAAGCATTTTATCATCCATCTCGTCCTTTAGTGGTTTGGAGACCATGAGGGGCAATCTTGCTTCTTGTTGGTCTATTATTTTTTCATAATCCATTACCCCGTTTTGATCCAAAGAGATCATGAACACGTTCCGGTTTCTACTAAACCCTTGTTTAAAGATCAAGCGTTCGTTATTGATCAATTGTGGGTTTTCTGCAGCAGTGCAGATAAAGAAGTAGGTATTCCCGTTTTTGCAGTACGAACTGTAGGAGGCATAGGCTCCATCGCCTTGGGTAACTTCGGTCTTGTTGATGTTCCGTGCCCACTCCATATTGCCGTTCGTATCTAGTTTTACGCTCACAATATCGTTGTGGTGATAGCGTTCTATCTTGATCCGCTGACCGGCTCCGGTGGTTTCCAATCCGGAAGTAACAAAATACTCTTCGGCATTAAAGAAGATCTCTTGTTCGTCCGTTACTTCAACCCCCTTAAAAACAAGGTTCTTGATGTCCTTATCTTCTTCACGGCCAAACTTATCGTCCATAAACTGTTGGGAGAATGGGTTGTATATCTGCGATTGGATCGTTAAACTGTTCGGGGCAACATCGAAATAGGCGATACCGTTGTACCTATTATCCTTTCTATCCGAATAAAAGCCTACGCAAATCAATTTTCCTTTATTAAGAACGGGATACAATGCTTCTGGATACTTGCCCGGATCCACAAAGGATTGTGTTTGGCTGCCATATTGAGATACTTTGATCAACTCGTATTGGAACTTTCTTTCGTCTACCCTAAAACGTCGCTTTTTAAAGTAGGCCTTTCCCACTATATAAGCTGTTTGTAGATCGGGAGAGAAAGCCACGTTCTCGAAGGCATAGTTTTTTTCTTCTATCTCATCGGAAAAATCATATTCGAATTTTTTGTTGAGCGCGGTATCGAACATATGGATCATATGTTTATTGCTCTTTCCTTTTTTATGATGCGTACTGATCACAAAACCGGTTTTATCCTCGTTAAAAAGAATGGCCGTGGTAAATCCGCGTGAAAAATCACGATTGTAATAATTTTTTCCCACGGGGTCGCTTACTTCTGCCGATGCGATCGACAGCAACTTTTTTTCCTTAAAATTAAAAGCAATGGTTGGACTGCTATGCGCCCAATATTCATACTCTCCCTTTAGCGGGTTGTAATTTAAAAATAGAAGATGCAACTGCCCATTTTTAAGGAAGCCGTTTACAAAATCTAGCCCCTTGAGCTTGTAGTTATATTCGGAAACCAATTGTAGATCGCTATTATACTTTTCGATCAAATAGCCCTTTGGTTTAAGAATGAGCCCTTGGTAATAGGATCGGACCAAAATGTATCCTCCCGAGTCGTCCTCTTCTATGGCGACTAGATTGGAGTAGCGATAGCGATCCTTATATTTTTCTCCAAAATCGTAGGATACGGGCATTTTTTGGGCATTTACAAAAATGCCCAAAATTGTACAAAAAAGTAGTAAGAAAATTTTTCTCATGATCTGGCTTGGTTAGGCCAATGGTCATGATCCGGGGAAATCGGCTTTTCGTTTTTCCAAAAATGCTGATGTACCTTCTTTAAAATCGTCGGTTCCAAAGCAATGGCCAAAAGCATCGATCTCCACAGAATAGCCATCGGCGTCATACTTAAAACCAGCATTTACCGCTTTTATTGCGTGTTTTATGGCAACTGAGGAATTATTCGATATCCTGCTTGCAATTTTTGTACAAAAGGGCAACAGTTCTTCCGAAGAAACCACATGGTTCACTAATCCGTAACCAAAGGCCTTGTCCGAATCTATCATTCCGGCCGTCATGATCATTTCCATGGCCCTCCCTTTTCCTATCAATTGCGGCAATCGTTGCGTTCCGCCGTAGCCCGGGATCAAACCTAAGGAAACCTCGGGCAAACCCATTCGGGCATTGCTACTGGCCACTCTAAAATGGCATGCCATGGCCAATTCCAATCCACCGCCAAGGGCAAAGCCGTTAATGGCCGCTATTACGGGAGTGGATAGATTTTCCACAAAATCGAACAGCGTACGCTGGCCTGTAGCGGCAAGTTGACGCCCTTCCTTCACCGAAAACTCGGCAAACTCCGAAATATCGGCACCGACGACAAAGGCCTTTTCCCCGCTTCCGGTTATTATAATCGCCTTAATATCCTTGTCTTCCTCCAATTCTTTGAACGCAACATGTAACTCCTCTATGGTCCTTTTGTTGAGCGCGTTCAATTTTTTTGGCCTGTTTATGGTAATTGTGGCCAAATTGTTTTCTTCTTCAATGTAAATGTTCTCGAAGTCCATGTTTGCTATAAATTTGAAATGGTCTATTAATTTTTCCGTTCTGTACTTTGCTCTTTTGGGAACCTTACACAAAAAACTGTCCCCTTGCCTACTTGAGAAGTAAAGGTAATGGTTCCGCCATAGTTTTCCACAATGTTCTTTACCATTCCTAGGCCCAAACCTGTTCCGCTTGACTTTGTAGTGAACTTTGGCTCATAGATCTTGTGCTTAAATTCTTCCGATATACCTATGCCGTTGTCCGCCACCGAAATTTTTACTTCGGGACCATCAGTTGCAACGGTCACCAATATTCGTGGGGAGTCTACCCCGGGTACTGCCTGTATGGCATTTTTCACCAAATTGGTAATTACCCTGATCAGCTGTGTTCTATCCAGTTTGGCAACGATTTCCTCTTCGTCCGCTATAAAATGAATATAATCCTCGTTAAAGATCTCCAAGGCCAGCTTCACAACTTTTACCACGTTCAAGGTTTCGTTCTGTTGGGCCGGCATATCTGCAAAACTGGAGAATGCCGTGGCAATATTGCTCATGGTATCTATCTGCTGGATCAACGTTTTGGAAAACTCTTTCAGTTTTTCGTGGATGTCTGGGTCGTTGGGGTCAAATTTGCGTTCAAAACTCTGTACGGTAAGGCGCAAGGGTGTTAATGGGTTTTTTATCTCGTGCGCTACCTGTTTGGCCATTTCCCGCCATGCCTGTTCCCGCTCGCTCCGAGCCAATTTTACGGCACTTTCCTCAAGCTCATCGATCATTCGGTTGTACGAATCCACCAATTTTTCTATTTCTTCGCCCGGACGATCTAAATAGATTTTTTCATTTTCCTGGGTAAGATTGGTCCGGTTCATTTTATCGGATATCGCCTGCAAGGACCGTGTAATGTATTTTGATATGAAATAGGCAAGAATTATGGCCGCAATCAACATTAACACATATACCATTCCCAACCTGAAAAGAAATTCCTTCAATTCCATATTATTGAAGGTGTTATCCTCAAAATAAGGTAAGTGCAAAATACCAATGGGCTTAAATTTTAGGTCGTGGATGTAGGTGTAGGTGGATTGATAGTTATCCCCTGCAGCTCTTTTTTCCTCAACAAACCGTGTTTCTCCACTTCCTCTTAAAAAGTTGAGTATCTCGGCATCCAAGCACGTTGCAAATGTGTTCGAATCAAAACTGGGCCTTGAGTTTTTGACCAGATTGCCTTCCAGATCGTATATATTGAAATTTACGTTTTGAATATTGGCTATCTTGTAAATGTCCTCACTAAAAATAAGATGAAGATTTTCGGTAGTAACCGGGTAGGTGGTCTCTTTTAAGGTGTAATTGATACTTTTGATCAATTGCTCCTCCTTACGTTCCAATCTTTCGTTATGGTAATCGTCCCCTTGTTCCTTATATTGGTAAACCGTAACCCCGGCTATAAGTACAGAGGCAACCACTACCAAGGTGATCATGGCAAAGAAAATACGTGATCGTAAGGATAGTTTTCTAAACAAGCTCGCTTGATTTAATGATAAATTTACGCAATTATCGAGCCAAGTCGAGATATATCCACGGCAGTTTTACGTTTAGGCATTGGGGTTTCTTTCCCGCACTTTCTTGTACCATCGTATTCCCAACATCAACAATATCATCAATAAAAACATGCCCACAATACCGTAAATCCAATTGAAGGCGCTTTTTAAGACTACCAAAAAAACGACCACAAAAAGAATAAGGGTCGCCACTTCGTTCCAGATTCGCATAAACTTCGAGGTGTACTTTACTTCATCGCGTTGCAACTGTTTAAATATTTGATGACACTTAAAATGATACCCAAAAAGCAAGGCCACAAAGGCAAGTTTTACATGCATCCAAGGTTGTTGTAGCCATGCCGGCATTAAAATTAAGAGCCAAATGGCCGTAAGCGTGCAAATAATTGCAGAGGGCCATGTGATGATGTACCACAATCTTTTGGTCATTAATTTTAACTGTTCGGATAAAATTTCCTTATCCGGTGACGGTTTTTGCCAAGCCTCAATATGATAAATAAAAAGCCTTGGAATATAAAAAAGCCCGGCAAACCAAGTTACCACAAATATGAGGTGCAACGATTTTATATAAGGATACAGCAATAGATCTACGTTTTAATTTTACAGTTGAATGGCACCAATACCATTCTCCCAAAGTTTGGTGTTAAAATTAGGGATTTCTGTTTGTATTAAAGTTTCTGCCCGTTGTTTTAATCCGATCCATTGGGCATCCAACTCTGCTTTTCTATCTTTTGATGGTTGATTGATCTGTGGCAGTTCACTGTTGCTTTGGTTCATCACAAAAAGATACTCCGCAGTAAACTTGTTGGGAAAATTCTCCACATCGTCATACGCTTGGGATTTACGTTGCACCATATCCTGGTCCCAAAATTTTAGTTTATCCAACAAGTCTTGCCCTTCTTGTTTTAACCCTTCATTGTCCATATCCTTGATCAGTGCTCCCAATTGATCTTGTACTTTTTTTAGCTGGTTCACTCTATTGTGCATCTCGGTTACCTTGGCCTCAAAATCGTTCATGATCGCATCGTATTCCGCAAAACGTTCCTTGCTTATGTTTGTTCCTGGTGTTGGGATTACCGTTCCTTGTACGGTAACCACTTCATCTCCTGCCTTAAGTTTGATGGTGTACTCCCCCGGAGGCACTTTATGGCCGGTAAAATTGGCTTCGATATAAACGCCCGGGACACTCGGAACTATTGGTGTTTTTAAATCCCACACAAAACGGTTCAAGCCTTTATCCGTTGCCAAAACCGGGGCAGGCGGGGCACCCCCACCATTATGGGGAATATAACCAGGGTCTTTTTTTGATGTAAAACTCCGCACCACTTTCCCTTGTGTGTTCGTAATTTCCATAGTTACTTCGGATGAATCCATTTGTTTTGGGAGATGGTAATAGATTACCATTCCATTAGCTGGGTTTACCCCCTCAAAAGGGTTGGTGCCGCTCAAACTTTTAGAATTACTGTTCATTGCACTCCCCCAAGAGCCAAAAATGGCCTCTTCTGGTTGGTAAAGCCCCAGACCTTGTGGACTACCATTGTATTGCGACAGGGTAGTAATATTATCCAAGATCCAAAAGCTTCTGCCCGATGTGGCCACGATCAAGTCCCCTCGGTGCACTTTTAAATCGGTGATGGGTGTCTTGGGTAGATTCAATTGCAAGGGCTCCCACATTTTACCATCGTTCCAAGAAACATACAATCCTTTTTCGGTGCCGGCATATAATAGTCCTTTTTGTTCCAAATCCTCACGGACCACTCGGGTAAATGCGCCATATGGTATGCCATTGCTGATGTTTGTCCAGTTTTTTCCGTAATCGGTGCTTTTGTACAGGGCGGGGGTGTAATCGTTGAACTTGTAGCGGGTCGTGGCAATATAAATAGTACCAGGATTGTGTGGGGATACTTCGATGGCGTTGACCAAACATTCCTTTAACCCCTTTGGGGTTATATTTTGCCAAGTCTCTCCGCCATTTTTGGTAATATGTACCAAACCGTCATCACTTCCTGTTATTAAAACGCCCTTTTCATGTGGCGATTCAATAATATAGGCCAAGGTTCCATAGTTTTCAGCGCCTACTGCTTCGTTGGTGTATGGACCTCCTCCTTTTCCTTGGAGTGCATCTTGGTCTCTGGTAAGGTCTGGTGAAATTTCTTCCCAAGTTACTCCATTATCCCGTGTTCTCAGTACCAATTGTGCTCCATGATAAAATGTTCCCGGCTCGTGTTTGGACCATATGATCGGTGCATTCCAATTGTACAAGTATTTCATGTCGCGGGCATCCCTGCCCAAGTATTGAATTGGGGCCGCCATAACCTTGCTGGACATTTTGGTTTCCATGTCCAACAACTCTATTGTGCCTAAATAACTTCCTCCCATCACATACCTCGGATCGTCGGGATCAAAGGCCAAAAATGCACTTTCGCCTCCTGCGGAATAATGCCAATCTTCTTGGTTGATGCTCCATCTGCCCAACGAAAGACTTGCAATTTTTACCGAGGTATTGTCCTGCTGTCCTCCATAAATGTTGTATGGGAATAGGTTGTCCGTATTGATTCGATAGAATTGAGCCGTGGGCATATTGTCCAATGTGGACCAATCCTTTCCGTAGTTAAAAGTTATGGCCGCACCTCCATCGTTGGCCATCACCATATTTTTGGAATTATCGGGGTTGAACCACAGATCATGGGTGTCGCCATGGGGCACAGAGATAGTCTCCCAAGTTTTCCCACCATCTTCGGAACGTAGCATAGGTGCACTTAACACATATACGGTATTTTCGTTGTTGGGATCGGCAAAGACCTCAATATAGTACCAGGCGCGTTGCACCAATCTGTTATCACCGCTCACCATATGCCAGCTCTCCCCTGCATTGTTCGACACAAACAAACCGCCTTTATCTTGATTGGAATCGCTCTCGATCAAAGCATATACCTTTTCAGAATTTGCAGGACTTACGCTAATGGCCATTTTGCCTTTTTCTTCTGGCAGGCCTTTGGTCATCTCTTGCCAAGTATTTCCTCCATCGGTGCTTTTGTAGAGACCACTGCCCGGTCCACCGCTAATTACGATATTGGGTTTACGCTGGTGTTCCCACATAGCCGCATACAGAATCATTGGGTTGTTTGCGTCCATTGAAAGTTCGGCAGCTCCCGTACCTTCGTTTACATAAAGGATTTTCTCCCATGTTTTTCCGCCATCCATAGAACGGTAAACCCCTCTTTCGGGGTTCGGCGCATATAATGCTCCTTGTGCGGCAACATATACAATTTCAGGGTTTGTTGGATGAATTATTATCCGTGAAATATGTTGAGTTTTTTCCAGGCCGAGCTTTACCCATGTTTTTCCAGCATCGTTGGACCTATATACACCGTCTCCATAAGATGTCATTACACCTCGTGGAGCATGTTCTCCCATCCCACAGTACACAATATTGGGATTGGATCGGGAAACCGAAACTGCTCCCACGGAGCCCATTTCAAAATAACCATCGGAAATGTTTTCCCATTTGCCGCCGGCATTACTGGTTTTCCACAATCCTCCACCAGTAGTTCCCATATAATAGGTAAGTGGGTCTCCAACTACACCGCTAGCGGTAACAGACCGACCACCACGAAATGGGCCGATGTTCCTAAATTTCATGGGTTCAAAATAATCGTTGGCGGTCTGGGCGAATGCTAGCGTCCCAAAAACGCTGCATAACAGAAAAAGAAGTCCTTTTTTCATGGTAAATGCTGGTTTGTTTAAGAAGTATGGTAGTCTAAAAAAAGAAAAGCCCCTATGTTTTACGTAGGGGCTTTGGTGTATTATTCCTCAATGCTCAAATAATCCAATTTGAGTTGATTGAATTCATTATTGAATGCTCCAATTTCTTGGTCCACAAGTTTATCAAAAGCCTCCAACTGCTTTGTAATTTGTGCAGACAGTTCATTTTTTACAGCGATATCCTGATCTGTTGGAGGGAAATCGTCGATTGAAACCAAACTGTTCAAATGTGCCAGTTTGTTGGTAAGCTTTATCGGGAAGTTCAATGGATCTTGATTACTTCTGTTTTTGGTCTGATACAGTTCTTTTTCAATGGCACCAAATTCCTCCTTCATCTTTTTGGCTTTTTCCACTAATGCTTTGGTAGCTTCATCATCCTTATATTTTTTGATGAACTCGTCCAACTTTTCGTTGATGGCCCTTATTTTTTTAATGGATTGATGTGCTCTATCCACAGTTTGGTTTACTTCTGTGATAAAATCGTACTGCTTTTGCATATCGGCCACCGAAACTTCTGCCCTAGGGTCTGGAAGAATGGTAAATTCCTCCGTTTGGTCGTTGCCGTTCACATTTAAACTTACCTTATAAGTTCCGGGAACAGCTTTGGGACCGCTTAAGTTGGCCCACCAAAGAATCATGCCCTTTAATCTTTCGGCTCCTTTTCCCCGGGTATTCCACACAAAGGTATTCCCTCCTTTATTTGCTTCTAGTTTTTTACCTCTTTCTTTGGAGAATGTGCTGTATGTGGCCAAGGTGTCTCCGTTCATTTTGGTATAGGTCAACGAAACGCTGTCCTTTTCGGAGAAATCCTTCAGATAAAAATGGGTAATTACGCCATTGGCAAGGTTTTCTCCTTCGGTTTTTGATGGTCTTCTGGCCTTTCTTCCCTTGGTTCTATAACTATTTCTTGGTTTGTACAAGATGGAGCTTGCAGACTTCTTGGCATTGTCCAATTGATGCAAAACGGTAAGGTCGTCTATCACCCAAATACTTCTACCTTGGGTGGCCACAATCAAGTTATCGTCCTTGATCGTAAGGTCTGTAACGGGAACTATGGGCAGGTTCAATTGGAACTTTTCCCAGTTCTGACCATCGTTGAAGGAAATATACATTCCGGTTTCGGTACCGGCATACAACAACCCTTTTCTTTTCGGGTCTTCCCTTACCACACGGGTAAAGTGTTCATTTTCTATTCCATTGGTAATCTTGGTCCAGGTTTTTCCATAATCGGTGGTCTTGTACAGATAGGGGGTAAAGTCGCCCAGTTTGTATCGAGTAGCAGCAACGTAACACGTACCTTCATCAAAAGCAGAAGGTTCTATGCTATTGATCATGTTCCACTCCGGCATATTGGGCGGTGTCACATTTTCCCAGGTCTGTCCTCCATTTTTGGTAACATGGATCAACCCATCATCACTACCTACCCAAATCAATCCCTCGGTCAATGGACTTTCGTTAGCTGCAAAAATTGTACAATAATACTCTACACCTGTATTATCTTGAGTAATAGGACCTCCACTGGACACCAATTTGTCGGGATCATTACGGGTAAGGTCATCACTCAACACCTCCCAGCTTTGACCTTCGTTGGTGCTCATGTGCACATGGTTGGAGAAAGTGTATAGTTTTTTTGGATCATGCTTGCTGAACATTATTGGAAAGTTCCACTGAAAGCGATATTTCATCCCTTCCGCTCCATAGCCCATAGGGTTATCTGGCCACACATTTACCGCCCTTGCTGTTTTATTGGCGTGGTTCACTCGGGTTAAAAAACCTCCGTAACTCCCTCCATAAACAATATCATTATTGTTTGGATCCACTGCAATATGAGCGGATTCGCCACCTGCGGTAGATTCCCAATCGTCTTCGCCGATGGACCCATCGTCACTTCTATAATTTACCCTCAAGGTGGAATTATCTTGCTGTGCTACATAAATACGGTATGGGAAAGCGTTATCTGTGGTAACCCTATAAAATTGAGCTGTTGGCTGGTTGTGGTATGTGCTCCAAGTTTCACCGCCATCATAACTTATCTGGGCACCACCATCATCGGCAATTATCATTCGATTAGAATTTTCTGGGGCTATCCAAAGGTCGTGATGGTCACCGTGGGGCGCATTCGAAGATTCAAATGTTTTACCACCATCGGTACTTTTATGATAGCTTACATTCAACACATACACCACATCCTCATCGTTGGTATCGGCATAAACCCTAGTATAATACCAAGCCCGTTGTCTTAAGCTTCTATCGCTATTTACAAGCGCCCATGTCTTTCCTCCATTTTCAGAACGGTACAATCCACCTTTATCTTTATTCTCCACAATGGCCCATACCCTATTACTGTTCTGAGGGGAAACGGTTACTCCAATAATACCCAAAGTATCCGATGGGAATCCATCATTTTTGGAAATTTCGGTCCAAGTTTCACCACTATCGGTACTTTTCCAAAGAGCCGAGCCTTCCCCTCCACTACTTAAACTGTATGGTGTACGCTGTACCCGCCATGTGGAAGCATAAAGTATTCTAGGATTGTTAGGGTCAACAATAAGATCTACAGCCCCGGCCATATCGTTCGCGTACAACACTTTTTTCCATGATTGTCCTCCATCTGTACTTTTGTAAACACCTCTTTCGGTGGTTGGTTTGTATAAATTGCCCATTACGGCCGCGTAAACTATATTGTGGTCTGTAGGGTGAATCCTGATACGTGAAACATGCCGACTTTTATCCAAGCCCAACGATTTCCATGTTTTTCCTGCATCCTCGGTTTTCCATATTCCGTATCCTGAAGAAACATTGCCCCGTACAGTTTTTTCTCCACCTCCAACATAAATCACGTTTCGGTCACTTTGTGCTACGGAAACGGCACCGATACTTCCGCCAAAATACCCGTCGGAAATATTTTCCCATGAGCGACCCCCATCCGTAGTTCTCCATACACCTCCTCCGGTAGCGCCAAAATAAAATAGGTTGGGCTCTCCGGGCACACCGGTTACCGTTGCGGAACGACCTCCTCTAAATGGGCCGATCAATCGGTAATCTAAACTTGAGTACAATTCTTCGGGGTATTCCGGTGCGCTTTGTTTTTTATTTCTGCGCTGGGAATGCACTGGTGTAACAAATAATGATACGGTAAGCAAAAGCAAACCGATTTTGAAAAAGCAAATCTTCATTTTTAAAGTGTTGAGTTAGTCTGCTTTAAATGTAGTGAAAAACCCGCAAAAAAATTACACTTTATTTTGTACTTTAACCATCCTTACAAAAAACAAAACCATATTTATTTCTTAGTGTTTCCGTTCACTTTTTTTAAAGGGAAATTGTTTTTACCGAAAAATGAATGGATGCGTAAGGGTTAAAATAACCAGAATCAACCATGAACAAAAGAGAGTTTATTAAAAAGAGCAGTGTTGGGGCCTTGGGCATTATGCTGGCTCCTTCCTTTTTGGAAAAAGGGTTTGCCAAAGAAAAGCTAAGAACTGCACATATTGGTGTGGGTAATATGGGTATGGAAGACCTTAAAGCTATTTCTTCGCATGCCGCTGTAGAAGTAGTTGCCCTTTGCGATGTGGATGCCATTTATCTGTCCACTGCACATAAAATGCATCCGGAGGCCCGTGTTTTTTTTGATTATCGTGTGATGTTGGAAGAAATGGGGGATGAAATCGATGCGGTAATCGTATCGACCCCGGACCATACTCATGCACCGGCTTCGTTATTGGCCATGGAAATGGATAAGGCGGTATATTGCCAAAAACCATTGACCCACTACGTGTCCGAATCCAGGGAGATGAAAAAAGTAGCGGAAGAAAAAGGCTTGATCACGCAAATGGGCATTCAGGTGCATTCCTTTTACGATTACAAACTCGCCACACTTTTGATTCAGTCCGGTATTATTGGAAAAGTGCATACGGTACATGCATGGTCGCCAAAAAATTGGGGATACGATGGTCCACTGCCCCAAGGCCAAGACCCAATTCCGGATCAATTGGACTGGAATCTATGGTTGGGTACTTCCACCAAACAACCCTATAAAAAAAATCTGTACCACCCAGGGAACTGGAGAAAATTGATGGATTACGGCTGCGGCACTTTGGGCGACATGGGGGTGCATATTTTTGATACGCCTTACAACGCGCTCCAATTGGATGTTCCCAGAACCATTAAAACGGAATGCCGTCCGAGCAATGGATTTGGGTTTCCAGAAAACAATACCGTTACCTATGAATTTCCCGGCACTAGATATACGGGTAAATCCCTAAAATGGATATGGTACGATGGTCCAGGTGCTCCCACAATGCACGAAGACCTTTTATTGCCCGGCATGGAAATGAAAAAGAATACCGCATCCGTTACTAAAAGCGCAAAAGATAAAATTTCTTTGGATGCCGGAGTGGCGGGTGAAAATGAATTACCAGAACAAGGAGCCATGTTTGTAGGTGAAAAAGGACGGTTATTGCTGCCCCATTTTATGCAATTGCCCAAAAAAATCAGAAAAGGGAAATACGTGGATATTTCAAGGGAAATTGCCAAAGTTTCGAAAGAACACAACTTAGGTGAGCCCATTCGAAATTATAATACTGAAGGCCCAAAGCATTATCATCAGTTTGTAGATGCTTGTTTGGGCAAAGACAATACAACCGCTCCTTTTGACTATGCTGCCCGATTGACCGAGACTATTCTCTTGGGAACCATTGCAGGCCGTTTCCCTGGCGAAACTTTGCATTGGAATGCCGAGACCGCCCAGTTTCAGGAAGAAAAAGCAAACAAATATCTGTCCGGGGATTACCGGAATTTTTAATCATAAAAAATTATATATGTCATCCACCCAGGAATATTGGCTCAGCGGCCCAATAGAAAATGTACCGTCACTTTTACAGCCCGCTGCCCACGCTTTGTTGCAATCAGTCAGGGAAACAAAGAACTATTTGTTGGATTTTCCAGAAGAAAAACTCTGGGACACACCGTTCGGCAGGGCTTCCGTAGGATTTCATCTCCGTCATCTTACCGGGGTATTGGACCGATTGCTCACTTATGCAAAACAGGAGACACTCACGGATGAGCAATTCCAATTTTTAAAAAACGAAGGTAATGGGGAAAAAGCACCTTCGTCGCAACAATTGATCACCGAATTTGAGCAAAAGGTCAACGAAGCTCTGGACTACTTTAAAACCATTCCCGAGTCTACACTAACAGATGAAAGGTTTGTGGGGCGAAAAAAATTGCCGACCACTGTTATCGGTTTAATCTTTCATTCGGCCGAGCACAGTCAAAGGCATGTGGGACAGTTATTGGTAACGGTTAGTGCGCTAAAAGCGTGATTTATTGCCGATTGTAACATTCTTACATCATTTTACACTAATCTAACGGAGACTTTCTCCTTTTTTTATAAATTAATCATCTAAATAAAACACTACCATGGATATTTTTGGAAAGATCAAAGAAAAACTCAGTAATGAGTTTATTGATATTGTTGAATGGCTCGATTATACCGATGACACCATAGCATATCGATTTGAACGCTATCAAAACGAAATAAAGAATGGCGCAAAGCTTATTGTTCGGGAAGGACAAACGGCAGTTTTTATCAACGAGGGCCAACTGGCGGATGTTTTTGAACCGGGCACTTACGACCTTACAACTCAGAACCTACCTATTTTAGCTACCCTAAAAGGTTGGAAATATGGGTTCAACTCTCCATTTAAAGCAGAGGTTTACTTTGTAAACACCCACTTATTTACCGATGAAAAGTGGGGTACAAAAAGCCCAATTACATTAAGCGATGATCGCTTTGGATTGGTGGAAATCCGTGCTTTTGGGACCTATGCCTTCAAAATTTCCGATGCAGGCAAATTTATCAAGGACATTGTAGGAACCGACAGTAATTTTACCAATTACGAAATCAACGAACACTTAAAAAGTCTGATTGCTACACGGTTCACGAATACCGTTGGCCAAGCCAATTTGCCCATTGAACTATATGCTGCCAACACTACGGAACTTTCTGATACTTGCCGCGAGGTGATGTCTCCCGAGTTTGAGAGTGTGGGCATTTCCTTGGAGAAATTCTACATTGAAAACGTATCCATGCCCGAAGATCTTAAAAAGGAAATCTTCGAGTACAGCCGTATCGACAAACTTGACCTGGACAAATTGACCAAGTTCAAAACAGCCAAGGCTATCGAGGCCGCTGCCCAAAACGAGGGCGGAACCGCTGGAGCAGGAATGGGCATGGGCATGGGATTTGTTTTGGCCCAACAAATGGGCGGTATGATGGGCGGAAATATGCAAGCTGCCCCACAACAAGCTGCACAGCAAACTGCTGGAGCTGTTCCGCCTCCAATGCCAACGCAGACCATGTACTATTATGCCACCAACGGAGTACAACACGGACCGGTTACATTTGAACAGATGCAATCCCTTTTTGCCTCAAGAACCATTAACCGTGATAGTTTGGTTTGGAAACAAGGCATGTCGGCTTGGGCATCTCTTAAAGAAGTAGAAGAATTAAAATCGTTTTTGGGAGGAAATACCCCGCCGCCATTACCAACAGAGTAATCTTTTTATTGTCATTTCGAAATGAGTTGCAAAACAACGATTGAGAAGGTTCATCACTAGAAACACTCTAGGGGTTTCTCACTTTTGTTCGAAATACTAATTTATCTCAATTGATATAGATGTCCGCCTCGGCGGAAAAGCAAGCATGGAAGAACCAACGATCCAAAAGACCGAACTCAAAAAAGCCTGTGTCAATTGTGGCGCAGAGCTTAAATACAAGCCCGGTACTACCCAGATAAGCTGCGAATATTGCGGACATTTGGAGACCATTGTCTTGGATGAAAACGGGTTCGAGGAATTGGAGCTGTATCCTTTTCTTGAAGAAATGGGTGCACAAAAGCACAGTGAGGAAATTTCTATGCTCCATTGTAAAAACTGTGGCGCGGATCAGCACGTAGAGGAAAACTACAAATCCCTGCATTGTGTGTATTGTGGTCAACCCTTGGTTATTGAAGATACTTACAAAGAAGAATGGATTCTTCCTGGTGCCGTACTCCCGTTTCAAATAGATAAGAAAAAGTCCTTTGGGATATTCAAAAATTGGGTTAAGCGCTTATGGTTTGCCCCAAATAACTTAAAAAAAGCAGCGCTCGACCCCCAATTTACCAAAGGCCTGTACTTGCCCTACTGGACCTTTGATGCGCAACTGTTCGCCACCTACACCGGCCAACGAGGCGAATATTATTACGAGACCAAAAGAGTACGCAATTCCAAAGGAAAAATGGTGACCCAAAGGGTGCGAAAAACTAGATGGTACCCTGCATCTGGACAAGTTTCAGGATTTGTGGACGATACCTTGATCAAGGCATCCCACCAAAAAACAGGCCGGATTCCAAACAAGATTGCATCTTGGGACTTAAAAAAACTACAACCTTTTGATAGTGGTTTCCTGTCTGGGTTCGTGACAGAAAAATACACGATTCCCCTTAAAGATGGGCACCTGCGTTCCAAAGAAATAGCAAGGGATATAGCGGATACTTGGTGCCGAAGGGATATTGGCGGGGATACCCAACGCGTACATTCCATGAACATGAGTTTGTCCGAAGAAACCTTTAAACATATTCTATTGCCTGTTTATGTCAGTGCTTACCGATTCAATGGAAAGGAATATAATTTCTTTATAAATGGGGAGAATGGGCGAATATCTGGATCAAGACCCTACAGTTTTTGGAAAATATTCTTTGCTGTTGTAGCTGTACTTGCCGTTATTGGTGTAATTGTACTTGTTTCAAAAAAATAATGCGGACATGAAAAAACTGTTTTTGCTCTTACTTTTAATCGGCAGCACTGCCTGCGCTCAAGATGGAAAAATTATCTCAAAAGAAGCTTTGGTTGTTTCGGATTCAATAAGAACCCGTTTAGCGGAAAGTGTCCCGGAGTTGGATGCAATCCAGTTCTCTAAAATCACATATCTGTCCGATGGCCTTAAGGTAACCGGATATATTGCCGAGCCCAAAAAAGAAGGAAAATATCCCTGTATAATCTCCAATCGGGGCGGCAACAGGGAATTTGGTGAATGGAATCCATTGAGCGTTGCGTTTTTTATGGGCAAAATGGCAAGTTGGGGATATGTTGTGGTCGCCAGTCAATATAGAGGAAATGATGGTGGTGAAGGAATTGAGCAGTTTGGCGGCGATGATATTAACGATGTTTTAAATTTAATGCCCGTTTTGGAACAATTGCCAAAGGCGGACACTGCCCGAATAGGTATTGAGGGTGGTAGCCGGGGAGGCATGATGACTTATTTGGCCATGAAAGAATCGTGCAGGTTTAAAGCGGCCGCAGCGATCGCTGGAATGGCAGATGCTCATTTAAATATAAAAAACAGACCCGAAATGGAAAAACATGTATTTTCGGAATTGGCACCAAATTATTGGGCGGACAAGGAAAACCAACTTAACATAAGATCTGCTGTATTATGGGCCGACAAAATGTGCAAAACAACCCCTCTGTTAGTTATGCACGGTAGTGCCGATTGGCGTGTTTCTGCGGAGGAATCATTGAGCTTGGTAAGCCAATTGTACAAGTATAAACACCCTACAAGGTTCATTTTGTTCGAAGGAGCAGACCATGGCATTCGAGAGTACCGAGAAGATATGTTCCAAGCCATGAAAAATCACTTTGATCGCTATGTCAGGGACGAAAGCCCGCTTCCAAATATGGAGCCGCACGGAAGATAACCTTAGTCCAAAAACACCAAACAGACTGGGTTTGGGTGGCTGGTCTCATTCAAAAAAATCAAGGTTCCGTTTTCTTTATCTCTTTTAAAAACTGCAATGTTGCTGGTCTTTTTATTGGCGACCAACAAGAATTCGCCCGTAGGGTCCATGGAAAAGTTTCTCGGCCAATCCCCTTGAACGGGTTCTCTTCCAACCAATTCCAATTGACCTGAATCGCTATCCACAGCAAAAATCACAATAGTGTTTTCCCCACGGTTGGAACCATATAAAAATTTCCCGTCCGGAGACAAATGCAAGTCGGCACAAAAGCTTTCCCCATCAAAATCAGCAGCTAAGGTCGATACCACCTGAACTTCTCGGTAATTTCCTTCACCATCTTTTTCAAAGACGGAAATGGTGCTGTTCAATTCGTTGATGACGTATAACATTTGACCATTCTTACCAAAGGTAAAGTGGCGAGGGCCTGCTCCATCTTCAAACGATATTGAACTCTGTTCGGCAGGAACGAACTCTCCATCCTTTTGATTGTATCGTTTTACCGCATCCAATCCCAAATCGGTAACCATTAGTCCATCTGTATTAAACTGTGCCATGTGCGCATGCGATGTTTTAACGGAGTCCAATGGTTTATGATCGATGATTTGTGGATTTTCGGATAGAGAACCGTCTTCATTAAGGGAGAAAATAGAAACATTGCCACCGGTATAGTTGGCAACGGCCAAATGTCCGTCTCCAGAAAGTGACAGATGACAAGGATGTGCCCCTTGGGTTCCCATGCTGTTCTGAAGTTCCAAAATATCATCTTTCAACTTAAAAGCGGTAACACCCCCGCCCAAACTATCAAAATTGGCAGTTTCTTGGACCGCATACAGGTTCTTTTTGTCTTCCGAAATGGCCAAATAGGAGGGATTTGTCAACTTGGCCGCCAGTTTTTTGCTGGACAGTTCCCCTGTACTCGAATCAAAAAAATACGTGTAGATACCTTCACTATCTCCATCGGTATACGTTCCAACAAATAGGGTGTACATGGGTTTTTCTTGAGGTTTTTGGTTACAAGAAATAATCATGATTACCCAAAGTAATACAGGTGCCAATCTCTTCATTTGTTCAGTTTGTTTGTTTTCTAAAGTAATGAAAGTAGTTCAATGACTTCAACTTTTTATCTTTAATGTGTGAAAAATGACATCGTCATATTGATATTGTGCAGCTTAGGTATTGTCCAAGGCATCTTTCTATGCTTTTACTTATTAACTCTTAAAAAAGGTAATCGATTGGCGCATCGGTTTTTGGTATTGGTTATCCTTGGACTGATTCTCCGCATTGGCAAATCGATTTTAAATGTATACCTCGACCTTGATGCCTGGCAACGAAACATTGGTATTGCTGGAATTTTGTTGGTAGGGCCAAGCCTTTGGCAATATGGAGAAGCATTGTTCCATAAAAAAAGAAAACTGCATTGGGCCATTTACTTACATTTTTTACCCTACCTATTATTCACATTGTTGTGCTGGACTATACCGAATCGAGGAGACCCTCTATCCTATTTTATCTACGATGCAGTTTTTGCCCATCTTTTGATGTATTTGATTATGGCCACAAGATTATTGGTCAACAACCATAAAGACAATAAACCTAAAATTTATAAATGGTATCGTAATCTTTTGATTGGTGTTGTGCTGATTTGGGCTTTTTATATTGGCAACATTGCTGGATTGATACCTTTTTATATTGGTGGCGCCCTCTTTTTTTCTCTTTTGGTATATATGTTTTCCTTCCTTCTTCTGCGCAACCATACTTTTTCATTGGAAAAATATACCGCTTCAACTATTGATCAAAACACCTCAATGGACATGATGGATTCCATCAACATGCTATTTGAAGAGGAGGAAATTTATTTAAACCACAAACTATCCCTCCAAGAAGTTGCTCAAGCGTTGAAAACATCTCCCAGAATTCTTTCGCAAGTAGTAAATGAAAACAAGGGGATGAATTTTTCAGAATTTGTGAATTTCCACCGGATTGAAAAAGCAAAAAAACTTTTGGTGTCACCCAACGGAAAGGATGAAAAGATTATTTCCATTGCTTACGATTCAGGTTTTGGAAACGTGACTTCCTTTAATGTGGCATTTAAGTCATTTACCCACCTAACACCATCCCAATACAGGAGGCAAAACAGTCCTTCCTAGATGGAAATCGTTTTAAGAATCATGATTTTTAAAGCTTTTGATTGCTAACACCTGTTCATTTGGGGTAAAATTTATCCCATGCGTTATCAATTATTTCTCATTGTCCTACTCTTGGCAGGGTGCAACAAAAATAGTCCTACCACAGACGTTTCGACCAACATACAACCAAAGAAAAAAATAGTTTTTGAAGGATTGAACCGTCCTTGGAGCATTGCTTTTTTAAACGAGAACGAAGCTTTGGTCACAGAAAAAAATGGGGCTTTGGTTAAAGTAAACCTTCAAACCAAAACCAAAATTACCATTAAAGGATTTCCAAAGGACTTGACCGATAGTATCGGTGCTATCCACATTGGGGACAATTCAGGTATTTTCGAAATTTTGCTTCATCCAAGTTTTGAAAAAAACAAAAAGCTCTTCTTTTCCTATGCTGCTAAGAAAAAAGGAGTTGGGAAAACCACCAAATTTGTTCAAGCTCAGTTGCAAAATGATTCCTTGACCAATCAAAAAACCATTTTGGTTGCAGAACCCTATACCTACGTCAACTACCATTATGGGGGTGGAATGACCATCGGTCCGGACAATAAACTATACCTTACGGTTGGCGAACGTCTTTTCTGGGAACACGATGAACCTGTCTTGCCCATTGCCCAAGACGTAACGGACCCCAGAGGCAAGATCCATCGTTTCAATTTGGATGGAACTATACCGAACGACAATCCCAACTTAGGAAAAGAAGCCATTCCAAGCATTTATGCCATGGGTATTCGAAACACACAAGGTATTGCTGTGCAGCCTGAAACCGGTACGATTTGGTTCACGGAACATGGAACAATTCAAGGTGACGAAATCAATATATTAAAAAAAGGGGGCAACTACGGCTGGCCCAACGTTACTTCCGGAAAATTGCGCAGCGATGATTACTCCCCGCCAAAATTGGAACATGTAAGCTTTACTGTACCAGCCTGGTTTTGGCAGCATACCGTTGCCCCCACAGGACTTTGCTTTTACACAGGCAAAGATTTCCCCCATTGGAAAAACAACTTGCTTGTACCTGGCCTCTCAAGAGGTAGTCTTTGGAGGTTTCATATCGTTGGGGACACCCTTAAAAGTGCCGAAGAACTTTTTCTGGATGATAGGGTTCGTTCGAGAAAAGTTGCTCAAAGTCCCGAAGGCAAATTGTACCTGCTTACAGATGAAGAAAATGGTAAAATCATTCAAATACTTCCAAAATAAACATCATGAAAAGAATCATTTCAATTTTAACTCTACTGTTGACTATCAACTGCTTTTCCCAGTCTGAAGACAAGGCTGTCCGTGAAACCTTGAACAAGTACTTAGAGGGATCCTCATATAGCAATCAAGAATTAATCCAAGAAGCATTTTATGAAAATGCAGATCTGTTCCTGTCCAGAGAAGGACAAGAACTATGGGTGCTTACCCCAAAAGAATATGCCGCACTCTTCGAAAACCGACCCAAAGGAAAATTCAATGGTCGGGAAACAACCATCTTGAACATTGACATAAATCATAATATCGCCACTGCCAAAGCAGAAATCTGGATTGAATCAACTAGTATGAAATTTATTGATCTGTTCCTTTTGAAAAAGTTGTCGGGCCAATGGAAAATCATCAGCAAAGCGGCCACGCTCTTACCTGAGAAAGACTAATCTTTGTTAGAAGCCACACTGGCCCGAAGATTTTTATCTATTTCTCTCTTTAGAAAAATTCCGGTCACAATGGTTGATAGCACATCTGCAATACAAAATGATAGCCAAACACCTATCTCGCCCATGAAATTGGGCAGAATCAAAATCAACGGGATAAAAAAGAAGCCCTGACGGGTCAAAGTGAGCAATAAGGCGGGAATGGCTTTGCCGATTGCCTGAAAATATGCGGCACCTATTAACTGTATGGCGATAATGGGAGTCGCGGCAAACACCAAGCGCATGGCCAAAGGCGTATGCTCCAAAACAAAATTGTTGGTTGCCAGTTCTTCGGCAGATAGCTCTGGCCGTTCACTTAGGAACAATGAGGCGATTTCCGAGGGAAAAACCATAAGAACCACAAAAACAAGGGAGGCTACCAAGGCTGCATATTTAATTGCCGTATAGATGGATTGTTTTACTCTTTCAAATTTTTGGGCGCCATAATTGTACCCAGCTATCGGAAGAAATCCTTGGGTTACGCCAAAAACGGGGAACAGGGCAAACATCAACATCCTGCCGATAATGGCATACACCGCTACCATCGCCTCTCCTCCCAAGTTGAACAATATATTGTTCATCAACAAATAGGTAATGCTGGTAACGGCCTGTCTGGCCAAGGTCACAAACCCCAACGAGCCAATTTCCCGAAGAATGGGTCGATCTAGTCCAAAATGGGAAATATCTATTTTTAATTCCGAATTTTTGGACAGGAAAAAATAAAACACGTAAAAGAAACATAGTAAATAACCAACCGTGGTGGCCCAAGCGGCCCCATGCATACCCCAATCGAACACATAAATAAAAATGTAGTCCATCAAGAGGTTCCCAACGGACGGGATGATCATCGCGATCATGGCAAATCGAGGTTTTCCTTCTGCACGTATCACGGTGTTTCCCATCATGCAAAGTGCAAGGAAGGGCACTCCGTACAAAATGATAGTGTAATAAATCTTAGCGGGTTCAAAAATGGAACCTTTACCGCCAAAAGCTGGAATCAGGTTATCCACAAAATAGAGCCCCAGTGCCACCATGGAAATAGTGACCAACAAGGTCAACGTAATCTGGTTTCCGAACGTTTTAAGGGCCTTTTCCTTGTTATTTGCTCCAAGTGCCCTCGAAATAATACTGGAACCCCCAATACCAATCGCCATGCCCAAGGCAGCGATAAAGAAGGATACGGGCAACACTACATTGATTGCGGCAATGGCAATGGAGCCTATCCAGTTGCCTACAAATATGGAGTCCACCAATACGTTTAGGGACATTACCAAGATACCAATCGATGCGGGTACGGCCTGTTTGATCAGTAATTTTCCGATGGGTTCTTCGCCGAGTTCGCTTGAGGTTATTTTGGCCATGCCGGATTAAAGCTTTACATATTTTGTTGGTTGCTTAACTACAGGGTTCCCACCAACTTGCTCTTTTTCTTTTCCAATGTTTGTGCAATGCTATTCCAAAGCGCAATTCTCACCTTTAATGCCTTGGTGCTATAAACCTTAACATCGTCCCATTTTTGCTCATCTGCACCGCATAGGGATTTGATCATACGTAGGGCCAAAGGGCCGTGCTCATAGCCATCCAGCTCTATGTGCCTTTTAAGATAATATTCCAATTTTTTGTACCTGCTCGGCCCATTTGAGCCAGATTGTTCAATAATGCTCAAGAACATATCAGGAATTAAATCCTCCCGGCCAAAGGTAAATGCTGCTGCAATTATATGCGGTTGTCGGGTGCTGATAACATCAAAAGTAAATTGAAGAAAATCCTTTTCTGCTTGGTTGAGTTGAGCTTTTTTAATTTGATCGGAGATTTTATCCAAATTATTGAACGAAGAAATAGTTGCTTGCACTTTCTCCGTATCTGCACCAACCTCTTTCATGGCGTCGAGGTACATTTCAAAATGACTTTTAGGCTCTCCCAACTCGTTCCGGTCCGTTTCTTCCTCCAAGACAATTTCGTTGATGAAACGAGCCACCTCGGTATTGGGGCGTGGCTGCCAGGGCAAATCTACACAAGTTAGGCTGCGCTGAAGTGCTTTTAGGAGCGACATAAAATCCCAAACGGCATACACATGGCTTTCCATAAAGGTTTTAATGTCATCCAACGAATCCAATTGGGTATAAAGTAGGTGATTTTTGAGCGTATTGCGAAGGGGTTCAAGTTCTTTCCCCAGATTTTCAATTTTCATATTCTCTTTGGTTTCAGACTTATCGGATATGGGTTTCGGGCAAAGCACCGTTAACTTCCCATGCTTTGATCCATTTGGCCATAAGTTGGGCCCAGTCGTCGCGGTCGTTCAAGCATGGAATGTGGATGTAGTCTCCACCGCCTGCTTCTTGGAACTGTTCCTTGCCTTCCATGGCAATTTCCTCAAGAGTTTCTAGGCAATCGCTCACAAATGCAGGAGTGATTACGGCCAATTTTTTTATACCTTCTTCCCCTAATCGTTCAAACTCCTTGTCGGTAAATGGTTGCAGCCAAGGGTCACTGCCCAATCTAGATTGGAATGAGGTGCTCACCTTTTCTTCTGGCAAATTCAGCTCTTTTTTTACCAGTTCGGTAGTATCGTAACATTGGTGGCGGTAGCAGGTATGGTGCGCTACGGAATTGGTCTTGCAACACTGCCCGTTCAGCTGGCAATGGAACTTGGTCGGGTCTGATTTTCTGATATGCCTCTCCGGAATTCCGTGATAGGAAAATAGGATATGGTCGTAATCGAAACCCTTTAAACCTTCCGCTATACTTTTGGATAATATTTTGATGTAATCTGGATTACTGTAAAAGGCCGGTAGAGTGGTCATTTGCATATCAGGGAAATCCTGTTGTTGCACCTCCAGTGCTTTTACAACAACCGTTTCATAGGAAGACATGGCATAATGTGGGTACAGCGGCACCAAGAACACCTCATCGACCCCTTTCTCCTTCAATTCTTGTAACCCTTCTTTAATGGACATGGAACCGTACCTCATGCCCAATGCCACCGGTAATTCGATTTGATTTCGGACCTTTTCTGCAAACCTTTCCGAAATAATGATCAAAGGAGAACCTTCGTCCCACCAAATTTTAGAATATGCTTCGGCGGATTTTTTTGGGCGAGTATTCAGAATGATTCCTCGAACTATAATATTCCTTAAAACAGGATTTACATCGATTACACGTTCGTCCATCAAAAACTCATCCAAATACGGCTTAACATCTTTGGCTGTTGGGCTGTCCGGCGACCCAAGGTTGACCAATAAAACTCCTTTCTTCACACTTATTTGTTTTGAGCAGCTAAAATACAACACCAAGAGGACTTCGCCTTTTGTAGCTTACAAAACTTTCTTATGATGAAATAATGAATATCGATTTTGTTTAGACTTTGGGATTGCCTTGAATTTTTCTGTCTTATTTTTGGAGTATGGAGTCCTTTTATGATACAGTTTCCAAAGAGTCGCTTATTTACTTGGGCGTTGCCCTTCTTGTGCTCGTTTTCCTGTTTTGGGGTACAGCAGCGCTGATGAAACGATTGGGCAAGAATCCGAAGTATCTTTTGCCCAAAAGTTCTTTTAAACGATTGGCTACGCCATTGGTTTTGATTTTTATTGCCGTACTCCTTAGGATGAAGGCATTACGTGACCTCCTTAACCTCGAGGATGCAGGGTATTGGTTTAGAAAGGCCAGCACCGTCCTATTTATTTTTGCCATGGCGTGGGCAATGATCGCCATGTTAAAGATTATAAAAGCGGTAATCATTAAAAACTACGACATTGGTGTTGCCGATAATTTAAAGGCACGTAAAGTTTATACACAGTTTACAATTCTGGAGCGTATTTTTATTTTTATCATAGTCTTGCTTGCAACTGGTTTTGCATTGATGAGCTTTGAAGAAATCCGTGAGGTGGGCATCAGTATTTTTGCTTCTGCAGGAGTGGCGGGTATCATTATCGGGTTTTCGGCACAACAGTTTATCGGTACTATTTTGGCTGGCATCCAAATTGCCATTGCCCAACCCATTAAACTTGATGATGTGGTTATTGTGGAAGGGGAATGGGGCCGTATCGAAGAGATTACTTTAACGTATGTTGTGGTGAGTATTTGGGACAAAAGGCGTTTGATCGTGCCTACGCCTTACTTTATCAATCAGCCCTTCCAAAATTGGACCAAAACATCTGCCGATTTAATGGGAACCGTTTTTCTGTATGTGGATTATAATGTTCCGTTTGATAAAATTCGAGAAGAACAAACAAAAATCCTGAACAATACCCATCTTTGGGACGGTAAGGTAAACGTAGTACAAGTTACCGATACCAAACCAAATTATTTGGAAATTCGATGTTTGGTCAGTGCCAAAGACTCGTCCACGGCCTGGGATCTCAGAGTACATTTAAGGGAAAGACTAATTGTTTACCTCCAAGAAAATTACCCAGAAAGTATTGCTAGAACCACGAGATTGACGGTTGAACATAAAAATGAAGAAAATTGATGAAACAAACTATACTCGCTCTTTTATTGACTTTGGGATATGGGTTAAATGCACAACAGATTACCTGTTCCCCAGAGGACAAATCACTTTTTGAAGTCAAGCTTTTGGACCTAATGCAAACCAAAGGCGCCACCTTGGGCGACACCATTGCACAGGTGGGCCGATCGTTCCTTGGAACTCCGTATGTTGAAAAAACCCTCGAAGTTGGTGATACGGAAACTTTGGTGGTGAACTTCGGCGGATTGGACTGTACAACATTTGTGGAAAATGTATTGGCATTTAGCCTGATGCTGCAAAACCGGCAAAAGGATTTTGAAAGCTTTACGGACAATCTGGAGACTGTTCGGTATAGAAACGGCAGTTTAAACGGGTATCCTTCTCGTTTACACTATTTTACAGAATGGATTCGGAATAACGAGCGTAAGGGGTTGGTAAAGGACATCACCGAGGAATTAGGGGGCGAGAAACTGGAAAAGTCCATTAATTTTATGGGGACCCATCGTAACCTGTACCCTTTTTTGGCCAGCGATGAGAATTTTGAAGCAATGTTAGAGGTGGAAAAGGTACTGGCCACAGAAGAAATTTGTTATTTGCCAAAGGACCAAATAGAAAGCAAGGAACACCTGATAAAATCCGGGGACATTATTGCTTTGGCCACATCTATAAAAGGATTGGATGTAACACATACCGGAATTGCATTGCACAGACCCGATGGTAGGTTGCATCTATTACATGCTTCCAGTAAGAATGGTGAAGTAGAGATTTCCGAGTTGCCGTTGGCGGATTACCTCAAAAACATCAAAAGCAATATAGGAATCATTGTTGCCAGACCTGCTTTAGTCTCTTTTTAAACACCATTCGATAGCGCCCAAAAGATGCTGGCGGAACATAGGCTCATTGAACGAATCGTCCGTATGGCCTCCCCCTGTATAAAAGGCCCTGCCACCATCGAACTCTTGGAACCAGGCAATTGGATGATCGGGTCCATTGGTGCCCCCTTCATAACTGGTCTCGTCCAAATTGAGCAATACGGTAACATCGGGACTTAGATTTTTATAATTGTACCATTCATCTGTTCTGATCCAAGTTTCCTTCAAGTGGGCAGTGGACGGGTGTATATTGTTTACCACATCAATTTTAGCTTTTCTCACATTAGGGTCAGTTGGATGGGAATCAAAATAGCCCCCTACCAATTTACCGTACCAATCCCAATCATACTCGGTATCGGCAGCGGCATGCACACCCAGAAAAGCACCACCTCCTTTAATAAACTGCTCAAATGCAAGCTGTTGAGTATGGTTCAGCACATCCATGGTTGTGTTCAAAAAAACCACTAGCTTGTAATTATCAAGATTTAAGGTGTTAAAATCATCTTCGGATTCGGATTGCAAGGCAATAAAACCATTTTGTCTGCCCAATTCCCTAAAGGTCTGCACCCCTTTTTCTATGGATTTATGCCGGAATCCTTGAGTTTTGGTAAAAACAAGAACCAAATCGGGCATTTTTTGCGTATTCTCTTTTTCAGCGGGTATATCTTGTGCCGAAACATGAAGGGCGAAACAGAAGCTGAGTAAATACAGTGCAAATTTTTTCATAAGGGTTTAATTAGGCATTTGAAGTTAAATATTTTTTAGGTGTTGTGCCGAACTTCTTTTTAAAAGAAGCAATAAAATGACTAGCGGTACTGTACCCTACTTTTAATCCCACCTCGTTTACATTGTGCTTTCCTGTTTCCAACATTTTACGGGCATATTCCATTTTGTAATCGAACAAAAAGCCAAAAACAGAGTCTCCATAAATTTGTTTAAAGCCTTCCTTTAGTTTTTTAAGGCTTAACCCAACCTCTTGCGAGAGTTCTGCAAGTGTTGGCGGTTCAGCCATACGGGAAATCATAATTTCCTTGGCCATTCGAATTCGGCGAACATTGTCCTCGTCTGCCAAGTAGGGGCATTGTTCAAGATCGGCATCTTCGGTTTTATTAAAGTACAGGGAGATCAACTCGTACACTTTGCCTTTTAAATACAGTTTTTTTATGGATGGATGCAAATTATAGTTCATTAACTGGCTAAGGACAACGGCCGTGGCCGGAGATACCATTTCTTGAGAATAGTATTTCTTCTCCTTGTTTTCGTCGCTTAAGAAAGGAATATAATCCGCTTCGTCGGAAAACAGGGAATGGAACTTCCTTATCGTCATAACTACGGAAAGCAGCCAAGAGCCGGGCGAGACCACCAGATCCAAGGGCAGGTCTTTTTGGGTGTTGTACAAGAGCAACGAGTTTTCCTCATTTACTTCCAAATAGTAGTTACCTTCATTAAAATTGAATTTGGACCTCCCCTTTAGACAAAAATGGAATTGGATGTACGTGCTGTCTATTTCACGCTCAATAAGTCTAGGGTCCTTGGAGTCGTTCTGAATCTTTAAGATGTAAATTCCGTCCTCTACTAAAATTTCATCATAGGAACCGCTAGCGATATTTTTTAAGTTGTTTTTCAATTTGGTTTAGATGTTTTGTTAATTTAGAATGGCTCTAAATTGTATTCTGCAATATCAAATTTATCAATAATATCAATACTTGACGTAAATTTTATCAAAAATAAAAAACAAAATAAATAGTAGTGGCCTATCTGGTTCCGCTACCGTTATTTTTTGATACATAAGCCTGTTAATTTTGTTCTGCGATTTATATCCTTTATGAGGAACTACCATATTTCAAAACATAATTCCTTCTACGCCATTGGGTTGAGTTACAAGAAGGCGGATGCAGAGGTTAGAGGAAAGTTCAGTCTGGATGTTCCTGCCATTGATCATATATTGAGCAAGGCGAAGGGAATGGGCATCGATGGGCTTTTGGCCATTTCTACGTGCAACAGGACCGAACTGTATGGATTTGCACAGCACCCCTATCAACTTATAAAGCTGTTATGTGAGGAGACCAAAGGCACTGTGGAGGAATTCCAGGAAGTGGCCTATGTATATAAAAACCATGACGCGATTTCCCATATTTTCAAAGTGGGGACTGGTCTAGACAGTCAGATTTTGGGTGATTTTGAAATCATCAGCCAGATCAAACAAGGTTTTTACCGTGCCAAAAAGCAGGAAATGGCCAATCCGTTCTTGGAACGTTTGTGCAATTCGGTGATCCAGGCCAGCAAACGTATTAAAAACGAGACGGAACTATCTTCTGGGGCCACCTCGGTTGCATTTGCATCGGTAAAATATATTCTGGATAATGTGGATGATATTTCCAATAAGAACATTTTACTTTTCGGGACTGGCAAGATTGGACGGAACACCTGCGAAAATTTAGTAAAACACTCCAACAATTCCCACATTACACTGATCAATAGAACCAGGGAAAAAGCAGAGGATGTTGCAGGCAAGTTTCAATTAACGGTAAAAGATTATGGAGATCTGCAGTCCGAAATACGAAAGGCCGACATACTTGTTGTGGCCACAGGGGCCCAACTGCCAACCGTTTCGAAAGCTTTGGTATACACTAAAAAGCCCTTATTGATTTTGGATTTGTCCGTACCCAAAAACGTATCTGACGATGTAAAAGAGCTGAAGAACGTTACCTTGGTGCATTTGGATCAGCTGTCGCAAATTACCGATGAGACTTTGGCCAAAAGAAAGGAATTTATCCCAAAGGCAGAAGCGATTATTGAGAAAGTGAGAAAAGATTTCCTTAAATGGTTGGAAACGCGAAAGTTTGCTCCGGTAATCAATGCCCTTAAGGACAAACTGAACACAATGAAAACCGAAGAAATCGATTTTCAGACCAAAAAAATAGAAGGTTTCGACCAAATTCAAGCAGAAATCATCTCCGATAGGATCATACAAAAAATTACCAAACAGTTTGCCAATCACTTAAAGAGCAACGAAGTGGATACGGAGGACAGTCTGGAACTTATCCAGAAAGTATTTCAGCTAGAACTACATTCCAAATGAGCAAGATAATCCGCATTGGAACCCGCGATAGCGAATTGGCGCTGTGGCAAGCCACTACCGTTCAAAATAAATTGGAAACACTAGGGTACGATACCATTTTGGTACCCACAAAATCCATGGGGGACCAAGTGTTGGACAAACCTCTGTACGAGTTGGGCGTTACCGGTATTTTTACCAAAACACTGGATGTAGCCTTGTTAAAGGGCGATATAGATATTGCTGTACATTCCATGAAGGATGTACCCACCCAACTCCCTAAAGGCATAGTACAAGTGGCCGTACTTGAGCGCGCCGTTACCCACGATATTCTGGTGCATAAAGGTTCTGGTTTTTTGGAGCAGGACCAACCTGCGATCATTGCCACGGGCAGTTTGCGCAGAAAAGCCCAATGGTTGAACAAATACCCCGACCACAAAGTGGTGGACCTTAGGGGAAACGTAAACACTCGCTTGTTAAAACTTATCGAGAACAACTGGCAAGGTGCCATTTTCGCACAAGCAGGATTGGAGCGTATAAAACTATTGCCCAAAGACGCCATTCAATTGGATTGGATGGTTCCCGCTCCCGCACAAGGTGCCATGTTGGTGGTCGCCAAACAAGAAGATGACTTTACCCAACAGGCATTGGCCCATCTTAACCATTCGGAAACCGAAGTGGCAACAACCATAGAGCGTGAATTTTTGCGCACTTTGGAAGGAGGATGCACTGCCCCAATAGGAGCATTGGCCCAAATAAAGGATAAAAAAGTGCATTTTAAAGGCGTAGTGTTCTCTTTGGACGGCAAAAAAAAGATTGAAATTAAAAAAGAGGTGAAACTGTCCGAAGCAAAGAACCTTGGCCAGGCGTGTGCGGAAGAAGTGCTAAAAAACGGCGGTGATAAATTGATGCAGGAAATCAGAAATGAAAACAGTGCTGTCCACTAAAATATTAAGCCCGTCACAAAAAGAACTTTTTCTAAATTCCGGCTTGGGATTGGTGGAATACAATGCGCTATCGATCGAGTTTCTCGAAGACAAGATACCTTTGGAACACAAAAATTACGTTTTTACCAGCCAGAATACAGTCAAGGTTTTTATAAAGCAAACAGAAGGATTGGACAGGTCCGGGTTTCGTGCATTCTGCGTAGGCGATAAAACGCGATCGCTTTTGGAAGATAATGGAGTATTAGTCGTGGAATCCACGCAGTATGCTTCAGAATTGGGAAAAGTTATTGCACAAAAATACCGCTGTGAATCCTTTTTGTTTTTATGTGGGAACAAAAGAAGGGATGATTTGCCCAATGCCTTTAAAAAAAATAACATTCGGTATAAAGAAATGATGGTGTACCGGACTCACTCGAACCCTAAGGCCTTCAATAGAAATTTCGATGGTATTCTTTTTTACAGCCCCAGTGGTATTCAAAGTTACTTGTTGGAAAACAAATTGGGCAACAGCATGTTGTTCTGCATTGGAAACACCACCGCTGCCGAAGCTAAAAAACATTCAGAGAATATAATTTTAGCCAACAAACCGACTGTTGAAAATGTGTTGGTACAGGCGATTAACTACTATAAGAACTTATGATAAAAAACGACTTGTTCCTAAAGGCTTTAAAAGGAGAAACCGTTGAGCGTCCACCCGTATGGATGATGCGACAAGCGGGACGCTATTTGCCAGAATTCATGGAACTTAAGAAAAAATACGATTTCTTTACCCGTTGCCAAACACCGGAACTGGCTTCTGAAATAACCGTACAGCCCATTCGGCGCTATGGCATGGATGCCGCCATATTGTTCAGTGACATCTTGGTAATACCCCAAGCTATGGACATCGAGGTGCAAATGAAGCCCAACTTTGGACCGTATCTTCCCAATCCGATCCGTTCGCAAAAGGATTTGGACCATGTGGTTGTTCCCGATGTTCATGACTCGCTTGGGTATGTAATGGACGCAATTGAAATGACAAAGGAGAAATTAAATGATGAAATTCCTTTGATCGGATTTGCAGGCTCTCCTTGGACCATTCTCTGCTATTGTGTGGAAGGGCAAGGGAGCAAAAGTTTCGACAAGGCCCGTGGTTTCTGTTTTACCCAGCCAAAAGCTGCCCACGAACTGCTTCAAAAAATAACCGATACTACCATTGCTTACCTTAAAGCAAAGGTTAAAGCTGGTGTTAATGCCGTACAGGTTTTCGATTCTTGGGGAGGAATGCTTTCGCCCGTGGATTATCAAGAGTTTTCATGGAAATATATCCAACAAATAGTGGATGCATTAAAAGATGAGGCCCCAGTAATTGTATTTGGTAAAGGCTGTTGGTTTGCATTAAAAGAGATGGCCAATTCAGGTGCGTCCGCAGTTGGGGTCGATTGGACCTGTTCTGCGCAAAATGCCAGATACTTAACGGGAGGAAACATCACGCTTCAAGGTAATTTTGATCCAGCAAGATTACTTTCACCACCAGAAAAAATCAAGGAAATGGTGACACAGATGATCCGTAATTTTGGCAAGGACAAATACATTGTAAACCTGGGCCATGGTATTTTGCCCAACATTCCTATCGAGAATGCCCAAGCTTTTATAGAAGCGGTTAAGGAGTATAAAGGGTGAAGCTTTTTGCGATACTGAAACGGTTAGATGTAAAGAATCTCCTAAAGGTTATCGGTATTGGTTTGAGCAGGCCTCTCTTTATACTCCCGACTATAAGAGCAACAAAGGATTGCTTGGCCATTTCGAGCAAGTACTTTGGTAAACTGCACCATAAAAATGGTCCGGCGAACGCATTTAGGCATGCACTATGGAATTATTTGATTGCCAAAAGATGTTTTGCCTGGAGCAGAAACGAAGAATCGGCAACCCAATGGGCAAAAAGGGTAACCGATTGGCACGAGGATTCGTTTCCAAACAAAAAATTGCCAAAACAAATGGATTTGCACAATAATGAGGTAGGTAGGTTTATTTATAGGCAAAATGCCGATAAGGTGGAGACCGAGGTTGTAGCCAAGTTGAAAGAAATGACCGGTGAATCCATCAAAATAAATGAAACGTCAAAACTTTCCAATTATAAATACCAAATGGTACATATTCTTTGATAAGTTATGATCAATACAGCTTTTCAAATAGATTATCTTAAACCGGACGATGCAGAAAGCTTATCTCTTTTAATGCGATCGAACCGGGAGATATTTGAACGTTTCTTCCCAAACACCCTGCAACAAAACCTTTCAGTGCTCGGTTCTCGAAACTACATTGAAAAAAAAGACGAAGAAATTGCTAAGAAAGAGGAATTCACCTTTGCCATAAGAGAGAATAATGACCAAAGCATACTCGGCTTGGTCATACTAAAAAACATTGATCACAACATCGGAGAGGGAGAACTTGCTTATTGTTTGGACAGTGATTACCATGGTAAGGGCATCACCAGTTCTTGCATAAAACAAGCAATAGATTTTGCTTTTGATAAAATAGATTTAAAAACCCTTAAAATTATAGCGCATAAAACTAATCGAGGAAGTATAGGGGTTGCTCTAAAATGCGGTTTTCAATGGAAAAGAACGATCCAAAAAGCATATCGACCGCCCAACGAAGATTTTCTCGATATGGAACTTTACGAATTATATTATGAAGGATAAATTTTACGAATACATTCAAAAACTACAGGATACCATCACCCATAAATTGGAAGAGTTGGATGGTTCAGCTAAATTTCAACAGGATTTTTGGGAGCGCGAAGAAGGTGGTGGAGGCAGAACACGGGTAATCGAAAACGGAGCAGTTTTCGAAAAAGGCGGCGTAAATATTTCAAAAGTACATGGCCCGTTGCCCAAGAGTATGCAAAACTACTTTGGAGTGGAAGATGTGGACTTTTTCGCCTGCGGACTGAGTTTGGTGATTCATCCAAAAAATCCAATGGTGCCCACGGTGCATGCTAACTGGCGCTATTTTGAAATGTACGACAAGGAAGGTAACATTGTGGATCAATGGTTCGGAGGCGGACAAGATCTTACTCCCTACTACCTGTTCGATGAAGATGCCATTCATTTTCATTCAGTCTGTAAAAAAGCCTGCGATGCCCATAATCCGGATTTCTATCCCGACTATAAAAAGAAGTGCGACAACTACTTCTGGAATGCCCATCGGAACGAAGCCCGTGGGGTTGGTGGATTGTTCTTCGATTATTGCAAAGCATCCGAAGAAACCAGTATGGAAGATTGGTACAATTTTGTAACAGAGGTCGGGGACAGCTTTTTGGGGGCCTATGTTCCTATTGTCGAAAAAAGAAAGGAATTGCCGTACTCCCAAGCACAACGCGATTGGCAGGAGATTCGGAGAGGACGCTATGTGGAGTTCAATTTGGTGCACGATAAGGGCACGCTCTTTGGGTTGCGCACCAATGGCAGAATAGAAAGTATTTTGATGAGTCTGCCACCTCATGTACAATGGAGGTACGATCATCATCCAGAAAAGAACAGTGCCGAAACAAAATTGATAGAAGCACTCCAAAACCCAAAAGAATGGGTGTAATATGTAGTCGTAAAAACAAGCCATGAGACAGAAAATTTATCAAATTGATGCATTTGCCAACCAGACTTTTGCCGGCAACCCTGCCGCCGTTTGCATATTGGATGCCTGGTTGAGTCCAGAACTGATGCAAAACATAGCTCGGGAAAATAATTTGGCCGAGACCGCATTTGCCGTTAAAAAAGATGACACCTACGAAATACGCTGGTTTACTCCAGAGCTGGAAGTGGACCTATGTGGCCATGCCACCTTGGCTACGGCCTTCGTATTGTTTCATTTTTATAATTTAGATATGGATACCGTTCGGTTTTTCTCGCATCGTAGCGGAGAACTTACTGTTGCCAAAGCTGATAATGGCTGGTTAACAATGGATTTTCCGGCAGATATTCTTGTTGCGATCAAAAATATTGACGAGATCGATCAAGCTTTGGGTAAGTCCCCCATCAAAACCTTTAAGGGTAAAACCGATTACATGCTTGTCTACAGTTCTCAAAAAGAGATTGAAAAAATTGAGCCCAACTTTTTCCTTTTAGATCAAGTGGATGCTAGAGGAGTTATTGTTACCGCACCGGGCACCGAAGTGGATTTTGTATCGCGGTTTTTTGCCCCTTCCTGCGGTATACCCGAAGATCCGGTTACCGGTTCGGCACATACTTCCTTAACGCCCTATTGGTCCAAAGAATTGGACCGGACCAAAATGACGGCAAAGCAGCTATCCAAAAGAGGTGGAGATCTGGTTTGCGAATATTTAGGGGATAGGGTTAAAATTTCTGGCAAAGCAGTACCTTATCTGGAAGGAGAAATAGATATTTGATCAACACTTAAAACTAAAACCATGTACCCACTAATACGAAACCGAAGACTGCGCGCATCCGAATCCATTAGAAGATTGGTCCGAGAGACCCAAGTTACACCAGATGATTTTTTGGTACCTCTCTTTGTAACCGAAGGAAAAGGAATCAAAGAAGAAATTCCATCTATGCCCAACTATTTTAGATTGAGCCTGGACAATCTTGAAAAAGAAGTGAAAGAATTGTGGAAGATGGGATTGTGTTCCGTGCTACTTTTTGTAAAAGTTGATGATAAACTAAAAGACAACAAAGGTACCGAGGCCATTAATCCGAACGGGTTGATGCAACGTGCCATAAAAACCGTAAAAAATGCCTGTCCACAAATGTTGGTGATGACGGATGTGGCTTTAGATCCCTTTTCAGCATACGGGCACGACGGTATTGTAGCAGAAGGACAGATCTTGAACGACGAAACTGCAGAAGTGTTGGCCGAAATGAGCGTGTCCCATGCCCAAGCGGGCGCAGATTTTGTAGCACCAAGCGACATGATGGACGGACGAATCCTTACCATTCGTGAAGCCTTGGAAGATCAAGGCTACTTGAATACCGGCATAATGGCCTACTCCGCAAAATACGCTAGTGCATTTTATGGTCCTTTCCGCGATGCATTGGATTCCGCACCTGTGGATATTGCGGACGTGCCCAAGGATAAAAAAACCTATCAAATGGATTATGCCAATCGGTATGAAGCCATTAGGGAAACCCAAATGGACATTGACGAAGGAGCCGATATTGTAATGGTAAAACCCGGTCTGTGCTATTTGGACATAGTCCGTGAAATTAAAAATGAAGTCGATACCCCCGTTGCCGTGTACCAGGTATCCGGAGAGTATGCCATGGTAAAAGCAGCTGCAGAAAAAGGGTGGTTGGACCACGATGCCGTGATGTTGGAGCAATTGACCGCCATAAAAAGAGCCGGTGCAGACATTATTGCGAGCTATTTTGCCAAGGATTTTGTACGATCTTTGGGATAAACCTTTACCAAATGAAGAAAATATCCATTTCACTCTTGCTCATCACTTTAGTGATGCCCCTAACCTTTGCCCAACGCGAACTTATACACGCATATCCATCCAAATTAGGGTTCAACGAAGATTTCATCAATCAAAAAGTGGATTCTATTATGGAGATGGGCATCGACAGTTTGGCATTCCCCGGGGCTCAAGTTTTGGTGGCCAAAAACGATACGGTAATTTTTCACAAAGCCTATGGTTTTCACACTTATGATAAGCTGCGCCCTGTTGCCCTGAACGACATTTATGATTTGGCATCGGTAACCAAAATTACTGGGCCACTGCCAGCCCTTATGAAATTAGTGGACGAAGGCAAATTGGACCTGGACAAACCTTTCAGTACCTACTGGAAACCTTGGCAGAATATAAAAGACAAAAAAAATCTTACGCTCCGCGAAATTTTAGCGCATCAGGCAGGTCTAGAGCCATATATTGTGTTTTTGCAACAAGTGCTCCGAAAAAATGGCAAGATCAAAAAACGGTTTGTCCGCAATTCATCCAATAAAAGATTTAAGGGACAAGTGTATGATGGTCTGTACATCAATGACCGTTTTGGAAGAAAAATGAACCGACTCATTGGCCGCTCCAAAGTTTCAGATGAAAAGAAGTATAGATATTCCGGTCTCACGTTTCTTATTTTCCCTAGTTTGATCGAGCAGCTCTCGGGAATCGACTATGAGACTTATCTGGATGTAAATTTCTACCGCCCATTAGGGTGCCATACCTTAGGATATCTGCCAAAAAACAACCATTACATAAATGCAATAGTGCCAACGGAAATAGATACTCTTTTTAGAAAATCCTTGGTAAAAGGTTGGGTACACGATGAAAATGCCTCGCTTATGGGCGGTGTATCCGGCAATGCAGGATTGTTCGGTACGGCGGACGACCTTGCCAAGATCATGCTTTTTTATCAAAATTATGGTATGATGGACGGTAAGCAACTTATTTCGGCCGAGACCGTAAAAGAATTTACCCAAGTGCAGTACCCGGAAAACGAGAACCGTCGTGGTTTGGGTTTTGACAAGCCATTGTTGGACAATGCCGAGCTTGCCCTGGAGGATGCTTACCCCTCTCCTAGGGTAGGGCCTAAAAGTTTTGGGCACTCCGGATTTACCGGCACCTTTGTATGGGCGGACCCAGAAAACCAACTTACATATATTTTTCTGTCGAATCGGGTATACCCTTCCAGAAGCCATCGTCAACTGTACAATCTGAACATCCGGACAGCATTGCAGGATGTTTTTTATAAAGCTCAGGGTATAAGCCATTAAATTGATTCCGATTGCCTATCTTGGTACTAAAGATTTAGCCATTCTATGGGACTACTCATTTTTTACGCCCTCATTTCAATTTTCTTTTCATTTTTGTGCTCTATTTTGGAGGCAGTGCTACTGAGCATAACCCCTACGTTTATCAATGTAAAAAAACAAGAGGGAAAAGAATATGCAACCACTTTGGAAAGCCTTAAAAAGGACGTTGACAAGCCGCTGATCGCCATTCTTACCCTTAATACCATCGCACATACCGTGGGCGCTATTTTGGTGGGCGTACAGGCCAAAGTTGCCTACGCAGAAATGTACGGAAGTACCGAACGTAGCATTCTTGGTTTTAGACTTACCGAAGATCTTATGGTCGGGATCGTTTCTACTATTATGACGATTTTAATTCTGGTAGCTTCGGAAATAATTCCCAAGACCATTGGGGCCACTTTTTGGAAGCAATTGGCCAATTTTACGAGCAAGGCATTGAACATTATGGTGTTTATCCTAAAATGGACAGGTTTGTTATGGCTATTACAACTTTTCACCAAACTTGTAGGAGCCAAGGGAGAGCACGGAAGCATACTGAGTCGAGAAGATTTTAGTGCAATGACGGAAATTGCCGAAGAAGAAGGTGTGTTCAAGGAATCAGAATCCAAAATGATCAAAAATTTGCTCTATTTTGATGAAATCCTGGCCCGTGATGTAATGACGCCAAGAACGGTAATGAAAGTAGCATCCGAAGATACCCCGATCAAAGAGTTTTTTGAAAAGAACCGTCCCCTGCGATTTTCCAGGATTCCGTTGTATAAGGACCGTATGGACAACATTACCGGTTTCTTTTTAAAGGACGAACTATTGGAAGCCATCATCAACAAAAAAGGAAATCAGACCTTGGCCACCATCCGAAGGGATTTGCTTGTTACCAACCGGGGAAAGTCCATAAATGATCTTTTTAAAACATTTGTACAGAAACGCGAGCACATTTCTTTGGTTGTGGATGAGTATGGTTCGGTAAGTGGCTTGGTAACCATGGAAGATGTAATAGAAACTCTTCTTGGGTTCGAGATTATGGATGAAAGCGACAATGTTGAGGACCTACAAAAGCTGGCCAGAAAAAATTGGCATGCCCGCGCCAAACGGTTGGGTATTATTGAAGGTGAAGATGAGGTTGAATAATGGAGGTTGCTTATATACAAACACCTATAGGTGTAGCCGAGTTAAAAGGAGACAAGAACGGACTTGCATCGGTTACGGTTTTAAACAACAAAAAACCAATTGGTACAATACCAACGGAACTTAAGGAAGCAGCAGAGCAATTTCAACAGTATTTTAATGGAAACCGAACGGTATTTAACCTTAAGCTAAACCCATCCGGTACCCATTTTCAAAAAAAAGTATGGAATGCTCTTTTAGAAATTCCTTTTGGAAAAACCATTTCTTATTTAGAACTTTCCAAACAACTCGGTGATGTAAAGGCCATTCGTGCAGTAGCCTCGGCCAATGGCAAAAATCCACTTTGGATTGTGGTTCCTTGTCATCGAGTAATAGGAACCAATGGAGACCTCACAGGATATGCAGGTGGACTGCATAGAAAAAAATGGTTATTGGAACACGAGAGTCCTGCAAAGCAGACGACTCTTTTTTAATTAGTTGCCATGCTTTATAAACTTAACCTGGAACATATCCTTTTTTTGGATATTGAGACTGTGCCCCAACATCAACATTTCACCGATCTGGATGAAAATGGCCAACACTTGTGGGAACAAAAAACACAATATCAACGTAAGGATGAATTCACCGCTGAGGAATTTTACGGCCGGGCCGGAATTTGGGCCGAATTTGGGAAGATCATATGTATATCTGTTGGTTATTTTACCCATAAAGGAGACATAAGGAGTTTTAGGGTGACTTCCTTTTATGGTAGTGAAAACAAAATTTTAATAGAATTCAAACAACTGCTCCAAGACCATTTTAATCATGCCAAACATCTCTTGTGTGCCCACAACGGAAAGGAGTTCGATTTCCCCTATATCGCCCGCAGAATGGTAATAAACGGAATCAATCTACCCTATAAACTGGATCTTTTCGGGAAAAAGCCATGGGAAGTACCCCATTTGGATACCATGGAACTATGGAAGTTCGGTGATTACAAACATTATACCTCCCTCAAATTATTGTCGCATATTCTTGGGATACCTTCACCAAAAGAAGATATGGATGGTAGTATGGTAAAGGATGTATTTTACAAGGAGAATGATATTGATAGAATCATTGCCTATTGTGAATTGGATGTTGTGACCACTGCACAGGTGTTTTTACGCATGCGCAACGAGGAACTTTTAACGGATGATGAAATTAATAAGGTATAGGCAAATGTTCCCTTTACCATGCTAATTATATGTCTTTCCAAACGCAGTAAGGTATCTTTTTTTATCTACTAAAAAGTCTGTCATCGTCATTTCGAACTGTCAGCCTGAGCGCTGGTTATTGAGCTAAGTCGAAATGGGTCGAAGGAAGCAGGGAGAAATCTTTTTATTTTGAGATTTCTCAATCGATGCTTTGCATCTCATGTTGAAATGACCTCCGATATTACTTTTGCATACATGGTGTCCCATTAATGGGCTTTTGGTGTGTACACTTCAAAAGGTATCGCTGTCCAGAGTATAAACAGCATGACATATAATCGATAATTTCTTTGGATAGCCTTAGACCTTCTTACTACAAAAAGTCTAGTAAAATCTCTATTTGGGTTCAACATACTTCATTTCCACGATTACCTGTGGCAAACTTTCGTTCAATAGCCTACAAAAATAGAGTGACCGTTCTGTAAATCCCGATATCGATGGATGGTGGCCTTTTCAGAGCGGCAAAAGGTTATTGGCACTCCGGCCTTACCTCTAATTCTTATAAAACTTGGTACTTTTTATCCCAGAATAATCCTGAATGACCAAAACATATAGGCCGGAAGAAATTGAAGATACATTTATTGAGCCTTGGGTCTTTCCTTTTTTTATAACATTTCCGGAAGTCGTCACAATAGAGAATTCTGCATCTTTGGACAACTCACCGTTTACATTGAGGTAGTCCACGGTAGGATTGGGATAAACGGAAATGCTCAACTGCTGTGGTACGTACATAGGTGTATTCTGAATCAATACTGTTTCTATACCATTAAACTCAAATTCAATCGTTTCCGAAAATTCGGATACTGCATTCTCGGTACAAATGGAACGTACCCGTGCTTCGTATACCTTTCCCGTTTCCAGTAAATCAAGATTAAAGCTGTTTTCCCAAATCAGTTCATTGCTCCAGTTATCGGAATCAATACTTTTATATTGAAATTCGAACAATGTTTCATCGGCATTGCTCCAAGAAAGTGTAGTGCCTGCTTCCGTAGAGTTTTTAATTTCAAAACCCGTAGGAACCTCAATAGAGCAATTGGATATTTGAGCCCCGGACACGATCAAGGAAAAATCCTGGATTCCGTTTTTTAATCGCCCTTTATGGCTTACAGTGATGGTATACGTACCCTTGGCATTTTCGATTTCAATTCGTTCGAACGGGTCTACCTTGTTATCTCCCAAGGTTGCCGGGTCGTTGGCTCTGGCTGGATTAAGTTTCCAAGGAAAATAGTTCTTTCCATCTTTTGTGATACGAATATCCAAATCGTTGACCAAAGCGGCTGTTGTGCTGTTCAGGTCTCCACGGTTAATGTTTTCCGATTCTGGGTCGGTCCAAGAAATGGAAGCGATCAAAGGATGGTTTTCAAGTGCAGTTACCGTTATGGAGTAGGTTTCGCCATTGATCAAACTTTCTTCATTGACCAAGGAGGTGTAGTCTTTGTTCTGAAGCACCTCTGCCGCCGATTTGGCATTCATCACCCCCCAACCCATTTTGTAATCGGGTCCTTTGGCATCCACATCATCTGCTGTATGAAGAGCTAATCCTTTTAAGGTTGCCGCTTTCATATACTTGCCAAAAAGCTCTTCGTGGTATTGTTGCAGCAAAAGTAAAGAACCTGTTACTCCGGGTGCTGCCATGGAAGTTCCGGCGGACACTTGATAACTACTGTTGGTCGATGAGCTGGTAGATAGAATATTTCCTCCATCTCCTGCAAGGTCCGGCTTAACACGGCCATCGTCAACAGGGCCAAAACTGCTATATCCGGCCACCGATACGTTCTTTAAATTTCCTTTGTTGTCTATTTCTGTATTTGCACCGGCAATGGTCAATCCGTTTTTTGATGTTGTAAATCCCAATAAAAGATCAAAACCATCGCTGGTCTTACCAAAGTTTGGGCTAGCATTATCGTTGGATTGTCTGGCATTTCCTGCTGCGGTCACCATCAAATAATAAGGAGCATTGTACATGATCCTGTCCCAATCTTGGGTAGCTTTTATGTAAGCCCCAAAGTACCAATCTGGCACTCTGTCGGACAAAATTCCATAGGAATGGTTGCTCAACAACAGGCCATTTGCGGCAGCCTGTGCCACTTCGATCTTATCTCGGCTCCAATCGTGGCTCAAAGCCTTGGCGTTATAGGCCACACCTTTGGCATTGGGCTCTACTCCTGCAGATATAAGGTTGCCCGTTACCAAGGTGGCATGCAGACTTACTTCGGTGGAATTATCATTTTTGTATGCCCTTGTATCAAACTCTTGATGCGAGCTTAGAGCAATGCCGGAATCCCATACGCCCACTTCCATATTGCTTCCTGTAAGGCCAAGGTTCAACAGGCCATTATCGTACAAGGTATGGGCTCTCGATGTTTGGGATGCTGGGTCGTTCAATGTTGTATAAAACAAAGGAGTGCCGTCGGAGCCGATATCCTCAAGTGCTATTTGAGTGCCATCACCTTTATTTTTTGATGCAAAAAGACCTTTGGTCTTTATTAATTCTTCTATTTTTTGACGCTTATTTTGGTGCTCCGATTCAAAATCGGAAATCAAGGAAGATATTTTTCCTTGATCGTAGGAAAAACGAATCTTGTCCTTCCCGTTTTTAGATTGTGCAATTAGGGAACTCACGCTGAGTAGTGAGATACATAAAGAGAAGATAGCTCTCTTGGTCCCTAAAGGAAATCTGTAGTCCATAATTAAGTTTAGGTAAGATTTGGACTACGAATATATTAGGAAAGATGATGTACTTCGATAAAATTCCTACTTTATTCGACGAAATACACGGCTTTTTACGCCTTTTGTTGTGAAAATTAACTTTTATGTTGTGTAATTTATTTCTTACTTTTTAATTTTCTTCTAAAACAACATAAACAGGAAAGTGATCGCTATACCCTCCCAAATAACTACCTCCTGCATATGTCCTGAACGGGTTCCCCTTATACTTCCCATGCCATTCCTTTAAAAAGCGCGGCGCGAAAATTTTAGCTTCAACAAAACTATGTGTGCCAGCTTGGAAATTCAAAAAACTATGGGAAATCAATATTTGATCAAAAAGATTCCAATTTCCCCTATAGTTAGCACTGCCTGTTTTTGGGGACAGTAATTTATTCATAGGGTTTATAAATCGACCCGTTTCCATCAAGGTTTGTATACTTTCCGAACGTGGATCATCGTTAAAATCCCCCATTATGATAATGTTATCGGAATCCCCTTGCATTATTTCCAATTTATCCAGAATTGTGTTTGCGGCTTTGACTCTTTTGAAGTTGGTTTCATCTGCGCCCTCCCTTCGGGACGGCCAATGATTTACGAAAACATGGATTTCCTCCTGGTGAAGTACCCCTTTAACATATAAAATATCTCGCGTAAAATCCCTTTCCCCGTTAGTGTTATCTACGATCAAAGGAATGGTTTGAGCATCCAATACCTTAAAATGTTGTTTGTGGTAAACCAAAGCCGTATCGATTCCCCGTTCGTCCGGTGAATCAAAATGGATAACATCATAGGCAGTATTCTTTAATTTATAGGCATGTAATATTTTTTCGACCACAAACTTGTTCTCTACTTCGGCCATACCGATTAAAACCGGGGGGTGGACACTCTCCTTTCTTCCAATTTTTGAAATGGCTTTCGCAATCCGTTTTACCTTTTTGCCAAATTTATGCTCATCCCACTTTCGAAAACCTTTTGGTGTAAAATCATCATCCAACAAATAGGGATCGTCCTTGGTGTCAAAAAAATTCTCAAGGTTATAAAAAGCGATGGTGTACCTATTCTTCTTTTTTAGCAATTTTTATTGATTGTTACTGTTCAAAAGCGAATGTACAAAAACAGCTTCCAAAACATTATGTAGATTTGCAATCTAAACCCATTTAATGCTAGAAAAGAAGACTATAGAATATGAAAAGGCGGTGCTGATCGGTGTAATGAACCAGCACCAGAACGAGGAAAAGGTAAAAGAGTATTTGGACGAACTCGAATTTTTGACCTACACTGCAGGAGGTGAGGTCGCAAAACGATTTGTACAAAAAGTCGATGTGCCCAATCCCAAAACATATATTGGAAGTGGAAAAATGGAAGAGGTTCAGAGTTTTGTTAAGGAGAACGAAATCGGCTCTGTTATTTTTGATGATGAACTCTCGCCCGCACAACAGAACAATATTGAAAAGCTGTTGCGCTGCAAAGTGCTGGACAGAACCAGCCTTATTCTGGACATATTTGCCCAAAGGGCAAAAACAAGCTACGCCAGAACCCAAGTGGAATTGGCCCAATATGAATATTTGTTGCCTAGGCTTACAGGTCTTTGGACACACTTGGAAAGGCAGCGAGGGGGTATAGGAATGCGTGGCCCCGGTGAAACGGAAATTGAAACGGATAGGCGTATTGTTCGCGACCGAATTGCTTTGCTCAAAAAGAAACTTGCCAAAATAGACCGCCAAATGGAAACCCAACGTGGTAACCGAGGCTCTTTGGTCCGTGTAGCTTTGGTCGGGTACACCAATGTAGGGAAATCCACTTTAATGAACGTGATCAGCAAGAGCGATGTGTTCGCGGAGAACAAGCTTTTTGCCACTTTGGATACTACCGTTCGAAAAGTGGTCTTGGGCAACCTTCCTTTTTTGCTGAGTGATACAGTTGGGTTTATACGAAAATTACCCACCCAATTGGTGGAGAGTTTCAAGAGTACGTTGGACGAGGTTCGCGAAGCCGATCTATTACTTCATGTGGTAGATATATCGCATCCTAATTTTGAAGATCATATCAGCTCGGTAACCCAGATTTTGGACGAGATAGAAAGTTCCGACAAGGCTACCATTATGGTCTTTAACAAAATAGACCAATATAGCCCGGAAACAATAGAAGAAGATGACCTTGTAACCGAACGGACCACTGCACATTTCACCCTGGAGGAATGGAAAAATACTTATTTTAACAAATTGGGCGACAAGGTTCTGTTTATTTCTGCGCTTAACAAGGAGAACATGGACGAATTCAGAAAACGAGTGTACCATGCCGTAAGGGATATCCATGTGACCCGCTTTCCGTACAACAACTTTTTGTACCCGGAGCATTTGGATGAGTTTTAGGGCAAACGGACGTTCGGCCCGTTTTTTCGATAAACTACATAGGTGAGGCAGGTTCACCACAATTTCAGTGCCCTACACAACAAAAATTTAGAAACTGACCACCGGCGGTATACTTTCACCATGTTTTTAAGTCATTTTAGTGTCATGCACAGATCTTATGGATCTTAACCTACTTAGACCTTGGTCTTAAGAACATGGAAAAATATTTTTTCACCCCACAAAAAAGCCCTCTTTATCGAGGGCTTTTTTTGTGTCAAGTGATTAAAATATTATCTCCCAGACCATTGCTAAAGTCTTTTATTGGTCTGGGCATAAGAGTAGGTCCTCATAAATTTTTGAACAAGAAAATAAAGGAAATAATCCATATATTTGGAATAAATCCAAATACTGTAAATGGGAAATTTTCTGAAAGGGAGAGGAGCACAACAAAATACCGATAACAGGTTTTTACAACATGTGTACGAAACGCGGGAAGATTTTTTGGAATTCTGTAGGTTGGAAGGGGAGGTGGCCGACCATAATAAAACAACTTATGTGCCCATTTTTCCAAAGACCATCGTCAATAAAGTGGACAGCCCGGATGTTGGTATGCAATATTCCATGAATCCTTATCAAGGATGTGAGCATGGTTGTGTGTATTGCTATGCCCGAAATACACATGAATTTTGGGGCTATAGTGCTGGATTGGATTTTGAACGTAACATACTCATAAAAAAAGCAGCTCCGGAACTGTTGGAAGAAAAGATCAAGCGTAGAAAATGGAAGGCAAGCACTATTGTTATGTCAGGGAACACCGATTGCTACCAACCAGCAGAACAAGAATATGAGTTAACTCGGAAATGCCTTGAGGTGTTCTTAAAATATCGCCATCCGGTCGGGATCATTACAAAGAATGCATTGGTTTTGCGGGATTTGGACATTTTAAAGGAGTTGAACAGTTATAATTTGATCGGCGTAAATATCTCCGTAACCTCATTGTCGGAAAAAATAAGACGAACACTGGAACCCAGAACGGCATCTATCCAAAAAAGACTCAAAACGATCGAAGCTTTATCGAAAAACAATATCCCGGTTAATGCGATGTTGGCACCAATTATTCCCGGAATAAATTCACATGAACTCTTGCCCTTGGCGAAGACTGTGGCGGAGCATGGTGCACTTTCTTTTGGTTTAACAGTGGTGCGGCTCAATGGAGCCATTGGACAAATATTTGAGGATTGGATCAGAAAGACCATGCCCGATCGAGCGGAAAAAGTGCTGCACCAGATAAAAGATTGTCATGGGAGATCGTTGAATGATAGCCGTTTTGGTTCTAGAATGAAAGGGGAAGGTAAAATTGCTCATCAAATCCACGAAATGGCACATTTGGCCAGACGGCGTTATTTTAATGGAAGAACTTTTCCAAAATTGAATATGGAACTTCATGAGCAGTATAAAGATGGGCAAATGAAATTGTTTTAGCTTCAATTGGAATATCACCGATTAGCAAGACATATTTGCTATTTTGATAAGAGGAACAACGTGAAGATTGAGAAACCCATTCTGCCTAAGAATTATCGCGCATTCTACTTTCGGCTCAAAATGAATAAGAATTTGAAAGATAGTATAGTGCATGAGCATGCAAGAACATGAAAAAAAGAAATGGCCCATTTAGGGCCATTTTCAATATAAATAAAGCTTATTTTAATTCCCAGCCTTCGCGGTACTCTCTGGTGACCCACTCGTTGGCTTTGTCATAGTTGGTGATTCTCATGTTCTCCCCATCCCATTTCAATTTCCTTCTTCCTGGTGAGTTATATGGATTCCAGTCCCTGGGCGTTTTTCCTTCCTGCAGCTCTTTGTATTGATAGGCTTTAACGGCCAAGTTGCCCATTAAAACTGTTTCTGTCAACTTGCCGGCCTTATCAAAGTTGGATGAGGTGGGCGTACCATTTTGGCACCCATCCACAAAATTGGCAATATGTCCATCCATTCCACCTGGAACCCTAGGGTATTTAGGAGATGGGGCTTTGTATAGATCCATCATATCCGAAGGCAATAATCGGGCATTTCGTGAATATGTATCACATACCAAAATACCTTTTTCACCATACATTACGGTACCGCCTCCGCTATCTCCGATGGTTTCACCATCTTTTAATTCGTCCGGTAGGTTTGGTTTAAGTCCGCCATCGTACCAGTTTAACGCGATATCACCATGCTCTTCGTGCTCAAACTTAAGATGTATTTTGGATGATGGAGGGCAAGAATGACTGTAATCCGCTTCCACAAAATCATCCACCCAAACAGTGGTGCAACTAGCTTCTGCTTCAATCGGGTAACCAAGGTCCAGAACACTGAAAGGGGTTTCCATAATATGGCAGCCCATATCGCCCAAAGCACCAGTACCAAAATCCCAAAAACCTCTCCATTTAAATGGGAGGTAAGCATTGTTATAATCCCGCATTGCCGCAGGGCCTAACCAGAGGTCCCAATCCAATTCTTTGGGAATGCGGTCTTTCTTTGTGGGCATGGGCACTCCTTGCGGCCAAACAGGACGGTTGGTCCAACAATCAATAGTATGTACCTTTCCAATAATACCGGATTCTACCCATTCCCGGGCAATCCTGCTATCGTCGCTGGAAGCACCTTGGTTTCCCATTTGGGTAACAATGCCATTTTCCTTGGCAACTTGGGTCATTAATCTGGCTTCGTGAATATTGTGCGTTAAAGGTTTTTCTACATAGGCATGCTTTTTTTCGCGCATAAGGGGCAATGCAATGCTGGCATGTGTATGGTCGGGGGTAGCGACCATAATGGCATCAATGTCGTTAAGGTGCTTGTCAAAAACTTTGCGAAAATCTTTAAAGCGCTTTACATCCGGGAACTGTTCGTAGGTTTGCGCGGCACGGCGGTCGTCAACATCACAAAAAGCCACAAATTTTACACGGCCGGTATTGTGTAACCCGTTGATTACGCCATTACCCCTTCCTCCAACACCAAAACCGGCAACATACAGAGTGTCACTAGGGGCAACATGTGTTTTCCCCAAGACATGGCTGGGTACAATGGAAAAAGCGGCCGAAGCAGCTGCAGCATTTTTTATGAACTTTCTTCTTTGCATTTTGTTTAGTTTGATTTTATGAAATTCCAAGATACAAAAAACTCGTGGAGCACAATCTCAAATTTCTTTTGGGTCGATGCTCCCTTTTGTTAGGATTAAGACACGATTACGTTAAAGTATTTTTAAATCCGATCTAAAAACACATTTGATTCGTAAATGATTAAAACACTGCATACAATTCAAATTTTATGAAGAACACTACCTCGAATCAACAGAAAAAAAGTTCCTTTTTTAAAACTACCTTGAACACCCTAAAACAGATCAACCTTTTCTCTAGCATACGTAAATTCTTCCATACTGCGGACGCATGGGGTGTTTTTGTAATGGGAAGCACTTTTGTGCTAATGCTCGGGTCTGCCTATCTCGTATATATTTTACAAGGTGACTTTGAACAGTTCAACATGGAGCGGATGGAAAATAGCTTAGGACTGACCTTTATGATCATTGCTGCGGCATTGTTTGTTTTCAAGACAAGTTTCTTTTTGTATACCGTTTATAGATATTTTAAGTATAAACCGATTTCTTCCGTTTCGGATGAGGAGCTGCCTACCTGTACCGTAATTGTGCCCGCTTACAACGAAGGCAAGCAGGTCTATCACACTTTGATAAGTCTTGCCGAAAGTGATTTCCCTATGGAGAAACTCGAGCTTTTGGCCATAGATGATGGTAGTCAGGACGATACATGGGAATGGATACAAGAAGCAAAAAAAGAGCTTGGGAACAGTGTGTCCATTTATAAACAGCCAAAAAACAAAGGAAAAAGGCATGCACTCTATCGTGGGTTTAATGAAGGTAAGGGAGAGATTTTTGTGACTGTGGACAGTGATTCGATTGTAAAATCGGATACGCTTCGAAATTTAGTGAGTCCATTCGTAACCAATCCCGAGTGTGGCGCTGTCGCAGGTAACATCCGAGTGCTGAACAACGAAAAAGCATTGTTGCCAAAAATGTTGGACGTAAGTTTTGTTTTGAGTTTTGAGTTTGTACGCTCAGCGGAGAGCAGCCTAAATTCGGTTTTGTGTACTCCTGGGGCGTTGGCCGCCTACAGAAGTTCAGCAGTATTTGCCTGTTTGCCCGATTGGATCAACCAAACCTTTATGGGAAAACCTTCCGATATTGGGGAAGATCGAGCTATGACAAACATGATCCTGAAACAAGGACACCATGTGTTGTTCCAAAGGAATGCATACTGTTACACCAATGTTCCAGAACAATATAAAGGACTGTACAAAATGTTCATTAGGTGGGGAAGGAGCAATGTTAGGGAAAATATAGAAATGTCCAAGTACGTGTTCAAAAATTTCCGAAAAGGGCCTAAAACAGGTACAAGGTTGTTGTTTACAAGTCAGTTTTTAAGGATCATAATGAGTTATCCGTTCTTGATCTTTATGTTATTCTTTATACTAACCCATCCGCTATTATTTATTAGTTCAACATTGGTAAGTATTATGGTATTGACCTCGTTTCCCGTATTTTTCTATGCTAAACGCTACGAGCTTTCCGAATCGTTCTGGGCTTATTCCTATAGCATACTATACACCTTTGGTCTATTTTGGATTACACCCTATGCCATCGCTACCGCTAACAAAAGGGGTTGGTTAACACGTGGACTATCCAATAAAAAATAAAATTTATTTAAAAATACCAGCTTCTCTATAAAATTGCTCAAGAAAGTACTCCATAAATCGGTGTCTTTCTTGAGCTATTTTTTTGCCTGTTGTAGTATTCATTGTATCCTTTAGCAACAGTAATTTTTCGTAAAAATGGTTAATTGTTGGGGCATTGGAATTTTTGTACTCCTCTTTGCTCATTTGTAAATTGGGGGGAATCTCTGGATTATAAAGTTCACGGTTTTTAAATCCACCATAATTAAAAGCCCTGGCAATACCTATGGCACCAATAGCGTCCAACCTGTCTGCATCTTGTACAATTTGGAGCTCTTTGGATGTAAACGAAGCCCCATTGTTATCTAAACTGTTCTTAAAGGACATATGCTTTATAATGTTGACCACATGCTCAATAATTTCTTTATCAACAGATTGGGATTCCAAGAACTCTCTCGCCTTGGAGGGGCCAATATTTTCATTGCCGTTATGGAACTTTGGGTCGGCAATATCATGGAGTAGTGCAGCTAGTTGAACCACAAGCGAATTGGCACTTTCCTGTTTTAAAATCGATTTTGATGTATTGAAAACACGTTCAATATGGAACCAATCGTGACCTCCTTCTGCATTTTGAAGCTCTTTTTTTACAAAATCAATGGTGCTTTGAACTAGTTGGTCATTCTTCATCTAATGTGTATTTACTCCCGAAACAATTTGTTTTTCTATTTGGGCGATCAGTTCATCGGCATTCCCTTTGTTCTCCATTGGCGGGTGTACATCAAACGTAAGATGAGAGCCCAGTCCCATCGGAAATTTTCCGTATCGCAACAGTTTCCAAGAATTGTTTATGCTCACGGGCACGATCAATGCGGAAGGTGCGTTCTTCAACATTACCTTGAGCCCAGTGGTCCTAAAAGGTTTTGGCACCCCGTTTCTACTTCGGGTCCCTTCAGGAAAAATAACAGCACTTCGGTTATTTTCCTCGATATACTTGGCCAACTTTTGAAGCTCGGCAATGGACTGCTTAGGATCTTTTCTATCTATAAGTGCCGAACCACCGTGCCTTAAGTTATAGGATACACTGGGGATTCCTTTTCCCAATTCAATCTTGCTCACAAACTTGGGGTGGAATTTACGCATGTACCAGATAATAGGAGGAATATCGTACATGCTCTGATGATTGGTAACAATGATCAGGGGTCTGCTTTTAGGAAGATCTTGTTTGTTCCTAAAACTATAACGCGTGCCCAGAACATTTGTGCAACGCATTATAAACCAATTTAATATGGAAACGCTGCCCTTATGGGCATTATATCCGAAAATATTTAAACATACCCATTGTATGGGATGAAAAATAACAAGGACCAGACCAAAAAGGATAAAGAAAACAATGGTTAGGGGGTACGATAACAGTTTTAGCACGTTTGCACAGGTATTGGTTGATGTAAAAATAAGAAACCACCCTAAAAGGGTGGTCTTTCCATATCTTATTTACTTGATTTTAGCAAAATTCGTTATAGGCTTCCATCAAATTTTCGGCAATAAGTTCTGCAGGTCTTCCTTCAATATGGTGTCTTTCGATCATGTGTACCAATTCACCATCTTTGAAAAGGGCCATGCTGGGTGAAGAGGGAGGAAACGGGACCATGTGGTTTCTTGCCGTAGCAACTGCCTCCATATCGACCCCGGCAAAAACAGTGACCAAATTATTCGGTGTTTTGCTGTTTTGAAGGCTCAACTTGGCCGCAGGTCTTGCGTTGGCCGCGGCACAACCACAAACCGAGTTTACCACGACCAAGGTGGTGCCATCCTTTTTTAGGGCATTTTCAACAGCTTCGCTGGTATGTAGTTCTTCGAACCCGGCTCCTGCCAAGTCTTCGCGCATAGGTTTTACCAATTCTTCTGGATACATAGACTTCTTTTTGATTATGTTACAAAGATACGGTATTGTCAGGTTTTTTTCATCACCCTTAACATTGCTTAAAGCTTTGTTTACTTATCAAACCCCTATCTTTGCGCTTTAATTTTTGAAGTATGATCAAGTGGATAGCCGCTTTTCTTGGTTATTTTTTATTCAGATTTCCCGGTGCGGTATTGGGGTTTATAGTAGGGAGCTTTTTGGACAACTTTGGTGGTTCTGGCAATAGAACACGCACAGTTTTTGAAAATGTGACCAGACAATCGGTTTCTCCTGCCGATTTTGAATTGAACCTATTATCTCTTTGTTCCATTATAATTAAAGCCGATGGACAGGTAAACCAGAGAGAATTGGATTACGTAAGGCAGTATTTTTTGAGCACGTACGGAAAAGAGAAAGCAAATGCTATCTTTAGAACGTTCAACCAAGTAATTAAAAAAAGGGAGATATCCGCTGAGCGCATTTGCAGCTTTATGGTACAGCGTACCAGATATGAAGTGCGGTTGCAACTGCTGCATTTTTTGTTCGGTATAGCCCAATCCGATGGGCAGGTAAGTAAGGCAGAGGCACAAAAACTTAAAGAGATTGCAAGATATTTGCGTGTCGGCCAACACGATTTTGAAAGTATAATGGCCATGTTCATTAAATCGGCCGATACCGCATACAAAATTTTGGAAATTGAAAAAACCGCCACCGATGATGAGGTAAAGAAAGCTTACCGGACGATGGCGAAAAAATATCATCCGGACCGGGTGGTCACGGAAAATGAGGCCATACGAAAAGGCGCCGAAGAGAAGTTTAAAGAAGTACAAAAAGCCTACGAAACCATCCAAAAGGAAAGAGGACTATCTTAATCAATTATAAACATGGACGAATTTTTATTTTATACCAAATTAGGTCTTGAGCACGTCTTGGATTTTGGGGCATACGACCATATTTTGTTTCTATCGGCCCTAGCAGTGCCGTTCACATTCAAATATTGGAAACGCGTATTGATTTTGGCTACCATTTTTACCATTGCGCACTGTACATCTTTGGCTTTATCGGTGTATGAGGTTATGACCGTGGATGTTGGTCTTATCGAATTTTTGATTCCGGTTACGATTTTGCTAACAGCCCTCTTCAATTTTGCCTATGTGTATCGCGAAGCACTCGATGTAGGTATTTTTCTTCATGTTTTGGCAACGGCATTCTTTGGTTTGATCCATGGGTTCGGGTTTTCCAACTACTTTAAAATGCTAATGGCAGAGGAAGAGGACAAAATTACACCATTGTTGGGGTTTGCCACAGGTATAGAACTTTCGCAGGTAACCATAATTTTAGTGGTACTGGCCATTGCATATGCTGTTTTAAATCTCTTTAAAGTAAAAAGGCGCATATATATTGCCATTGCGTCAATTTTGATCATAGCCATCACAATACCTTTGTTGATTGCTACGTTCCCCATGTAGGGCCAAAGTTAAATTTAATCGAATAAGGTTGTAAAGGTCTTTTAAAGCAGGTATATTTAATTAATTATCAGCGTTTTTTGGATAAATGAAGGCGAGCAAGCAAGAAAAATACGATAAGGCCTATTTACGGATGGCCCAAGAATGGGGCAAATTGTCTTACTGTAAAAGAAGGCAGGTAGGTGCCATAATCGTTAAGGACAGGATGATCATTTCCGACGGTTACAACGGTACACCTACTGGATTTGAAAATTTTTGCGAAGACGATGAAGGGTACACAAAATGGTACGTGCTCCATGCCGAGGCCAACGCCATACTTAAAGTAGCCTCTTCTACACAGTCTTGCGAAGGCGCCACATTGTACATTACACTCTCACCTTGCAGGGAATGTAGTAAGCTTGTGCACCAAGCTGGCATAAAACGTGTGGTATACCAGAATGCCTACAAAGACGATTCTGGATTAAAGTTTCTGGAAAGGGCAGGCGTAGAAATTGTTCATTTGCCCATCCTGGAAGAAATGGTTTAATACCATAATTGCTATATGAAAAAGATCAAAGGATATATTTGGCCTACCTTACTTGCCTTGGCAGTTGCCATTGGCATTTTTATAGGCGGTAAACTGCATTTTAACGACTCCCCGGAAAAACTATTTTCCACAAACTCCAAAAAAGACAAGCTCAATCGACTTATCGACTATATCGATTACGAATATGTGGACGATGTGGATACCGATAGTATTGTAGATGTAACCGTAAACAATATTTTGGGGAAATTGGACCCACATTCCGTTTACATTCCAAAGGACGAAATGAAAGACGTTGCCGAAAGCATGAAGGGAGACTTCGCGGGAATAGGAGTAAGCTTTTATATGTTTCGGGATACCATCACTGTGATCAGGACCATAAAAAATGGACCAAGTTATATAAGTGGCATAAAACCAGGTGACCGTATTTTAATGGCGGACATGGATACACTTTACGGTAGAAGAATTGCCAACGATGATGTGGTGTCCACCCTAAAGGGAAAAATAGGCACCAAAGTGAACTTAAAGGTCTTTCGAAAAACAGAAAATAAAATGTTGGAGGTCCCGGTAGTTCGGGATCGTGTGCCTATACGAAGTGTAGATGCCTATTATATGCTCACCAAGGACATGGGTTATATTAAGATCAATCGTTTTGCAGAATCCACGTTCGATGAGTTTAAAGATGCCCTTAGAAAATTAAAACTACGAGGAGCCGAAAAGTTGACCTTGGACCTTAGGGACAATCCCGGAGGATATTTGGGGATAGCCGAAAAATTGGCCGATGAATTTCTGGGAGAGGATAAACTGATCCTGTTCACCAAGAACAAAAAAGGCAAGGTCAAGAAAGCGTATGCCACAAAAAAAGGAGAGTTTCAGGATAGACAAGTGTATGTGCTCATCAATGAGCGTTCGGCATCTGCCAGTGAAATTATTGCCGGTGCCCTACAGGATAACGACATAGGCACCATAGTGGGGCGGCGTTCGTTCGGAAAGGGGCTGGTGCAACGGGAAATGGATTTAGGTGATGGTTCGGCCGTTAGGTTAACTGTTTCTCGCTATTATACCCCCACGGGAAGATCTATTCAAAAATCATACAAAAAGGGTAATCACGACTACTATAAAACATTTATGGACCGCTACTCCAGTGGGGAACTAGTATCTGCGGATAGCATAAAAGTGGCCGATTCTTTAAAATTTGTTACCCCAAAAGGGAAAGTGGTCTATGGGGGAGGCGGTATAATCCCAGATGTTTTTGTTCCAATTGGGACCAACCAGGAAGAGGCCATAGAAAGTATGGACGATACCTATCAGTTTTTTGCCCGTTTTGTGTTCGAGCATTTGGAAGAGGATAGAACAATTTATGATGATTATACCCAAAATAGTTTCTTGGATGAATTTAAAGTAGATGATATCTTGTTCGACAAGTTTATCCAATTTGTGCTCGATCGCAAGATCAAACTAGATTTTTACGCTTACGAGGATAAGATAAAATCGTATTTAAAGGCCAATATTGCCGAGCAATTGTACTCTCCCAATCTTTCCGCACAGATCAAGGGCGAACACGACGCAATGCTACTAAAAGTAAGGGCTTTGGACGAAGCTACTTCAATAGGTCCATCGCAAATCGGAGCGGTAGGGGTTAAGCCCTAACTTATTTTTTTAGCTTGTTATCAATCTTTTTGGAGGTCATAAAGATCAACATTAGAATTATTGCGCACAAAGAAGCCACAATACCGATCAGGGCAACAGTGCTGTCACCCTTTAGTGGGTTCTCAAAATCTACCATGGTCACGTTGTAGGCAATAAGCCCCAACGCGATTATTATTATAACAATAGCAAAAGTCCTGTTCATATCAATATTTTACGCACTGTGGGTCATCAACTCGTTAATATTGGCAGCGAATAGCTTTACTGCAATGGCCATTAGAATAACACCGAACACCTTTCGGATAATATTAAGGCCATTTTTGCCCAATATGCGTTCTATTTTTGCACTCGATTTTAAAACGATGTACACAAAGATAACGTTTATAACAATGGCAATTATTATATTCTCTACATGATATTCCGCCCGTAGGGACAATATGGAGGTCAATGTACCGGCCCCGGCAATTAAGGGGAATGCAATGGGTACAATGGAAGCTGTTTCCGGCTCATCATCTTTGTAAAGGGTAATTCCCAAGATCATTTCTATGGCAAGGAAAAATATAATAAATGCACCTGCCACGGCGAACGAGTTTACATCTATACCAATCAAGGATAGTATACTCTCGCCAACAAATAAAAACGCGATCATAATACAAGTTGCCACAATCGAAGCTTTTTCCGATTGTACATGGCCTACCTTGTTCCGCAAGGATAAAATAATGGGAATACTGCCCAATATATCGATTACGGCGAACAATACCATTCCTGCGGTCGCAATTTCCTTAAGGTCAAAATTCATGGCGTTAATTTTTTCGGACGGCAAATTTACGGTTAAAAATTACTTTTGGACTACATAAAAGTGTTTATAAATCATCAATTTTTTGTTTTGGATTACCTTTGCGATAAAAGTTGATTCTTTATGTTCCAAATTGGTAAAACCATTGTGTCCGAAGAGATTTTGCAGAACGATTTTGTTTGCAATCTCAATGCTTGTAAAGGGGCCTGTTGTGTAGGGGGTGAATATGGCGCTCCCTTGGAAGATTCCGAGACCGATAGGCTTGTGGACATTTATCAAGATGTAAAACCTTTTTTACGTCCGGAAGGAATTAGTGCCATAGAGGAACAAGGTGCCTTTGTGAAAGGGGAAGATGGTGAGTGGGAAACTCCGTTGGTAAACAATAATGAGTGTGCCTATGTTGTTTTTTCGGAAGACGGGGTTGCAAAATGTGGGTTGGAGGCTGCTTACGAAGCTGGAGTTACCAAATGGAAAAAGCCCATATCGTGCTATTTATATCCGGTAAGGACCAGGGAATACACCGAATTTACCGCGGTAAACTACCATAAATGGGAAATCTGTGATCCCGCTTGCTCTTTGGGAGCAGAATTAAAGGTGCCCATTTATAAATTTGTAAAGGATGCCTTGGTCCAAAAGTTTGGAGAGTATTGGTACCGGGAATTGGAGACCGTAGCCAAGGAAAGCGCTAAATAGTAGGGATATCCAACACTACCTTGGTTCCGTTCGGATTGCCATTTTCATCAAAAAGGTCCATAATCGCCACATCAAATTTATTTTGATAATCCTTGGCAAAATTGGCCAACCTTTCTTTGGTAATATGTATGCCCAATGACTTTCTTTTAAGAACCCTGTTTTCTTTGTTGAGCTCCGCCATAGTTCGGCCTACTCCGTTGTCCACTATCTCGATGGTTACATGGCCCTTGTCCTTATGCTTCACATTGATCTGTATTTTTTTGTCCCCTTCTTTTGGGGATAGCCCGTGCCAAAGTGAGTTTTCCAAAAATGGTTGTAATGTAAGGGATGGGATTTTGATATTGTCCACATTGATATCTTTCTCTACCTGGATCTTAAAATCTATCTCATTGGAAAACCTGATATTTTCTATATTCATGTAAAGCTCCATGGTGCCCAATTCTTCCGATAAGGAAATTTCTTTTTGGGATGAGGCTTCAAGAATTTTGCGGACGAGTTTGGAAAATTTGTTCAGATAATGAACGGCATTTTTCTGCTCGTTGTTTATAATGTAAAGTTTAATGGAATTCAATGAGTTGAACAAAAAGTGCGGGTTCATTTGGCTGCGCAACATTTTTTGTTCCAAGGTGAGCACTCTTTTCTCGTTCTTGCTTTGGTATTGCCTGTACAAAATGTAAAGAATGGAAGAAATAAGCCCCACGATCAAGGCGCTTACCAATAATGTGGTCTGGTTTTTTTTCAATCTTAACCTAACAATCTCATTTTCTTTGGCCAATACTGCAATTTGATTGTTTTTCTTATCGTTTTCGTATTTTACGATAACATCGTTCATGTACCGTAGGTTGGTGGCACTCGAAATCTGTTTATCGTACTCACCGGCTTTTTTGTAATACTCGTAGGCCTGTTTAAAATTTCCTCTGCCATTCTCCAGATCGGACAATTTTTCGTAGGCATATAGGATATTACTGGGGATATTCCTGGTTTGGGCCATTTCCAGGCCTTCGAAGATATAATTCTCCGCTTTATCGTAATTGGCCAATTTTGTGTGGGCCCATCCGGTATTGATATAAACCAAGGAGGTAATGGAAAAGTCCCCGATATTTTTGGATTCGTTCTGTAAAGGCTCTAAAAGAACCAATGCCAGATAAGGCATGTTCTGTTTTAAATAAATCTGTGCCAAACTGTTCTTGCAGATCACACGGCCTATGTCGGAGTCTATTTCTTCGTTATAGGCCAAAGACTTTCTGTAGTTTTCGAGAGCTCCCTCCAAATCTCCTTTTTCCTCCAAACAGTGTCCTATGTTTTGATGGTTGATCGCCAATCCGAGTTGATTGCCCATCTCTTCTTCCAGTTTTAGGGCTCGTTCAAACTGCAGAATGGCCAAATCGTACTGTTCCAACGATTGGTAGAGGTTACCAATACCATTTAAGGCTACATTGATACTTCTTTTGATGTGGTTGGATGGATTCTCTACCTGTTCTGCCAGTTCCAATGCCCTCTGGTTGTAGTCCAATGCTGTTTTTATGGCGTCTGTTCGGCGGTATACGACCCCTAACATATTTAAGCTGAGTACTCTAAAATCTATACTATTGGCCTCCTCCGAAATTTCAAGGGCCTGCTCGTGCAGTTTTACAGCTTTTTCATACTGGGAAATGTTCCTGTATTTCATTCCCAATAAGTTGAGTGCATATGCCCTGCCTTCAGAATATTCATTTTCCCTGCTCGAATTGTCAAAAAACCGAAGTAAGGTAGTATCTCTTTTGTCCGGGTACAACTCTTTGTCCAATGCCTCGTAAGTCTTGGGCCGAAGCTGCACCAAGGTTTCCACTTTTTCTATAAACTCTTCGGGAATTTCCTGTGCACTTGATAGGTTAAAAACAAAAAAGAGCGAAAGAAAAAGCACTGTGTTTCTTTTCACTCGATTCAGGTATTCGACTTGTGTAAAGTTTTCTATAGGCACGGGAACATTGCGGGATTAAAGCATATCCAAAAAGTCGGATTTTTTTTGTCGGGAAACAGGGATTTTATGGTTGGATTCCAAAACAACATAACCGTCCGTTTTAAGGAATTCCTTTATTTTGTTCAGGTTTATGATGTAGGAATTATGGATTCTAAAGAAGCTGTTTTGGGGCAACAGGGCATTGACTTCCTTGAGTTTTTTGGTAAGCAGGATTTTTTGCCCATCAGCTAAAAAAATGGTACTGTAATTTCCGTCCGATTCTGCATAAAGTATATCGTCACTGTTGAGGAAGACCAACTTGCCATCCGTATTGATGGTTATTTTTTTATTATGGGAGTCCGCATTGAAGTTGAGCAATATTTTCTCCAACTTTTCTACGGTCAGGTTTTTGGCGTTGAACTTTTTTATTTTGGTAATGGTTTCCTCAAGATCATCCGAATCGATGGGTTTTAGCAAATAATCGATGGCCTCGTTTTTTAAGGCTTGCAGTGCGTACTGGTTGTAGGCAGTGGTGATTACAACAGGGAAATCCTTGTTCTTTAGGTTCTTTATGAATTGAAAACCGTCCATTGCAGGCATTTCAATATCCAAGAACAAACAATCTGGAGTGTTTTGTTCCAAATAGGTCAAGGCTTCTCGGGCATCGGTAAAGGACGCAATAATATCCACTTCATCGCTCAAATTGGTAAGTTCCCAACTCAAACTTTGTAGGGCCTTAATCTCATCATCAACAATTACTGCTTCTAGCATAATATAATATAGGTATAATCAAATTTAGAATTATTCCCCAAATACTGCTAAAATTATGTGTTAATGGATATTTAGTGCGTATAACTGGTAAAAAAAACAAAACCAAAGGAAATCTGGTGATTTATAAGGACTTCCTTGTTCAATACTACGGATTTCGCCTACACACCTAAAATATACAACAGCCGATTATACACAAAAAGCTGCAATTTATACATAGAGCTCCTGAGCAAGGGCTTTTGTTATCTATATTCGGCATGTCAAAAAACAAAGGACAGACCAAATAGCCAGCAGATGAGAAAATGTGCAATATTGTTCCTGATTTTGATAATGGCTCTTATTTTTGCCGCAGTATCAGAAAAGAATAGTGCCGAATTAAATTCGGATTGGAATAGTGTGGTTGCCAAGAAATGATTTTGGCATCCCATTACAAGCTCTTTAAAATTTTGTATTACCAATAGAATGTACGGCCACAGCAACCAATCACATGATTGTAAAAACCGCTTGCAAGATTAAATCTTCAATTAGGCTGCAATCCGGATTTGATTTTAGGTTTCGGGGGAACTACCTAGAACAAATAAAGATTATACCGGCCATGATTGAAGAGGCCGTACTCTTGGTAATATTAAGCTAATAGTTCATCATAAAAGATAGGCCGGGCAAGTTTCTTGCCCGGCTTTTTGTTTATTAAGAGTTACTATTCTGTGTAAAATGTTGGAAGTGCCAGATGTCAACATTTTGTGTTAAAAACTTTACTGCATTTACAGCCCCTATTGCTTCTTTAATCCGCAGTATTTTTAAATATTTGCAACCATCCCAAATGTATTTTTACAAGTTTCCGCTATAGCTCTCCATAGGGCAATGGTGTATTTAATTGGGAAAAAGAAATACTGTAGTCTGGTTGATGTATTTTACAAAATGTTAGGTTACAGTTTTACTGTACTGTATTTATGCGGTACGTGTGATAGTGTTTATTGATTTTAATACCTCGGATGAGTTCACCCCACATTAGAACGTTCCGAGGTATTTTTGTTTGTGCAGGAAACTAAAAAAGCCTCCTATTTAGGAGGCTTCTATTTTTATTGGAGGCTTCTAAAACTTAGAGTGACCATGCTTTACCATTGGTCAAAGTTGTAACATCCTCACAGGCAATATACTCTCCTGGTATTGGAAGATAAGCTAAAACTTCCTCTCCCACATATTCGGAATTTTTGTAGGCCCATGTCGCCAAATCCCTTAGTTCGTGGGCAAAGGATACTCTGGAAATCTCATCGTCCAAAGTTGCCTCGCCGCCTTCCATTATGGCTTGCATATAGCTCATAATGGCCTCGTTCTGCAAATCCTCTTCCTCGTCAGTTCGTTTTTTCAAATATGTTGCAAGGGCTGGTTCTATATCCACAGGTTCTATATCCATTAAGGATTCCTTACCGGAATCTGCCAAAACCTTTTCGTAAAATTTGTTCATCTTCATCACAACAAAGTCTCTTTGTTCCAACGGCATTACCTCATCCAAGTAAGCATCGATAAACGCATGTACGTTCATCTCTGTTGCAGAAGGGGTATCTGTTTTTGGAAGAATCACATCCAGGGTCTGTGCCATGGCATAACCTTTGTCCTTATCAAGGAAATTTGGAGTCCATTCCGCATATGCCGGTTTGTTCTTGCAACTTTGTAGTAACGACAATAATGTTGGAGTGGCAACGGCATAACCAAAAGCCAACCCCATATTTTTGAGTGCTGATCTTCTTTCCATTATATATTTCCTTTTTTAAGTTCTTGAGCTGCATGGTTGGCCGCTCTTGCAGTAAATGCCATATACGTTAACGATGGATTCACACAGCTTGCCGAGGTCATAAACGCACCATCGGTTACATAAACATTCTTACATCCGTGTACCTGGTTGTTTCCGTTTACAACAGAAGTTTTTGGGTCACGGCCCATACGGGCGGTACCCATTTCATGGATTCCAAGTCCAAGGGCATAGGGCCGATCATATGGAGTAATGTCCTTGGCGCCGGCCTTTTCCAACATTTGAACCGCTTGGTCCTGCATGTCTTTACGCATGTTGATCTCGTTCTCGCGGATTTCGGCATCAAAAGTTACGGTTGGTAGTCCCCATTTATCCTTTTTGTCGTAATCCAAAGTCATTTTGTTATCGTGGTAAGGTAGTATCTCACCAAAGGCAAGCATATTCATGGTCCAACCACCTGGGGTCAACATGGCATCCTTGTAATCTTTTCCAAAAGAAGCTTCGGCAATCAATTCTTCATAGTTGCCTCTACCGGCACCACCTTGGTATCCGTAACCTCTGGTGAAATTTTTCATGTCGGAGTCGCCTCCTAGGTTTCTAAACCTTGGGATATAAATTCCATTTGGCTTTCTTCCTTTGTAGTATTTGTCTTCGTATCCTTCAAACTTTCCGGATGCTCCTACCAAGAAGTGGTGGTCCATAATGTTATGTCCCAATTCTCCAGAATCGTTTCCTAATCCATTGGGGAATCTATCGGATTTGGATTGCATCAAAATAGAAGTGGATGCAACAGCCGAAGCACAAAGGAATATAACCTTGGCCTTGAACTCGAACTCTTCTTTGGTCTCTCTGTCTATAACCTTAACGCCTGTTGCTTTTTGGGTATTTGGATCATATATGACCTCGTGGACTATGGAGTCGGGTCTTAAGGTCATGTTGCCTGTGCGTTCAGCTGCGGGCAAAGTAGAGGAAACACTACTAAAGTATGCTCCGAAAGGACACCCTCTGATACATCTGTTTCTAAACTGGCAACGTACACGTCCATCGCCATCAAATTTTTTATCACTGTTAATGTGAGCTACCCTACCGGCGGTAATAACCCGTCCGTTAAAATGCTCGGCAACCTTACCCCTAACATGGTCTTCCACACAGTTAAGTTCCATCATGGGTTCAAACTGGCCGTCAGGCAATTGTGGTAGACCCAGGTTTTCCCCGGAAACTCCTATATAACTTTCAACTTTATCGTACCAAGGGGCTATATCCTTGTATCTTACCGGCCAATCAACGGCGATACCTTCGTTCTTATTGGCGGCGAAATCAATATCGCTCCAACGGTAGCTGTGTCTCCCCCACATAATGGAACGTCCGCCCACATGGTAGCCACGCATCCAATCAAAACGTTTGGTTTCATTGTAAGGGTGATCTAAATCGTTTACAAACCAGTGCTTGGAGGCCGCCCCAGTGGTATAGCCTGTTCTGGATTGTTTTTCTTGTTGTTTGATATCTTCTCGGGTTGCGTTCCCGGCATGGGGGAAATCCCAAGGATCCATATTGGCTGTTGGGTAATCTTCACGGTGCTTTACCATGGGACCTCGTTCCAAGACCAAGGTCTTGAGGCCATTTTCGCACAATTCTTTGGCAGCCCAACCACCACTGATACCCGTTCCTACCACGATGGCATCATAGGATTCCTGCTCCTGATTGTAATAAAATTTACTCATTTATTCGGATTGTTTATTTGCTAAATGTATTAATTATTAAATTAATTTTCTACATTTAATCCCTATGTTTATTGAGAATTCAGCACTATAACGTTGTAGTTTTTGGATTCTGAAAGAAATTAACCAACATAAAAATATGAACAGACGTAGATTAACCCAAAAAAGTATCGTAACCCTAATTTTTGTTGTTTTTTTAGGATTTTCTTCCTGTAAGGAAAATCAAAAAAAAGAATCCGAAGCAGAAAAAGTAACAGAGCAAGAAGTTGCAGAGGAGTCCAAACCGGAAATTAAACTCTCATTGGCCCAATGGTCCATGCACAAAATGATTCTTGAAGAAGGAGTGGACCCATACTCTTTTGCAGAAAAGGCGAGCAACTGGGGCTTTGAAGGACTGGAGTATGTAAGCGGCCTATATTACAAAGAATTGCAGGCAGCCAATTTTTCGGAAGAAGCGATGAACAATTGGGTGGAAAAAAGCAAGGCAGAAAGTGAAAAATATGGGCTTCGGAACCTTTTGATCATGGTGGACGGCCAAGGGGATATTGCAGTGGAAGACGAAACCAAAAGAACAGAAGCTGTGGAAAACCATTACAAATGGGTAGATGCGGCCGCAGCATTGGGCTGTCATTCCATTCGTGTTAACCTAAATGGGAGCATGGAGCCCGAAGTTTGGATTCCGGCCTCTGTTGAAGGACTTAAGCAATTGGCAGGCTATGCCAAGGAAAAGAACATCAATATTATTGTGGAAAACCATGGCGGCCCATCTTCGAACGGTGCATTGTTGGCCGAGGTAATGGAGAAGGTGGGTATGGAAAACTGCGGCACACTACCAGATTTTGGTAATTTTTGTATCAAAAGAGAGGCCGGCGACTACTATTCGTCCAAATGCTTGGAAGAATACGATCGTTATAAAGGAACCAAAGAACTTATGCCTTATGCAAAAGGTGTAAGCGCCAAATCCTATAGTTTTGATGAAGAAGGCAACGAGACCAGAGTGGATTATCCACGGATCATGGAGATTGTTCTGGAATCCGGATACGAAGGTTTTGTTGGAGTAGAATATGAAGGCTCCGACCTGAGCGAAGAAGAAGGGATTTTGGCAACCAAAAGGCTCTTGGAGAGAATAGTGCAGTAAAACGAACACAATAGCATCAAATGAAGGGGTTTTTACAGCAGCTCTTCGATTACAATTTTTATTGTAACAAAAAAATTATCGAGCAATGCAGTGGTCGGGAAAAAGTTTCTGGCGACTGCATTAGACTTTTTAGTCACATACTCAATGCGCACCATATTTGGAACCAGAGATTACTTGGTTCGGAAGTAAAGTTCGATGTTTGGGATCAACATGATATGGTACTATGGGAAGAAATCCATTACGAAAATCAAAAGACCTCTTTTGAAATTATTTCCAATACGGATACCTTTGAAAAACGTGTTGAATATGTGAACAGCCAACAAGTTCACTTTTCTAACGAGGTAAAGGATATTCTTTTTCATATTATCAATCATTCCACCCACCATCGCGGTCAAATTATGATGGAATGGAGAAAGGCTGGTATAGCTCCGGAACCTTTGGATTATATACACTACAAACGATAACAACTAACTAATTACACAACATGAATTTTAAGACCAAATTTCAACTGTCCTTTATGATGTTCCTCGAATTTTTTATTTGGGGCGGATGGTTTGTAACACTGGGAACTTTTTTGGGAACCAATTTAAAAGCTAGCGGCGGGGAGATCGCCCAGGCGTTTTCCACTCAATCTTGGGGTGCCATAATAGCTCCTTTTATTATTGGGTTGATCGCAGACCGATATTTTAATGCTGAACGGATTTTGGGCATTTTGCACCTAATAGGGGCATTTTTAATGTACCAAATGTATCAGACCACGGAATTCTCCGTGTTCTATCCATATGTTTTGGGCTATATGATCTTGTACATGCCGACTTTGGCATTGGTCAATTCCATTTCATTTAATCAAATGAAAGATCCTGCCAAGGAATTCTCGCCGATTAGGGTGTTTGGAACCATTGGCTGGATAGTTGCTGGATTGGTGATCAGTTATGTTTTTCTGTGGGATTCACCCGAGAGTTTGTCCGCTGGAATGCTGAAAAACACTTTTTTAATGGTAGCCATAGCATCGGCAATATTGGGGTTGTTCAGCTTTACCTTGCCCAAAACACCGCCAAGAGTGGACAAGACCGAAAAAGTCACCATAACCGATGTGTTGGGGCTCGATGCCTTGAAATTGTTGAAGGATAAAAACTTTTTGGTTTTCTTTATTGCCTCGGTATTGATTTGTATCCCATTGGCCTTTTACTATCAAAACGCCAATCCATTCCTCACCGAGATCGGATTGGACAATCCGACCGGAAAAATGACCATTGGGCAAGCTTCCGAAGTGCTTTTCATGCTATTATTGCCACTGTTCTTTACAAGATTTGGCTTTAAAAAGACCATATTGGTCGGAATGTTGGCCTGGACTGTACGTTATTTGCTCTTTGCATATGGTAATGCAGGCGATTTGGCATTTATGTTGATTTTGGGGATAGCACTTCACGGAATTTGTTACGATTTTTTCTTCGTGTCCGGCCAGATCTACACCGATACCAAAGCGGGCGAAAAATATAAGAGTGCAGCTCAAGGACTGATCACCTTGGCCACTTATGGAGTGGGGATGTTGATAGGGTTTTGGATAGCAGGAAAAATTACGGACTCCTATTTATTGGAAGACGGAAGCCATGTTTGGCAAAACATCTGGATTTACCCAGCAATATTTGCAGCCGTGGTATTTGTGCTGTTTGCGTTGGTATTTAAAAATGAAAAAGTAGAATATAAATCATAATAAAAAACATGCCTAAAAAAATAAGACTTGGAATTCTTGGTGGGGGCGGCGACTCCCTTATCGGAGTTTTGCACCGCGTAGCCTCTTTTATAAATGATAATTATGAAATCGTTGGGGCCGTATTTACCCCCGAACTGGAAGATAGTTTAGCGTTCGCAAAAGAGATAGATATTCCAACGAATCGAATTTATAAGGATTTCGACACCTTGGTGGAAGAAGAAATGAAACTGCCGGAAGACGAACGTATTCAGGTCTGTTCTATCCTCACTCCAAACTTTCTTCATTTTCCGATGGCAAAAAAACTGTTGGAAAATGGATTCAATGTCATTTGTGAAAAACCAATGACCACCAGCTATGAGGAGGCCAAAATATTGCAGGAAACCCTAAAAAAGGCAGGAACCGTATTTGCGGTCACCCATACCTATACAGGTTACCCAATGGTGCGTCAAATGAGGGAGATGATCAAGGAAGGGGTCATTGGAAAGATACACAAGGTCGATGCCCAATATTACCAAGGTTGGATGAACCCGATAATCCATGATAAAGAAAAGCGCGGCACCGTTTGGCGCTTGGACCCTAAAAAGGCAGGGATTAGTTCTTGTATGGGAGACATTGGAGTACATGCCTTTAATATGGTCGAGTACACCACCGGATTAAGGGTTAGATCTCTATTGTGCGATTTCAATTATTTGTACGACGATAACCAAATGGACATGGATGGAACCGCTTTGATACGAATGGATAAGAATGTAAAAGGCGTCATTAGGGCAAGTCAGGTGGCCACTGGGGAAGAAAATAACCTAACCATTGCCGTTTATGGTGAAAAAGGAGGTTTAAAATGGGAGCAGGAGAACCCTAACTACCTATATAAATTAAATGATCCAGAACCTTTGCAAGTATACAAGCCAGGACATGGGTACAATTCCGAACTCTCTTTGGGCGGTACAAAATTGCCACCAGGCCACCCAGAAGGAATTTTTGATGCCATGGCGAACATATATTTGGGCGTGGCCAAGGCAATTCGTGGAGAAGCCTATAACAACGGAGAATTTCCGACCATAATAGATGGTGTGCGTGGCCTAAATTTTATAGAAAACACCGTTGCTTCACACAAGAATGGAAATGTTTGGGTAGATATGGATTGATCCAGAACCCAAAATAATAGATATAATGGCTGTCCAATGGACGGCCATTATTTTTTATATAGCATTTCAAATTGCTCGAACACAATGATCATGCTTTCCTTTGGAGTTGTGCCAAATTTGGCCAATTCGCGGGTGTAGTAGTCCCAATGGGTCTTTTTCCAATGTTCCAGACTTTTATCCCCTTCACCTTCCAAACGGGCGTGTTCTTCTCTAATACTAAAATAAGGGAGCAGTTTTACCCCAGTGGTGCGAATAATACATTTGGCATTCCCGTCCCAATCCGTAACCACATAAAAATCTCCGATTCTAGGTATATTTTCGTTGCGGAGCTGTAAACCTTTTAAGGAATGTGAGGTGGCTCTTTTGGTTTCTTTGCAAACAAGATCTGCACAAGTATTGGCATCTTGTTCATTATCACAAAAATGTATCACTTTTGGAGCATCTTGGGAGGCAAACTCCAAATGGGCATCTAAAAAATCGCCCCATAAATTGCGGGCAGAAGCATTTTCCATATGTGGTTTTTATAAGCGGTAAGCTATTTTAATTGTATATGAATTCCTATATTTATGTTTTGCTACATGAGGTGTAAAAATAGCATAGTTTTTTTCTTAAATATAGAAGATAAATCCCAATTTGATTGGGATTTCCTAATTCCTTAAAATTAAATTCAATGAAGACAATCAAAGGACCAGCTGTGTTCTTGGCTCAATTTGTGGACAGTCAACCTCCTTTCAATACCTTGGATGGAATGTGCAAGTGGGCCTCCGACCTTGGTTACAAGGGCATTCAAATACCAACTTGGGAATCATTTCTTATAGATTTGGACCAAGCAGCAGAAAGTCAGGATTATTGCGATGAGCTCAAGGGAAAAATTAATTCCTACGGATTGGAGATCACCGAACTTTCCACCCACTTGCAGGGACAATTGGTGGCTGTTCATCCTGCATACGATATTATGTTCGATAATTTTGCTCCCAAGGAACTGCACGGAAAACCGAAAGAACGAACCAAATGGGCAGTTGAAACGGTTAAAAAAGCGGCAACAGCAAGCCGTAGGCTCGGACTTAACGTCCATGCCACTTTTTCGGGCTCATTGCTTTGGCATACCGCCCACCCGTGGCCACAGCGTCCTGCCGGATTGGTGGAAATGGGTTTTGAAGAGCTCGCCAATCGATGGAAGCCCATCCTCGATCATTTTGATGAAGAGGGCGTGGATGTCTGTTACGAGATTCATCCCGGAGAAGACCTTCACGATGGGGATACTTTTGAAAGATTTTTGGAAGCTACGGGAAACCATAAGCGCGTAAACATACTTTATGATCCAAGTCACTTTGTTTTGCAACAACTGGATTATATTGCGTATATCGATCATTATCATGAGTTCATCAAATCCTTTCACGTAAAGGATTCGGAATTTAACCCAACAGGTAAAAAGGGAGCATTTGGCGGTTTCAACGATTGGGGAGACAGAGCAGGGAGATACAGGTCCCTAGGGGATGGACAGATCGATTTTAAGACCATTTTCTCCAAACTTACCCAATATGGCTGCGATGTTTGGGCCGTTATGGAATGGGAATGCTGTATTAAAAGCCCGGAACAAGGAGCGCGCGAAGGCGCTAAATTTATTCAAGATCATATAATAGAGGCAACAACCAAAACCTTTGACGATTTTGCCGGAGCAGATGTGGATAAGGAAAAATTGAAAAAAATACTTGGACTATGAAAAGAGCTTTGATGTTGGCATTACTGGCCATTAGCGTTGCCTGTAAAGAAAACCCAAAGGAAAATAAGGAAGAAAAAGAAGAAGTGATCGAGATTGTGAAAGAATCCGAAAATGAGTGGGTTACCCTATTCGACGGAAGTTCATTCGAAGGTTGGCATTACTATAATGGCGGACCAGTTACCGAGCCATGGAAATTGGAAGATGGGGCCATGGTGTTCTACCCACCGGAAAACAGGGAAGAAGGAGCGTCTTTTAATTTGGTTAGTGATGCTGAGTTTACGGATTTTATTTTGACTATGGAATGGAAAATTGCCGAAGGGGGAAATAGTGGGATTTTTTGGGGTGTTTCAGAAGATGAAAAATACGCCCAGCCCTATTTAACAGGACCAGAAATACAAGTGTTGGACAATGAAAGACATCCTGATGCCCAAAATGGGGAAAATCGTATGGCAGGAGCTTTGTACGATATGGTTTCGCCTACCCAACATGTAACCAAGCCAGCCGGTGAATGGAATACGTTTGAATTAATGGTGAACCATAAGACCAACAAAGGACATGTAGTATTGAATGGAACAAAAATAGTGGAGTTTCCAGTGCATGGGCCGGATTGGGACAAAATGGTCACATCCTCAAAATTTGCAGATTGGGAAGGTTTTGGCGCTTACAGGACTGGAAAAATCGGTTTACAAGATCATGGGGACAGGGTGTCCTATAAAAACATAAAGATCAAAGCATTATAATATGTATAAATTAAAAATTGTTCCATTGCTTTTGGCCATCTTGTTTAGTGGATGGACTTGGTCCCAGGACATAGAGCCAACCACTCCCGAGGAAACGGAGATTTATGAACCAGTGCCGCCAAAGGTAATTCCGGGCAAAGCAGGAGCTCCTCCAAGTGATGCCATCGTACTTTTTGATGGGACATCTTTTAAAAATTGGATAAGTTCCAGGGATAGCACGGATGCCAAATGGCTCTTGAACGAAGATGGCAGCATGACCGTAAAGGACAAGACGGGAGATATTCAGACCAAACAAAATTTTGGGAGCATTCAGCTTCATATTGAGTGGAAATCCCCAGCAGAAGTGCAAATGGATGGACAAAACCGAGGTAATAGCGGTGTTTTCTTAAATGGAATCTATGAAGTTCAAGTATTGGACAACAATAACAACGACACCTATGTAAATGGTCAAGTGGGCTCCATTTATAAACAGCATGTACCCTTGGCCATGGCATCGGTCCCATCTGGCGAATGGAACACCTACGATATTATTTATCATGCACCAGTGTTCGAAAAAGGACAAAAAATAAAATCTGGGACCATTACCGTTATCCACAATGGTGTGTTGATCCAGGACCATGTGGAGATCAAGGGCACAACGCCATATATTGGTTGGCCCAAGAATCCGCCACATGGCAAGGGACCTCTTAGGCTTCAGGACCATGGGGACAATAGCAGGGTGAGCTACCGTAATATTTGGGTCAGGGAACTGGAGTAGTTTTCAAGGGGCCAAAATTTAGAATCTTCAAAGGTCAAAATCTATTTTGGTTACCTTTGGCAAAATTTAATCATACGTATATGATTCAATCCATGACAGGCTTTGGGAAGCACGTAGTTCAGCTTCCTTCAAAAAAAATTACAATAGAGCTTAAATCGCTCAACAGCAAAAATCTGGATATTAATGCCAGGCTTCCACAGTTTTATAGGGAAAAGGAGCTGGAATTACGTAAAATGATTGCCAGTGCCCTAAACAGGGGTAAAGTGGATTTTAGCCTTTATGTGGAAATAACCGGTGAGGAGACTACGGCAGAAGTTAACAAGGGTGTAGTTAAAAAGTATATGGAGCAATTGGCCGCAATAGCCCAAGGAGATGACATTAAACTGTTGGAAATGGCGTTACGTATGCCCGACACCCTTAAAACCGATAAAGACGACATCGATGCCGAAGAGTACGATGCCATTAAAAAAGCAATGGACGAGGCCTTATCCAAAATAGTGGAGTTCCGCAATGAGGAAGGCAAGGTTTTGGAGCAGGATTTTGTAGAACGATTAAAAAAACTCAACGAACTTTTGGATGCTGTAAAAAGCATGGATCCAGATAGGTTGGCTACGATACGGGAACGTTTGGAGAAAGCTGTGGCCGACCTTAAGATGGAATTGGATGCGAATAGATTTGAACAAGAACTCATCTATTATTTGGAAAAGTACGACATTACCGAAGAAAAGGTACGTTTGGCGAACCATTTAAAATATTTTGAAACCACCCTGAATTCCAAAGAATCCAATGGCAAAAAACTAGGGTTCATCTCACAAGAAATAGGAAGGGAAATCAATACCATAGGATCCAAGGCCAATTTTGCACCCATGCAACAATTGGTGGTCCAAATGAAGGACGAATTGGAAAAGATAAAAGAACAAATGCTCAATGTGCTATGACAGAAGGTGGTAAACTCATCATATTTTCGGCCCCATCGGGAAGTGGTAAAACTACCATTGTAAAACATTTGTTGAATCAGCCGGAACTCAACTTGGCCTTTTCCATTTCCGCAACCTCGCGCCCGCGCAGGGGCAAGGAAAAAAATGGGGTCAACTACTATTTTATGTCCGTTTCCCAATTTAAGCGACACATTAAGGATGGCGATTTTTTGGAATGGGAAGAAGTGTACCGCGACAATTTTTATGGGACTTTAAAAAGTGAAGTGGAACGTTTGTGGGCAGAAGGCAAGAATGTAATATTTGATATCGATGTTTCTGGCGGGCTAAGGATCAAAAAGAAATTTCCGGACAAGACCTTGGCCGTTTTTGTGAAGCCTCCCAGTGTGGATGAGCTAAAGATCAGACTTAAAAAGCGCAGCACGGAGAGTGACGATAAGATCAATATGAGAATTGCCAAAGCGTCGGTAGAATTGGCAACCGCCCCTCAGTTTGATAAGATTATTAAAAACTATGATCTGGATGTAGCTCTCGACGAAGCCCACAAATTGGTCGCCGATTTTGTTGGGGCCAAGAATCCCGATTCAAAATAAGATTGACGTATGAAACAGGTAGGGCTCTTTTTTGGAACCTTTAACCCGATACATATTGGTCATTTGATCATTGCCAACCATTTGGTGGAGTTTTCCGATTTGGATGAAGTTTGGTTTGTTATAACCCCGCAAAGTCCATTTAAGGTAAAGCAATCGCTTTTGGACAACAATCACCGGTTCCAAATGGTGTACGAAGCTGTACAGGATTATCCCAGGCTCAAACCCAGTACAATTGAGTTTGATTTACCACAGCCCAACTATACTTCCGATACCTTGGCCCATCTGGAAGATAAATATGGCCCGGATTATGCGTTTTCATTGATCATGGGCGAAGACAATCTGAAAAGTTTCCACAAATGGAAAAATTATGAAGCCATATTGGAGCAATACTCGATCCATGTTTACCCGCGCATTTCTACGGGCGAGATGGCCCATCAATTTGAGGATCACCCCAAAATCACCAAGGTCAGTGCGCCGATAATGGAAATATCGTCCACTTTTATTCGAAAGGCCCATAATCAAGGAAAAAATATTCGTCCAATGCTGCCCGAACCGGTGTGGAAATATATGGACGAGATGAACTTTTACAGATAAAAAAACACGAACTGTTTATTGTATTTTTTCCAGAGTGTCGGTTCCTAAATACTTATCGTCCTTGTTCATGTACCATGCCCTCGTTTTTGGCATTTTGATGCCATTTACTTCCGCCAGGCCTTCTAAAAGAATGTACTCTCCGTCGTTTTTGGTTTCATCGTGAAAAAATTGATATACCTCCATGGCGTAAGTGGAAGGGTCAAAATAAAAGTACCAAGTGTCTTTGCCAACTTCGGCATCGTAAGTGGCCTTTAAAACCACATATTTTTTATTCTTGAAGGTTTTTTGTTGGACCACGGGATCTAGGTGGGTGCCTGGGTCGTTCAACTTCATGGGAAGGCCGTATAGGTAAGTGTAGTAATCCTTCATCATGGTTCCCCGTTCGCAGGTCAGGCGATACTTTTCGGCTTCTTCCTTGGTAAACTCTTTGCTCTCGTTAAACATGATTTCGCAGGACCCGTTTTTTAAAATATATGAGTAATGATCACCATCTTGGGTAACATCCAAGACAAACTCCTGTTTGGGGAAATCCACGGAAATCACACTTGTGCGTTTGGGTCGCTCCGGAGTTTCCATAACTACTTTGAACGATGTTTTTAGGTTGGCCCAGTTACCATCTGGATCATGAAATGAAATGGCCTTTTCCAAAACTTCTTTTGCAGAAAGGGATTGTGAGTGCAATGGCGCAAGGCCCAATAGGCCAACTGCCATAAGAGAAAAGAAATATTTGATCATATCTTTACAATTTATAGATGTTGTAAGATACCGAATTTATTTCTTTGGTATAGTTGCTGGTTTTACGGAACTATCGTGCTCTGCATAATAGAGTTCCAGTAATTCCATCATAGAAGTGATCAGGTCCCTGCTTTCCAGCAACAAAGAAAAATATAGTGTGGTGTTCTTTGGGCTCGATTCTTCCGTCCTTGTTCGGGAAACCTGCCTATTTATCTTTTGCGAAACCATTTCATTGATCTCGTTTTTGGATTGAAGCACATCTCCAATTTGCTCAAAGGAGCGATCTACAAATGCTTTTTCCGTGCTGTTGAATATTTTTTCCAGATAATTATCTATCTCTTTGAGTTCCTTTATCTGGTTGTATTTTAATTTTTTGTGGTTGTTGTTAACGTGGTTGTAACTCACCTTGCCGATGTATTCGAGGGACTGTGACATATCCGTTAGAAGATCCATCACATTAATGTAAAAGTTACTCGCGCCCACATGCGCTTCATCCAGGTTTTTGATAAAGTAGAATGTATCGTTTCTAAGACCGTCTATTTCTGAAGAGAGTTTGTTACTTTGTTTTTTGTTCTTTTTCAAAAAGTCCAAATCATGTTTGGACAACCCTCGAATACAGTTCGAGTAAATACGGTTGCTGCGCTTTACAACGTTGGCAATGTTGGTTGCACTTTCCTCTATAACTCCTTGGATGGAACTGCTTTCGGCACGTCTTAAACTATCTTCGGCCTTTATTTCTTTGGTCTTTTTGTTGTGCGAGATATAGTTGCGCAGTAAAATGACCGCTGCCAACATCAACATAATAACAAGCGAAACAAATTTTCCTATAAACAACAGGTAAGCGATTATCGCTGCGGCCGTAAATGCACTAAGGGCGGTAAAAAACCAACCACCGATAACGTTCAATACTCCGGCAACGCGATATACGGCACTTTCTGCACCCCATGCCCTATCGGCCAAGGATGTACCCATGGCCACCATAAAGGTAACATAGGTGGTGGACAAGGGCAATTTCATGGACGTGGCGATGGAAATAAGTACACTGGCCACCATTAGGTTGACCGAAGCCCTTACCAAATCGAATGCTGGCAGCTCCTGGGTTTTGCTTTTTGGAACATAGGTTTGTGGCAATACAAACTGTTTGTCCAATTTTGATTGAAGAGATGGAGGAACAATTTTTGATACGTTTTCAAAAGCCACGATACTGAATTTCACTATTTGTCTAGACAGATAATTGGGCTGAAAACGTTCGTCGCCCTCATCTTGCCTGGCCAAGTCGACACTGGTTTTTACAACTCCTTTTGCTTTGGAGGAAAACCAGAGCGTAATTACCATTACAGCGCCGGATAACAACAATAGCATTGTTGGGGTCTGCACGGCAGAGGCTAGTCCGCGCATATTAAATTCCGTTGCAGTTATACCAGAAGCCTGCCAATCTTGGTACGATTGAAGTGCAGCAATAGGTACACCGATAAAATTTACCAAATCGTTGCCAGCAAAGGCCATTGCCAGGGCAAATGTTCCAAAACCTATTACGATGCGGTATATGTTCCATCTTAAAAAACTTGCCACGATAAACGATAAAATCGTCCAGAATGCAAAATTTCCGGCCAAGAAAGCAAGGGGCTGGGTTGCCACAAACTCAGAAATTGCTCCGTCAAAAAGGGCAGCACTCTTCAGTCCTTTTACCAAAATAAAATATACAATGGCCGTAATCGCAAGGCCACCAAATATAGACTCTACCCACTTGGATTTGTTCTGAAATTTAAAAGAAATCAAGGCTCTCGATACAAACTGAACCAGGGCACCTATGGTAAATGCGATAAAAACGGAAAGGAGTATCCCAAAAATAATTTCCGCCGCCTTATCTGTGTTTATATATGTGGCCAGATCCGAAAACCCTCCTTGGGTATCTGCGATTTTTATCAAGGAGATGGCTACAGAGGCCCCTAAAAGCTCAAATACAATGGAAACGGTCGTAGATGTGGGCATTCCCAAGGTGTTGAAAAAATCCAATAGTAGAATGTCCGTAATCATTACGGCCATAAAAATGAACATGATTTCTTCGAAAACGAACTCACCGGGGTTAAATATCCCCTTTCGGGCCACTTCCATCATTCCACTGGAAGACATTGCGCCAAACGCTATACCAACACTGGCAACGATCATAATGGTCCTAAAAGATATCGCTTTGGACCCGATTGCCGAGTTCAAAAAGTTAACCGCATCGTTGCTTACGCCCACTACCAAATCGGTTATGGCCAATATGCCAAGGGCCACAACCATGAAAATGTAAATATTCTCTCCCATTCTTTAAGAAATATGGCAAAAATGCCATTATAATTCGGCAATGAGGTTAACAAAATGTTACCAAATACGCTCCTAAAAATATCAATATTTTTCCAGTGTAGGGCCTAGGTTCATCTTTTGATTTATCTTCGCTAACAAATAATGGACCAATGGATTGGGAGCAGTTACTCTCTTTAAAACGATTCGGAGACAAAGGTAAAAGGCTTAGAAAGGAACAGAATGAGACCCGATTGGGGTTCGAGGTGGATTACGATCGGATTATTTTTTCGTCGGCTTTTAGAAGTTTACAGGATAAGACACAAGTGTTTCCGATGCCGATCGCCGTTGGTTCGCAAAAAAACTTTGTACATACCCGGCTTACACACAGTTTGGAAGTTTCTGTTGTGGGAAGAAGTCTTGGCCGAAGTGCTGGACAGCAAATTTTGACAAAGTATCCTTTTTTGACCGAAATCCACGGTTATCAATTTAATGATTTTGGTGCAATTGTTGCCGCAGCTGCCTTGGCCCACGATATAGGGAATCCTCCATTTGGGCATAGTGGGGAAAAAGCTATCGGCAATTATTTTAAACAGGGCAAAGGGAAGCAATTTCGAAATGTTCTTTCTGCAGAGGAGTACCAAGATCTTATCGATTTTGAGGGAAATGCCAATGGTTTTAAATTATTGTCAGAGTCCAGGGACGGTGTGCCCGGGGGGCTTCGTTTGAGTTATGCGACTTTGGGTGCCTTTATTAAATACCCAAAAGGATCATTGCCCAAAAGACCATCCAAGAACATCGTGGACAAAAAATTTGGCTTTTTTCAATCGGAGAAAGCCTTTTTCCATGAACTTGTGGAAGAAATTGGCCTTTTGCCCAACCCTGACCACCAGGAAACAGGTTTTTTAAGGCACCCTTTGACTTATTTGGTAGAAGCGGCTGATGATATCTGCTATACCATAATCGATTTTGAAGATGGCATCAACTTAGGATTGATTCCGGAAGAGTATGCCTTGGAGTATCTTATCAATTTGGTGAAGGACAACATCAACACGAAGAAATATAATACAATGACCACCTCGAGCGACCGTTTGAGTTATTTAAGGGCTCTTGCGATAAGTACACTGATCGGGGACGCCGTGGATGTTTTTGTAAAAAATGAGGATAAAATATTGAACGGGGAGTTCAATGTATCATTGCTCGACAAAGGAAAATATACCGCTCAAGTTGCCGATATTATTAAATTGAGCGTCGAAAAAATCTATCAGTCCACAGAAGTAGTGGATAAAGAGTTGGCCGGGTATCGCATTATTTCCGATTTACTGGATACGTACACAACGGCTTTGATAAATGTAAAAGAGGGCCAGGATACGAATTATGACCGACTGCTCTTAACAAGTTTGCCCGAGAAATACCGCAATACGGATGCATCACTTTATAAAATCCTATTGGATACCAGCTGTTTTGTTGCAAGTTTGTCCGACAGTGCAGCGGTGCACATTCACGATAAGTTGACAGGCCGACATATTTAAAACGAATAGAGTAGGCCAACCCCAAGTAGTTGTTTAAACTGGATTCGGGGTATGCCCGGGTCTATTGTTGTGCCATCTTCGGCAATTTGTTCGTCGAATTTGATATCATCATCAAAAATAAGGTGGGTTCCAATGTTGGCATTGAGGTATTGGTTGACCTTAAGGTTAAAATTAAGTTCCCAGTCCACATCGATATTGCCAAAACTTCTTACATAATCCGTGTACAGGTTTAGGCGATGGTTCATTAAAACATTTTCCGCTATTTGTGTCTCCCATGTATTGGTGATCAAAAAACCAAGTTCCAAAAAAATGTGTTCTCCCTCTTCCACACCAAACGCCCCTTGGTTGGAAAGAGCTTCGTCCAGAACAAAAGTGGATTTCATGGTGGCGGGCGAAATATAAAGGTTGAATTTGTCCTGAGGCGGTATGTAGGATGTACCGACACCCACAAACAAGTAACCGGGGGACATAAATCTTGAAATAGGGTTCTCTCGGTTCGGGTACTTATATCCGTTGGAGAATTGTGTTCTCATGTTTGCTTTTACCGAATAGTACCAATTGGTTATGGTGTCCTTTCTAAAACTCAGGGTGGTGGACAAGCGGATTTGATCGTCTGTTTTTCGGAGTTTCCTGCCCTCTTGCGCATTGATGCCATAGCGCAGCTGGACCTCATTGTTCCAATCCAGATAACGGAACTTATAGTTCCGGGCAAAATCTGCACTTGCCAAGGCCGACACCGAATTGTCCCCTCCGGCATTCCAGTTCACAAAAGCAACTTCACTAATGTTAAGTCCAAATTTGTTCACCTTTTTCCAGAAAGAAGTTGGTTTGAACCGCTTGTACCAAATACTCAGAGGTTTTACCCGGTTCAGTACGGTTCTGGGGTCTGTTAGCTTAGCGTTTCTGGTCAGATATTTGAGCTTTACATCCTTTATGCGAACAACTCTAAAATTGGAGTCGGTACTGTCTGGCTCAAAGGCCTTTAAACGTGTGATCTGAGCATTGGAAGTAACAAAAACGGCAAAGAACAGGATTAAAAAACAATTTATTCGCATGGGTTCAAGGTTGATTGTATATAAGAGTGTATGGCATCAAAATCTATACCAGCCAATTTAAGGGTTTCGGGAATGGTTCCATGATCGATAAAAGAATCCGGAATGCCGAAAATCTTAATTGATCCTGTATACTTTTCTTCATTGGCAATTTCCAGCACAGCTGAACCAAAGCCGCCAATTTTGACACCATTTTCTAGGGTAATTATGTGTTCATGGTTTTCAAAAATATGTTGTAGCAATGGTTTGTCCAATGGTTTGATAAAGCGCATATCGTAATGTCCGATCTCTTCCGGTTTCCCTGATTTTTTGATTAGTTCGGAAACTTGGTTCCCAATATGGCCCACGCTAAGTATTGCCATTTTGGTGCCCTTCTTTAGTTGTTTGCCAGTACCGATTTTTATGGATTTCATTGGGTTTTTCCAATCGATCATGGCACCTCGCCCCCTGGGGTACCTTATTGCAATGGGAAGCTCCAGCCCTTGTTGTGCGGTGTACATAATATCCCGTAGCTCGTGCTCGTTGAGCGGTGCAAAAATAACAAGGTTTGGGATGCAGCGTAAATATGCAATATCAAAAACACCATGATGGGTAGGTCCATCCTGGCCTACCAAGCCAGCTCGGTCCAGGCAAAAAACCACCGGAAGTTTTTGAAGGGCTACATCGTGGATCACTTGATCATAGGCCCGTTGTAAAAAAGTAGAGTAAATATTGCAGAACGGGATCAACCCTTGGGTTGCCATACCGGCCGCCAAGGTAACAGCATGTTGTTCGGCAATACCCACATCAAAAGCTCGGTCGGGTATTTGGTCCATCATAAACTTTAGGGAACTCCCACTGGGCATTGCAGGGGTAATTCCAACTATTTTGCTGTTCTTTTGGGCCAATTCCACAATAGTGTGGCCAAACACATCTTGATATTTTGGAGGTTGAATTACCTCAGGTTTTTTGATGCGTTCCCCTGTTATTTTATCAAACTTGCCAGGGGCATGGTAGACCACCTGATCTTCTTCTGCCTTTTTTAGACCCTTTCCTTTGGTTGTGATGATGTGGAGCAACTTTGGGCCATCTACATGCTTTAGTCTTTCCAGTTCTTCAACAAGTTTTTGCAAATCGTGTCCATCCACAGGGCCGGAATAGTTGAGGTTGAGGCACTCAAAAATGTTCTCGTCCTTTGCCTTTCCTGCCTTAACATTGGTAAGGTATTTTTTTAGGGCCCCAACACTGGGGTCTATGCCGATAGCATTGTCGTTGAGAACGATCAATGCATTTACATCGGTCACCCCGAGATGGTTTAAACCTTCAAAAGCCATTCCGCTGGCTATGGATGCATCTCCGACCACCGCAATGTGCTGTTTCCTTGTATGTCCTTGTAATTTTGATGCCATGGCCATGCCTAAAATGGCAGATATGGCCGTGGAACTATGGCCTGTTCCAAAATCATCAAATTCACTTTCGCTCCGTTTTGGAAAACCGCTAATACCACCAAGTTGGCGGTTGGTATCGAATAACTCTTTTCTGCCCGTTAGGATTTTATGTCCGTATGCTTGGTGTCCAACGTCCCAGATCAGTTTATCCTGAGGGGTGTTGAACACATAGTGCAGTGCAATGGTAAGTTCCACTACGCCCAAACTTGCCCCCAAATGCCCTTCCTTTGTAGATACAATGTCAATAATAAACTCCCTCAATTCCTGAGCGAGTTTAGGCAGCTCTTCCAAAGCTAACTTTTTGAGATCTGCAGGGGAATCGATATGTGATAGTAATGTTTCCAAAGAATAAAAAACAAAAGTATCGATTATCCCTAAAATTATTTTATGTGTAGCTTAGCAATCTATTGAAAATGACTTAAAATTTCGTGGAAAATCCGTTTGACGATACTTATTTTATGAAGAAAGCCATACAAGAGGCCGAGATTGCCTTTGAAAATGGCGAAGTACCGGTAGGAGCAGTAGTGGTAATCGAGAATAGAATTATTGGAAGGGCGCACAACCTTACGGAACGCTTAAAGGATGTTACAGCGCATGCCGAGATGCAGGCCATAACCGCAGCTTCCAATTTTTTGGGCGGCAAGTATTTACATGGCTGCACGCTTTATGTTACTTTGGAACCATGCCAAATGTGCGCGGGAGCACTGTATTGGAGCCAAATATCCAAGGTTGTTTACGGAGCTCCGGATCTAGAGCGCGGATATAGTGTAATGGGCGGCAACCTGCATCCCAAAACTGCTGTGTCAGGGGGTGTGTTGGAGAAAGAGTCGGCAGAACTTCTAAAGCGTTTTTTTATACAGCGGAGAAATTTGAACTGATAAAAAAACCCGGCATCGCCGGGTTTTACATTCTAATCAAAATAAAATATTGTTATCCGATTACCTGCACTTGTGCTGCAACCACTCCTTTTCTTCCTTCTTCTTCGATGTATTCTACTTTGTCGCCTTCGTTCAGTTCCACTCCGTTCAATGCTGTAACATGAACAAAGATGTCTTTTCCTGTGTCGTCGTTTGTAATGAACCCATAACCTTTGGATTCATTGAAAAATTTTACTGTACCAGTCATTAAATAAAAATAAAATGTTAAAACACGAAAGTAACTTTTTTTATGAGTGAATGGGTAAAAAGAACTTTAAATATTCGGAAAATTATTGATTTTCAGATGATTTGCGCTCTTTTTCTTGCATTTTCTTAATATTTTCTTTGGTGAGCATGTAATCTTGCATGTTTTTCCCCTTACTCTCTTTAAAAAGGAATAGGGGCATGGCCACCAAAAAGAGCCCAACGGTACCTCCACCTATATACTTTGCCGCTTGTGGATGTCCTTCTTCGAGGGAAAGACCGAAGGCAATTGAACTCAAAGAGGTCAACATAATCAAAAAAATAATGTGTTTTAACTTGATTTTCATTGGGAATAATTGATCAATTTTCTGCGATACGCCGTCAACAGTTTGGATTTTGAGATAAAACCTTCGTATCTGCCATTTTTAATGACAGGAAGGTTCCATGCGCCACTTAGCTGAAATTTTTGCATAACCTGTTTCATGCTGTCCGTTTCGTAAAAGATAACCTCTGGCGGGGCATGCATCAAATTTTTAACAAAAACAGTGTCGTACATCTCGGTGTCGAACATCATGGGACGGATATCGTCCAAGACTATGATTCCAATCAATTTTCTATCATCGTTCAATACTGGAAACAAGTTTCTTTTGGACTTGGACACCGATTGATGCAACATTTCTCCCAACGACATTTCTGCATGTACGGGCCTAAAGTTTTTTTCGATCACATTGTTCATTTCCATAAGCCCGAGAACCATCTGATCTTTATTGTGCGACAACAGCGCTCCTATCTTGGCCAATTCTTTGGTGTAAATGGTGTAATCCAGTGCGTTTTTTGTAATCAAGTAAGATATGGCCGCGGTAATCATCAGGGGAACAAAGAGCTGGTATCCCCCGGTTATTTCGGCGATAAGGAAAATGGCGGTCAATGGAGCATGGATTACACCGGAAATAAGACCTGCCATTCCAATTAGGGTAAAATTGCTTTCCGATACAGAAAAGCCCAGGCCTAAATTGTTGATTACTTTGGCTACGGCATTTCCCAAAGCACTTCCCATTACCATTGTGGGAATAAAAACTCCTCCCGCACCCCCTGCTGCTATGGTAGTGGTCATGGCTATGGCCTTAAAAATGGTTATCCCAAAAAGTAGGGCGATTACAATCCAAATATTTTGGGTAAAACCATCAAAAGGAGTAGTGCCAAGGGCTTTTTGATGATTGCCGTCCAACAGGTTGTTAATAAATCCAAAACCCTCGCCATAGAGCGGGGGGATGGCGTAAAGCATGACCCCAATAGCCACTCCACCGACCAAGAGCTTGTATTTTGGACTTTTCAATTTTTTAAAAAGGGATAGAATGGCAAAGTACATTTTGGTGAAATATATGGAGGCCACACCCGTGCCAACCCCTAAAAGAACATAAAATGCCGTATCGTTTAGTTCAAAACCCTCGGAAAGGGAGAAATTGAACAAGACTTCGTTACCTAAAAAGAAATAGGAGGTCAATACCCCAGAAATCGATGCCAGTAATAAAGGTAACATGGACATCATGGTCAAATCCAAAGTAAAGATTTCCACGGCAAAAATGATGGCAGCAATAGGTGATTGAAAAATTGAGGCAATGGCCCCTGCCGAAGCGCATGCTACCAAAAGTGTTCGGGTCTTGGCATCGATGTGAAACAATCGGCTCAAATTGGAACTTACCGCAGACCCAGATTTTACGGCCGGTCCCAACAAACCCACGGACCCACCAAAACCAACGGTAAGCGGTGCGGTGATCAAGGGAGTGTAAATGTCCTTGATCCCAAGTAGTCCTTTTTTCTTGGAAAGTGAAAAAATAATGGAGGAAACAGCATGCTGTAACGGCTCTTTATGCACAAACTTTACATAGAGGTAGACCAAGGTCAAGCCAATTATAGGAAGGATAAAATACAACTGATTTTCTGATGAGACAATCCCTTTTTCTAAGAGCGATTCTATAAAGTAGGTGGAGTTTTTTACAGTTACCGCTACCAGTCCGGCCAAAAAACCTACGATCAGGCTCATTATTTGAATGAAGGTCCTGTTGGAGATATTTCTATATCGCCATTTAAGAAATTTGGTATACAGTTTTTTGTTGCTGTAGGGCATTGAGGTATATAATACTATTAAAAGTATTAAAAAATCCCGCTCATGGAACGGGATTTTGATTTATCATAGGTCCAATTTTAAATGGAGTTCTTTTAATTGCTCGTCATCTATGTTTGCTGGCGCATCGATCATTACATCCCGTCCACTGTTGTTTTTGGGGAAAGCAATAAAATCGCGAATGGTTTCTTGGCCACCCAGAATAGCTACCAATCTGTCCAGGCCAAATGCGATACCTCCATGGGGTGGAGCTCCATATTGAAAGGCGTCCATTAAGAACCCAAATTGTGCTTTGGCTTCTTCTTGGGTAAAGCCCAAGTGTTTGAACATGGTTGCCTGTATTTCTTTGTCATAGATCCGAATGGAACCACCACCTATTTCGTTTCCGTTAAGCACCAAATCATAAGCATTGGCTTTTACTTCGCCCGGATTTGTTTCCAATAGTTCCAATTGTCCGGGTTTTGGAGAGGTAAATGGGTGGTGCATGGCGTGGTAGTCCCCAGTTTCTTTATCCAATTCCAATAACGGAAAATCTATTACCCACAATGGAGCGAACTCATCTGGTTTTCTTAGTCCCAATCGTTCGGCGAGCTTCATTCGCAATGCGCTCAATTGAGCTCGGGTTTCGTTGGTGTTGCCAGATAGCACACAGATAAGGTCTCCTGGTTTTGCTCCGGTCGTTTGGGCCCAATTGGCAAGGTCGTCTTGGTCATAGAACTTGTCCACGGAAGATTTGTAGGTGCCATCTTCATTACATTTAACGTAGACCATCCCTTTGGCGCCTACCTGTGGGCGCTTGACCCAATCAATTAGCCCGTCTATTTCTTTTCGGGTATAGGAAGCAGCTCCCGGAACGGCGATACCAACCACCAGTTCTGCGGAATTGAATACATTAAAATCCTTATGTTGTGCGACTTTGTTCAGTTCTCCGAACTGCATGCCAAATCGAATGTCGGGTTTGTCGTTACCATATAATCGCATGGCATCGTCATAGGAAATGCGAGGAAACTCATCTACTTCTACACCCTTGATCTCTTTTAAAAGATGTTTCGTTAGTCCTTCAAAAGTATTCAGGATATCTTCTTGTTCCACAAATGCCATTTCACAGTCTATTTGTGTGAACTCAGGCTGACGGTCGGCACGTAGATCTTCGTCCCTAAAACATTTTACAATCTGAAAATACTTGTCCATTCCCCCGACCATGAGCAACTGCTTAAATGTTTGTGGGGATTGGGGGAGGGCGTAGAACTGTCCTTCGTTCATACGGCTGGGCACCAAAAAATCCCTGGCGCCTTCTGGGGTGGACTTGATCAAATATGGGGTTTCAATGTCGATAAAACCTTGGTCGGAAAGGTATTTTCGAACTTCCATGGAAACCTTATGCCTAAAAATAAGTTTGTTCTTTACCGGGTTTCTACGAATATCCAAGTATCGGTATTTCATTCGGATGTCCTCTCCGCCATCGGTCTCATCTTCAATGGTAAATGGAGGGAGTAGGGAATGGTTCAGCACGGTAAGTTCGGTGACAAGCACTTCAATTTCACCTGTAGGAATATTGGGGTTTTTTGAGGCACGTTCGATTACCTCGCCCTTTGCTTGGATAACGGTTTCACGACCCAGCTCGCGAGCTTGTTCCAAAAGTGTTTTGGACGAGCGTTCTTCATCAAAAACCAATTGGGTGATACCATATCTATCACGAAGATCTACCCAAGCAACAAAGCCTTTGTCGCGTACTTTGTGGACCCAACCGCTTAAAATTACTTCTGAACCTATATCCGATGCCCTTAATGCACCACAAGTATTACTTCTGTACATGTTACCTAGTATAAGAGCGCAAATTTAATAGTAATGTGCGTATTTTAAAGGGGATATGTCGATTTTCTGACGTAAGTATTTTTTTGGACCCAAATAGAGCTGACCAGATCAATTTTACGTAACATTAAATTAACATTAGAATAGATTCTTGAGTAATATTAAGGGGATTAAAGGTTAAAATGTTCGATAATCAGGGGTGTTACCCGTAATTGACGACATCGTAAAACACTGAAAAACAGCTAATAAAGACTTTAAAGTTAATTTAACGTAAACAAAAAGTTATGTAAAAGTGTATTTAAAGTAAAATTTAAGTAACTTTGTGTCGTTATCATTAAGTACTAACAATATTAAAATCCCATAAAATATGAAAAAAGCAGTATTATTTTTGGCGGTGATGTTTGCGGTTAGCGTATCGGCTCAAGATACAAAGCCGACCTTTGAAAAAATGGGAAAAATGGTGAAAGCCACTTATTTTCATGACAATGGCGAAATTGCCCAGACCGGTTATATGTTGAACGGAAAGTTACATGGTGATTGGGTAATGTTCAATGTTCAAGGTAAAAAAATTGCCACCGGCCAATACGAAAACGGACAAAAGACCGGAAAATGGTTTTTTTGGCAGAACGATGTGTTAAGTGAGGTCGATTTTACGGACAATCGTATTGCCCAAGTAAAGAATTGGAGCCAAGGCGATGCCGTTACGGTCAACCAATAATTTAAAATCAGTGTTTAAAAAAAGCGGCGGCCAAATTTGGCCGCCGCTTTTTTATTATATCTCTTTAAGCTTGCTCGGGAATTGGTGTTTGTTTACGATCTTGTTTTTTTTAATCTGCCGTTTCGAATTTTGATCTTAAGTTTGTAGACCAAACTGAACAGGATAGGCACCACTACCAATGTTAAGAAGGTAGCTACCAACAGACCGTAAATTACCGTCCATGCCAAAGGTCCCCAGAATATTACATTGTCCCCACCAAAATATATGTTGGGATTGAACTCGCTCATCAAGGTAAAAAAGTTAATGTTGAATCCTGTGGCCAATGGTATTAGACCTAAAATTGTGGTGATGGCCGTAAGTAATACAGGTCTAAGCCTTGCTTTTCCGCCTTTGATCACCGCTTCCATTAAATCTTCGGACTCCAATAAATCTTCTTCTTCAAGTCCCAGCTTTACTTTTCTTCTGTCGATCAACAATTGGGTGTAGTCCAACAGTACCACACCGTTATTCACTACAATACCCGCAAGGGAGATAATCCCCATCATGGTCATCATAATAACAAATGCGCTGCCTGTGGCAACAATTCCACCAAAAACCCCGATCAAGCTTAGGAATATCGCCAACATAATAATACCTGGCTTGCTTATGGAGTTGAACTGGAAAATCAGAATAAAAAAGATAAGTCCAAGTCCGGTGAAAAAAGCACCCATTAAAAAAGCCATCTGCTTGTTTTGTTCCTCGATCTGTCCGGTATAATCTATTTTGATATCACTTGGAAGATTCTCAAAATCGTTCATTTCCTCTTGTATTTTTCCAACAATCGCTCCTGCATCTGTATACCCCGATGCCAAAGCCGAGTACACGGTAACCACGCGTTTTACATCGCGGTGCTTAATGGCACTGAACCCGGTGCTATTGGTTTGTTTGGTGACCGCTGAAATGGGAACCTCCTTGATCTGCCCGCTGGAAGGGTCTCTAAAAGTTATTCGTTGGTTGAACAGGGCACTGGTGTTGTACCTGTCATCTTTGTTGAACCGCACATAAATATCATAATCCTCGCCACCTTCTTTATAGATTCCTGCCTTGGAACCAAAAATGGAGCTTCGCAGTTGTTGGCCCACCTGCCCGGTGGCAACCCCTAACTCACCTGCTTTTTTGCGGTCCACTTGAACCAAAAGAGAAGGTTTGGATTTGTTAACGTCGATTTTTAATTCATCTATACCCGGAATATTTCGAGAGTTGATAAAGTTTCGCATGCGTTCCGCTGTGGTGATCAGCTCCGTATAATCCTCACCTTCCAATTCTATGTTGATGGGATAACCTACTGGAGGTCCTACCGCATCCTTTTCTACAGAAATGGCAACCCCTGGATAAACATCTTTAAGCGCTGTCTGCACTTTTTTGAGCAACTCCTCACTATCTGCTCCTTCACGGTACTTAAATTCTCGGAATGTAGCGGTAATTTTACCCCTGTTGGGCATTTCGGCACTGGAACCACCATCGGTTTGTGGGTTACCGGCGCCTTCCCCTACTTGAGATACCGCACTTTCGGTCATAAAATTGTAATCACCGTGCATATAAGCTTCGGAGTTGATAATGTCGTAGACCCTACCTTCAATATCCTTGGTTATTTTGTTGGTTTTTTCGATATCGGTACCCTCCGGATATTCAATATACACTATGATTTGGTTGGGCTTATTGTCCGGGAAGAACTCTACTTTGGTCCGTTGGCTTCCTACCGATGCGCCAAATCCTGCAAAGGCTATCAAAAGCAATACAAAAGTGATGATCGAAATAAAGATAGGTTTTCTCCCAGATAAGGCATACCGCAAGGTTTTTTCGTACATTCTTTCCCAATTGGGCAGGATCTTATTCTGAAAAGTATTGGCCCAATTTCTAAGAAACAGGCGATAGATCCAGAGCATAATGGCGGTTACCACCATTAAAGTCCCCAATGATCGATATGCTCCTCCAAAAATAATGATGAGTATTCCGATCACCGAGATGATAGAAGTGATCCGAATAATCTGCTTTAATGGCATTTCCTTGTCTTCGGTGGTCATGTATCGGGATACCAATACCGAGTTGAAGAAGATGGCCACAAAAAGGGATGAACCTAAAACCACGGAAAGCGTTATGGGGAAATATTTCATAAACTGCCCCATGATCCCTGGCCATAGGCCGAGCGGAACAAATGCTGCTACTGTGGTCAATGTGGATATAATAATGGGAAAAGCGATCTCGCCTATTCCTTTTTTCGCCGCTTCTATCCGAGGCATTTTTTCCTCATCCATGAGTCGGTAAATGTTCTCTACGACCACAATACCGTTGTCCACCAACATACCTAGTCCCATGATCAAACCAAAAAGGATCATGGTGTTCATGGTATACCCCATTACATCCAGGATCATTAGCGACATAAACATGGACATTGGGATGGCAAAACCTACGAACAGGGCATTTTTAAATCCTAAGAAGAACATCAATACCGTTACCACTAATATGATCCCGAAGATGATGTTGTTCACCAAATCGTCCACCTGACCAATGGTCTTGGAGGACTGGTCGTTGGCGATGGTAACTTTAAGGTCTTGCGGAAATTCGTTTTCTATGGCATCCTCTACGATTACTTTGATCTGGTCAACCGCGGCCACCATGTTTTTTCCAGAACGTTTTTTTACATCTAGCATTACCACGGGTTCGCCAAATTCACGTGCGTAGGTTGTTTTATCCTCTTCTTTAAACGAAATTTTGGCAATGTCCTTTAGGTAAATGGGGTTTCCATTTTCCGATTTTACCACAAAGTCCCGTAGGTCCTGGGGTTTGTCTATTTCCCCTACAATTCTGATGGTTCGGCGTTGTCCACTGGCAATTAGGTTACCTGCGGATGTGGTCAGGTTTTCGTTGTTGATGCTATTTATCACATCGTTAAAGCTCACTTTTGCCGCCATCATTTTATAGATGTCCACGGCAACCTCCACCTCTTTTTCTTGGGCACCTCGAATATCTACTTGTTTGATTTCTTGGAGACCTTCTATCTCATCTTCCAGATATTCCCCAAATTCTTTTAGTCTTTCAATGGGGTAATCTCCGGAGATGTTGATGTTAAGGATGGGCATTTCTTCGGAAAGACTAAGATCGAATACGTTTGGCTCGACCTTGGCACCGTTAAATGTGGGCCAATCTTCGCCGGCGGTCTTGGAATCTACTTCGTCTTTTACCTTTTGCAGGGCAGCTTCTACGGAGATGTTCTCATCAAACTCAACAATGATCATGGAATAATCCTCCTGCGAGGTAGAGGTGATTTCCACAAGATTGCTTACGGTCTTGAGCTCGTCCTCCAAAGGATCCGTAATCAGTTTTTCGATATCCTCTGCGGTGTTGCCCGGGTAAATGGAACTAATGTAAATCTTGGTTTCCTTTACTTCGGGAAAACTTTCCCTGGGCATACTAAAGTATGCCATACCGCCCAGAATAAGGATAACCAAAATTAGCACATACATTGTGGTCTGGTTATCTATGGCCCATGACGACAGCCCAAATTCCTTGTCTACGCTTTTCTTTTGTTTGCTCATAGTCTGTACTTTGGCTGTCTAGCTATTTTTTATATTCACTTGTTGCCCTTCTTTTACGCTTCTGGCACCTTCGTCTATTATGGCATCACCTTCGTTGATGCCGGAGAGTACTTCTACGTAATCGCCTTGTGTTTTTCCTGTTTTTATGACCACTTTTTTGGCCACTGGATTATTCTCAATGGAATCTGCGGCTACCAACAATACATATTGTTCTCCATCCGCATTTTCGGATAATATACTTTGTGGGATCAAAATGGCATTTTCGCTGGTATAATCGTTGATCATTACACGTGCGGTAAGGTTCGGTTTTATTTTGCCATCGTGACTTGGCACGGGGATTTCTGCGGTAAACGAACGGTTGCTGGGGTTTATAAAATTACCGGTCTGTCTAATTTTTGTGTTAACGCTATCGCCCAGTACCGGGAAATATACTTTTACATCTTTTCCTGGGGTTACGTTTTGCAAATGGCTTTCCGGTACTTCAACTTCGATGTACATATTGGATAGATTTACTATGCGGAATACCTCGGAACCTGGACCTGGGCTTACCACTGTGCCTTGATCTTTGATCACGTCGTCTATAATTCCTGTAAAAGGGGCCCGTATACTGGATTTGCCAACCTGACTTTCCATTTGTTTTACGGCACTTTGTTGCGCTTCGTAATTGGTTTTTGCCTGTAGGTATTGTATTTCGGAACCAATGTTCTGTTCCCACAGTCTTTTTTGGCGTTCAAAAGTGGTTTTGCTCAATTCGGCCTGTGTTCTAAGTTGTGCCAATTGGCTGGATAAGCCTCCATCATCAATAGTGGCCAATAGCTGTCCCTTGGTTACTTTTTGTCCTTCCTTTACATACACTTTGTTCAGTGTTCCGGACATTTCTGGATAAATAAGTACATTTTGCTTGGTCATTACATCTCCTTGTAATTCCAGGTAATGATCAAACCTTTGAGGATGTACTTCTATGGTGGTCACCAATGGTAACTTGGCAGAACCATCCAACAGTGCAATGGCGGAATCCAAGGATTTTAATTGGCTCTCCAACGCTTTCTTTTCTATTGAAATTTCGGCATGCTTGGCACGGATTACCTCAACATCTTGGCTGCTAAGTGCTTTCTCCAAAGATTTGTTGCCATTGCCCCCGCATGAAGCCAAAACCGCTGCGGTTAGTGTTATATATATTGCTTTTTTCATGATGGAATGGTTTTCTTTATTATTTGTTTATGATGTTTTCCAATTCGGTCTTTTTGTTGATTACATCGACCATGGATTGCAAATACTCCTGTTGGCTGGAATATAATTGTGTCTGCGCCTGTCTCAGTTCAAAACTGGTGGCCAATCCTTCGGAATATTTTATTTGATTTTTTTTCTCGATACGCTCGGCCAGTTCCAGGTTGTCCTTGGAGGTGCCGTATTGCTCTATGGCAAGGATATAATCACTTTTGGCACTTTCCAATTGTAGACGTATCTGTGCTTGAGCTTCTGTAAATTGTGTTTTGGCCTTGTCCAAGGCAATTTTGGCGCGCTGAGTGCCCGCACTTCTTTTAAATGAACTAAAAATGGGAATATTGAGGTCTATCCCTAAAATGGATGATCCGAACCATTGCTGCCCGCTATTTAAAAAATTAAAACTATCGCTAAAAGAGTTTCCGCCATAGTTTACAAAGGCGTTCAATGTGGGCAAGGCATAACTTTTGGCCAATTTTAGCTCCAACTCTCTTTGTTCGTTAAGGTTCTGTGCCATTTTGTAATCTACATTGTTTTCTATATCGAATGGGGTATCGATCAGAGCAAGGTCAATTTGTTTTTGGGTAAGGTCGTCCAAATTCTCGCTCAGTATGGTTGGGGTATCTATCGGGAGTCCCAATACAAGGTTGAGCATTTGGAGTGTTATCTTCTCCATTCGACGGGCATTTTTGAGTTGATTGTCCACTGTGGATAGTGTAATCTGCAATTGATCCACACTTTCTTCGTCACCAAGACCATTTTCATAAATACGTTTGGTTTCGTAGAGGTTTTCCTCCAATGTGGCTTTGTTCCTTTCGGAGATCAATACACTTTCTTGTGCCAATAGAACGTTGCCATAGGCCTCTACTACCGACTTCCTTACTTCCAGTTCGGTTTTCTCCTTGTTGTTCTGGCTATACTCCAAAAATGTTTTGGTGGCTTGTACTCCTACGATGTATGATCCGTCAAAAATTTGCTGTGTCAAGGTAGCTGTTGCCGACATGGATTGTGCCTGACCAAACACCACTTCTTGAAATGTGCCGGGTTCTCCACCAAAAAACTCGGCGGGAATCTGCGATACGGGTTGTTTTAACTGGTTCTGATAGCTAACGGCACCATTGATCTGGGGAAGTCCTGTAGCAATGGTTTCCCATTTTTGTTTTTGCGCATCCAGGACATCTCTTTCGGCATTCTGGGCACTGTAGTTATGCTCCAATGCATGTGCAATGGCCTGATCCAGGCTAAAGCTTGGCGGTGCATCTTGAGCAGATGCCAGCCAAGACATTATAAATAACAGGCTGAATAACGTTTTTCGCATTTATTCTTTGTTTGAATTGATGATTGAATTGAGTATTTTTCTTCCCTCGGGGGTTACAATGCCCCTTAAGTGATATTCTAAATAGAGATCTAGTATTTCGGCTTTACTAAATATTTCTGTGGGAAACATGCTGTTGTCCTTGATACTGGTAATGCCCATAAAGTAAATTCTGGAAACAAATTCCACGTTAAGGTTGTCTCTATAAATGCCCAGTTCCATGCCACGTTTTACATTGTCGGCTACACAGCGATGGGTGCTTTCGAATTGGATTTCTTTAAGGGCCGAGTGTATTTTTGGGTAATATTTTTGGAGCTGGTACAAGGGTGATGATTTTTCATCTTTTAAATGGGTCATTACAAACCTCTTGATCTCATACAGTTCCTCAATAGGGTTCTTTTGTAAGCTCACGATATCGTCTATGCCACAGACAATAAAATCGGACATGGCCATTGCGGTTTGTTGTACCAGATCGGTTTTGTTTTTGTAATGGGAATAGATCGTTTTTTTGGAAATGCCCATTTCGTGCGCCAAATCGTCCATGGTAACGCTCTTAAACCCTAGGTTTAAGAACATTTCGGTCGCTTTCTGAATTATTTTTTCCCTCATAATCAGGGGCAAAGTTAAACACGGAAACTTTAAAAACAAAAAAAGTTTCCTTGGTTTTACAATTTTTTAACGAGAGGTTGTCTATTTGTTATAATCGGGGTCCTTGCTGGCAATAACCAATGGGCTCAGTTGCGTATTCTTTTTGGAGCTGTCGCTAGCAATATGTCCCAGTCTCCAAAAAAAAGGGCTAAAACGTAACACGTATTTTTTCTTTTCCTTACTCTTCTTTTGTTGTACCATGATTTTCGTTTTTGATTTTTTCTACATAGGCTTTAAAAGCTTCTTCGCCTTCTTCTCTCCAGTATTGATCGTAATGCTTCCATTCATCAAAATCCCTTCTCCATGTTGCACATTTATGCGAAGACCTTAATTTCTTTTTATGGGAGGATTTGCCTTTGCCTTTGCTGCCTCCACCTCCAAAGCCGAACAAAAGTTTAGCCAACACAAAAATGCCCAACGCTTGCCAGTAGGTTACTGTTCCCGCGCCGAACAGGTCGGGCATAAGCCAGTTCCATAAACGCATTAATACATAATTGGCCAAAAGGAAGAGGATTCCTCCAAGAACGATTATTGCCAAAATCTTCACTCCTTTTTTGACATATTTTTCCACCTTTTTTTCTACTTGTTTTTCAAACACTTGATTAGTTTCCATATTCAGGTTCTTTTATTTTTTCTAATTTTTTTGATAGCTCCGACATGGCCCTGTGCCTTCTGGACATTAAAGTGCCTGCCGGTATTCCGGTTCTTTTTGCAATCTGTTTATAATTGTATCCTTCAAAATCTATGGCGATCACAATGTCGCGGTACACGGGTTTAAGGTCTTCCACGGCCTTTTTTAGGGCCTGCTCCATTTCTGTGGAATAACTATTATCCGCATCTCCGTAGAAAAACTCCGCAAATTCCCTCCATTGCCTGTCGATTTCTTCGCTGGGGAGTTTTTTCTCTTTTTTGCCTCGCATAATATCAATGATCCTGTTCCGTATTGCATTGTAAACAAACCCGCCCACATTGGTTATGGGAATGGCATCCTCGGGCCGGGAAAATATCCGTAGGGCAACATCCTGTACAATATCTTCTGCGTCCTGTTCCGATGTATCCCTGATCCTGGATTTTACATAAGACCGCAACGAACCATACTCCTCGTTAAAAAAGGTGGTCAAATTGTTATGGTTGTCGTTTTTGGCTGTCATTCGGTCAAATCAGGTTGCGCTACATCTATAGAGACGATGAAAAAATTTTCTATTGCAGTATTTCTATATTTTTTTAAATCCTGTTCATGTCAAATGCGTTTACCCTAAACCGGATTTTGGGTTGGGCCTTTGGCCAAAATCAATTTTTTGAGCGTATTTTTGGCCCCATGTCAGATATCGATATCATTAGTAAGTATAGAGAGCAGTTTGTTACGCATCTCCAAGCAAGAACACAAATTACGGACCCACGGAATTTGTACGAACCGGTCCAGTATATTTTGGGATTGGGCGGTAAACGATTACGCCCAATACTTGCCCTGATGACGGCCGAAGCATTTGGGGGCAAGGCCGAAAAAGCCATGGATGCTGCTTTGGCCATTGAGATGTTCCATAACTTCTCCTTGGTTCACGATGATATTATGGATGATGCCCCGTTAAGACGGGGAAAGACCACGGTGCACGAAAAATGGGATATAAATACTGGAATTCTCTCTGGAGATGCTATGTTGATACTGTCTTATCAGTTTTTTGAGGGCTACCCGGTAAAAACCTATTTCGAGCTCACTAAATTATTCAGCAAAACCGCTTTGGAAGTATGCGAAGGCCAACAATACGATGTTGATTTTGAGACACGGGACGATGTGACCATCCCCGAATACTTAAAAATGATCGAGTATAAAACCTCCGTTTTGGTCGCTGCGGCCATGAAGATGGGGGCAATCGTTGCAGATGCGGACCCAAAAGACGCCGATGCCATTTACGAGTTCGGAAGAAACTTGGGGATCGCTTTTCAGTTACAGGACGATTTTTTGGATGCCTTTGGCAACCCGGAGACCTTTGGAAAACAGATAGGCGGGGATATTATAGAAAACAAGAAGACCTATTTATACCTAAAGGCACTCCAAGGCGCCACCAAAGATGATAAAGAAGGCTTGTTGCACCTATATTCCATTAAACCTGAGGATTCCTCGACAAAAGTAGAGGCAGTGAAAACCATATTTGAAGAAAGTGGAGCGGTCGAAGAAACCAGGAAGGCCATAAAAAAGTATACACAAATGGCATTCCGTGCATTGGACGAAACCAAACTGCCAGAACAAAGTAAGGCGCTGCTACAGCAATTTGGGGAAAGTTTAATGGAAAGGACCGTTTAAAACAATCGTTTAAACAAAGCTCTTATAAAAGGTAATGGTCGAGGAGCCGTTACGATCTGCAGTTCTTCCCAAATATTGGTCTCATTTTCCAGAAATTTTAGTATTAAGGATGCCTTTCTTCTTTTGAACATGGATTCAAAAATCTCGTGTCCACAATGGTTGTGTTCAAATAAGATATCTAACAGAAGCATGTCGTAAAACAAAAATCTGTTTTTTTGATAAAAACCGGACAAGGGCTCTCCCGATTTCAAATATTCGACCAACTTGGGCACCTGCTTTGCAGTGTTGTAAAAAGTATAGCCCGTACTGGGTTTTGCCCATCCACCAGTAATGCCGATATTATAAACACGATCGGTGTTGTTTTGATGGAACGGGTAGCAGGTCATGGGAATGCTTCCATATTCCGTTTCTGTTACACGGTAGTCAATATCACCAAAATTATCTTTAATATATGCTTTTATGGCATCCTCATACTCATATTTTTCCAATAGATTGGCGGAGAAAAGTGTGTATTCCAATAAAGCCTCGTTTTTTGAAAAGGGAAGCACGTACATAAATCGGGTATTCCCTTTTTGGGGCACGGAAAAATCCATAAAAGTCGCCTCTTTATCATTAAATACCGACTGTTTGGTTTTAATTTGCCATCCTACAAAATGTTGCTGTAAAACTGGGTATTTCTGTTGTTGTAGTGGAATGGACGGATTATAAAGACTGGAAAATACCGTTTGTCCGCCAAATTTTTGAGAAGAAGTGGTCACTACGACCTCATGCTCTTGATCTTCGATCTGTTGCACTTCTTCCTGAATCCAAGTAATGTTGGGGAAGGCTTTTACCTTTGGTAAAAAGTAATTGTAGAAGTCAATACCGCGGAGCATTTTGTATGTGTACGGGGCAATTGAAGTTGATTTTTGAAGCTGCTGCCCGCCCACATGGATTGAATTCCATGTTTTATGGATGAGATGGTCGAATTCACCTTTGCCACGTTCCCAAAAGCACCAAGTACGATCGTTTGTTGTTTTGTCGTCCTTATCCAGCACCAAAATGGATTTGGAAGCAAAGAACGCATCTTTGCCCAGGGCATTTGCAAGCAAAAGGCCTGAGGCTCCTGCACCTATAATAATGTAGTCGAAGTGGGGCATGGGTTTAAAGATAACCAAACTTTCTTCACCCTAAAAAACAGTATACCTTAAACCAAAGAACCCATGGATGCCCTGGTTGGTACCGTAAACATAACTGGGATCAAAAGTAAGGGCATAAGGGTTGTTGGGAGTGGCCACAGCATTACTATTGCCATCAAAGGTGACTTCTTTATCGAATGGGTCGTTGGCCCGTGCAATAATAAACGGATTACCTCGGTTCGGGGTCCAATCTAAAAGATTTTTTATACCTCCATAAAACTCGAAATTAGAAAGACCCTTGTAGGTAAATTGGATGTTCTGAATGCTCCAAGTCGGGGAATATTCATCCCTGGGATCCAACTCCCCCAGTAACGGTAATCGCATAGGGCCATATAAATTCCCTGTATAGTCTACAGTTAAATTGAGCTGGCGAAAGCTATAGGTAATGCCCCAAGTAGCGGTAATGCTTTCGGTAAGGATCTGTTGTTGGCTAATGCCGTTTTCTGTGCTGCTGACATCTTGCCACGTTGCACCGGCCATAAGTTTAAGACCACTTGGTAAAGCGATGTCCAAATTGGCACTGATTCCCTGCGAAACGGATTTGCCATCAAGGTTATCGTATATAATCTGGTTGGGATTGGTTTCGTAGTCGGGTAGGATTACATTGGAAAACCTGGTGTAGAATGCAGAGGCATCGATTCCCACAAAAGTTCCGTTATTGCTATAAATTTTCTTTAAATAGTTGAGGTTCAGGTTAACGGATCTTTCGGGCTTTAGTTCTTCGGTTATTATAACCTCCCTTGATCCGGTAAGAGCAGCATGATCTTCGGTAAATAGGTTCACAACCCGAAAACCAGTGCCTGCGTTTACACGAAATATATCGTTATCGGAAATCTTCCATTTGTAAGCGGCCCTCGGCGTAAAAATATTTCCATGTCGCCTATCGTAATCATATCGTAATCCAGCCAAAAATGAATGTTTGGGAGCAAACGAGTATTCATCCTGGGCAAAAAGACTGGGAATCCAAATATTGTCCGCTTTTATGGTAGCCGGAGTATTGTCATCGTAATAATTGTATCGAACAGCGGAGCCGAACAATAGATCGTGATTTCCGGCAGTATTGTCCCAAGTCAACTGGGCAAAACCTATGCGTTGATCCGCTAAATATTCAGTGTCGCCATATACCGAGTTCTGGTTGTGGTCGTTGTAGGAAAACGATAAAAGAAACTTTTCCTCAACAGGCAACTGATATTTTCCCAAAACTTCCCACCTACGCGTGTAAATACTTTCCCCATAAATTTCGTCGCCGCCTCGGAACTCTGGTGTCCATTGCATTTCGCCGCCCCAGCGATCCTCATAGAAAAAACGTCCGGCTAAAGAAAACAATCGGTTGTTTGCGCGCTTAAAGTTCCATTTTTGAAAGATTGAAATACGATCTTGAAGGGTAACATCTGTAAAATTATCATTGTTGTTATCCATCGGATTATCATAATTAAAGTAATTAACGCCCAAAAGCAGGTCTGTTTTTTTACCGATACCGATTCTACTTCCAATGTCCAAGTTGTACTCGCCCCAGCCTGTGGCAAAGGCATCGGCAAAAAATTCGGGAGCGCTCAAGGCATTTTTTGTGATGATGTTGATCAATCCACCAACCGCTTCACTACCATAAAGTGAGGAAGCTGGGCCTTTTACGATTTCAATTTGCTCAATAAGGGAGTTGGGAATACCTGTTAAACCGTACACAGTACCCAAGCCGCTCACAATGGGCATGCCATCGATAAGCACAAGGGTGTACGGCCCTTCCAATCCGTTTATGTGGATGTCGCCCGTGTTGCATACGTTACAATTGATCTGTGGGCGAACCCCGTTCACATTTTGAAGCGCATCGAACACACTGGCTGTTGGGTTCTTTTTTAAAAAAGTAGGGGAGTATACCTCTACTGGAACAGGGCTTTCCAATCGGCTAACGGGTTTTAGGGTGCCTGTTACAACAGTTTCTTCAAGATTCTGTGCCGATGCTTCGAGCCGTATGTTGATGGTTTTAGATTCGTTTTGACCCAAACCGATCGTGGTTTCGTAGGGCAAATACCCTAAAGAAGTAACCAGCAATATATAGTCTCCTGGCGGAATAGCTGTAATCTCATATAGGCCGTCAATATCGGTGGCCGTGCCCATTTTGGTCCCCTTGAGTATAATATTCGCCAAAGGCAAAGGTTCGCCGCTATCCGAAACAGTGCCACTTATGGATGCTGTTTGAGAGAATCCTAGCATTCCAAGTAATCCAATTATAAATAAAGTAACGTGTTTGCGCATGATTTTATAGCTGTATAAATATAAATTTAGACAAAACTAAAAATAGATTTTGTCAAATAAAAATGTATTTTTGAAAAAATATTTTTTTGATGACCCGATCGGAAGAGAATTATATAAAGACTATTTACCATTTGGGAGGGGGAGGATCAAAATCCATCAGCACCAATGCCATTGCCGAACAGATGGATACAAAACCCTCTTCGGTTACCGATATGGCAAAGAAATTGGCGGAAAAAGGTTTGGTGGATTATGTAAAATATCAAGGAGTGTCCCTCTCCGATTTTGGCGTAAAAACGGCCTTGTCCATTATTAGAAAACATCGGTTATGGGAGGTTTTTTTAGTGGAGAAATTGGATTTTACATGGGACGAGGTACACGAAGTGGCCGAACAATTGGAGCATATTAAAAGCGAAAAGCTCATCGATAAAATAGATGAGCTCTTGGATTTTCCAAAGTATGACCCGCACGGAGACCCAATACCTACCAAAAATGGCGAATTTCAGGAAAGAGACAAGCAATTGTTGAGTGAGTTGCCTGTAGGGGGCCAAGGAGTTTGTGTAGGGGTAAAGGATTCATCCGTACCGTTTCTCAAGTTTTTGGACAAGAACAAAATAGCTTTGGGAAATACAATTCAAGTAGTGGACAAAGAAGATTTTGATAATTCCCTACGTATTCTAATGGATGGGAACGAAATGCGTATATCACACCAAATAGCATCAAATTTATTTGTAAAAAAGAATAGTTAATGGAAGTTGTAATCGAATACTTTAAAAGCATTGACCCAATTTTGGCGGCCCTTTACGCCACATTGTTCACTTGGGGACTGACAGCTGCCGGAGCGGGTCTTGTTTTTTTGTTCAAAAGCCCAAACAGGGCTTTGATGGATGGAATGTTGGGTTTTACCGGTGGTGTAATGGTCGCAGCCAGTTTTTGGAGCCTTTTGGCACCGGGAATCGAAATGAGCCCTGGCGATGGTTTTATTAAGGTGATTCCCGCAGCTGTGGGCTTTTTAATGGGTGCACTCTTTATTTTTGGATTGGACAAGGTATTGCCGCATATCCATATTAATTTTAAAATGGATGAAGCCGAAGGTGTGAAGACTCCTTGGCACCGCACCACGCTGTTGGTTTTGGCCATTACATTGCACAATATTCCCGAAGGATTGGCGGTCGGGGTTTTGTTTGGTGGTGTAGCTTCTGGTTTTGAGGGTGCTACCATTGGCGGGGCCGTCGCATTGGCACTGGGTATTGGATTGCAAAATTTCCCGGAAGGATTCGCCGTAGCCGTACCTATGCGCAGGCACGGACTTAGCCGAAGAAAAAGTTGGATGTACGGTCAGGCTTCTGCCATAGTGGAACCCATTGCTGGTGTATTGGGGGCTTGGGCGGTATTGACCTTTGAGCCTATTTTGCCATATGCCCTTGCTTTTGCGGCTGGAGCAATGATCTTTGTGGTCGTGGAAGAGGTTATTCCCGAAACACAACAGGACAAATACACCGATATTGCCACCATGGGCTTTATCGGTGGATTTATAATTATGATGACCTTGGATGTCGGGCTGAGCTGATCGTTACCCACCGATCAAATCAAAAACACCTTTGGTCAAAAACCGATCGGTTTCCGTTAGTCCGGAAGAGTTCAGTTCGGTGTAGCCATCGAATGTGTTGCCTTTTTCTATCGGGATACGTTCAAAAACATAGTTTCCATCTTTTTGTTCGATTAAACGGAGTACATAAAAGGTGCCTTCCGACTCGATTACGGCTTCTTCGGGAAGCGATGTATTTTGTGCGGTATCTGTCAAAATCATGGCCTCTACGAACATCCCAGGCAGAAAGTTGGCATCTTCCTCGTGTTCTAAATGACCGTGCACTTGGATGGTTCGTGTATCATCATCTATGGATTTCCCGACCAGATATACCTTGGCATCGAATACATTTTCCGAAGCTTCTGGAATTCGGAAACGTATTTTTTGGTCCTTTTTTACTCTTAAAATGTCCTTTTCAAAAACGGTAAGTTCCAAGTGGATATGATCATTGTCCATAATCTCCAAGATTTCCGTAGCAGGGGAGACATAGCTTCCTTTGGCCACGTTCATTTGGGTAACACTGCCCGAAATTGGGGCGTAAATAGGAGTTACGGAGGTGATGTTGCCCTGTTCCACCTTGCTGGGCGAAATGTTCAGCATTTGTAATTGCTCTTTTAGCCCTTGGTAACGGGCCTTCGCCGTTTCGTAATTGCTCTTGGCCAGAAGATAATTTTTTTGTGAAGCGATTTTCTCTTCAAAAAGGGTCTGGTTCCTTTCAAATTCTGATCTTAAAAAATCCAATTGATTAAAAACCTCCAGATACTCCTGTTGCATCTTCACAAATTCCTGATTTTCCAAGGTGACCACCAATTGCCCTTTTTTTACTTGGTCTCCGATCAGTAAGGAGGTGGTTTTTACAAAACCGCCCATAAATGCAGTGATACTGGCACGATTCTCCGGGGGAACATCTATTGTTCCCGAAGTCTCCACAATTTTTGGGAACGCTCTTTTTTCCAGTTTTCCCAATGTAAAACCATTGGATTGGAACTGCGCCTGTGTTACCACAATTCCGGATTTCTCCTCTTGTGTTTCGGATTCTGTTTCAGGTTTGTTATTTTTACCGCATCCCATCAAAAGGAGGAAAAGTACGGCGAGTGAAAATATATGTTTCATGGTTATAGTGTTATGGTCAAATAATTAATGGCTATTACAGTTTTATTGTACTCGTTGAGGACATCCAGATAGTTGAGTTGGATGTCGTATGCGTTTTCCAAGCTTTGGATGTATTGGAAAAAATCGATTTCCCCATTCTGAAAATTTCCAATGGCCGCTTTCAGAATTTGGTCGGAGAGCAGCCTGCCCTCTTCTTCGTAGTAGGAGAGTTCCTTGGTCTGCTGTTCCAATTGGGTCAATAAGGTTTTGTAACGTTGGTTCACGACAACGGTAATTTCCGTATTTTCCATCTCCGTTATTTTGGTGCGAATTTTAGAAGACTTTACCCTGCTGCTGTGTCCAAAAAAGAAAATAGGAATACGAACCCCAAATTGGATACCGTAGAGCGATGTTCCCAGATTGTTGTTTGTGCCCTGAAAATATTCAAGGCTTAGATCAGGAAGCAACCTATTTTCCTCCAAGCTTTTTTCTGCATGGCTCATGGCCTGGCGGTTGTCCAAAAATGAAGCCTCGGTGGGCATCATTCCTTGTTGGTTGAGCACTTTGAGCTTTTCCGGTTTTTCGGTTAAGATCGATAGCGTATCCCCGGACTGCACCAAGCTCATAATTTTGACATGAGTGGTTAAAATTTCCTGTTTTAACTTGGCGTATGCATTGGCAATCTGTCGTTGTTTTGCTGTGGCAGTGACCTTTTCGAGATAATTGGTCTCGCCTAGTTCAAATCGTCGGTTGGCCGCATGGGCAAATTTTTTGTAGATACTGTCCAAAGTACCATACATTTTAGCTTTTTGCTGCAAGGTTTGATATTCGTAATACGCAGTGCTCAGCGACTGGAAGAGCTGTTTTTTCTTAATTTCGAAAGAAGACTTTTGAAACTCATGGTTGGTTCTCTGCAATCTATTTTTTGCACCGTACACCGTGGGGAACTCGAACTGTTGCTGTGCCCCAAAAACCCGTAAAGGATTCCCGTTTATGGCAAGGTTGTTTTCGTCGTATTGATAATAAATATCCATTTTGTCGAATTCAAATGCAGTGCCCTTGAGTGCCTCCGCCTGCTCAACCATTAAAGCGCCCGCTTGGATTCCTTTGTTGTTTTCTAAGGAGAGAACCATTAAGTCTTCCAGATTTAACTTGGTTTGCGAAAAACCACTAAAGGAAGAAACAAGTAGGAGAATTGTTAATGCCTTTTTATTAATGCTAAGGTTGTTTTTCATCACACCTAGTTTAGCGTTGTTCACGTAGGCATATAAAACGGGCAGCACTACCAAGGTAAGCAGTGTGGCCGATACCAATCCACCGATAACAACAGTGGCCAGCGGTCTTTGTACCTCCGCACCTGCATTGGTGGAAACTGCCATGGGCAAAAAGCCCAACGCTGCGGCAGATGCCGTAAGTAGAACGGCGCGGAGCCTATCCCTGGTGCCCTGTTTGATCAGCTCTTCCATGGTGTTGAATTTTTTGGATTTCAATTCTTTAAAATGTTCGATCAGTACAATTCCGTTGAGGACGGCAATCCCAAAAAGAGCAATAAACCCAACACCGGCAGAAATACTAAAGGGCATGTCCCTAAGCCACAACAATAGTACGCCTCCAACGGCAGCAAGTGGAATGGCCGAGAAAATAAGCAAAGCCTCCTTTACCGATCCAAAGGCAAAATAGAGCATTATAAAAATGAGCAACAATGCAATGGGGACCGCAACCGTTAAACGGTCTTTGGCATTTTGCAGGTTTTCGAACTGACCACCATAGGTGATGGTGTACCCAGGAGGTAGGGTGATATATTCATCCACCAACAATTGTATATCGTCCACAACGGATTGTAGGTCACGGTTCCGAACATTTATTCCTACAACGATCCTACGTTTGGTATCGTCCCTTGATATTTTGGCCGCTCCTTTTTGATAAGTGATCTCTGCCAGTTCGTTCAATGGAATTTTTCCGCCCTTGGGAATATCCACATATAGATTTTTTAAGTTGGAAATATCTTGTCGGTCAGCGGCATCCAAACGAACCGCTAGGTCGAATTGTCGTTCCCCTTCGAAAACACTGCCCACAATTTTACCTGCAAAGCCCATGGAAATCATTTCGTTGAGATCGGCAATGTTGAGCCCGTGCCTTGCAATTTTGGCGCGATCAAAGGCAACGTTCATCTGTGGCAAGCCTTCTACTTTTTCCACTACAATATCCGATGCGCCTTCTACCTCTTTGATGAGGTCCTTTATCTCATTGGCCTTTCGGTTCAAGGTTTCAAGATTTTGCCCGAAAATTTTAATTGCAATGTCGGCACGTACCCCTGTGATCAGTTCATTGAAACGCATTTCAATAGGTTGGGTAAATTCAACCTCCATGCCGGGAACCACGGACAATGCCTCCTTGAATTTATCTGCCAGTTCGTCTTTAGATGTAGCCGACACCCACTCTTTTTTAGGCTTTAATGTGATAATTACATCACTTTCTTCCATGGACATGGGGTCCGTTGGCACTTCTGCGGCACCAATGCGGCTTACCACCTGCTTTACTTCTGGAAACCGATCTAATAATATTTGTTCAATTTTGGTGGTGGTTTCCACGGTTTTGGCCAAGGAGGTACCTGTTTTTAAAACAGGCTGAATTACAAAATCCCCCTCATCCAAGGTCGGTACAAATTCGCCGCCCATTGAGGAGAACAGTAAAATGGCCCCTATCAATAATGCGGCAGCAACGCCCAATACCAATTTTTTGCTTTTCATGGCCCAATCGATCAAAGGATCGTATATTTTATTAATGAACCGCATAAGTCGCTCGGAAATATTCTTGGGGCTTGCTTTAGTAGGTTTTAAAAACAAGGCCGATGCTACGGGGACATAGGTGAAACAGAGCAAAATGGCTCCCAAAAGGGCAAAGCTAAAAGTCATAGCCATGGGTTTGAACATTTTGCCTTCCACACCACTTAACGAAAGTATGGGGATAAAAACCAAAAGAATGATAAGTTGGCCAAATACAGCTGAGTTCATCATTTTAGAAGCCCCTTCCACTGTAATTTTATCTTTCATGGTCTGACTTTGATCTTTGTCCAACGAGGAAATTTCAGTTTGCTTTTGGGTAATCTGGAATGCAATAAACTCTACGATGATCACTGCGCCGTCTATTATGATTCCAAAATCGATGGCTCCCAGGCTCAATAAGTTGGCATCAACGCCAAAAAGGTTCATTAAGGTAAGAGCGAACAGTAAACAGAGTGGGATTACAGAGGCTACTACCAGACCGGAACGCCAATTGCCCAACAATAAAACCACGACGAAAATCACGATCAAACAGCCTAAAACTAAATTTTCGGTAACGGTGAAGGTTGTTCTTCCAATTAGTTCGCTGCGATCTACTACTGGATTAATGTAAACCCCTTCTGGCAAAGATTTGGATATGGCCGCTACTCTTTCTTTTACGGCCTCGATAACGCGTTTCGAGTCAGCATCCTTGAGCATCATAATTTGACCAAGCACTTTTTCCCCCTCCCCATTTCCGGTAATCGCGCCAAATCGGGGTGCACTCCCAAATCCTACTTTGGCAATATCCTTAATGTAAATTGGGATACTGTTTCGAGTGGTTACCACTATATTTTCAATATCCGAAAGCGTATTTACCAGTCCTTCTCCGCGAACAAAATAGGCTTGGTTCACTTTTTCGATATAGCCACCGCCAGTAACGCTATTGTTCCTCTCCAAAGCGGCGAACACTTCTTTGGCACCAATATTATAAGCGTTGAGTTTTTGTGTTTGTATGGCCACTTCGTATTGTTTAAGGTGGCCTCCCCAAGTATTTACTTCCACTACCCCCGGAATACCGGACAGTTGCCTTTTAACGATCCAATCCTGTATGGTTCTTAATTCGGTGGATGAGTATATGTCCTTGAACTCGGGCTCCACATCCAAAATGTACTGGTAGATTTCTCCTAATCCCGTAGTGATCGGCCCCATTTCCGGGCTTCCAAAGCCTTCGGGAATTCGATTTGATGCCGATTTTATTTTTTCAGCAATAAGCTGTCTGGGCAAAAAGGTTCCCATGTCGTCATCAAAAACGATGGTCACTACGGATAATCCGAATTTGGATACTGATCGGATTTCTTTTACACCAGGTAAATTGGCCATTTCCAGTTCCACCGGATAGGTTACAAACTGTTCCATATCCTGGGTGGACAAACTTCTGGAAGTTGTAATTACCTGAACTTGGTTATTGGTTACATCGGGAACCGCTCCAATAGGAATTTGTGATAGCGAATATAGACCTACTAGGGCCATGGTCGCCGTAAATAGAAGAACAATAAACTTGTTCCGAATACTAAAATAAATGATTTTTGAAAACATGATTCATAGAAAAAAATAGCATTATTAAAATGGAATAAGGCTGGATAAAAAGTGTTCAGCTATGCTGAAATACTATGAACTATGTGTGCCTTGGTGGCTGGAACGGTCCATCTTCCCAAACTAGGAAGTAGGATATTTGATAATGGAAATTGCCTTTTGCAACCAAAGGAATTTCCGAATCGGATGTTATGTAATTATCGGAGTCAACAACAAAAACGTGTTGGATCGAGCAATGGGACTGATGTTGAAAAGGCAGTTTTTCATGATCCTTTTGTTCTTCTTTGTGCTTTTCGCTGTGAGATGCCTTAAGTTCTCCGTAGTGTTTGGAAACAAAGACCATAAAACTGTCACCATATTCCTTGTTGTGGAATTGGTAATGCTCTACCAAATCTCCAAGTTCAACCAAATCCTTTAGATGAATATTGGCTCCTTGGAGCAAGATAAGCAGGGAAACCCCTATGGAAATTAGTTTGTTCATCCGTACTACGTAAAATTACAAAGAATACGTAGTAGGATGAACATAACTTCTTAATTTAGAATAAGTCTCATTTTTAAAAACCATAAAGGACCCTACTTGTTCTCAATGGTTGATAGTTGGTTGTCTTTTAAAAATTGATTGATCTTGGGAAGCTCTTTTTGTAATAGACTGTTCAGCTTGGCCATATGTCCGTCCAATTCTTCAGAAAGTTCATTATACACCACGTAAGCGGCATCGGTAGGTTTGGCATCCCCATTTTCGATACTTCTTTGCAAGGCGTTGAACCGGTTGTTCAGTTTAATCGGGAAATTCAGAGGGTCTTGCCCCGATTGGTTTTTGGTTTGGTACAGGTCTTCTTCGATTTTGGTCAAGGAAGCCATAAAATCTTCAGAAAGTTTTTTAAATTTTTTACTGGACACTCCTTTGCCCAAACTGTCCATTTGTTTGCGAATGCTTCTTATTTTGATAACTGCTTCGTTGGCAATGGTGGCTTTTGCAGTGATTTTGGATGCCAATTCAAATTGCTTTTCAAGGTCATCAGCTGTAACACCTTTTAAATTTGGATCTATTTCAATTTTAAACGGATAGCTTTTGATAACTTCCTCACCTACTTTCATTTGCACGGTATAGTTGCCGAGAGGTGCCTTGGGGCCCACTTCTGCCGAAGCTCCCCAGATAATTATTCCATCAAAAGTGGTTGGTCCGGGATATCGCAAGTTCCAAGTAAAAGTATTAATACCTTTGGCCGTAGTAGGTTTGGTACTGCTAAAACGGCTCCACCAGGATGATCTCCCACTCTTTTCGTATTTAGGTTGGTTTCCGCCAAAGGTGTCGATTAGTTTGTTATCGGCATCAAAAATGGAGAAAGTCACCGTATCCACTTGTTCTTCCAAGAAATATTGAAAGTTGGCATTATAGATACCGCGTATGGCATTGGTGGGTTTGAACAATACATTTTTTTGATTCTTTAGATCTTCGGAATACTCTCGCAGGGGTTGAATGTCGTCCAAAATCCAGAAACCTCTTCCATGGGAGCCTAAAACAACATCGTTGTCCTTGATTACCAGATCGCGGATGGGGGTGTCCGGCAAGTTTAACTGGAGCGATTGCCATTCTGAACCATCGTTTATGGAAAAATAAACGCCGTGTTCGGTAGCCAAGAACAAAAGTCCTTCTTTTTGATGGTCTTCTCGAATGGCCCTGGCAAAATGTCCGTCTTTAATGCCTGAAATTATTTTGGTCCAAGTTTTTCCATAATCATGTGTTTTAAAAACGTAAGGGGCACGGTCATCCACTTGGTAACGGTTGGCTGCTACATATAAAGTGCCCGGATTATGGATGGATTCCTCGATAATGCTCACTCTTGAGAATTTGGGCAATTCGGTAGGGGTTATATCTTCCCAGTTTTTGCCGCCGTCTCTCGTAATATGTATTTTACCATCATCGGAACCCGCCCAAATGGTATTTATGTCGTGATTGGATGGGGCCAACGCAAAAACTGTGGCATAAATCTCAGGGCCGTTCATGTCCATAGTGATCACACCGCCGGTTTTGCCCAAAGTTTCAGGGTCCGCATAAGTAAGATCTGGACTTATTTTTTCCCAGGTCTGTCCATCGTTGGTGGTTTTCCAAACGTGTTGGGAGCAGGTGTACATTACATTGGGGTCTTTGGGAGCGAACATAATAGGGAAGGTCCATTGCCAACGTTCGGGAAGTGCACTGGCAGGTTCTCCGGAGAAAAATCTTGGATAGACCTGAATATCTCTTATTTGTCCATTGCTTCGATCATAGCGGGTTAAAAGAGCGCCTTGGCTACCTGCATAAAAAACATCGGGATTTGTTGGGCTTTGTGTAATCCAACCACTTTCTCCGCCACCTACGGCATAATACCAATCTGGACTTGGGCCTCTGGCCTGCATAAAATCCCAACCATCGCTGGGTATGGCCAAGGTAGAGTTGTCCTGTTGTGCACCAACAACATGGTAGGGAACATCGCTAGTTGCCATAACGTGATAAAACTGCGAGGTAGGATAATCTTGGGCCGTCCATGTTTTTCCGCCGTTTATGCTCACAACACCACCGCCATCGTTTGCATTGATCATTCGGTCGGGATTATTGGGGTCTATCCATAGATCGTGATTGTCTCCATGGGGAGTGGTTATACGCTCGTCAAAGGTTACTCCTCCGTCGGTGGATTTAAAGAATCCAACATTCAATCCATATACAATATCCTTGTCCTTTGGATCGGCGACCAATCTGGAATAGTAAAAGGCGCGTTGCCTAAGTTTACGTTCGTTATTGGTCAATTTCCATGTTTTTCCTGCATCATCGGAACGGAAAACACCACCTTCATTGGCTTCTACAATGGCCCAAACCCTGTTGGAATCCACAGGAGAAACCGTAACGCCAATTTTGCCTATAGGCCCGGTCGGCATACCCGGATTTTTGGTAAGGTCCGTCCAAGTTTCGCCACCATCAATGGATTTCCATAATTTACAATCGGGACCACCGCCCCACATTTTCCATGCTTTTCGGTATACTTGCCATGTGCTTGCATATAATACATTGGGGGTGTTGGGGTCAATAATTAAATCGGCGGCACCTGCCTTATCGCTTACATAAAGAACTTTTTTCCATGTTTTTCCGCCGTTAACAGATTTAAAAACACCACGTTCCTCATTATTTCCATAGGGGTGTCCAAGTGCTGCCACATAAACAATGTCCTCGTTGGTCGGGTCAACTCGTACCCTGGCAATGGCTTGGGTTTCTTCCAGTCCTAAATGTGTCCATGTTTCACCGCCGTCGGTAGTTTTGTAAACGCCATCCCCTTGAGTAATGCTTCCTCTTAGTTGGGTTTCGCCCATTCCTATATATACCACGTCCGGATTGGTTTCGGCCACGGCCACGGCTCCTACCGATGAACTGGTGACATAACCATCGGTAACACATTTCCACGTGTTTCCGCCATCGATGGTTTTCCAAAGTCCGCCTCCAGTGGCTCCAAAATAATATTCGTTGGGCCTGGCCGAGCTTCCAGAGGCGCCCAAGGAGCGTCCTCCTCGGTCGGGACCTATATTTCTCCATTTAAAACCGCTATAAAAGCTAGTGTCAACGGTAGTGGGAGCTGGATTTTGCGAATAGGTGAAAATTGTTGAAAGAAAAAGACAGAGTAGCACCCAACTCTGTAGTGGATTTTTTGGCATTCTCATGTTGTTGAGGTTGGTTTTGATTAGTTAGAATTAGGAACAATTTAATCAATAACAATGAGAAAATAAATCCAAAACAAGCGAATTTTCGAAATAAACAACTCTGGTGCAGCGCGTTATGATGCTTTTCGCCTTATTTAGACTTGCAACTCTTCTAGAATTGTCCCGAAATCGTATTGTAGGTCTTCATGGAGCCCAGGGATTTTTTTGCTTATGTATTCCAGTTGACGGTTATATAAATTTTTTAAAGTAGTGTTTCGTTGGATGGAGGGGCGAAAAGTCTTCAGTTTTTCACAGAAGTATAGCAAAAGTTCAACCTCGGTAGCTTTGTCTCCCGAATACCGAATGTACTTTTTGATGGTCCGTAGGATCTTGCGAACACTTTTCTTAATGTAGAAATAACTATTGGTGTTGATTTCGGTAAACATTTGGTCCACCTCTTCTTTTACCGTTTCAATGTACCCTTCTTCACTATCCGATTCAAATAGTAGGTACGTCAGTAATTCCTTGTTCTCTTTTTTGAACCTGGCCAGACGCAAGCAAAGCTGTGTTATGTCCTCTTGTGATTTAAATTGGAGTTCTTTTTTTAGTTGGGCAATGGTAGCAGCTTTCATAATAAACTATCTTAGATATGAGGCTCCGTTTACATCGATTATGGTTCCAGAGGAATAAGCCGCCTCGGCCGATGCCAAGAACAAGATCGCATGGGCTACTTCTTCCGGTTGCGCCATTCGTTTAAAGGGTGATTCTCGGAGCAAGTTTTCGCGTTCGGCAGCCGTTAAGGTTTCTTTGGCCATTTCGGTTTCGGTAAATCCTGGAGCTACAACCCCAACATAAATGTTGTGCGGCGCCAATTTTTTGGCCAAGGATTGGCTCATGGAATTCAATGCAGCTTTGCTGGCACCATAAGCCGGTTTTGTAGGCTCGCCACGAAAAGCACCTCTAGAGGATACGCTAACAATATGTCCGCCGCCTGACTTTATCATGGACTTGGCTCCCCAGTAGCACAAGTTGGCCACGGCAAAAAGATTGGTCTCGAAGGTTTTTTCCCAGGCATGCGACCAGTGTTCAAAATCTACTTGGTCAATCTCGTGGAAGATGGAAATTCCGGCATTGTTGACCAATATGTCAAGTTGACCGTATTCATCTACAAAATCTTGTATCAGATTTTCGGTTTCGGATTTTCGTGAAATATCCCTCTTAAAAAGTGAATGGCCGTCTCCTGCCAATTCTTGAAGTGTTTGTTGGGCGACAGCATCATTATTCCTATAATTGATGCCTACTTTGGCTCCTTTTTTGGCAAATGCCATAGCTGTGGCTTTTCCGATGCCTCGGGAGGACCCTGTGATCAATACGTGCTTACCTTTAAAATCCATATCGCTAAATTGCTTTTCCAAAGATAATAGGAAAGTACGGTCTTGAATGCTAAACGGAATTACATTACTTTTAGAAAATCACAAAAATCAGTACCATGCATAAATCACTTTTTTTGCTTTTTTTAGCGCTGTCATTTCAATTTTCATCCGCACAAAAAAAAGAATTTTCCTATCTCGATATTTTTGATCTTCAATATGCGAGCGACCCTCAAATATCTCCGAATGGTGAATGGGTGGTGTACCGAAGAATGGGTTTTGATATTATGAAAGATGGCTCTCGCGGCAATCTTTGGTTGATCCGTTCGGATGGGAGTCAGAACCAAAAACTTACGGCATCGGAAAGTAATGAGAGCAGTCCTAGATGGTCGCCCAGTGGAGATCGGATCGCATTTACCAGCAGTACTGGAGAAGGTTCTGAAATATATATGTACTGGGTAGGTACGGGCAAAGTAGCCAAGTTGACCCAATTGCCTTTTGGCCCAAGTTCGTTGACCTGGTCCCCGGATGGAAACCAATTGGCTTTTTCCATGAACGTTCCGCAAGCACCCCCGGTAATTGCTAAAATACCATCCAAGCCAAAAGGCGCAAAATGGCAAAAAGCTCCGAGAATTACCGATCGCTTGTACCACGAAGCGGATGGGCGAGGATATATCGCCCCTGGGTTCAACCATATTTTTACAATTCCTGCCAATGGCGGGGCGGCACGCCAAATAACTTCTGGTGATTGGCACCATAGAGGTACTTTGTCCTGGGCCAAAGATGGTTCCAAAATCTACTTTTCCGCCAATAGGGTAGAGGATTGGGAGTATCGATTCCGTAACAGCGAGATATATTCTGTTGATGTGGAAACAGGCAATATTGTTGCCCTTACCGATCGTAACGGACCGGATTCCTACCCGCAGGTTTCTCCCGATGGAAAACTTATCGCTTATGCGGGTTATGAGGATAAGGTGCAGGCCCATCAAACATACAAATTACATGTAATGAATATTGATGGGAGTGCACAACGTGTTATTTCGGAGGACTTGGACCGATCCGTGTCGAACATCCAATGGAACGAAAAAGGAGATGGAATATATGTATCCTATGATGACAAAGGAAATGGTAAAGTGGGATTGATATCCCTCAAAGGAAAAATTACAAAATTAGCCGACAATCTGGGCGGCACAAGTTTGGGAAGGCCATATTCCGGTGGTTCGTACAGTGTTTCCAACAAGGGCACCATAGTTTTTACACAGACCAGACCAAATTACCCGGCAGATTTGGCCATTCTGGGACCAAAAGCAAAAAACGCTGAAAGAATAACCAACCTGAACAAAGCACTGCTCAACTATAGAAATTTGGGCAAGGTGGAGGAGGTTTGGTACAAATCGTCCGTGGATGGGCGGGATATTCAAGGGTGGATTGTTTACCCACCCAATTACGACGCCAATAAAAAGTATCCTTTTATGGTGGAAAACCATGGAGGTCCCATTGCCAATTATGGTGATAGATTTTCCATTGAAATGCAATTGTATGCCGCTGCCGGATATGTGGTTTTCTATCCAAACCCGAGAGGTAGCACAAGTTATGGAGAGGAGTTTGCCAATTTGCTCTACAACAATTACCCCGGCGAGGATTATAATGATGTAATGGACGGAGTGGACCATTGCATTGAAAAAGGTGTGGCCCACGAAGATCAGTTGTTTGTGACCGGAGGTAGTGCGGGAGGAATAATGTCAGCTTGGATGATCGGCAAAAACAATCGTTTTGAGGCAGCCGTGGTGGCCAAACCGGTTATGAACTGGATCAGTAAAACTTTGACGGCCGACAATTATTTTTATTATGCCGAAAATAGATATCCAGGGCAACCTTGGGAAAATTTTGAAGGGTATTGGAAATTTTCACCTATTTCGCTCGTTGGTAATGTACAGACACCCACTATGGTGATGGTCGGGATGAACGATTTGCGAACACCTCCGAGCGAGGCCAAGCAGTTGTACCATGCCCTTAAACTAAGAAAAATAGAGACTGTTTTGGTGGAGATTCCCGGAGCCAGCCATGGCATAGCCAACAAACCGAGCAATTTAATGACCAAAGTGGCCCATACTATTGCATGGTTTGATAAGTACAGAACAGATATTAAAAATGAATAAGAAAAGAAGACATTGGCTTTGGAACCTGCTTATTGTTTTTACAGTGATCATCTGTTCGATCGCTTTTGTGGCCCATTACAAGAACTGGCACAAGATCGAAGATGGAAACCTAAAGGTATTGTCTGGAATTTACTATCAAAAAATTGCCCTGTCCGAAATGGATAGTGTATTGTTGGTAGATAAACTGCCCGAAATGGAACGTTCCAGCGGATTTTCTTGGAAAGAAAAGGAAAAAGGGGTTTTTATGGATACCTTAACCAGTTCCAAAGCCTATGTTTTTGTGGATGACCTCTATCAACAAAAAATAAAAGTGGTACATCACGATACTTTGAAATTATACATGAACTTGAGGGATAGCCTAAAAACCCAAGAATTATTTGCACTTTTGCGCACTGAACTAATCAATCAAAAGGAAACTGCGAAAGGACTTCAATGAGTATGAAAAGGTTTTTGTTTTTATTCTTATTGCCCGTTGTGGGCTTTTCCCAAAACACCTTATCCGTTCAGGTGAACAATGTAAAACCCCATAAGGGAAAGGTCAATGTTGCGGTTTACGATTCCGACGAAGGTTTTTTGTCTTTTGATCAGGTACTAAAAACGAAAAGTGTGGTGGCCGACCAAGGTAGTGTTGTGCTTCATATTTCCGACCTGCCTTCTGGAGAGTATGCTTTGGCCGTTTTCCACGATGAGAACGATAACGGAAAGTTGGACACCAATTGGCTGGGCATCCCAAAAGAGAAAGTAGCCTTTTCCAATGCCAAGATGAAGACTTTTGGACCTCCAAAATATAAGGAGTGCGCTTTTAGAATGGATTCCGATCACCAAATCCACATTGATTTATAAGTAAATTTGAAACCACTATGGAAACAATTTTTATGGCTCAATTAATGGGTGCGCTATACGGGCTTTTAGCGGTAGTTTTTGGCGCCTTTGGTGCCCATGCGTTAAAAAAGAAATTGACCCCTGAACTGTTACATAGTTTTGAAACAGGGGTCAAATATCAGATGTACCATGCCATTATACTGTTGATCCTAAGCTTTAATCTAAATTTTGATAAGCCAATGGACTCTTGGATTATTAACTGCTTTATTTTTGGAACACTGTTGTTCTCGTTTAGCATTTATGCACTCTGCTTGGGAGCTGCAAAAGGCAATAAACCTCGTTTTTTGGGACCAGTGACCCCGCTCGGAGGACTGCTTTTGGTCGTGGGTTGGGCTTTGTTGCTCTACTCTTTTGTTTCCAATTTGGTTTAAAGGCGTAAATACATATTTCCGTTTATGGTGTTCAATTTTAGACGATGGGTGGCGTTGTCAAAGCTACCTTCCACTTTTTGCCCCACATATCGGTCGGAAACAGTAAGGTTCATACCCTGATCGGCATAGATGCTACCGTGAATGGTTTCGGCGACCAATCTGGAATTTTTCATTACCAGATCTATTTCCCCGTTGATGGTTTTTAAATCCATATCCCCATTATATTTTTTGATATCGACATTGCCGTTGATCAGTTCTGCGGTAAAATTACCTTCAATAATTTCCGATGTAAGGTCGCCATTAATGCTGCTAACCTTAAGGGTTGCTCCTTTGGGAACATAAAGAACATAATTGAATTCGTAGGTTTTCCCGTCAAAATAATAACCCTTTTTGTCCGGGCGTGTTTTCTTCCATTCGGCCTTAAAGGCATCAAACACATCCGCTACATTGGAAGCAATGCTTAAGAAACTGCTGCTCTCATCAATATCAAGTTTAAATTTGTCCAGATATTTTCCATCTTCAATAGTGATATCGGCTTTAAAATAAACGGTGGATTTTTCCCAGGTCTTTACCTCGATGTTGTTGGCGAACTTAACATCCAAATCAATGGATTGGCCTGAATAATTAAAGCTTTTTTCAATGACTTTTTGTGCGGAGAGGGATAGTGTTGCCAGCCCCACAAAGGCTGTGATGATTAATTTTTTCATGACTGTTCGATTTTTTTGATTTTAATAGGTAATTGATGTTTTGTTACTCTGAGCGCCGGCCTGCCGGATGGGTAGGCAGGCGCTCGATATGAGGTTCTCTTTATTTTTTTCTTAGATACATGTTCCCGTTGGTGGATTTCATGGAAATCTTGACCCCCCCTCCATTGATGGATGCTTTAATATCCCGCCCCAATATGGACTTTAGCCCTTTCTTGTCCTCGGCTTTTACGTCAAAATCCGTGTACACATTTCCGTTGAGCGTACTCAAGGCTAAGTTGGCCGGGGTGTTGGCAGGAAGACTAACATCTACGGCCCCATTGGTGGAATAGAGGGAAATAGGGGAGTTCTGGGTTATTTTTCCAAAGATCACCTCCAGTGAGCCGTTCAAAGAATTTGCTGTTACAGGGCCGTTTATGTTCAATATTTTTACACCTCCGTTAAGTTGTGCATCCGCTTCTATTTCACCAGAAAAGCCATCGATTTCGATATCTCCGTTCCATGTACTTTTTACTGCAATATTTTGTGAAGCAGGCAGATATATTTCGGCCCCTTTGCTCTTTCTTAAATTGTACACGATCAAAGTGTTGCCATCTTGGACTACGGAAAATCCAACATTGGTGTTGTCGGTGCCGCCTTCGCCTACTAGTTTTAATCCCTTGGCGCGTTCCGGGGCTTTGACCTCTGGGCCAGATTTGATCAGGAGCTCGTTGGTATTATGGGTTTTGACCGTAATATCCGTTTTGGATTCAATTTTTACCCATTCGATTCCGTTGAGTGATTTGGTGTAATCGGATTGCGCGTTGGCAATGGCACCCACAAATAGGGCCATTAGAATAATTGTGAATTTTCTCATGATTTTCGCTTTTTGATGTTTAAGATATACTTGGCAATACTGCCTTGATTTGTTCTTTTATAAAGGGTTGTGTGTCGTCTTTTTCCAATAATTTTTTCATGGGTTCGGCCGCCTTTTTCTCTTGTATCTGAACCAATGCTTGAATGATGGAGACTTGTATGCTGGGGTTCTTTTCTTTTTCCAATACCTCTATAAATGTATTTTTTACGGTTTCGGAAGAAGTAAATTTCACCAATGCCTCAAAGGCGGTCATTCGAACATTGTCGTTTTCGTCGTAGAGCAAACGATTGCTCAAAGCTTGGATAATGGCTTCATCCGGCCGTTCAAATTCCTCAATAAAATTTACTCCTTGGATCCGCTTACTGGCAGACTGATTTTCCATGAGGGAAAGCATGGCCGTTTGTTTCATTTGATTGGTCTCGTTTTGCAACTGTGCAATGTCCTCGTTCACTTTTCGCTGTTGAAAAAGACTTCCCATCTGGAATGCTGCCACCAATAGGGCAATGCTGGCCGCTATCTTTAGCACATTTCCTGCCCACATAGATGATGCTTTGGATCCCAACTGTACCACTTTGCCCCGTTCTGCCTTTTCTTGCTCAAGAACTTGTTCAAATCTTGACTTTAACCTATCCGAGGGAACGGGGACACTTTGGTCCATTACCTGTAAAAAGGATTTCATTTCCTCTACTTCTTTTTTGAAGTCTTCGGATTGCTCAAGGTGCTGTTCGAACCTGTTTTTTTCAGATGGGTTTAATCTGCCGTCCAGATAATCCGGGATTTGGTCATACAATTGATTATTGTCCATGGCTATATACTTTCTAAATAGATATTCTTCAGTTTTTTTAAGATTCTGCACACTTTGGTTTTTACTGCTCCGGGAGTGCTTCCCATTATTTGGGCAAGGTCGTCGTATTTGATTTCCTGATAACGATTCAATATAACCAGTTCCCTATCGTAAGGATCAAGTTTGCTCAGGGCGTATTGTAGGTGGGCATTGTTTTCTGTGGCATTATCTTCTTCCTCCACCGCCTTGTAGGCCAAGACCTCGATATCGTCATGGGCTTTATGTTTTCTTGTGTAATGTGTTTTAAGGCTGTTCCTTGCAATGGTGAACATCCAGGACAAAAAAGATCCATTGTTGTACGAGTGCCGATACTTGATCAGTTTGTAAAAAACATCTTGTGTAAGATCTTCTGCCAACATACGATCTCCCGACATTTTGTACAGAAAATTGTATACATGTTTATGGTGTCGGTCAAAAAGCTCCTTGAGTAAATCCAAGTTGCCCTCGGATACTTTTTGCATGATCATTTCATCTGAAATTGTTTCCAAATGCTGCTTTTTTAGTTGGCGTTTGTCTTATATAGTCAAGAAATTACAAAAGGTTACACAAAGGGGGTAGAAAAAATGAAAAATTGTTTAGAGTAGGGGTAAGGAGTTGAAAAATAAGATACAAGAATGCCACTTCGGACATAGTTGAAGATATACCATACTTAAAATGGAGGTCTCGACAGCGCTCGACCTGACAAATACATTCAGAAGTTGCTAACCGCAACCACAGTTGTCACTTCCGCAGGAATTGGAATTGCTTTTTCTTTTACTAAAAAGGGATTTTGGCAGGAAGAACTTCCAAATAAGATAGCCTGCTGCTATTGCCAAGGTTCCGTATGCCAATATTTGTTGAATCATTCTACAGTTATATTAGGATTTGGTAGGCTATTAAAGCTACAATGTAGGCAAAAACGCTCATAAAGCCCAGCTGGATCAAAGGCCACTTCCAAGAATTTGTTTCTCTTTTTACAATGGCGAGTGTACTCATACATTGCATGGCAAAGGCATAAAATAACATCAACGAAATTCCCGATGCCAAGTTGAACAATGGTTTTCCGGAATCATCCAGTTCGGCGGCCATTCTGTTTTTAATGGTTTCCTCCTCATCGCTGCCAACACTATATATTGTGGCCAATGTTCCAACGAATACTTCGCGGGCAGCAAACGATGTCAGTACTGCAATTCCAATTTTCCAATCGTAGCCCAGAGGTTTTACAATGGGTTCAAAGGCCTTGCCGATTTGACCAATGTACGAATGTTCCAATTTATGACTGGCGATTTCTTGAGCTATGGCCCTTTCGGAAAGTTCCGATGTTAAAACCTTTACAGAATCCTGAATGGTCTTTGGCGCCATTCCTTCGTCCAAAGCCGTTTCGCGATAAGAAGCAATGTTGTTCTGGATATAATTTTTGCTGTAGGTGCTCAATCCTTCATTTTGGATTCTTTCGGTAACAATGTCTTCGGCATTTTTAAAATCATCGGAATAGCCATTGGAGCCCAAAAACCATAAGACAATGGAAATGGCCAGAATGATTTTACCGGCACCCAGAACAAAGCTTTTGGTTTTTTCGATTACGGTGTAGCCCACATTTTTTATTAAAGGCAAGCGATATGTAGGCATTTCTATCATAAAAATAGATCTGCTTTTTATTTTAAGGATCTTGTTCAATACCATTGCAGATAAAAGCGCCATGCCAAATCCGATCAGGTACAACAACATCAAGGTCAATGCTTGATAACTAAGTCCTATAAAACTGCCTTCCGGAATTACCAAGGCAATTAGAATTAAGTACACGGGCAACCTAGCGGAGCAGGTGGTGAAAGGTGTGACCAAAATGGTGATAAGTCTTTCCTTCCAATTTTCTATGGTACGAGTGGCCATAATCGCCGGAATTGCACATGCATTTCCCGAAATTAATGGCACCACACTTTTTCCGCTCAGTCCAAAAGGTCTCATTAATCTGTCCATTAAAAAGACTACACGGCTCATGTATCCGGATTCTTCCAGAATGGAAATAAAAAGGAACAAGAACGCGATCTGGGGTATAAAAATTACGATTCCCCCGATTCCGGCCACTACTCCCTCTGCCAATAAATCCGTAAACAATCCGGCCGGCAAGGTGTTTTTGATCCATTCAGCTGCCGAGGCAAAGCTCTCATCTATAAAGTCCATGGGATACGAGCTCCATTCGAAAATAGCCTGGAAAATCAACAGTAGAATGGCGAAAAAGATAAGGTATCCGAATATTTTGTGGGTAAGGATCTTATCCAAGGTTGCACGAAGACCTTTTGCCGCCAAAAAATCGACTTTATAGGTCTTCTTTAAAATAGTGTTGATTAGCTGATATCGAAGAACGGTTTCCTTATGTTGTAGTTTTTTGAGCTCATCCTTTGATTTTGTGGAGAAATCCGTGGCATCTTGAATCCGTTTTTTTTCAATCGGCATAAAATTTACATCCTGGGTGATTACCAGCCAGAGCTTGTACAGATCTTCCTGCGGGAAGGCTTTTTGTAGTCGATCAAAATATTCTGGAGAAATCCGATTGGGATCGAGGAGGGGTTTGGACGAGATGTTTTTGTAATCGGCAATGAGTTCTTTTACTCGGTCGATGCCCGTATTTTTACGGGTGCTTACCAGCGCAATCTTGGTATCAAGTTTTTTCTCCATGGCCTCAATGTCCAACGAGATGCCCTTGCGGTCCATCCTGTCGGCCATGTTGATCACCAAAATAGTAGGAATCTTAAGGTCCTTGATTTGTGTAAAAAGCAGCAGGTTCCTCTTGAGGTTTTCCACATCACTGATCACCACGGCAACGTCTGGATAATCCTTATCGTTTTTGTTGAGCAGGAGTTCTACCACCAAGCTTTCGTCCAACGAAGTTGTATTGAGACTGTATGTGCCAGGTAAATCCAGAATGTGCGCCTTGACCCCTCTTGGAAGTTTGCAGACACCTTCTTTTTTTTCTACGGTGATTCCTGGATAGTTCCCTACTTTTTGCTTGAGTCCTGTAAGTTGATTAAAAACCGAGGTTTTCCCTGTGTTCGGGTTGCCGATCAAGGCTACATTAATGTTTTTGCTCATTTGGCCTGCGTTTCTTCAATAATATCCAGCTCGATGAGTTCTGCCAAAGACCTTCGTATTGCGAGATGACTTCCACTGAGGTTGATGTATATGGGGTCGTTCAAGGGAGCTATTTGCAACAGTTCCACACTGTTGCCGGGCAAGCAGCCCAATTCCATTAATTTAACAGGGAGCGAATGTTCGGTAAAATCCTTGATTATACCTTTTTGTCCATATTGTAAATCTGCAACGGTAGCCACTGTGTTTATTTAGAATAAATTTAATTAAGAGCAAAAATAAGTAAAAAAGAGGAACTGGAAGTGCCGATCATGGATAATCGTTTGTCAATTATTCCGTATAACTGGCCTCAAGTATTTTAAGATCTTCCAAAAGGCGATCAATATCGTCTCGGTTGGTTCCATCGTAAAAGCCGCGGATTCGTTTTTCTTTGTCCACAAGGATAAAATTTTCGGTATGAATCATATCAAAAGGACCGCCGTCTCCGTCGTTTTTTACCGCGAGATACGACTTTCTGGCCAACTCATAGATCTGTTTTTTATCTCCAGTTACCAAATTCCATTTGTGGTCCAAGACCCCTTTCTCCATGGCATACCTTTTTAATTGCGCTACGGTATCGATTTGAGGTGTAACGGAGTGGGAGAGTAGCATAACGTTTGGTTTGTTCTTGATCACTTCTTGGATCTCGGCCATATTCTTGGTCATTATTGGGCAAATCGTAGGGCAAGTGGTAAAGAAAAAATCGGCTACATAGATTTTGTCCTTGTAATTGTTCTGTGTTATGGTGTCACCATTTTGGTTCACCAAGGAAAAATCCCCGATTTTGTGATACTTTTTGGTATAGTGCAATGTGCTGTCCACAAGCGATTTGTCTACCATTGATGGTTGGTAGACCGGCAACATTTTTTTTGGTTGCAGCGCATTGTAAAATAGATATACGATTACGCCGGAAAGAGCCAACATTACGATGCCAAAGAACTTGTATTTTGCAAAGAAAGATCCCATAGGTGCAAAATTACGGCCCAATTGGTTATTCTTCAAGGAGAAAGACGGCTTTTGTTGCTAAATCTTTCTTAAATGGCAAGGGGATTAATTTAGATGTTTTTTTATAAATACCTAAAAGGTTACTTTTGTTCGTTTTAAGAAAATAATACGGATGACCCCTATACTAATAAAGACCATACAATTCTTTTTGAGTTTGTCGCTTCTGATCGTGCTTCACGAGTTGGGACACTTTATCCCTGCGAAGTTTTTTAAGACCAGGGTGGAGAAGTTTTATCTGTTTTTTGATGTCAAATTTTCATTGTTCAAAAAGAAAATAGGAGAAACTGTTTACGGAATCGGTTGGTTGCCCTTGGGCGGATATGTAAAGATATCCGGTATGATCGATGAGAGCATGGACAAAGAGCAGATGAAGCAAGAACCAAAGCCATGGGAGTTTCGTAGCAAGCCGGCATGGCAACGTTTGATCATTATGCTGGGCGGTGTTACCGTAAATTTTGTTTTGGCGGTGGTGATTTTTATAGGGTTGGTATTTACTTATGGGGAAGAATATATTGCCAACGATAGCCTTAAAGATGGAATTTGGGTAACAGAGAAAAGTTTGGGCGATGAATTGGGAGTTAGAACTGGGGATAAAATTTTATCTGTGGATGGGAAAAAGATAGAAGCTTTACAGCAGATTCTTCCTGAAATGATTTATGGTGAAAAATATACCATTGAGAGGGATGGCCAGATCATTGAAAAAACAATTCCGGTTGATTTTATAGAAACCTTGTCCGAAGATAAGGAAAAGGTTCGTTTTATTTCTTACCGCTTGCCATTTGTGATTAACGAAGTCCCTAAAAAATCACCAAATGCCGATAGTGGTCTACAAAAAGGCGATGCTGTTGTTGAAATGGCGGGTATACCTGTGGAGTATAAAGACCAAGTTACTCCTATTTTGGAAGCAAATAAGGGCAAAGAAGTACCGATTAAGGTTATGAGAGAGGGGTCGCTTCAAGACCTTACGGTATCCATATCTGATGATGCTGCACTTGGTGTAGTTTTGGGAATGACACCCGAAGAGTTTAAACAAGCGGGCTATTTGGAATTAAAAACTTTGAAGTATTCTTTTTGGGAATCCATTCCCGCTGGCTGGAACAAAGGCGTAAAAACGCTAACGGATTACATTAAGGGGATGAAAAAAATATTCAATCCCGATACTGGTGCATATAAAGAGGTGGGCGGTTTTGCCGCTATTGGAGGAATGTTCCCCGATACTTGGAACTGGCCTGCATTTTGGGCCACTACGGCATTTATATCCATTATTTTGGCCTTTATGAACATTTTGCCCATTCCGGCATTGGATGGAGGTCACGTAGCCTTTTTGTTGTACGAAATGGTAACTGGGCGTAAACCGAGCGATAAGTTTTTGGAGTATGCCCAGATGATTGGTTTCTTTATATTGATCGCATTATTGTTGTTTGCCAATGGTAATGATTTATATAAATGGCTTTTTAAATAGAAAAGCAATTTTTTTGTTTGTGGTGTAAAAAAGAATCTATTATATTTGCACCCGCTTAAGGTAAAAATATTCCTCCTTAGCTCAGTTGGTTAGAGCATCTGACTGTTAATCAGAGGGTCCTTGGTTCGAGCCCAAGAGGGGGAGCAGAAACAGCAAGGCTTCAGAGAAATTCACACTCTGGAGCCTTTTTCATTTGCACGCAATTTGCACGCGCATTGAAAAAAATAAAGTTTGGGGCCAAACTTTAACATTTCAGACTAAAATTTTCCAGAATAATTTGCGACTTGTCCCAAATTCTTACCCTTAAACTTTTGCACATGGATCCTATTTCAATTTTATAGTGTTCGGCAAGAAAAGCGTTTAATAAAATTGGAATAGGGTGCAACTAAATTTGCTCAATGGGTTTTGAACTTTACACACCTTACTTTTTTGACTATACTTTTGTTAATGAATAGGATGCTTGTATTATTGCCCATAATTAACTGTGGTCTTTTTGGGCACTGTTTTTTTATAATGAATTCACTAATATTAGTTCTTTATTCGTGCCTTTTGGTATTCTAGTCAATCCACCACTTTAGGGAAGGCTACAGAATTCTTTCTCCCCAATCTTTTGTCAATGTATTGGGCATATCGCTTATTTTTAAGCGACAAGGTAATTGTTGCCTAATCTTTCAAAGTGGCACAGATTAAACCGATATCACTGACACTAAATGAACCGAAGTATCCATTATGAATTATCGCCTCTTTGTTTGAAGCTGGAGTTAGTTACTTGTAATTATATCTGATACAAGTTTAAAAGGAAAACACTTTATGATACCAGAATTTTCAAAAGTAAAAGCGTCTAATTTTATTTCATCTCGGTTTTTGGCTTGTCTTTCTTCAGGGTAATAACCTGAAATAATTCCCACAATAGCTGCGCTTTGTAAACTGTAATCATAGGAAATAACTGGACCTCCAGAAAATCCAGGGTTGTTATGTCCATCGAGAAAAAGTAAGTTGTATCCGTCCAGCACAGGACCACCGGAAAAGATAGCTTTTTTGACCAAGGGGAGTATTCCCAATTCTTTATCGTAGGTAAAAAAAGAACTTTTATTGAATGATGGAAAGCCTAGAAAAAACATATCTTGCCCAACTATAATTTTTTTTGACGAAGGGAGTGGTTTAAGTTTTTTCAGAGATTCCGAAATACTTAGTACTGCAATATCAATATTTTTATTAGAAGATATTTTAAATTCAGCATTGTAGTCTTTTACTGTGTTTCTGAAAGAAAGCTTGATTTTTGTACTGTCCTTATTTTTTAAGCCTGTCTTAAAAAGATGTCTGGCAGTAATTAGATATTCCTTGCCATTATTTTCTGTCAAAAAACAAGTTCCAGACAATGTATCCGTTTCAATCCGATAAACATTTTCCAGAATGTTGGCAGTTATTACATGATTGGTTTGTGCACTAATTTGTGTAAGCAGGAATTGACAAACGATTATAAATAAATATTTCATTTTTATTGGATAATAGCTTGCTGCCAACGGTCTGTATGAGTAGTAGCGGATTTCTACTCTAAAACCTTTCGGTTATGTTTTGTATTAATTCTTTCGTTTTATCACTTAAACCGCTATTACTTATACACAATGTTGACAGTAGTTAATTCTTCTATTTTTATTCCCTCGTTCTGTAATACGAAATCGAGATTTAGAAATTCAATTTTATCTTTTGTATTGCCGATTGAAATTTGCCATCTCTTTTCCATAAAGCTTAGAAGCCTAATTCCTCTTTCAAGTATTTCTATAGCTGTCCAATCAGTAAATTTTGTCAATTCATTTTCTGAATAGGAACCAAATCTAAAACCTATAGAGTTTTCTTCATTTGAAACTTTATCAACAAAACACTTATTTTTAAAGCTGGAATTTTTTGGCTTAGAAAGTGGTACCAAGTTTCCAATTGAGTGCCTCAAAACTTTTCTTTGTTTAGTGGTATATTTAGAGAAGTTATTCGTCCAACATTCTTTTCTTGCATTTTGAGGGTAAATATGCTCTACCGACTCATAGTCTGTATCATTGAATTTTGACCAATCTAATTTAATTCGTTTGGTTTTTGATTTTTCGAATAATGATAAATCGTATTCATACAGAAAATATCTTATTCCATCCCAAGAATAAAACCCATAATTTTTGAATGACTTTTTTATTGATTTTTTATTCTCGACATCATTGTAAATTTTGTTATTTAATTCAGTAATGGATGAAATAACAGTGTCAACACTTATTTGGTCTTCTGATAAATCAGTAGCTAATTCTATGAAGGTTGAATTGTAAAATCCATAATGATATCTGTAAGATAACATTGTAGTTATAAATCTATAGCGTTCAATAGCTTTTAATAAACGTATTCTTTTCTTTTCTGACTTTTCTGTTTCAAAAAAGACCATTATTAAAGAAGCAACTGCATTGATTCCATTTCTATTGATTTTCTCTAACCAATAGGTCTCCTGATCAGAGAAGTAGTTACCTAAATTCGGATTGAAAATTTTGAACCAAGTTTCCACAGAGTTTTGAAGACTTTGAACATAGTTATAGACGTCTTCAATGGAAATTCCATTAGGTATATCTTCACATAAAATGTTTTTAGTGACAAAATGTTCCTCTAATAGAAATACGGGATAGTCTAAAATTGCTCCTCTACGCCTTGAACGAAGAAACATAGAATAAGTAAAATCTTCTTTGAAGTTCCCCTTTAAATCATTGAATATTTTTTTTCCGAAATAGATTAAAAAATGATTTCTAAGAAAAACATCATCATCTAATGGCTGTTCTTTATTTCTTCCAAGATTATGGTAGATTGATTTCCAACATTCATTAACCCTTTTTCGTAAACTGTTTTTTTCCGTTTCTGAAACGTTGAATTTTGTGGACAAATAAATTAATCGATTCTTCAACAATTCAAGGTACGATAGAGGTTTTCCTCTATTATTCATTGTTTCAAAAGCAATAAAAACATCAATATCTGAAGATATTGAGTAAGAATTAAACAAGAAATTTTGAGTCAATTTTTTGTATAGGACTTCAATTTGTTCAAACTCTAACTTAGATAATTCATCCTTGAAAAACTTTTTAGCCTTTTCTAAATTATTAGTATAAATGGTTTCAGGCTCTGATGAAAACTCATCAAGTTTTTCATTAAAAACCTTAGATTTTAAGTAGTCATAACTTGGATTGTCCTTTTCATAGCCGAAAATATATGATCTGGAAATCCCTTCATCCTTAGATTCAAAAATGAATTTCTTTCTAATTTCGTTAGAAGAGTTGTAGTTCAATTTTTTTCCTTCGGGAATAGTCTCGGTAATAGCTTGAATTAGTATTATTGAGGTGGTCAATCTTTGTTGTCCGTCCACTATATATAATGGCTCATAACTTTTTGATTCTATTATCCAAATATCATCTTCCCATTTAAGGTAATTTTCTTTTGATACTTCCTCTACTGTTAAAACGCCTGTATAATGATTTTTTCCATTTTCGAGTTGAACTAGATCATTCCAAAAATCTTTAAGTTGCTTTTCAGTCCAAGCATAACCTCTTTGATAATCAGGGATTCTGTATATTTTCTCAGTAAAAATTTTTGATAATGATTGTAATGATGTTTCCATTTCGTTATTTTAATTACTGCCAACTCATTTATATGCCAAACTTTTATCAGCATATACTAACAATTAGATTGACTATGCCCAAGTTTTAAAGCATAGTTTTTACTAGGCTCAATGTAAATATGGGGGATTGAGCTAAATGTAAGAAATTTCAATAAATTGGAAAATGTGGAATCCCGTATAGCGTTTAAATAATTTCAAGAGTTACTTCATCTCCAGAGTTGGAATGCTTTCTTTTTTGTTTTGCTTCGCAAAAGAAAAATGTAAAGCAAGAGGATAGCGTGCTGGCGCAGCGCTATTGATTCATTTTCCTTCGGAAAAGCCCATTTTTAGGGTGTTTTTTAAAAAAAATGGTTATTGGCATTTACATCATTTTTGATGGAAAAACACTCTGAGCCCAGTAAAATCAATGAATTTTTAATGGAAAACTGATTGTTTGAAGTTTGAAACTAGTGTAGGATTCATTCCGTTTTTAACCCAACTGAAATTTTTGGGTTAACCCTATTTTTAGTTTAAAATTGCTCTCAGCCCGGTAAAATGAAGGAATTTTTAGCGTAAAAATCGTGAATCAATTGCTTATTTATGGCGAACTAAATCAGTCTTCCTCTTTGGCTTTATTTTCCTCCCTATAGAATAGGTTCAAATGGTCCATCAGTGCCTCTTCCCCAATAGGCATCAAACGGTTGGCAATGGTCATCGCCTGATGGATATATTCTTCTTGGTTCTTGTCCATAACATCATCTTGACCGAGTTCAGGATTGATTGCCCTTGAGGAGAGGTATAGCAAGGCACGAACGGTCAATAATAGATCGGCATGACCATCAAGGTAAAAGAACGTGGGTTGGAACTTTTCCTTGAACCATGGATGTGGGACCAATGTCGGGGAATGGTCATTTGAGTGGTGTCTCAAATCCTTTAGGAGCTTTTCTTCGTTTGGGTTCATGACGTGAAGTATTTAAATTGATTTTATTGGATTACATGTTTTCAAGTTTCGATAGCATTTCATCCAGTTTGTCCATATAGTAAATTTGGCTGTCCGGCAGGATGCAAAGTACCTGTTCCAATACTTGGGTAATACTATCCTCCTTTGATGCATTATTGTTTTTAGGGGCCAACATCATCCCATCACCATCAAGAGCGAATACACAGAGCTGCAATAGGCTTCTGACTTGCATCAAAAGGTGGTTGTTGTCCCTGACCTCGAAGTACACATGGTTTCCATTGGGATCAATGGACTTTTTGTTTCCAAGCAGCCCGGTAAGACTTTTTCTAAGCTCTTGTATATCCTTCAAGGTTTTGAGTTGCTTCTTTTTGTGTTTCATTGTTGATGTTTTTGGGTTGACAATCATGCTTACTCCTTCAAAAGGAGTTTTTCTATTCGATCGTAACTGTCCAATTGGTCATCGGGAAGAATATCAATGACCAACTCCAGTATGGTGATTACTGCATCATCCTTGGATAGAAAGGGAAGTCTTGGGGAGTCCAGTTCGTTTTCATTGTCGATGGTGGACATGCACAGCCTCAGCAGGCAAGAGATGACATAACGCAGTTCTGAATTGTTTTCCACCTTGAACACTACTTCTTGGACTTGTGGTTCGTCCTTCCCATGATATCTTCGCTTTCTTGGATTCAACAAACCAATCACTTTGTCCAGTAGTTCCTTTTCGCTTATTTGGCTTTCCTCGCTCTTTTCCATGGCCTCCTTGTTAAGTTGTGGTTTCATTATCGGAAAGCATGAGTTCCCGCATTTGATCCAGATAGTTGCCCTCTTCCAAGGGGATGAGGTTCTTCGCAAACTCCAGTACGGTCTTTACATCCTCCTTGATGTTTTTGATGTCCAAGGTCATATCACATTGCTCGTCCAAGGCCAGGATACATACATTCAGGGTCGATTTTAAGGTATAGAAAATGGAAAAGTGACTGTGGACATAGATATGGTTGAGATAATACCCTTTTTTGGTCCTTCGATTAGCAGGTCTCATCATTGCAAAGTTTTCCTTGCTCAACTGCCTAATCGTGTCCAATAGGTTGGGGGCTTCTTTATTTTGAGGTTCAACGGAAATCTTTTTTCCACTTGTATTATAAGTTTGTAAAAGTTCAAGTTCCTCTTGGAACAATTGCCTGATTTCATCCAAGAAACTTTCAAGTTTTTGTTCCAAAATATCCAACTGATCCCTTTCAATATGGAAGGAGTTCTCATACCTTGAACCGGAATAGGCCCTATCCAATAGTTCCAATAACTCCATCTCTAGATTTTCTTCAAGATTGAACATTCCCCTTGTTCGGTGTATGTTCTTTTCCAAGAACCTTTGATGGACCTCTATTTTATGGCAGATTTTGACTTTTCCACAGAGAAAGCCCTCCAGTACTCTGTATCCCAGTTCAAACCCTTGGTGGGCCATAAAGGCAGCTTGGGAAAGGTTGTTATTTGACATGAAGTATTTGAACCCCTTTTGAAAGGCAAAACTGCCTTCCATGGATGTCCGAAAGTCCTCTTCGATCTTTTTCTGGACTTTCTCATTGGTAAGGTCTTCATGCTGGTTCCAAGGAAAGCCGATTTCTTGATTTCCAAATATGAGATGTTCGGTCCGACAATGGTTGATGAAATACAGGTTTCCATTAGCCAGTTCTGTTTTGGCGTAATCATGAGAAAAGAGGTTGTGGAAATGATATTGATGGTCAAGGAACAACCCTTGGATAACGGGAAGGAACTTGTTGTTGATGTCATTTTTGGGTGCATCAATAATGATGTTCCACCTGAATCTAAAGGTGTTCTTTTTTTCATGGCCTTTGTTCAGATAGATCTGAACGACATACGGAATTACTTTGTTGATATCCGATAAAAGCCCCTGTATCTGGGGGTCTAGCTGTTTCTTTCTTTGTGCTAAGGAATCCATATGTCGATGCTTTAAGGTGGGTTTCAATCCAATTGTATAGAATTTCTATACGAAAATATAGAATAAATACTCATTTTCTATACGAATTGGATAAAATTTTATATAGGTGTATCTAAAATCTATCTTTATGTATCAAAATTTTACATTATTAAAATGACAGACCTAGGATTATATTTGGCCAAAAAGTCCATTAACAAAGCGGAAGTGGCGAGAAGGACCGGTATAAGTAAATCACGGATAAGTCAATTGAGTTCCAACCCGACCACGAAACTAAGGGCAGAGGAACTCTACCTTATTTCATTGGCCATTGATATAGACCCTTGTGAAGTAATGAAAGAATTATACGGAGGCCTGAAGCTTCCAAATTGACATTATGCCTCGCTCAGTAAATTAGTTCCGGTAAGATTTGGGCTTGCAGCACTTCGCTTTGCTTCGTTCGCTTTTTCCTAAAGCTTATATGGTCGACATGAAAATTTGAAGAGTCCTAATTAACCAGTTAATTAGTGAACGAAGAAATTGTTCATGGCATATATGTTGTGGTGGTTTATCCGTTTAGGTAATTATTCATTTAAATGAAAAGCAACTTAATTTTCGCAATTATAACTGTCTTCCTTTTCGCATGTTCTGAAAAGGAAAAAGGAAAACCTAATGAAAATCTATCGGAATCAAAGCTTGACACAATTAATTATTCATACTCAGCTATGAATATGGGATTTAGTCTTAACCTTATTTCAAATGGCCGTTTCTCCAGCGAAGAATATGATTTTAGTTGTTTGGGTGGAGGTGAAAGAACTATGGTTTTTGGTAAGTATAAGAAAAGTAGCGACGGGTTAAAACTTTTTCCAGAAAGAGTGGAATTTATTGAGTATTCAGAGGTTATGGTTCCGAAACCCATGAAACAAGTTTTAAACCCCAGACTGGATAGTTTACGTTACAAAACAAGCTATCATGTTATAGAGTGGAATAATCATGAGTATCTTTTGTCAGAAGTATATGGTGGAGAAGCATTTCCAGAATGGGGTATAAAGAAGGAAAATGATTTTATAAGGTTTTCTGAATATTACAATTCAGGTTTTGAACCTGAGGAACACGGCGCTTATTTGGTCAGTATGGATCAAACTTATAATTCAACGTATCAAGAACTTAATCTGGACCAAATTCCGGAACAATGGCAATCTTATTTTCTTAAAGAACCCATTTCAGCCAGAATTTTGAGTATTCAAAAAGTTACCCACCCGTACGTTTCTTCAAGGTTTACTTGGTTAGTTGAATTGGATAAAGGATTAGAAAGTAATGTGACCGACTATCTCAGTTTTGAAGACAGATTTGGAAATCATTTAATGAATGTTACTAAGGTCACAAAAGATAGGAGTTATGGTTATCTCTTTTATAGTGAGATTGACCCTCAAAAGTTGCCAATAAATTTAGAGTTGAGGACCAAATGGCAATGAAACTAAAAAGCACATATGTAGATTCATGTTTATCCTTTTGGATTGTATCGAGTATAAGGCAATATTTAAATATGTGATTTAGTTTACGTAATTTCATACTCTCCCCCAAGAAAAATATTGCATTACCATAAAATTAATTTAAGTGATAGTACAAGAAGTATTAATACTTGAAGATGAGCCTTTGACCTGTTATGCTCTTAAATTGGCATTGGAAGAGATTTCCCAAAATCACCAAACTCTAGATTTTAAAATTGAAATCTACCATTCCTACGATGATGCTGTTGATTATATTAATTCAGGTAAAAAGGTACGCCTGGCACTTTTGGATTTTAGGCTAGGTGCCGATAGCAGTGGTACAGGATTTGATTTAGCTAAAGTCATAAAAAAATCAGATTCGAATACCAAAATAATATTTCTTACATCCATCAGTGAGAAGTACCAGTACTATACCATTTTTAGGCAGATTAATCCTGAAGGCTTTATAATAAAAAGTGAACTGGACTTTAAGCAGATAGAAGGGGCCTTGAGTAAGGTAATAACCGGTGAAACTTTTTTCAGTCCATCGATTCAGGAATTTTTGCGAAAGGAAATGTCAATACCACAGGAAATCGAGGATGTGGACCGCCGACTTTTATTCCTTTTATCCAAAGGGTCAGGGACTCGTGAACTTTCGGAAGAACTCAAAATGTCCCCATCGGGGATTGAGTGGAGAAAACGGAGGCTGGCCAGTTTGTTTGGTCTGGATGGAGGACAGGCCCAATCTATTATCGAAACTGCCAAAGCCAGAGGTCTTCTGTAAATATACCTCAGTAAAACTAAGGTATATACCTTAGAAATTCCAATGTTTCACAGTTGAGTGGAAACCTAAACTTTGATTTACCTTGCTTTAACGTTTCAGAGCCATGAAATTTTTGGTCCTGGAACTGATTATCCCAATTTACCAACCTAACTAAGTGCTTATGGTACATAGCTACTTTTATCTTCAAGAAGTGAAACTACTTGACCCCGATTTTGTTTTCTATTGGTCTAAGCACAACAGGAACAAACCATTAATATATATCCTATGAACAGAAATTCTATTATGGCACTTCTTGCCATTGTACTATGTATGTCCCTCCAGGCACAGGAAGCGGACAACGATTCTATCTTGAAATCCGTGGAGGACTATATTTATCTTGGTGATTTTGACAGAAAGGAATCGAAACGAGTTTTCAAGCAAATAGAGAAGCTTTCACAAGCAGGGGATGCAGCGGCGACATGTTTGTTGGGTATTCTCTATAAGGATGGTATTGGAGCCCCGTTAAGCTTTGACAAAGCCCGAGAACAGTTCAGGGCAGCCCATGAAATGGGCAATGTAAAGGCAAGTTACAGCTTGGGTTATTTATATCTAAAAGGGTTGGGGAATATACCACAAGATTATGGCAAGGCCTTGGAATGGTTTACCAAAAGCAATCATCCTATGGCAAAGCATTGGTTGGCCAAAATGTACTATTTCGGATATGGGGTTCCGAAGGACAGGGCAAGGGCTTTGGACATCTTAACCAACAACCCCATTTACAATAGTGAGGTACTATTGGGCCAATTGGAAAAGATGGATGTAATAGAGGATCTAACTGCTCAAGATGAAATACAGAATGGGGATTTGTTTGAGGCCATGGCCGATGGTCAAGGGGAAATCCTTTCCATTGCACCAACTGAAATGGGAACCATTCCCGAATCCATTACAGGAAATTGGAAAGGGCAATGGATGGAAATGGACTGGTCAGGGACACAGATGACCCGAACTTTTCCTGCAAATTTGACCGTCGGGGAGGTTTCTGATGTCTACGGAACTGTGGAAAGCACCATTCAAGTAGGAGAGAGCTCTACGACCAGCGAGGCCATTTGGAGGAACGGAGATTTGACCATTTTTGATGGGCAGGTGACCATCGAAAAGCAATTTACCGACCATCCCGATTATACAACCCTCGATTACGGATTAAACTCTATGTCTTTTACCGTGAGGAACTTGGAGGGTACTGATTACCTATTGGGAAGATTGGAATCACAGATTCTGAATTGGTCAGAACCTGGGCCACCCATAATGTTGGTACTGACCCGTGAGGGTACCCCGATTTCTAAGGAGGCCCTGGCTGCCTTTGCCGAACAAGGGGACAGCTTTATCAAACTGTACCCGAATCCCTTTATAGATGACCTTCTCATCCACTATGAACTGGAAACCGATGCCCATGTACAGGTTGGGCTCATGGACTATTATGGTGGTTCCAATGTGGAGAACGTAACCAATGGTTTCCTAAGGGCAGGAGAGCATGTCCATACCATTTCGAATGGTTCCCTCAAATCAGGGATCTATGTCGTCCAGGTCCAGGTCAATGACAGATTGTATACAAAATTGGTAGTCAAACGATAATCACAAAAAGATGAAGAATCTATACATAACTATATTATTTCTTTCGTTCTCCCTGTTTGGGGGGAAAGCGACGTATGCCCAGTATGAACTGCATTATTATGACAAGCAGGCTGCCATCGATGCCGAAAAGGCTGATGTGTCCAATACTAAATCGGCTAGGCTTCCTGTCAACATCGAACCAATTGGGGGTGTGGAAGATGGTGGCGAATTTCTTTTCAATTTGTCATTTGGAAATTTTAACATCCTACAATTGTTACAATCACAAATCGCGTACTCACAGTTGGCAAGGAAAGAAATTGATAACTGGTTGAAGAAACAGGAGAATACCACTCTCTTAAAGGAAATGAACAGACAAATGGGCAAGAACTACACCTCGTTTTCCACGGCCCAAAGAGAGTATTTTAAGTTTTATGAAGGTGGTAGATATGGCAACTCCGGTCCGGTGCGTATTGCCAATGAAAATGCGGCCAAGAACAATACTTGGTCAAGAAACTGGATGGAGAAAGCAAAGGACAATCAAAAGGATTATCTAATACTTAATAAATGGATAGAATGCGGTTATTGTGACGAATTGAGAAATTTCGCCATGAATGTGAATTCTTTAGGAAGTTATGATACCGATAGTGGCCCAGGTCCAAAGTTCTACGCCCTTAATTTCAGGGATATCGCCTTTGATGCATTTGGCGACGCCTTTTATAAAAGTGGTTTTAATAAGTCTCGATCTATCGGTTTGAAAGCCATGGTCAACGATGGAGACAAACTTTTAACTAAGATAAGCGATAAGCGGGTAGCGCATTATCGCAGTTTGGGGTGGCAAGCTAAGGTTTTTCAAATGAGTGCTTATTTAATCAGTAACAATGTGAATTGTCCCAGTCCTCAACTTTCTTGTTTGCCGTCCCAACTTGCCAATTATAGACCTCCAATGGTTTGGGATGAAAGTATCTTAAATGAATGGGCAAAGGAATATAGCCCACAAATTCCAAAGGCTCAGTATATATTCGGGGAAGATTACTTACAAAGCCAATTAAACCTCCTTACCACAGGTTCGTATGGCGTATGGTCACGGCAGGCAGTAATTGATAAGGTTGAAAAAGAAAGAGAGGATGTCACCAATGCGTTCGTAAAAATACCTGAAGAAAATAAAATATGTGGAGGGATTGTATGGAGTGATATAGGAGATTCTTATTATACCATGATGTCGGGACTGCGTCTTACAGCCAGAACACCAGTTCTGGGTATTCCAATAGGGCCAAGAAGAATAATCAAAATTCCGAATATTTGTATTCAAATTCCTAATTTTGATTATGGTTACAATAATAAGGAGGTAAAATATCCTAATCATATTGCAACTACAAGACTTAAAATAGCTTGGGAGACGGCTGTGCATAGTTTATATGTTGATGAGGTGATGGCAAAAATAATTGGAGAAAGAGAACCTACAGACGCTGAATACGGTACAGCTATGGTAAGAAATTTGAACATAGCTTTTCAGGGTTTAAGGGTGGGATCTACTGCATCGATTGGTAATTGCAGAGGTGCGAGTGTGTCAGTGGTAAGATACTGCAAATGAAAAAAGAAAAAAAGGATATAGACAGTTTAATTGTTAAGTTCCCCAAGCTATATCGTATTCTTAATGAATATTATGGGTTAGATTCCATTGCAAAATACAGTATTGAGGAACTGATTCTTGATAGAATTGGGAATAGTGAAAATTATAAGGTTTATTGGAAAGATGGAGTGCTGAAGAATATTGGTAGCGAAATTGGGTGTAATGTTCAAGGAATTACTTTTGGTTTTATCCCCAATTATGGTGGACAAGTACAATTTTCAAATGAAATTGATAGTAATCGAAAAGACATTACACAAATACAGTTTTATGTAAGCTTGTTGGACAATGTCTATACAATCCAAATATTGGAGATTGAGGAATCTAAGGAATTCAATCCTATGATGAAGTTGACATTGCCAAAGCAAACCCTAAAAGAAATATGGGTTTCGCCCGAAAATCATCGACATAAAGATTTGTTTTTAAAAATTCAGTCTTCTCTGGAGGCCATCACTGAAAATCCTATTTTTTTACCATATAGCATTCAAGAAATTGAGTTAAAAGGGGTGAAACCACCAATAATGGAGGATAAGGTGATATACACAGTAGGAGATGCTTTTTTTAGAAAGATTCTACCCTTGCATAGGAACGAAGCCTTGATTAAAGGTAATCCAGACTATGAAATCAATAAAATAACTTAACCATGATCAGTTCAAGGGTGCTAGCCTTTCTTTCGTTAATTTTAATCTTTTCCATTGGGAATGCACAGGATATTCGGGGAAAATGGATGCAGATTAGAATCCCGAATTCAATAAACTATCCACTTGTAAATATTATTGAGATAAGAAGTGATAGTATTTATGCATTTGATTTTGATAAGTTGTACGAAAAGGGAGAAACTAAAATTCTTGGTAAGAACACTCTAGTTTTAAATGATTCACTTATAGTTGATTTTAAGTTCATTGGTGACAATATCTTGGTACAAAAGTCTGTTAATGATGTCAATGTAGAGCATCCAGTGAAGTTTGTCCGATTACTACCTACAAAAGACCAAGACAATCAAGTCGACAGCCTTTATAATAAATCCTTTAGTATTCATTTTGCCCATGCAAAAATGAAGTTTGTATTGGGTGAGAAAAAAGCTAAAGGTGATGCAATTATAATGGATAATCCATCCATAGTTACGGACCACATTATTATTGAAAAGGTGCAAAAAACTTATTTTTTATGTTTCTATTTGTTGGAAAAACTTAGTTATGCCTTTCCAATTAAAGAAATACACTTAGACACACTCATCATATATGGTATTCCTAATTCAGAAAATGAAGTAGTAGCCAGAAGAGTTAATTAATCTATTCTGAAAAGAATAGCATATGTAACTTATTTATGACAGCTTTTCGAATGAGTTTGTAAGATTCTTAAAAGAAAGCAGAACTATTTTTTAGATAGAATTTAGTTCTAATTGATAGGTGTCAAGTACATTGCTTGGTAATGACTTTAGATAAATTTGAGTGGTACTGAGTTTATTGTGGCCCATCATTGCGGATATGGCTTCCAGAGGAACTTTTTTGAACATTGCATGGGTTGCAAAACTATGTCTTGAAACATAAGAAGTTAAACGCTCTTCAATCTTACATTCTTTTGCGATTTCCTTCAAACCAATATTGTAACGTCTAAGCTCCCATTGGGCATCTTTGTACTGCAATTCCAAAGTATCCCGATAAATTATGGGCAATAAAAAACCAGAGGGGTTAGGATTGTCCAGATAGTATTGAATAATGGGTTTAATTTGATCGGTTATAATTATATCGTAACGTTTTCCTGTTTTCCGTCTTTGGAATTTAACACGGCCATCAATTATATTATCCCTTTTCAGAAATGCCATATCAATAAAAGACATACCTAACATCAGATAAGAAAGAATAAAATAATTTCTATAGTGAAAATGATTGGAGCCAATCTCGGTTTTCATTTCAAGTATTTTCTTGATGCTTTCAATCTTAATGGCTCTTTTTTCAGTTGGCTTTGTTTTTATTATGTAGTATTTAAAAGGGTAGAGAGCTTCATCCACCATGCCTTCCTTGATTCCTTTATTGTAGATGGCCTTTATCGTTCTCATATATGATGCAATTCCATTAATGGTATTGCCTGGTTTAGATAAATGATGTCTTTCAAACCGTCTTAAGAATTCAAGGTTTAGTTCGTTAAATTTTAAATCTCTACCGTTTGTAAATACTCTTAGTCGCCCAATTATCCCGGAATAGTTTCTAGCAGTGCCAATCCGCTTTTCTTTTATAAGCTCTTCCGCTTTTTGAAGGCCAAACTCATAAAAGGAGTTTAATCTTTTTCTATTGACTATTTTATCAGCAATATCTTTTGCTGTAAGACTATCCAATTGATCATTATCGGCCAGTCTATTGATTACTTCTTGTGCCTTAAGTTGTTTTTTTAATAAAAGGGTATTCATTAAGTGGACTGAATCAACATCTGGAAAATTTCTTTTTACTTTGCATCGATGATGATCCCAATATTCCTCTGGGACATAATGACCTGTTTTGATTGATGTGGTTTTTCTAAAATGGGTCAGCCTCAAAATGATGGGAAAACATCCATTTTGGGTCATTCTGCGGGTGTCCAAACTTAGCTTTATACTCGTATTCATGAACATAAGTTATAAAAAAATTTGCACGCAATTTGCACGCAAAAGCTTGGTTTCAATTGATTCTGTTTGAAATTAAAATTTATTAAAATATTGATAATCAATTAAATAACAGCAAATTTAATTTTGCTTGTACCCCATTCGACGACGCTGTTAATCAGAGGGTCCTTGGTTCGAGCCCAAGAGGGGGAGCATCTAAAGCAAAAGCCACCGAAAAACGGTGGCTTTTTTGTTGGGTAAAGTTTGTTGTTGAGTGTCATATAAGTGGCAATATTGATACATGCCATTTTTCTCCAATTTCATCAAAATATTTGGAATCCCTACAAGTTGATTGCCAAATCTGGCTTCACGATAAACCCCTTATTTCTTAATATGCATTTAACCAATTACTTAAGTGCGTTTTGTGGTCAAACTGTCGTTTACAGGGTAAATATGGTTGTTTATAAAGCAACTTTTCTTATGCAATACTTTTATCAATAGTTTTGTTCTAGCTAAAAAGAGCATTTTGATTTCTAAAAAAGAACTTCTTTTTCAAATAATACTGCACGTTTTGGTGCTATTGTTTTTCTCCTTTAGCCGAAACACCGGGGGAATTGTCTGGTATCGGGCCGTATTCCTGTTGTTTTATAGTATTTCGACCGTGTCCATAACGTATTACCTAATGCCGCGGTTTCTGTACAAGAAAAAGTATTGGCAGTTCTTCTTTGGGGTGACCTTGGTAGTGGTATCCGTAATTTTGATCGAAGAATTGGTGTTGGAGCCTATAATGTTTCCCGATACCGAACGTGGAAGAAGCTTTCCTGGAATATATATATCATTGTTCAGTGTACTGCCCGTAATCTGTATTCTGTCCGGATTTAAATTCGGATGGGATGCCTTGCAGAAACAAGCGCAGATAGATGAATTGAAAAACGCCATAGAAGAAAGTGAACTTCAATTTCTCAGAAACCAGATAAACCCGCACTTTTTGTTCAACAATTTGAACAATTTATACTCCTATGCCCTGCAAGAATCGCCTAAAACCCCTGAGATTATTTTGGAGATGAGCGGTGTTCTGCGTTACATGCTGTACGAGTCCAAAGAGCAGATGGTCCCGCTCAAAAAAGAGCTGGAGCAACTGGGGAACTTTATCAAGTTGTACAAATTACAGATAGAGGACAGGGGCGAGGTACTTTTTGATGTTGATAAAATAGAGGGCGAATACAGGATCGCGCCATTAATTTTGATTGTGTTTATCGAAAACGCCTTTAAACATAGCCAGTCGGGTCAATCTTCGGATATCAAGATCAATATTTCCGTTAAGGTAAATAATACCACCTTGGAATTCGTATGCAGCAATAACTACGTCTCTGGCTTTAGTTTGGATAGTGTGGCCAAGGGTATCGGGTTAAAAAATGTGAGGAAAAGATTAGAGCTGCTTTATCCAAAAAAACATATTTTGCAGATAGAGGAAACAGAGAACGATTACAAGGTATATCTAAAATTGGAACTGGAAAAAGTCTAAAAAGATGAGGTGTATTATAGTTGAGGATCAACCACCGGCGCAGCGAATCTTAAAAAAATATATACAAGATGTTCCCAACTTGGAACTTGTTGATATGTTTTCGGACGGTCTGAGCGCCATGGAATTCCTGAACCGGGAGTCCGTGGATATTATGTTCTTGGACATACACTTGCCAAAAATCAATGGTCTGGACTTTTTAAAGAGTATTCCGGACCCTCCTCAAGTTATTTTGACCACTGCTTTCTCCGAATACGCCTTGGAAGGATATGATCTAAATGTAGTGGACTACTTGTTGAAGCCATTTTCGTTTCAGCGCTTTTTACAGGCCGTGAACAAGGCAAATGCCAAGTTGGATGTGCAGAGATCCGGCAGCGTCAATGAACTACTGACCGAGATTTACGTAAAATCCAGCCACGAGCATATTAAAGTGCTGGTGGATGATATTTACACGATTACCTCGGATTCCGATTATACCGAAATCCACTTGGAGGACAAAAAAATCTTGTCCAACGAACCACTTAGACATTGGGTAAGTGTTTTGGGAGGCGATCAATTCTATCAAATCCACAAATCACATATCATAAACACCAAAAAAATCGATAGGATTTCAGGAAATCTGGTGATCCTGGCCAATGGGGCCAAAGTACCCTTGGGCAGGGCATATAAGGATACTTTTTTAAAGAGCATATTAAAGTAAAAGCCCGGAATTTGTTTCCGGGCTTTTACTTTAAATCTTTATAAATTTTGCTCTATTTCGCAAAGTACACATAAATGGCAATAACGATAAAGCAGATAAATGCACTGGCCGGTTTTACATACTTCCAGGGCTCAATGGAAACCTGTTTGGTGTACTCCAATTCGAAGGGTTCTTTTCTTGGATAAAACTTCCCGATGATCAACATAATTACAATATTGGAAACAAACAATATCGCCATTACGTGAAGATAGTGTGGATAGGCACCGGCTTCTACCAGATTTAGTTCCACAGGGTCTGTAATGCCATTTGCCTTGGCTTCGGCAAGTGCGTTGGCCACCATTCTGGGCCCCACAATAAACTGACTGATGATGTAAAGAATGGATCCTGAAAGGATGCCTATTTTGGCTGCAATGGCAGGTACCCTTTTGGTGAGATATCCCACAACGATTATAGTGAAAATAGGGATGCTGTAAATACCGTTGATCTCTTGTAAATAGTTGAACAAGCTACCAGCGTTGGCAATCATTGGGGCAATGAACATGGCTGCAAGTGCCAAGCATACGCCGAACACCTTACCGTATTTTACCACGGTTATTTCCGAGGCATTTTTGTTGATGTGCTGTTTATAAATGTCTATCCCGAACAAGGTCACCGAACTATTGAGCACACTATTGAACGAACTTAAAATAGCACCAAAAAGTACAGCGGCAAAGAAGCCCATTAATGGTTTAGGAAGCACGGCGCGTACCAGTTCGGGATATGCCAAGTCGCTACTGGCAAGCCCTCCCTCAAAATAATAGTAGGCGATCATCCCGGGCAACACCAAGATTATTGGCCCTAAAATCTTTAAAAATGCGGCCAATAATAGGCCTTTTTGGCCTTCCGCAAGGTTTTTTGCGCCCAATCCCCTTTGGATGATTTGTTGATTGGTGCCCCAATAGAAAAGCTGAACCAGCATCATTCCTGTAAAAATGGTGGAAAAGGGCACCTCTTGTCCAGGATTCCCAGTGGAATCAAAGCGCTCTGGGTTGGCATCCATTAATGTTTGCAAGCCGCCAAGAACACTTCCGTCCCCAATGGCCATCAATCCAAAAACGGGTATCAAAATACCACCTACAATAAGTCCAACCGCATTGATACTGTCTGAAACGGCAACAGCCTTTAATCCTCCAAAAACCGCATAAATGGAACCAATGATACCGATACCCCAAATACAAACGACCAAAGCGGTGGAATCCGATACCCCTAGTAAGGTCGGAACATCGAACATACCACTTATGGCAACCGAACCAGAATATAAAATTACCGGCAACAGCACAACAACATAGCCCGTTAAGAAAAGTCCCGATGTAATCGTTTTTGTGGTAACATCGAACCGTTTGGCCAAAAACTGAGGGACCGTTGTAAGTCCTCCCTTTAAATAGCGCGGGAGCAAAAACAATGCGGTGACCACTATGGCAAGCGCTGCCAGGGTTTCCCAGGCCATGACCGATAATCCGTCCTTATATGCACTGCCGTTTAGGCCAACAATTTGTTCTGTGGAGAGGTTGGTGAGCAATAGTGACCCAGCTATTACGCCGGCGGTTAGGCTTCTTCCGCCCAAAAAATAACCGTCCGATGAGGTTTCGTCCGTTTTTCTAACGGACCACCAGGATATTATACCTACCATTAGAGTAAATCCCAAAAAGGAAATAAGTGCCATACTTTAAAGTTTGATGTTCCGGCGCGTGCCAAAACGGTTTGCTTAGTTGGGTGCAATTAATCTGGACTTTACAAAAAACTGCAAGGTGAATCGGTATGGTCCAATATTAAAAGCGAATATAAAATTCTAACAAATGCTAATATAACTGGATTTTTCGGAAAAGTATATAGAATCTATAAACGCAACATTTTCATTCTAATTTGAAGGAGTTTCAAAAGTTTATGGATGGCTGGCCTTCAAAAAGATAATCCACAGCTAACAATTATTTAAACTGTTTTGTGGCTTTTTTATGATAATAAATTGAGTAATTAGCAACTTAATTTTATTATTAGTAAACTTTGATTGATAATAGTTCTGTTGTTAAGCGACCGAGTTTGGTTTTTGTGCTGCACGCATCGCTTGCTGCTTTTGGCACTTACTTTTGTATGTACGCTTTTAGGAAACCATTTTCTGTAGCAACTTTTGATGGAGTGGCTTTCTGGGGAGTGGATTACAAGATATTATTGGTGATTGCGCAGGTGTTGGGGTACGCACTATCCAAATTTGTCGGTATAAAAGTGATATCGGAACTAAAACCCGACCAAAGGTTACTTTACTTAATATCGCTTATAGGTATTGCAGAAATATCCCTGTTGCTTTTTGCCTGGGTCCCTGCACCGTACAATATATTGTTTATGTTCTTGAACGGTTTGCCCTTGGGAATGATCTGGGGCATTGTGTTTTCCTATATAGAAGGAAGAAAGTTTACCGATATTCTGGGAGTGGTCCTATCTGCAAGTTTTATCGTCTCCAGTGGCGTTGTAAAATCTGTAGGCCTCTTTGTTATGAATTCATGGGGTGTGAGCGAATTTTGGATGCCCTCCGTGACCGGGGCATTGTTTTTTGTTCCCCTTTTGATTTGCTCCCTTCTTTTACAACGGGTTCCACCACCAACAGCCCAAGATATTTCCAGCAGGACCGAACGTATCCCAATGACTGCGGCAGACCGAAGAGACTTGGTCAAAAAGTATTTTTTTCCATTGGTGCTCATTGTGCTCTTCTATACATTTTTAACCGCATTTAGGGATTTTAGGGACAATTTTGCTCGAGAACTTTGGGATAGTATCGGGTATCAGGGCGATGTTTCCGTTTTTTCGACATCGGAAATCATAATTGCAATTATAGTCTTATTGATCATAGGTTCCATTTTTTATATAAAGAACAATTTTAAGGCGCTACTTACCTATCATGCCCTACTAATAATGGGCACCTTGGTGTTGGCCGTAGGTACACTTTTGTTTCAAACAGGAGTACTGGACCCATTTATTTGGATGGTTTGCACCGGCTTTGGGCTATATATCTGCTACGTGCCCTTCAATTGTCTTTTTTTCGACCGCTTCATAGCCACCTATCATGTAAAAGGGAATTCGGGTTTTCTTATATACATCGCCGATTCTTTTGGCTACGTGGGCAGTGTACTTGTTTTGCTCTATAAAAACTTTGGACAGGCCAATTTATCTTGGCTCAACTTTTTTATATATGGAACCTATGCCGTAGCATTTATAGGTATTGGCTGTACACTGGTGCTGTATTTTCATTTTACTGCGCTGAGCAAGGCGGAACAACTCAATAAACAATTCGATTATGGACAATAAGTATGATGCTGTCATTGTAGGTGGCGGTGTTTTGGGAACTTTTCATGCCTATCATGCAATGGAAATGGGCCTAAAAGTTTGCTTGGTGGAAAAAGATGCCTACCCCAAAGGGGCTACCACCCAGAACTTTGGACAGGTTGTGCCTTCTGGCATGAATACCAAATGGCAAAAATTTGGCCGCGAAAGTCTTCGAATATATAAGGATATCCAATCGCAGTTCGATATCAGTATCCGTCAGAACGGTACAGTCTATTTAGCATCCAACGAAGAAGAAGAGCGTTTGCTGGTGGAGCTTAGGGCAATAAACAGTGGCAACGATTACGAATCCAAAATGCTAACCAAGGAACAGTGCTTGGAAAAATATCCAGGATTAAGGAAAGACTATGTTCTGTCCGGATTGTATTTTCCGCAAGAAGTCACCGTAGAGCCCAGGGTAATGATCCATAAACTTCAAAAATATTTGATGGAGCAAAAAGGGTTGGATATCAAGTTCGATTTTCCGGTGGTTTCCTGCGAATCCGATGGTAGTTGGGTTAGGGTCAAAAACACCAAAAATATAGAAGTGCAAGCCAAAAAAGTGATAATCTGCAATGGGGCCGATTTTAAAAATCTTTATCCCGAAACGTTTGCATCCAGTGATCTAGAGGTTTCCAAATTGCAGATGATGCAGACCAAACCCCAAGGGAATTACAATCTAAAAGGATCTATATTGACAGGTTGGTCCATTCGAAGGTACGAGGCGTTTCACGAATGTCCTTCCTTCAAAACGATAAAGGCCAACGAGCCAAAGGACAGCCTTCAAAAGAAATGGGGGGTACACATTTTGTTTAAACAAGCAGCAGATGGTTCGGTAATTCTCGGGGATTCCCACCAATACGCCGATGCCGGTAACATGGAAGATCTGGGATACGATCTTGATATGGATATTGATGATTTTATGGTTCAGGAGGCCAAGAAAATTATTGACCTGCCCACCTATCAAATCCAAAAAAGATGGTACGGCATGTACTCACAATGTAAAAACAGTGATATTTATCAAAAAACAATAGACAACAATATTCATATTGTTACGGGAATCGGAGGTAAGGGAATGACTGGGAGTGCCGGATTTTCCAAAAAAAACATTGCAACAATTTTTAATGCACAGAAAATCAATTTATGAAAAAAATAGAACTGGCCGTTTTTGATATGGCGGGAACCACAGTGAACGAAGATAATGTGGTGTACAAAACCGTAAGGGCCGCTCTGGCGAAGCATGGCGTGGATGTTACTTTGGAAACTGTACTCGAATGCGGCGCTGGAAAGGAAAAGTTTAAGGCCATTTCCGATATTTTAGAGGAAAGCCAGAACAAAAGTGTGGATGCCAAAGCAGTGTTTCAGGATTTTAAGGGAATGTTGGAAGATGCTTATACCAATTTAAACGTTGGCACTTATGATGGCGTTGAAGAACTATTTAAAACCTTAAAGAAACAGGAAGTAAAAATAGTGTTGAATACTGGTTATGATCGTAAAACAGCGGAAACCCTTTTAAATAAATTGGGGTGGATTCCCGGTGAACAGGTGGATGCTTTGATCACGGCGGACGATGTGGTCAATGGAAGACCGTCGTCCGAAATGATAGATAAGGCCATGGAATTATTTGGTGTTACCGATCCGCAAAAGGTATTAAAGGCCGGCGACTCCGCTATCGATATTGAAGAGGGTAAAAATGCCAATTGCGGCTGGACGGTAGGTGTACTTACCGGGGCACAGAACCGTGAGCAATTGGAAACAGCACGGCCAACCCTTATCTTGGAATCCTTGTCCAGCTTGGCGGAGGAATTGTTTTCCTGATCAGATAAAAAAATATACAACCAACATTTTAGAAGGAACATTCCCTTTGTTTACAGGTACATGGGGGACTCTACCATCAAAAAAAATAGAGTCCCCTTCTTTTAACAGCACTTCTTGGTCGCCTATTTCGTAATAGCACTCACCGGTTAAAATATATTTGAACTCAAAAGCATCGGTCACCACTTTTTCCCTTTTAGAGTTGGGCTGTACCTCCAAGAGCACACTTTCAAAGCCGACCGAGTTCAATTGCTTGCTAAAGATGTAATTGTAAGAAAAGCCGATAGCTTCGTCTTCCTTATCGATCACGGACTGTTCATCTTTGCGGGTCACTAAAAAATTCTGTCCATTTACATTGGGGATACCATCAAAAAAAACGGTCATTTCGGTGCCCAATGCTTCCACAATTTTCAAAAATACGGGCAACGATGGAATGGTACGGCCATTTTCTATCCTGGAAATTAAGCCGGCAGTTACCCCGGCACTTCCAGCAACATCGTTTATGGTTTTTTTATTGTCTTTGCGAATTTGTTTGATCCTCTTTCCAATGCCCACCAAATAATCTTCCATAATATGCGAACTCAAAAATTTTAGTATTTATAATATTCTAAGAAAGATCAAGAATAAGAAAAATATCTGTAACGGTAGGATATTGTTAGAGTTCTTAAAAAAGAACATGTCTCTAACCTTTGTTAAAAGTTAAATATTTGTAAATAATATTAATATAACATTGGGCTGTTTCTTTTAACCTTTCCGTATCATTTTTTTAATCTGGATGGATGCGTGTCTTAATTCTGGTGTTGGATATTTGTTGATAAATAATTAACCAAATTTTACAAATATTCAACAAATGAAAAAATCATTCGTAGCATTTTTACTTGCATTTACGGTAAGTATAATTGGCTATTCGCAAGTCACCTTTTCTGGAAAGGTAGTAGACGAGAACAACGTGCCTTTACCAGGTGCATCGGTTGTTGTAAAGGGCAGTGCCAATGGTGTTGCCACCGACTTTGATGGAAACTTTGAAATAGAGCTTCCTCAAGGTGGAGAAATACTCGAGGTATCCTATATAGGGTATATCTCTCAAGATGTTGAGACTGCTGGAAAAACATCCATTTCCATAATGCTACAGCCAGATTCCCAACAGTTGGATGAGGTAGTTGTTACTGCATTGGGGATTAAAAGGGAAACCAAGAAACTGGCATATGCGGTACAAAAGGTTTCCGGTGAAGAAATCGCAGAGGCGCGTGAAACCAACGTGGTGAACTCTCTCTCCGGTAAAATGGCGGGAGTTCAGGTAACAGGAGGTAATTCTGGGGTTGGTTCTACATCACAGATTATAATTCGTGGAGAAAGTTCATTAAACCCAAGCCCAAATGCCAACTCTCCATTGTTCGTTGTGGATGGGATTCCTATAAACAACAATGTTAGCAACAGAGGTTCCGAAGGTAACATGGAAGTGGATTACGGTAATGGGGCCATGGACATAAACCCGGACGATGTAGAAACAATGACCGTGCTTAAAGGTCCGAACGCCACCGCATTGTACGGTTCCAGAGGTGCAAATGGTGTTGTACTTATAACAACAAAATCAGGTCAAGGTACCAAAGGAATCGGTGTTTCCATAACCCATAACACAACTTTCGAGGACTTATTGACCCTTCCAAAATACCAAAACCGATATGGACAGGGTTCTGGCGGTCAGTTTGCCTTTAACGATGGTGGTCAGAACCGTTCCCTTACCGGAGGCATAAACGATCATGTGGACGAAAGTTGGGGACCTGCCATGAACGGGCAATTGATCCCACAGCACGATAGTCCTACCTCTAGCGGTTTCCGCGCGGGCGATGTACATGTTAGACCAAGAAATCCCGATGGTACTTTTGCCGATGAGATCATCGCAACCCCATTTTCTCCCCAACCCGATAATATCGAAGATTTTTTTAGAACTGGTTTTACCATGAGCAATAACGTGGCTTTGACCGGTGCCAATAAAGATGGAAATTTTAGGGTTTCATTTACCGACCTACAGAGTGAGAGTGTAATCCCGCACTCCAATTTTAAAAGAAGGTCATATCAAGTAAACGGATCATATAATCTAACGGATTGGTTAAAGGTTACTGGATCTATGAATTACATCAACTCAAATTCACGTAACCGTCCCAACAATTCCTATGGAACGGAGAACATTATGTACCTGTGGATTTGGTTCGGCCGTCATATCAATATGAACGGATTAAAGGATTACTGGCAGCCTGGATTGGAAGATGTTCAGCAGTACAACTACAACTATAACTATCACGACAACCCGTTCTTTACGGTTTTCGAAAATACAAACGCCTTTAATAAGGATCGTGTAATTACCAATCTTAGGGCAGATATGAATCTTGCCAATGGTTTAAGTTTGATGGTCCGTACAGGCTTCGATTATTCCAATGAGTTGGATAGACGTAAAAGGGCCTACTCTACACAACGTTTTCCAAATGGACAGTATAGAGAGGATTTTGTGTATGCCTACGAACAGAACACCGATTTCTTGCTGTCCTATAACAAAGAATTGAATCAAGACTTTGATTTTGGGATATCCTTGGGAGGTAACCACCGTTCTGCCAAAAACAGATACCAGCGGATCAGTGCCAATTCCTTGTCCATTCCTGGGATCTACAATTTTGGAAATGCCGCAGAACCTTTAACACAAAGCGATTACGATAGCAAGTTTACCGTAAACAGTTTGTATGCATTTTCCAACTTGGCCTATAAAGATTATGCATTTTTGGATGTAACGGCACGTAACGATTGGTCGTCCACACTACCCGATGGCAACAATAGCTATTTCTATCCATCCGTTGGTTTAAGTTTTATTCTTTCGGATATGTTTCAAATGCCGGAAGCGATCAGCTTTGCAAAAATTAGAGGGGGTTGGGCAAGTGTAGGTAACGATACCGACCCTTATAATTTGGCCGCGACCTATGGTTTTGGAAATACGTTTAACGGGTATTCACGAGTTTATTCACCGTCCGAACTAAAATTGGCCGACCTAAAACCGGAGCGTACCAACTCGTTCGAAGTAGGGGCCGATTTAAGATTCTTGGGTAACCGCTTGGGATTGGACGTTGCAGCATACAAATCCATCACCAAAAACCAGATTTTATCCTTGCCGGTATCCAATACTTCCGGGTATAGTTCTAGAATCATAAACGCAGGTGAAGTTGAGAACAAAGGTTTGGAAGTAACGTTATCGGCCACTCCGGTACAAACGGATAATTTTAGCTGGAACACCAACATCAACTTTACCACCAATCGTGGAGAGGTAAAAGAGTTGACGGAAGGCCTAGATCAATATTTGGTTAAATCGAACTATTTGCAAGTAGTGGCCGAAGTAGGCGAGCGCATGGGCGATTTGTACGGAACCGGATTTGAAAAAGTTACCGATAAGAACAGCCAATACTATGGACAATGGATCATAGATGGTGATTCAGGATTGCCCATTAGAAGCAACGAGTTAAGAAACCTAGGAAACTACAACCCTGATTTTATGGTTGGTTTTCAAAATAGTTTCAGGTATAAAAATCTTCGTTTCGGATTCTTGTTCGATTGGAGACAAGGTGGTGTGTATCACTCAAGAACAGTTGCCATTGGCGGAACAACCGGTATGCTGGACTTTACCGTTCCCGGTCGCGAAACAGGGATCGTGGCACAAGGTGTTGTGGACGATGGAAACGGAAATTATACACCAAACACCACAAACGTAGCTGCATCCAATTATTACTCCCACGTTTATAACAGAGGTAACGAGGAAAGTTCAATGTTCGATGCCACCTATGTAAAATTGAGAGAAGTAAAACTTGGATACACATTACCGAGCAAACTATTGGCAAAAACCCCGATAAAGTCCGCCACAATTTCACTGGTGGGCCGTAATCTGGCCCTTTGGACAGAGAACGATCATGTAGACCCTGAAACCATCTCATTCTCAGGAGGAACCATTGTTCCCGGCGTAGAAGATATGGCATTGCCAAGCACAAGAAGTTTTGGGCTTAACCTTAACGTAGAATTTTAAAAAAGAATTTAAGATAAAGAATGATGAAAACATCAAACTTCATAAAATCCATCTTATTTGCAGGAACCGTTTTGGTTTCGTGTACCAACAATTTTGAGGAAATCAATTCCAACCCAAATGCGCCCGAACAAGTTAGCGCCAACCTGCTTACCTCTACGGTAACCTCCGAAATTACACGGACATTGACACAAGAAGGGTATAGCGACGGGAACACAATTACCCAATTAATGGCCAAAAACAATTTCCCTGGGTTTAGCCAGTTCGATTGGGGAGATCAAGGCATGTGGAATTTTTTCTACAGCTATTTGCCCGAGATCAACGATATTTTGGAAATTTCAAGAGCAGAAGGCACTCAAAATTCAACTTACGAAGGGATTGCACTTACCCTAAGGGCACTATCTTTTGCCAACCTTACCGATTTGTACGGTCACGTTCCATATAGCGAGGCAATGGCAGGTAAAACAGAAGGTATTTTTACCCCTGTTTACGATGATCAAGAAACGGTATACAACGGAGTACTTCAGGATTTGGCCGATGCCGATGCGGCACTTGCCAAAGGTCAGGCCATAGCAGGGTCTACCGGTGATGTAATTTATAACGGCGATGCATCCAAATGGAGAAAATTGGCGAACGCATTGCGTTTGCGCTACCTATTGCGAATTTCCAAGCAAAGAGATGTATCCTCCGAAATGCAGGCCATTGTAAGTGCAGGAAATTACATCAACGATAATAGCGACAATGCGATTTTGGTTTATAGTGGAACATCCAATACCGATTCTTGGCCACAGAGTACGGGTCGTATTGGAGGGTTCGATGAAAAGAGTCTTTGCACAACCTTGTTGGGCTATTTTGAAGAATTCAATGATCCCCGATTGGATATTTGGTTCGATCGCAACAGTGAAGGTGAATGGGTGGGGATCCCAATTGGTCTTAACCAAGATAACGCTCGTGCCTATGACGATGAATTTAGTCCAAGTCGATTGGATGTTGAGCTGTTCTATTTTTCCTCTACAGCAGCCGAAGCCTTTATTATGAAAAACTCCGAAGTACAGTTTATCCTTGCCGAAGCTGCAGAAAGAGGGTTTATTTCTGGAAGTGCAGAGGATTATTATAACAATGGAATCCGTGCAAGTTTGGATTACTGGGGTGTGCCCAGTGATGACATTGAAGCGTATTTGGTACAGCCGGCCGTTCAATACAATGGTTCTTTGGAATTATTGTTGACCCAAAAAACAATTGCCCTTTGGAACGTGGATTACCAAGGATGGATGGACTATCGAAGAACTGGAATACCCGCCTTGGAGAATGGTCAAGACGACCTTAATGGCGGCCGATATCCAGTTCGCTTCCTTTACCCCTCCTCTGAACAGACCTTGAACGGAGATAATTATAAGGCAGCGGTAGAGGCCATGGGTGGCGAAGGCGATAACATCAATACACCGGGATGGTGGGAAACAGGAACAAGATACTAAGCTTACAAAATTTAAAATAATTGCAAGTGGTTGCCCTTTACCAAGGGCAGCCTTTGCATTTAATAACCAACAGTATGTCAAGATTAATTGTATGTGCCATTTTATCTGTATTCCTTCTGTTTTCATGTGATTCCAAAATCAAGAAAACCCCTACAGGAATCAAGCATGTAGTGGTTATCGGAGTAGATGGTATGAGCCCGGATGGTATTCTTAAGGCAGAAACCCCAATGATGGACGAAATGGTTAAGAACGGCGCAGCCACCATGAACGGAAGGGCCGTATTACCATCCAGTTCCAGTCCAAACTGGGCCAGCATGATCATGGGAGCCGGTACGGAACAACATGGGGTTACATCTAACGGATGGGAAAAATTCGACCATCAATTGCCTCCGGTCGTAGCCACCAAAAACGGAACTTTTCCAACAATATTTACACTTTTTAAAGACCAACAACCGGAAGCCCATGTAGGAGCTATTTACGATTGGGATGGATTCGGACGCTTGTTCGAGAAATCGGATGTTGATTTTGATATTGATGGAGACCACGAAGAAAAAACTGCCCTTGCAGCAGTGGACTATATCAAAAAGAATAAACCAAAGTTCACCTTTGTCCACTTGGACCATGTGGACCACGCAGGCCATGCCAAGGGTCACGGCACTCCCGATTATTATGAGTCCGTGGAAAAAGCAGATGCCCTAATCACCAAAATTGTGGATGCTACCAAAGAAGCCGGAATTTTTGAAAATACCATGTTCATAGTGGCCTCCGATCATGGTGGGTTGGGCTTTGGCCATGGAGGAGAAAGCTTGGCCGAAATGGAGATTCCTTTTATTTTGTACGGCGCAGGCATTAAAAAAGGATATCAAATAAAAGAAACCGTTTATCAATACGACAACGCACCAACTGTAGCCTATGCCATGGGGCTAATAACTCCGCAAGCATGGATCGGTCGTCCCGTCAAAGGTGCATTTATAGGTAATAAAGCCCCAAAACTTATCTACAAGCGAAAGGTTAAAATAACCCAACCAAAAATTCTTCCGGATGCTGGCTATTTTGAGCCAGCAGGAGGGATTTTTAAAGCAGACTCGGTGGCGGTGGTTATGCAAAACCCGAACAATTTGGGCGAGATAAGGTACACACTTGGAGATATAGTTCCCACATTCGATAATAGCCAACGTTACCAAGATACCTTCTATCTGAAACAAACAGAAATCGTAAAAGCAGGAATATTTCAGGACAACCAATTGGTGAGTACGGTTACGGAGGCTAATTTTAGAATTGTTCCAAAATTAAAGCAAGACCCTGTTCAATTTGAAATTTATCAGGTAAATGGAATAGAAAAATTACCCGATTTCTCGTCTCTAACACCAATGCTTAAAGGTTTTGTAACCGAGTTTTCTCACAAACAGTCCTTGACCAAGGACAGGCCCCAAGAGCAGGTTGCCGTTGTGTTTGAAAGTTTACTCGAAATTCCACAAGAAGGGAAGTATACTTTTTATACCAATAGTGATGATGGCAGCAAACTTTATGTAAATGGCACCGAAATAGTTGACAACGATGGAGACCATGGTGTAAGGGAACGTAGCGGGTCGTTACAACTTGCCAAAGGGAAACATTTGGTGCGTGTGGAGTATTTTAATGGAGGCGGGGGCTTTCATTTAGATGTGAAATATAAAGGCCCAAACACCCCAAAACAGATTATACCTGCAAATCATTTATACAGAGAAAAATAGGTAAATGATGAACCGAGAACGCGATAAGCACAACTTAGAATCTGTTGTGGAAGGCGACATTAACCGAACCCCCGCTCGGAGCGAATGGTTGCAAAACGAAGTGAGCGAAGAAACCAGAGAACTTTTGGAAAAAGATGCTAAATATTTTATGCATCAATCCATGTCGACACCTTGTTTGGATGTGCTCCAAACGTGTGAAGGGTCGCACATAGAAAGTATATCCGGCAAAAAATATTTGGATTTTCACGGCAACAATGTGCACCAAATTGGATTTTCCCATCCAAAATTGGTCTCTCGTTTAACCGAGCAACTACAAAGCCTAACTTTTTCCACCCGAAGGTATGCCAACAAGACCGCAATTCGGTTTGCCGAGAAGTTAACTTCATATACGCCCAAAGGTCTTGACCGTGTCTTGCTTACGCCAAATGGAAGCTCTGCTATTGGTATTGCCCTAAAATTGGCGAGGGCCGTAACAGGAAAGCACAAAGTGGTCTCATTCTGGGATTCGTTCCATGGAGCCTCTTTAGATGCCATAAGCGTGGGCGGCGAGTCTGTTTTTCAGGAACATATGGGGCCTTTAATGCCGGGGGTGGAGCGCATTCCACCGCCAATAACCTATCGTGGTATTTTTGAAGGAGATGAGGATAGGGCCTTGGAATATTTGAAATATGTTTTGGAAAAAGAGCATCAGATAGGGGCATTTTTGGCAGAAACCATCCGTAATACCGATGTGCAGATTCCATCAAAAAAATTCTGGAAAGGAGCAAGGGAGTTATGCACTGAACATAATGTACTTTTAATTTTGGATGAAATCCCGATTGCCTTCGGGCGCACGGGCAAAATGTTTGCCTATGAGCTTTTTGACATTGAACCGGACATTCTATGTTTGGGCAAAGGTCTAGGCGGGGGGATATTTCCACAGGCGGCCATTGTGACTCGAGAAGAGTACAATAAGTTCGGGGATATTTCGCTTGGGCACTATACTCACGAAAAAAGTCCATTGGGCTCCATGGCAGGATTAACGCTATTGGAAGTGCTCGAAGATGAACAGATTCTTCAAAAAGTGAAGGAAGATCAAGAGTTTATGCGGAAGAACCTTTATAAAATGTACCGTAAATATTCCTTGATAGGTGACGTTCGAGGCGTAGGACTTTTATGGGGAATCGAATTAGTGGTCGATAGAACCACAAAGAAAAAAGCAACGGCAGAAGCCGAGGAAATCATGTACGAATGTCTAAAACAAGGATTGAGTTTCAAGGTTTCCAAAGGGAACGTTCTGCAACTTTCGCCCGCTTTGACCATTTCCAGGGAAGAGCTGGAAACAGCATTTGAAATACTTAATTGTGCATTTTTAAAAACCAACACCATAGCCTAATGAAAAAAATCAACTGTTTTTGTATTGTTTTTTGTTTGGGATTGATGCAGCTTGCTGCCCAGACCAAACCCGAAATTCTTGTGCAACCTTATTTGCAAGATGCCGAACCCAATTCCATAGTGATCATGTGGGAAACCTCTAGCGGAGAGGAAAGCATTGTAGAGTGGGGAACTACCGAAAAACTCGGTAAAAAAGCCACCGGAAGGGCAGAGGACATCAATTTCTCCGAATCCAGGGTGCATACTGTAAAATTGGAAGGACTCAAGCGATTCACCGAGTATTATTATCGTGTAAAAACGGGAAAGATAACATCGGATATCTTCCAATTTAAAACACCGCCGTTTTCAAGTGACGAAGAGTCCTTTAATATTGTGGCCATGAGCGATATGCAATACGATAGCCAGCATCCCAATAAATTTTCCGAGATCGTGAATCAAGGAGTGCTTCAATATCTCGAAAAAGCGCATGGCGGCAAATTGCCCAATAACTTGGCCATGGTAATGATTCCTGGCGATTTAGTGACCACGGGAAGCAAATACTATCAATGGAAAGAGCATTTTTTTGATCCCGCCCAAAAGCTTTTTGCAGAAGTTCCTGTATATCCCGTTTTGGGAAATCATGAAAAAAATTCGGTATTCTACTTCAAGTACTTCAGTTTGCCCGAAAATGGAACTCCCGCCTACGCAGAACATTGGTGGTACAAGGATTATGGGAATACGCGAATCATCGGATTAAATTCCAACGAAGGTTATCGTGACCTACGGGAACAGTACGAGTGGCTGGAGAAAGTATTGTTGGATACCGAAAAAAACGAGGATATTGATTTTGTTTTTGCACAACTTCATCATCCGCATAAATCAGAACTGTGGATTCCAGGGGAGGAAGAATCGACAGGAAAAGTGGTGAAAATGCTCGAAGAGTTTTCAACAAAAACAGGAAAACCAAGTATTCATTTCTTTGGACATACCCACGGGTATTCCAGAGGACAGTCCCGAGACCATAAGCACTTGTGGATAAATGTGGCATCCGCTGGAGGCGCTATTGACAATTGGGGCGAGTTTGAAGGCAGGGATTATGATGAGTTTACCGTTACCCAGGACGAATACGGTTTTGTTATGGTCGAGGTGGATGGCAACAGGAACGACCCCAAGTTTACCATTAAAAGGATTAGTAGGGGGAATACGATCAAATCCAGAGAAAATGAACTTCGGGATAGCATCACGATTTGGAGGCTGAGCAAAAAACCCGAAGCGCCCAAGGCGGTCTCCCCAATCAATGGTGCAATTGTAAAGGATGAGTTTGCCATGTTGAAAGCCGGAGAATTTTCCAGTGCACACCATGCCTCCTTCCATGCAGCATCCCATTGGCAGGTATCGGAATCCAAGGATTTTGAAAAATTGGCCTTGGATAGCTGGAAACAATTTGAAAACTGGTATTACAAAGAAAATCGTCAAGAGAACGATGATTTGACGGACGAAAAAACAAAACGATTAAAACCCAATACAAATTACTATTGGAGAGTCAGATATAGAGACCAAAACTTAAATTGGAGCGATTGGTCCCCAACGGTGTCATTTAAAACGGCAGAAATAAAAAGCAAGTAGAGACAAATTTTGTCCGAAGTGATGGATTCAGTTTTCACTAGTTATTACCTCTCCGGAACAAGAAAATTCCTAAAACTATAAGTTTAAGTACGTTTAATTCAGTTTATTAGTTCATGTTTGTGCAAAGACCCGTATGATCAGTGCGGGTCTTTCTCTTTGTACCCTGAAGCTATGTGCTAGGTTTTGTTAAAATGGTTACCTTAGAGCAGTGTATTTTTGCCAAATGGAAGAAGAACTTTTAGGAACATTCAGCAACTATTTCGAACCTGCTCTTATCCAAGAGATCCTTAAAGAGGGCAAGTATAAGGAGATTCCAGCAGGAGAAACCATTATGGATATTGGCCAATATATAAGAAGTATGCCACTGTTGTTGTCCGGGGCCATAAAAGTTCTCAGGGAAGACGAAGAAGGCGATGAACTGCTTTTATATTATTTGGAGCAGGGCGAAACCTGTTCGGTGACCATGACCTGCTGTATGGGACATACCAAAAGCGAAATTAAGGCCATAACCGAAACCGATACCAAAATTGTGATGGTACCGGTGCAGAAAATGGAGGAATGGATGGCAAAATATAAAGGTTGGCGCAATTATGTTTTTGATAGTTACCAAAACCGTCTGAATGAGTTGTTGCTGACCGTGGACAGTATCGCCTTTAAAAATTTAGATCAACGTTTAATGGATTATCTGAAAAAGAAAGTCGAGGTAACCAATGACAACCGGATAAATAACACACATCAAGAGATCGCTTATGACTTGCACACCTCAAGGGTGGTAGTTTCCAGATTGTTGAAAAAACTGGAGAAAATGAAGAAGCTGGAGCTCCACAGAAACCACATTCTTGTAATAGACCTTTAAAATATGTGCCCTTTGTTACTGTTTGTAGTAGCTGGCCATTCTATTTTTGCATAAAATCAATCGAATGCTCAAAAGGATTTTTCCTTTTTTAACTTGGATAGGCTCTTACAATCGCTCTTTGCTCTTTGGCGATTTAGTTGCCGGCATTACCGTAGGTATAATGTTGATCCCGCAGGGGATGGCCTACGCTATGATTGCGGGCATGCCACCCATATATGGGCTGTACGCGGCATTGGTGCCACAATTGGTCTATGCAATAACAGGAACATCAAGGCAATTGGCCGTTGGCCCCGTAGCCATGGATTCACTTTTGGTGGCGGCCGGAATAGGCGCTATGCAATTGGGAAATACCGAAGACTATATTGCAGCAGTTATCTTTTTGACCCTTCTTATTGGATTGTTTCAATTATTGCTCGGTATTTTAAAAATGGGCCTTTTTGTAAACTTCTTGTCCAAACCGGTAATTAGTGGATTTACATCCGCAGCGGCCATTTTAATTGGTTTGGGCCAACTAAAGCACGTACTCGGCGTGGATTTGCCGCAGTCGGGCAAGATCTATGTGTTGCTAGGAAATATTTTTGATAACCTTGGAGAAGTCCAATGGCTTACTTTGGGCATGGGAATTTTGGTCATCGCATTGATCATTGGGTTGAAAAAAATCAATAAAAAGCTACCGATTCCCTTACTTGTCGTGGTGTTGGGTATAATGTCCGTAGTTATATTGGGATTGGAATCAAAAGGAATCAAAGTGGTTGGCGAAATTCCAAAAGGATTGCCAAGTTTTCAATTGCCAAGATTTCAATGGGATAAAATAGGACAGTTTATACCAATAGCACTTACCGTTGCCCTTTTTGGTTTTATGGAATCCATTTCCATTGCCAAAACCGTAGAAGAGAGGCATCCTGAATACGACCTTGACCCCAACCAAGAACTCAGAGCTTTGGGTATCTCCAATATTTTAGGGTCGTTTTTTCAATCTTTTTCCGTTTCGGGAAGTTTTTCCAGAACAGCGATCAATGATCACTCGGGAGCGCGCACAGGAATGGCATTGGTATTTAGCGCCTTGTTGGTAGCGGGAGTATTGTTGTTTTTGACCCCACTTTTCTATAACCTGCCCACAGTTGTACTCGGTGCCATTATAATTGTTTCGGTATTTGGACTGATTGATTTGAAGTATCCCCTACAATTGTGGAAAAACCGAAAAGATGAATTCGTTCTTTTGTTGGCCACTTTTATAATGACCATGTCCATCGGACTGATAGAAGGTATTCTTTTGGGTGTTCTGCTTTCTTTGCTGCTGTTGGTCTATAGGATATCAAACCCACATATTGCGGTTTTGGGAAGAATCAAAGGAACCAACTATTTTAAAAACATAGATCGTTTTTCGGAAGATGTTGAGGTGTCCGGGGATAAGCTCATTCTACGATTCGATGCTCAACTCTATTTTGGGAACAAGGATTACTTCAAAAAACAATTGTACCAACAAATTGCAAAAAAAGGACCGAGCTTAAAATACATAATCTTAAATGCCGAGCCTATTAATTATATCGATAGCAGTGCGGCAGTTATGTTGGAACGAATTATTCGGGAACAACGGGAAAACGGTATCCAGTTTTTAATAGCCGGGGCAATTGGCCCAACACGTGATATATTGTACACCAGTGGAATTATAGATGTACTGGGAGAGGAAAATCTTTTTGCACAAACCTTTGATGCCGTGGAATGCTGCCGTAATCCAGAGACATTGAGTACCATACAGAAAAAAGTATCCCAACAATATAAGACCAAACGTTTGTAACTTTGGTCACAGAAAATTAGGGAGCACAATACTAATTTTGATAAAAACCATTATCACATGAAGATTGAACAAATTTACACAGGATGTTTGGCCCAAGGGGCATATTATATAGAGAGTGAAGGAGAAGCGGCCATTGTGGACCCTTTAAGAGAAGTAAAACCATATATTAAAAAAGCTGAGGAAGATGGGGCCAAGATCAAGTACATTTTTGAAACCCATTTCCATGCCGATTTTGTAAGTGGACACGTAACCCTTTCCAAAGAAACTGGGGCCGCCATCGTGTATGGTCCAACGGCAAATCCATCCTTCGAAGCGTTGATTGCAGAGGACGGGCAGGAGTTTAAACTAGGAAAAATTACCATTAAAGTACTACATACACCCGGACATACGATGGAGAGCTCCACCTTTCTGTTGATAGATGAAAACGGAAAGGACCACGCAATTTTTAGTGGCGATACACTGTTCCTTGGAGACGTAGGCCGCCCGGACCTGGCGCAAAAAGCTGCACACATGACACAGGAAGAATTGGCAGGAACCCTGTTCGATAGTCTTCGCAATAAGATCATGCCCTTGGCCGATGATGTAATCGTGTATCCGGCGCATGGAGCAGGTTCGGCCTGTGGAAAAAATATGATGAAGGAAACCGTGGATACCCTGGGCAATCAGAAAAAAATGAATTATGCATTAAGGGCGGACATGACGCGTGACGAATTCATTGAAGAAGTTACCGATGGCCTATTGCCACCGCCACAATACTTCCCTCTGAACGTAAAAATGAACAAAGAAGGATACGAGGATATCGACAAGGTATTAAAAAGGGGCACACAAGCACTCAATCCCAGTGCATTTGAGGTGGCGGCCAATGAAACTGGAGCCATTGTTTTGGATGTACGCCATCAAGATGACTTCGCCAAAGCACATGTGCCACGATCAATTTTTATTGGTCTGGACGGCAGTTTTGCACCATGGGTGGGCGCCTTGATCGCCGATGTGGAACAACCCATATTGTTGATCACTCCGGAAGGAAGGGAAGAAGAAACCGTTACGCGATTGTCGAGAGTTGGTTTCGATAACACCTTGGGTTTCCTACAAGGTGGAGTTGAGGCCTGGAAACAATCCGGCAAGGAAATCGATACCGTGGATAGTGTAAATGCGGAAGAGTTCAAAAAAATGGTCGAAAAGAAAGTACCCGTTTTCGATGTGCGAAAAGAAAGCGAGTACCAGGCCGAACATGTTGTGGATGCAAACTTGACACCCTTGGACTACATTAATGACCACTTGGCCGAGTTTCCGGATAACGAAAAATTTTACATTCATTGTGCAGGGGGATACAGGAGCATGATCGCTTCCTCTATATTGAAGAGTAGGGGAATCCACAACCTAGTGGACGTTGCCGGTGGTTTTGCTGACATCAAGAAAGCTGGCATACCTGTTACCGACTATGTGTGCCCTACTACCTTGAAATAAGGGAGAAACTTCGGGAATAGTTTCAAAAAAGTTCAGGTTATGTAACCATCGTTACTGACGGGACAGGCTGTTTGAGATACTTTAGTGTCTCAAAATAAAGATACCATGTCAATATTTAGTTTCTTGTTCAAAGAACAAAACCTGCCGGATGCCATAGCCATTTTGGATAGGGAGGATTACAAAAGCGCGATTTCCAAAGGAAAGGTTCAACTCGTAGATGTCAGAACAAAAAGAGAATTTATGTCGGGCCATATTAAAGGGGCCAAGAACATAGATTTTTTTCAAGGGTCGAGTTTTGAAAGTAATTTTTCAGAATTAAAGAAAGATCAGCCGGTCTATCTGTATTGCCAGTCAGGGAACAGGAGTCAAAAAGCAGCTAGAAAACTGGTAAAAATGGGGTTCGATAAGGTGTACGACCTCCGAGGAGGATACCGGACTTGGACCTACTAATTTGAAGACGATACAACATGAAAACAACAGTTCAAGTACAAAACCTTAAGTGTGGAGGCTGTGTAAAAACAATTTCCAATAAACTTTCGGAAATAAAAGAAATCAAAAATGTGATTGTGGAGAAGGATAGCTCATCGGTTAGCTTTGATCATCAGAGCGCCGATGATGCTTCCTTAGTTAAAGAGGCCCTCAAAAAAATGGGGTATCCCACAGTCGATGATGAAAATGGTTTTGTGGACAAGGCAAAATCCTTTATGAGCTGTGCCAGCGGCAGAATGTCCAAATAATGAAGAATCTTTTTGTTTTCATAACACTTATAATTGGAATCGCATCCTGCAAAAAGGGGCCAAAAACCACCGATGTAGATCCTGGGCCAGTAGTGCAAGCGGAAGTGTTCTCACCGGAGGACGCCCAAAAGTTGATGGAAACCAAATGCTATCTATGCCATAACCCATCCGCTCCAGAAAAGGGTTCTCGGATCGGGCCGCCAATGGTCGCCATCAAAGCTCATTATTTAGCAGCCCATAAAAACAAAGATGCCTTTATAAAAAGCATCATGCAGTTTGTAAATTCTCCAACCGAGGAAAATACCTTAATGCGTGGAGCGGTCCGTAGATTTGGAGTAATGCCGGCACAGCAATTTCCCGAAACAGAAGTCAAAAAAATAGCGAAGTACATGTTCGATTATCAAATTGAAGAGCCGGATTGGTTTAAAGAACATTGGTTGGCTAGGCATAACGACTCTTTGTACAATAAAGGCAAAAGGTTGGCGCCGATAAAGACAAAACCAACGCCGAAGGAGCTCGGGATGCAATATGCGTTGGGAACCAAAAAAGTGTTGGGCCAAAACCTTATGGGTACCATACAGAACAAAGGGGTAGAGGAGGCCTTTGTATTTTGCAACGAGCGGGCCTACCCACTCACCGATAGTATGTCCACCCACTTTAATGCCCGTATAAGAAGAGTATCGGATAAGCCCAGAAATCCGAACAACAGGGCAAATGCTATAGAATTGGAACATATTGATTCGTTTAAAGGCAAAGTGGCCTCCGGGGATTCGGTTGAACCAATTTTAAGGGAGGAAAACGGCAAGGTGTATTTTTACTACCCCATAGTTACCAATACCATGTGCTTAAACTGCCATGGAACGCCGAACAAGGATATACTTCCGAAAGTATATCGGAATTTATTGGAGCTATATCCAAAGGATATGGCCGTTGGATACGGTCCCGATGAGGTCCGTGGCATCTGGAGTATTGTTTTTGATGCCACAAAAAACACAGACTAAAAAATCCGTTTATTTTTTTGGCTTTTTAAAGCCATATACCAATTGTCCCCAAAATCCTTTGGGCAGGTTTTCATCACCAGGAAAACCAAGTTTTATTTTTCCGCCACTTTCGGGGATATAATGTGTCTTGAAGATGTAGTCCCAAATGCTTAGACTTATTCCGAAATTTACACCGTAGGAGTCTTTTGGAATGGTATAGGCATGATGGTACAGGTGCATTACCGGATTATTAAGAATATATTTTAAAGGGCCGTAGGTCAGTTTTATATTGGAGTGATTAAAATGTCCAATGGTAATTGCCGCAAAATGAACAATATTGGCTTGTTCAGGTTCAAACCCGCCCAAGACCATTACCCCCAATGTTTTTAAAGGTTTGTATAAAATATTTTCCATCCAATGAAACCTTAAGTGTGCGGCAAACCCCATTTCTTTTACACTATGGTGTACTTTATGGAACTGCCAAAGCACAGGGTATTTGTGCAAAAGCACATGGGTAAACCACTGGACAAAGTCCAATACCACAAAGAATACGAGCAGTTGGGCCCATTGGGACCAATGACTGATGTCGATTATGGTCAGCGAAGTACTACTGATTCCCACGTCCTTAAAAAGCACACCAAGGAATTTGTAAACTCCACTGATGACTATGGCAAAAATGAAAAAGTTGAAAAACATATAGAAAGCATCCAGCCAAAAGTCCTTCCTAAAAATGGATTGTTCTTTGCGCCAAGGGAAAAGGATTTCCAAAGCCCATACCAACAAAGAGATCAAGATAAGTCCCCAAAAATAATTGGTGTACCAAGGAACATCAAAAAGGATGGACTTCCATGTCCAACGGACCGTACCCAAAAAACCATTGATTAAAGCTTCAAAATATTCCAACATAGGTGTACTTAGTCGTTTGCAAAGGGCAAAACTGATTCAAACTTAAAAATACTTTTAAAAAAATAACGGTTATGTAACCCATGTTACGCTAAAACATTTAAAGAGACCATATTTTTGGAATAGTGCCCTGTAAATCAAAAATACATGCTTCGGATATAAATCATTTTATTTTTTTGATGCATTGTAAGGAGCAAATCATAAACTAACGATTATGAAAAAAAACATGGGCGGAGCAGACCGCGCAATCCGAATTGTACTTGCACTTATAGTTGGTGCATTATATTACTTTAATATGATAACAGGAACATTGGCATATGTGTTGCTAGCTTTGGCTACCATATTTGTTTTAACAAGCTTAGTTAGTTTTTGTCCTTTGTATACCCTTTTTGGAATACGTACATGTAAGGTCAAAAATTAGGTTTTTTGGTTGGTTGATATAGGAAGGCCGTTCGATTTCGAACGGCTTTTTTATTTTGAGAATAACGGTGTTTGAGGGAAGGATCATTGGGATTGGCCTAAAGAATATGACTATTTTATTTGTATCGGAATATATTGATGAAAGGTAAAAATGTATAATTGGAAACCTGTTGGAACCAGCATTTATGAGTAATATCATGTTTTGAACAGATCGGAGCAATTAAATTTGATTTAAAATTAAAACCAATACATTGTGAAAGCACTTACAAATATTCCTCTGGTAGTTTGGGAAAACGGTATCTGGATGATAGGTCTGTTTGCCTTAGTGGTCGTCGTGTTGATAGTTGCAGTTTTGGCCATGATGAATAGTGGTAAAAAATAAATACTAACCACATACTTTGAAATGGATTTGGCATAGGTTAAATTACTTTTATGTTAAATCCATTTCGTTTGTAACATGGGTCACCTAAGAATACCACGGTCTAGTGTATTTTTGGACTATAAATAGTTGCCCATGGAAACCGAAATTCTCGCCCGGATTCAATTTGCCTTCACTGTTGCTTTTCATTACATCTATCCGCCCTTAAGTATTGGGATCGGTCTGCTGCTTGTAATTTTTGAAAGTTCCTACATAAGGACCAAAAAGGAAATTTACCATAAACTAGCGCGATTTTGGACCAAAATATTCGCCTTGACCTTTGGTATAGGTGTGGTTACAGGTATTGTTATGGAATTTGAATTCGGAACCAACTGGGCCGTATATTCCAGATTTGTTGGCGATGTTTTTGGAAGTGCGCTGGCAGCGGAGGGAATTTTTGCCTTTGCCTTGGAAAGTGGATTTTTGGGCATCTTGCTCTTCGGATGGAACAGGGTCAAGCCTTGGGTACATTTGGTTTCGACCATCGGCGTATTTTTGGGGTCCATGTTTTCCGCGATTTGGATCGTAGTTGCCAATAGCTGGCAGCAGACTCCTGCCGGATTTCATATAGTTGGTGAAGGGTTTGATGCCAGGGCAGAAATCACAGATTTTTGGGCCATGGTGTTCAATCCGTCTAGTGTAGACCGATTGACGCATGTTTGGCTTGGAGCCTTTTTGGCCGGAGCCTTTTTGGTCATGAGCGTTCATGCTTATTATCTTATCAAAGGGAAATATGTTGAAATTTCCAAAAAAGCCTTCAAAATAGCCCTGGTAGTTGCCACTGTATTTTCCCTGGGACAGTTGTTCACAGGGCACCGGTCAGCAGATGGTGTGGCAAAAAACCAGCCCGCTAAACTGGCCGCACTGGAAGGACATTTTGAAGCCTCCGCCCCTGCCGACATGTATATTTTGGGATGGGTGGATAAAGATAAGCAGGAAGTAACAGGGTTAAAGTTACCCGGAGGTTTATCTTTTTTATTGGAATATGATTTTGATGCTCCGGTAACCGGTCTCAATGCATTTCCCGAAGATGAGCGACCTTCCCAAGTGAATGCCGTTTTTCAGTTTTATCATATAATGGTGGCCATTGGTATGGTGTTGATATTTTTGACCCTCTATGCCACTTTTTTATGGTGGAGAGGTAAATTGTTCAATAAAAAATGGCTGTTGTGGATTTTTGTATTTGCAGTTTTTCTGCCTCAAATTGCCAATCAGGTCGGTTGGTTTGCTGCTGAAATGGGTAGACAACCCTGGGTGGTCTACGGTCTTTTAAGAACAGATCAGGCATTTTCGCAAGCAGTGTCCGACAATCAAATTTTGTTTTCCCTCATTCTGTTCTTCTTTGTGTATAGCCTTTTGTTCGTGCTGTTTATTTATTTGTTGCACAAAAAAATAAAACATGGGCCATACGATGAATCGGAAAACGATGATACACCTTTCGGGGGAACACTAACACATATGATGAAATAAGATTATGGAAACTTTTTTAGGATTGGATTATCCCACATGGTGGTTTTTGGTGGTAGGAGGTCTTTTTTCCGGCTATGCCATACTGGACGGCTTTGATTTTGGTGCCGGGGCATGGCATCTCTTTTTAAAGAAAGAGAACAGTCGCAGGATCGCTTTAAATGCCGTTGGACCGGTGTGGGATGGTAACGAAGTTTGGCTGGTGATTGGTGGTGGAGCTCTTTTTGCTGGGTTCCCTGTTATGTATGCCACCATGTTTTCGTCCCTTTACGTTCCTTTTATGCTGTTTTTGGTATTTATTATATTCCGGGCCATATCCATAGAGTTTAGGGGCAAAGAGCCGATGTTGTGGTGGCGAAATCTATGGGATGTTAGCTACAGTGTGTCCAGTATTATGCTGGCTTTTTTGTTGGGGGTTGTACTGGGCAATGTGCTACAAGGAATTGCAATAGGGGAGAATTACCAATACCAAGGGGGTGTGCTGTTCGAGTTTTTAAACCCATATGCTCTAATGACGGGATTTACCACGTTGTCACTTTTTATGGCACACGGCGCCATTTTTTTGCTCTTAAAGACCGAGGGCAGGTTGTTCGCCAAGTTAACACGCCTTTTAAAAAGAGGAATGATATTTTTTATGGTTAGTTTTGCGGTGACCACCCTTTATACCTTGATCTATATTCCCCATTTGTCGGACGATTTTAAAAGTAATCCGGCACTTTTTGTTATACCCCTGCTTACCTTTCTCAGTATTGCCAACGTACCCAGGTTGGCCGAAAAGCGCAGGTATAAATCTGCGTTTTTGTTTTCCTCGTTGACCATTGCCTTTTTATTGGTTTTGGTAGCAGTGGAACTATATCCGGTACTGTTGCGTTCTTCGATAGACCCACAATATAATATTGACATCTACAATGCAGCATCTTCAACAAAATCCTTACAGATTATGATGGTAATAGTGGCCATTGGAACTCCATTGGTGCTGTTCTATACCATTTTTGTGTACAAGACCTTTTGGGGAAAAGTAAAATTGGACGAGACCAGTTATTGATTTTGGATTTTTTGTTCCAATTAAAAAAAAGCATCAAGCACAGTGCTCTTTTTTGTGTGTGACTTAAGTCACTTTATATCTCCTTGGGTACCATTACATTTGGGTAAATCATAGAAAAAATGTCCAAAATAGTTGTTTTGGGAGCTGGTATTGCAGGCCATGTTGCTGCCTCCCATCTTAGAAGAAAGCTCTCCAAGGAGCATGAGGTTGTGGTAGTTTCACCAAACAGTAATTATCAATGGATTCCATCCAATATTTGGGTAGGGATAGGGAGAATGAAACCAAAGGATATTCTGTTCCCATTAGCACCTCTTTACAAAAAAAAGCAAATTGATTATAAACAGGCCAAAGCGATAAGTTTTCATCCAGAAGGTGATAATAACGAACCAAGACCCTATGTTTTGGCAGAATATGTAGCTGGTGATGAAAAGGGAACGACTGAAAAGGTTACCTACGATTACTTGATCAATGCCACAGGACCAAAACTCAACTTTGAAGGAACCGAAGGACTCTCACCGGGTAAGAACAAAGCACATTCCGTTTGTACCTACACCCATGCACAAGAAGCATGGATTGCCTTGGAAGGCCTCATTAAACAAATGAAGGAAGGAAAAAAGATTAAAATATTGATCGGAACGGGCCATGCCAAATCAACCTGTCAAGGAGCTGCTTTTGAGTACATTTTAAATGTAGAACAAGAACTCAGAAGACATAAGGTCAGGGATATGGCCGAAATTACTTGGATTTCCAACGAATACCATCTTGGAGACTTTGGAATGGACGGCATGCTAATGAGCTATGGAAGCAACATTATGAAGTCGAATGAAATGGTGGAAATGATCTTTGAGGATCGTGGTATCAATTGGATTTTGGGAGCAGCCGTAAACAAGGTAGAGGACGGATTGGTCCATTACGAGAACTTGGACGGTGATCACAAACAAAAAACCTACGATTTCGCCATGCTCATACCTGCTTTTTCCGGTCACGGATTTAAAGCCTACAATAAAGAAGGGGAGGATGTTACGGATAAACTTTTTAGGGGATTTATGATCGTTGATGCCGATTACACCCCAAAACCGTACGAGGAATGGAGTGTTCAGGACTGGCCCGAAACCTATCAAAATCCGTCTTACCCCAATATTTTTGCGCCGGGAATTGCCTTTGCCCCGCCACACAGTATATCCAAACCAAGAAAGAGCAAGAACGGTACGGATATTACACCGGCGCCTCCCAGAACAGGTATGCCTTCGGGGATAACCGCAAAGTTGGTGGCCGATAACATTATAGATATGATCAAACACTCGAGCAATAAAATGTATCACAAAGGATCTATGGGCAATATGGGTGCCGCTTGTATTGCATCCGCAGGTTTTGGAATGACCAAGGGTAGCGGTGTGAGCATTACTACCTTTCCGATTGTTCCCGATTACAACAAATATCCCGATACACAGGGCAGAAAATTGGGCAAGACTTTTGGTACCATTGGTTTGGCAGGCCACTGGTTGAAACTGGCATTGCACTATGCCTTTATTTATAAAGCAAAAATGAAACCTTTTTGGTGGTTAATTCCTGAATAGATTAGTTATGACACGCAGAATATCCAAATACAAACGATTTACAATGATGAACCCTATAATCCAATTCTTCAAGTTCATTTATTTGAGCATCAAAGTATTGGTCGTAGTGGCAGGAGGTCACGGTGGAACCCGAGACGCATAATAATAAATAGGTCTCAGAACTAAAATTGCCTCAATACAGGAGTACACCTCTTAACGGACCCAGTATTGAGGTTTTTTATGCGATATTCTCGGTAACTCATGTTACTGTGTAAGTCTGGCTGCAAATCTAATTTTGCTTCAAATCAATTAGGTATATGAAGCGATTATTAGTATTAATGATATTCTTTTTTGCTCAGGGTCAATTTTTTGCCCAAGAGCATGTCGGAATCTCCTTGGAAGACGTCCTGATCAAGGTACAGGAATCCAATGCCAGTATCAAGGTATCCGAATATGAGGCCAAGATGGCCAAATATGATTATCGGTTTTCCAATTCCATTTTTTTGCCGCAGGTATCGGTATCACATACTGGATTGGCGACCACAAATCCTTTAATGGCATTTGGCTCCAAACTCAACCAAGAGATTTTGACCCAGACCGATTTTAACCCTGATTTGTTGAACGACCCCGATCAGATTGAGAACTATGCCACAAAAATTTCAGTGGAACAACCCTTGATCAACCTGGATGGTTTCTATCAGCGTAAAGCGGCCAAGACCACCATGGAGGCCAAGGAGCTTCAAGCCATGCGGACCAGGGACTATCTCAATTTTGAAGCCCAAAAGGCCTATGGTCAATTACAACTGGCTCACCAAGCCGTAGCCGTGTTGCAGAAAGCTTTTGAAGCTGCAAATGCCAATTTGAACACGGCACAGAACAGTTATGACCAAGGTCTGCTTCAAAAAGCCGATTTGTTGGAGGTGAAAGTGAGGGTAACGGAAGTATCGGACCAATTGAAAACAGCCAAGAGCAACGTTCAAAATGCTTCGGATTACTTGGCATTTCTAATGAACGAACATGGGGGTGTTATTTATGAACCATCAGAAGAATTAGTGCCAGTCAGACCAGGAGGACCTTTAGAAGGCTCACTGGAAAATAGGGCCGATGTTAAGGCAATGGGCCTAGTGTCCGAAGCTTACAAAGCCAATATGAAAGCCGATAAAATGACCTTTTTGCCAAGATTGAATGCTTTCGCCAGTTATGAAATGTACGATGACGAAATATTCCGGGCCGATGCGAACGGATATATTATAGGGGCAAGTTTAAGTTGGGATGTGTTTAAAGGGTCTCAACGCTTTTCCAAAGCAGGAAAGAGCAAAACCAATTATGAAAAAGCAAAACAAGAATATGAGCAGTACGTCGCCAAAAGTTCTATGGAGCTACAACGCACCAAGCGGATGGTCGAAAATGCCGAGAGCAGGCTCCAGACCTCAGAATTGGCTATGGAGCAATCCGAAGAATCATTAAGGATACGCACCAATAGATTCAAAGAAGGATTGGAAAAAACAACCGATTTATTAATGGCCGAAGCCACTTATGCCGAAAAGCAATTGGCTTATTATCAAAACATATTTGAATACAATCAAGCACAATCCTTATTAACATTTTTAACCAAAGAATAATTGCAAGATGAAAAACACTACGATATATAAAAGTTTTATGCTGACCGTCTCCTTGGGCTTTTTGCTTATAGGTTGTGGAAGTGATGAAAAACAGCCGGCTGACAACACGGAAGCAGTACCGGTAACCATCGGCGAAGTAACCATAGGCGATAGCTCCACCATATTGGCAGGAAGTGGTCAGATTAAAGCCGTGAATAGTGCCAATTTGAGCACCCGAATGATGGGCCATGTGGAATCCATTCCTGTGAAAATAGGTCAGAAGGTAAATAAAGGAGATTTGCTGATCTCTATCAACAATGTGGACCTACGCGCCAAAAAAGCACAAGTGGAGGCATCCATTACCGAAGCACAGGTGGCATTTAACAATGCCAAGAAAGATTATGAAAGGTTCCAGAACCTTTTTAACGAAAGCAGTGCTTCACAAAAGGAGTTGGATGATGTGACTGCGCGCTACGAAATGGCAAAAGCCAGATTGGAAGCTGCAAGCCAAATGAAGAACGAGGTAAACTCCCAGTTTGCTTATGCCAACATCAGGGCCCCATTCAATGGCGTGGTCACCAACACCTATGTTGACGAAGGCGATATGGCCAACCCAGGGGTGCCGTTGGTTTCTGTGGAATCCCCAGCAACAGGGTTTGAAGTAGAGGCCAAAGTGGCGGAGAACAGCATTTCAGCCATCGAAGTTGGAACCAAAGCCCACATTTTGGTAAAAGCATTGAATACCACAATTGCGGGAAAAGTGTCCGAGTTGAGTGCCTCGGCACAAAATACAGGCGGACAATATATAATGAAAGTAAGCTTGGACGATACGGATGCCAAGATTTTGTCAGGTATGTATGCCACTGTTAGGCTCGAGGCGGAAATGGAGAGCGATGGTAAAACAGTTGTTACCGTTCCGTCCGAAGCCTTGGTGCACAAAGGCCAACTAACAGGTGTTTATACGCTAGGGCAGGATAATGTAGCGCTTTTACGCTGGTTGCGATTGGGAGAGAGTTATGGAGATGAGGTGGAAGTATTATCTGGTTTGTCCCAAGGAGATCAGTATATCGTGTCGGCCGAAGGAAAGTTGTACAACGGAGCTAAAGTAAGTATTCAATAACCCAAAAAAAGCTAATAATGAAAGACGGACTTGCAGGAAAAATAGCCAAAGGGTTTATCAGCTCCAAATTAACGGTGCTCCTAATGATCGTGTTCATGGTCATTGGGGTGTACAGTTCCTTCCTTATCCCAAGGGAAGAAGAGCCACAGATAGACGTGCCCATGGCGGACATATTTGTGGGATATCCCGGGGCTAGCCCTACAGAAGTGGAATCCAGGATTACCAAACCCCTGGAGAAAATTATATCGAACATTAAAGGTGTAGAGTACGTGTACACAACTTCTATGCAAGAGCAGGGGATGGCCATTGTACAGTTCTATGTTGGTGAGGATATTGAAAGATCGTTGGTGCGTTTGTACGACGAGATCAACAAGCACATGGACCAAATGCCCGCCGGAGTAACCATGCCATTGGTAAAAACCCGTGCGATCGATGATGTACCCATGCTCGCACTTACTCTGTGGAGCGATGAATATGATGATTTTCAGTTACGAGAGATTTCTGGGGAATTGGTCAATGAGGTTGAAAAAGTTAACGGGGTTTCCATCACCAAGAAGATAGGCGGACGTAGTCCCCAACTTCGTGTGGTGGTGGATAAGGATAAAATGGCCGAATCGGGCATCGATATGTTGGCCGTGGCCCAAATGATTAAAGCCAATAACCAGCAAATGGATGCTGGGAATTTCCTTTCCAACGATACCGAGTTCCACATTAGCACGGGAAATTTTTTGGAAACAAAAGAAGATCTCAAAAACCTGATTGTGGGCACAAAACAAGGTCAGCCCATATATTTAAAACAGGTAGCCACCGTTTTGGATGGTCCCGAGCTGCCCAAAAACTATGTTTCCCTTGGATTTGGGGCCGCTAGTGAAAAGTCAGAAGAATTTAAATCGGAATACCCAGCGGTAACCATTTCGATTGCCAAAAGAAAAGGTGCGGATGCCATGAAGATTGCCGACGTGGTGTTGGAGAAAGTGGAGCACCTAAAAACAACCCTGATTCCGGAAGAAGTGAAAGTCGAAGTGACCCGTAATTATGGTCAAACCGCTTCGCAAAAGGTATCCGAATTGTTGATGCACTTGATCGGTGCCATTATCGCCGTGACCTTTGTGGTGATGTTGGCCATGGGTTGGCGAGGTGGATTGGTCGTGTTCCTTTCCGTGCCCATTACCTTCGCTTTGACTTTGTTGAGCTATTACATGCTCGATTATACGTTGAACCGAATTACTTTGTTTGCCTTGGTGTTCGTAACCGGTATCGTGGTGGACGACTCCATTATTATAGCGGAGAACATGCACCGTCACTTTAAAATGAAACGCTTGCCGTTCAAGGATGCCGCTCTGTATGCCATCAACGAGGTAGGTAACCCCACCATCTTGGCCACCTTTACGGTTATTGCATCTGTATTGCCAATGGCATTTGTTTCTGGTTTGATGGGCCCTTACATGTCACCAATGCCCATTGGAGCATCCATTGCAATGTTGCTATCATTGTTTGTGGCATTGACCATAACCCCGTATTTGGGATACATCTTCTTAAGGGAAAAAGATAAAAAGAAGAAAAAGGAAAAAGAGCCTGTAGAAATTCAAGATACCTTCATCTATAAGGCGTATGCTCGATTTGAAAGGCCCTTGATCGAGAGTGGTAAAAAAAGATGGCTATTCTTGGGCATTACCTTTCTCTTGTTGATTGCCTCCGTGGCCATGTTCTTTACCAAATCGGTAGCGGTAAAAATGTTGCCTTTTGATAACAAGAACGAGTTCCAGGTGGTGATAGATCTTCCCGAAGGAACCACGTTGGAAAGAACGGCTGCCGTAACTAAGGAAATCGGAGCTTACTTATCCACCCGACCCGAAGTGGTGAATTATCAAACCTATGTGGGCACATCAGCTCCGATAACCTTCAACGGTTTGGTACGGCACTACGACCTACGCGGGGGAAGCAACATGGCCGATATTCAGGTCAATCTGGTGGACAAGCACGACAGAAGTGAACAAAGCCATGATATTGCCAAATTGTTGCGCCCAAAAATCCAAGAGTTGGGCAAAAAATACCATGCCAATATCAAAATAGTTGAGGTGCCGCCGGGACCTCCTGTACTTTCCACCATTGTGGCTGAGGTGTATGGTCCCGATTATGACAAACAGATTGATTTGGCCGATAAGGTAAAGGGCATTTTGAACAATACTACTGACGTTGTTGATGTGGATTGGATGGTAGAGGATGACCAAGTGGAGTATGATTTTGTGATTGATAAGGAAAAAGCCATGTTGTACGGGGTTACCCCTCAACAAATTGTTCAGGTGATGGCCATGGCTTTCCGTGAGCAGCCGGTATCCCATATGTATCGTGAAGATTCCTTTGATCAAATCGGAATTGTTTTGTCCGTAAGTGAAAAGGATAAGTCCAGTTTGGATAAAATCAAACAATTGAAAATAAAGTCCCAACAGGGCAACATGGTGTCCGTGGGTGATTTGGTTTCCATTAAAGAGGGAACAAAGGCCAAGAGCATCTACCGGAAGAATCAAAAGAGAGTAGTATATGTTATGTCGGATATGGCGGGGGAATTGGAAAGCCCGGTCTATGCCATTTTAGGCATGACGGACAAATTGAATCAATTGGAGTTGCCCAAAGGATATTCCATCAACGAACTGTACATGGAACAACCGCAATTTGAGGATGATTATACTGTTAAATGGGATGGGGAATGGCAGATCACCTTGGAGGTATTCCGGGATTTGGGAATTGCGTTCCTCGGTGTAATTGTGATCATTTACATGTTGATCGTGGGATGGTTCCAAAATTTTAAAGCACCCATGGTGATGATGGTGGCCATTCCGCTTTCCTTGATCGGGATTGTGCTCGGACATTGGATGTTGGGCGCCTTTTTTACGGCAACCTCCTTCATCGGGATGATTGCCTTGGCTGGTATTATGGTACGGAACTCGGTATTGCTTATTGATTTCGTCAACTTAAGGCTCAAAGAAGATGTTCCATTAAAGCAGGCTGTTATAGAAGCAGGAGCCGTACGTACAACTCCTATTTTATTGACCGCAGGAACCGTGGTCATTGGAGCTTTTGTGATTTTGTTCGACCCTATTTTTCAGGGATTGGCCATATCACTTATGGGAGGAACCATAGTGTCTACCGTACTGACGCTCTTGGTGGTGCCATTGGTGTATTATATGATTGAACGTAAAAATTATAACTAAGATGAAACCGACATGACTAAAATAATCTTTAGACACACGGCAAAGATTATTTTAGTCGTCAAAGGTTCCATGTGACCATTGAAAAAACTATAAAAATAAGCACATGAAAATGATCATTGTTACCACGGTCGAAGAATATAAGAACGAAGTATTCAAATTATTTAAAAAGGCCGGAGTGGAAAGCTTTAGTGGATCGGATATCGATGGTTTTAAAAAAGCGGCGCCCTTAATGTACACCAGTAGTTGGTTTCCTAGCGAAAGAGGCGGTGCAGCATCGAACATGTATTTTTCTTTTACCGAAGAGGAAAAAGTAACCGAATTGTTCAAAATGATCGAGCAATTCAATACCGAAAGTGAAACAACGAACCCGATCAGGGCTGTAGAAGTCCCAATTGAAAGAACCGTTTAAAACATCGAACATGAAAAATAGAATTGTAAGAGGAGTAGCAGGAAGCTTTATATTGATCAGTTTGCTTTTGGCCATTTATGTAAGTCAAAATTGGCTGTGGTTTACGGCTTTTGTAGGGGCCAACCTGTTACAGTCATCGTTGACCAAATGGTGTTTACTGGAAGATATCCTGAAGAAGTTCGGGGTCCCCGATTCCGAAAAGGATTGTTGCTAGTCCATCTATATTTGATATCTAAAGCATTTTCGTGATCTTTGTTTAAAAACCTCGCGAAAATGCTGTATCAACCTTGGCCATGGTATGTGGCCGGCCCACTTATTGCCATTATCATGGCACTGCTCATATTAATGGGCAAACGTTTTGGAATGTCCTCCAACCTCGAAACCCTATGTTCTATCGGAGGAGCGGGGAAATACTCGGATTATTTCAAAGTTGACATAAAATCAAAACGATGGAACCTCTTGGTGGTTCTGGGGTCTGTAATTGGCGGATTTGTTGGTGCAAACGTACTTTCACCGAATCCTGCCGTGGATATTTCGGACGATACGGTAGCCAAGCTCAACGAACTGGGTTTTGAAAGCGCAGGTAAATCCTATTTGCCCACAGAACTGTTTGCACTAGAATCCTTGTCCGATCCTAAAGTTTGGGCGATACTTTTGGTGGCGGGCTTTTTGGTAGGCTTTGGAACTCGCTACGCTGGCGGCTGTACCTCTGGGCATGCCATTTCTGGTCTGAGTAATTTACAGCGACCATCCCTGATTGCCGTAATCGGATTTTTTGTAGGGGGATTGATCATGGTTCATTTACTGTTCCCTTTAATTTTTGCGGTATGAAGCGTTTAGTGTATATCCTTTTAGGTTCGTTTTTAGGAGTGGTCTTGTATAAATCCGAAGCAGCATCATGGTTTAGGATCTATGAAATGTTTCAGTTCGATGCATTCCACATGTACGGTATTATCGGATCAGCTTTGACCATTGGTGTTGTTTTGGTCTTTTGGATCAAAAAATCCAAGGTCAAATCATTTTCAGGAGAGATCATCCAAATACCGGATAAGGAAAAATCCTTTGCAAGATATATATGGGGAGGTACTCTTTTTGGATTGGGATGGGCCCTGGCAGGTTCGTGCCCGGGACCAATTTATATTTTAGTCGGAGCAGGATATTGGCCCATGGTCATTGTTTTGTTTGGTGCATTGCTGGGTGCCTTTGTATATGGGGTTTTAAGAGGGAAATTACCACATTAGTGTTGCCTTAACGGGATATTTGGGTCGATTAACGAATATGAATGGCAGCTTGGGGGCTGGCCTATAGCTTTGTTCGATGCAAACCTACTTAATAGTCCCGATTAATGAAGCTGACCACATTTATCATTGATGATGATCTGGTGTCGCAATTTGCGACAAGGTACTGTATACAACAATCTCAAAGAGAGTTTGATATCGTAACCTGTTCCAGTGGAGAAGAAGGTGTTCAAGCCTGTTTTAACTTTGTGGAAAAGAGCAATAGGTTGCCCGATATTATTTTTTTAGACCTTGTTATGGACGGGATGAGTGGATGGGATTTTCTGGAAAACCTGAAAAATTTGTTCAAAGAACATAAACTGCCCAGTGTTTATGTGTTATCTGCCTTTACAAATGCCAAAGACCGAACCATAGCCAAAGATCATGGGTTGATTGCGGGCTATGTGGACAAACCCTTATCACGATCTTATCTGGAGAAAATTTTGAAAGAAGAGGAGAAAAGGAGAAGTTGATTCAAAAAAACGGGCGAACACCGAACATCTTAAAATTGACTCTCAACTAGTACAAAGTTTTTCTGAAAAAGCATATTTTTGCTATCCCTTTTCAAGGATGGCCCCGTAGTTCAATGGATAGAATAGAAGTTTCCTAAACTTTAGATGCAAGTTCGATTCTTGCCGGGGCTACTTTTTGACTTCTTCATATTTTTTGATTTTAATTGAATTCCTTTGATTTTGGCTTTTAGAGTTCACAAATCGTCAACATTTTTTAGGTTGCTGTTTTAAGGCAATATATTGAAAATCAGTGATTTAGTTGATGCATTTGATTTGACTTTCGTCTTCGTCAACAACTAAAAGAAGACAATTAAGAGGCCAAACTCCACATTTTTCCGTTCTGTTTTGACTTTATTCCAGTAGGCCTAAAAATGGCAAAGCTCCCATTCATGCCAGGATTTCTGTGAACGGTAAAAGCTCAACATCAGTTTAAAGCGAAGGATTCCGATCAATGAACAGGATTCAAAAAAGTAAAGTGTCAAAAGTTCATTTGCTCAAGCAACATCGATAAGCCTTATATCTTGATAAACAATTGATTTAATAGTTATATGATATTAAAATATGTCCGGTTTTATGAAAGATTATATGTCATAGAGTCCTAAACAAGAAAATGTCACAATTAAATCTAAATATCGTCTTTAAACAAAACTTACTATATGAGAAAAGTATTTTTTGTTATAACACTGGTAGCAATAGGATGTTCGCCACGAAAAGAGAAAAATGAATATCAAACATTAGTTGAATATGAAGGGCATTATGAGTATTTGGGAAAAACTACAATAGATCTTGTAGCATCAGAATTTGATACAGTCCTCTATGCTGTATTGGACAATTCAAAATATCCTTTGACCTATATTGAAAAAGATAGTTTCGTCAATATTAGAAATAACCCAGTTGTTTTTAAAAGGGATGAGAGCGGTAAAATATTTAGTTATAGATCAGGAGGTCAAGATTTCAAACTTTTAAACAAGGAGTTCGAAAAAATGGAAATGTTTCCACGTAGAGAATTATTCGGTAACGCTGATAATTATTCTTATGGAATACCTGAAAATAAAAATGATGGTCTCGTTTCGGGTGATTTGTTTAAAGAATTTTCTAACCCTGAAACAATAATAAATATGGTCAAGGAAACAATCAAAGGAAATTTCCCCGAAGTACACGGCATACTTATTTTTAAAAATGACAAATTGGTACTGGAAGAATATTTTTATGGGTATGATGCCAATACACCACATCAATTAAGATCAGCAAACAAACCTTTAATTGGAGGAATACTGGGTATTGCAATTGACAAAGGATTTATAAGTAGCGAGAAAGAGAAGCTCTTACCTTTTTTTGCTGCAAAATATCCAAATATTGACAATTTGGATGACAGAAAAAAAGAAATCACTATTGAGAATTTTTTAACCTATCGCCATGGACTGGACTGTGAAAATAACAACGCGGATAGCAAGGGAAATGAAATGCTAATGATGCAAAGTGAAGATTGGGTAAAATACACCCTTGATTTGCCCATGGTAGCAATTCAAGGACAATATTCATCCTATTGTACGGGCTGTGCGCTTACACTGGGCAATTTGGTAGAAATTGCAACAAATGAAAAAATAGAAGACTTTGCTAAAAAATATTTCTATCAACCAATGGAAATTACTAATTATAAATGGGACTTTGAACCAAATCCTTCTAGTAAAAATACTTTCAGTCAAATGTATATTACACCAAGAGATTTAGTTCGTTTAGCAAAAATGTTTAAAGACGGGGGCATATGGAATGGAAAACAAGTCATATCTAAAGATTGGATAATTAAAACATTCGATATGGAGGAAGGAGACTATGGTTACCTATGGGAACATAAATATTTCGTGATAGACGGTAAAAGATATAATTCTTATCTAGCTTCGGGAAATGGCGGGCAAAAAATTAATATTTGGCCAGAACTTGATATGATTACTGTATTTACAGGGGGTAATTACAACTCATACGAACTTTATGGTAAAAGTACGCCGCCAAATGAAATGATACCGAATTACATATTGAGAGCTCTATAATAAAGGCAGCACTTAAAAAGAACTACTTTAATCAAGGGTTCACATATCGTCGATATTTTGAAATTAAAAAGCTAAAATCCCAATAATAAAGAGGTCTAGGAGACAAGTTCAATTTTTTTTGGGCTAGCTTTTCTTTCCTAAATACGTCAATTGCCCTATTGAGTCGACAGATACTGGCACTTAAGTTTGCGATAAACCATAAAACCAGTATATGAGACGTATTAATCTATCTATGTTATCTTTTCTATTGATTCTATTATGTGCATCTCCAGTTTTGATTGCACAAAATGTAAAAGACTTTAAGGTAAAAATGTTGGGGCCGGCCAATCTTAACTTTAGGAAAGTTCCAAAAAGAGTGGTAATCTCCGATTTTCAGGTCAACTTTCAAACCGCTCTGCAACTGGAAGATAAAAAGAAAGGCGGAAAAATGTGGAGAGGGGGTTTAAAAGGAGATGCAAAGGCATCTTTGACGTTGGTCTTGGACGGGCTCAATATAGAAGAACTTCAGCAACTCACCGATAAACTCTTTGAACAATACAAAGCCGAACTTGTCGCCAAAGGGTTTGAAATAGCATCCATCGAAGAATTATGGAACCATAACGCATACCAAAAAAATCGTGAGAAAAGATGGGACTTACGGTCTGGACAAGGAGGGGAAAAAGGAGATGAGTTCGGAACCATTGTAATGCGCCCAACCGGTCAGAAATTTATCGTGGCCAAAAAGAATATGGACAATAAAAAAACAGGCCCCCTAAAACTGGCCAATTACGAAGAACAAGTAGAACTGAAAGTTTCCAACCAAAAAAAGGAATTCATTTTTAATAAAGTGGTCCTTAATGTAATGGCTTTTGATAATGCCTTGAGCGAGACCACAAGAGCATTGAACAGGCATGCCGGATACGCACAGGTAAAGGCCGAGACCGATTTTAAGATTGGTGCCTCCAGTTTTAATAAGTTCAATATTGGACAAATGATCGTTAAAGGTGGTGTGGAAGTAGCAGGTATTTTGGAAAAGCAAAAGTTTGATGCCTCACAGGGAGCAGATGTGGACAAGAGAGGAACCGATGCCGGGGTTTTCCGTATATGGCGAGTGGAAGATAAAGAAGACATCAATGTTTCAGTGGTAAAATGCGACCCGGAAAAATATAATAAAGGGGCCGAAATGGCAATAACCGCCTTTTTGGGTGCAACTATCGAAAAATTGGCAAATAAATCAAACTAACGCTAGTTGGGATTATCGACATTTTTCTAAAAAAAGAAAATTTATATTCACTTTTGGTTTAGCTTTAAACACCAACCATTTTCTTTTACCATGACCTGTCCAAAAAAAATCCTTTCTCCCATTTTCTTCTTTTGCGCATTAATGTTTAGTATGCCTTTTTTTGCACAAGATATTCAACAGCAGATCAGCGCACTAAAGGATAGCTTAAAGTTGAAAAAGGGAGAGGACAGGATTCTGGTCCTGAAGGATATCGGGATGAAGTTTAGATCTATAAATTATGATAGTGCATGGTATTACACAAAAATAGGTTACTCGGAAGCCATTGAACAACAAAATGAATACTTGGCTGCAAGGTTGACCATATCTTTTGGGATATTGGAAAACGGAAAGGGAAATTCGTTGGAAGCCCTAAAATATTACAAAAGGGCCTTGCCCACAATTATAAATTCGGATGATTATTTTGCTAAAGGCGCCCTTTATACAAATATGTCCAACGCCTATGAGAAAATAGGAGAAGTGGACCAGTCCGTTTCGTATCAACTAAAAGCATTGCAAGAATTCGAAATTTCAAAAGATTCCATATGGATTGCCGGTAGTTATAATAATTTAGGTAGCAGGTATCAAGCTATAGAGGAATATGATACTTCCGAAAACTATTTTAAAAAGGCTCGGGATTTGTATGGTCAATTGGGCTACGAATACTATGTGGCCTTGATAAACAATAACTTGGCCAGTATCTACCTATTGCGCAAGGATTACGTTAAAGCAATGGTATATGCAGATAAATCCCTTGAAGGCTTTGTGTCTTCGGGAGCCTATTTTGAAACGGCCACATCACTTTACAATTTGGGATATGCCCATCAAGGGTCGAAAGAATTTGATTTAGCCTTGGACTATTTTGAGAAGGCCTTAAAAATTCAGCAGGAAAAAGAAGATTGGTACGTTGCCATTCATCTTAAGAATGATATTGCAAAAACCTATATTTTACAAGGTAAACTTAATAAAGCCAAGGCAATAGCGGATCAAGCGTATGACGAGGCACTACAAAAAGGTATAGTTTTGGCACAATTGGAATTGTGCAATACACTGTCCGAAATTAACAATAACCTTGGAAATTATGGTGAAGCCTATACCTTTCTACAACAGTCCGTAAAAATAAACGATAGCTTAAAAAGTGATGAAAGGGCCAAAGAAGTACTTAACCTAAAAGAAAAATACGAGTCCGAACAAAAGGAGAATGAAATCTTGCGCCAACAAAACCAGCTGGTAGAAAGCGAACTGTCCATAAAAAAACGCAATAATATGCTGATGGGTAGCGGCGGTTTGGTGGCAATACTGTTGATTGTTGGATTTGTACTGTTCAGGGAACAGAAAATAAAGGCGAAGAACTTTGAAAGGGAGACCGTTCTGGAGAAAGCAATGGCCGAGGCCCGAGCACAAGAAAACCTTAAAGAGCAACGTTTACGGATTGCTCGGGATCTACACGATAATATTGGTTCTCAGCTTACATACCTTACTTCCCTAACCGATTCCGCAAAACGAGGAATAGACAAAGGAGAAGTGTTTTTAATGGAAAAACTCACCCAAATGAAACAGTTTTCGTTGGTTACTATCTCCGAGCTTCGGGATACCATTTGGGCCATGAACAAAGACGAGATCAGCTTGGAGGATATTAAGGAGCGTACCCAACAAATGGCTGCGACCGTGCATGAAGCAACAGATGATAAAACGCGAGTCAAAATTAAAGGGACCCCTGCCAATAGGGTGCTCAACGCTTTTGTAGGAATGAACCTTTTCAGAATTATTCAAGAATCGGTCAACAATGCCGTGAAGCATTCGGGAAGCGAACTAATAGAAGTAATATTTAATGAAATTGATGGTGCAGTACAAATTGTGGTCCTAGACTTTGGAAGAGGGTTCAGCACGTCAAAAGAGTCAACAGGGAACGGACTTCATATTATGCGAAACAGGGCCGAAAAAGCAGGTGTTGATTTTGAACAGGAAAGTAAACTGGGTAAAGGCACCAAGGTAACATTGAGGGTTAGGGTATAATAGTATAGTAGAAAAAAGACAACCATGAGCAAGATTAAACTGGCCATAGTGGACGACAATACATTTTTGGCGAGGGCCGTCCGCGAAAAATTGGTCCATTTTGAAAATTTGGATATCAAGTACATGGCATTTAATGGTAGTGAACTGTTGGCCGCACTAGAAAAAAACCATAATCTGGATTTGGTGCTCTTGGATATTGAAATGCCTATATTGGACGGCATAGAAACCGTGCATATCGTAAAACGGAAATACCCGCACATTAAAGTTCTTATGCTAACGGTTTTTGATAATGATGAGAATATTTTCAACGCAATACAAGCAGGTGCCGATGGCTATTTGCTCAAGGAAATAGAAGGACAAAAACTGCACAATGCCATTGTGGAGACCATTGGGGGAGGCGCGGCAATGAGCCCTTCAATCGCCGTAAAGACACTTAAATTGTTACGGTATCCAGAGAAACAAAAAGCCCTATCCACACAGGAAGAGGATATTTTACTAAGTTCCCGCGAAAAGGAGGTGTTGGAACAACTGGCCGAAGGGTTAAGCTATACCGTGATTGCCAAAAATCTCTTTCTCTCCCCAAGTACGGTAAGAAAGCATATCGAGAATATTTACAAGAAGCTTCAGGTCCACAACAAGTTGGAGGCCGTGCAAAAGGCACGAAGACAAAACTTGCTGTAATATCAAGAAGTTGTCACATCTTTCCCAACATTTTAATAATACCATCTTCTAGTTAAGGTCATTTTTGGTCGATTTTATCTTCCCATTTTTGACTACCCAAGTTTTTTTTTATAATTTTTCCATACAATCACAATGATTCGATCTATATCGAACAATAAATCAATCCCAAAACGATGAATAACCTCAAACGTGTAATAGTTGATTATAAAAAATTGACCTCCGAAGTGCTCAAGCTTTTGGTGGATAAATATCCCGATGGTTACGGGGACGATGATGTGATCAACTTTAAAAACCTGAAAGGGGAAACTATTGAAGCCGTTGAGGTGTCCACGGAGGATACCAAATATTTGGTGAAGATCAGCTCAAAATTAGAGCGTACCATGGCGGACTTCGATGAAGATGAAGACGATGATTTTGACTCTGAGGATTATGAAAAAATTCCCGGTGACAGCGATGAGTTTTCCGATTCCGATGATAACGACAAGGTAGAGGACTAATTTGTCATAGCCTTTAGATTATCCAACATTTCCTTGGTCGTTTGGTCCAGGTCGAACCTAGGTGTCCATCCCCACTGTTGGCGAGCTTTGGTATCATCTATACTACTTGGCCAAGAATCAGCAATTTCCTGTCTAAAATCGGGAGCATAACTAATGGTGAACCCAGGTATATGCTTTTCAATGCTCTTAGAAATTTCTTTGGGGGTAAAGGTCATTCCGGCCAGATTGTAGGACGATCGTACTTTTATTTTTTCAGCCGGACTTTCCATTAAGCAAATGGTCGCCCTTATTGCATCATCCATGTACATCATGGGCAATTGGGTCTCACTGCTCAAAAAACACTCATATTTACCTTGTTTTAGGGCTTCGTGGTAGATTTCTACAGCATAGTCCGTAGTGCCGCCACCTGGCATGGTTTTCCAACTTATTAGGCCAGGATACCTAACACTTCTAACGTCTACCCCATATTTTTTGTGATAATACTCGCACCAACGTTCCCCAGATTGCTTACTTATGCCATAAACCGTGCTGGGCTCCATAATGGTGTTCTGAGGGGTGTCTTCCTTGGGGGTATTTGGGCCGAAAACGGCGATACTGGAAGGCCAAAAGATCTTGGAGATCTTCTTTTCCTTGGCTAGGTTAAGAACATGGAACAAAGAGTTCATGTTTAGGTTCCATGCTCTCATCGGGAATTTTTCCGCAGTTGCACTGAGCATGGCGGCCATTAAATACACTTCTTCAATTTCGTAATGCATAACCACATCTTCGACTGCAGCATAGTCGGTGGCATCTAGTAATTCAAAGGGCCCCGACTGCATTAGGGCATCTCCTCCTTCTCTAATATCGCTTACAATAACATTGTCCGCACCATATTTGTTGCGTAGCTCAAAGGTTAGTTCGGTTCCTATCTGACCGCAAGCGCCAATAATTAAAATGGGTTTGTGCATGTAAATCGAAGTTAATTTAGTTTGTTGCCAAAGATACCCTTTCTTAAAATTTGTACATTCGCTTATGCGAAAATTGTTAGGTATTTTACTGCTGTTCTCCGTACTGGGAGGATGTAAGAAGGTTGAGAAGGCCACGGCCGAGGTCGAATCTCCCGAGTTGGAGTTCGATTATCAAAAAATGCCGGATAAAATTGAGTTCAACCCGGAAGCAACCGCCATAGTTGAGGAGTGGCCAGAGTTCAAGGATTTGAATTCCAGTGTGGACGTACTGTACAGGGCAACCAACAACGAAGATTTGGCCCTGGCCATAGACGATCTTATCGAGAAAGAGAAAAAAATGACCAACGGTAAGTATCCCGAACTTTTCGATACCTTTCAGGTAAAGAGTAGGCAAAGTGTGATGCGCACTTTTCTGTACAAGGCAAAAGCAAGCATCCTAGAGAACCAACCAACAACTGGTCCGATTGTGGAAGCCCTGGAAGCATATAACAACATGCGAAAACAACTAAACATAATAGTAAATAGCCAATTGGATAAAAAACTGATCTTGGATGAAACATAAAATTATAATTATCACTGTACTGTTAATGGTAAGTACCGTTTTGGCCCAGACCAGTGATGAGCAAAAAATAAATAAGGTGTTGGATAACTGGCACATGGCAGCGGCCAATGCAGATTTTGAGGCTTATTTTGGCAATATGACCAAAGAAGGGGTGTTTTTGGGCACGGATGCCATGGAAAACTGGCAAAATACAGAGTTTAGGGAGTTTTCCAAACCATATTTTGATAAAGGAAAGGCATGGAACTTTACTACCGTCCAGCGGAATGTGTATCTGGATGATTCTGGGAGTTTGGCCTGGTTCGATGAACTTTTGGATACCCAAATGAAAATATGTAGAGGTTCGGGTGTGCTCAAAAAAGAAAATGGGCAATGGAAAATTGCCCATTATGTACTTTCAATTGCCGTTCCCAACGAATATGTGGATGAACTTGTCCAAATCAAAGAAGAAAAAGACAACGCAATCTTAGAGGAGCTAAAAAAGAACAGATAATAGATTAGTTCCCGTCGCTCTGGGCTGCTTCTTTTTTTCTGGCTTCCAATGCCTGTTTGCTCAAACTCGCCAAGTTAAAGTTCGGTGCAATCTTTAGGGCTTCATCTATAGAAACTATGGCAGCATCAATATTTTCTTTGTCCAGATTGAAATCTGCCAATCCTTTTAAATGATAAAATGCAGCTTTTAAAGGAACCTCGTAGGGCTGCTGACGTTCGTAAAAAGCATACTTCATTTCGTCGGTGGCATTGGCAATACCGTACTCAATGTTCACTCTTGCATCGCTGGTTTCACCGGTCTGTATCTTAAGGTCGGCCATTTCGTAGGCCAGGTAAGGAGATGGATTTCTCGAGAAAAGCTCCTCAAAATGCTCCAATGCCCTTTTGGGCTGGTTAAGCGCCTTTAACGAAAATGCTTTGATCTGTACGGCAAGATCGGAATCAGTGGCATCTTTATCCACACCTATAGTGTTTAGGGCCTGCATGTGTTGTCCGTTGTTCATATAAACAAAGGCCAAGGTATCCTTTCTTTCTTTTGATGGCGCCAAAACGTTCAAATGGGTCAACGCTCCAATAACACCGTTTACATCTCCCTGCAAACGCATTTCTTTGTAATACGCTTCATAATGTTTTAAAAGTTCGTTGCTGGTTTGCGAAATACCGCTAATGCCCGTTAAAAGGAGCAATACGAGTATAGTCTTTTTCATTGATCTTCAGTTTAGTGCGCCAAATCTAACAAAATAATCCCAACCAAGCTGTTAAGAATACAATAAGTAATGGAAGGTTCTCAGGAAACAATGGAGGTAGTGAAGTTATGGGATTTGTTTAAAAAATTCTGGCTCAAAACGATTTTTCCCATTGCCTTGGATGATGTTTCTTTATACGATGGCGTGGGGATTCCTCTTTTCTGGGCCTCCTCAAAATAGTACAATTGCTTTTTGGGATGATAAGGGTAAACACCGTTGAAAATTTCGCCCCAATAACCTTCTTCTAATATGGTTTGGATCATGTGAATGCAATCGTACAGGTGAATCAAGTTGATGGCATGGTTGCCGTTGCCAAGTTGCTTCCTACCCGATAAGGTGGTCACAGGGTGTCTGTCCGGACCAATTAGCCCTCCAAAGCGGACTATAGTGGTATCGAGGCCAACTTCTTTTTGGAACATGTTTTCACATTGCACCAATTGTCTGCCCGATTCCGTATTGGGATATACTGGTGTTGCTTCGGTAACCTCTCCCTCCAAATCTCCGTATACCGCAGTACTGCTCACAAAAATAATATTGGAAATTTCGCTGTCTTTCAATTCAGATATCAGGAACTTTATTTTGTCAACAAAACTCTCGGCATTATTGCCTCGTAACTTCGGTGGCACATTAATGATCAAGGTCCCGACTTGGGAAAGAAATTCCTTAATATTTCCCTCGGTTCCAGTTTCGGTCAAACGAATTTCGAAGGGTTCAATACCTTCTTTTTGTAATTCCATTAATTTATCGGTGGAAGTGGTGGTCCCTTTAACGTGATATCCTTTTTTTATCAATGATTTGGCCAAGGGAAATCCCAGCCAACCACATCCCAGAATACCAATATATTTATTCAAATCGCAAAGTTTTTATGGTCAATATAGCATCATTTAACACAAAAGGGGTGGGAATACTGTTTTTTGGTCTTTTCGGTATGCTAAAATCCGGATGTGTCAACAAATCGTTGGATGCTTCGTATAAAGTGAGTTCCAATACCGAATCCTTAGGGAATTGGAGTTGCAGTTCTGTAAAATCATTATTGGAAATATAATGAGTGACCAACCTGTTTTTCCTGTTTTCGAGGAAATAAGGGGATAATTCGATTTGGTTCACTTTTGCCTTCGATAAATTGATCGGATTGGTAAATACCTCAAGGCGGTTCACCGTTCTTTTCGGTGTGATGCAAAGTTCTATTACCCTGTTTTTCCCAACAATAGTGTCCATCACGGTATCAATATAGGATGCTTCCAGTTGTTTTTTTGGTGCATCTGCCACATAATTTAAGTTAGTGCGGTATTTGCTGGATATGGTCTCAGCTTTAGGTTTTCTTTTGTTTTCGTTAATAAATTGGCCGTTCCAATCAATTAGAACGTTATCGTATGTGGCCCATAGTGCTGAGTCGTCGTCCGTATTATAAACATATAGCAAACTGCTGGGTTTTGGTCTTTCTTCGTTGAAGTCGGATTGTATGTGACTCGTAATTCCGAATGCAAAAAAAAGAAGCAGAAATAAATAGGCCAGTCTCCTTTTACTTTTTAACTGACCTAAAAATGGGAGTGCCAGGAAAAACAACAACGTCGTAAAAAGGGTCGCGGCCACCATCATTTTTAAACCAAGGCCTACGGGAAACATTTTAATGAATGGGGAATAGATAAGAACCGCGGGCAAGGCCAAGAACAGCATTAAAAATGGATTGGGCTTCTTTTGATTGGTGGTTACGAGCAGCCCTGCCAGCAAGCCGAACAGGGGAACTATAAAAAAACTGGCGCCTTTTAAGTATTGTGCTACCAAGCCGCAAATTAGCAACCAAATAAAAATAGGGGCTACCAATAAACTTGGGGTAGGGGTTTTTCGGAATTTATGATAGGTGTAAAAGCAGATAAACAGCGAGAACATAACATACACGGCAATGTAAGTATGGCCGTTATAGGTAAACCCGTGGAGCATATCCTTATACCCGGGGTACCACCATGTAATTATGGCCCAACAAAAATACCCGACCGCACTGTTCACCATTAAGGTGATGAGGACGGGAACAAAGCCTTTTAAAACATCGTTTGTTTTTAAGACCTGTTTTTTAAACCCTGAAAAAAGTAACAGGACAAAAGCCAAAACTGCAATGCCAAATGCGGGCCAGATCCACTCAAAAGGATAGGAAACCAGATTAAAGATGGGGATATTGAAATACACATAATCATCCAAACTTTTTAAATTATCCAAATCGGCATTACTAAAATGTGCGAGCAACGGCATTAAATAACTGCCTTGGTGAGCTAGGGTTTTTCGGTCCAAACGCTCATAATTGTCCAGGGCGGTGTGGTAATCAAAATGGTCATCTATAAAAGCAAAGTTAAATCCATCAATATCTGCATCTTCCCTAAAAACGGTTAGGTCGGTATCGTTGGGGAGCATTTTATAAATGCTATAGGCCAAAGAGTTCGCAACCGGGTATTTGGGATTTGCTTTTGTAAATTCCTTGATCAAAGTGCCATTGCCGCGATTGGTCTCTATAAGCATATAACTGGGCCCGCCGCTACCGCGAGCCTCAAAATTTAGGGCTAGCCCCACATTTTTTGCCCAAGGGTGTTTATTTACGAAAAGGTCGGCCCCATTAAGGCCAAGTTCCTCGGCATCGGTAATTAGGATAATGATATCGTTCTCTGGGGTTTCATTGTTGCTCAAAAATGCTCGGATTCCCTCCAAAATTGTGGCAACTCCACTACCTGCATCACTTGCTCCAAAGGAGGAATGGGGGCTACTATCGTAATGCGAGAGCACCAATAATGCTTTTCCGTTGCCACTGCCCTTAATTCTTGCCAAAATATTCGTGGCTTTGCTCAGATTGCCCCAGTCTCCAGCGGTGTAACCCTGTTGTGTGGTAGTTTCTAGACCCATTTTTTTGAGTTCGGAGATAATATAGGTCCTGGCTCTTTGGTGTCCTGGAAAACCAACGGCATGTGGTTCTTTGGATAATTCTTTTACATGGGAAAGTGCTCTATCTGTGGAGAAAGCTCCCAACGGGGCATCCTGATCGGTTTTGTACTGGGGCGTCAAGGATCTAAAACTCCAATACACGGCAAGAAAAAGTAGAATTAGGGCAAGGGTCCGGGAAAACTTCATGGCGTAGTGATATTCATAATTTAAAATGTGAATATATGAAAGGTTCTCATCTTTAAGCGCTTAAAATTAGGTTATTCGCTAAAAAAAACTATATTTAAGAATCAACTTTAAAATCTAACCTTATGGCAATCAAAAGTTTTCAAGGCATACGGAGCAAGGAGGAGAACAAGAAAAAGTACAATGCCCCAATTTTGGTGGAAGATTACATGACCAATAAATTGATCACATTTTCCCCTGAACAGTCCATTTTGGAAGTAATGGAGACGTTTGCCAAACATCATATTTCCGGTGGACCAGTGGTAGATAATAATGGGTTTTTGGTAGGAATCATATCCGAGGCGGATTGTATGAAACAGATATCGGAGAGTAGGTATTTTAACCAACCCATTTTGGATAAAAGTGTTGAGCGGTTTATGACCAAAAATGTAGAGACCATTCCCCACGACATGTCCATTTTCGATGCAGCGGGCGTATTTGATCGTCACAATAGGCGCAGATTGCCCGTTATGAAAAACGATATTCTCGTTGGGCAGATAAGCCGAAAGGATATTGTGATCGCAGCACTTAAATTAACGTCGCACAGTTGGAAATGATCACTCCCTTTTTACGATCATAAAATAGTCGTTGTCCAGCGGCAAATACCCTAGATCGTACACAAAAAAATAGGTACTGCCCTTTTTTGTGGTATATAGGTTTGTAATGTATTCAAAATCAAAACCTTTATCCAACAAACGCATTTTTGTGGTCTTTGTTTTCCCATCCCGGAGGGTAAAGCCATTCAGTATCCGGTAGTTTTTGCGCAATTTGTTGTTTATGTTGCGTACTAGGTTTTTATTGTCTCGGTTAAGTCGGTTGTTATAGGCGTTCCTACAATGGTCGGAACAGTACTTTTGATCTATGCGACCGAGTAGTTTTTCACCGCAGACCAAACAATTTCTTTCGGACATGTGATAAGATTTAGGTTACCACAATATCATACTTTTTTAATAAACCGATCAATCCCTCTTGGCTAAACCTGGTTTTCCTTAGTTGGTTGATGGTTGGATCTATATTAAAACCAAAGGCAGTACTCAAATCGGCTCCGCTTAGATCCGTATTCTCGAAAATAGCATTGTCAAAATCACAATTTGGAAATTTGGCCATAGTTAATTGGGTGTCTGTAAAATCGGTTTGATGCAGCCTGCAGTCCATAAATTGGATTTGGGGGAGGTTCATCCCAATAAATGATGCCACGGATAAATTACAGTCCAAAAAACGCAAAGTCAATAAAAGTTGATTACAGGTCTCAAATTGAACCCCCACCATTTTACAGCTTTTAAAGGTTGCACCATTAAAAATGGTATGGGCAATATTGGTATTGGTAAGGTCGCACCCATCAAAAGTGCAGTCCACAAAATTCTGGTTGTCCAAAAAACCTTTGGAGAACAGGCAGTCCACAAAACTACATTCTTCATAATCGCCTTTGGGCAATTTTGTTTGGGTAAAATCCTGTTTTACGAACTCCTGTTCCAGCCAAAAGTTATCCGCCATTACTCCTTGGTCAAGATTATGGCGGGCACATCCAATGCTTTGAACATTTGGTTATATGTTCCCATACCATCCACTACAATGGCGTTTTTTTCATCTTCGTAAGTCTTCCATTGGGCCAAAAGATCACGTAACCTTTCTTTGGCACCTTGGGTTACCTTTGGTTCGGCCACATCTACAAAGCCTTTCAAATGCATAAATTCGGCATTGAGTTGATTTTTAAAATTGATTACATCTTGGAAAGTTTTTTGGTTGGGCTGGATCAGCTTTTCTTCCCAATTGGTTATTCTCTCCAATAATTCATCACCGTTTTCCAACAATGCTTTGGCGTTTTCGTGGTCTTTAAGCAATTTTTTATAATGTTTTAACTGACTTTTGGCCTCGCGCATTTGGTTTACGGAATGGTGCATACTTGCCACTGTTTCATCAATTTTATTGAGTACCGATTGCTGTTCTGCGTAATCCATGGGAGTGCCACTAACTTTTGGATTGGCAAGAACCGTTGCTTCTGTTTCTACGGAACGTCCCTCGGATGTTAAACGTAAAGTGTAAGTGCCAGGGGACACACGAGCTCCTTTATAATTGCCATAAACAAAAACTTTGTCCACGGCAGGAACAGCCTCTTTGCTAAAATCCCATGTAAAACGGTTGTACCCTTTGGCCGACGGCAATACATCGGGTTTTGGAGGTCCACCGGGCCAGCTTTTAAAACTCTTATCGGGTTGATTGGTCACTGTTTTTATCACCTTGCCAGCGGAAAGTACCTCGAGTTTTAGTTCTATCGTGTCCAACTTTTTGGGCAGGTAGTAATCAAAAGTAACGCCCGATTTTGGGTTTTGACCCAACCCTGGAACAGTGGAATTGGTGCTTCCATTAAAGATGCGATAGGAAGGTTTTGGGGGCACAATTTGAAGCTCGGAAGTTGGTTCGATGCTATGTTGGATCGCTCCTAGATCATCCAGAATCCAAAAAGAACGACCGGCTGTTGCCGCTACAAGATCATTATCGTGGATCACCAAATCATTGATGGGTACCACAGGAAGGTTTAATTGCAGCGGTTGCCAGTTGGAACCATCATCCAGTGAAACAAAAAGACCTGTTTCGGTACCGGCATACAGTAACCCTTTTTGCTTTTTGTCCTCACGCACTACACGGGTAAAGTTGTGCTCGCCATTTATTCCGTTGGTTATTTTGGTCCAAGTTTGCCCGTAATCGGAGGTTTTAAAAATATAGGAGTTCAAGTCCATGAACTTATAGCGCATCAATGTAATATATGCTGTTCCTGGCTCGTGCGGGGATACTTCGATGCTGTTTATAATACCTTCTTTACTATTGGGAGGGGTAATATTTTCCCAGCTTTCACCTCCATTTTTGGTAATATGGACCAGTCCATCGTCCGAACCGGCATATAAAACTCCTTTTTCGTGAGGGGATTCCACCAAGTACATAATGGTATTGTAGTTTTCCCCACCAGCTGCTTCGTTGGTGTATGGGCCACCTCCCGGACCTTGCTGGTCGGGATTGTTCCGGGTAAGATCGGGGCTCACTACTTCCCAGCTATTGCCCCCGTCCTGTGTTCTAAACACCACGTTCCCGGCATGATAAATGGTGTTTCTGTCGTGGGGGGAACTGATTATAGGTGCGTTCCAGTTGTAACGGAACTTAAAGTCTTTGGGAACTTTGCTCAGTCCCAGTTCTGGGTATTCTTTTATGGGCTTGGATTCTCTTGAAGCCTTTACCCATTTTTCGATGATACCTTGGTAGCAGCCACCATATATCACCTCCGGATTATCGGGGTCAAAGGCCAAATAAGCGCTTTCGCAACCTGCCACGGAATACCAATCTTTCCAATCAATTCCATAGCCATGTGTTCTGCTTGCAATGGAAATGGCAGAATTGTCCTGCTGCCCACCATACACGTTGTACGGTACCAGATTATCGGTAATTACGCGATAAAACTGCGCCGTAGCTTGGTTTTGCTGTGTGCTCCAGCTTTTACCTCCGTTGTTGGACACATTAGCACCTCCATCGTTGGAATTGACCATGATCTGGTTGTTCTCGGGATGGATCCAAAGATCATGGTTGTCACCGTGCGGTGTGGATACCGTGGTAAAGGTTTTTCCGCCATCGATGGATTTGGTAACGGGAGCATTGAGAACATATACGATGTTTTCGTCTTGCGTATCGGCATAAATTTCCATGTAGTACCAAGATCGTGCTATATTGATACGGTCCTTATTGGTCTGCCGCCATGTTTTGCCAGCATCGGTACTTTTATATACTCCACCTTTTTCACCTTCGGCTTCGATTACGGCATATACAACCTCGGCATTTGCCCTAGAAACCGAAATTCCGGATTTCCCAAACTCTTTTGGAAGTCCTTTTTCCATTTTTTTCCATGTAGTCCCACCATCTGTGGATTTATAAAGACCCGAAGAGGCACCGCCAGATTCCATTGTCCAGGGATATCTGCGATGTTGCCACATGGATGCATAAAGAATCAAAGGGTTGTTCATGTCCATACTCAAGGAGGAAGCGCCTGTATTTGAGTCCACAAAGAGTACTTTTTCCCAGGTATTGCCGCCGTTGGTCGAACGGTAAATGCCTCTGTCCTCGGATGGGCCATATTGTGCGCCTTGGGCAGCGACAAAGATGATATTTGGATCTGTAGGATGGATTATAACATCCGAAATGTGGCGTGTGTAATCCAAACCTATATGTTCCCAAGTTTTACCGGCATCGGTAGATCTGTAGACTCCATCTCCCATGGATGTCATAACCCCCCGAGCGGCGTGTTCGCCCATTCCTGCGATAACCAAATTAGGGTTGCTTTCTGCAACGGCAATATCGCCAACGGTTCCGGTTTTTAGAAATCCATCGGAGATGTTCTTCCAGGTAAGACCATCATCGGTGGTCTTCCAAATGCCACCCCCAGTGGTACCCATATAGTAGGTGTAGGGTTGCCCTACTACACCGGTGGATGTAACGCTTCGGCCGCCACGGAACGGACCAATGTTTCGCCATTTTAAACCGGGAAAAAGTGAGTCGTTGACTTCTGTGGAGGGTTGGTTGGATTTTTTGTTTCTTCGTTGTGCATCAACAGGGTGCAAGGCCAAAAGTATGGCACATAATAGTAAAGGTCTTATTTTCACGAGAGTGTTGGAATTAGTTAGTCCGTTAAAGATACTAATTCAACGTATTCCAATGAAACTAAATTACTTCACTTTCTTGTAAGCGAACAGGATTTCTTCTGTATTGTTGTTTTCTTCAATAAGTACATGGACATTCATATGGTCGTCATCAATTTTTTCCATGGTGAGCCCTTCAAAATACACCTTGTTTGGTTCTAGTTTTACTAGTTTAAAATCAATGGTTTTATCTTTTTCTTCCCAACCTTTCATATTGCCGTCAAAATGCTTGAGCTGGAGAATTATGGAATCGTCCGATTGTTGGATATGACCTGATTCGTAGAATGAAACTTTGCCATTGTTCACTAGTCGAAATACAAACATCATAGAATTGCCCATTGGTGCACTCCAAATTTCTTCGGCCGTTCCTCCGAAAGCTTCGCCAATCCAGTGGCCCTTGATCCATGAAACATCCTCTAGATTGGCTTTTGGTGATGATTGGCCTTTGTTCAATTGCATTGTATGTTGGGCGGAAACAAGTCCCGCCCACAACAAGAAAATAAGTGTAATATGTTTCATAATGGTTTTTTGGTCGGTGTTACATTACCATCGTTAATTGGATAAAGCAAATTTTACGTTTACAGTGGTCTCCACATTGATTTTCTCAAAATCGATGTCCAAGGGCTGTGCCTGACCCATATCAGCAGAAACCGCTTTCATTTCCATCATGGGGGCTTGGTTGTACCTAGGATAGTAATTTGAATTATCTGCAATATGGATGGCCATGCCTACTTTTTGGCCCAGAGGTCGGGTCAGGGCATCGGCTTTTTGTTTCGCTCTCTTTACTGCTCGGGATTTTAGTTCCAGCTCTAATTCGTCCATCATGGAATATTCGGTTTTTTCGATATGGGTATTGGCAATATCCAATTGTTCCAAAGCCATCATAACATCACCGAGTTCTTTTCCCGAATAGACCAAAAGCGAATATTGTTTGCTTTTTAGGACTTCCTTTTGGCGCAAAAAGTATTTTTTAAAATTGCTGCCCATGTCTTTTATCACAAGTTGTTCCGTGAGGTCGATGCCCATGGCTTTAAAGCGTTGTGCCATTTGGTTTTCTTGTTCCTCTACAGAAACACGGCCTTTGGTATCCTTTTCTTGGATAATGATATTGAGGTATATTCTATCCGGGGTCACCAAAGTGTCCACTTTGGCTTGTGTTTCCAGATAGGGGGTGTCCAAAAAGTTTTTGGATTGGGCAAAAGTTACCGATGAGAACAGCGCTGCGGCCATTAAAAAGATCGTTTTTTTCATGATTAATTTTTATTAAAGGTATATACTTCATCTTTACATTCAAAACATGTGCCGTAGTCTAATTTGAAAGTTTTGATTCACATGAATGTATGGGTTAACTGAATTAACTTGAGTACATTGTAGGCATGAAAATTATTTTGGCACCAGATAAATATAAAGGCTCCCTAACTGGATGGGAATTTTGTGAAATAGTTGCCCGGGGCATCAAAAAAGTTTTTCCCAATGCAGAAACAGTGTATCGACCCCTTGCCGATGGTGGGGACGGTACCATCGATGTGGTTATAGATTACCTAAAGGCATCTAAAGAGAAGATTGTTGTTACAGACCCGCTTTTTAGGAAGATTACCGCCTTTTACCTGCTTTCCGAGGATAGGCAAACGGCTTTTATTGAAATGTCCGAAGCTTCTGGATATAAATTATTGCAAAAATCCGAGATGAACTGTATGGATACCACAACCTTGGGAACAGGTGAAATGGTGGTGGATGCACTTGAAAAAGGAGCCAGAAACATTGTATTGGGCATTGGAGGAAGTGCAACCAACGATGGAGGTATGGGTATGGCCCAAGCCCTTGGTTACGTTTTTGTGGATGCGAATGGAAATCAGCTAAAGCCTATTGGGCGAAATCTGGGCAAGGTAAGGGAAATACGAACAAACAATCTACATCCAAAACTGATGGATACAAAAATTCAAGTGGCCTGCGATGTGACCAATCCATTTTATGGAGAGCTGGGTGCTGCTAAAATTTATGGGGCTCAAAAAGGAGCAACAGAAGAAGAGATTACCTTTTTGGACGAGGGTTTAAGGCATTTTGCGAATATTTTGCGATCAACTTTTAAGATTGATGTCCAAGAGATCCATGGCGCCGGTGCAGCCGGTGGAGCAGGAGGTGGAGCGATAACGTTTTTAAATGCGGAATTGGCCTCTGGCGTAGATTTGGTGATGCAACTTGCCAATTTTGATAAAGTGCTGCAGGGTGCCGATTGGGTAATTACCGGGGAAGGAAAGCTGGATTCCCAAACCTTTTCCGGCAAAACCATTAACGGAGTGGTAAAATCGGCGAAAAAACAGAATGTACTCGTTGCCGCACTCTGTGGTTCGGTAGAAGTGACCATTGGACAAATACAAGAAATGGGCCTGGATTATGCAGTGTCGATTCTTAATGAAGTAGGCAATTTGGACGATGCCAAGGCAAATGTCGAGGAGAACTTGGAATTGGCGAGCTATAATTTCGCAAATATGCTGAAATTGGGCAAAAGCTAATTTATAGGTCTAATCCCCATCTTAAATTCCAAAGAAGTTTTTACGGTTTTCCATTCGCTGTTCAAAATGGAAAAAACAACGGTGTCCCTTAGGTTTCCGGAACCATCTATTCTATGGTTTCTTAAAATACCATCTTGTTTTGCGCCTAGTCGAAGAATGGCATTTCTGGATGGATGGTTGTGAAAGTGCGTCCGAAATTCTACGGCAATGCAGCCTAAGTTTTCAAAAGCATATTTTAACAATAGGTATTTGGCCTCGGTATTGATGCCTGTGCGCTGCACTTTTTTGGCATACCAAGTTGAACCGATCTCCAATCGTTTGTTTTTTGCATCCAAATTCATGTAACGTGTGCTGCCTACAATGGTGTTGTTCTTTTTATTGATTATGGCAAATGGCAATGCGGTTCCATTTTCCTGTTCGTTCAGGGCAACATCCAAATAGGCATCTATGGTCTTGGGGGAGGGGACCGAGGTGTACCATAGTTCCCAAAGCTTTCCATCCGATGCGGCGAAGGCCAAATCTACTTTATGGGATTTTTGCAGGGGCACCAGTTTTACCCATTCGCCTTCCAGTTGTGTGGGGCGTAACCAAGTTTCCATAGGTTGAATTTTAGGTCAAATATAGGCTTTATATGGGCATATAAAATTGAAAAAGCCGGAGATTATCTCCGGCCGTTCATCAATCAAAAAACGAAATTAAAACTTATTTCGATTCAAATTCCTCGATAATAAAGAAGTTTTTACTCTTCTTATCTACGAGATAATTGCTTTCCAGAACATTGTAGTGCATGGATTTGTCGTCTACATTGATATCAAATCCTTTGTCCGTCTGTACTACTTCAAAATCATTGTTTTCGGTACCCTTGTATTTTAATACCATATAATCATCGTAGTTGTTATCGGAATCACTATCAATGGCCACTAGTTTGGTAACATAGGCGGCTGATGTTTTTCTATCTTGGTTTACCATGCCCTTGTCCTTATGGTCCAGTTCCATTCCGTATTTTCTGCGCTCCATTACCTTAACACTGTACTGTAGCTCCTTGCCATTTTCAGAAACGGTAAAGGTTTTTAATTGTGTGGTCGCTTTCATAACGCCGGAAGTCTTGTTTTGCCCATATCCCGCAAATGCGGTCAAGGTGGCAATAGATAGTATGGTGAATAGCTTTTTCATAGAATTATTTTTTAAGGTTAATACTTTGTTTTTTCGAGAGTGCCGACTGGTTTCTACTTTAGGAAAGAAGTGAACATCCAGTGTCTCTTTTCCAATTCGGTCATAAATCCGGTAATCATGTTTTCGGTTACCACATCGCCGGTTTCCAGAGAGGCATTTACCGCATCTAGCATTCTATCGTGCAATATTTCATAGTCGTGGAGCACTTCCCTTACCATTTCCAACGCGGAAATTTCTTTTTCTTGCTCTTTGATCTTGGAAAGCTCCAGTGTTTTCTTAAAGGTAAAATTGCTTTTTACTCCGAATACCCGGATTCTTTCTGCAACGACATCGATATTTTCCTTTACCGTATTGTACTCGTTTTCGAATTCTTCATGAAGTTCAAAAAAATCGGGCCCTTCGATGTTCCAATGAAAATTTCTCAGTTTATTGTAAAAGACCTGATAATTGGCCAATAAGGTGTTTAAACTGACCACGATTTCAGCAGTTTCCAAATATGTGAATCCTAATTTTTTGAATGTTTTATTTTTTGCTTTAACAGCTTCCATATACTAGATTTTTTATTTGTTCACTGTAAAAGTATAAGAGATTGCCCGGGAGGATTGATCGTAACGATTTAATTCTTGATCCAATTGGTTTTTGGGCCGATATCGATAGGGTTTTAGGCCTTTTCCCACTGTGTTTTGAAGATTTTAGCAGTAATTATTTATACTGAAAATTTTGTGTAAGTAGTATAAAATCAACCTTATATGAAAATTTAGCAACCGTTAAGACCTATTTTGGTTTGGATGGTAGGCGCTCATCGGGAACAATGAAACCCTGTAGTAGAGAACTGTACAATTTCGGGGATATGTCCGTAAGATATTCTTTGGTTTCACTGAATATTTTTTGAGGATTTTCGTGTTCGGTATCTTTTTCCTGAATATATAGGATTTCATTGATGTCTAATAACGTTTTACTAATACTGAACCGCTTAATGACCTTGTATCTATTAATATTTCTGATGTGCATGAAGTCGAATGATTAAATATATTTCTTATGACACAAATTAGGGATGAGGGGTCACTTATAATCATGCGTAATTATTTACATACGTTTACAAACGAAAACAAATAGTTGCATTCCGAATACAGTTTTTTTGTGGATATAAGTTTGCCCTATCGAATCAGCAGGATTCAAAAATTGAATTTTAAACTTAAATCTTACTATTATGAATTCACTAAGAAACAAAGTACAATTGATTGGCAACCTGGGGAACGACCCAGAGATCATTGTTCTGGAAAATGAGACAAAATTGGCCAAGTTTTCCATCGCGACCAACGAGACATACAAAAACAACAAGGGCGAAAAAGTAACGGATACCCAATGGCACAATATCGTGGCCTGGGGCAAATTGGCCGAAATATCAGAAGATTTTCTAAGCAAGGGCAAAGAGGTTATTATCGAGGGCAAGCTCGTAAACCGTTCGTACGAAACCAATGAAGGTGAGAAGCGGTACATAACGGAAATCAAATGCAACGAATTGTTGATGTTGGGCAAGTAAGTTTAGTTGTTCCAAGGCGACAAAAAGAGGAGAATAACGATTTTTTTGGCTTTTACATTAGGGTAAATGTAAATTAAGTTGTTATAAAGGCAAACGCCAGAACTTTAGATAATGAACACAGTATTTAGAAGAACTCAGACAGATGAGATTAAAAGTTCACATCACGGTATTTTTAGCGTTAGGGCTGGCGGCCATTGCTTCGGCACAAGAGAATGACCTTTCCTTTTACGAAAACCAAGCCAAAAAAGACGCCTATAAAGAACAAACGGCCATTTTTTTAAATGTAGATGACGAAAAAGATTTTTGGCAAGATCAAGTCCGATACGAAAAGGAACTAAAAACCAAAAATCGTCTGGCTTATCAAGTATACATGACAAGCAAGCAGGAGGCATACTCCCAGTATGCCCATTCTTGCAACAATCAGTGTACGCATAGCGATTACTTCTACGAAAAGGCAAGTATATATTTTACATACAAGGACAACGAAAATATATCCAAAGGGGCTGTGGGTTCAATTGTCCAAGTAGCTTCTCCAAGAATTTTTTGATTGCATATTTTTAGTTGGTTAATAAATGCGCCCCAATTGTTGGGGCGTTTTTTTGTGGATATCGTATTAACCAACGCCTGAACATACCAAGGGTTCTATGTTCTAATTAGGCAATGGGTTATTTTTTTTGAAGATTTTAAAATCTCGGGAAGACAAACCTATCTAAGCAACTTTTTTCAGAAGATCAAAGCACGGACATTTTTTACAGCGCTTGCTCTCGCTCTTCTTATATTTTTTACAGCACTTGGATTTTACCTTACCAGTTGGGGGCAACTCTCTAAGTTGTGCCTTTTTGAGCTTTTTCTTGTCCTTTTTCTTTCCCATTGATAGAAATGAAATACCGGAGCAAAAATAATTATTTTAAATAAATCTAAATAAAATTTAACATTATTGCATTTTGAGTCAACCTAAAAGTTAACGGAGACACCAACCCTATTGGGACCAAAAGATAGGTTCCAACTTACGTCTTTGGGTCTTTTGTTGTTATATTTTTCATTGTATTTGGAGTCGAGGTAACGATCAATGGACTCTACGATAAAAATACTTAGCACAGTACTAAACGCCACATCCGAAAACCAATGGAAATCATCCAACACACGGACTAGTCCAGGAATCATCCCAACAGTATAAAGGCCTCCTTTTACCCAAGGACTTTTAAATTGCTTTGCAATGGCATAAGCGTTGCTAAATGCAAGCATGGCGTGTCCGGAAGGGAAAGAATCATAATCGTACACCCGGTCCAAATGAAAAGGATCATAGGTTCCCGATCCAGCACCACTTTTAGGTCGTGCCCTACCAATGATCCGCTTACTTACCTGTTGAAGAAAGCCCCCAGCAGTGGCCGAAGAAATTAAAAGAACCCCGGTTCGGCGAAGTTTTTCATTTTTGGTAAATAAGCCGGCAAGATATACGCCGCCCGTTAGCATATAATTGTTTTCGGGAGCACCATATTTGTTTCCATAGTCCATAATAAGGTCGGGAACATCCTGGTCAAAACCATTTTTCCAACGGTTAAGTTCATCATCAACTGTAAATAGTAGTAATGTACCGCCAGTTAAATAACCAAAATTGGCCCAGTCGTTACCTTTCCAATGGAATGGACGGGAGTAGGCATATCCAACACCACCAAACATATTGCCAACGTCGTAAGTGAAGTTGTTCCAAAGGTTTTTTTCTTTTTTAGGTTGTAGATCTTGTCCCGAAATCGTGGTCGTGAAAAGAACTAGAAAAAGGAGTTGTAGAGGTTTCATGATGATGGTTTATACTAGGTTGTCGCAAAAATAATTATAAAATATCTTGAGCAAGCCGAAAAGTGTTGGCATGCGCTTCGACAATGGTCTTAATATCTGGTGAATATCCGCCGCCCATACTGCATTGTACGGGAATGTTTTCATCGGAACATAATTGAAGTACAAATCGGTCACGCTCCTTGCAACCTTCCAAGGTCATCGACAATGTGCCCAATTTATCCGAATCGAGTACGTCCACGCCACAGAGATAGAATATAAAATCCGGTTGCACTTGCTGCAATAATTCCGGCAATGTTTTTTTAAGCAGGGAAAGGTATTCTTGATCGGTGGTGCCTTTTGGAAGAGGTATGTCCAAGTCGGATATTTCCTTTTTAAAGGGGTAATTGCCCTTTCCGTGCATGGAAAAAGTAAAAACAGAATGGTCTGTCCTGAATATTTCGGCGGTTCCATTGCCTTGGTGCACATCCAGATCAACGATCAGTATCTTATTTGCGAGATCGTTCTTTAACAAATAACGGGCCCCAATGGCTTGGTCGTTCAACATACAAAATGCTTCCCCTCTATCGGAATATGCATGGTGGGTTCCACCTGCGATATTCATGGCGATACCATTTTCAAGTGCAAATTCACAACCTTTAATTGTGCCATCGGCAATAATACGTTCCCGTAGGACAAGCTCATCACTGAGAGGAAAACCGATTTTTCGAACGGCACTTTTGGAAAGCATTAACTCTTTAAGATCATTGTAGTAGGTTTTATCGTGCACCGATAAAATATGCCGGTCTTCCGGTAGCGCGGGCTCAAAAAAGTTCTCCTCGGTACAAGTGCCCTCATATAACAGTTGTTGAGGTAAGAGCTCATACTTGATCATTGGGAATCGATGCTTCTCGGGCAGCGGATGTTTGTATATGGGATGATAGGCTATTTTTAGCATTTAAACATCCTTTTTGTGCAATGCCAGTTGAATTCGTTTTCTGGGAACATCCACATCCAAGACCTTGACCACAACTTGTTGATGAAGGCTCACATGCTCGTTAACGTCTTTTACAAAAGTGTCGGCAAGATTGGAGATGTGGATCAAGCCACTTTCTTTAATGCCGATGTCCACAAAACAGCCAAAGTTGGTGATGTTGTTTACGATACCCGGTAATAATTGGCCTTCACGTAAATCGTTGATTTCCCTAATGTTTTGGTTAAATGTGAACACTTTTGCTTTTTCGCGTAAATCTAAACCAGGCTTTTCCAATTCCTTCACAATATCTTCCAAAGTGGGCATTCCGATTGTATCTGTACAATATGCTTTAAGGTCGATTTCCTTTAGAGCAGAGGTGTTTCCCACAATTTCTTTAAGGGAGATTCCCCGGTCTTTGGCCATTTTCGAGATCAAACTGTAACGTTCGGGGTGAACGGCAGAATCATCCAAAGGATTATCACCATTTTTGATACGCAAAAAACCTGCGCTTTGCTCAAAGGCCTTACCGCCCAAACGAGCTACCTTTTTAATGTCCTCCCTATTCTTAAAAGCACCATTTTCGTTTCTGTGGGCCACTATGTTTTCGGCCAATTTGGGCCCTATTCCCGATACATAGCTCAATAATGGAATACTGGCCGTATTAATGTTTACTCCTACGGAGTTTACACAACTTTCCACAACAGTGTCCAAAGAAGTTTTTAATTGTGCTTGGTCCACATCGTGTTGGTATTGCCCCACCCCAATGGATTTAGCGTCTATTTTTACCAATTCTGCCAAAGGATCGGCCAATCGTCTACCAATCGAAACAGCTCCCCTTACCGTAACATCGTAGTTTGGGAATTCATCTCGTGCAATTTTGGATGCGGAATAAATGGAAGCACCTGCTTCACTTACCACAAAAACTTCGATGGGCCTTTTAAAAGCAATCCGTTTTACCAATTGTTCCGTTTCGCGCGATGCTGTTCCGTTACCAATGGCAATGGCCTCTATTTTATGGGCATCCACCAAAGAGCTTATTTTTTTGATGGCTCCAGAACTATCGCGTTGAGGAGGGTGCGGATAAATGGTTTCGTTATGTTTTAAATCGCCCTGTTCGTCCAAACAGACTATTTTACAGCCAGTCCTAAAACCAGGGTCAATGGCCAAAATGCGTTTTTCGCCAAGTGGAGCACCGAGCAATAACTGTTTCAGGTTTTTTGAGAAAACTTGTATCGCGGAAGCGTCGGCTTTTTCCTTGGCAATTTTTAAAAGTTCGTTGGACAGTGAAGGAAACAAAAGTCTTTTATAGGCATCGGCAACGGCTATCTCGATATGTTCTGTGCAGCTGTTTTTGGTTTTGATCAATCTACGTTCCATATTTTGAAGCGCACGTTCATCATCAATTTCAACTTTCACACGGATAAAACCTTCTTTTTCGGCGCGCATAATGGCCAAAAAACGGTGAGATGGACATCGGTTCAAAGGTTCGCTCCAATCAAAGTAATCTCGGAATTTTTGTGCCTGCTCATCATCCTTTTTTGTCTTTACCACTTTTGTGGTAATCAGGGCGTGGCGTTCCAATTGACCTCGGAGCTGATTTCTTATATCGGTACGTTCATTGATCCACTCGGAAATAATGTGTCTGGCACCTTCCAGGGCCTCGTCCTCATTGATTATCTCTTTATTTAGGTATTTGGAAGCGATGAATTCGATGTCATCACTGCGCTGCGCCATTATAATTTTGGCCAAGGGCTCCAGTCCATGTTTACGGGCAGTCTCCGCTTTGGTCTTCTTGCTTTTTTTAAAAGGTAAATACAAATCTTCCAGACTGGTAAGGTCCTCGCAGTTTAAAAACTTTGATTTTAGTTCTGGAGTAAGTGCGCCTTGCTCATCTACAGCTTTTAGAATAGCTGTTTTTCTTTTTTCCAATGCCTCGAACTGGTTCTTGAATTCCACTATGGAACCTATTTGGACTTCATCCAGATTGCCGGTAAGTTCCTTTCTGTAACGAGAGATAAATGGAACGGTACAATCTTGGTTCAAAAGGGTCACTGTGTTTTCCACACTCTTTTCCGGCAATTGGGTATGGCGGACAATATAGGGTACAAGCTGCATCATGTTTGTTTAGTATTTGTAACTTCGAGCGCAGTCGAGAAGTTTTACTATCCAAAATTTTTAAGAGGATCTCAATTGTGCTCCAAAGCACAGTTTCTCGGTAATGGATTAACTTATAACTTCACCATTTAAAACTCCATCGGCATCAGGATTTACAAAAACCAGTTTCTCCTCTTTGTTCTCCGTCATCAAGATCATCCCCTGACTTTCTACACCGCGTAATTTTCTAGGAGCCAAGTTTACCAATACAGTTACTTTTTTGCCCACAATATCCTCTGGCTTAAAACTTTTTGCAATACCCGAAACAATGGTTCGCGTATCCAGACCAGTATCTACCTTTAAAACCAAAAGTTTATCGGCTTTTGGCATTTTTTCGGCTTCGATAATGGTTCCGACGCGCATGTCCAGTTTGGAAAAATCATCGTAAGTAATGGTGTCTTTTTGTGGTACTATTTTGTTTTCCATGGTAGCTGCGCTATTGGTGGTCGAAGCATTTTCTTTTTTAGTGTCTTCCAATTTTTGTAGCTGATGTTCAATTTCAGCGTCCTCGATCTTACGGAAAAGCAATTCACTTTTATTGATGATGTGTCCGGCAGGGAGCAGGGTATCTTCAGAAGACACACTTTCCCAAGAAGTCTCGACCTTGCCAGACTGGACATTAAGTATGCCTTTCAGTTTTTTAGAAGTGAAGGGCAAAAATGGTTCGCTCAAAATAGCCAAACCTGCAGCAATTTGTAAGGCAACGTACATTATTGTCTTGACCCGTTCCTCGTCGGTTTTGATCAACTTCCATGGTTCTGCATCGGCCAAATATTTATTGCCTAAACGTGCCAGGTTCATCAATTCTTGACTTCCTTCTCGGAAACGATATCGCTCCAGTGAGTTGGAAAGTAGATCCGGATAGCTTTTTAAGGAACTCAAGGTTTCTTTATCAGTGCTTGTAAGTTCTCCGGGCGCTGGTATGGTGCCGTCGTAATATTTATGTGTCAAAACAGCCACACGGTTCACGAAGTTGCCAAAAATGGCCACCAATTCGTTGTTGTTGCGTGCCTGAAAATCTTTCCAGGTAAAATCATTATCCTTGGTCTCGGGTGCATTTGCTGTTAAGGTATATCGGAGTACGTCTTGCATATCTGGAAATTCTTCCAAATATTCGTGCAACCAGACCGCCCAATTTTTAGAGGTGGACAGTTTGTTCCCCTCCAAGTTCAGGAATTCGTTTGCGGGCACATTTTCCGGTAGTATATAATCACCGTTGGCTTGTAACATGCTCGGGAAAATAATGCAATGGAACACAATATTGTCCTTGCCTATAAAGTGGACCAATTTGGTGCTTTGATCTTTCCAATAGGGTTCCCAATCCTTGCCTTCGCGTTCTGCCCACTCTTTGGTGGAGGAAATATATCCGATCGGGGCATCGAACCAGACATATAGTACTTTGCCTTCGCCGCCATCCACTGGAACGGGTATTCCCCAGTCCAAATCACGGGTTACGGCCCTAGGTTTTAGGCCCTCGTCTATCCAAGATTTACATTGCCCATAAACATTGGGTTTCCAGTCGGACTTATGACCTTCTAAGATCCACTTTTTTAAGAACCCTTCGTAGCGGTCCAAGGGCAAAAACCAATGTTTTGTCTTTTTTAAGGTCGGTACCGTTCCCGTTATCGTCGATTTTGGGTCGATCAAATCCGTTGCGTTGAGAGATGACCCACAATTTTCGCACTGATCGCCATAAGCTTCGTGGTGCCCGCATCTTGGGCAGGTTCCGATTACAAATCTGTCTGCCAAAAACTGGTTGGCCTCATCATCGTACAATTGTTCGGTTTCTTCTTCTATAAAATCACCTTGCTCGTACATTTTTTTGAAAAATTCCGAAGCAGTTTCATGGTGCACTTGCGCCGATGTCCTGGAATAGTTGTCAAAAGAAATACCAAAATCGGCAAAGGATTTTTTAATGATGCCGTGGTACTTGTCTATTATTTCTTTGGGGGTAACACCTTCCTTTTTGGCTTTCATGGAAATTGCCACGCCGTGCTCGTCGCTCCCGCAAACAAAGGCAACGTCGTTGCCCTTTAATCTTAAATAACGGGAATAAATATCTGCAGGGACATAAACTCCGGCCAAATGTCCAATATGAATGGGACCGTTGGTGTACGGAAGTGCTGCGGTAATGGTATATCTGGAAGGTGATGTATTCTGAGCCATGTAAAATTCTAATTAGGCCCCAAAAATACTGATTTTAACGGGATACACATAAAAAACGAAACCCTCGAAAGTGCGGCCCTATTTGGGGTGAGGGGTACACTATCGATGGGTCTCGAAAATTGGACTATTAAAATGTACGTGTTTTAGGTTATCATTACAGATTTGCTCATTTTCTTATCTCCTACAGATATTCTATAGATATATTTTCCAGTGGACAAGCTATCGCGCATTCGCTCACGTATATTGATGTCCACGGCACCTTCCATCATCATTTCATTGAACAGGGTGCCTACACGTTGTCCCAAAATATTAAAGAGTTCAATATCTACATGGGCTGAAACGGGCATTTCCAGATGGATATATGGGTCTCGAGGTGAGGTTGCCGGATATATGGCCGCGTGTTCAATGGTATCCAAAATATCGATATTGGGGTCCATTGGATCTTGACTTGGCGGGGTTTCGGGCAAGGTAGGCGGGTCATTGTCCATGGCAATGTCATCAAAAACTTCTCCGCTACAGTTAAACCCTAGGTCGATAGCTTGGTAAGGATGTCCCAATAAGTGCTGTTCAACAGATTCCCTGGGAACACAAAGCCATTCTGCCAATACGGTGCCATATAGATTTCTAAAATCCATGGTATACTCCAAATTTCCCCGATTATTGGGCTCATCTAAAGATGGGTGGTCGCCAACAAAAGCGCTTCCGTTCAATCCGGAGCCAAAAAATAAGGTGGGTGCTGCTTTTCCGTGGTCGGTTCCATTGGAACCGTTTTCAAAAATCCGTCTCCCAAATTCGGAAAAGGTCATGCTCAAAACCTTATCGTCTTGTTCGGTAAAAGCTAGGTCCTCATAAAAATTGTTGATGGCCACGGAAAGATTGGACATTAAGCGTTCGTGAACTTCGGGTTGGTTTCCGTGAGTATCAAAACCTCCCATGGAGATCATATATACTTTGGTTCCTAAATTTCCTTTGATCAAACGTGCCAAAAGCGCCAATTGACGTGCAAAACCATTGTCTTGATATTCTACTTGGTTTTGTCCGGCCATGTATGCATCATGGATAGTACCTGCATATTCGTATGTGGTATTGGCCACTCCGCGCAGGAACCTGAGTTGGTCTCCGTACATACAATCGTCAAAAGGAGCATTTTCTATATCATAAAAGGTACCTGTTTCTGCAATTTGCTCCAATTGTTCCACATTGTTGGTCACAAAGGCATAGTTGGTTTCTTCTCCTTGAAAGACCAAGTTGGCCAGGTTGCCAATTTGTATGGCTGCCGGGGAAGGTGGCGGGGCAATCAGGTAGTCGGGATACAGCTCTTCAAAATGCCTGCCCATCCATCCTGTGTTTTCTCCTGAGAATCCTGTTGTGGTTAGATCGGTGTTGGCAAAAATATCCGATCCCGTAAAGTGGGAAAGGCTTTGGTTTTCGTAACCTACGCCATGCACGGCCTTAAATTGTCCGTCTCCCCAAAGGGACTCTAGGGCGCTCATATAAGTGGGCACCCCAAAATCGTCGGTAAGTTTTAAGACCTTACTTTCGGGGATATAGATATTGGGTCTTGCATTGGCATAAGTATCATATTGTTGAATGGGAATTACAGTACTGAGACCATCATTCCCTCCGGATAATCGAATAAGGATCAAAATATTGTCGGTTTCGGCCGCAGCTACTGCTGCCGTAAGTGGGGATGGCGCTGATGCCGAGATCATATGGCTTCCTAAAAACATGGATCCAGAACCGGCTATACCAAGTGCCTGGATAAATGATCGTCTGCTCCATTTTTTATGTTCCTGATCGTGGCCTTTGTGTTCAAGGCCTTTGTGTGGGGATGTATCGTGGGTGTGGTGATTATCGCACATGGTGTGGGGTTATTTGAGTTGAAATTCGGGCTCGCGGGATAAGTGACGCAATAGAAGATAAACTTGAGACGGTCCTGTTTCCCATCCAAGTAAAGTCCACGAAGGCGTTGTTCCGCCTTCGTAATAATTTATGTCCACATCGCTCCTAAACGCTATAAATGCTCTATCGTAGTCGGCATCGGTGAGTAAGCCTTTTGGTAAAAATTTATCGATAATGGGCCTGGCAACTTCGTCTGGGTTGTTGCTTGTGAGCCCGGCATTGCCAGAAAGCGAGAGACCCAAATCCCTGAATTGTTCGGGATTTTCTTGATAAAACCTTTGCAGGAACATCTCAACGGTCAACCACCGTCCAATTATAAAATTAGTGTTGATCCAGGTCCGATCACGTTGCCAGCCTTCCACTTCGGGCGGTTGAAAAAATTGCTGTCCGATCAACGAACAGGAATCGATCATGTTCAGTATGGTGCCATCGTCATACGTAAACCCAGTTTCTTTTAATAGGTTGAAATAAAGATCGGCCGGACTTTTTATGATTACACCTATTGCAGTTTCGTCGAAAAAGTGTTGGCTCTTAAAAAGTTGACGGAGTACAGGGGCAATTTCGAAGCCACTATTGATAAAAGTCTGTGCTAGACCATCGATAATCTGTGGAGCAATGCCGCCATCATCGTTTGTAGAATCTGGATGGACAAAAAACTCATAAAGTTTTTTACAGATGAACCATCCGATTTCATCGGGCCTTTGGTTAAACAGTATGTCTATTACGTCATCATAGCCCCAATTGCCCGTTTGCCCGAAAATAGTCTTGTTGTCCGTATTGAATTCCGACGGGTCGAAAGTGACCTGGGTACACCCTTCTTCACCTCTTTCGGTATAACCGGACAATGCTTTTGAGGTTTCGATAATATCCTCTTCGGTGTAATTATTTCCTTCTCCCAAGGTAAACAGCTCGTATAGTTCTCGGGCATAGTTCTCGTTCGGGTTGTTCCCTCGATTTCTTACACCGTCCAAATAATAGAGCATGGCACTGGTAAGGCCGATTTCACTGGTAAAGGTCTTAAAGTTGCCAAGCGCATTTCGTTGTAAACAATTGAGATAATAAAAAAGGAACTGTGGACAGTCATAAGTTTCCAATTGGGTTACAAAGTGATTGCTCCAAAAGAAGCTCAATCTATCTAGCAGTTCGTTGTTTGCCAAGGCGTTTCCGTAGGCTGTGGTAAGCTCTTCGATGTGGGCTCTACGCATTTGCCGAGCCAAATCATCATCGGCAGGGTAATCGGCATTGTTCCAGTCTGCCCAGGCTGGGGCCGGAATCGGGAGAGCGGCTAGCGCTTGGTCCACCAAGCTGTCCACGAGTGGGCCAGCTGTTTGTCCAACAGCAGCAGCAATGGTTTGCACCGGGGCACTAAAACCTAGCCTTCGGTACAAATGGGCGGCACGCAACTCGTCCAGTGGAGTAGTGTACGGTGCCAAAGTTGAGGAATTACAATTGATAAAGTACTCCATAGCAATGTCTGGCGTTTATTAAGTACATAGTTTTGGGGCAACTATATGTTTATGCTAATGTTGGTGTGGTTCAATTGAGCCAACAAATTACAATCTTAACGTTCTTAAGTCCACGAACTACCAAATTTTTCGACGAAATGCACAAAAAATTTACATTTTTACAAAATATATGGCTGAACACAACACATTTGGGATGCTCGGGGAGCAGAAGGCCGTTGCCCATTTAGAGGGGAAGGGATACAAAATATGTCATCGTAACTATCGGTATCTCAGTGCCGAGATCGATATTGTTGCCCAAAAGGACGATGTTTTGGCAATAGTGGAGGTAAAGTCCCGAAATACGGGTTTTTTGGAAGATATCTCAACGGTGATCACCACTAAAAAAATTAAACTTTTGACCATGGCGGCAAACCAGTATATCGAAAAAAATGATTTGGATGTGGAGGTTAGATTTGATGTGATTACCGTTGTAAAAAGAGGGCAGAAGTTTGAAATTGAACACATTGAAGGTGCTTTCTATCATTTTTAACCATTTGTTTGTTTTATAACAATGTGTTATTTTTGAATAAACTCTAACCAGAAATGAAAACAATATCTGCCGTAGTTGAGCACTACATCAAAAAAAAGCCGTTCTTGCAAACAGCACTGGCACAAGGGATCATTAACTTAACTTCTTTATCCAGACAAATAAAACCGGAAATTGCAGAAGAACTTGGAAAAGATGTTAAAGATGGCGCTATTGTAATGGCTCTCAAACGGCTTTCGGACGATCTGGAGTTTAGGGCCACACACAAGATTGTAAAAGTGCTCAAGAATATTGGGGAAATTACCGTTAGATCTAATTTATCCGACTATACGTTTTTGGCCTCCGATACTATTTTACAACAACAGGCACGACTCTTGGAAGAAGTCAATGCCAATCAAGATGTGTTTTATACTTCCTCGCGCGGTGTAAACGAAATCAACATTGTGATCAGCAATACAATGGACGGTATTGTGGAAAAGTACTTTAAAATGGAGCGCTGTACGCAAAAGGCCGAAGGACTTTCGTCGATTACCGTTAAACTGCCGTCCGATAACGTATCGGTACCAGGAATTTATTACTTTATTTTTCAACGATTGGCATGGGAAGGCATTGTGCTCTACGAAGTAATATCCACTACAAACGAGTTTACCATTTTGGTGAACGATGAACAAGTGGATGTTGCCTTCAAGACCATTAAAGATCTAAAATCCTTATAATAAGGTCAACTTTTCTGTGTCTAAACTAAAATCAATTCTTTATCGTTTTAGAAAAAGACACTTTTTGGAAAAATGACCAAAAAACGGATTTTTTACGGTTTCTTAGGCCTAATTGTACTGTATTTGTGCTATCTGGCTTATGTTTTTGTGCTATCCCCCAAGACAAATCTTCAATCTATCTACCTTATCCCAAAGGATGCCGTTTTTATTGTTGAATCGGAAAAGCCCGTGGAAAGTTGGGAACAGGTCAGTAAGTCCAGAGCCTGGCACCATCTTAAAAAGAACGATTACTTTTCAGACCTTACAGAAAATATCCAAAGGGTAGATACTGTATTTAACGATAATCATAAACTGTTCGAGTTTTTTGATAATCGCTCCCTGTTCATATCCGTACACATGATATCCCCCAAAGACTACGGGATTTTTTATGTACTGGACTTAAAACGGATAGCCAAGCTACAATTGCTTAAAACATATTTGAACACACTGTTGGACGATGGCTATGTGCTTAGCAAACGTACCTATCACGAACACGAGATATTGGAAGTTCACGATCGCGATAGCAAGGAAACCATGCATTTGTCCTTCATCAAAAATCAATTGGTGGCCTCTTACACGCACACTTTGGTAGAAGCTTCAATAGATCAATATATGGAGCCGGTGTTGGGGCGAAACCTCAATTTTTTGGAAATCAATCAAAAAGTCGGGCACGAGGACCTGTTCCGGTTGTATGTCCAATACCATTTTTTTGACGATTACATTAAAATGTATTCCGACCGGCCCTCCGACTGGGTAATGCGCGTAAGTGAAAACTTTTTGTTTTCTGGGTTCTATTTTGATTTGGACAAGAACAGCACACTGACCGCCAACGGATATACCAACATAAGTTCGGTAAACGAATATTACCTTAAGGCACTTCAAAAATCGGGAAAGGCAAAACGTTCCATACCAGAAGTGGCCCCAAATAGCACAGCGCTTTATGTTAGCTATGGTTTTGATAGCTTTTCCGAGTTCTACAAAAATTTTGAGATGGTCCAGCAAAGCGACCCCGAACAGTTTGAAAGTTACCAAAAGGGCATAGCCAAAGTGGAAAAGTTCCTAAAAATCGATATCAAGGAAAATTTTGTGAGCTGGATAGGGGACGAGGTGGCCTTACTTCAGATACAATCTCACATTTCCAAAGGCAAAAATGATCTAGCGCTTGTCCTTAAAACCAATAATGCCGATAAGGCTAGGACCAACTTGGATTTTGTGGTGGAGCAGGTCCGCAAAAAAACACCGGTAAAGTTCAAAGCTGTTAATTACAAGGGGTACGAAATTAATTTTTTGTCCATCAAAGGATTTTTTAAAATGCTACTGGGCGGCAGATTTAATGAGTTCGATAAACCCTACTTTACCCAAATCGAGGATTATGTGGTCTTTAGCGATAGCCCAAATACCCTAAAGGGCATAATAGAAAAGGTTACCGAAGGCGAAATTTTGGCAACTTCCAGTGAGTACATTGATTTTAATCAGAAATTCGATCCCGAATCTTCTGTTTTCATATATAGTAATGTGCCTTTGCTGTTTGATAATATGTATGCTTTGGCCGATGCGCCAACCAAACAGAAAATGCGCAAGAACAAGGATTTTATCATTTGTTTTCCGCAGATTGGATTACAACTATCGCCGAAAGATGATTTGTTCGAAAATAGATTGGTGCTAAAGTATGAGGATGTTGAGAAGGTGAAAAAACACCAGGTCTTGCCAATAACCGGTAACAATGTAACATCTAAAAGTAAAAATACTGCGACGGCCCAGACAACAGATGCGGTCTTTAACCTGAAAGCCATATATCCGAACGATTTAAATGCGAAGACATTTATAAAAAAATACAACAACGGAAACGTTAGGTTCCAAGTGGAGCTCAAGGATGGTTTAAAACATGGCAAGTACGAAGAGTTCTACACCAACGGTACAAGAAAAATTCGCGGTCGTTTTCGTAAAGATGAACAGGTGGGCACATGGCGTTATTATGATGAAGACGGATTGCAAGTGCATAAAAAAAGGTTCTGATCCTTTAATAGCTTACCCACTAATTTGGTAATTTTTTGATGAGGTTTTCAAATTTTGAATATACAGTCGTCTGCAATGGCGTAAACATCATCGCTTTTTTTAGGTTTTAGGGCATGGGTTCCAGTAAATTGTCCAAAAGCGGGCAATATCATTTTGTTCTCGGATTTAAAAAAGCAAGGCAACTTAACGTAATCCCGCCCTGGCCCTTTTAGTTTTATGGAAGGATGTATATGTCCACAAAAATTAAAGAGCCCTTTGCGATCTTCCGGATGGTGTGTAAAAAAAAACGAATCAATGGCAAGCTCCTGAAATTGGGAGACATTCACGTTTTGAAATTTTTCGGGGGCGATAATATCGTGGTTTCCTGTAATCAGCACAACTTCCGAAGGTGTTTTGCCCACCCAGTTTTCAAACAACTCCCACTCCTTGTTCAACGAAGAATGGAAGAGGTCTCCTAAAAAACAGATTTGAAAGGGTTGAAAATCGGCCACGATTTGATCTAAAAGGATAAAATTTTTATGGATTGCCTTTCGAGGAACGGCGGCGCCAAATTTCCGGAAATGGGATACTTTCCCCAAATGTACATCACTGATCAGCAATATGGATTTTTTAACCCAAAACAATCCACCCAAAGGGTGTAGATGAAATTCTTGGCCTTGTATTTGGATTTTTTCGATCATTCTAACGAAGCAACAAATTTAACCAATTGTAATTTTGAAACGAGAGGGGCAAGTGCGGAAACTATTTTAAAAATTATCGATCAGATGCGGTGTTTTGTCTCTTCGACTACGCTAAATGTCCGGGCCATGTGAGTGTGTTCGAACTTTATTTGGTCAATTTCTCCACCATTCGTTTAATGCGATCTGCCAATTTTTCATTGGACAGTTTTTCCCGCAACCGATCTGTAATGATCGGGAAAGATAGTGGTGTTGGTTGAGAACATTTTTTCCAGACTATTTTTTGCTGTGTGATCCGTTCCAGTGCCAAACGTAATCTTCCTTCCTCCAATTGATGCTCAAAAGTTTCGGTGAAAGCTTGTTGGTACAACAAATTATCGTCTTCAAAATCACGGAAAACATCAAAAAGTAATTCTGAACTACTTTGCAGGTGTTTCATTTTTATTCCTTTATCGGGGTAGCCCGTAAAGACCATGCCGCTGATTACGGCAATATCTCTAAATTTTCTACGCGCCATTTCGTTGGAATTTAAACTCTTTTGAAGATCGGACAACATATGTTCCGGCGTAAAAAGGTTATTGTCCAGAATCTCCTGAATATCGATTTTCCTGTCCGAAAGTAATTCAAAACCGTAGTCGTTAAAGGCCAGGGAGCAGGTAATCGGGCTCAATAAACTGATACGGTATGCCAACAGGCTGCTCATGCCTTCGTGGATGGCCCTGCCTTCGAACGGATAAAACATGTGATGATGACCATCTCGTGTCTCAAAGGTTTCTATCAAAAATTGGTGCGGTTGGGGCACTAGACTTTCTTCCCTTTGTTTGGTGAACATTGACTGCAATGCCCGGATTTCCTCCGATTGTTTTGAAGACTCCAACTCGGCCGTGTAGAGTTCTTGCCGTAATAGTTCGGACATTTTTGCTGAAAAGCTCAGTCTTCCGCCCATCCAACTGGGTACTTTGTTGGTCCTTTTTTTGGAATTGCGCACGTGTGCCGACATCCCCTTTATTCGAATAAACTCCAAATTTCGACCAGCAAAGGTAAAAACATCCCCAGGACTCAATTTGGAGATAAAGTACTCTTCAATACTACCGATATACCCTCCCTTTTGATAGCGGACAGATATGGTTGCGTCCCCAACAATGGTTCCGATCTGGAAACGATGGCGCATGGCAACGGCCCTACTGTTTACTTTAAATTTACCATCTGTTTCAATTTCAACTTTTTTGTATTCGTCGTAGTTCTTTAGGCTTTGGCTGCCCATTACCAAAAAATTGAGTAGCCACTGCCAATGTTCTTCCGATAGGCTCTGATAACAGAACGTTTGTTGTATCTCGGGATAGATTTCATCAGGATAAAACCCATCGGAAACGGCCAAGGTGGTCAAATATTGAAGTAGGACATCAAAACTGTTCAGGTAAGGGATGCGATCTTCCACAGCATTGTTGAGTACTGCTTTTTGCATGGCCGAAGCCTCCACCAGTTCAATCGCGTGCGTGGGCAAAAAATGGATAACACTTTCTTTTCCAGGTCGATGTCCGCTCCGCCCGGCGCGTTGCAAAAAACGGGCAACCCCTTTTGGTCCACCAATCTGGATCACCGTTTCCACAGGGGCAAAATCCACGCCAAGGTCCAAACTCGATGTACAGACAACGGCTTTGAGACTCTCGTTCCGAATGGCCTGCTCTACCCAGAGTCTGGTTTCTTTGTTTATGCTGCCATGGTGCATGGCTATTTCCCCGGCGAATTCGGGATATTTTTCCAATATTTTCTGAAACCAGATTTCACATTGGCTTCGGGTGTTGGTAAAAAGTAACGTGGTCTTACTTTTTTTGATAATGGGTATCACATCATCCAATAAATGCAACCCTAAATGTCCGCGCCACGGGAAGGTTTCCATTTCTTTGGGAACAATACTTTTTACCGTAATTTTTTTGTTGAGGTCTGCCTTTACCAATATCGAATTGTCCAGTTCGGGTGTAGAAGGGCCCAACAATACTTCCCGTGCTTGTTCCAAATTACCTATGGTCGCCGATATGCCCCAAATACGCAATGCCTTGCATACGGTTTTCAATCGGGAAATGCCCAGTTCCATTTGCACCCCTCGTTTGGTGCCCAAAAGTTCGTGCCATTCGTCCACCACAATAGCAGAGCAGTTTTTAAAAGTTTTGGCGTACCCTTTGGATGAAAGTAAAAGCTGTAGGCTTTCGGGAGTGGTGATCAAAAGATCGGGCATGTTGGTCCTCATTTTTGCCCTATCCTTTGCCGAAGTGTCACCGGTTCGGATACCGACGCTCATTTGTGTGCCCAGGTCTTGGGTTATCCGTTCTGCCGATTGTTTGATTTCTTGCGAGAGCGCTCGCAATGGAGTAATCCAGATAGCTTTTAGACCTTTCTTGTGCGTGGTTTTATACTCTGGGTTGTTTTTGATGTAATCGAGTACGATCGGAAACCAAAGGGCATAGGTTTTTCCGCTTCCGGTCGGGGCATTTAACAGACCGTGCTTGCCGTTCAAAAAGGCTTTCCATGTTTCTTTTTGAAAAGGGAACGGCTGCCATTTTTGTTCTTGGAACCATTTTTCGGCTATATGGAACAGATCGGACTCTTTCAGTGGTGAGATGCTTTGGATTGAAAAATACGAATTTCTTTACTGGGTTTGTGCCTTCAATTTTGCGATAAGATTTATATTTGTGCCACAAAATTTCAGATATGCCAATTTTAGATCTTTACGAGCACGGGGAAAAAAGAAAAAACCTGGCCCATTTTGCCACTTTGGCAAGTTTGGCTGCTGTTGATGGAGAAATCAATGAGAAGGAAATGGAAGTCCTTAAAAAGTTTGCCTTTAAGCTAAATATCAGCGATCAGGAATTTAAGGAGGTAATGAAGAAGGAAAATAAATATCCTATCGAAACTCCGCACAGTGGTGAAAAGAGGTATAAAAGGCTATTTGAATTTTTTCAAATTATTTTCTCCGATCACGATATTGATGATGAAGAGCGAAGAATAGTGGAAAAGTACGCGGTAGGCCTGGGCTTTTCTCCAAAGACCGCTGCTAACATCATCGATAAATCCATCAAGATTTTTACCGGAAAAATTCCGTTTGAGGATTATCACGAATTGGTGAAGAGAGATAGCTAGTAATTGGCCATAAATTCTTCTGCCTTTTCAACCATTTTTTTACTTCCACAGAAAAATGGTACCCGTTCGTGCAACTCAGTGGGCTGGATGTCCATGATTCTTCTAAAGCCATCACTTGCTTTGCCATTGGCTTGTTCGGCCAAGAACGCCATTGGATTGCACTCGTACAATAAACGTAGCTTTCCGTTATGCGCCTTGCTGCTTTTAGGGTACATATAAATTCCCCCTTTGATCATATTTCTGTGAAAATCGGAAACCAATGAGCCAATGTACCTTGAGGTGTATGGGCGGTCGCCTTCTTCCATTTGGCAATATTTTATGTAGTCTTTAACCCCTTGCGGAAAATGAATGTAGTTTCCCTCGTTCACAGAATAGATCTGTCCTGTTTCCGGGAATTGCATGTTGGGATGCGATAGGTAAAAAGTTCCAAGGGCAGGATTCAAGGTAAATCCATTAACCCCATGTCCGGTAGTGTACACGTACATGGTAGAGGTGCCATATATTATGTAACCGGCAGCAATTTGGTTTTTACCGGGTTGCAGAAAATCCTCCAAAGTAACCGGAGTGCCTACAGGAGTTACCCTTCTATAAATTGAAAAAATGGTTCCGACCGATACATTTACATCAATATTGGAAGAACCGTCCAAAGGATCTATAAGAACCACATACTTGTTCTGGTGTTGTTTGTCAAAACTGTTTATGCTTATAAAGTCGTCCTCTTCCTCCGACGCTATACCACAAACTATTTCTCTATTCTTTAGTGTTTCTATAAATTTTTCGTTGGCAAGTACATCCAATTTTTGTTGATTTTCCCCTTGGATATTCGTTTCTCCCGCAGCACCGATAATGTCCACGAGACCGGCCTTGTTTACTTCGTGGTTAACTACTTTGGCGGCTAAACGAATACCGTTGAGCAGTCTTGATAATTCCCCAGAAGTGTATTGAAAAGATTCTTGATTGGCGATGATGAACTCACCCATGGTGAGCCGTTGTTTGTCAAACATAGGAAAGGATGTTTTATTTAAGGACAAATATCGGGCATTTTGTGAAACTACAACGTTTTCGAGAATCTTTAATTGTGTATTTTTATAACTTTGAGTTTTATTTGTAACAATTATGGAATATACAATAAGGAAGGCTCGCATCGAGGATATGGAACAGGTACTGAATTTGGTGCAGGAACTAGCTGATTTCGAGAAAGAACCAGATGCTGTAGAAGTGACCAAAGACGATTTGGTCAAGGATGGTTTTGGTGAACAAAAAATGTTTCAATGTTTTGTTGCAGAAACCGAAAAAGGAATTGTCGGCATAGCATTGGTGTACCCAAGGTATTCTACTTGGAAAGGTCCCGTAATCCATTTGGAGGACCTTATTGTTTCCGAGAATATGCGAGGAACTGGACTGGGAACTGCATTATTAGATCAAGTGGTCAAGTATGGGGCCGAACTCGGTGTAAAACGAATCAGTTGGGAAGTGTTGGATTGGAACGAACCGGCCATCGATTTTTATGAGAAAAAAGGAGCCAATGTACTACGGGATTGGGATGTGGTGCATTTGGACGAAGAAGGAATCAAAAATTATTTGGGGCGTCTGGACTAGACCAGAAAACTAGAAGATAAAGTACATGAGGATATTTAAGTTTGGAGGAGCATCCGTAAAAGATGCCGATGCGGTAAAAAACTTGGTCAACGTATTGCAAGAGGTTGGCCATAAGGATACCTTGGTAGTGGTATCGGCCATGGGAAAAATGACCAATGCCATGGAAAAAGTGGTGGAATCCTATTTTAACGATAAAAGAAATGTAAAGGAAACCATTCAAGAAGTTATCGAGTATCATCATACCATTGTATCGGACTTGTTTAAAAATCCAGAACATCCGGTATATGGGAAATTAAAAGTGTTGTTCGATGAGGTTACAGGTTTTTTAACTTGGAACAAATCACCCAAATATGCATTCGTGTACGATCAAGTTGTCTGCTATGGCGAATTATTGTCTACAACAATAGTGAGTGCCTATTTAAATGAGATAGGTATTGCCAATACATGGTTGGATGTTCGTACTTTGATAAAAACCGATACCAATTATAGGGATGCACAGGTAAACTGGGAGCGCACCCAAGAACAGGTGGATTCTTTGGTCGATCGCTCCAAATTGAACATAACCCAAGGTTTTTTAGGTAGCGACGACAATAACTTTACAACCACCTTGGGCCGGGAAGGTTCCGATTACTCGGCAGCAATTTTGGCATATTGCCTTAATGCCGAATCGGTGACTATTTGGAAAGATGTTCCCGGGGTTTTGAATGCGGACCCCCGGAATTTTGAGGAAACACATCTCTTGGAAAAAATTTCGTATCGCGAAGCTATTGAGCTTGCCTTTTACGGGGCCTCTGTAATTCATCCAAAAACCCTGCAACCGTTACAAAGAAAAGAAATACCCTTACAGGTTAAATCGTTTGTAAAGCCCAAGGATAACGGTACCATAGTTGGAAAAGGGAACGGTATAGAGCCAAAGATCCCATGCTTTATTGTAAAAAAGAACCAGGTTTTGTTAAAACTGTCGTCTCTCGACTTTTCTTTTATTGTTGAGGATAATATCAGTGAAATTTTTAAGCTCTTCCACGATCATCGACTTAAGGTAGATCTTATCCAGAATTCTGCCATTAGCTTCTCTGTCTGCTTGGACAACAAGTTCCGTGGGCTTCAGCCATTGTTGGAAGAATTAAAACGCAAGTTCAAAGTCGTGTGCCACGAAGATGTTTCCCTGTACACCATACGTCATTTTAACAGTGATTCGGTCAAATCGTTGCAGAATGGGAAATCCGTATTGGTGGAGCAAAGAGGCAAAGAAACGGTTCAACTTGTTGTTAAATAAACCTTTGGGGATAATATTGGGTCGCTGAGGGCAATAGGCTTAATTTTCTATCTTTACCGTAGCTAAATATTATTTTTATGGGCTTGGTTACGGCTAAAGAGGTGGCAAAAGTTATCCATCTGGACAAATATGGCTTTTTGGGCACATTTGTAGGATGGCTATTAATGGTGGCCACCAGGATCAACACCATCAATAGATTTTACGATAAAAACAAGAACCTATCCGGCCCAGAATTTTTGGACACTATTCTGGAGCATTACGAGATCGATTTTGAGATTCCGGAAGAGGATATAAAACGGTTGCCCAAGTCCGGTCCCTATATCACTATCAGCAATCACCCTTTGGGAGGTGTGGATGGGGTACTTTTATTAAAACTACTTTTAAAGGAAAGGTCCGATTTTAAAATAATCGCAAACTTTTTGTTACATCGAATCGAGCCCTTGAAACCCTATATAATGCCAGTGAACCCTTTTGAAAACCATAAAGAGGCCAAGAGCAGTATTATAGGTTTTAAGAACGCTTTGAAACATTTAAGGGATGGTCATCCATTGGGTATTTTTCCGGCAGGAGAAGTATCTACCTACCGAGATGGTCGTTTGGTGGTCGATAGACCTTGGGAGGAAGCTGCCATTAAATTGATAAGAAAGGCAGAGGTGCCCGTGGTCCCGATTTATTTTCATGCAAGGAACAGCCATTTGTTCTACCGGTTGTCCAAGATTGCCGATGTATTTCGCACCGCCAAATTGCCTTCGGAGCTAACATCGCAAAGTAGGCGGCCCATTAAAGTAAGGATAGGTCAGCCCATATCGGTAAATACGCAAAATGAAGAGAAAACTCTGGAGGATTTTACCGAGTTGTTGCGAAAAAAAACCTATTTGTTGGCCAACGTTTTCGAAAAAGAACGGTTTTTGGATAAGGTTCCGACCTCTTTAAAAATTCCAAAACCGCCAAAGAAAATTGCAACAGCTATCAATGCCAAAGTGTTGGAAGGTGAAATTGACAAACTACGAGAGAAGGATTGCCGTATGTTGGAGAGTAAAAACTATGAAGTGTTTTTGGCCCAGGCCAAGGATATGCCATTTTGTTTGAACGAAATAGGGCGCCAGCGCGAGGTTACCTTTAGGGAAGTAGGCGAAGGAACAAACAATGCCATTGATCTGGATAAGTTCGACTCGTACTATCACCATTTGTTTTTGTGGGACAACGATAACAAAGCAATTGTTGGCGCCTATAGAATGGGTTTGGGCTCGGATATTTTTAAAAACTACGGAATAGACGGTTTTTATTTGCAGGACCTTTTCCGATTTGAACCCGAACTGTACGGTATGATGGAGAAATCCATAGAAATGGGAAGGGCCTATATTGTGAAGGAATATCAACAAAAGCCCATGCCGTTGTTTTTACTTTGGAAAGGAATCGTGCATACGACCTTAAGGCATCCAGAACACAAGTATTTAATAGGAGGAGTGAGTATCAGCAACCAATTTTCCAATTTTTCCAAATCCCTGATGATCGAGTTCATGAAATCCAATTACTGGGATCCGTATGTGGCACAATATATTAGGCCAAAAAAGGAATTTAAGGTAAAGTTGAAAGATGCCGATAAGGAGTTTGTGTTCGATGAGACCCAGGCCGATCTTAACAAATTCGATAAATTGATCAGCGAAGTAGAGCCGGGGAGCCTACGGTTACCGGTATTGATCAAAAAGTACATTAAGCAAAATGCCAAGGTAGTGGCTTTTAATGTGGATCCATTGTTCAACAATTCGGTGGATGGATTAATGTACATCCGAATTGCGGATTTACCGGAGAGCACGGTAAAGCCGGTTATGGAAGAGTTTCAAGCTGAGTTGGAGCGTAAAGTGGCCGAAGGTAACGGAACCGTTGAAGTGGATTAGTCCACACCTACGGAATCGCTGCGTTTTTCGAACAATAAATTGTCTTTCCAAACACCATTGATCTTACCTATTCTTTCTCGTTTGCCAATGTAGCGAAAGCCAACTTTTTCATGAAGTTTTATGCTGGCCGTATTCTCAGGAAAAATACCCGATTGTATGGTCCAAAAGCCAGCTTTTTCACTTTCGGTGATTAATTTTTGCATCAATAATTGGCCAATGCCCTTACCTCGGCTTGCATTGGCAATGTAAACGCTTACTTCACCAACACCACCATAAACACACCTGCTCGATACTGGCGAAAGCGCTGCCCAGCCCAGAATAGAACCATTTTCCTCAGCGATTAACCTACAGTCTTTTACATGTGCTTCGTCCCACTGGTCAAAAGAGGGCGGTTGTGTTTCAAAAGTGGCAAATCCTGTGGAAATTCCCTCCCTGTATATATCGGATACATTGCTCCAATCCGAGGGTTTCATATTTCGCACTTTCATAAAGTCGGCTTTTTTATTGTGATATTACGATTAATAAAGCGATAAAAAAAACCAGATATACTGGTTTTTTAAAAATTTAAAACCAAGGCTTTTTACCCACTTGATAAGTGTTAAAAAACTCTTCATCAGATTTAGTAAGATATATGATACCCTCAATAAGTCCAACAATTGCTACACCTAAAACAATGAAGCTTCCCACAACAAAACAAGCGGTTATGTATCCGATAACAGTAGCTCCCAACATTATGAAACCTTCTTTTTGGTAGCCTAGGATAAATTTATGAACCCCTAATTGTCCAAGTACAATGGCTAATATTCCAGCTAAAAGTTTCTTGTTGTCACCGGAATTTAAAGCTTCTTTGGCATTTTCGGTGAATTCGTTCGTGGTTTTTTTTGCTTCTTCTTTAAATTCTTTGGCTGCTTCTTCCGCTTTGTCACCAAAGTCCTTTTTTTCTTCTGACATGTTTATTTAATGTGTTGGTTAATGAGGGTTAAAAGTAGCAAATAAATCAATACCTATAGAAAAGCTTTATCAACAGGTTCCCAAAGTTCCAACTTGTTGCCTTCGGGGTCTAAAATCCATCCGAATTTTCCGTACTCGTATTCCTCTATTTCACCAACCACCGTAACCCCTTCTTCTTTTAGGGTTTTTAGAAGTTCTTCCAAATTTTCAACCCTAAAGTTCATCATAAACTGTTTTTCGCTAGGCTTAAAATATTCGGTTTTTTCGTCCATCGGACTCCATTGGGTGGAACAATCGTTGCCTTCCTTGTCCTTCCACCAAAAGGTACAGCCATATTGGTCGGTATTTAGTCCTAAATGGTTTTTGTACCAATCTTTGATTTTGTTTGGGTCTTTGCTCTTAAAAAAAAAGCCCCCCAATCCAGTTACCCTGTTTTTCATGATTTCTTAATGTTTTGTTCATACAAACCGATCCATTGTTGCGGGGTCATTTTTTGGCAAAGCTCTGCAACGAGATCATAAGGTATTTTGTTAATGTTCTTAAATCGGATGCAGCTTTTGCCCATATCCAATTTGGTGTCCACATGCTTAGGGTATTCGGTAACAAACCAATCATGTAAACTGTTGTCCGCATATATTCCGGAATGGTATAGTGCCACAAAGTTTTTTTGTGATGCTAGGTTGATAAAGGGCAAGGGTAACTTTGGATCCACATGATAACCGCCGGGAAACATGGAATGGGGCACTACATACCCTATCATTTTATAGCTGATACATTCTTCGAAACCAGCAGGGAGATTGTTCTTTATGACTTCTCTTAGTCGGGAAATGACTTGTTTTCGTTCTTCCGGGAGTTTTTCAATGTACTCTTCCGGTGTTTTGGCATCTATCGTCATAATTTATCAGTTTTAGGGATTGCCAGAGCCAAAAGTTGATTGGATAAGGCTTATAAAGTTAACAAAATCTCTCCTTGATTTTATCAACAATGGTCTGTGCCAATTTTTCTTTGCTCTCCACGGTCCACCCGGCAACATGGGGAGTCAATAACACATTGTTGGCCTTGCGCAGGTATTTAAAGGCCTTGGGTTTTTGAACAAACATGTTTTCGAAGGATTTTTTTTCGTATTCCAGCACATCGAGCCCGGCTCCAAGTACTTTGCCCGATTTTAGCCCGGCTACCAAATCCTTGGTTACAACACATTTTCCCCGAGCCGTGTTCAAAAGCCAAAACGGTTTGTGGAGCGCCTTGATAAATTCTGAATTTATCATGCCGGTGGTCGACTCGGTCTGCGGTACGTGCAAACTCACTACGTCCGAGCGCTGTTGAAATTCCATGATTCCGACCTGTCGCGCATTTTCATCCCCAACTCCTCCAATAATATCATAGCAGATCACCTCGACGTCGAATCCTTTTAGTTTTTTGGCAAAAGCCTTTCCCATATTGCCATAGCCGATAATGCCCACGGTTTTGCCCTCCAGTTCAAAGCCCCTGTTTTGCTCCCGTTTCCATTTGCCTTTTCGAACCTGTCGGTCGGCCTTGCACATTTGGTTCAATAAGGCGAGCAACATGCCCAGTGTGTGTTCACCTACCGCATTGCGGTTGCCTTCGGGGGCAGAAGCCATAAAAACACCCTTGAACCTGGCGTGTTCGGTATCAATATTTTCCAATCCGGCCCCGACCCTTCCAATAAATTTAAGGTTGGTGGCCTTATCCAAAAATTGTTGGTCTATGGTAAACCTACTTCGGATAATGATTCCATCGTATAAATGGATTTTTTTTTCGACTTCTTCCTTGGTCGATGTGTAATCTTCATCATTCTGGAAACCGAGCTCGGCAAATTGTTCAATTAGCAGCTCATGATTGGTATCGAGGTGGAGAACTTTCATGAATCAAATATAAAATTCCTAGATTTTTGGATAGTGGGTCTGTGTTTTTTCGTGCTGGACATTTCCTGTGTGGGCGGTGCTCAATTTTTCAAAAAGGAGTACTTGTGCCTCTTCGCCGTTTTTGGTCTTGGGGTTGTGTTCCACTCCTTTGGGCACCACAATAATTTCACCTTCGTTCACCACTTCGGTCCTATCTCGAAATTGCATGTAGAGGGTACCTTTGATCACTTGGAACAATTCATCCTCGTTCTCGTGGGCGTGCCATACAAATTCACCTTGTATTTTGGCCAAAAGCACCTGCATATCGTCCACAATGGCAATTTGATGCGGATGCCACTGTGCGGAGAATTCGGCATGTTTTTGTTTTAGGTTGATGGGTTTCATGGCAAGATTTTATATTCCCAAAATTAATTTGGCGATCCAAAAATAGATCAAGATTCCAAAAATATCGTTGCTCGTGGTAATGAACGGTCCGGTGGCAATTGCTGGGTCAATGTTTCTTTTATGAAGGAACAAGGGTATAAATGTACCGATCAGCCCGGCCACAACAATTACTACTATCAGCGATAGCGATATGGCCAAAGCGGTGGTAAAGGCATCTTTCCAGATCCAAGTGAACAATAAGAGCAGGATGGCTAGTATAAATCCATTGAGCAAGGCCAAAAGCATTTCCTTTAAAAGGTGGTTTCTCATGCTTCCTTTTAGGTCGTCGTTCGCGAGACCTTGCACTACTATGGCGCTGGACTGTACCCCAACGTTTCCGGCCATGGCAGCAATTAGGGGAGTAAAAAAGAATAAAACTGCGTGTTTGGAAATCATATCTTCAAAAGTTCCCATAATGGCCGCAGCACCAAGTCCACCAAAAAGACCTAAAATTAGCCAAGGCAGCCTGGCCCGTGTGAGTACCCAAATGCTATCGCTCACTTCAACGCCTTGGGAAATACCTGCCGCCATTTGGTAATCCTTATCGGCTTCTTCACGTATCACATCTACAATATCATCGATGGTAATGCGCCCGACCAAGCGCCCGATTTCATCAACCACGGGTATGGCCTCCAAATCGTATTTGGACATAATTCTGGCCACTTCTTCTCCTTTTTCGTTCACGTTTACGGAATCTACCTTTGGGATATAGATATCTTTTATGTGACTTTTGGTTGGAGCGGTGAGCAAATCTTTTAGGGACAATCTTCCTTTTAATTTGCCTTCGTCGTCCACCACATAAATGGAATGTACGCGGGTAACATTCTCTGCCTGGGCGCGCATCTCCTTAACGCAAGAGGTCACGGTCCAGTTTTCGTAGACTTTTACCAATTCTTTGGCCATAAGTCCACCTGCGGAATCTTCCTCGTAGCGCAAAAGATCTACAATATCTTTGGCGTGTTCCCGATCTTCTATCTCGGAGATAACTTCTTGAATAATTTCCTTGGGAAGCTCGTTTATGATGTCCGCGGCATCATCCGTATCCAATTCCGAAAGTTCGCCGGCAATTTCTTTGGCTGTTAGATTTTTAAGTACGGCCTCCCGGATATCCTCGTGCATTTCGGCAAGGATGTCCGATGTTTTTTCACTGTCCAGCAGTTTTATCAGGTAGGTGGCCTCATCAACTTCGAGTTCGTCCGCAATTTCCGCAATATCGGCATAGTGGAACTCCTTCATCATGGTTTGGAGCTCACCATTGTTCTTGTTGGCGATCAGTTCCCTGATTTCTGCTAAAAGGTCGTCTGTGAGTTTAAACGGGGTCATTGGCTATCTTCTGTGTCAACGTTATAAAATCGGCCACACTAAGCTGTTCCGGGCGTTGGTCAAAGATAGTATTCTCTTTTAGATTATCGGAAAGGTTGAAGATTTTAAGACTGTTTCGGATTGTTTTTCGTCTTTGGTTAAAAGCTGTTTTTACCACTTTAAAGAAGAGGCGCTCGTCGCAAGGGAGGTTCAATTCTTTTTTTCTTGTGAGTCTCAATACTCCGGAATCCACCTTTGGCGGAGGATCAAAAACTCCGGGAGGAACGGTGAATAGATATTCGGCATCGTAATAAGCTTGTACCAATACGGATAGGATACCGTAGGTTTTACTGCCCGGTGCTTCACAGATTCTTTTGGCCACCTCTTTTTGGAACATGCCGGAAAATTCGGGTATTTGCTGTCGCATTTCCAACATCTTAAAAACTATCTGACTGGAAATATTGTATGGGAAATTCCCGGTAATGGCAAATTGTTCTTCGCCATATAGTTGTTTTAGGTCGAACTTGAGGAAATCCGCCTCGATAATATTGAGGCGATCGTTGTTTTTTAAAATAGAGGCATGTTCCAAAGGAAAACTGTGGTTTAGGTAAACAATGGACTCTTCATCAAGGTCCATGGCCACAAGGTCCAAATCCCTTTGAAGCAGATATTTGGTGAGAACACCCATGCCAGGGCCTATTTCTAGTACATTTTTATAGTCGTCCAACGACAGTGTCTCAGCAATTTTTTTTGCGACGGACTCATCTTTTAAAAAATGTTGCCCTAAGTGCTTTTTTGCTTTTACAGCACCATCTATTTGTTCATTTTTTTGGGGATGACGGTTTCCGTTATTGTATTTTTTCCTCTTTTTTTTGGGCACTGCGGGTTTTTTTGCAAGTTAGTTGGAATTTTTGATATAGATCCAAGCTTCATCTCCTGATTCCAAAAGGAATTTTTCCCTTTTGTATGCATTTGTTTCGTAAATGTCCGCTTTTATTAGGTCGGTATCATTTACTTCATAAGCCATGCCTTTTACTTTGTGTTCGGGATCATTGGTGTTGATGACCAACGGATAACGGCCATATACGGCATTTTCGATTTTCTTGAAACCCAATGCGGTGTCGGGCTTTCCATTTAATATACGTCCAAAAATGTACTCTTGTACCTGGGTATCTTGTAAGGTTCCGTAGGAAAAAATAAACTCCAAATTTTTAAGGTATTTGTTGGCTTACCACTTCCAGCTCTGTTCTAAATGCAACAAACTTGTTGGGAAACATTTTTTGGGCGTCGGCACGCAGGCGGTCCGCGTCCTCCTTGTAATAGGCTTCCAATGTGGACCTATTCTTTGTGGTATATTGTATGGAGTAGGTAATGCCACCCATATCTTCTTCTACCAGCACCTTTACCATTTTGGCATGTGTAAATTTGCCCGTTGCCAGCATATCCGGCACATGTTTGTCCTTCATCCACTCCAACCATTGTTCGTGCACGGTATCGTCTATGTTAATGGTAACGTTATATATAAGCATTTTACTTTTTTTAAATGATTAGTTTATGGCATCCCCGCGCAATCGTCTAAAATTCTTTCGGGCCTGTGGAAAATAATAACTGTCCTCATAATTATAAATAATTTTCTCGTAATGGGTTTTGGCCTTTTCTGGTTCGTTTAAAATATTATCGTAGAGTTCGCCAAGGGCAAAGTGTGCATCGTCTGCCAAAATTCCATCACTGTAAAACTCCACAATTTTTTGATAGTTGAACTTGGCCGCCTCGTAATTTTTTTGGTCCACCAATAACTTGGCTTGTTTCAGAAGGGCTTCATCTTCAATTTTTTCGCCCTTATGATTTTGTAAAATATCTTCAAGTACTTTTATGGCTTCCTTATTTTTATTTTGATAGGCCAATAGATCTGCCCTTGCATATTTTTTTAATGCGGTCTGGGTGGAATCTTCCAACGAATTGTCGGAAATAAGTAAGCTCAATTGCATGGCATCATTGGCAATGAGCTGTGAAGTTGAGCTTCGCAAAACTTTTAGTTGGGTGAGCGCCCAGTCAAAATCACCTTTGTAAAAGCTGGTCTGTGCGACTTTAAATCGGGCATTTTGTCCTAGTACATCATTTTTTACGCTCTTTTGTACTTGGGTAAATAGGATCAAGGCTTCGTTGAATCTTTGGTCGAACACCAATATATCGCCCAATGCCAGTTTCACGTATGCCATAATCATCCGGCCCATTGGAATTTCAAGGCTTTGTTTGAGCATGGCGATGGCTGGTTCGGGATCTTCCTTTTTAAAAGTTAGAAAGTTGGCGTAGGCGATCTGCAGTTGTAACGTGGTGCTCTGATTACCGTATTCCTCTACTAGAGCATTGAACTTTTTTTCTACGTTTTCCAATGTTTTTTTTGTTGGATTTTCCAAAGCGATATCGATTAGGTTGAGTTCCGCATTTAACTTGGTCCTGGGATTTTCCGAGTTGTCCACGATGTACTGGTAAATAGAGGTGGCGGTTTCCAGATCTTTGTCTTCCACAGCAATATCGCCAAGGTTTTCCAATCGATTTATCGATTGCCCTTCGCTACGTTTATATATGGCCTTTTCTTGGCCAAAGGCACTATTGTATTGCTTTTGTTGAACAAAAAGCCAACTCAGGAGCTCGTTCCAAAGAATATCCGGCGTTTTTTGTGCATTTTGCAACAGTACTTTGCGCAATAGCACATTGTTCTCATTCGATGGGTCTTCCGAGATAAAATCATCGATGTTCCTTAATACATTGGAGCGACTGGTGCGTCCTTCCCAGATCAGGTTGAGGTAGGATTGGTACATTTTGGCTATGTTGCCCTGCTCCCCATAAATGCGGGCCAATTGAAAATCGTAATTCAGGTCCGGCTTTAGTTCCATGGCCTTGGTGTATGCTTGAATGGCATAGTCCAATAGGGCATATTTTTGAAAACGATAGCCAACACTATATCCAAAATTGGGATTGTCCTCTATTTTGTTTATTGCCTTGTCGTAATACGTGCTTGCCTTATCGGATTCGTTTTTGAGCGTAAAATTGTATCCCAGTTCAATATAAAAAGTGGGAAAGGCATAATTTTCTTCAATTTTTTTAAGTAAAAATGCCTGCGCTTCATCGTATCGCTCCAATTGTTGGTAGCAGGCTACGAGTCCTTCTGCATAATCGGTACGCCTGGGGTTGGTTTCTACTAATTTTTCGTAAAATACCACAGCTTTCTCATAATCGCCGTCCTGTAAATATTGTTTGGCCAAGAAATCTTCTTGGGCCCATCCAATAGCAGAGGATACCATCAATAGGAGAAATAAAAGACGTTGCAATGGCATGTTCATTATTCGTAATCAATAAGAGTGTCCTGTCCTTTCGAACCTATTGGAATCTCATTTCAATTTCAAAATCATGAGATTCCTCGTTGCTTAACTCTGCCGGAATGACAATCGTACTCAAAATTAACACCTTGGATTTTAACCCAATGTGGTTTATTTCAAATATAACGCAGAAATGTGGGGGATTCTGTTAAGCGAATCCAAATAAATGGAGGGAAACCTTAATCGATAGTGTCAAACCCACAATAAGGAACCAAGACTTCGGGAATTTTTATGCCTTCCTCTGTCTGATAGTTCTCCAAAATCCCTGCGAGTACCCTTGGCAATGCCAAAGAGCTTCCGTTTAAGGTATGGGCCAGTTGGCTTTTCCCATTTTCGTCCTTGTAGCGCAGTTTTAATCGATTGGCCTGGAAGGTCTCGAAATTGGATACAGAGCTAATTTCCAACCAACGGTCTTGTGCCGTGGAGAATACTTCAAAATCGTAGGTTAGCGCAGATGTGAAACCTAAATCACCACCGCACAAACGTAAAATGCGATAAGGGAGTTTAAGTTCTCGAAGAATATTTTTTATATGTTCCACCATCTCATCCAGCGCTTGGTACGAATTATCGGGGTGCTCCATGCGTACAATCTCCACTTTATCGAATTGGTGCAAACGGTTCAAACCACGGACATGGGCGCCATAACTTCCGGCTTCGCGACGGAAACAAGGGGTGTATCCGGTATATTTTATGGGGAAATCGCTCTCTGCCAAAATATCCCCCCGGTGCAAGTTGGTCACGGGAACTTCTGCCGTTGGAATCAGGTAGAGGTCGTCTGCCTGTACATGGTACATTTGGCCTTCCTTGTCGGGCAACTGTCCCGTTCCATATCCGGAATCTTCGTTGACCATGAGCGGAACTTGCATTTCGGTATATCCTGCTTCGGTGTTTTTATCCAAGAAATAGGCAATCAAAGCGCGCTGTAATCGAGCACCCTTTCCCTTGTACACAGGAAAACCTGCTCCGGTTATCTTAACACCAAGCTCAAAATCTATAATGTCGTACTTTTTTGCCAGTTCCCAGTGTGGAAGAGCTCCTTCGGACAGGGTCGGTACATCCCCTTCCTTGAAAACCTCTTCGTTGTCCTCATCGGAATTCCCAGCAGGAACAGATTCATGGGGTACGTTGGGAATCAAATACAGTTGCTGTTGAAGTTCTTCTGAGGTAGTATTTAAGTCGTCCCCTAATTTTTTTGATGCTTCTTTGAGTCCAGCGGTTTTTTCTTTTAGAACATTGGCTTCTTGTGCTTTTCCTGTTTTAAAAAGCATACCGATCTCTTTGGAAAGTTTGTTGGATTCGGCCAAGGTCGCATCCAGTTCCGTTTGTATGGAACGCCTTTTTTCATCGAGTTCCAATGCCTTTGATAGCATTGGTTCGGCATCGATGTTTCGCTTTTTTAATGCGATAATAATACTTTCCTTGTTTTCCCGGATGTTCTGTATTTGAAGCATGGCCTTGTTTTGAGCGGCAAATTTAATTTAATCTGAAGAAGTGCCCAACTTTATTCCTTTGGAGATGGCAGAATCCAATCGTTATGGGCAAAATGTTTCCATGGAACGTTGGCCAAATCCACTTTTGGGTCTATAAATTGTTTATAGCTCCCTTGATTCACTCTAACCTTGTTGTCCACAAACACTTGTATGCTTTCTCCTTTTTTTGCGTATTCCATTTTAAGGTGTTGGGCAAACTGCCAAATAAAATCGGGATAGCATGTAACCCTGCGACGTTGTTTTTTTGTAAGATACTTATCCAAATCGATTTTGATGGTGTCTTTGGTTTTGGGGTTTACCACTTTATAGGTTATTCTCCCGCCTCGACTCCGCAACATCATGCGCCAGCTTAAGCGATGACCTTCTTCGGTCCAGAGGACATCATCTTTAAAAAAATGATGCCGAAGCGGCAACGCTATTTGAACTAGAAAATAAATGCCCAGAACCGACAAGATCATGTTTTTGGTTTTTGGTATGATGATGTTGGCTTCCGGGGCAAATGTTTTGGTTTTTAAAAAAATGTTTCGAATAGTCTGTGGTTCAAAAAAGAAAACGGTAAATGCTAAGGACAGGTATGGGAAAATCCCAATTTGAAACACGATACTATTGAACAGATGAAAGAAAATGGAAAGCAGAAACGCAATTTTACGGGTTGGTTTCCAAAGGAGGGCGGGTACGATCAAGAGGTCAAAACTAATACCAAATATGGCAATGATCTTATGAACCCATTTTTGTTGAAGAAGTTCTCCGATGATGTAATAATCTTTTTTGGAGGTCATCAAAACGTCTATCATGCTAAAATCCAACCAATCCGCATATAATTTAGCTACAGATGCATAGGTGTAAACAATGAACAGTTGTAGGATTATGACCCATCGGACCCCGTTGTACATGGTCTGTGAACGTAAACCCAGATTCAACTTTGCATCTAAAGATACATCTCGGTTTGCCGGTAGGAACGCCATAATATAGGCAAGGAGCATCAATAAATAATAATGGTTGTTGTACGATGATTTTTGCATTAGATACACACCAGACCAGAGAATTGCGAAGGCCAGCGCACTGAACCGATACTTATAACCTAGGGCGATCAGTAGTCCTAATGTGCCCATTACCGCAAAGTAAATGTACATGCCGTTACCGGGAAGGGGCTGTAACCATTCAAAACCGATAAAGGAGAAAGTAAACCGAGGTTCCACCAAAGTTCGTCTGACCCAGCCCGTTGCTATGGCGCCATAACATTCCGCACTGACCAACAATCCATAAAAAATCCTGAAAACCACAAGTTGGGCATTGTCAATCTTCTTGAAAAGAAATTGGTCGAACATTTACTTGGAGATTAGGTCCAACGAATGATTTTTGTCTTTTTTTAATTGCTCTTTAAGTTCTTCAATGGAGTTGAACTTATGCTCGTCCCTAATGCGGTGCAACAGTTGTACCTGGATTTTTGTATCGTAAAGATTTCCTTCGAACTCAAAAAAATTGACTTCTATACTTTTTCGTGAACCATCTACGGTAGGGTTGAACCCAATGTTCATCATTCCAAAATACGTATTGCCACCAAGGTCGCTTTTTACTACATAGGCCCCATTTTTTGGAATAAGTTTATAGTCTTCCGCGATATGGAGGTTGGCCGTTGGAAAACCAAAATCCCTACCCAATCCTTTGCCTTTTTTTACGGTTCCTGTGAGCATGTAAGCATAGTTGAGGTAACTGTTCGCTGTTTCCACATCACCTTCCATAAGCGCCTTTCTTATTTTTGTGGAACTCACCGATACGTCATCTATCTCTTGTGCTGGTATTTCTTCCACTTCAAAATCGAAAGTACTGCCAAAGGCCATTAAATCTTGAATATTGGCATTCCGGTTGCGTCCAAACCTATGATCATAACCTATAATTATTCTTTTTGATTTAATATTGTTTACAAGAATATCCTGAACAAAATCTATCGCAGAAAGCCGTGAAAATTGCTTGGTAAAAGGATGAATAATCAAATAATCCAGCCCAAGGGTCTCCAAAATCTGTTTTTTCTCCTCAAGGGTGTTCAATAGTTTAATGTCCACATCTTTTTGAAGAACCATACGTGGATGTGGAAAAAAAGTGAGCACTGTAGATTTTAAACCTGTGTTTTTGGCATTGTTTGTGAGGCGTTCCAGTATCTTTCGGTGTCCCAGGTGTACTCCATCAAAAGTACCAATGGTGACCACCGTTTGATGTGGAACGTTCTTAAAATCAGAAATGTTATGGATTGTTTCCAACGCAATAAAGAAATAAAAAAGGCTTACATTTGAATTTATACTATGCCCTGACCGTGTATGAAAGCTAAATTACATCTTGTTTTCTCAATAACCATATTTTTTAGTTGCTTTTGCATATACGGGCAACAAAGTTATTGGAAAACAATTCCCAAAAAAGCAAGTTTTAAAAGTGTTTCACTGACCGATATTTCTGAAGCAAAACTGGTATTGACCCTTGATAGGGAGGGTTTTGCAAAGCAAGTGTCCCCTAGTTTGAACGCTAAAAGTGGCCAACAGGTGGTTCACCTTCCCAATAATGAAGGAAATGTAATGCCCTTTAAAATTAAGGAAACCTCTGTTCTGCATCCGGATTTAGCAAAAAAGTATCCGAATATCAAATCTTATACCGGCATAAGTCTAGATGGTAGATATAAAGTTAAACTGAGCAATTCGCACAAAGGTGTCCAGTCCATGGTCGTGGATTTGAAAAATAACAAAACTACCTTTGTGGAACCAGTTTCCGACCAAGAGGACACTTATGTCCTATACGATAAAAAAAACGGGCTGTCCTCAAAAATTGGCTTTACCTGCGGAACGGAGAAAGGTATTTTTGGTATGGTCAATAAATCTCTGGGACACACTGCAAAAACCATTGTTCCCTTGGTTGATGGTCAGGAGCTTAGAAAATATAGAATAGCGGTATCGGCATCTGGAGAATATACCCAAGAAATGGGTGGTACGGTTGCGGATGCGTTGGCCGGAATAAATGCGACTTTGACCCGGGTAAACGAAGTTTTCGAAACAGATTTAGGGGTAACATTGGAACTGATTGCCAATAACGATCAAATAATTTTCACCAACCCCAATACGGATCCTTATGGGAATTCACTGAATTCTCAGGTACAGTCGACCATAACCTCTACAATCGGAGAAGAAAATTACGATGTAGGTCATCTTTTTCACCAAGTGGGAGAAGGCGAGGATAACGGTAATGCTGGTTTTATTGGTGCGGTCTGTGTAGATAACCGAAAAGGTAGTGCCTTTTCGGCGGCCAACGTGCCTCAGGGCGATGTGTTCGATCTGGACTATGTCGCCCATGAGCTTGGACATCAATTTGGAGCAAACCATACATGGTCTTTTGAATCCGAAGGAACAGGTGTTCAGGCAGAACCTGGTAGCGGTACATCCATAATGGGGTATGCCGGTATAGTCGGCGTAAACAATGTTGCTGCAAATGGCGATGACTATTTTCATTACAACAGTATTCTTCAGATTTCCACCTATTTGGCGACTACCTCCTGTGCCCAGACCACAGCATTGGTAAATTCGCCCCCTGTACTTACCCCGGTGGGTGACTTTACCATTCCCAAGGGAACGGCATTTGTTTTGGAGGGCGAGGCTACCGATCCGGATCTGGGCGATGCTTTAACTTATACTTGGGAGCAGATCAATGATGGTTTGGTGACCGTGAATTCGTTTGGGCCAACAAACCCCAATGGTGCCAATTTTAGATCAATGCCGCCAACTAGCGACCCCCGCAGATTTTTTCCAAGGCTGTCCGAAGTGGCGCAGGGCAATCTAACACAGACCAATCCTACTATTTCCGATACTTGGGAAACTGTATCCGAAATAGAGAGGACCCTTAGCTTTGCTTTTACTGTTCGAGACAATGCAATCGGGGGTGGACAGGTGGTTTCCGATATTTTGGATGTTCACGTAATTAAAGCAGCAGGGCCGTTTGTAGTTACCTCTCAAGCAAGTCCGCAAACTTATACCGCCGGTTCCGTACAGGAAATTACTTGGGATGTAGCCAATACCGATTTAGCTCCCGTAAATGCACAGACCGTGGATGTTTTCCTTTCTTTGGACGGCGGGCTTACTTACCCGATCACACTTTTGGAAAACACGCTCAACGATGGATCCGAGGAAGTGCTCCTTCCAGGAAATGCCTCCACAACGGCACGAATAATGGTCAAGGCCAGTGACAATGTTTTCTTTGCGGTCAATTCATCCGATTTTACAATTGAGGAATCGGAAGTGGTGCTGAATTTTGAAAAGCTGGAATACGAAGTTTGTCAACCAAACGATATCATCATCCCATTTGTTTATGAGACCTATAATGGATTTAACGAGAATTCTACCTTTTCGGCAGATGTGCCGGGCGGTTTACTGGCTGGTTTTTCCCCAGTAGCTGCAACAGTCAATGATACTGCCGTAGATCTGACCTTGTCCAATACCAATGGTGTTGCCCCGGGCGTGTACGATATTACGGTAACGTCTACTTCTGCTTCGGTAACAAAAAGTGTAGTCTTGTCTCTTAAAGTTCAAGATGGTACATTTTCAAATGTAACTTTGCTTGCACCGGTAAACGGTGAAGTTGGTGTTTCTTTGGACGCTGAACTTAGTTGGGAAGACAATCCTTTATATTCCAGTTATGATTTGGAAATTGCAACTGATGCTGGATTTTCTGATATTGTTGAATCTGCCACCGTACCGTTTACCAAATACAAAACAGTGACCAATTTAGAGGCCGAAACACAATACTTCTGGAGAGTTAGGCCAAGTAATGGATGCGCAAGCGGCACATTTGGAACAATATTCGGTTTTACGACCACCCAGGTCGATTGTAAAAACAGGGAGCCGGGTGATTTGCCCATTTCCATTTCTTCCGGTGCTGCAACCACCATTTCTACATCTGTCATATTTTTGGAAGATCTTCCAATATCCGATGTTAACGTAAATTTGGAATTAGATCATACCTATTTGGAGGACCTAATAATCAAACTTATTTCTCCACAAGGAACCGAAGTTACCTTGATCTCAAACACATGTGGGTCGCAAAACAACATCAACGCAGTTTTCGATGATGATGGTGATCCCCTCGAATGTTCGGGAAGCCCGGCCATATCCGGTACAGTGTCCCCTTTGGGTTCTTTGGCTTCCTTAAAAGGGGAATCAATTCTTGGGGAATGGACATTGGAAATATCGGATACAGCTTCGGGTGATGGTGGTACTTTAATAGGTTTTTCGTTGGACGTGTGTATAGAGGGGGCTTATAGACCCGATGAGGATGAAGATGGTGTGTTTGATGATGGTGACGATCTTTGCTTGGGAACACCAAAGGGAGTCGAAGTAGATACCAACGGTTGTGCTATTTATAGATTTGCTGCAGATAACTTCGAAATAGAACTCCAAAGTGAAACATGTAGGGTGAATAATGATGGAACCATTACGGTGACTCCTTTTGATACATCTATCACCTATACGGCACAGTTGGAGGGTGGAGCAGGAGCTGTTTCTGTTGATTTTACCGATGGACAGACCTTCAATAATTTGTCAGCAGGAGAATATACGCTGTGCATAACCGGTACCAACGGCTTGATAGACTACGAAGAAGTTTGCTACAATTTGGTGATTACCCAACCGGATGTTCTGGACATTGATGCGTTGGTTGATTCTGGTATGGTAACGGTGGAATTAAGAGGTTCGGAATTTTATAACGTAGAATTGAACGGTTTGGTCACCCAGACCGAGAATTCTAAAATTCAACTCCCCTTAAAAGATGGAAATAATGTGCTCAGGGTGAGTTCCGATCTACCATGTCAAGGAGTAGTGGAAAAAAATCTATTCTATTCTTCACGGTCCATACTCTCCCCTAATCCGGTAGATGCGGCCACCGAAGTTTATCTTGGCGGGTACGAAGGAGAACTAGGTATAAAAATATTTACCGCTAATGGAAGATTGGTCCATACCGAACGTAGAGCGGTTTTCGGTGAAAACCTAGTGTTAGATCTATCATATTTGGCCAAGGGGATCTATTATTTGGGACTGGAAAAAGAAGGAGAGAACGACATGTTTAAATTCATAAAAAGATGATTCGGAATATAATTGGACTTTTTGTTTTGGCTGTATTTGTTTCTTGTGGTGGAGATGATGGTCCGCCACCGGCCCCGCAAGGTGCAGCTCTGGTATTTCCCGAGGAAAATTCCGAATGTACAACAGGGACGGAGGTTAACCAGACATCTACGCAGGTAACTTTTAGGTGGATGGCATCCAGCAATACGGAGCGTTACACTTTAAATGTTGTGAATTTGAATACCAATGTACCTCAAAATTTATCCACCGTTTCTACCTCGGCCAGTCTCACTTTGGCCAAGGGAACACCATACTCTTGGTCGGTTACTTCACAAAACGCTTCGTCGGATCAAGTAGCGACCAGTGAAACGTGGTTGTTTTACAATGCGGGGTCACAGACCACATATGCTCCGTTTCCGGCTCAGTTGGTACATCCGCTTTCAGGTTCCACGGTAATCAAAGATGTTGCCAATGAAGTTCTATTGGAATGGACAGGTGCAGACGTGGACAACGATATAGAATCTTTCGAGGTGTTTTTGTCCACAACAAATCCGCCGACAACTTCTGTGGGCCTTGCCAATGCAACAGATATGGAGCTTTCTGTAAGTGTTGAATCTGGAACTGTCTATTATTGGAAAGTGGTGACAACAGATCTTGAGGGGAATACCTCGGATTCCGGTGTGTTTGACTTTAAAGTCCTCTAGTTTTTTCTATTTACCGTTGAATTGGTTCATGGTGTTTTTGGTTCCTGCGAACACAAAGGAGCGTATTAGATCTATAGACTTTTTTAAACGTTCGGGCATAGCTTTTTGTTGTTCGTCGTTCCAACGCCCCAATACATAGTCTACTTGTTTGCCTTTGCTGAAATCGGCGCCCACTCCAAACCTAAAACGATTATAACCGCTGGTTTGCAACACATTTTGGATATCTTTTAAGCCGTTATGGCCCCCATCGCTGCCCTTGCTTTTTAGTCGCAATGATCCAAATGGCAGGTTTAGGTCGTCTGTAACGATCAATATATTTTCCATTGGTATGTTTTCCTTGTCCATCCAATATTTTACCGCCTTCCCGCTCAAGTTCATATAGGTAGAAGGTTTTAGGCAAACAACACTTTTTCCCTTGTGTTTAAAGGTGGCTACAGCTCCTAGTTTTGCATTCTCAAAAACAAAGTCCTCCTGCTCGGCCAGATAATCAAGAATTTTAAACCCGATATTATGGCGTGTTTCGTCGTAGTCCGGTCCTATATTTCCTAGACCGACAATCAAAAATTTTTTCATGGGGTCGTTAACTTGTAATAGTTTTTTGGGTGGGCCAAAAAGCTTATTGATGAAATTGAGCATCGCTCGTAATTGAATGGCTTAAAAATACAAAAGCATCCCATATTACTAAAGTAAACAGGGATGCTTATGCTAACTAGTGAAAGGGTTACTCTGCAGCTTCAGCTTGTGGAGCGTCTTCAGCAGGAGCTTCTCCTTCTGCACCTTCTTCGTCTTCATCTTCAGAATCATCAACAGATGTTCTAGAGGCTTTGACCTGTACGATAGCGGTACTGTCCGGGTGCAAGAATGTATAGTCATCGTTAAGAATGGTTTCTACTGCAATAGTTTGACCTATTCTTAATTTAGAAATGTCCACGGTGATAAAATCAGGAAGCAATGCGGGCAAAGCTCTGATCGAAAGTTTTCTTTTTCTGAATAGTAATCGTCCACCATTTTTCACACCTGGGGAGTTTCCTTCCAAACGTACGGGAATACTCATGGTAATTGGTTTGTCCTCGAACAATTGGTAGAAATCCACGTGAAGGATTTTATCCGTTACCGGGTGAAACTGAATATCCTGCAAAACTGCGTCAAATTTTTGACCGTCCTCCAATTCAATTACTGCGGTGTAGGCATTTGGGGTGTACACCAAGTCTTTGAATGCAAGCTCTTCAGCTGAAAAATGCACTGGCTTATCCCCTCCGTACAGTACGCAAGGGACCTTTCCAGCATTACGTAAGGCTTTGGTAGAAACCTTGCCCACGCTTTCTCTTTGGGATCCTTTGATTGTAATTGACTTCATTGTTATATATTAAAATTGATTTATTTACATTAAAAATTTTGAAGATATCGAAGTGTTGTGGTGTACCCGGTGCATTACATCTGCAAACAGGTCGGCACAGGACAATATCTTTATTTTACTTTGGTTGCTATCTACCGGGATGGAATCTGTTACGATCAATTCCGTTAGTCTTGATTTTTCTATTCTTTCGTAGGCATTACCGGACAAAAGGCCATGGGTTGTAACGGCCCGCACGCTTGCAGCCCCTCTCTCCATCATCAAATCCGCAGCCTTGGTAAGGGTACCTGCGGTATCGACCATATCATCTGCAAGGACCACATTTTTTCCCTGAACGTCACCGATCAGCTCCATGTGGGATATTACATTGGCTTTGGCTCTTTGCTTATAGCAAATAACCACATCACATTCCAATGCTTTGGAATAGGCATAGGCTCTTTTAGAACCGCCCATGTCCGGAGATGCGATACAAAGGTTGTCAAGATTTAAGCCTTTTAGGTAAGGCAAAAATAGTGTTGAGGCGAACAAGTGGTCCACTGGTTTCTCGAAGAACCCTTGGATTTGATCCGCGTGCAAATCCATGGTAATGATTCGGGTTGCACCTGCGGTCTCCAGCATTTTTGCAACCAATTTAGCGGCAATTGGAACCCTTGGTTTGTCCTTTCTATCTTGTCTTGCCCATCCAAAATAGGGCATAACGGCCGTAATGTGCCTGGCAGATGCTCTTTTGGCGGCATCTAACATCAACAACATTTCCATCAAGTTTTCCGAGCTTGGATTGGTTGAGCCAATAATAAAAATACGGGCTCCTCGGATGGATTCCTCGAACGATGGTTGAAATTCACCATCGCTATAGCGGGAGAATTGGACTTTTCCCAATTCGGCACCATAGGAAGCAGCGATTTTTTTACCGAGCTCTACACTTTGGGTACAAGCAAAAATTTTTGGTTCCGGAACTTGATAGGCCATTACAAACTCTTGTTAACTAGCGTTTTAAAGTACTTTTTTGTAAAGAGGTGCAAATTTAAGAATTAATTCGGGTTGATAAAGTATAAATGAAAGTATTTTTTGGTGATATATAAAAATATTTTTTTAGCTTTGCACTCGCATTTCAAAAATGTGATACCATTTGCCTTGGTGGCGGAACTGGTAGACGCGCTGGATTCAAAATCCAGTGTCTTCGGACGTGTGGGTTCGATTCCCACCCAAGGTACAATTGAAGACCCCGACAATCATAAATTGTCGGGGTCTTGTTGTTTTATTGCCTGCTTTAATTTGTCACTACATCATATGTTATGCAGTCAATAGCTATTTTTCATACTTTTGGATTATGAAAGTCTTGGCTGTCATCTTGTCCTTATTGATTGTGGTCCTGTCATCATTTCCATGTTGCCAGGACGATGATTTGTGCCCCGACTCCACATCTTTGGCCCACACGAAAGAGCATTGTGCGCACGATGATGTTCCACACGATGATGATTCTCATAAAAATCAATCACCTTGTTCCCCATTTTATAATTGTGGTCGATGTTCAGCATTTACTATAAGTTTAAGTTCAATTGATTTTGTGGCATACGAGCCGGAACCTGAGATTTTGCCAGTTCCGTATACTGAATCGTTTTCTAAAGAATTTTACTTTCTAGACTTTAAACCTCCCCGGGTTTTTTTGAAATATCACTAATTGTTAGTTCACAACTTTCTTGGTAATTCCTGTTTGACCAAGAACACAATCATTTCAAAAAATCAAATTAAATGAAATTTAAAATATTAATGGTACTGTCCCTGTTCGGGATGGTATCCGCGTTTGCACAAAGCACATTGAATGTGTCAGTTAAAGATTCCCATAGCAATGAACCCCTGATCGGTGTCACGGCCATTCTGGAATCCCTGGAAATAGGAGCAATTTCCGATGAGAATGGGAACATTCAAATAGAAAATATCCCTAATGGTACCTTTACATTACAGTTAAGCTATATAGGATATGCACCTATTAAAAAATCATTGACATTTCCGTTGGGCCAATCATCTCAAATCTTAACTTTTAAAATGGTGCCACAAACGGAAGAAATGGAAGAGGTTACCCTGGTATCCACTAGGAGCACCCGAACCATTGAGGATATCCCGACGAGGGTGGAAGTAATTGCAGGGGAGGAGCTCTCCGAAAAAGGAAATATGAAACCGGGGGATATCCGTATGCTTTTAAATGAAAGTACCGGAATACGTACACAACAGACCTCGGCAACAAGTTATAATTCCAGTATCCGCATCCAGGGTTTGGATGGCAAGTACACGCAACTGCTACGGGATGGATTTCCATTGTACTCTGGATTTGCCAGTGGCCTAAGCCTAATGCAAATTGCTCCCTTGGACCTTAAACAAGTTGAGGTGATTAAGGGGTCAAGCTCCACTTTGTACGGTGGAGGCGCTATTGCTGGCTTGGTCAACCTTATTTCCAAAACCCCCGAAGACGCTCCTGAGTTTAGCTTTATGGCCAATGCTACTTCGGCACTCGGTTTGGATCTGAGCGGTTTTTATTCCCAAAAGTTTGATAAGGTCGGCACCACCGTGTTCGCTTCCTATAATTTAGGAACACCCTATGATCCAGCAGATATTGGATTAACAGCCATTCCAGAGTTTGATAGGGTCACCCTAAACCCAAAATTATATTGGTATTTGGATGAGAAGACTGAATTGATGTTGGGTGTAAATGCTATTTGGGAAGATCGTCTTGGAGGTAATATGGATTATGTAAAAGGTGACGAAGTGGTCGATACTTATTTTGAATCGAACGAAACCGAAAGGCTCTCCACCCAGCTGGGGTTCAAACATTCTTTTAATGAACAAAACCGTTTAGAGCTCAAAAACAGTTTTAGTTTTTATGATAGAACCATCCAGGTGCCGGATTTTACTTTTTCTGGTTATCAACGCTCATCTTTTAGTGAACTTAACTATGCCAACAATTCAGAAAGTGGATTGGAATGGGTGTTTGGGGCAAATCTTTGGACGGAATATTTTAATGATACCCGTGGCGATGAGTCCCAAGCTTTGGATCAATCCTACCAGATACTTGGATTGTTTGCCCAAAATGTATGGCCCATTGCTGAAACTTTGTCCTTGGAAACCGGTTTTCGCGCGGATTTCCATTCTGATTATGGCGCAATGGCCCTGCCCAGATTATCCGTACTCTTTGAACCCAGCCAATCCCTCACCTTTAGATTGGGGGGCGGAATGGGCTACAAAACGCCCACTGTGTTTACCGAAGATGCCGAACGGGTACAGTTTAGGAATGTATTGCCCATCGATGTGGACCAGACCGATCTTGAAAGGTCCATCGGGGGTAATTTTGATGTAAACTATAAATGGACACCTTTTCCCGGTGTGGTTATGACCCTGAACACTTTGCTTTTTTATACTAAAATTGATGACCCCATGGTATTGGAATTAACTGATAGTGGATACTATACTTTTCTACAACCAGATGGCTATGTGGATACCCGTGGGGCAGAGGTGAACTTGAAAGTGAAGTATGGGGATTTTAAATTGTTCACCGGATATACCCATGCCAATGTAGAACAACATCAAAATGGCACGGTAACAGATTTTCCATTGGTGGCCAAACATCGTCTGAACAATGTGTTGATGTATGAAAAAGAAGAGAAATTTTGGGTAGGATTGGAAGCCTATTATTATAGCCCCCAAAAGTTGAGCACAGGAGAAACGGGGCAATCCTATTGGATAATGGGACTCATGAGTGAAAAGAAGTTTGGTGATAAATTTTCAATCTTTCTGAATTTTGAAAATTTCTTGGACACTCGTCAAACGCGATTCGACCAAATTTATACTGGTAGCTTAAGCGACCCGGAGTTCTTGGATATATACGCCCCTGTGGATGGTTTTGTGGTGAATGGTGGAGTGAAAATCAAGCTTTAGCCAAAACCCGATTGAATGGAATGAAGCCGACTAAAAAGTCGATTTACGCCAAACTGAACTTGATTGAGTGTCTCATCATAATTTGCGAATCAGCATAATGGGACATCGAATTGAATTCAGAATGATGTATTTCCGAACATTTTAGTCAGCTTCATTTTTTATGTCAAATATTGATATTAAGATACACGGAAAACCTGTTTTTAACCTCTACCTTTCCATTGTTCAGGTCCTGTGCAATGGGCAACATGGTAGAAACGCCCAGTGCGTATTGTTTAAAATTCACTTCGACGCCCAATTTGCCAAAAAAAGCATTTCCCCCCGTATCTGCTACCTCTAAACCATATGCTTCGTTTTTATCAAAATATTCGCCGCCAACACCAAGTTGGGGGGTTAACACAAAATTAGTCCCAAAATAATAGGTTTTGTAGGTGTTGAGAGCGTAATTAAACTGATTTCCAAAACGATATTCTTTATCGTTTTTCGACTTTATGGTGTAATTGGCCATAACGGACAAGCCCCAATTTCGATGGGTGATACCATAATTGGCGGCCAACAGATAATCCCAGCTGCCAGTTCCCAATTGAAAACTGGGGTTGACACTGCCTTCAAGGTTTGCTTCATCAAACTTGCCCGTTGGCATTTTAACACCACCTCCCAATTGCAAAGTATGTCGGGGTTTGATTGAGATAATGCTATCCGGGGTTTGTTTCAGTATTTGATAGAACCCAAGAATGGTAGCATCGCCAATTCCGTTGATGCTTTGTTCCGTATTATCTGCAAATTCCCTAGAGTGGAACTGATAGGGGAGTACGGCATTGATGATAAAACGCTCTCCAAGTGGAATCTGTGTCCATAATTGTAGGGTATTGAAGTGCTCATCAATCCACGGCGAATTGGCAAAAATACCATCACGGGACTGATAACGCTGGGCTATATACCTGAACCCTATGAAATTGTTGTTCAATCCGGTGCCAAAACCCATGCTTCCGCCATTTCCGCTACAGCCGCAAGTATCGCAAAATTCATCGAACATCATTAGGGTTGCCGATGTGGTTTTGGTACATGGATTTACGGGTGTTTTATTGGATGTCCCGGTATGGATTCCTAAAATCAATAAAAAAAGTAGTGTTATGTAAATTTTCATAAGATTAGTATTCGGCGAATCTTTCGTCATTAATAAATTCTTGATCGGTAAGGGTATTTAAAAAGGCGATCAGGGCTAGTTTTTCTGTTTCGACCAGAGAAATTCCCAGACCTTCATCTGTTTTTAACAAGGGGTCCAGCGTGGGTGAGTCCTGAACCCCATTTTGATAGAAGTTCAGTACGGACTCCAAGCTTCCAAATCTACCATCGTGCATGTATGGGGCGGTCAGGGCCACATTCCTTAAACTGGGCACCTTGAACTTGTAATTGTCATCCGAACTGCCACTTACCAAAGCCCTTCCCAAATCATTGATATTTGGATTAGGGGGCAAGCCATTGTTCCTAAAACTTCCATCGGAAAACAGGTCGGAGGTGTGGCAGCTAGCGCATTTTTCTTTGAAAATAGACATACCGTGAAGTTCTTGGTCGGTCAAAGTAACCCCATCTTCGTTCCGTACATATTTGTCGTATTTGGAGTTATAAGAAACCATCATCACCATAAACTGTGCAATGGCTTTCAAAAAGTTCTCGTGGCTTACACCGCCTTCTTCAAAAGCGGCATTGAATGCATTTTGGTAATCGCCATCTTTCTGTAATTTTTGAAGAACTCCTGTCATGGTTTCTCCCATTTCCACCTCGTTTGTAATCGGGATTATGGGAAAAAGATCCAAGTGATTGGTGGCTCCGTCCCAAGCGAATTCCGAAAAGAAAGCCATGTTGGCAATCGAGGGAGTGTTTCGGGTTCCTTCTAAATCGTTTATGCCATGGCTAAATTGATGACCATGGTGCGTGAACGAAAATTTTTGTTCATGACAAAAACCACAGGATATAAAACCGTTTGCTGATAATTTGCCATCATAAAACAGTTTTTTTCCCAATTCAAAACCGAATTTGGTAGGAGGATTGGCTTCTGCATTATAGATCATTGGCGGAAAGTTTGAAGGTATGGTAACGGACAAGAGTTCGTTGTCACCAATACTCTGGTACTCCTCATTGTTTTGGCTGCAGGCAGATAACGTCATTAGCAGGATTGCCCATATTAGATGTTTCATAAGTATAAAATTGAATTTGAGGGCTGTTCATAAAATGAACAGCCCATAAAATCTAGTGTGAGCTTCCGTCTCCGTTGTGTACGTGATCCACAGTGAACATATTTGATGTGTTTGTGGCGATTAGGGGTGATTTTTCCTCGCTGACCATAATTACCGCTTGTTCGGTAAGCGATATTTTATGCTGTCCATCCAGTATATTACCGGCATTGGCCACAATATGGATTATCGGGGTCATATCATCACTGACCAAGGCATCTGTTCCAAGGCTTAGTGTGGTTTCTTTGTAATTGTCCAAGCTGGAACCGTGACTTCCCATATGAATCTTAAAATTGGTGTCATCGGTAACCGTGGCCGAGGTAAACGTTCCCTCAAAATTCAGGAACTTGTAGCCGGCTTGCCAGGACCACATCATATTATTGTTTTCAGCTTCGGTAAGGAGGTCTCCCTGTCCTTCGGCTCCCAAGAGATACTTTTCTTGGTCCACACCAATTCCAAACGTTATTGAAGTGTACTTGCCGGCAGGAACATCGTAAAGAACTACTTCTGTTTTTCCGGTTTCTTCGCTTGTTATAAAAAAGCCCGTATCCTTAGGATAGGTGAATATATTACCATCTTCATCGGTCAGCCTAAAATTCCCGACAATGTAGTTTAGGCGTTCTATGGTCAAGGTCTCATTCTGGGAATTGGTGTAGGAAGATCCTAAAATAAGGTCGTCCCCGGATACGCTGTTGTCAAATTCAATTTTTACCATTCCGGTACCTGTTAGTTGCGTAGAATCGTCATCGCTGCTGCATGATGCCAATAAAATGGATAAAAATAATACGGTTGATAATTTATAAATTGATTTCATCTGTAATTCAAATAGTTATGAGTTGGGAAGCCTCTGCTTAAAAGCCTCCCGGATTAAAAATGTTACATACATGTGCCAAGGGCACAGTACTTAAAAGTATAGGCACAGTTGCTTTTTTCCCTTTAGGGAAATAGCACAACTATAAAAAAGGTCGGTGTTAGCAAATGATGGGCGGTCGAAAAACCGAAGCTGTAAATTGGCGCGGTTTGCTCGAGGTAAATTCAGGTAGTTGGTCGTTTTCCAAAGTTTGGGGAGCAAAATCACAAAAAAGAATATCCACAAAGCCGATGGGATACTCTTTCATGTTAATAGAGGGTAGATTTTGCTTTTTTTCGTCTTGTTCTTCTTGCAGCATTTTGGACAGATAGCACTTACCGTTACAGTTGAGCATTGGTTTGTCCTTGTTCACGCACAAATACTCGGCAATGTAGTCTTGGTTGACCACATATTCAAAAACAGGAAGTACGGGCCTTAACATGGCCATTACATACAAAAGTGTGAACAATATGGGAAGACTCCGCTGTTTCAAGAAAGATTTTTTGAACCTGTACAAATATAATCCACTTAATTGATCGATGTAAAAAAAAGCTGTCTGTTTTAAGCAGCTTTTAGTTCTTTTTCCAAAGCTATGAAATAGGATAGTTTTTTTTGGGGGCTATAATGTGGCAATATTTTGATGTGACATAGATAAGGTTCGCCATTTTTGCGATAGTTGATCACCGCGCCATCAAAACTGTGATGCGCGTTTAACTGTTCCCTAATTTCTTTTTTGATGGTTTTTGATGTTTCTTTTCCTTGTAAAAAGCTCGGTTTTTTCTGTAGCGCGTAATTTTTTCGATACCCTGTCATTTCTATAAAACCATCATTCACCCAAAGAATGGAATGGTCCGGGTCGGTAACGACCAAGGCGTCGTAGTTTTCCTTTATTATAAGACTCTGATTCTCTTGCGATATTTCCTCACCAAGCAGGTAGGTGATTTTCTTTAGGTCTGCTTCTTTTTTTAGGTTGCCCAGTAACCTGTGATAGCTTTCCAAATAAAAATCAAAGCTTAGTAATGGGGATGCCTGGAGTTTGTTGTCTTTCGTCATTGTTTTGTTCTACGTTAAATTAAACCACTGGAATTGGTGTTTTGTCCTGGTTCAAGGCAACAAAGGTGAACTGGCCGCAGATGGCCTTTTCCCTTTGGCTGGAATACATTTCTTCCAAATAAATGTCAACTTGCACTTTTAAACTTTTGTTGCCCACCTTTATTACTTCGCCTATCAGTTCAATAATGGTACCTGCAGGAATTGGGTGGTCAAAATCTATACGATCTGTACTTACGGTCACCATTCGTTTTCTGCTGAACCGTGTTGCAGTAATAAAGGCAACCTCGTCCATTAGGCTAAGTGCGGTTCCGCCAAACAAGGTGTCGTAGTGGTTTACGGTATTGGGGAATACCGCTTTAAAAATGTTTGTTTTTGATCGCTGTATACGTTCGCTGATTTCCATGGCAAAAGCTTTTATAAAATTGAACAATTAGATAAAAGCTCCTTAGCTCAACTTCGCAATGCCTTAAACAAGTGGAACGTGTGTGGAGTTTTGCCGGATAAGCCGGTGAAAGTTCAAACGTTCGACTTGCCCTTTACGCGAAGGCATCGTCAAAATCCTACAGAGTAGGAACGAAATGGGCAGGTATCCTGGCTTGTTCGATTTTTGCCACCTTCTCATCTTTTTTTGGGAAAGACAATGGTTTTTTGCAAAAACATACTATTCCAAAAACGGAATCGAACTTACAGTTGCGCGTCAGCTCGTGATTTACACACGATTCCCTTTTAATTCCGATATGTGTCGGAAACCCTATCGTTATGATAAAGAAATTAAGTAAAGAACTTATTTGGTGGTAAATGTATCGAAATTTGAATTTACCTTGAAATTATTTCTATCTGATTTTTATGCGGTAAAATTTAATGAACAGATCTTTTGGGGTTGGTGCTTGGGCGGAATTGGACAAATGATCTTTTTTTTGATTGAAATCTGCTTAAAGCCTTATGTAATAAGGGTGTTTGGGATTATATGTTTGCAATTGTTAAAAAACTGTGAAAAAGTATTTCTTGGCAGTCGATTCCAATGTGGATTTTTCTCAGCCCTTATCCTACGTTTGTTCCCATGGATTTTGAACGTCAAAAATTTCGAATGTTGATAACAGTGTTAAGAACCTGATCGACGAAACTTCAAATCGAAGTGAAGAAAATATGAATTTTACAGTCAAGCTATTTTTTCAACTCCAAACCGTTTTCTTCATGCAGATAACTCATATAACTAAGAGGGATTTTAGTACGCAAGAATTTGATTTACACAAGATTACGAATGCAATCTTGAAAGCCATGACAGCTGTGGAGCATGGCCAGATCACCGATGCGCAGACCATAGCCAGCAACGTAAATAAAGAGTTGTTGGAACGAAAGAGCCAAGACCAACATTATGTGCCCACTGTTGAAGAAGTGCAAGATGTTGTGGAGAACCAACTTATGGACAGTGAGTTCCACGATGTGGCAAAGGCATACATTATTTATAGGAACAAAAGGGCCCAAATGCGGGAGTCCGATATTTTTGAAAAACGAATAAACCTTAAACCTTACGAATACCCACAATTATACGAGTACGTTCCCGCGATCAGACACTCGTATTGGATACATACCGAGTTTAACTTTACCAGCGATATCCAAGATTTTAAATCCGGATTGACCGAAGTGGAACGAAGTGCCATTAAAAATACCATGTTGGCCATTTCCCAGATCGAGGTGGCCGTAAAAACATTTTGGGGCGACATATACCATCGTATGCCAAAACCAGAAATAGGTTCGGTGGGAGCCACATTTGCGGAGAGTGAGGTGCGCCACCACGATGCTTACTCGCACCTACTGGAAATTTTGGGACTGAACCAAGAGTTTGAAAACCTGAAGAAGAAACCGGTGATCATGAAAAGAGTGCAGTATTTGGAGACAGCACTTAAAAATGCAAAAAGCGAAAACAATAAGGAGTATGCCGAGTCCATTTTGCTATTTTCCCTTTTTATTGAACATGTTTCCCTTTTCTCCCAGTTCCTGATCATTATGGCGTTCAACAAACATAAAAATGTACTGAAGGGAATTTCGAACGTTGTGGAGGCGACTTCCAAAGAAGAGCAGATCCATGGTGATTTTGGTATCGATGTAATCAATATCATCAAAAAAGAACACCCGGAATGGTTCGATGATGCATACAAGGAAATGATCCAAGATATCTGTGAGAAGGCATTTGAATCGGAAAGTAAAATAGTGGATTGGATATTTGAAGCTGGTGAATTGGATTTCTTGCCCAAAAACTTGGTAAACGAGTTTATCAAGAACAGATTCAACAACTCATTGGAGAGTATCGGGATTTCTAAAATATTTGATGTCGATCAAAAATTATTGGAGCAGACCGAATGGTTCGATGACGAGATCATTGGAACAAAACACGGAGACTTTTTTGTAAAAAGATCCATTAACTATAGCAAAAGAACACAAAGTATAACAAGCGACGACCTTTTTTAAATTATGGAGAAGAGAACACAACTAACCCCGACCACAGACCAAAAACAAGACAATAAAACACAAGAACTTGTAAACGCAAGAAAGGATACCTTGTCCAAACTTAAAACCGAGGAAGATAAGGGGTTCGAATGGTTGAACGAGTATAGCCGAAAGTTTTTGGCATCTGGGTACCTAACCGAGGGCGTAACCCCTGAAGGGCGTATCCGCGAGATTGCCGATAGGGCCGAGGAGATATTGCAAATTCCTGGGTATTCGGATAAATTTTATGGATATATGTCCGAAGGATTTTTCTCCTTGGCATCTCCAGTTTGGTCCAATTTTGGTAAAAAACGTGGTTTGCCCATTAGTTGCTTTGGCTCACATATCGACGATGATATGGGGAATATCCTTTATACACAGTCCGAGGTAGGAATGATGTCCAAACTAGGTGGTGGGACATCGGGGTATTTTGGAAATATTAGGCACAGGGGTGCTCCTGTAAAAAATAATGGTCAAGCCTCGGGAGCAGTTCATATTATGCAGTTGTTCGAATCCATGGTGGATGTGGTTAGCCAAGGTTCGGTTCGTCGCGGTCGTTTTTCTCCATATTTACCGATCGATCATAAGGATATCATGGAATTTTTAGAGATCGGTACCGAGGGTAACCCGATCCAACAATTAACACATGGTGTAACGGTGACCAACCAGTGGATGCAGGAAATGATCGAGGGAGACGTAGAAAAAAGAACGGTATGGGCCAAAGTGTTGCAACGTAGGGGTGAAATGGGATATCCGTATGTGTTCTTTACCGATAATGCCAATGACGGTGCAGCGGATGTATACAAGGACAAGAACCACCGTATTCATGCCAGTAACCTGTGTACAGAGATTATGTTGCCATCTAATGATAACTGGTCTTTTGTTTGTGTGCTCTCCAGCGTAAACTTGATGCATTACGATAAATGGAAAAAAACCGATGCGGTAGAGACCATGGTCCATTTCTTGGATGCAGTAATTACAGAGTTCATCGAAAAATTGGAGGCTTACAGAGATTCTTCGGACAGAGAGGACAGACAGACTTTCCTATTTATGGAAAGAGCTTACAACTTTGCAAAGCAAAACCGTTCCTTGGGTCTTGGGGTCTTGGGCTGGCATTCTTTATTGCAGTCCAAAAGGGTGGCCTTTAACAGTCAGGAAGCGTATAACTTGAACAGCGAAATTTTTAGGGAAATCAAAGAACGTTCCTACAAAGCTTCAGAACAATTGGCCGAACGATTTGGTGAGCCGGAGGTGTTGAAAGGTTACGGAAGGCGTAACGCAACATTGAACGCGATTGCGCCTACTACCTCATCTGCCTTTATATTAGGTCAGGTATCCCAAGGAATCGAACCTATTTGGTCAAATTGCTACGTAAAGGATATTGCCAAGATCAAAACAACCATCAAAAACCCATTTTTAATAGATTTGTTGGAGGAAAAAGGACAAAATACGCCTGAAGTTTGGAAAAGTATCCGTGATATGGATGGTTCTGTACAACATTTGGACTTTTTGACCGAAGAAGAAAAGGCGGTCTTTAAAACCTATTCAGAAATAGATCAACTTGATATAATTTATCAAGCTGCCAATAGGCAGAACCATATAGATCAAGGGCAATCGGTGAACATTATTGTGCACCCGGACATGCCTACCAAGGATATCAACAAAATCCACGTTACCGCTTGGAAATTGGGACTTAAATCCCTGTACTACCAGCATAGCATGAATGCGGCACAAAAATTCAAGCAAAAGAAGGATTGTGTGAGCTGTGAGGCATAGAAAATCCAAATTTGACATTAAAAAAGGAGGTCCCGTTGTCGGGACCTCCTTTTTTTTGTTCTGTTGAAGAAGACTTTATTTAAATACGGGACCAATCATATTTTTGCGTCCGTGGTTTTAGTTTTTATTGCTGTGGGCAAATTAATAAAACGAAGGGCAGTCTCCGTTTTATTCCACAATCTTAATGTCCACAGAAGTTCTGCCTTGCCATCCAGTGGCATCCGTTACGGAGTAGGCACAATGGTAGTCGCCGGTATCTATATCTTCCGGTATGGTAATGCTAATATTGATTTCATGTGAAGTTCCACCTTCTGCAATAGTAAAGTTTTGCATGTAGATCAATGGATTTTCTGCACTTTTAACAGCTTCTAGATCACATTGAGCACCCTGGTCATCGTGGGTGTGGTGGTCAAAATTGTGATGTATGTCCAAACTATAGGAGGCCAAGGATACATTATCCGTTGCTTGAGCCTTAAATGTGTAGGTCTGACCCCTTTGCAGTACTTCGCAGGCTTGGGGAAAGCCACCCGAGAAGTTTATGCTGATCGCAGGCTTTTCTTCATCAACAGTAGAGTCGTCACTACTTGAGCAGCTCGACAAAAATATGATTGAAGTGGCGATAAAGATGTGTTTAAATTTTAGTTTCATAGTTTTTTTTAAAACCGTGGAGCCCTAAAGGGCCCCACGGATATTCATATTAAACTGTAGGTACTGTAATATCGATATGGTCTTCGAATTCGTGGATGTTTCCATCCTCGTCCTCGATAGTAAAAATAATGTGATATTCCCCTGCTGGAGCAGTAGCAGGTACTTCTATGTGCTCATGGAACTCTGCTTCGGTCAATTCGTGGTAATCCTCGGAAAAGTCGCCTTCGTAATCCCATTCCACTTCTCCTTCGCCTACTTCAAGGTCGTGGGCATGAACATCCACCAATACCTCATGTATACCATTTACCGCTTCGATCATAAATTCTATATGGAAATCGCTTCCTCGCTCTACGGTTTCATCCATTTCAAAATCGCTTACGGTTATAGGATCAAGAATTTGGATGTGACCTTCGATTTCCGTTGTATTTCCAAGGGCATCGGTCACTACCAGTTCAATGTGGTATTCTCCCGCGGGAATGTTGGTCGGAATATCAATGTGTTCATGGAATGTAGGGTTGATCACCAAGTAATCGGCATCGGTCCAAGTTTGTTCGTAATCCCAATCTACTTCACCTTCTCCGGCCTCTACCTCGTCTGAATGAATGTCGATGGAGATACTTTGTACAACTCCTTCGGCAGTAATTTCCGCTTCTAAATGAAGGTCCGATCCTTTATAGGCAACTTGATCGGTAGAATGGGCACTGCCCTCTCCAAATTCAAAATTGGCGATAACCGGGGCTGCTACTGCGTCGGTTCCATCATCATCGCTACTACAAGATTGAAGGGCTACGCCTAAAAATGCGATAATTGCAAGTGGTTTTAACATTGATTTCATTTTTCTTCTGTTTTCGATATTAGACTTAATTTGATTTATTTAAAATGGTATGGTCATCGAAATGGATAAGTTCCTGCCAGGTTCCGGAACGTCGATAAGCCGATAAAAACTGGTGTGATCGTAGTATTCTGTATTGAATACATTATTTAGTTTTATGCGTAATTGCATAGGTTGTGCCGTTTTGAACATTGTTATCCCTGCCATGGCAGATATATGGAGTACTTGAAAACCTTCTGTTTTTTCCTCTGGAGGTACAATATCGTTTTGGGCAGCGGTTATCCTATATTCCGCGGTGATACTCGGTGCTTTTAAAAAGGATACATTCTTAAATTGATAGTTGGCAGAGAGCAAAGTGGAGAGGGGCGGATTAAAGGGTAGCGTGAAATCCTTTTTGGGTCCACTGGTCTGTCTGGAATACACATATTCCAAAGAAGCATCCAAACGTAGATCATTGCCGACGGTTGCACCTACCCGTGCCTCGCCACCAAAACGGACTACCTCGCTTTGGGTATATTCGTACACTTGTAAGGTCTCATAGTAATTGGAGGTAGGGTTGAGATAAATGTAATTTTCAAAATAGTTGAAAAAAGGGCTGATACCAAAATCAAAATAGTTGTTGGAATGATCGATATCCAAATCTATTTGATAGGATTGTTCTGGGTCTAGATCTATTCTTCCCCTTTCGTAACGGTACATATGATAGTTTACCCCATCTGAAGCCAACTCATTGGCCAAAGGCATTCTAAAACTCTTTCCAACGTTTACTTTATATGTAGTATTATTATTGAGGTAGCTCAAACCCAAAGAGCCGCTTAGGTTGCCAAATTCCAAATCCTCGTCTCGTGCACGTTGCAAAAATACATTGGAGGTGGTGCCATCGGGATTGTTTACAACAGATCGGAACCAGTCTGTGTAGGATGTTGTCCGCATTAGGCCAGCATCGTATCGCAAACCTCCCTGTAAGTGTAAATTTTCACTGATTTTATAATGGTCAAATACAAACACTCCCGCGGTATACCGGTCATAAGCAGGAATCAGAAAGCCCCATCCACCTATATTATTGTTCTGGTATTCCGTATTTATTCCAAAAACAATGTCATGTCTATCATTGGGCTTAAAGGTGTCTTTTAAGTTCAGCGAATAGGTGTTTTTTGTAAATACCCTTTCCCTGCTGTTGGGGGGTGTGGGCATATAACCATGGGGAACAGGTTCGGAGTGCTCCTCTCTTTGGTTGTTTTGGTAACCAAGGTCCAACTGAATGGTGTGCGCTCCTTTATAAAAAGTGGTGTTATTGGTTATTTTAAAGTGGTTTACCTTGTGGTAGGGTAAATCGATATCCCGATCGGAACTATCATAATCGATAGAGGAGTTCCTAACCTCGAGACCATGGGCATTGGCAAAGAATCCATTTTTGGCGTTTACATTGCTGAAAAAAGTTTCTGATTTAATGTTTTCCGTTACAAAACCAATGCTAGCACTGGCATTGGCTTCCATGCCCGCTGTATTTCTGAGATGATTTTCGTACAGGTCAAAAACGTAGCCCTCGTAATAAATTTTATCGGTGGGCACTTTGTAATCGCCATAATCCCGGTAGGTCAATCGCCCACGATAGAACCATTGTTCTTTTCTTCCTTGGATTCCAGTGGAAATACCTAAAAGATCATTATTGGTCTCACCAAGTAGGTTTACTTCACCATTAAAGGAGTTCGGCATGGGTATTTTTGAGGGCTGGATGTCCACTACACCGGCTATGGCATCGGAGCCATATAATAAAGATGCGGGACCTTTAATGATCTGTATGTTCTCTATTCCGTATTGGTCTATTTCGAGCCCATGATCATTTCCCCATTGTTGGGCTTCGTGCTTAATGCCGTTTTGGACCACACTTACCCGATTAAATCCGAGCCCCCTGATTACGGGTTTTGATTGCCCTGAGCCAATGGTTATGGTGCTTACACCAGGAATTTTTTTAAGGGTTTGCATTAAGCTGTTCTCGCGGTTGGTTTCCAAAAATTCCTTGTCCACTCCAACTGAAATTGTTGAGAGTTCTTGAGCCTGTCTTTTGTCACTTTTTCCAAGTAGCTCAATCTCATCTAAATTGGTCACCTTCTCCGTTAATTTTATTGTGTATTCGCTAAGGTTTCGATCCACTTCTATAACCAATTTGATAGGAGCGTAGGCAATGTGGGATATTTCAAATGTATGAGCTCCTTTAGGTATATTCTCAATAATAAATTCACCGTTTAGCGAGGAGACGGCATGTTTTGTACTACCAACAATATTGGCGCCTGATATAGGGGCCAAAGTACTCGAATCAATAACCGAACCTTTAATAGTGTAGGTTTCCTGAGCCCAAATCAAAGTGTTGAAACCAATAAACAAACAAGCAAGAAGTGTGTATTTTATCATTATAAAAACTAGATTTTGTAACTAGCTTCTCTTTTGGGGGAAGCATTTATGGAGGTTCCATCAAGTGTGTTTCTAGTATAGAGGGTCGACTTAATGCTTAAAACAAGTATTTGTCAAAAACTGATGTATTGCATACACCATAAGCAAGTTTTGGATTTTAAGCAAAATCAAGTCATAGTAAATGGTAAAAATCTAAATACCAAAAACGAGGATGGAGGATGTTATGTGGTAGGGGGAGGCCTCGAAAACAGATGGCTTATGGTAAGCGTTCCGGAAACCTCAAAAAAATAGGAATTGGTAACTTTTGGATAGTAAACCACAGTGTTCTCAATGGTAGGCTCAACAATATCGTTTACTATTCCAGGGGATTGACTATCGTGTGCTATATTCAAGCATATCTCACAATGGTCTAGATAATCGTCTGTATCGTTATGATGGGTTAGCGCATGTAAGCCTACGAGCTTGGTTGCCAAAAAGAGGACAAACAAACCGTAAGCGATACTATTGCTAAGACGATTCTTTTTCATGGAAAAGCAAATTTATAAAAAAACCAGCGAAATGTGCTAATGGTCAAGGATGTTTGAATTAAGATGAATTAAATATTGGGTTTAGTATCGTTTTATATCTACAATAAGAAAGAAAAGCTTAGGAAAAGGTAGGTTGTTTCTTTCATCATATTTATACTATTTCACAACAAAAGCCCCTTTGCATACAACATAACTTATCTATTCTAGCCTGTTCTTGATAAGTTTGGAGAAGCCTTACTTCGTAAGGATAAACCTCAGCAGCTAGACTATGAACAAACCGCTAACCCTCCTGCGTTGCAGGCATTCTTTATTGATGGTACTTTTTGTCTTGGCATCAATTAAAGCTGGATATTCGCAGGATTGTTCGGTCAATGCAGGTTCGGACCAAAATTTTGACCGTACGACGACGGTGTTTTTGGGTGCCGATGTGCCTCCGGTCGGTTCCGGTGTTTGGACACAACTATCGGGCCCAACCCTAGTGACTTTTGATGATGCCACCGATCCAAGCACCCAAGTCTTCAATACTGCTTTGGGAACCTATATTTTTGAATGGACCGTTTCGGATGTTACCTGCAATACTGCTTCGGACACAGTGGGGATTACCATCGAAGGAGTAGATTTGGAACTGGAAATAGTAGTTAACGATCCACTGCCGAATATTGGTGATGTAGTGACTTTTACAATTAATTTGAGCAATTTTGGGGATGTTGACGCCACGGGTGTCGCCATTGAAAACCTTGTTCCATCTGGTTTCAACAATGTAACCGCAATAAACAATAGCGGAACTTTTAGTTTTATTACGGATAAAGTTAGTTGGACAGGTATAAACGTTCCTGTAGGTACAAATACGGCCTCACTGAGTTTTGATGCTACCGTATTGACCCCAACGGCAACGATGGGGGAGTTTACACACGTTGCAGAAATTATTTTTGCCGATCAATTGGATGTGGATAGTACACCGAACAACGATGACGGAGATCAAAGTGAAGATGATGAGGACAATATTACTCCAGCACCCCAACAAGCCGATTTATCACTGACCAAAACAGTGGTAGGAGGGGATTTATCTCCCTTTGTGACCGAACAGATCGGTTTTGAAATAACCATTGCCAACAATGGACCGCACGACGCCACTAATGTACGGGTCGTAGATCAAATACTTTCGGGCTTCAAATATATTTCCTATTCAGCAACAACAGGCACGTACGATCCCATTAGCGGCTTTTGGGAAGTGGGGACATTGGCCAATGGCAGTATTCAAACACTTACCATAAATGTAGAGGTCAATGCGACAGGAAACCATACCAATACCGCACAAATTATCGCTTCGGACGCTTTTGATATAGATTCGACTCCGGCAAATGGTGTTTCCTCAGAAGATGACCAAGGGGATGTAGTAATATCGCCCCAGGAGTTGATCGATCTATCCTTGACCAAAAGCATTGATAAATCCCCACCATTGGTGAGCGATAATGTCCGTTTTACAATTGTAGTGACCAATGATGGACCAAGTGATGCCACCTCGGTGGAAGTTACCGACCTGTTGCCATCGGGATACACTTACGTTTCGGACAATAGTGGAGGAACTTATAACCAGATAACTGGAATCTGGAATGTTGGTACATTGTCCAGTGGCAATTCAACGAGCCTTTCGATTTTGTGCAATGTAAATGCCTCCGGTATTTACGAAAATACAGCAGAAATTACAGGACATGACCAAACAGATGTGGATTCCGCACCAAATAACGGTCTTCTGGGAGAGGATGACCAAGATAGTATTTCGGTGGTCCCCGAACCGTTGGTAGATATTGAAATAACCAAAACTGTTGACGAACTTGTCCCAGAAGTCGGAGAAGAAATACGCTTTACGGTAACCGTACAAAACAATGGCCCCAGTGATGCCACCAATGTTGTGGTAACGGATGTACTGTCAACAGGATATCAGTTGTTGGCAGCAAACCCATCTGTGGGAACGTACAATGCCACCAATGGTTCTTGGGTAGTGGGCAATTTGGCGAACGGGATTTCGGAGACTTTGGAAATATCCGTAGATGTGTTGCCAACTGGAAACTACAGCAACACGGCCGAGTTGACCAATGTGGCCGAAAGGGATATAGATTCAAGCCCCAATAACAATAACGAGACCGAAGATGATCAACAGACCATAGAACCAATTGTAGTTCCGGTGGCCGATCTCCTGTTGCGCAAATCCGTAAACGAATTGAGCCCGTACGTGGGACAAAATGTGATCTTTACCCTAAACATTACCAATTTAGGCCCTAGTGAAGCCTCAGGGGTTCAAATTATGGATCTATTACCGGACGGTTATACCTATGTTTCCCATGGCGCAACTGCGGGAATTTATATCCCTACAACGGGTATGTGGACCTTAAACGCAGATATCGGCGATGGAAACACAGAAACACTTTCTATAGTGGCAACAGTGAACGATCAAGGGGATTACTTTAATGTAACCGAAGTATTTGCCGCAGATCAATTGGACCCCAACTCCATTCCCAATAACAATAATGTTTTTGAAAACGATCAAGATAGTGCTGGTACTACACCCGTGCCATCTGCAGATTTAAATTTGAACTTGGCGGTGGACAACGAGTTTCCTGATGTAGGAACACAGGTAACCTTTACCGTAACATTGGCCAACCAAGGTCCCAGTGATGCCATTGGAGTGGCCTTGGAAAATTTACTTTCGGATGGATTTACATATATTTCCGATAATTCTAATGGGTCGTTTGATCCATCTACAGGACTTTGGAATGTTGGGAATCTTGCCTTGGCAACCCAGATGGAGCTGAGCATCGTAGCTGAAGTGAACCCGACAGGAGATTACGATATAAACTCCGAAGTGGTAAGTGCTACTTTTTTTGATGTAGATTCCACACCGAACAACAATATCCCAACAGAGGATGATCAAGATTATAAAACAATATCTCCACGACAAGTGGCGGATATTTCAATAAGTCAAACTGTAAGCAGCATGAATCCTGAAGTTGGTGATGAAGTGGTCTTTACCATTCAAATTGCCAACAATGGCCCCAACCATGCGACCGGGCTGATCATCGAAGATGAACTGGAGAATGGTTATCAATTTGTGTCCGCCATGCCTTCTGCCGGTGTTTATGATGAAATAGCAGGGTCTTGGGATCTGCCTTCCCTTGCCAATGCAACAACCCAAACTTTGGAAATAAGAGTAATCGTACTTCCAAATGGAGAGTATAAGAATACTGCCGAACTTATAGCTTCGGACATTTATGACCCCGATTCCACCCCAAACAACAATTTGGGCTCTGAGGATGATCAATCAACGATAATTCCAGTTCCGGGCGGACTTAACGATCTTTCTTTATCCAAAACGGTGGATAACGCCAACCCGAATGTGGGAGATCTAGTTCGCTTTGTGGTGAGCATTACCAATAATGGGCCGTCCGATGCAAGAAATGTTTCGGTTACCGATATATTGCCTATCGGTTATACTTACGAATCCCATAGTGCTACCGCGGGTGTTTACCAAGCAAATGCTGGACTATGGAACATCAATAGGGCAATTTTGAATCAGGATACGGAAAGCTTGGAGATTTTGGCGGTGGTCAATCCGCCCACAGGGACCGAGAACGAATATTTGAACGAAGCATATATATCGTCAAGTTTATATCCAGATCCTGACAGTGACCCATCAACAGGTACCAATGCAGATGATCTTTCCGATGGCATTGTGGATGACGATGAGGCCGCTGCTTTTGTAGTGCCACAAACAACCGATCTGGTCATCACAAAACATGTGGACAATGCCTCGCCCAATATCGGGGATGAGGTAATTTTTGAGATTACCGTTGTCAATCAAGGTTTAGATGACGCCACCCATATCGGAATTCAGGAAGAGTTGCCATTGGGATATACATATGTAAGCCACGAAACAACCAATGGAACGTACGATGCATCGGCCTCTTTTTGGGAAATTGAATCTTTGCCAACAACAGAATCGGCCACACTATTGCTTACGGTTGAGGTTGCGGATGTTGACGATTACATCAACCGAGTGAGTTTGGCATTTGTAGATCAATGGGATATAGATGAAAGCAATAACTCCGCTGAGGCTTTTGTGGAACCTGGTTGTTTGGTGGTGTATAACGAGTTTTCGCCCAATGGGGACGGGGTAAACGACTATTTTAAAATCGATTGTATTGCGCAATATCCGAACAATTTGCTACAAGTGTACAACCGATGGGGAAATATTGTTTTCCAGACAAGATCGTATAAAAATGATTGGGACGGTACCACTAATGGCCGTGCCGTAGTTCAACCAGAGGATCAATTGCCCGTGGGAACATATTATTATGTGTTGGATTTGGGCGATGGTTCGGAACCACGAACCGATTGGTTGTATATAAACAGATAAGTATGGGGATGGTTTGGTTTAAACATAAAGTAAAAGGGGCAAGGCAAATCTGTTTTCTGCTCATGGTTCTGTTTGTCTATTCCGGTTATGCTCAACAGGACCCCCAGTTTACCCAGTACATGTACAATACCATGAGTGTTAACCCTGCATTTGCCGGTAACCATGGCCATTTAACTGCTCTATTGTTGCATCGTTCGCAATGGGTAGGTGTAAATGGAGCTCCGAATACCCAAGTATTGGCCGTGGATATGCCATTGGAAAATAAAATCGGGGCAGGGGGGATTATTACCCGAGATGCCCTTGGTCCATCTTCCGAAATTTCTGTGGATGGCAATGTTTCGTATACCATACAATTGGACAGTGCCAATAGTAAACTTTCTTTTGGCATGAAATTGGGCGGACGCATTTTTGATGTTGATTTTTCCAAGGGCCTAACAGAGGACGCCGATGTGGCATTTCAGAATAATATAAAGAGCAAGTTTTTCCCTACTATTGGTGCAGGGTTGTTCTATGATACCAAAAAAGGATATTTGGGGTTTGCTATTCCCAATTTCTTTTCACAAAAACACTACGACGGGGAAGAGCAGGAGATAGCTGCCGAACGGCTACATTATTATTTTATAGGGGGCAAAGTAGTGGATTTGACCCCAGATGTAAAGTTAAAACCTGCCTTTTTTGTAAAATGGGTGCCCGGTGCGCCGATTATCGCCGATGTATCGGTAAACGCTATGCTACGGGAAACCTTTACCTTTGGATTGGCCTACCGCTGGGACGATTCCTTTTCTACTTTATTGGGCATGCAGATCAACCCCAACTTTAGTGCTGGGTATGCCTATGATCTAACCACCTCCAATTTGGCTAGCTATACAGGTGGATCACACGAGTTATTTGTTAGGTACGAGTTTAAATCCTCAAAAAAGCAGAAAGACCCCCCTACATTCTAACGATCCGTATTCCCCGGCCGGAAATAGTCAGTATCTTTGGCAAAGTTTTAGTTGTAAACAAAACGCTATGGAGAGGAATGAATTGTACCCCATTTTTTTAAAGGTTTCCCATTTAAAGGTACTCATTGTTGGGGGAGGTAACGTAGGCTTGGAAAAGTTGACTTTTTTGCTGAAATCCAGTCCACGGGCACAGGTTCAAATGGTAGCGCCCGAATTTTTATCAGATACTTTGGAATTGGCCAAAAAGCACAATGTTGAGATCACAAAGGATGTTTATGCAGATCATTTTCTAAAAGGGAAACACATTGTGATCGCCTGTACGGACAAGCCCAAGGTCAACGAGCAAGTGTACCATGATTGTAGGGAGCAGGGTAATTTGGTAAATGTGGCGGATAATCCTCCATTTTGCGATTTTTATATGGGCGGTATAGTGACCAAGGGAAATGTGAAAGTTGCCATATCCACCAATGGGAAATCGCCAACAACGGCCAAGCGCCTTCGTCAATTTTTTGAAGATGTACTGCCGGACAACATTGATGATCTCGTAAACAATCTGAACAAATATAGGAAGACCTTAAAGGGGGACTTTGAACAAAAGGTCGAAGCACTGAACGAATTCACCAAAGGATTGGTAAGCAATAAGGATTAAGTCCTTCTACAAACGTTTCATGGCCTCTATTAGGTCGTCTTTTTTTCTTGGGGAAATATTTACCTGCAAATCGTTGTTCATAATTACATATCCCCCATCTGACTTCACATACTTTTTTACCTTTTTTAGATTGATGAGAAAACTGTTATGAACCCTCATGAACTGGTGTTCGGATAACAGGTTTTCATATTCTTTTAAATGTTTGCTCACCAGTAGGGTGTTCTCGTCCTCGAGCATAAAGATGGTATAGGAGCCATCTGCTTTACAAGCGATAATTTCGTCTATCCCGATAAATTCCATTCCTGCCGTGGTGGCCAAACAGATTTTTTCCGGTCTAACCTTACCGCGGGAGATGCTTTGCATTAAAGTATCCAATTGCTCCCGGTACACATTGGTGTCCATACGGGTTCTGGCTTTCTCTACGGCTTGTTGTAGCTCGTCCAGATCTATGGGTTTAAGTAGATAGTCCAAGGAGCTGAACTTTATGGCCTTTATCGCATACTTTTCGAATGCGGTGGTAAAAATCACCTCAAAATTTGGATCTTTGATCTGTTCAAGAACATCGAAACCTACTCCCGATTGTAGTTCTATGTCCAGAAAAACAATGTCGGGGCTGTAAATGGATAATACTTTTACGGCTTCTTGAACAGAGCCGGCCGTTGCAATTACTTGAACGTCTTTGCAAAATTCTTCCAACATAGACTTTAGGGTTTCCCTGCTATGTTTTTCATCTTCGATAATTACTGCTTTTAAAATCATTGGGTTGGTATTAGGGGTTATGTATTTTTAGTATCACTTTGGTTCCTTTTGATTGACTGTTAGCATCATACTTGTCCACAATCTCTACCGTATTTTTGTTGGGCTGGCCGTTATTGAGTAGTTGTAGCCTTTTTTGGGTAATCTGCATCCCGCGGGATTTTTGACCAGTTTTGTTTAATACTCTATTCTTATTATGTCGTCCAACACCATTATCTTCAACTTCTATCACGCAGAATCCATCTTTATTGTAGATTCTAATTTCAACTTCTTTTTTCCCCTCTTTTTTGCCTATTAACCCGTGGATCAATGCATTTTCCACAAATGGCTGCACAAGCATTAAAGGTATGTTGACATTTTCAGTGTCAAGATTCTCTGCCACGTTTATTCTATATTGAAAAGAGCTGTCAAAGCGCAAGGATTCCAACTCAAGATACGATTTTATTACACTGATTTCTTCATCTAGTGTTACCGTGGTCAAATGTGAGCTTTCAAGCACATTTCTGGTGAGTTTGGAGAATTTTGACAGATAGTTGAGAGCGGACATTTTATCGTTTTGAATGATCAGATGTTGAATAGAGCTTAATGAGTTAAAAATAAAATGTGGGTTCATTTGCGCTTGTTTGGCAACTATTTCTTTGCTGAAAACTTCTTTCTGTAGATTAAGTCTATCCATATAATCAAGTTTTATCTTGTAACCCAGACCTAGGGAGAAAATCAAGATTTCTATGATCAATCCTGTCATCATATAGTTTTTATCGCCAGAGAATAAGTAGGCCAGGGCCCCGATCATATATATGAAAGAACCTAAAACAATAAAAATTACCAATGAATCCTTGTATTTAAAAGCTAAATAGGTCATTGAGAAAAGCCCCCAAATGGTCATAAATCCTCTCTGTACATCCAATATTTGGTCCTGAAACTGATAAAAGGACAAGAAATAAGCAATGAAATGAAGAATAATCAATACTATAAGGACGGCAATAACAATGTTTATTATGCTGTTTAAAAACGTGTAGTTTTTTTTGGTGTTCAGGTATAGTTTGGCAAAAATCAGATAGAAGAGGTTTATAAATATTTGAGATATGACGTTTATCCAAAAAGTATACTTACTATTAAAAAAAATGTACAGCTCTGGCACGTTGTTACCTGCAAGATAAATTATAGAAAACAGAACGTATAATGAATAGAACAAGAATTCGGTTTTCAAGATAGTAAAATATATGACCAAAAACATTATGCAGATCATAGAACAAGCCCCTAGATAGTAGAGAGAAGGTGCGATTGTTCTTAAGTCCATATCTGTATAATAATCGGTATAAAATCGGTTGGACACATTGGGTAGGTAGTGAAACTTTAAGGGTTGTGCTACAGGGAAGTATGTTTTGATCTTAACGTATAGATATCTATCGAAAAATAAACCTTCTTTATCGAATGGAGCGCCATTATTGTATAATAAAGAACTTTGTTTTTCCGTACTGTTAAATTTTCCGAATTTATATTCCTCGATCTCGTCCCCGTATTCACTAAATAAAGTAGCTTCACTTAAACTGGGAGATCTGAGTGACCATTGCTTTTGCGTACACAAGGTTTCACGGTCTTTTTTAAGATCCAGTCTAATCCAATAGGTAGCATCTAGGTTATCTATTGGGTTTGTTGTAAAAGGAGTGAAACTATAGTCGTGTTGGAGAATGTCTTCAATTTCCAGAAGATTACTTTGATCTTTCAAGTATGAAGATTGAATCATTGTTACTTCACGATCGTCTGAAATTTGTTGGGCAGTAATAAGTTGTAAAGGACTTATAAACCACAGAACAAAGAATACCCATGTTAAGAGCACGGGATTAATGGTAGAATTAAATTTGATTTTAAATAGGTCGAACCTTTTAGTGACAAGCAATAAAAAGGCTGCTTTGTTGTATTTTTTTGTGTTTAGCACATTGTTGATCGAGTAGGGCATTAATCGGGTTAAGTTTAAAAAAGAGATAGGATTTGTGACTTTAAAAAGATTTTTCTTTCATTTGTTGGGGAATTTGATTATTATTTTTATATTTGGGTAATTGCTGAAGTTCTACACTTTGTAAAATAAAGCATTGAAACAACTCTGTTTTCGTTTTTTTTAGTTAATATCAAGTTACTCTTTTTTTCTGAACTTAAGTGTTTAATTTTCTGAGTGAAATAAAACCAATTACTACTTCTCTTTGGTTTAAAAAGCTCTTTGGGGGAAGTATACACTTACTCAATTAATACTGGCTCATCATTTTTTTATAGGACAATGGAGCGTAAGTGTGAAAATAACTCACCACTTTCTTTTCTTGTTTTAACTGTTGCGCAGCATAACCCCATACTTGCTTTCAGCTGAAGAAATTACTAATGGTGAGTTTTATCAAATAATCTATCTAAATATTTTGGACTGCACTGTCTTCATCGCCAGAACCGAAGACAAGAACAATTATTTCATGTGTGCAGCCCATAGTTTATTTTTTTCAATGGTTAAATCTACATTGCCTAGAGTTAAAAAATCATGCTGATTTGATGTAAGGGGTGTTTCAATTCACGAATGCCCTTTTTGGGTTTATATAATAGTATTCTCTTTTTATAAAAGTGGGGTTTACAGACTTTATGAAACCCCACTTGGTAACAGGAGAACACTAAATTTTCTTGTTGGATAATTGTTATGCCGAATGGCACAAAGTATGTTCCTTGCTTTTTGAACTTAAACTTCCCAAAGATTTTTTAGTGGGCATTTTAGCGATAAAATGCCCTTTAAAATCAATGGATGCGATGTTGCTTACATAACCTAGAACATCTTCATAATCGTTGATGTTTATTCCCGATTTTTTTAGGTTTTTGTGTATCATGGATGTATTTGAACCTGTTTCCCAATTACCGTTGACCCTTGAATCCTCGGATTTAATGATCAAAACTTTGAGTTTTTTTAAATGCCATGTGGGAACATAAAAATTCGAAACTCCATCTTTAATAGATTTAAATGTTACATAAACCTTCCCTACATTTTTATATACATTTACCTTATAGCCCATTGCGGGGTTGTTCAAGGGTAATTTAAGGCACGAATTCTCCGACTCTAAATAAAAAAGTATTGGATTGTTCCTGAGTATGTTTTCTGTGATTTGAGGAACATCTAAAGTAAAGGACCATCCCGGTAATTGTTCCCTAATATCAAAAGATAACAGCTCCACGGTATTTTGAGTTGATGATTGGGGAGTATCCTTGTGACTCCTCATTATAGATGGAGACTTTTTTATAAGATAAACGGGATATCCTATAATAATAGCAGCGCAAAGCAACGTCCAAATTATGGTTAGTAAATGCATGAAATAAATATTTGTTTAAAACCTGGGAACTTTAAATCACACCACAAATAACAAATTAATATTGAGTATTTTGGGTGCCAATTCACGAATGGGTGTTTCCAATTGACGGATGAAAATCAATCGATTACATGTTCCTTTTTATGGATGAAATGCATGGGCTTCTCGATTTATGCCAATTCCCAAAACGGGCATTGGCATAAATCCTGTGAAAGTTTAACAACTCAAGCATAGAAAAGTTATAGAGTAGACCGTTTATTTCTTTTCTGCGTTTTGAATCTGGCCAATAACCCCCATAACATCATAATTGGCGATTTTTCGCGTGCTGTAATTCCTTTTTATATGGTTGATATAGGTATGAATTTCTAATGTGTAATAATTTTCAAGCTCAAATACAGGGTCCTTGGCAATTTCAAGACTGCTGTTTACTTTCATTTTTCCATAAGCCCTAGCATGATAAACAATTTTGTGATTATTGTTCTCGTTATCCATCCATTCAATGGTCACCTCAATAAAATCATCCATTCGCTCCTTTAATTTATAAGAGGCATGTTTTGGTATTTTACCAAATTCGTATTCTGATTTTACCAGGTCTAAAATCCATTTTTCTAAAAAATTCCCTTTCATTGTCATTTAAGTTTTAGGTGTTCTGATTTGGTCCTATTTCAGGAGTTTGGTTCAATATTATTGGGGTATAATATGGTTCAATAAATTAAGTTGAACATATGTACTTGGTGTTCGGTCCTTCCGGGAGTAGATTATGAACTACTGATGATTTACTAATTATTTTCGAATATTTTTTTAAACCAATTTATGGCATTGGTTCGCGCAATGGCTCTTTTGTTGTTGTCCCCGAAATCAAACCCATGGCCAACACCTTCGTATATTCTAAATTCAACTGGAGCTCCCTTTTCCTTAAGAACATCGATCATACAAAGCGTGTTTTCCGTTAAATAGCCGTCCGATGGGATTTGATATAACATTGGTGCATAGGGCTCAAAAACATTTCCGTTTAGGGCATTTCCGCCACACGGACTTGCTCCCCAATAATTGTAGCCGCCAGAACCACCATAATAAAATACACCTCCTGCAAACCCTGTTTCTGGGTTGGGTGCCGGAGCTAAAACCCCAGAGGAGGAATTGTATTCCTTTCCATCAAAAGTTTGGGTCCATTGCCAATCGGCAGGTGTCTTGTTCGTATTGTACAAGGTAGAGGCAACAGCGCTTGCCCCATCTGAAAACCCAAGTAATCCTACATCTTTAGGGTTGACCAAATTGGTGCCATCTTCCAATTTAAGCTTTCGTAATACATCTAGGGCGGCATAGGCATCTCTTGGTCGAATAAACTGTGAGCTTATTTTAAAATTATCCGGAGCAGTTGTCCATTTTCCCGATCGGGTGGATACTCCTCTGCCCGAATAACTATCTACAAATGCACCGATTATACAATTTGCATTGAACAATTCTCGCCATTCGCTATTTTGACCTGACATTTTACCTGTTTTTGGATCATGATCAATCCACATTCCATCTGAACCGTGCATTACAACTACTGCAGAATGCCCTCCGGAATCACAACCTTCGGGAATCGAAAGAACAATGGGAATTTTGTAGTTGTCCACAATGGCATAAACCAATGTGTCCTTGGTAGATTGTTGAACAACAACTTCGGGACTATCCAAGGCAGATAATACCGCATCATCCTGACTACAGGACAAACAAGACATACCGATAATTAAAGATAGTAGGTAAATTTTTGATAAAGATTGGGTAAGCATTTTCATAATGTTAATATTAATAAGTACATGAGCAATTTGATATTCCTTGAAATAAATCGATTCCAAGGGTAACCACATGGGTCCCCGAGGAATATCCGAGTAATTCGTTTACAATGACTTGATATGAGTAACCGAAGTAAAAATCCCCCTTCTTCAGCCCAATAATTGGGGCTATATAAAGTGGGGATCCTAACTGATCGTTCAAAAACCTATAAGTAAGTCCAGCATAGTAATAGTCCAGAAAATCGTACCATTTGAACTTGGTGTTTACATCCGTTATAGATCTTCCATCATTTTCAAAATATTGGAAAAAGACAGAAGGTTCTATTTCAAAGTCAGCCCTTCTACTTTTTCTGAATTTATATCCAGAATACACAGAGTAATTACGTAAAGTGTTCGGTTCAAAAATAGGGTCGAATTTTTCCAACTGTTTGTTCAAAATATTGGCGGCATTGACACTCATGTAAAATCCGTTACGACGGTACAAGACTCCAATATCAAAATTTGGATTGCTGGATGACCTGTCGTTTGTTATGGCAGGATCATCACCGGCTTCAGGGTCAAAATTTTCAATATCGAATCTGATCTGATTAAGGTTGAAGGACAATGCGAAGGAGAAGTATTGGTCGTCATATTTATCCATGGTTAAATGGTGTGCAAAAGAAACTTTGCCTCCCCGTTGTTTGGTTTCACCATTGGAATCATTGTAAATCACCATCCCAATTCCTGATCGGTTTCCCAAACGCACATCGGCGGACAATGTCTGTGTATCTGGAGCATCCTTAATACCTACCCATTGGGTTACCCCATTCATTCTTACCTTAACATAGTTTCCAATTCCAGCATAGGTAGGCGACATTAAAAACGGGTTGTCCGATAAGTATTGAGACAATTGAGGTATGGTCAATTCCTGTCCCTTCATCAGTAAAAAACTCATACACATTAATGTCATTATAATTTTCTTCATCTATCAATTCAATTTTATCTATACAATGTAAAGTGTCCTACAAACTCACGTCCAGACCCATCATTTAATTTTACTATATACCAATAATCGCCAGATGGCATAGGTTTTGAATCATATTCGCCATCCCAGGCCTCCGAAGGCCCTAGAGTCCATATCTTTCTTCCATATCTATCAAAAATGTATGTTTCTATATCAGGGAACAGTTCAGTGTTTCTTGGAGCCCAATAATCGTTTTGTCCATCAAAGTTTGGAGTAAAGAAATCCGGAATAGTGATTTCCATTAAGTTCATGGAAATACTTTGTACAACCTCGCAACCATTACTGTCAATCACTCTTACTGTAAAGGCTCCACTTCTGGTAATGGTATATGTGTTGGAATCAGTTGCATCATTATCATCAAAATAATAGGTGTAAGGCGCAGTGCCACCAGTAACATTTGCAGTGATTTGATTCACATATTCGCTGGTAAGCGATAACTCTAATGGTTCAAAGTTTTCAACCTCAAATGTAATCTCACCTACACAACCATTGCTGTGGAGTATGAATAGACTATGGTTTCCAGGATTTATATTTCCAAAATCAGGACTTAGGATAAAATCATTCGGGTCAGTAGAGTCCAGAGCATATAGCACATCACTGCTGATAGATGAATCAGAGAGAGTTACATCAATTGTGTTTGATGGAAGGTTGGCATCGCACAAATACATTACATCTACCGAACCACTAAGGTTGGGTCCGCCTTGCAGAATGGTAAAATTTGTATTGGTTTCACAACCTGTGTCATCAATCACACTCATTTCATAATTTCCAGGAGACAAATCGGTTATGGAGAATGAATCTGTATTGAAAACCATAGGTTCCATACTGTTAAGCTGAACGGTAACAGGGAAATCCGCATCTCCGATTTCTATTGAGACCGAACCATTGTCATTTTCCCAGCAGGTTTCATGCTGAACATGGGTAGAGACACTAAATCCAGTAATGTTCACGGAAAATGAATTTTCTACGTAAGGGCATATCCCATTGCCTGGACTGAATATATATATAGTTTGGGAAGTTGAAATAACATCCCCAGCGGACAAAGGTGTTCCTGTTCCCCCACTTCCAGTAAAATAGTTTCCATTGGTTAATTCAGGTAGGACATAAGAATCACATGCCTCTACGTTGCTCAGATTATCTGCATCGGGCTGTTGTTGTTCTGTGACGGTTATGGTCGCAGTTGCATCTGTTGCGCAGGGTGCCGTTGCGGCCACGGTATAGGTATATGTCCCTGCACCTGCGGGGGCGGGGGACCATGTTCCCCCTGCATCTGG